>NZ_VNHW01000002.1 GCF_008124835.1 Blastococcus xanthinilyticus | reverse complement strand
GGCCGACCCCCCCAAGGCCGACCCCCCCAAGGCCGACGCCCCCAAGGCCGACGCCCCCAAGGCCGACGCCCCCAAGGCCGACGCCCCCAAGGCCGACGCCCCCAAGGCCGACAGCCCCAAGGCCGCCGCGCCCAAGCCGCCGGGCGGCGCGGGCACGCAGTCCCCGCTGCGCGGCGCCGCCGCCGCCGTGGTCAAGAACATGAACGCCTCGCTGACCGTGCCGACGGCGACGAGCGTGCGCGCGGTCCCGGCCAAGCTGCTGGTCGACCAGCGGATCGTCATCAACAACCACCTGGCCCGCACCCGCGGCGGCAAGATCTCCTTCACGCACCTGATCGGCTACGCGCTGGTCCGGGCGCTCGACGCGTTCCCGAACATGAACAGCGCCTTCGCCGAGGTCGACGGCAAGCCGGTGCTCGTGCGCCCCGAGCACGTGAACTTCGGGCTGGCCATCGACCTGCCCAAGCCCGACGGCTCGCGCTCGCTCGTGGTGGCCTCGATCAAGGCCGCCGAGCAGATGGACTTCGCCGCCTTCTGGGCCGCCTACGAGGACATCATCCGCCGTGCCCGGAACAACAAGCTGACGATGGAGGACTTCTCCGGCACCACGATCAGCCTGACCAACCCGGGGACGATCGGCACCAACCACTCGGTGCCCCGTCTCACCGCCGGCCAGGGCGCGATCATCGGCGTGGGTGCGATGGAGTACCCCGCCGAGTTCCAGGGGATGAGCCCCGAGGTGCTCACCGAGATGGGCATCTCGAAGATCATCACGCTGACCTCGACGTACGACCACCGGATCATCCAGGGCGCGGAGTCCGGCGACTTCCTCCGGAAGCTGCACGCGCTGCTGCTCGGTGAGGACGGCTTCTACGACGACATCTTCCGCTCGCTGCGGATCCCCTACGAGCCGGTGCGCTGGATGCCGGACGCGCGGATCACCCGCGAGGGGCAGATCGACAAGGAAGCCCGGGTCATCGAGGTCATCGAGTCCTACCGGCGCAACGGCCACCTGATGGCCGACACCGACCCGCTCGAGTTCAAGGTCCGCACCCACCCCGACCTGGACATCCTCCAGCACGGCCTGACCCTGTGGGACCTCGACCGGAAGTTCCCGGTCGGCGGGTTCGCCGGCGAGCGGCTCATGGCGCTGCGGGACATCCTCGGCGTGCTGCGCAACTCGTACTGCCGCACCGTCGGCGTCGAGTACATGCACATCACCGACCCCGAGGAGCGCGAGTGGCTCCAGGAGCGGATCGAGGTCAAGCACGAGCAGCCCGACCGCGAGAAGCAGAAGCACGTGCTCGGCCGGCTCAACGCCGCCGAGGCCTTCGAGACCTTCCTGCAGACCAAGTACGTCGGCCAGAAGCGCTTCAGCCTCGAGGGCGGGGAGTCGGTCATCCCGATCCTCGACGAGGTGCTCATCGCCGGCACCGACCACGGGCTCGACGAGGTCGCCATCGGCATGGCCCACCGCGGCCGGCTCAACGTGCTGGCCAACGTGCTCGGCAAGAGCTACGCCAAGATCTTCGGCGAGTTCGAGGGCAACATCGACCCGGGCACGGTCCAGGGCTCCGGTGACGTGAAGTACCACCTCGGCGCCACCGGCAAGTTCCGCAACCCGTTCCAGTCGGACGCCGAGATCGCCGTCTCGCTGGCCAGCAACCCGAGCCACCTCGAGACGGTCAACCCGGTGCTCGAGGGCATCGTGCGCGCCAAGCAGGACATGATCGACAAGGGCGAGCAGGGCTTCACCGTCCTGCCCGTCCTGCTGCACGGCGACTCCGCGTTCGCCGGCCAGGGCGTGGTCCAGGAGACCCTGAACCTCTCCCAGCTGCGCGGCTACCGCACCGGCGGCACGGTGCACGTGGTCATCAACAACCAGGTCGGCTTCACCACCAGCCCCGGCTCGGCCCGCTCGACCCTCTACTCGACCGACGTCGCGCGGATGGTCAACGCCCCGATCTTCCACGTGAACGGCGACGACCCCGAGGCCTGCGTCCGGGTGGCCCGGCTGGCCGTGGAGTACCGGCAGACGTTCAAGAAGGACGTCGTCATCGACCTGGTCTGCTACCGCCGTCGCGGGCACAACGAGGGCGACGACCCCTCGATGACCCAGCCGCAGATGTACGACATCATCGACCGCAAGCGCTCGGTCCGGAAGCTCTACACCGAGGCGCTGGTCGGTCGCGGCGACATCACGCTCGAGGAGGCCGAGGAGGCTCTCAAGGACTACCGGGGCCAGCTGGAGCGGGCCTTCGCCGAGACCCACGACGCGCAGGACTCCTCCAAGCCCGAGCCGGTCATGGACCCGCGCACGCCGCAGGAGTCCACGGTGAAGACGGCGACCAGCCAGGAGGTCCTGAAGGCCATCGGCGACGCGCACGTCTCCTTCCCGCCGGACTTCCACCCCCACCCGAAGCTGCAGAAGATGCTCGAGAAGCGGGCCGCGATGGCCAGCGAGGGCGGCATCGACTGGGCGATGGGCGAGCTGCTGGCGTTCGGCTCGCTGCTCATGGAGGGCGTGCCCATTCGCCTGGCCGGCCAGGACTCCCGCCGCGGCACGTTCGTGCAGCGGCACTCGGTGCTCATCGACCGGGAGAACGGCTCGGAGTACACCCCGCTGGCCAACCTCACCGAGGAGCAGGCGAAGTTCTTCGTCTACGACTCGCTGCTCAGCGAGTACGCCGCGGTCGGCTTCGAGTACGGCTACTCGGTCGCCAACCCCAAGGCCCTGGTGCTCTGGGAGGCGCAGTTCGGTGACTTCGTCGACGGCGCGCAGATGGTGATCGACGAGTTCATCAGCTCCGGCGAGGCCAAGTGGGGCCAGCGGTCCGGTGTGGTCATGCTGCTGCCGCACGGCATGGAGGGGCAGGGACCCGACCACTCCAGCGGTCGCATCGAGCGGTTCCTGCAGCTGTCGGCGGAGAACAACATGACCGTCGCCAACTGCACGACTCCCGGCAACTACTTCCACCTGCTCCGCCGCCAGGCGCTCTCGGACGTGCACCGGCCGCTGATCGTTTTCACGCCGAAGTCCCTGCTGCGGGCCAAGGCGGCGGTCAGCCCGGTCAGCGACTTCACCGACGAGGCGTTCCGCCCGGTGCTGCCCGACACCGGTGTGGGCGGCGAGCCGCTGGACGCCTCGGCGGTCCGGCGGGTGCTGCTGTGCAGCGGAAAGGTCGCCTACGACCTCATGGCGCAGCGGGAGTCCGACGGCCGCGCCGACACCGCGGTGGTCCGCGTCGAGCAGCTGTACCCGCTGCCGGCCGAGCAGATCCGGGCGGAGCTGGAGCGCTACCCGAACGCCTCGGACGTCGTGTGGGTGCAGGAGGAGCCGGCGAACATGGGTGCCTGGCAGTTCATGGCGGTCAACCTGCCGGAGGAGCTGCCCGAGGGCCGCGCGCTCCGGCGGGTCAGCCGGCGGGCGTCGGCCAGCCCGGCGGTCGGCTCGGCCAAGGTGCACGAGGTCGAGCAGCGCAAGCTCGTGGCCGAGGCCTTCGCCCGCTGAGCCCCGCCCGCTGATCCGGTAGCCACCCCGCGACGCCCGGCCCCCGAACACCTCGGAGGGCCGGGCGTCGTAGGTTCTGCGGCATGTACTTCACCGACCGGGGTCTCGAGGAGCTGGCCGGACGACGCGGCGAGGAGCAGGTCACCCTCGCCTGGCTGGCCGACCAGATGCAGGCGTTCGTCGACCAGCACCCCGACTTCGAGGTGCCGGTCGAACGGCTGGCCACCTGGCTCGCCCGCGGCGGCGCCGACCCGGACGAGGACCTCGACTGAGCACTTCGCGATCCTCCGGACCGCACCGCGGTGACATCGCGATCCTCCGGATCGCACCGCGGTGACATCGCGATCCTCCGGATCGCACCGCGGTGACATCGCGATCCTCCGGATCGCACCGCGGCCAGGTGCCGTCCCCCGGCTGCGCCAAGCCCTCCGGCGGATCCCAGCGAGGACCCTCCGGGCCCATCCCTGGGCTCCGCTGGTGCGGACCTTGTGCCGTCCCCTGCTCGGCTGAGCGCTTCCGCGCAAGCCCCTCCCGGTGCGCCTACCGGGCGCGCCACCGCCGAGAAGGCACGCTCGGTAGGTGCTCGGTCACTCACACGCGCTCTCCGGACTCGCTGCGGGCGCCGCGACCCTGCCCTGGGCGCCCGTCACGGGGCCGGTCGCCCAGGGCGCGTGGATCGCCGCCGTCGGCGGCTTCGCGATGCTGCCCGACCTCGACCACCGCAACTCCACGGTGTCGGACATGTGGGGCCCGGTCACCGACGTGCCCGCGGGCGCGATCGGCGCGCTGTCCGGCGGCCACCGCTGGGGCACGCACGACGCGGTGCTCGCCCCCCTGGCCTTCGGCGCACTGGCGGTGGCGGCGTCCGGGGCCTTCTGGTCCAGCCTGCTGCTGCTCGCGCTGGCCATCGGGCTGGCGCTGCGCGCCCTGCACTTCGTCATCCCCGGCAGCACCGAGACCACCATCCTGGGCAACCTGCTGCTGTCCTGGGGCGGCGCCTGGCTGCTGCTGGACTCCATGGGCAGCCCGGCGTGGCTGCCCTGGGCGGTCGCCGCCGGGGTGCTCACGCACATCCTCGGCGACGCCCTCACCACCGCCGGCGTCCCGGTGCCGTTGCTGTGGCTGGTCAAGCGGAAGCGGATCGCCCTCTCCCCCATCCGCACTGGCGCCACGATCGAGAAGGTGGCCCTCGTGCCGCTGTTCGTGGTGGCCACGGTCGCGTTCGCCTACCTCAACACCGACCTGCGCACGGCGGTCGACCCGCTGGTCGACCGGCTGCTCAGCTCCGGCTGAGCCCGGGTCAGGGGCGGGGGTTGCTCCGGGTCCAGCCGCGCTCGTCCCGGCGGGCGCCCTGGCCGGCCCGGCAGCGCCGGCACACCGCCTGCACGCCCTCCGCGTGCCGCCCCGACTCCGGCTGCGCGTCGGGCCAGCCGACGTGCGGGAAGCAGGTGAGCCGCGACCGGCTCAGCGACAGCCCGCACACCGTCTCGTTGCGGCCGCGTTCCCACGCGTGCACCTCCCCCGCGGGGTACCGGATGCCGTCGTCGGGGTCCACCCACTGGCCGGTGGCCGCGACGGCCGCGCTGCTCGCTCCCATTCGCCACCAGTACCCGCGGCCCCCGTCCGCGGCAAACCGTTCGCCGGACCGGCCCGGAACCCGCAGACTCGCGGCGTGGAAAGACTGTCCGACAAGCTCCTGAACTGGGCGAGCATCCTCGACGACGAGACCCGCCGGCAGGCCGAGCGCACCGCCACCCTCGACATCGTCGACCCGCACGTGGCCCTCATGCCCGACGCACACCTGGGCAAGGGCGCCACCGTGGGGTCGGTGCTGCCCACCCGGGCGGCGATCATCCCGGCGGCCGTGGGGGTGGACATCGGCTGCGGCATGATCGCCGTCCGGACGCCCTGGACGGCCGACGAGGTCCGCTCCCGCGGCTCCCTGGCACCGCTGCGTGGGGACATCGAGCGGAACGTGCCGCTGTCGGCCGGGAAGTACAACAAGGAGCTGACCGGGACCGCCCGCCGCCGAGTCGGCGAGCTGGAGGCCAAGGCCGAGGAGCTCGGTGACCGGGTGCTCCACTCGGTCACGACGACGGCGCCGAACTGGGCGATGCAGCTGGGCAGCCTCGGCTCGGGAAACCACTTCATCGAGGTCACGGCCGACGAGCAGGACCGCGTCTGGCTGTTCCTCCACTCCGGCAGCCGCGGAGTGGGCAACAGGATCGCCCAGAAGCACATCGCGATCGCGCAGGAGCGGGCCCGCCGCGACGGCCTCGACCTGCCCGACCGTGACCTCGCCTGGCTGGACGAGGGGACGCCGGAGTTCGACCGGTACATCGCCGAGCTGCGGTGGGCGCAGCACTTCGCGCTGCTCAACCGTGAGGAGATGATGGACCGGGTCGCCGACTGCCTGGCCCGGCACATGCGGGCCGACGAGACGCCGGAGCTCGAGCGGACCAACTGCCACCACAACTTCACCCAGCGCGAGAAGCACTTCGGCGTGGAGCTGTGGGTGTCCCGCAAGGGCGCCATCCAGGCGCGGAAGGGGCAGGCGGGCCTGATCCCGGGCTCGATGGGAACGGCGAGCTACGTGGTCGCCGGGCTCGGCAACGCCGACTCGCTCGAGTCCTCGCCGCACGGGGCGGGACGGGTCTTCTCCCGGACCCGGGCGCGGAAGACCTTCTCCCGCGCGCAGCTGGAGGAGTCGATGCGGGGCATCGAGTGGCGGCACAGCGACGCTTTCCTCGACGAGATCCCCGCGGCGTACAAGGACGTCGACCAGGTGATGGCCGACGCCGCGGACCTCGTGGAGATCCGGCACACGCTCCGTCAGCTGGTGAACGTGAAGGGCGACTGAGCAGCGCCCGGCCCCGGCCGTCGGACCGGGCGCCGGGCGCCCCCGGTCAGCGGGTGATGCCCTGCTCCCGGGCGCAGGCGGCGACGGCCTCGGCGACCGCGGTGGCCACCCGGCGGTCCAGCGGACTGGGCACGATGTGGTCGGGCCGCAGGTCGTCAACGACGACGTCGGCGATCGCCGTGGCGGCTGCCAGCTTCATCTCCTCGGTGATGCCGGTGGCGCCCGCGTCGATCGCCCCCCGGAAGACACCGGGGAAGGCCAGCACGTTGTTGATCTGGTTGGGCAGGTCGCTGCGGCCGGTCGCGACGACGGCGGCGTACCTCGCGGCCATCTCCGGGTCGACCTCGGGAATCGGGTTGGCGAGGGAGAAGACGATGCCGTTCGGGGCCATCGAGGCGATCGCCGCCTCGGGCACCGACCCCCCGGAGACGCCGACGTAGACGTCGGCACCCGCCAGCGCCCCGACCATGGAGCCGGCGAACCCCGACGCGTTGGTGTTCTCCACCAGCCACTGCTTGGTGCCGGTCAGCGCCTCCCGCCCCGCGTGCAAGATGCCCCGGGAGTCGGCGACGGCGATGTCGCCCACACCCGCCTCCAGCAGGATCTTGGTGCAGGCCACCCCCGCCGCACCGGCGCCGGAGACGACGACGCGCAGGTCCGCGACGTCCCGGCCGACCACGCGCGCGGCGTTCCGCAGCGCGGCGAGCACGACGATCGCCGTCCCGTGCTGGTCGTCGTGCATCACCGGGATGTCGAGCCGGTCGCGCAGCCGCTCCTCGATCTCGAAGCAGCGCGGGGCGCTGATGTCCTCGAGGTTGATGCCGCCGAAGGAGGGCGCGATGGCGGCCACCGTCTCGACGATCTCGTCCACGTCAGTGGTCGCGAGGACGATCGGCACGGCCGAGAGGCCGGCGAACTCGCTGAACAGGCAGGCCTTGCCCTCCATGACCGGCAGCGACGCGGTCGGCCCGATGTTCCCGAGGCCGAGCACCGCGGTGCCGTCGGAGACGACGGCCACGACCCGCGGCGCCCAGGTGAACCGGCGGGCCAGCTCGGGCTCGGCGGCGATAGCGCTGGACACCCGGGCGACGCCGGGGGTGTAGGTCAGGGCGAGGTCGGCGACCGAGCCGATCGGGCGGGTGGCGGCGACCGAGAGCTTGCCGCCCTCGTGCACGGCGAAGGCCGGGTCGTCGGCGAAACGGTCGGAGCTGAGGTGCTGCCCGGGCCCGGCATTTCCGCTCATGGGCACAGCAGCGTAACCGGGGGTCGGGGGCCCGTTGTCGCTACGGTCAGCACGTGGAGATCCGTGAACTCGCCGTGCCCGACAGCTACGTGCTCGACCTGGTGCCGCACGGCGACACGCGGGGGCGTTTCACCGAGTGGTACCGCGCCGACGTGCTGTCCCAGGGTGTGGGACACGCTCTCCCGCTCGCGCAGGCCAACCACAGCGTCTCCGCCCGGGGCGTGCTGCGCGGCGTGCACTTCGCGCTGGTGCCCCCGGGGCAGGCCAAGTACGTGTACTGCCCGGCCGGCCGGGTGCTCGACGTCGTCGTCGACGTGCGGGTCGGCTCGCCGACGTTCGGGACCCACGAGGCGGTGCTGCTCGACAGCGCGCAGCCGCGCGCGGTCTACCTGGCCGAGGGCCTCGGGCACGCCTTCGTCTCGCTCGCCGACGCCAGCTCGGTGACCTACCTGGTCTCCTCCGGCTACGACCCGGCGCGGGAGTTCGGCGTCCACCCGCTGGACCCCGAGCTCGACCTCCCCTGGCCCGCGGACGTCGAGCTCGAGCTGTCGGCGAAGGACCGGACGGCCCCCTCGCTCATGGAGGCGCGCGAGCAGGGGCTGCTGCCCACCATGGCCGCGTGCGCCACCCGCTACGCGGAGCTGGACGGCGCCTGAGCCGCTACTCCGCGAGCAGGTCCGGCGGGGGCGGGGCGGGCAGCCGCCCCGGGCGCGGCCACAGCCGGCCGACCACCCGGCCCACGACGACGGCGGGGCCGAACGCGCGGCTGTCGTCGGAGCCGAATGGGTTGTCGCCCTCCACCCAGTGGCCCTCCGGAACCGCGTGGCGCACCCGCTTGACCACCAGCAGCTCGGGCCGGCGGGGGAAGCGGGCGACGACGACCTCACCGGGTGCCGCCGTGCCCGTTGGCACCCGGCGGACCAGCAGCCGGTCCCCGGGCCGCACGGTCGGCGACATGGAGGGGCCGGTCACCCGGACCTGCACCCAGGCGCGCGGCAACGCCCCCACCGGGCCGGATGCGCGTTCGTCCACGCTGTCGCCGTCGATCACCGCGAGTAGGGTCGCAGACGACACCACCCCACGACATCGGAGGCATCCCATGCGTCTGTTCCGCATGTTCTCCGCCGTGGAGGCCACCGCGCACTGCGACCTCCCCTGCGGCGTGTACGACCCGGCCCAGGCCCGCATCGAGGCCGAGTCGGTCAAGGCCATCCAGGAGAAGTACCAGGCCAGTGACGACGAGGTCTTCAAGATGCGCGCCGTCCTGATCAAGGAGGCCCGGGCCGACCTGGTCAAGCACCACCTGTGGGTGCTGTGGACCGACTACTTCAAGCCCCCGCACTTCGAGAAGTACCCGCACCTGCACGAGCTGTTCAACAAGGCCACCAAGCAGGCCGGCGCGGCCGGCGGCAAGGGCAGCATGGACCCCGCCGAGGGCCAGAAGCTGCTCGACTACATCGCCGAGATCGACAAGATCTTCTGGGAGACCAAGGCAGCCGCCTGAGCGAGGTCCTCGCGACGATGCCGGGCCACCCCACGGGTGGCCCGGCATCGTCGTGTCCGGAGCGGCCGACGGTCTGGAGCCGCCACGCCCGCCACACCCGGGAACGGCGACCACCCTCCCGGTACCGTCTGAGGACGATGCGCATCGACCCCGCCGGCTGGCCCTTCGTCACCGGACCGCTGGCTCCGGCCGCCCTGCTCGCCGCGGGAGCCCGGGCCACCGGCCGCCGTTGGCCACGCCTGGCCGCCTGGCCCCTGCTGGCCCTGTCCGCATACATGGCGCTGTTCTTCCGCGACCCCGACCGGCAGTGCGACAGCACCCCGCCCGGCCCCGACGACGTCCTCTCCCCCGCCGACGGCGTGGTCATGGTCGCCGGCGAGCCGCAGCCCGGCGTCGCCCCGGACGGCGACTGGCAGCAGGTGAGCGTCTTCCTGTCCGTGGTGGACGTGCACGTCAACCGGGCCCCGTACCGCGGGGAGGTCGTGGAGAGCTCCTACCGCAAGGGCAGCTTCCTCGCGGCCTACCGCAAGGAGTCGGCGCACCGGAACGAGCGCAGCGAGATCCGGCTGCACGACACCACCGGCCCCGCGCCGCGCACCGTCGTGTTCCGCCAGATCGTCGGGGTGCTGGCCCGCCGGATCGTCACCCGCACCGGCCCGGGCCAGTCGCTGGCCACCGGGGAACGGATGGGACTGATGAAGTTCGGCTCGCGCATGGACGTCTTCGTGCCGCCCGAGTGCACCATCACCGTGACCAAGGGCCAGCGCGTGCGGGGCGGCGAGACCGTCATCGCCCGCTGGCCCGCGGCCGGCTGAGGCGCGGCATGCCCAGCTCCGCGTCCGGCCAGCGCCCACCCCAGACCCGCCGCACGGCCACCGTCGAGTTCGTCCGCGGATCGGTGCGGGGCAGCCGCCGCCGCGCCCTGGCGACGCTGCCCAGCCTGTTCACCCTGGCCAACATGCTCTGCGGCTTCGCCGCGATCCTGGTGTCGATCCGCGGGCAGTACACCCTCGCCGCCGTGCTGATCGGGCTGTCGGTGCTCTTCGACATCACCGACGGCGCCGTCGCCCGACTGGTCGGTGCGGTGACCCCGTTCGGGCTGCAGTTCGACTCGCTGGCCGACCTCGTCTCCTTCGGCCTGGCCCCGGCGCTGCTGGCGTTCACGCTCTTCTCCGAGGGGCGCGACGAGTGGGATCCCCTCGGCTGGGTGGTCTGCTTCCTCTGGGTGGCCTGCGCGGCGATCCGGCTCGCCCGCTTCAACACCACGATCGACCCCACGGCGGACAAGCGGTACTTCATCGGCATGCCGAGCCCGGGCGCGGCCGGCGTCGTCCTGGCCTCGGTGTTCGCCTTCGGCGACCACATGGAGGGCCGGGACCGGCTCTGGGTGCTGCTGGTGGTGGCACTGCCGGCGGTGCTGATGGTGACGAACGTCCGCTTCCGGTCGTTCCGGTCGCTGGTCAGCCCGAAGAGCGGCCGCCCCTACGGCCTCGTGGCGGCGGCGATCCTGCTGGTCGTCGGCTTCGCGATCATCCCCGTCGTGACCGGCTGCGTCCTCGCCTACGGCTACCTGCTCGCACCGGTCCTCGTGCCGGTGTTCGCCCCGCTGGGCCGGCTCGTGCCCGCCCGGCTCAGGGAGGTGCTCTCCTGAGCGTCCGCCCGGTCCGCCCCGCGGACGTCCCCGCCGTCGTCGGGCTCGTCCGCGAGCTCGCCGACTACGAGCAGGCCCTGCACGAGGTGCGGCTCACCGAGGACCAGCTCGCCGGCTGCCTGTTCGGCGACTCCCCCGCGCTGTTCGGCCACGTCGCCGAGCGCGACGGCCAGGTGGTCGGCGTCGCCCTGTGGTTCCTCAACTTCTCCACCTGGCGCGGCACGCACGGCATCTACCTCGAGGACCTCTACGTCCAGCCGCAGCACCGCGGCACCGGTCTGGGCCGGGAGCTGCTGCGCACGCTGGCGCAGGTCTGCGTGGAGCGGGGCTACTCCCGGCTGGAGTGGTCGGTGCTCGACTGGAACACGCCGTCGATCGAGTTCTACCGCGCGGCCGGCGCCGTCCCCATGGACGAGTGGACGGTCTTCCGGCTCACCGACGACGCGCTGACCGGCTTCGCCGCGGGCTGACCGGCCCGCGCGCCGCTCCGGGCACTAGCGTGGCGTCGTGACCACCGAGCGTGCTGCCACCGAGTGCTGGCTGACCGACATGGACGGCGTCCTGGTGCACGAGGGCAACGCCCTGCCCGGCGCCAAGGAGTTCCTGGACCGGCTCGTGGAGCGGCGCCGCCGCTTCCTCGTCCTCACGAACAATTCGATCTTCACCCCGCGCGACCTCGCCGCGCGCCTGGCCCGCGGCGGCCTGCAGGTGCCCGAGGAGGCCATCTTCACCTCCGCGCTCGCCACGGCGGACTTCCTCACCTCCCAGCTGCCCGGCGGATCGGCGTACGTCATCGGCGAAGCGGGGCTGACCACCGCCCTGTACGAGGCCGGCTACACCCTCACCGACACCGACCCGGACTACGTCGTCCTCGGGGAGACCCGCACGTACTCGTTCGAGGCCATCACCCGGGCCATCCGGCTGGTCGGCAAGGGCGCCCGGTTCATCGCCACCAACCCCGACGTCACCGGCCCCTCCCCCGAGGGGCCGCTGCCCGCCACCGGGTCGGTCGCGGCGATGATCACCGCGGCCACGGGCGCGAAGCCCTACTTCGTCGGCAAGCCGAACCCGATGATGTTCCGCAGCGCGATGAACCGGATCGAGGCCCACTCGGAGTCCACGACCATGATCGGCGACCGGATGGACACCGACGTCGTCGCGGGGATCGAGGCGGGGCTCGAGACGGTGCTGGTGCTCACCGGGTCGACCAGCGCCTCGGAGGTCAGCCGGTTCCCGTTCCGGCCCAGCCGCGTCTGCGACTCGATCGCCGACGTCATCGACCTGGTCTGAGGCAGGCCCCGACCCTGCCGCCCGGGCCCCGACGGCCGGCCTCAGTGGTCGGCGTAGGCCAGCCGTGACTCCGGCGTGGCCAGGAGGTAGAGCACCGTGCCCACCAGCGCGAGGATCGGCAGCCCGATCAGCGGCAGCTGGGCGGGGAAGGCCAGGGTGAACCCGGTGAGGCCGAGGAACAGCTGCAGGGCGATCACCGGACCCCGCGCCCAGCCGGCCACCCGCCACAGCCCCGCGGCTCCGGCGCCGAGCACCCCCGCCGCGAGGGCGGCGAGGACCACCTCCGCCACTGCCCGAGGAACGCTCTCCGGGCTGCCGGTGAGCGTCAGGTAGAGCAGGACCAGCACGCCGAGGGTGAACGCGGCGGACTCGACGCCGACGGCCAGCGCGGCCCGCCGGAGGGACGGGGGCGCCTCGCCGTGCGGCCGCGCCGGGCGGGGCGCCGGCTGCGCCGCGGTCGGGCCGAACAGCCGGTCGGCGAGCCCGCGCGGCGGCCGCGACGGCGTACTCCGGTCCTCGGTCACGCCCCGAGATTACGCGGCGGAGCAGCATCCCCCGCCCACACCGGACCCGCGACCTCGCGTGCACCCGCGGCCGCGCTGGATAGCCTGGCGGCATGCGTGCGCTCGTGGTCGTCAACCCGGCGGCGACCACCACGACCGCCAACATGCGGAACGTGCTGGTCGGCGCCCTCGCCAGCGAGCTCAAGGTCGACGTCGCCGAGACCGGCCACCGGGGCCACGCCCGGGAGCTGGCCGCCCAGGCCACCGCCGAGGGGATCGACGTCGTGGTCTCCCTGGGCGGTGACGGGACGGTGAACGAGGTGGTCAACGGCCTGCTGACCGACGGCCCCGGGCCGGAGGTGCCCACGCTGGCGGTCGTCCCGGGCGGCTCGACCAACGTCTTCTCCCGCGCGCTGGGCCGGTCGCGGGACCCGGTGGAGGCGACCGCGGAGCTCCTCGCCTCGCTGCGCGCCGGGCGCACCCGGCTGGTCTCGCTCGGCACCGCCAGCGCGACCGGCACCAGCACCGCCGCGGTCACCGGTGTGGCGCCCACCGACGCCGAGGCGGTGGCGCGCGCCGACGCCGCCGCCGACGGGCCCGGCTGGACCGACCCCCGCTGGTTCGTCTTCGCCGCCGGGTTCGGCTTCGACGCCGAGGTCATCGCCCGGGTCGAGGCGCGCCGCGCGCAGGGCCGGCGCTCCACCGGCGCGCTCTACGTCCGGGAGGGCACCAGCGCCTTCCTCTTCGGCCGTGAGCGCCGGCGGCCGGCCATGACCCTCCAGGTCCCGGGAGAACCGCCCCTCGAGGGGCTCTTCCTCTGCCTGGTCTCCAACGTCAGCCCCTGGACGTACCTGGGCACCCGGCCGGTGAACCCCACCCCCCAGGCCTCCTTCGACACCGGGCTCGACGTCTTCGCCCTCGGGCGCACCGGCACGACCCGCATGCTGCGCGCCCTCCGGCAGACCATGCGCCCCGAACCCGACCTGCGCGGGCGCGGGCTGCACCGGTGGCACGACCTCCAGGAGCTCACCGTCACCGCGGTGCGGCCGCAGGGCTGGCAGCTCGACGGTGACCATCTCGGCACCGCCACCGGCGTCCGGATCCAGAACGTCCCCGATGCGCTGCGGGTCATCGCCTGACGGGTGTTTCCGGCGCCCGCCACACGGGCACCGACTCTGCCGAGTGGCAGGCCTAGCACGACCGTGGTGAGGTTGCTCACGCGGGGGTCAGCGCGGACCGCGTTTCCCTTGACAGTTGTCCGGCACGTGAAAACATCGCTGCTGGAACGCAACCTGCCGGTAACAAAGCAGGCAGTCGCTGCCGCCATGGCGCTGGGTAACCGGTGTCGGCCCGGCGATGGCAGACCGAGCTGTGCGACTGACGTACCGACCGTAGACGACATCGAGGAGTACAACGCCATGGACTGGCGCCACCGCGCGCTCTGCCGGGACGAGGATCCGGAGCTGTTCTTCCCCATCGGGACGACCGGCCCGGCCCTGGTCCAGATCGAGCAGGCGAAGGCCGTGTGCCAGCGCTGCCCGGTGGTCTCGTCGTGCCTGGACTGGGCCCTGCGCTCCGGTCAGGACTCCGGCGTCTGGGGTGGGCTCTCCGAGGACGAGCGGCGCGCGCTGAAGCGCCGCCAGGCTCGGACCCGGGTCCACACCGCCTGACCAGGAGCACCACGACGGCTGCCGGGGTTCCCCGGCAGCCCACCGCACCACCGCGATCGCACTGACCGCCACGAGGCCGGTCCGGGTCCGTCCCGGACCGGCCTCGGCGCCTCCTCCCCCGGCCCGCGCGCTCAGCGCCGCGGCCGGGCGCTCCCGGGCAGGGTCAGGACCACCTCGGTGCCCGGCCGGTCCGCGGGCGACCCCATGGCGAGGCTCCCGCCGAGCTCGCTGGCCACGAGCGTGCGCACGATCTGCAGCCCCAGCCCGTCGCTGGCGGCCGGATCGAAGCCCGGCGGCAACCCGCGGCCGTCGTCCCGCACGCGGACGACCAGGTCGTCCCCGTCCCGCTCGGCGACCAGCTCGATGGTCCCCGGCTCGCCGCCGACGAAGGCGTGCTCGGCGGCGTTGTGCAGCAGCTCGGTGACCGCCAGGACCAGCGGGGTCGCCGCCACCGCCGGCAGCTCGCCGAAGGAGCCGCGCCGGCGGGTGCGGGCCGCCGGCCCGACCGAGGTCAGGTCGCCCAGCATCGGCAGCACCTGGTCCAGCACGTCGTCCACGTCGACGACGTCCTCCCGGCTGCCGGCGAGGGTCTCGTGGACCACCGCGATGGAGGCGACCCGGCGCACCGACTCCTCCAGCGCCGCCCGGGCGGCCGGCTCGGTCATGCGGCGGGCCTGGAGCCGCAGCAGAGCGGCCACCGTCTGCAGGTTGTTCTTCACCCGGTGGTGGATCTCCCGGATGGTGGCGTCCTTGGTGAGCAGTGCGCGGTCGCGCCGACGCACGTCGGTGACGTCGCGGACCAGCACCAGCGCGCCGTGCTCGCCGCCGGGCGCCTGCAGCGGCAGGGCCCGCAGCAGGAGCGTGGCGCTCGCGGCCTCCACGTCCACCGGGTCGGGATAGCGCCCGCCGACCGCCGCGGTGATGCCGGCCGCCGCCGCCTCCGCGGCCACCCGGTCGCTGCCGGCCCGGCAGGTGACGTCCGCCAGGTTCGCCCCGGCCAGGTCCCCGGCGACGCCGATCCGCCGGTAGGCCGACAGCGCATTCGGGCTGGCGTAGCTCACCCGGCCGGCCGCGTCGAGCCGCACCAGCCCGTCACCGACCCGGGGGCTCATCTCCGCGTCCTGCTGCTTCGGTGGCGGGAAGGTTCCGTCGGACACCATGAGGCAGAGGTCGGCGGCGATGTCGAGGTAGGTGAGCTCGAGCGTCGACGGCGACCGGGTGACGGCCAGGTTGGTGTCCTTGGCGAGGACGGCGACGGGGACGCCCTCGTGGCGGACCGGGATGACCTCCCGCCGGCGCGGGGTGCTGCCCGACCAGTCCGGCTCGCCGGCGGTGAACGGGCGTCCGTCCCGGTGGGCCGTGGCGAACGCGGGCGCGTCCTCCGCGCCCAGGGTCGCGCCGACCATGTCCTCCGGCCGGCTGGTCGGCGCCGTGAGCGGCCGGACCTGGGCGACGCACCACCAGGCGCCGCTCTCCAGCGGCACCCACAGGGTGAGGTCGGCGAAGGCCAGATCGGCCAGCAGCTGCCAGTCGGCGACCAGCCGGCGGGCGTGGTCGACCTGGTCGGGGGTGGACGCCGTGCCGCGGGCGAGACGCTCGGAGAGGCTGCT
This sequence comes from Blastococcus xanthinilyticus, assembly GCF_008124835.1. Classification (GTDB taxonomy): domain Bacteria; phylum Actinomycetota; class Actinomycetes; order Mycobacteriales; family Geodermatophilaceae; genus Blastococcus; species Blastococcus xanthinilyticus. The sequence goes on along the minus strand of NZ_VNHW01000002.1, from coordinate 470,998 downwards.
CATGGTGCGCCGAGCCTAGAAGGGCACCGGGCCCGGGCCTGCCCGCAGGCTCCGCGCGGCCGCCGCCGGCGGGCCACCTACGCTCCGGGCGTGGTCGCCGCCCCCGCCCTGCGCATCGATCCCGCCACGCCCGAGGACCACGCCCGCATCGCGGCGCTCACGCTCGACGTCTACGTGGGCGGGGGGCTCGCCTCCTCCGGGTACGCCGACGAGCTGGCCGACGTGGCCGGGCGGGCGCGGGTGGCCGAGCTGCTGGTCGCCCGCGACGGCGCGGGACGCCTGGTCGGCAGCGTGGCGTTCGTACCGGGCGGCGACTTCGGCGAGGTGCTGGAGTCCGACGACGAGGCCGGGTTCCGGATGCTCGTCGTCGATCCGGCGGCGCAGGGCTGCGGCGTCGGTACCGCCCTGGTCGAGGAGTGCCTGACCCGTGCCCGCGCGGCCGGCAAGCGGCGGGTCGTCATCTCGACCGGCACCCGCATGACCGCCGCGCACCGGCTCTACGAGCGGCTCGGGTTCACCCGGCTGCCCGAGCGGGACTGGAGCCCGGTCCCGGGCATCGACCTGGTGGTCTACGCCCACCCCCTGTGAGGCTCAGGCGTCGGCGACGGTGGCGATGAGGTCGCCCTCCTGGAGGACCTCGCCCTCCACCACGTGCAGCTCCTGCACGGTGCCCGCTCGCTCGGTCAGCACCGGGATCTCCATCTTCATCGACTCGAGGATGACGAGGGTGTCACCGGCCGCCACGGGTGCCCCGGGCTGGACCAGCACCTTCCACACGCTGGAGACCATCTCCGCGTGGATCTCCTCGACCGCCACCGGGACCTCCTGCGCTCGCTGTGGGTGAGGCCTCATCCAAGCACGGCCGACGGCGCGGCGGCCCCCGGCGCGGTCGCACCCGAGGCGAGCCGGCCGAGCACGGCGCACCCCTCCGCACCGTCGTGGGGCACGCCGACGTCCGGCAGCCCCGACAGCGCCCGGCCGGCGGCCCGCGCCGCGGTCGGGACGTCGTCGGCTCCGGCGCTGACCGTGGCCAGGAGCGCGTCGTACCAGCCGTCGAGCCGGTCGCCCGGGTCGTACCCGCTGACCGCGAGCAGGTCCACGCCGTCCGGGGCCGGCGGTCGGCCCGCCGAGCCGGGCAGCCGGCCGCGGACCCGTCCGGCGGTGCCCGGGGGCAGCGTCGAGCGGAGCTGGACGACGACGGCGGCCTGCGGCTCCGCGCGTCCGACCGGCCCGGGATCGTCGGCCCGGGGCTCGGCGGCGCTCCGCAGGGCGAGCTCCACGGCGTCCACGCCGTGCGCCCGCTCCAGCACCGCCATGTCCAGGGAGAAGCCGGCGGCCACCTCGGCGAGCTCGCCGTCCGGGGAGATGCCCACGGTGACCAGCCCCCGCCAGCCCACCTCGGCCAGGCGGGAGGCGGCCGGAGGCAGCTGCGCCGTCGCGCCGGGGGTCCAGGACACCCGCGCGATCCCGGCGGCGCGGTCGCGGGCCACGGGGGTGGGGAAGCGGAGCCCCTCGGCGGTCACCCAGGCGAGGAGGCCGCGCTCGCTGGCCGGCTCCACGCCGTCCCCGCCGATCCGCTCGAGCACGTCCGGGTCGGGCCCCGCCCAGCGCAGCCCCGCGGCGATGACCGCGGCCGCGAGCGTCGCGTTGCCGGCCAGCGCCGGGGGCACGGGCAGCACCGTGTCCGCCCCGCTGCGGCGGGCGGCCTCCACGAGGCGGTCGACGGCCAGGTAGGACTCCGCGGCCGGCGCGGCTCCGAGGAGGACGGCGTCGTCGGCCAGGCGCACGTGCCGCGCGGCGCGCTCGGTCTCGCTGTGCACCGCCACGGCCTTGAGGTCGAGCCGCTGGCAGGCGGTGACCACGGCGCACGCCGCCGGCCCCCGGCCCGCGACGAGAACGGTCTCGATCCCCAGCTGCGGCACTGCTGTTCCTCCTGCATCGCCCTGCCCGGCGCACGGCCGGGTTCCCCCGTGAGAGGCTTGTCCCGTCAGCTTGGCGGGTCTCCCGGCCGCGCGCACCCCCCGTGCGCCGCTCCGGTACCCGCGGGATCCACGGGCCAGCGGCCCACCGGCAGTGTGAGAGGAGGGCAGCGATGTCCAAGCGTGGACGCAAGCGTCGCTCCCGCAAGGGGAACAAGGCCAACCACGGCAAGCGCCCCAACGCGTGATCTGGGGCGTCCCGCCCCCGTCACGCGGGGGTGGGACGCTCTCCGGACCGCTCGACGGTCAGCCGTTCCACGCTGACCGACGTGCCGTCCTCCTCGATGGAGACGGTGGTCAGCTGCAGCTTGATGCGGTCGCGCAGACCCGAGGGCGGCTTGTCCCCGCCGCAGCGGCGGCGGACCAGCGCCTTGAACTCCTGCTCGATGCCGAACTCGCGCAGGCAGGACGAGCAGTCCTCCAGGTGCTCGGCGATGACCGCACGCCGGGCGTCGGGCGTCTCGTGGTCGAGGAACTCGAAGACGTGCGTCAGGACGTCGTCGCAGGAGTTGATCTCGATCGGCTCGCCGGCGTCGTGGGCCTCGCTGCTCATGACTGGCTCGCCTCCTCACCGGCTCCGGCGCGGACGAAGCCGCGCTCACGGGCGTAGTCGGCCAGCAGCTTCTGCAGTCCTCGTCGGCCGCGGTGCAGCCGGGACATCACCGTGCCGATGGGCGTGCCCATGATCTCGGCGATCTCCTTGTAGGCGAACCCCTCGACATCGGCCAGGTACACGGCCAGCCGGAAGTCCTCGGGCAGCTGCTGCAGGGCCTCCTTGATGTCGGAGTCCGGCAGGTGGTCCAGCGCCTCGATCTCGGCCGACCGCAGCCCGGTGGAGCTGTGCTCCTCGGCCGCGTACAGCTGCCAGTCCTGCACCTGCTCGGTGGGGTACTGCTGCGGCTGCCGCTGCTTCTTCCGGTAGCTGTTGATGTAGGTGTTCGTGAGGATCCGGTACAGCCAGGCCTTGAGGTTGGTGCCCTGGGCGAACTGGTGGAAGGCCGAGTACGCCTTCACGAACGTCTCCTGCACCAGGTCCTCGGCGTCGGCGGGGTTGCGGGTCATCCGCAGGGCCGCCGGGTACAGCTGGTCCAGGAAGGGCAGCGCGTCCCGCTCGAAGCGGGCGTCGCGCTCGGCGCGGGTCTCGGCCAGCTCCGTGCGGCTGCCGCCCTCGCGGGCCTCGGGCACCTCTACGGGCGCCCCCACGGGCATCTGGCCGGGGTTCTCGACCGCGGACTCCTCAGGCACCGACCGTCCTCTCTGGGGCCCCCGGACGCGGGGCACCACATCGGTCGATCCTAGCCGCGCGGCGTCGGGACGGCCCGGGGGACGTCGGCGCGCGGTCCTCGTGCGGGCGCTGGAGACGGTGCTGCTCACGGGCGGTGCAACGGCGGTCCCGCCGCCGGGCATTCCCGCCCGCGCGGTGCTGGCTAGGCTGCGGCGCCGTGGCGGCAACCCCGGCGGTGCGGGTCCTGGAGAAGGCGTCGGTGGCGCACGCGCTGCGCTCCTACGACCCCGAGCACCCGGCCGACCAGGGGCACGGCGAGGCGGCGGTCGCCGCGCTCGGGGCCGACCCGCACCAGGTGTTCAAGACCCTGGTGACCCGCGTCGACGGCGTCCTCACCGTGGCGGTGGTGCCGGTCAGCGGCACCCTGGACCTCAAGGCCCTGGCCGCCGCGGTGGGTGGCCGCAAGGCGGTGATGGCCGAGGCGGCCGACGCCGAGCGGGCCACCGGCTACGTGCTCGGGGGCATCAGCCCGCTGGGCCAGAAGAAGGTGCTGCCCACCGTCGTGGACTCCTCTGCGCTGGAGTTCGCCACGGTCATGGTGAGCGGCGGCCGGCGCGGCCTGCAGCTGGAGCTCGCCCCGGGCGACCTCGTCCGGCTCACCCGCGCCCGCACCGCCCCGATCGGGCGGTGAGGGGCGTCAGCCGTACGGGTTGAGCAGCTGGTCGACCGGCGCAAAGTTATCGGTGAGCACGGCGGCGTCGCCGGTGAACCGGTCCAGCTCCGCGCCCTCCGCCACCCGCCAGGCCAGGTCCCGCGCGGTCAGCGCGGCGGCGATCTCCTCGGCGGGCAACGGCTGCTGGGAGGCGACCGCGACCAGGTTGCCGCCGGCCTCCCCGGCCAGTACGGGCGCCCGCGCCAGGAGCAGCACGTGGTCGAACACGGCCCGCATCGTGGCGAGCTCCGCCCGGACGAAGGACAGCGGCGGGTGGTCGATGAGGTTGACCGCGTAGACGCCGTCGTCGGCGAGCGCGCGGTCGACCAGCTCGAGGGCCTCGCGGGTGGTCAGCTGCCAGGGCACCGACAACCCGCCGAAGGCGTCGCCGACGACGAGGTCGCGCTCCCCCACCTGCTCCTCGGCCAGCCCGACCCGGCCGTCGGCGACCCGCACCCGCAGCTCCGCCGACGTCTGGAGGGCGAGCTGCTCGCGGTCCATCGCGACGACGCCGGGGTCGACCTCGACCACCAGGCTCTCCGTCCCCGGCCGCACCTCCGCCAGGTACCGCGGCAGGGTCAGCCCCCCGCCGCCGACGTGCAGCGCCGACAGCGGCTCGCCGGGCGGGAAGACGGCGTCGGTGACCGCGGCGATCGCCCGCACGTACTGGAACTCCAGGTGGGTGGGGTCCTCGAGGTCGACGTAGGAGTGCCGCAGGGTGTCCAGCAGCAGCACACGGCCGGAGTCGTTCGCGGGGTCGGCCACCACGCGGGCGCAGTGGTAGGCCGTCTCCGCCTCGCACGGCGTGGGGGCGACGGCCGCCAGGCCCCCGCCGGCCACCGCCAGCACCAGCAGCCCGGCCGGCACCGGCCGCCCGCCGCTGCCCCGCCGCAGCAGCAGCGCGACGGCCAGCCCGGTGGCGACGGTGATCCCGCCGGTGGCGACCAGGATGACGCTGCTGGGCAGGATCGCGACGAGCACGAACCCGGTGGCGAACGTCGCCGCGATGCCGCCCAGCGTGCCGATGCCCGACAGCCGCCCGACCACCGAACCGGTCTCGTCGAGGCTGGCCAGCTGCAGCTTGACCACCATGGGCGGCACCGCCGACAGCAGCGCCGCCGGCACCACGACCGCCACGGCGGCCAGCAGCAGCACTCCCCCGGCGTCGGCCCCGCTGAGCAGCTCACCGGTGAACCGGACCAGGGGCAGCACGGCGATGATCAGCGCGCCGCCGGCCAGCAGCAGCGGTGCCAGGAGCCGCCGGGGGTCGGTGCGGTCGGCGGTGGCGCCGCCGAACCACGCGCCGGCGGCGATCGCCGCCAGGGCGAAGCCGATGACCGCGGTGCTGGTCTGCACCGTGACGCCCACGTAGGGCGCGATCAGCCGCAGCCCCACGATCTCCAGGACGAGCACCGCGCCCGAGCTCAGGAACGTCAGGCCGGCCGCCACCCACGTCGGCAGCGCGCCGCCAGGTGCGGGCGGCGCGTCCCGCGCCCCGTCCGCGCGCGTGGACCCCTGCTCGGGCGCCACGTCAGAAGAGCGCCGGCTGGTCGGCCGGCGCCGCCACCGCATCGGCCCGGGCCAGCAGCTCCGGGCCGTTGTTGCGCACGTTGCTCACCGCCGCACCCACCGGCCGCAGCTCGAGGCCCGCGACCACCTCGGGCGGCGTCAGCTGCGCCAGCTCGGCGACGTCCTCCCTGGCCGGGTCGAGCCAGTCGGCCCAGCGGTCCCGCGGCAGCACCAGCGGCATCCGGTCGTGGATCTCGGCGAGCGCACCGACGGCGGGGGCGGTGACCACGGTGCAGGTGTAGAGGCGGTCCTCGCCCGTCCCCCACACCTCCCACAGCCCGGCCATGGCCAGCACCGACCCGTCCTCGGGGGTGATGAAGTAGGGCTGCTTGGCCGGGGAGTCCAGCCGCTTGGCCCACTCGTACCAGCCGTCGGCCGGCACCAGGCAGCGGCGGGTGGCCGCCGCCTTCCGGAAGGCCGGCTTCTCGGTGAGCGACTCGACGCGGGCGTTCAGCATCCGGTTGCCGACCGAGACGTCCTTCGCCCACGACGGGACCAGCCCCCACCGGACGGCGCGCAGCTCGCGGTGCCCGCCGCCGGTGGGCAGGCCCTCGGCGTCCCGCTCCTTGGCGTGCCGCACGACGTAGACGTCCTTGGTCGGCGCCACGTTGTAGTCGGCGGCCAGCGGGGCCTGCCCGGCGGCCGGCACCGCCTCGAACTCCAGCGCGAGGTCCTCGGGCTTGCGGCTGGCCGCGTACCGACCGCACATGGGCGCCTCCTCGACGGGCACGGGCTCTGACCGTTCGCACTGTAGGTGGCCCCGCCGACACCGGGCCGCCGGTGCGTGCCGCGGGCCGCCACGGGTAGCCCCCTGTCGGAACAGCCGACGAGAGACGAGGATCACCGCGTGACCGTGACGCAGAAGCCCCCGACCGAGCACCCGAAGACCGCCAGCGACGCCGCGGCGCGCCCGTACGCGACGGTCAACCCCTTCACCGGCCAGACCGAGCAGGAGTTCCCGTTCCTGGACACCGCCGAGGTCGACGGCGTCGTGGGCCGGGCGCACGCCGCCTACCAGGAGTGGCGGCGACGCCCCCTGGCCGAGCGCACGGCCGTCGTGGCCCGCGCCGCCGAGCTGCTGGACGAGCGCGCCGACGAGTACGCCGGGCTGATCACCCGCGAGATGGGCAAGCGCCACGCCGAGGCCGTCGGGGAGCTCAAGCTCTGCTCGCTGATCCTCAAGTACTACGCCGACAACGGCGCCGACTTCCTCGAGCCCACGCACATCCAGCCGATGTTCGGCAAGGGCGAGGCCGTCGTGGAGACCGAGCCGATCGGCGTCCTGTTCGCCATCGAGCCGTGGAACTACCCCTTCTACCAGGTGGTCCGGGTCGCCGGCCCGAACCTGGTGCTGGGGAACACCATCGTCCTGAAGCACTCGGAGAACGTGCCGCAGTGCGCGCAGGCGATCGAGCGCCTCTTCGCCGACGCCGGCGCGCCCGCGGGCGTGTTCACCAACGTCTTCCTGCGGATCGAGGACGTCGAGCAGGTCGTCGCCGACCTGCGGGTGCAGGGCGTCACCCTGACCGGCAGCGAGCGGGCCGGCAGCTCCGTGGGCGCCCTGGCCGGCAAGCACCTCAAGAAGTCGGTCCTGGAGCTGGGCGGCAGCGACCCGTTCATCGTGCTGGACGCCGAGGACATGGGCGCCACGGTCAAGGCCGCGACGGCGGGCCGGATGCAGAACACCGGCCAGGCGTGCACCGCGTCGAAGCGGCTGATCGTGACCGAGGAGCTGTACGAGCCCTTCGTCGAGGGGCTCAAGCAGGCGTTCGGCACCTTTGCCCCGGGCGACCCGGCCGACCCCCAGACATCGCTCGCGCCGCTGTCCAGCGAGCGCGCGGCGAAGGACCTGCACGCCCAGATCCAGGACGCGATCGACAAGGGCGCCACAGTGGTCACCGGTGGCGGGCGCCCCGACCACGCGGGCGCCTTCGTCGAGCCGACGATCCTCACCGATGTCACGCCGGAGATGCGGGCGTACTCCGAGGAGCTCTTCGGCCCCGCCGCCGTCGTCTACAAGGTCAAGGACGCCGACGAGGCGGTGGAGCTGGCCAACAGCAGCGTCTACGGCCTGGGCGCCACCGTGATGAGCGGCGACCCGGACCGGGCCGCCGCCGTCGCCGAGCGGCTCGAGGCGGGCATGGTGTGGATCAACCAGCCCACCGCGTCCTTCCCCGACCTGCCCTTCGGCGGGATCAAGCGCTCCGGGTACGGCCGCGAGCTCTCCGAGCTGGGCATGTTCGAGTTCGCCAACCGGCGGCTGGTGCGCACCGTCCCGGTGAAGAAGGCCGACAAGCCGCAGGCCGGCTGATGGTGGTGCCCCGTCGTCCGCGCGCCCCGCACGCCCGGCGTGCGGACGACGGGGCCGCATCCCGCGGCGCCCGACCGGGCAGACTGGTGCCGTGACAGACGTCTGGTCCGCGCCGCACGCCCCGGCTCCCGTCGACGCCGTCGTCTCGTTGCCGGGGTCGAAGTCGCTCACCGCCCGGGCGCTGGTCCTGGCCGCGCTGGCCGACGGGCCCAGCCGCCTGGTCCGTCCCCTGCGGGCGCGCGACACCGACCTCATGGCCGCCGCCCTGCGCGCCCTCGGCACCGGGATCGCCGACGACGGCGCCGACTGGCTGGTCACCCCCGGCCCACTCCGCGGCCCTGCCGCGGTCGACGCCGGCCTGGCCGGCACCGTGCTGCGGTTCCTGCCACCGGTCGCCGCCCTGGCCGACGGCGCGGTCACGGTCGACGGCGACCCCCGGCTGCGCGAGCGGCCCAACGCCGGGTTGATCGCCGCGCTCCGGGCGCTCGGCGTGCCGGTCGACGACGCCGGCCGCGGGCGGGCGCCGTTCACGGTGCACGGCAGCGGGCGGGTGCGCGGCGGCGCGGTGGCGGTGGACGCGAGCGAGTCCTCCCAGATCGTCTCCGGGCTGCTGCTCGCGGGCGCCCGGTTCGACGAGGGGGTCGACCTGTCGCTCACCGGCACCGTGCCGTCGATGCCGCACGTGGACATGACGGTGCGCGCGCTCCGCGAGCACGGCGTCGAGGTCACCACCACCGACGGCGGGTGGCGGGTCTCCCCCGGTCCGATCACCCCGGTCGACCGGGTGATCGAACCGGACCTCTCCAACGCCGCCCCGTTCCTCGCGGCGGCGCTGGTCACCGGCGGCCGGGTGACGGTCCGGGACTGGCCCACCGCCACGACGCAGCCCGGCGCGCACCTCGACCGGCTGCTGGGCGACATGGGCGCCGACGTCGCCCGCACCCCGGACGGGGGCCTGCAGGTCACCGGCGGGCGCGGGATCCGCCCCCTGGTCGCCGACCTCGGCGAGGTCGGCGAGCTCACCCCCGTGCTCGCGGCGCTGTGCGCGCTGGCCGAGGGCCCGTCGCGGCTCACCGGCATCGGGCACCTGCGCGGCCACGAGACCGATCGCCTCCAGGCGCTCGACGAGGTGCTCACCGCCGTCGGGGCGCGGGTGCGGCAGCTGCCCGACGGCCTGGAGATCGAGCCGGGCCCGCACCGGCCGGCGCGGCTGGACTCCTACGCCGACCACCGCATGGTCATGGCCGCCGCCGTCCTCGGGCTCGCCGTCGACGGCGTCTCGGTCGACGGTCCGGAGGCGGTCACCAAGACCCTCCCCGACTTCCGGGAGCGGTGGGCCGGCCTCCTGGGGGACCCGGTGGAGGCCCTCCGCTGAGCGGCAACCAGCGCGACGCCCGGCGGATGGACGAGGACGACGTCCGCATCCGGCCCGGCCGGCGCGGCTCCCGGCCGCGCACCCGCACCCGCCCCACGCACGACGACGCCGTCCCCGGGCTGGTGATCGCCGTCGACCGCGGGCGGATGACCGTGCGGGTCGAGGGGCCCGACGGCGGCCAGGTCGACGTCACCGCCATGCGGGCGCGGGAGCTGGGCCGGCACGGCGTCGTCGTCGGCGACCGGGTCCGCGTGGTGGGCGACACCAGCGGACGGACCGACACGCTCGCGCGCATCGTCGTCATCGAGGAGCGGACCACCTCGCTGCGCCGCACCGCCGACGACACCGACCCCACCGAGCGGGTGGTCGTGGCCAACGCCGACCTGCTCGTCATCGTCACCTCGGTCACCGACCCCGAGCCCGCGTTCGGCTTCCTCGACCGGTGCCTGGTCGCCGCCTACGCCGGCGGGCTCGAGCCCCTGCTGTGCCTCACCAAGACCGACCTCGCGTCGGCGCAGCCGCTGCTGGACCGCTACGCCGGGCTGAGCCTGAACGCGGTGCCGATGTCCCGCGAGCTCCCGCTGGAGGACCTGGTCGGCCGGCTCCGCGACCGGATGAGCGTCTTCGTCGGCCAGTCCGGCGTCGGCAAGTCCACGCTGGTCAACCGGCTGGTGCCCGATGCGCTGCGGGCCACCGGCGACGTCAGCAAGATCGGCAAGGGCCGGCACACGTCGTCCTCGGCCGTCCTGTTCGACCTGCCCGGTGGCGGCACCGTCATCGACACCCCCGGCATCCGGTCCTTCGGCCTCGCCCACGTCACCGCCGACGACGTCCTCTCCGCGTTCGAGGACATCGCGGAGGCCGCCACCGACTGCCCGCCCGGCTGCGGGCACACCGCCGAGGACCCCGACTGCGCGCTCGACGCATGGGCCGCCGCGATGCCGGAGCGCCGCGAGGACCAGCTCCGCGCGCTCCGGGTGCTGCTCGGCGCCGTCGGCCAGGTCGGCCCCGGCTACTGAGCGGCCGCCGGGTCCGGGCTCACGCGAGCCCCGGCTGCGGCGGGCCGGACCGGCCGCGGCGGCCGAACAGGCCCCGGCGCGGCTCGGCGAACAGGTCGTCGGCCATCGGCTCGTCGACCGCCTCGATCCGCAGGTCGTGGCCCCGGCCAGCGACCTCCCCGCCGATCGCCTCGGTCAGCACGCAGACGCCGGTCTGCACGTCCAGCCGCACCCGGAACGCATCCGGATAGACCGCCAGGAGATGCGCCGCGTCGCCGTCGTACTCGGCGAGGTCGACCTCCCGGGAGCGCAGCAGCGGGCAGCAGCCGCAGCGCGGCTCGTACGCCGGCGTGGTCCGGACGACGGCCTCCCACGCCGGGCGGCCGGCGTGCTCCACCTCGGTGACGGCGTCCAGCAGCAGCGCCGGCTCACCCGGGTCCGCGTCCAGGCCCGGATCGGCGAGCTCGGCCGGGTCGAGCACCGCGACCCAGAAGTAGTTCTGGTACATCGGGTCGTCGAGCGACAGCCCCTGCGGCCGCTCGGCCACCAGCCCGTCGGGACGCCACGTCGGCGCCGGGGCGCCGGGGTCGGACGGCCAGGGCTCGGTCACGGTCCGGCCACCCCCGGGCGAGAGCAGCGCCACCCGCGACCGGGAGGCGCGCCCGGCCTGCAGGAGCTCGCCGTCGAGCGCCTCCACCCGCAGGGCGTCCGGCCGGCGCAGCCAGGCCCGCACGGGAGTCGTCTGCCACGGGTCCCCCGGCCAGGAGACCGTGAACCGCAGCGTGGACCAGCGCCACGGCGAGGACCGGGCGAGCGCGGCGAAGGTGTCCGGTGAGGCGGTCAGCACCCGGCGAGTGTGCGCGGGGGGCGGTCCGCCGTCGACCGACTTGTCGACACACCCACCTGTCGACACCGGCACCTGTCGACATCGCGGGGTGTCGCCCGCCGGGGACACCCCGCGGGGCGGCAACGGGTGGGGAGCTCACACCTCGACGGTGCCGCCGCTGCGCCAGTAGACCCCCGCGGCGCGGCTGAGGAAGCCCTCGTCGACCAGGTAGCGGCGCAGCGCCGCGACGTCGGGGTGCCACACCGCCAGCAGCGCGTTGACCTCCCGCTCGGGGTAGCGCACGCCCGGCTCGAACACCCGCACCAGGTGGTCCAGCACCACCAGGCGCTTGGCGTGCTGGGCCGGGACGGACACCAGCCGGCCGTCCTTGACGAACGCGGAGAGGACGGCGTCCGCGGCCGGGTCGTCCGACAGCGGCTCGGGCGCCGGCGCGGCCTCGGCGGCGGCGCGGGCCGCCGCGCCGAACTGGTCGGCGCGCAGCGCGAGGCCGTGCCCGTCCCGGATCACCAGGCCGGCGCGGGCCAGCCGGCGGGCGGCCAGCGCCACCTCCTTGAGCGAGAGGCCCGACGCCGCGGCGACCTCCTCGATGGTGCCGGCCCCGAGCGCGAGCGCCGCGACCACCTTGAGCCGCACCGGGTCGGCCAGCAGCCCGGCGATCGTCGCTGCGTCCACGCATCCGACGGTATCCGCGCATCCTCGGGCAGGTGACGGGTAGGGACCCGGCCATGGTGAGCCCGATCGACATCCAGAAGGCCCTGTCCGGCATCGACTACCCCGCGGGCAAGGACGACATCGTCAAGCACGCCGAGTCCCACGGTGGCGACAAGGAGGTCCTGGACGCCCTCAGGGGCATCGAGGACCGCGAGTACGAGGGCCCGAGCGGGGTCAGCTCCGCGGTCTTCGACTGACCGACCGCTAGGTTCGGTGCCCATGACGTCGGGTCGGGGCTACTCAGAGGACATGCGGCTGGCACACGTGCTGGCCGACCAGGCCGACTCGATCAGCCTGGACCGCTTCAAGGCCCAGGACCTGACGGTCGAGACCAAGCCGGACCTGACGCCGGTCACCGACGCCGACCGGGCGGTCGAGGAGCAGCTGCGGATCACCCTCGGCCGGGCCCGGACCCGGGACGCCGTGCTCGGTGAGGAGTTCGGCACGACCGGGCACGGCTCCCGGCGGTGGGTGCTCGACCCGATCGACGGCACCAAGAACTTCGTCCGGGGCGTTCCGGTCTGGGCCACCCTGATCGCGTTGTTCGACGGCGACGAGCCGGTGGTCGGCCTGGTCTCGGCACCGGCCCTGAACAAGCGCTGGTGGGCGGCCAAGGACGTCGGCGCCTGGACCGGGCGCCGGCTGGAGTCGGCCACCCGGTGCCGCGTGTCCGAGGTGGCCCGGCTCGACGACGCCAGCCTCAGCTACTCCAGCCTGTCCGGCTGGGAGGAGCGCGGCGGGCTCGACGGCTTCCTCGGCCTCACCCGCTCGGTGTGGCGCACCCGCGCCTACGGCGACTTCTGGAGCTACGTGCTGCTCGCGGAGGGTGCCGTCGACATCGCGTGCGAGCCCGAGGTCTCGCTGTGGGACCTCGCCGCGCTCGACGTGATCGTCCGGGAGGCCGGCGGCCGGTTCACCGACGTCACCGGCGCGCCCGGCCCGGCCGGCGGCAGCGCCCTGGCCACCAACGGCAAGCTGCACGACGCTGCCCTGGAGCGCCTCGCGGCACCCCGGCGGCCCACCCCCGCCTGACCGCGGCTCAGCGCTCCGGGCTGTCGCCGTAGGCGTAGCCGGAGTCGGCGTAGCGGCTCCCGGCGGCGACGCCGGGGGGTGCGATGGCGTCCAGCCGGGCGAGGTCGTCGGCGCCGAGCCGCACCGCGGCCGCCCCCGCGTTCTCCTCCAGGTAGCCGCGCCGCTTCGTGCCCGGGATCGGGACGACGTCCGGCGCCTGGGCCATGACCCACGCCAGCGCCAGCCGGCCGGGCGGGACGCCCTTCTCCGCGGCGAGGTCGCGGACGGCGTCGACCAGCCGCAGGTTGGCCGCGAACGCCGCACCGGTGAACCGGGGGTGGTCCCGCCGCCAGTCGTCGTCGCCGAAGTCGGCCGGGCTGGTGATCGCCCCGGTGAGGAACCCGCGGCCCAGCGGGCTGAATGGCACGATGCCGATGCCGATGCCGTGCTCCCGGGCGACCCCGAGCACCGTCTCGCCGTCCCGGGGGATCTCGACGTCACGGGTCCACAGCGACCACTCGCTCTGCAGCGCGGCGATGGGGTGCACCGCCACGGCCCGGCGGATCGAGGCCGCGCTGGCCTCCGACAGCCCGAGGTGTCGCACCTTGCCCTGCTCGACCAGTTCCGCCATGGCGCCGACGGTGTCCTCGATCGGGACCCGGGGGTCGACGCGGTGCTGGTAGTAGAGGTCGATGACGTCGACCCCGAGCCGGCGCAGGCTGGCCTCGGCGCAGGCCCGGACGTTCTCCGGCCGGCCGTCGATGGTCATCCCGCCGTCCGCGGTGCGGCGGAGGGAGAACTTGGTGGCCAGCTGCACCTCGTCGCGGCGGCCGGCGATCGCCTCGCCCACCAGCTCCTCGTTGTGCCCGCTGCCGTAGACGTCGGAGGTGTCGAGGAAGGTGACGCCGAGCTCCAGGGCCCGGTGGATCGTCGCGATCGACTCGGCGCGGTCGGCCGGGCCGTACATCTGGCTCATGCCCATGCAGCCCAGGCCGAGCGCGGAGACGGCGAGGCCGTCCCGCCCCAGCGTGCGGGTGCCGACGGGATCGGGTCCGGGCCGCGAGGTCGCCATGCCGCGCATCCTCGCCCGCTCCCGGCGCGGCCCGCTACCGGCCGTTTCCGTCCCGGACCCCCGGGTAGGCCGACGGGGCACCGACCGAACCGGAGGACCCCATGAGCTCCAGCCGCGCCCGCCCCGGCCCGCGCCGCACCGCCCGCGTCCTGGGCCTGGTCAGCACCGGTCTCGGCGTCGCCATGCTGCGCGACCCGAAGGGCGTCGCCCGCTTCTCCGGGGTCGACGACTCCGCCACCGCGCTCTCGATGATCACCGTGGTCGGCGCCCGCGAGTTGCTGCACGCCTTCCCGCTGCTGGCCGGGTGCCCCGGCTGGGCCTGGACCCGCGTGGCCGGCGACGCCATGGACCTCACCGCGATGGGCATCGCGCGCTCCTCCCGGGGCATCGCGCGCTCCTCCCGGGGCATGGCGCTCTCCTCCCGGGGCATCGCGCTCTCCTCCCGGTCCGGCGAGCGCGAGCGGCGGCTGCGCAACGCGACCCTCGCCGTCGCCGGCCTCGCCGCCCTCGACCTGGCCACCGCGGTGCGGTCCCGGCGCGCGGGCAGCCGGAGCGCCGACCGCGAGCTGCTCCCCGGCTCGGCGCCCTGGAAGAGCGCGATCGACGTCTCCGCGGCCACCACGGTGAACAGGCCGCCGCAGGAGGTCTACGCGCGCTGGCACGACTTCACCCGGCTGCCCGAGTTCATGGCGCACGTGCGCGAGGTGCGCCCCGCCGGCATCGGGCGCTGGCACTGGGTCGCCGAGGCACCGGGCCGGCGCACGGTGCAGTGGTCCGCCGAGGTGGTCGAGGAGACCCCCGGCGAGCGGATCCGCTGGCGGTCGCTGCCCGGTGCGGACGTCGAGAACGCCGGGGTGGTCGAGTTCCGCCCGGCCCCCGGCGACCAGGGCACCGAGGTGCGCGTCCGGCTGGCCTACGCGCAGCCCGGCGGCAAGGCCGGCAAGGCGGTCGCGAAGCTGTTCGGCGAGGCCCCGGAACAGCAGGTCCGCGACGACCTCGCGCGCTTCAAGCAGATCCTCGAGACCGGGCAGGTGGTCCGCTCCGAGGGCACGCCCGAGGGCCCGCTGGCCCGCCGGATGGCGAAGCAGCAGCCCGCCGCACCCCGTTCCTGACCCCGCCGACCGGAAGGACCACCCCCGTGCGCGCCACCCAGTGGATGGGCAAGGACCACGTCGAGGTCAACGAGGTCCCCGACCCGCGGCTGCTGAACGACCGCGACGCGATCGTGAAGGTCACCTCCACCGCCATCTGCGGCTCCGACCTGCACCTCTACGACGGGTTCATCCCCACGATGAAGAAGGGCGACATCCTCGGCCACGAGTTCATGGGCGAGGTGGTCGAGGTCGGCAAGGGCGTGGGGAACCTGCGCGTCGGCGACCGGGTCGTCGTCCCGTTCCCCATCGCCTGCGGTGCGTGCACCGCCTGCGAGCGCGGTCTGTTCTCCGTCTGCGAGAACTCCAACCCGAACGCCGGCATGGCCGAGAAGCTGTGGGGCCACTCGCCGTGCGGCATCTACGGCTACTCGCACCTGGTCGGCGGCTACCCCGGCGGCCAGGCCGAGTACGCCCGGGTGCCGTTCGCCGACGTCGGCCCGCTGAAGGTCGAGGACGACCTGACCGACGAGCAGGTGCTGTTCCTCACCGACATCTTCCCCACCGGCTACATGGGCGCGGAGATGTGCGACATCTCCCCCGGCGACGTCGTCGCCGTCTGGGGCGCCGGGCCCGTCGGCCTGTTCGCCGTGGCGAGCGCGAAGATGCTCGGCGCCGAACGGGTCATCGCCATCGACCGGTTCGGCTACCGGCTGGACAAGGCGCGCGAGGCCGGGGCCACCGACGTCCTGAACTACGAGGAGGTCGACGTCCTCGACGCGCTGAACGAGCTCACCGCCGGCCGGGGACCGGACGGGTGCATCGATGCCGCGGGGCTGGAGGCCACTCACCCCACCACCGCGGTCGACGCCTACGACCGGGCCAAGACCGCCGTCATGGCCGAGACCGAGCGGCCGCACGCCCTGCGCGAGGCGATCATGGCCTGCCGCAACGGCGGCACCGTCTCCATCGTCGGCGTCTACGGCGGGCTGATGGACAAGTTCCCGGTCGGCTCGCTGATGAACCGGTCGCTGACCGTGCGCACCGGGCAGGCGCACGTGCATCGCTACCTGAAGCCGCTCTACGAGAAGATCCGCGACGGCGAGATCGACCCCACCTTCCTGATCTCGCACACCCTGCCGCTGGACCGGGCGCCGGAGGGCTACCGGATGTTCCGGGACAAGGAGGACAACTGCACCAAGGTGGTCCTCAAGCCCTGACCCGACCCCGTCTGGTGGGATGAGCACGACCGGGCCGGCGACGCGGCCGCCCGGGTCCGAGGAGGCGCCACCGTGCAGTACGCCGAGTCCGTCGTCGACCTGGTCGGCAACACGCCGCTGGTCCGGCTGTCGTCCGTGACCCGTTCCCTGGGCCCGGGCGCGCCGCTGGTGCTGGCGAAGGTCGAGTACCTCAACCCGGGCGGGTCGGTGAAGGACCGCATCGCCGTCCGCATGGTCGACGCCGCCGAGGCCTCCGGTGAGCTGGGGCCGGGCGGCACGATCGTGGAGCCGACCAGCGGCAACACCGGCATCGGGCTGGCCCTGGTCGCCCAGCAGCGCGGCTACCGCTGCATCTTCGTCTGCCCCGACAAGGTCGGCCAGGAGAAGATCAACGTGCTCAAGGCCTACGGCGCCGAGGTGGTCGTCTGCCCGACCGCCGTCGACCCCGCCGACCCCCGGTCGTACTACTCGGTGTCCGACCGGCTGGCCCGTGAGACGCCCGGCGCCTGGAAGCCCGACCAGTACTCGAACCCGAACAACCCGCGCTCGCACTACGAGACCACCGGGCCGGAGATCTGGGCGCAGACCGACGGCCGGATCACCCACTTCGTCACCGGGGCCGGCACCGGCGGCACGATCAGCGGGGTCGGCCGCTACCTCAAGGAGCAGTCCGGCGGGCGGGTGCAGGTCATCGGCGCCGACCCCGAGGGCTCGGTGTACTCCGGGGGCACCGGACGCCCCTACCTGGTCGAGGGCGTGGGCGAGGACTTCTGGCCCAGCACCTACGACCGGGACGTCGCCGACGAGATCGTCGCGGTCTCCGACGGCGACTCCTTCGCGATGACCCGCCGGCTGGCCCGCGAGGAGGGGCTGCTGGTCGGTGGCTCCTGCGGCATGGCCGTGGCCGCGGCGCTGCGCGTGGCCGAGCGGCTGACCGAGGACGACGTCCTCGTGGTCCTGCTGCCCGACGGCGGCCGTGGCTACCTGGGCAAGATCTTCAACGACGCGTGGATGGCCGACTACGGCTTCGTCGAGGCCACCGGCGGGGAGACCGTCGGCGAGCTGCTGCACACCAAGTCCGGCGAGACGCCGACGCTGGTGCACACCCACCCGAACGAGACCGTCCGGGACGCCATCGACATCCTCCGCGAGTACGGGGTCAGCCAGCTCCCGGTGGTCCGGGCCGAGCCGCCGGTGACCGCGGGCGAGGTCGTCGGCTCCATCGACGAGAAGACGCTGCTCGACGCGCTGTTCGCCGGGAAGGCGTCGCTGGCCGACCGGGTGGAGAAGCACATGTCCCCGCCGCTGCCGATCGTCGGCTCCGGCGAGCCGGTCGGCTCCGCCGTCGCCCAGCTGGGTGCCGCCGACGCGCTGCTCGTGCACGTCGACGGCAAGCCCGCCGGCGTCGTCACCCGCCAGGACGTGCTGGGCCACCTCGCGGGGGTGACCCGGTGAGCCGCGAGAACGACGCCCGAGCGAGCATCGCAGCGAGCGCCAGCGAGCGAGGAGCGGAACGAGGGCGGAGTCGAGCCGTGCAGCAGGGCTTCAACACCCGCGCCATCCACGCCGGGCAGGACCCCGACCCGGCCACCGGCGCGGTCATCCCACCGCTGCACCTGACCACCACGTACAAGCAGGACGGCGTCGGCGGGCTGCGCGGCGGCTACGAGTACAGCCGCAGCGGCAACCCGACCCGCGACACGCTGCACGCGGCGCTCGCCGCGCTGGAGGAGGGCTCGACCGCCCTGGCGTTCGCGTCGGGGCTGGCCGCCGAGGACACCCTGCTGCGCACGGTGTGCCGCGCCGGGGACCACGTCGTCCTGGGTGGCGACGCCTACGGCGGCACGTTCCGGCTGATCTCCCGCGTGCTGTCCGAGTGGGGGCTGGAGCACACCCCGGTCGACCTGGACGACGCCGGCGCGCTGCGCGCGGCGATCCGCCCCACCACACGGGTGGTCTGGTGCGAGACGCCCAGCAACCCGCTGCTGAACATCACCGACATCGCGCGGACGGCGGAGATCGCCCACGAGGCCGGGGCGCTGCTCGTCGTCGACAACACCTTCGCCTCGCCGTACCTGCAACGGCCGCTGACGCTGGGCGCGGACGTGGTCGTGCACTCGACCACGAAGTACCTGGGCGGGCACTCGGACGTCGTCGGCGGTGCGCTCGTCACCCGGGACGCCGGCCTCGGCGAGCGGCTGGCCTACAACCACAACGCCATGGGCGCGGTGGCGGGCCCGTTCGACTCCTGGATGGTGCTGCGCAGCCTGAAGACGCTCGGCGTCCGGATGGACCGGCACTGCGCCAACGCCGCGCGCATCGCGGAGTTCCTCGCCGGCCGGCCCGACGTCGGGGCGGTGCTCTACCCCGGCCTGCCCGGGCACCCGGGCCACGAGACCGCGGCGAAGCAGATGTCCGGCTTCGGCGGGATGATCTCCTTCCGGCTCCGGGACGGCGAGGAGGCGGCCCTGCGGGTGTGCGAGCGCACCCGGCTGTTCACGCTGGCCGAGTCGCTCGGCGGGGTCGAGTCGCTGATCGAGCACCCGCACCGGATGACCCACGCCAGCGCCGCCGGCTCCCCGCTGGAGGTGCCGGCCGACCTCGTGCGGCTCTCCGTCGGCATCGAGGACGTCGACGACCTCCTGGCCGACCTCGAGCAGGCCCTCGGCTGAGGCCTCTGGCTCAGGGCACCGGGTGGCCGGAGGTCAGCACCGGCGCGAAGTGCTCCACCACCGGGAACGGGTCGTAGAAGTGGTGCAGCAGCTCGCGCCACTGCTGGTAGCCGGCCGACCCGCGGAACCCCTCGGTGTGGTCCTCCAGCCGCTCCCACCGCACCAGCAGCAGGTAGACGCCGTCCCGCTCGAGGCACCGCGTCAGCGACAGGCCGGCGAACCCGGGCACCGCGGAGATGATGCCGGAGGCGGCGCGGAACGCCTGCTCGAACTCCGCCCCCTGCCCCGGCCGGATCGACAGCTCCGCGCGTTCGAGCACCATCCCCGAACCGTACGGGGCCGTTCCGCGCGGGACATCCCGGAGCCGCCGCTCCCGGTGCATCACCGAGCCCTCGGCCGGGCAGGGTGATCGGCGTGCCGGCTCCCCGTACCAGCGTCGTGATCGCCACCCGCGACCGGCGGGCGTCCCTGCTGCGCTCGCCGGAGCGGCTCGTCGAACCCGGCGGGCCTCCGGTCGTGGTCGTCGACAACGGGTCCTCCGACGGCACCGCCGCCGCCGTCCGCGACCGGTATCCCGCGGTGGGGGTGGTGCCGCTGCCCGGCAACGCCGGAGCCGTCGCCCGCACCGTGGGCGTCCGGTCGACGTCCACCCCCTACGTCGGCTTCGCCGACGACGACTCGTGGTGGGCGGCGGGCGCCCTGGACCGCGCCGCCGACCTGCTCGACGCCCATCCGGCGGTGGCCCTCGTCGCCGGCCGAGTCCGGATGGCGCCGGACGGAGCGCTGGACGCGGTGTCGCGGAAACATCGGGCCGCCGTCCTCGGCACCACGCCGGGCAGCCCGGGGCCGGACGTGCTGAGCTACCCCGCCTTCGCCACCGTCGTCCGCCGCGACGCCTACCTCGCGGTGGGCGGCTTCTCCCCGCTGCTGTTCTTCGGCGGCGAGGAGCACCTGCTGGCCCTCGACCTCGCCGCGGCCGGCTGGCAGCAGGTCTACGCCGACGACGTGGTCGCCTGGCACGACCCCGCCGGCCCCGCGACGGTCGCGCAGGGCCGCTGGGCGCTGCAGACCCGCAACGACCTGCTGGTCGACTGGCTGCGCCGGCCGCTCGGCGTCGCGCTGCCTGCCGCCGGGCGGCTGGCCCGCCGGGCGCTGTCCGACCCGGCGGCGCGGACCGCCGTCCGGGGATGGCTGCGGCGGCTGCCGGCAGCCCTGCGGCAGCGCCGTCCGGTGCCCCCGGACGTCGAGCGCCGGTTCGCCCTGGCGCAGCGCCCGGTCAGCCTCCCAGCCGCCGGGTGAGCTCCGCGCGGAGATCGGCGTTGCCGGCCGCACCGAGCGCACGGGAGCGCGCCACGGCGGCGGAGAGCTCGCCACCCACGCAGCGGGCCAGGGCGTCGTCGAGGGCGTCCGCGGTGACCTCGTCGGCCCCCAGGACCAGGGGCCAGTCCAGCGCCCGCGCCTGACCGCTCACCTTGGCGCCGCC
This sequence comes from Blastococcus xanthinilyticus, assembly GCF_008124835.1. Taxonomy (GTDB): domain Bacteria; phylum Actinomycetota; class Actinomycetes; order Mycobacteriales; family Geodermatophilaceae; genus Blastococcus; species Blastococcus xanthinilyticus. Next base: position 450,722 of record NZ_VNHW01000002.1, on the reverse strand, counting down.
GTCGATCGGGTCGCAGGCGATCACCGGCCGGTCGTTCTTCAGCCCGAGCACCAGCCCGTGCAGCCGCATGCTGACCACGGCGTCGCACCGCCGCAGCAGCGCCTCGACCTGCGCCGGCCGCCGCGGGTGCGGCTTGGCGTACAGGTCGGTGTCGATCGGGAACCACGGCAGCGCGCGGGCGGCCAGCCACTCCTCGATCACCCCGCGCACCCGGTCGGCCCGGCTGCGGTCGCCGTACTCGCCCTGCACCGGCGCGAAGGCCACGGCGAGCACCGGGGCGTCGGGCACCGGGCCCTCGACGGCCAGGTCCGGCCGCGTGATCCCCGGGGCGTCGCGCTCCCACACCTCGTCGAACATCGTCCGGGCGACGTCGTCGCCGACCGAGACGTTCACCGCCCAGCGCTGCGCCGAGGCGAACGCGGCGGTGAGCTCCGGCAGCGGCGGGAGGTCGCCCACCGGGCCGGTGACGAAGAGCAGGTGGGTGTAGCCGGCCGGGTCGACGTCGCGCCAGTGCACCCCGCGCTCCAGGTAGGGCGCCCAGGCGACGTCGTGGGCGATCCCCAGCTCGGTCAGCCACCCGACGACGACGTCGGCCCCCAGCTCGTCGCCGACGGTGGCGATCACCTCGTCGAAGCTGAACCATCCGGCCACGAGCACGCGCATGATCTCCACCCTGGCAGGCGGGCAGCCGGCCGGCACGCCCGGGGAAGGAGATCACCCTCCCGGCGGTTGTCGGCGGTGACCGACCCCACCGGAGAGGACCGTGCCGTGACCACCCCCGACGCTCCCCGTGACCTTCCCGCGCTGGAGGCCGAGCGCGCCCGGATCCGCGAGACCCACCTCCGGCCCGCCGGTTCGCGACCCGCGTCCACCGCCCGGGGCCTGCACCACACCGCCCTGATCAGCAGCGACGTCGAGCGGACCGTCCGCTTCTACCAGGACGTCCTCGGCTTCCCGCTGACCGAGCTGATCGAGAACCGCGACTACCCCGGCTCGTCGCACTTCTTCTTCGACATCGGGAACGGCAACCTGCTGGCCTTCTTCGACTTCCCGGGCCTGGACGTCGGCCCCTACGCCGAGGTGCTCGGCGGGCTGCACCACATGGCGATCAGCGTCGACCCCGAGCGGTGGGAGCGGCTCGTCGAGCGGCTCACCGAGGCGGGCGTGCCGCACGAGGTGCACAGCGGCGTCTCGGTCTACTTCCGCGACCCCGACGACGCCCGCATCGAGCTGATCGCCGACCCGCTCGGGGAGATGTACGGCGCCACGGTCCTCTAGCGCGACCCGTTCTCCAGCGCTTCTCCGCCGCCCGCGAGGTCGCGGGCGGCGGAGGTCGGCTCAGCTGTCCCGGTCGGCCACCAGGTCGGCGTACTCGGGGTGCCGCTCGATCCAGCCGGCGACGAAGGAGCAGCGGGGCACGACCGACCCGCCCCGGGAGCGGACCTCGTCGAGCGCGGCCCGGACCAGGGTGCTGCCCAGCCCGGACTCCCCGGCGTCGGGGTCGACCTCGGTGTGGGTGAACACCACCGTGTCCCCCCGTCGTTCGTAGGCGGCCAGACCGAGCATGCGGTCGCCGCTGCGGATCTCGAACCGGTCGGACTCGGGGACGTCGGTGACTGTGGTCTCCATGGCCCGGTCAACCGGGCGTGGGTGGCGGCTGTTCCGCGCCCAGCCGGAGGGCCTGCGTCGGGCACTGCCGCACCGCCTCCTCGGCGTCGCGCAGGTCGCCGCCCTCGGGCTGCGGGCGCAGCACCACCACCGTGCCCTCGTCGCCCACCTCGAACAGGTCCGGCGCCAGCGCCTCGCAGGCCCCGGCCCCCACGCAGCGCTCGAGATCGGCCTCCAGCCGCAGGCTCACGAGGCCACCGTCAGCCGGGCCGGGAGCCGCTTGAGGCCGTTGACGAAGGAGGAGCGCAGCCGGGCCGGCGGGCCGGTCACCTCCAGGTCGGGCAGCTGCTCGAACACCTTGCGGAAGGTCACGGCCAGCTCCCGGCGGGCCAGGTGCGCACCCAGGCAGAAGTGCGGCCCCTTGGACCCGAAGCCGACGTGCGGGTTGGGGTCGCGCGCCAGGTCGAACCGGTGCGGCTCGGCGAAGACCTCGGGGTCGCGGTTGGCGGCGGCGTAGAACAGCAGGAACTTGTCGCCGGCGGCGAACCGGTAGCCGTTCAGCTCGCCGTCCCGGGTGGCGGTGCGCCGCATCCAGGTGATCGGGCTGGTCCAGCGGACGATCTCCTCCACCGCCGTCCGGGTCAGCGCCGGCTCGGCCACCCAGCGGGCCCGCTCGTCCGGGTGCTCCTGGAGCGCGAGGAGGCCCTGCGAGATGGCGTTGCGGGTGGTCTCGTTGCCCGCGACCAGCAGCAGGATGAAGAACGACGCGATCTCCTCGTGGGTCAGCTTCTCGCCGTCCACCTCGGTGGTGACCAGGGCGGTGGTCAGGTCGTCCGTGGGCTGCTGCACCCGCTCGGCGGCCAGCCGCTCCATGAGACCGGCCAGCTCGATGCCGGCCATGAGGACGCCGGTGAGCGGGTCCTCCTCGTCCTCGACGAGCTCCGGGTCGCCGCCGGAGAGGATGACGTTCGACTTCGCGAGCACCATCGCGCGGTCCTCGGCGGGGATGCCCATCATGTCGCAGATGACCCGCAGCGGGATCGGCGCCGCGAGGTCGGCGACGACGTCGAACGCGCCGTCGCCCTCGGCCGCCTTCCGGCGTACCTCGGCGAGGACGTCGTCGACGATGCCCTCCACCGAGTCCACGACCCGCTCGAGCATCCGGGGGGTGAACGTCTTGGCGACGATGCGCCGGATCTTCGCGTGCCGCGGGTCGTCCATGCTGATCAGCGAGCCGTAGAACTCGTTGAGGTCGGCCGGGATGTCCTGGATCGACACCGCGCCCTCCCCCGAGCAGAAGACCGCGGGCTGGCAGCTGATCGCCTCGAGGTCGGCGTAGCGGGTGACCGCGTGGTACCCGGGACCGCTGGCCAGGTTCGGGATCACCGGCTCGGCGAAGAAGGCGAACGGGCGCTCGGCGCGCAGCCGGTCGAACACCGCGTGCCGCTCGGCCGGCGGGCGCACCCAGAAGTCGCGGTCGGAGAGGTCGATGCCGAGATCGGCGGCGCCTGCCCGGTGGGGTGGCACGGTGCCGGGTGCAGGTGCGTCGACGGACACGATCGTCCTCCCGGGGCAGTGGTCGATGACCGCACGCTATTGAGATCCGCGGTGACGCACAACACACCCGCTCGGCCGGACGCCGGGGACATCTGCCGGGATGCACGAAGGCCTGGTCACCGTGGTGACCAGGCCTTCGTCGTGGTAGCGGGGACAGGATTCGAACCTGTGACCTCTGGGTTATGAGCCCAGCGAGCTACCGAGCTGCTCCACCCCGCGTCGGTAGAACCCACCCTACCAGCTCCGCGGCGGGTGGGTGCCGGGGGGCGGCACCCACCCGCCGCGAGGGGGCGGGATCAGGTCCGGCTGACGCCGTCCCCGGCCTCGGTCACCGGAGCGTCCCCGGGGACAGGAGCGCCGGGGGCCACCGGGGCGGCCGTGGCGCCCACCGGCACCGGCGCGGCCTCGGCCGCCGCGCGGCCGGGCAACCGCGGCTCGCCGCGCAGCGCCTTGACCAGCGACACGAGGACCAGCAGCAGCACGATCGCGAACGGGAACGCGGCCACGATCGAGGCCGTCTGCACACCGGCGAGACCACCGCTCACCAACAGCGCGGCCGCCGACGCCGAGATGACCAGCCCCCACACCACCGTGACCGAGCGCGCCGGGTCGGCGCCCTCCTTGGTGCTCAGGGACCCCAGCACGAAGGTGGCGGAGTCGGCGCTCGTGACGAAGAAGGTGACGATCAGGATCATCGCGCCGATACCGGCGATCACGCCGCCGGGCAGCGTGTCGAGCAGCCCGAACAACTGCGACTCGGTGGCCTGCCCCGCGAGCTCCGCGCCGTCCTGCTGCGCGAGGATCCCGGCTCCGCCGAAGACGGAGAACCACAGGCCGCTGACCAGCGTGGGCACACCGAGAACGCCGATCACGAACTCACGGATGGTGCGACCGCGGGAGATGCGCGCGATGAACGTCGCCACGAACGGCGACCAGGAGATCCACCACGCCCAGTAGAAGACCGTCCAGCCGTTGATCCACTCCGACCGCTCCGCGTCGAACGGGCCGGTCTGCAGGCTCATCGTGGGCAGCTCGGTGATGTAGCTGCCCAGAGTCGTGGTGAACGCCCCGACCAGCCGCCCCGTCGAGGCGGTGAAGAGCACGAAGGCGAACAGCAGCACGGCCAGGACCACGTTGGCGGTGGACAGCCACTTGATGCCGCGCTGAAGGCCCGAGAGCGCGGAGATCAGGAACAGCACCGTGACGACGGCGATGATGATCAGCTGGGTGCCGGAGCCGATGCTGAACCCGTCGTCGAGCGAGGCGAGTCCGCCGTTGACCTGCGCGGCGCCCAGCCCCAGCGAGGTGGCGACACCGAACACGGTCGCCACCACCGCGATGGTGTCGACCAGGGTGCCCAGCGGGCCGTCGACGCGGTCCCCGAGGAGCGGCCGCAGCGCGCCGCTGATGGTGGCCTTCCACCCGCGGCGGAAGCGGGCGTACGCCAGTGCCATGGCGAGCACCGCGTAGATGCCCCACGGGTGCAGACCCCAGTGGAAGAACGAGTAGCGCAGCGCGTCCCGTGCCGCCGCGGTCGTCTCCGGGGCGGCCGTGGGCGGGGTCAGGAAGTGCGACACCGGCTCGGCCACGCCCCAGAACACCAGCCCGATGCCCATCCCGGCGCTGAACAGCATCGCGAACCAGGCGGTGGTGGTGTACTCCGGCCGGTCGGTGTCCCGCCCCAGCCGGACCTTGCCCCACCGGGACGCCGCCACGACGATCACCGCGATCAGGACGGCCGTCGCGGTCAGCAGGTAGAACCAGCCGAACCGGTCGACGACGAAGCCGCGGGTGGCATCCGCGGCCGATGCCAGCGACTCCGGCGCGATCGCTCCCCACGCCACGAACGGCAGGACGACGAGCAACGAGGCCCAGAAGACGGTGGACGTTCGGCGCACGGGGTAGGACCTCCTGGATCGGTACAGCGGACAGCTGGATCGGGGCAGCGGAAAGGACCGGGGGCACCCTCTGCCACCGGCCCGATCTCTCAGCATGCAGGCCGGAGCCCCGGTTCGCACGCCGACAGGGGTGAGAAGGCCCACGGCGCCGCCCCGTCCGGCCGCGAGCGGACCGCCGGGAGCATCGGGGAGAGTGGGGGGCGTGTCGACCCCGCCCACCGGACCGCAGGACGCCTACCGCGCCGTGGAGCTGGCCCTCCGCGCCGGCGAGCTCCTGCTCTCGTCCGGGGCCAGCGCCGCCGAGGTGACCGCGACCTGCACCGCGGTGGCCCGCGCGGGTGGCCTGCGGGGCGTGGAGTGCGACATCACGTTCACCTCGATCACCGTCTCCGGGCACCCGGCCGACGACGACGTCCCGGTCAGCGACCTGCGCCTGGTGCAGCAGCGGGACCTGGACTACACCCGCGCCACCGTGGTGCACGACATCGTCGGCGACCTCACCGAGGGCCGGATCACCCCCACCGAGGCCGACCACCGTCTGGTGGCCGCGGGGCGGGCCCGGCAGCGGTACCCGCGGGCCGTCGTCATCTGCGCCCGGGCCACCCTCGCCGCGTCGGTGGCCGTGCTGCTCGGGGCCGGCGTGCTGGTCACCGCGTCCGCCTTCGGGGCGACCGTGCTGGTCGGCCTGGCGATCGACGGCCTGGGCCGCCGCGGGCTGCCCGCCTTCTTCCAGAACGCCGTCGGCGGGCTGATCGCCACCGTGGTGGCCCTCGCGCTCGTGGCCGCCGATCTCGGGGTGCGCCCCCCGCTGGTGATCGCGGGCGGCATCGTCCTGCTGCTCCCCGGCGTCACCCTCGTGGGCGCGGTCCACGATGCGATCACCGGCTTCTACGTCACGGCCAGCGCCCGGGCGTTCGAGACGTTCCTGCTCACGGCCGGGATCATCAGCGGCGTCGCCGTAGGCCTCTCGCTGGGGGTGCGCCTCGGCGTCCCGGTGCAGATGTGGGAGCCCGCGACCAGCGGGCTGGACGAGGTGCCGCTGCAGCTGGCCGCCGCCGCGGCCATCTCCGCCGCCTTCGCCGTCACCTACCACGCGCCACGGCGCACGCTCCTGCCCGCCGCGGCCGCCGGAGCGCTGGGCTGGGGGGTCTTCGTGGGGCTCGACCGGCTGGAGCTGTCCCCCACGCTGGCCTCGGCGGGCGCCGCCGTGGTCATCGGCCTGGGCAGCTACGCGCTGGCCCGCAGGCAGCGCGTCCCCGCCCTGGTCTACGTGGCCGCGGGCATCATCCCGCTGCTGCCCGGGCTGGCGATCTACCGCGGGCTGCGGCGGCTGACCGAGGGCGACACGCTCGGCGGCATCACGCTGCTCGGCAGCGCCGTGACCGTGGGGCTGGCCCTGGCCGCCGGCGCGCTGCTCGGCGAGTACATCGGCCAGGCCCTGCGCCGCAGCCGGGTGCCGGCGGAGCGCCGGCTGACCGGCCTCCTGCAGGCCCGGCCGGTGCGCCGGGCGCAGCGCGGCACCGCCGACGCGCAGCCGGGGTGAGGACGCGTCGGCACGGACGGCTGTGAACCGTGTGACGCACCGGCACACCGGCCGCCCGCGCCGGAGCGCGCCTTCCCCGGACAGCCCCGGCGCCCCGCCTACAGTCCGGTCCGTGGCGGGGGACGGAGCGGCGAGCAGGCTCGCCGGGAACCCGCAGCCGGTCGAGATCCACCACGCGGGCATCTGGTACTCCGGCGAGCTGCTCGGCTGGCGGCACACCCCGGACGGCCGGGTCGCCGCCCGCGTCCGCTGCACCGTCGACGGGCTGCGGCACTCGACGTGGAAGGACCTGGCCGAGCTCCGGCTCCCCGACCCCGCGCACCCGCCGCGCCGGGAGCCGTTCCCGGCCCGGCTGGCCCGTGCGGTCGGTGCCGCTGGGGCCGGCACGCGGGCCGTGGACGTCGACGAGGCCGACCGGACCCGCCCGCACTCGCTCCTCGCGGCGCTGACCTCCCGCCCGCACCCGCCGGCGCACGCGCTCACGCCGCCACCGGCACCGCGGACCGCCCCCGAGGCGGCCGCGCCCCCGGCACGCGGGCCCTCGTCGTCGCCCTCGCGCCCGCGCCCCACCCCGTACCGCCGCGCCCCGCGCCCGGCCGACGCACACCGGCGCCTCGCCGACGGGACGGTGGCGGCTGCGCGGTCCGGCGTCGGCTGAGCCCGCGCCCGGCCGGTGGCCGGGATCGCCGGAGCCGCTCGATGACGGGTCGGCCCAACCCCCAGAACGACGAAGGCCCGACCCCCTGGGGGCCGGGCCTTCGTGGTGGTAGCGGGGACAGGATTCGAACCTGTGACCTCTGGGTTATGAGCCCAGCGAGCTACCGAGCTGCTCCACCCCGCGTCGGTAGAACCAACCCTACCAGTTCTGCGGCGGGTGGGTGCCGGGGGGGGCGGCACCCACCCGCCGCGAGGGGCGGTCACCCGCCGCCGTTGGCCTCCTGCTGGGCCTGCTGGTAGGCGGTGACCGCCGCCTGCAGGTCCTCCAGCGCCTGGCCCTGGCCGGCGAAGTCGCCGGACCGCTGCGCCTCGGCCAGCGCGGCGAGGGCCGCGTTCATGCCCTCCACCGCCTGCTCCAGCCGGACCTCGACGGCGACGTCGCCGCCCCCGTCGGCCGGCGGCTCGGGCGCGTCCGTGTCCGGCGTCTCCGGGACGTCGGTGGACGCGTCGCCGTCGGCACCGGTGTCGTCGTTGTCGGGAGCCGAGTCCCCGGCCCCGTCACCGAACACCTGCTCCAGCGCCTCGGCCAGCGTGTCGGCGTAACCGACCCGGTCGCCGTAGTTGACCAGCACCTTCCGCAGCAGCGGGAAGGAGTTCTCCCCGGTGCCCTCCACGTACAGCGGCTCCACGTAGAGCAGGCCGCCGTCGCCGATCGGCAGGGTGAGCAGGTTGCCGAACACCGGCGTGGAATCGGCGCTGCGGAACAGGTTCAGGTCACGCGCGACCTCGTCGTTGGTGTTGAACGACTGCTGCACCTGCTGCGGCCCCCGGAAGGGCGTGTTCCCCGGCAACCGGAGCACCTGAAGCTTCCCGTAGTCCTCCCCTGGCTCGCTCGACGCGGAGATGAACGCGGAGAGATTCTGCCGGTTGAAGGCGTTCAGCGCGCTGGTCAGCTGGAACGTCGCCCCCTCCTCGCCCGGCCGCTCGGCGAGGATGTAGTACGGCGGCTGGTCCTGGTCGGTGTCCTGCGTCGGGTCGTCCGGGATCTGCCAGCGGTCGCTGCCGCTGTAGAACGCCTGCGCCTCGTCCACGTGGTACCGGGTGAGGATGTCCCGCTGCACCTTGAACAGGTCCTCGGGGTACCGGACGTGCGCCTTGACCTCCTCGGGCATCTCCTCGAAGGGCAGTACGACGCCGGGGAACGCCTTCATGAAGGTCTGGAGGACCGGGTCCTCCTGGTCCCACTCGTACAGCGTCACGGTGCCGTCGTAGGCGTCGACCGTGGCCTTCACCGAGTTGCGGATGTAGTTGAAGGTCTCGTTCGGCAGCGCCGTCGTCCCGGTGCCGGTCAGCGCGTCGGCCGCGGCCTCGCCGAGCTGCATCTGCTCGGCGTAGGGGTAGGCGTCGGAAGTGGTGTAGCCGTCGAGCATCCACAGGATCTCGCCGTCGATGACCGCGGGGTACGGGTCGCCGTCGACCTCGAGGAAGGGGGCGACCTTCTCCACCCGCTCCCGCGGGTCACGGACGTAGAGCACCTTGGACTCGTCGTTCACGGCACTGGAGAGCAGGAAGTTGCGCTCCCGGTAGTAGATGGCGAACGCCAGCTGCCGGAAGAAGCTGCCGATCTCGACGCCGCCCTCGCCTGCGTAGGTGTTGTTGATCTCCCGCTCCTCGGAGCCACCCTCGGGCTGGTCGAACTCCCGCGGCTCAGCACCCTCCGGGGCGCCCACCACGGAGTAGTCGTCGATCAGCTCGCCGTAGTAGATCCGGCTCTCCTCGACGTCGATCGTGCCGCGGGTGGGCAGGTCGCGGGTGGTGAAGTTCGGCTCGCCGCCCTCCTGGCCGGCCACGACCTCGTTGGCGGGCGCGGCCACGAACCCGTTGCCGTGGGTGTAGACCGCGTGCCGGTTGATCCAGGTGTCCTGGTTCTCCGAGAGGCCCGCGCTGTTGAGCTCGCGGACCGCGACGACGTAGTCGCGGGTCTCGCCGTCGATCGTGTAGCGGTCGATGTCCAGCTTCTCCGGGAAGCCGTACACGTTCCGGATCTGCTGCCGTGCCGTGAAGGTGTCCGACAGCACGTTCGGGTCGAGCAGGCGGGCGTTCTGGATCGTCTCCGAGTCGTTCTGGAGATCGACCTCCTCCGCCTCGGGGTCGGCCTCCTCGGCGGTGGACTGCCGGTAGTTCACGTAGTCGATCTCGGTGAGGTCGTAGGCCTCCCGCGTCGACTGGATGGCCTGCTCGATGAACGGCGCCTCCTTCTCGTTGGCGCTGGGCTTCACCACGAACTGCTGGACGATCGCCGGGTAGGCCACGCCGATGACCAGGCTGGACACCAGCAGCAGCACCAGGGCGGCGGCCGGGAGCAGGAAGTTGCGGACCACGATGTTGGCGAAGAAGGCCAGCGCGCAGACCGCCGCCACGAACACGAGGATCGTCTTCGGCGTGAGCAGCGCGTTGACGTCGGTGTAGCTCGCGCCGGTGAACACGTCACCGCGGCTGGAGTAGACCAGCCCGTACCGGTCCAGCCAGTAGGCGGCGGCCTTGAGCGCGACGAAGACCCCGAGCAGCACCGAGAGCTGCACCCGCGCGGCGGCGGTGAGCTTCTGCCCCGGGGTCTGCAGCCGCAGGCCACCGAAGACGTAGTGGGTCAGCATTGACCCGATCAGCGCCAGGATCGTGATGGCGAAGCCGAAGCCGAGCAGCAGCCGGTAGAAGGGGTAGTCGAAGACGAAGAACGACAGGTCGACGTTGAACAGCGGGTCGACGTTGCCGAAGTCGGTGCTGTACCGGAAGGACAGCCAGGTCTCCCAGCTGCTCTGCGCGGTGAAGCCGGCGAACAGCCCGAGGACGACGGCGATGCCGGTGAGCACCAGGCCGCGGCGCGGCTCCAGCGACTGCCGGTAGCGCTCGAGGTTCTGCTGCTCCAGCGACATCGGCCGGAACGTCGGCCGGAACCGGTAGGCGAGGTACATGGCCAGCGCGGTCAGCCCGCCGGTCGCGACGCCCGCCACGGCGAACAGCAGCGACCGGGTCTGGAGCTCGGTCCAGAACGTCTCGGTGAAGCCGGTGGACTCGAACCAGAGGTAGTCGACGTAGACGTTGGTGAGCGTCCCGACGACGGTGAACAGCACCAGCAGCACGGCGATGGCGCCGATGACCAGCTTCGCGCGCCGCGACAGCGTCGGTACCGGCACGGGGGGCCGCATGGCCACGAGCGGGCTCCTTCAGTTGCAGGCGTGGCCGAGAGGGCCACGGGACGACCGGCCGCGGGCGACCGGGTGGTGCAGCGCCGGGGCGAGCCCCGGCCTCATGGACAACGCTCCGCACGGCCGGGGGTTCCCGACGGTGCGGTTCCGCCGGTCAGGGCGGGTCCGCGACCCTCAACAGGACTCCGGCGTCCGGCCGGCACGGAGGTCGGCCAGGGCCGCGACGGCGTCGTCGAGGGTGGCCACCTTCGCCATCGGGACGCCGGCGTCGGGCGCGGCGAGGGCCTCGGCGCAGTTGCCGGCCGGGACGAGGAACAGCTCCGCGCCGATGTCCCGCGCCGCGAGCATCTTCAGCGGGATCCCGCCGATCGGGCCGACGTTGCCGTCGAGATCGATCGTCCCCGTGCCGGCGATGACCGCCCCACCGGTCAGGTCCTCGTCCCCGACGAGGTCGAGGATGCCAAGGGTTAGCATCAGCCCGGCCGAGGGCCCGCCGACGTCCGCCACCTGGATGTCCACGTCGAAGGGGGCGGCCGGCTGGTCCAGCACCGAGATGCCCAGCAGCGAGCCGTCGCGGCCGTCCGCGGACCGGGTGGTCACCGTCGTGCTCCCCGGCTCCCCCAGGCGCGTGTAGGCCACGGTCACCTCGGTCCCGGGCGGGATGGCGGTCAGCACGTCGGCCAGGACGTCGGTGTCCGGCACCGCCCGTCCGTCGACGGACTCGAGCGCGTCGCCCTCCTCGAGCCGCCCCTCTGCCGGGGAGTCGTCGGGCACGTCGCGCACGACCACCTTCTGCGGGTAGCCGAGCTCGCCGAGCGCGACGCTCTCGGCCGCCGCCTCGGAGGTGATGAAGGCCTGCCGGTTGACCTGCCGCGTCTCCTCCTCGGTCCGGTCCGGCGGGTAGACCGCCTCCTCGGGGACGACGGCCACCTCGTCGTCGAACCAGCCGCGCACGGCCTGCACGAGGCTGAGCCCGCCCTTGCTGACGCCGACCGTCGTGAGGTTGAGGTTCCCCTCCACCTCGTTGCGCTCCCTGCCCTCCACCTCGATGATCTGCTCGCCGTCGATCTCGCCGAGCGTGTTGAAGGTGGGGCCGGGCACCTGCGCCACGTAGGGCACCGGCACGACGGTGCCGAGCACGCCGAACACCAGCAGCAGCAGGGCGCCCACGCTGAGGACGGCGATCCGACGGGTCACGAGGGGCGAGCTTAGAAGCCCTGCGCCACTCGGGGGTCCGCGACGGGTCCCCGCAGGGGCCCGCCGTCCGCTGCGGGCGCAGCGCCACCACCCCCCGACCGAAGATCACACGTCTACCGTGGACGCATGAGTGACGTGCCCTTCGGCTTCGGCCCTCCCGACCGCGACCCCGAGCGCCGGGAGCCCGGCCGCGGCGACCAGGGCGGCGGTGACCCCTTCGGCCTCGGTGCCCTGTTCGGGGGCATGGCCGGGGGCGGCTCGCCGGAGGACGTGCTGGGCAAGATGCCGCTGTTCGCCGAGCTGCAGAAGCTCATGAACTGGTCCGGCGGACCGGTCAACTGGGACCTCGCCCGCCAGGGCGCCATCAGCTCGCTGGCCGCCGGGCACCAGCCGACCTCGGAGGGCGAGCGCTCGGGCGCGGCGGAGGCGCTGCGGCTGGCCGACCTGTGGCTGGACCAGGTCACCGAGCTGCCCTCGGGCATCGAGCGCACCGCCGTCTGGTCGCGCGTGGAGTGGGTGGAGCAGACGCAGCCGGCCTGGGGTGCGCTGATCGACCCACTGGCCGAGCGGGTGGTGGCGGCGATGACCAGCGCCCTGCCGCAGGAGGCGGCGATGTCCTTCGGGCCCATCGCCGGGATCATGGGCCGGATGGGCGGCCTCATGTTCGGCGCCCAGGTCGGTCAGGCGCTCGGCAAGCTCGCCGAGGAGGTGCTCACGAGCACCGACGTCGGGCTGCCGCTCGCGCCCGCCGGGACCGGGGTCCTGGTGCCGCAGAACCTGGCCGCGTTCGCCGAGGGGCTGGACCGCCCGGCCGAGGAGGTCCGGCTGTTCGTGGCCCTGCGGGAGGCCGCCTCCCAGCGGCTGTTCGCGCACGTGCCCTGGCTGCGCCAGCAGCTGCAGGACGCCGTGCACGCCTACGCCCGGGGCATCACCATCGACCGCGAGGCGATCGAGCGCGGCATCAACGAGGCGATGGCCGGCGGGATGGGCGGGGGGCTGGACCCCAGCGACCCGGAGAGCATCCAGCGGCTGCTCGGCAGCGGCGTGCTCGAGCCGGAGGAGACCCCGGAGCAGCAGATGGCGCTGCGCCGGCTGGAGACCCTGCTCGCCCTCGTGGAGGGCTGGGTGGACGCGGTGGTGGCCGAGGCCGCGGCCGAACGGCTGCCCGGGCACGCGGCGCTGGCCGAGACCATGCGCCGTCGCCGCGCCTCCGGCGGCCCGGCGGAGCAGACGTTCGCGACCCTGGTCGGGCTCCAGCTGCGGCCCCGCCGGCTGCGCGACGCCGCCACCGTGTGGGGCGCCATGGCCCAGCAGCACGGGAGCGCCGCCCGCGACCGGTTGTGGTCCCACCCCGACCTGCTGCCCACGTCGGACGACCTGGACGAGCCGCTGGACTTCGTCGCCCGCCAGGGGCTGGACGACGAGCTCGCCGCGCTGACCGCCGACGACGCGGAGCGCGCGCCGGAGCAGTCCGGCGACGACGGCCCGGCCACGGACCCCGACGACGAGGGCGGGACCGCCCGCTAGTCGACGAGGTCGGGCGCCAGGTCCTGCCCCGCCGCCCCGGCGGTGGCCGCGAGCTCGACGCCTTCGAGGAACCCGCGGGCCCGCTCGGCCCGCGGGTAGCGGGCGACCAGCGCCCAGAACCGCTCGTCGTGGCCCGGTTCGAGCAGGTGCACCAGCTCGTGCACCAGCACGTAGTCGACGACGTACTCGGGCATCGAGCGCAGCCGGCTGGAGAGGCGGATGGTGCGGTCGGCCGGCGTGCAGGAGCCCCAGCGCCGGTGCTGGTTCTCCACCCAGCGGACGCTGGCCGGCTCGGCCAGGCCGTCCAGGTGCGCCGCCGACAGCGCCCGCGCCCGGGCCAGCAGCTCGGTGTCGCCCCCGAGGGACCGCTTCCGGCGCTCCTCCCGGGTGCGCAGCTTGGCGACCATCTGGGCGACCCAGCGCTGCTCCTCGGCCGGGCTGAACGCGGCCGGGATGAGCACCACGGTCCGGCCCATCTCCTGGTAGGCGGTCACCGTCCGCCGCCGGCGCGTGCTGCGCCGGACCTCCACGACGTCGTCGTCCGCCGGAGCGGGCACGGCGGACGCGTCGGGAGTCGATCGGGGCACGCACGCACCGTAGGACACCCGGCGGGCGTGGCGCCTGCGCGGAGACACCCGCTCGGGTGCAGGTCGCACGGACGGTGGACACGGCCGTCGCCGCTTGCGCTCCCCGAGCCGGCCGGCGGGGCGCCGTCCACACCCGGAGAGGGACATCGCCGCAGCTCGCGGGCGTGCCGGCGACCACGGTGAGTGGGCCGTCCCCCTCCCGTCCCCCGGTTCCGCACAGCGACACGCCTGTGCGTCCCCATCGCATCCACAGGGCTGTCCACAGCTGTGGGAAGGCGGCGCCGCGTCGGCCGCCACGAGCCCGCCTCCGGACCCCCGCCGAGGGCGTCGGGCCGGGCCGGCGCGGGTAGCGTGCTGGCGCACCGGCGCCCGGCGTGCGAGCCGTGGCGCCCCGGAGACGAGGAGATCCCGTGGCGGAGAGCTACAACGGTTACTGCGTGAAGTGCAAGGAGAAGCGCGACTTCGACGGCGAGGTCAAGGTCAGCGAGTCCGGCCGGCGCATGGCGCAGGGCACCTGCCCCGTCTGCGGCACGAAGATGAACCGGATCCTCGGCAAGGCCTGAGCAAGACCTGAGCAAGGCCTGAGGGACACCCCCTCCGCACGGCGGCGACCCCACGGGGTCGCCGCCGTCCGTCGTCCGGTGCCTGTGGACGACGGGTCCGGCCCCGGCCTCCCGGCTGCCACCCTGCCGCGGTGACCGACAACGCCCACCCCCTCCTCCCGGCCGCGACCCCCGTGCTCCTCGGCGAGGCCGGGACGGTGCAGATCGGCGGCGTCGACTCCACCGACGGGCTGGTGCTGCACCCGCCCCCGGGGCTGGCACCCCTGCTGCGCGGCCTCGACGGCCGCCGGACGCAGCGGGCCGTCCGTGCCGACGCCGTCCGGGACGGACTGGACCCGGAGGTGGTCGACGCCGCGCTGGAGGCGCTGCGCGACACCGGGCTGCTGACCGATCTCGACGCCGCCGACCTGCTCGCGACCGGAGCCGGCCCGGCCGCGGTGGCACGGGCGGCGGTCGAACTCCCCGCGGTCGCCGGCCCCCCCACCGGCGACCGGCCGGCGGGCTGGCGGGCCCGGCGGCTGGCGACCGTGGTGGTCGAGGGGGCCACCCGGGTGGGCACCCCGCTCGCCGCGGTGCTGGCCGCCAGCGGGATCGGCCGCGTGGTCGTGCGCGACACCGGCGTGGTGGCCGCCGCCGACGCCGTCGTGGGCGGGCTGAGCGCCGCCGACGAGGGCCGCCCCCGCGCCGCGGCCGCGGCCGACGCGGTCCGCCGGGCGAGCCCGCTGACCGACCTCGGCCCGCTCCCGGCCGGTCTGGCGGCCGACCTGACGGTGTTCACCCGCGCCTGGGACGCCTCCGACCCGCTGCTGCCCGGCACCGACCGCCCGCACCTGGTCGCGACCGTGCGCGGCGAGACGGGCGTCGTCGGGCCGCTGGTGGTGCCCGGCGGCACCAGCTGCCTGCTCTGCGCCGACCTGCACCGCCGGGACGCCGACGCGCGCTGGCCCCGCCTGGCCGCCCAGCTGACCGCGACCGAGGCCCCCGCCAGCGGCGCGACGATCACCTGCCTGCTCACCGCGCTCGTCGCCGCCGGCCAGGTGCTGTCCTACCTGGACGGTGCCGGCGCGCCGGTCACGCTGGAGGGCACGGTCGAGCTGCGGCCCCCGGATCTGCTGCCCCGCCTGCGCAGATGGCCCCGTCATCCCGCCTGCGGGTGCGGCGTGGCCGAGGACGACGGGACCCGTCCGGCCTCCGGCGTCGAGGCTCCTCCCGGCGGGCACCCGTCCCGGCAGGCCACAATGGGCCGCTGAACGAGCTTCCGGGCTCACCGGGCACGACACACGGCGTCTCCCCGACCGGGCGCCGGCGAGGAGGACGCGTGAGCGACGAGCGACCGGTCATGCCGCGGGGGTCGGTCGCACGGACGGCCAGGCTGGCCTCCCTGCCGCTGGGCGCGGCCGGACGGGCGACCCTGGGGATCGGCAAGCGGCTGTCGGGCCAGTCGGCCGACGCGGTGAACGCCGAGCTGCAGCAGCGCACCGCCGAACAGCTGTTCGCCGTGCTCGGCCAGCTCAAGGGCGGGGCCATGAAGCTGGGCCAGACCCTGTCGGTGTTCGAGGCGGCCGTGCCCGAGGAGATGGCGGCCCCCTACCGGGAGGCGCTGACCAAGCTCCAGGAGGCGGCGCCACCGATGCCGGTGCGCACGGTGCACGCGGTCCTCGCCCAGCAGCTGGGCGGCACGTGGCGGCAGCGGTTCCGCGAGTTCGACGACGCCCCGGCCGCGGCCGCCAGCATCGGGCAGGTGCACCGGGCCACCTGGCGCGACGGGCGCGACGTGGCGGTGAAGATCCAGTACCCCGGCGCGGCCACGGCGCTGATGAGCGACCTGAACCAGCTGGCCCGGTTCGCCCGGCTGTTCGCGGCGGTCTTCCCCGGTCTGGACGTCAAGCCGCTGATCGCCGAGCTGAAGGCCCGCGTGGTCGAGGAGCTGGACTACGGGCTGGAGGCCGACGCGCAGCGGGCGTTCGCCGCGGCCTACGCCGGGGACGCCGAGATCTCCGTCCCCCGGGTGGTGGCCAGCGCCCCCAAGGTGGTGGTCTCGGAGTGGATCGAGGGCGTGCCGCTCTCCCGGATCATCACCTCGGGCAGCCGGGAGGAGCGCGACCGCGCCGGTCGGCTGCTGGCCACGCTGCACTTCTCCGCACCCGAGCGCGCCCGGCTGCTGCACGCCGATCCGCACCCGGGCAACTTCCGGATCCTGCCCGACGGCCGGCTGGGCGTCATCGACTTCGGCGCGATCGCCCGGCTGCCCGACGGCCACCCCGAACCCATCGGGCGGTTGCTGAACTGGGCGCTGGCCGGACGCGCGGCCGAGGTCCTGGCCGACCTGCGCGCCGAGGGGTTCGTGCGGCCGGGGTTCGACGTCGACCCCGAGGCGGTCCTCGAGTACCTGCGCCCGCTGCTGGAGCCGGTCGCCGGCCACCGCTTCCACTTCACCCGCGCGTGGATGCAGGAGCAGGCGATGCGGCTCGGCGATCCGCGGACCGAGGCCAACCGGCTGGGCCGGCAGCTGAACCTGCCGCCGGCCTACCTGCTCATCCACCGGGTCTCGATGGGCTCCATCGGCGTGCTCTGCCAGCTCGACGCGGCGGCCGACTGGCGGGCCATCCTCGAGGAGTGGCTCCCCGGCTTCGCGGATTAGGACGCGGCCCTCCGGACCGCCGCCCCCAGGATCAGGGGCGGCGGTGTCGTGCCGAGTGGGGCCCGGAGGGCTCCGCGCAGGCGCGACTGACCCGCTCCACGCCACCCTGGGTACGGCACGTGGTCGCGGTGCGGTCCGGAGGACCGCGATGTGCACAGCTGCGGTCCGGAGGACCGCGATGTGCTCAGTAGACGGATGCGCTGGCGCGCGCGGCCCGGCGGACCGCACGCTCGGCGCGACGGGCGGCCCGTCGCGCCACGTAGAGACGTCGGGCGCGGCTGGCAGCCATCGCCTCGGCTCGCAGCTCGTTCATGCGGCTGCTGGCCATCTCGTGCTCGAGCATGTACATGGCGGGTTCCTTCGACGTGGTCGGCGGCCGGGCCGCCGGGATGCTGGATGTCGTGCTGGATTCGGTGGTGCTGGATCTGGTGGTGGTGGATCCGCTGGTGCCGGCTCCACCGGTGGTCGGGACGGACGCCGCCGGGCTCATGCGGCGACCACCTTGCGGGGACGGCCGCGGGGCCGCTTCCGGGCGATGACCGCCCCCCGCTCGAAGATCTCGCCGCCCCAGACGCCCCAGGGCTCGCCGCGCGAGAGCGCACCGGCCAGGCAGGCGTCCCGGACCGGGCAGTCCCCGCAGAAGCTCTTGGCGAGCTCCAGCTGCGCCGGGGTCTCGGCGAACCACAGCTCCGGGTCCTCCACCCGGCAGGGCAGGGGGCGCCGCGCCGGGGCGGGTGCCACCGGCGGGCGTGACCGCCGGCGTGGGTGCGGGCTGTTCCGGGGCGTGGCGCCGTCGGTCCAGGGGAGCCCGGGCCGGCGGTGGGACGTCGGGCGGTCGATCGTCTGCTGCACTGCCGCTCCTCCTCGTACTCGTCAGGTACGGCCGGCGGGGGTCCGCCGACCGAAGTCGGGGCCGGGTGCCGCGGAGAAACGAAGAGGCCGCGGATCCCGGGGTTCGGGTTCCGCGGCCTCGAGGAGGACCGGTGAGCTGCTAGCTCAGCGATCTCCCCGGGGCTGGGAGCCCGAGGGTGGTGTTGTCGTTCTGGGGCAGGTAGGTGGGCGCGAGGAAGCGCTCGACGATGCGCAGCGACGTCCGGCGCCGGCCGGCGGTCGACCCGATCAGGCCGGTGGCCACGGCACCGCCGGTGCAGGCGGCGAGGGGCAGACCGGTGCCCTGGATCGGAGCGGCGGACGCAGCCATGACCGGGCCGCGCTCGCGCACGTCGACGCCGCCCCGGACGAGGAGGTCGGAGGCCGCGGTGGTCCACGTGGTGCTGATCATCGAAGGTCCCCTCCTTCCTCGTTCTGCGCCGGCCGGTCGGCCGGGCGCGCTGGGGGGCGCAGCTGGTGTGCGACGGGACACTATGACCCCGCCGGAGACGGGGTCAATCGAATTAAATCCGGTTTCCTCCGGACGGGGCCCGCGCCGGTCCCGGAGCCGCCTGCCGTCGCCCTCGGCGACGGCGCCCTCACCCGTCAGCCGGTGACGGCGGCCAGCACGTCCTCGCCGTAGAGCTCCAGCTTCCGGGCACCGATCCCGGGCAGGCCGGAGAGCTCCCGCAGACTGGCGGGGCGGGTCTCGGCGATCGCCTGCAGGGTCGCGTCGGTGAAGACGACGTAGGCCGGCACCGACGCGGATTGCGCGGCCTGGCTGCGCCAGGCCCGGAGCCGCTCGAACAGCTCGCCCGCCTCGCCCTCGAGCACCACCTTGGGTCGCTTGGCGGACCGGCGGGCCGGCGGCGCGGTCGGGCCGGAGTCGGGGGCCAGCCCGTCGAGGAACCGGCTGCGCGGGCGGGACCGCCGGCCACCGGGGTTGCGGGCCAGGGACCAGGAGAGGGTGAGCTGCTCGCGGGCGCGGGTGATCGCCACGTAGAGCAGCCGGCGCTCCTCGTCCACCGCCTCGGGCCGACTCAGCGACTGCGCGATCGGCAGCACGCCGTCGACCAGGCCGACCACGAAGACGACGTCCCACTCCAGGCCCTTGGCCGCGTGCATGGACGCGAGCGTGACGCCCTGGACGGTCGGGGCGTGCTGGGCGTCGGCGCGCTCGGCGAGGTGCGTGACGAAGCCCGCCAGGTCCAGCGAGGGGTGCTCGGCCACCAGGTCGACCGCGAGGTCGACCAGCGCCGCGAGCGACTGCCAGCGATCCCGCGCCGCGCCTCCCGGCGGCGGCCGGTGCTCCACCCACCCGGTGGAGGCGAGCACGTCGCGGACGGCGGGCACGAGCATGCCCGGCTCGTTGCCACCTGCCGCCGCCCCGCGCAGCAGGATCACCGCCTCGCGGACCTCGGGGCGCTCGAAGAAGCGTTCGCCGCCCTTGAGCACGTACGGGACGCCGGCGTCGGCCAGCGCGGACTCGTACACCTGCGACTGGGCGTTGATGCGGAACAGCACGGCGATCTCGGCGGCGGGCGTGCCGTCGTCGACCAGCGCCTTGCACCGCGCCGCGACCGCCGCGGCCTCGGCCGGCTCGTCGGGGTGCTCGACGAACGTCGGCTCGGGGCCCCCCGCCCGCTGGCCGAGCAGGCGCAGCCCGGGCAGGCCCTTGCGCGGCGGCGCCTGGCCGATCAGCCGGTTGGCCAGCCCGACGACCTGCGGCGTGGACCGGTAGTCGCGCTCGAGCTTCACGACCGCCGAGTCCGCGTAGCGGTCGGCGAAGCCGAGCAGGTAGTCGGGGTCGGCGCCGGTGAAGGAGTAGATCGTCTGGTTCGGGTCACCGACCACGCAGATCTCGGCCCGGCCGCCCAGCCACGCGTCGAGCAGCCGCTGCTGCAGCGGGTTGACGTCCTGGTACTCGTCGACGACGAAGTGCCGGTACTGCGCGCGCACCTGCCGCGCGACGTCCTGGTGCTCCTCGATGGCGTAGGCGGTGACCAGCAGCAGGTCCTCGAAGTCCAGGGCGCCGTCGCGCTGCTTCGCCTGCTCGTAGCTGGCGTACACCGCGGCCACGGCGGCCGGCTCGAACGGCGCCTCGCGCCCGGCGGCCTTCGCGCGGGCCGGGTAGTCCTCCGGCGTGGCCAGCGTGGTCTTGGCCCACTCGATCTCGCTGGCGAGGTCGCGCAGGCTGGTGCGGTCGGTGGTGAGCCGGTTGCGGGCCGCCGCCGAGGCGACCACGCGCAGCTTGTTCTCGATCAGCCCGGGCATCGGCCCACCGAGCACGCGGGGGGCGAAGTACCGGAGCTGGCGCATGGCCGCGGCGTGGAACGTGCGCGCCTGGACCCCGCCGACGTCGAGCGCGGCCAGCCGGCCCCGCAGCTCTCCCGCGGCCCGCGCGGTGAAGGTCACCGCCAGCACCTGCTCGGGCACGTAGGTGCCGGTGTGCACGCCGTAGGCGATCCGGTGGGTGATCGTCCGGGTCTTCCCCGTGCCGGCACCCGCGAGGATGCACACCGGTCCGGAGACCGCCTGCGCGGCCGCACGCTGCTCGTCGTCCAGACCCGCCAGCACGGCCTCCGCGTCCGCTCGTGCCACGCCCGGTCCGCCTTTCCCATCCCTCGTCCTGCCCGCCGGAGCCGGTCCGGCTCCGGGGACGATCCTCCCAGCCGGCACCGACGGGCGGTGGGAAGCATCCCCAGGGGGCGCACGTTGGCATGCACGCACACCACCCCCGTCCCGGGGCTGGACCCGCTCGGCACGAACAGGGAGACTCCCCCGCGATGACCACGACCCCCGGCGCCCCCGTCACGATGTACACCACCACGTGGTGCGGCTACTGCGTGCGGCTGAAGAAGCTGATGCAGCGCGAGGGGATCCAGTTCGCCGAGGTCGACATCGAGACCGACCCGCAGGCGGCGGAGCTGGTCATGTCGGCCAACGGGGGCAACCGCACCGTGCCCACCCTGATCTTCACGGACGGGAGCGCGCTGACCAACCCGGGCATCGAGGCGGTCAAGGCCCAGCTCGCACAGCTCCCGGAGGCGTGAGACCCGTGGTCCCCGGCCCCCGGCCCTCCGACCGGCTCGACGAGCCCGCCGGTCGCCCGGAGGGCACCGGGTGCCCGCGCTCCGACGCACCCCGCGTCGCGATCACCCGCGGAGCCCGGGGGTGGGTCGTCGTCCCGCTGCCGGGTGGCGGGCTGCCGGGCGACCACGTCGAGAGCCTCGTCGAGGGGATGACGCTGGCCGACCTGGTCGCCGACGAGTGGGGTGGGCTGCCCGAGCCCGACCGCTCCGCCCGGCGCGCGGCGCGCGGCCCGGTCGGTGACCCGGAGGAGACGAACGGCACGGACGCGCGGATCGCCGGGCTGGAGCGCACCGTCGCCCAGCTGGAGCACGCGCTCGCCGCCCGGGTCAGCACCGAGCGCGCGATCGGCGTCCTCGCCGAGCGGCACGGGTCCAGCCCGCGGGCGGCGTTCGAGGCGCTGCGCCGGGAGGCCCGCACGCAGGGCCGGCCCGTCGTCGACCTCGCCCGCGAGGTGCTCGACGGCCTGGCCGTCGACGCGCCGGAGCCGGCCGTGCCCGTGCCCGTGCCGGCCGCCGCTCCGGCGGCGCCCGCTCCCCGCCCGGTGCGCGGCGCCGTGGTCGCGACGGCGGACGGCCGCTCCTGAGCCGGCCGGAGCCGCTCTCCCCCGACGCCCTCGCCGACCGTCTCGCCGCACTGCTGTCCGGCACGCCCGCCGAGCCGGGGGCGGCCGCGCTGCGGGTGGCCGTCGACGGCCCCGAGCTGGCCGGCCCCGAGGCCCTCGCCGCCGCCATCGCCGAGCGGCTCCCGGCGCTGGGGCGCGGCGCCGTGGTGGTGCCGGCCACGGGCTTCTACCGGCCGGCCTCGCTGCGGCTGGAGCACGGCCGCACCGACCCCGACGCCCGCTACACCGACTGGCTGGACGCCGGCGCGCTGACCCGTGAGGTGCTGGGGCCCCTCGGCCCGGGTGGCTCCGGGGTGTACCTGCCGGTGCTGTGGGACCTCACCCGCGACCGGGCCGCCCGCCTGCCCCGGCAGCCCGCGCCAGCCGGCGCCGTGCTGCTGCTCGCCGGGACGATGCTGCAGGGGCTGGGGCTGGCCCTGGACGCCGTGGTGCACCTGCGGGTGTCACCGGCCGCCCGGCGGCGCCGGACCGCGGCCGGGGACGCGTGGGCGCTGCCGGCGTTCGACCGCTACGACACCGAGGTCGACCCGGTGGCGCTCGCCGACGCGGTGGTGCTGGCCGATCACCCCGACCGCCCGGCTCTCGTCCTCGGCGGCCGCTGGGCCCCGTCCCAGAGCTCGTCCCAGAACTCGTCGTCCCAGAACTCGCCGTCCTAGAGCTCGCCGGCCACCCACCGGTCGAGGATGTGCCGCGCGATCGAGATCGACGGCGGGATGGCGAGCCGCTCGTCGGGTGCGCGCAGCTCGTCGCGGGTGAACCAGCGCGCCTCCTCGATCTCGGTCGGGTCGACGCGGATCTCCTCGGCGCCGTCGACGCGCGCCACGAAGCCGAGCATCAGCGACTGCGGGAACGGCCAGGGCTGGCTGGCGACGTACCGGACGTCGGTGACCCGCAGCCCGACCTCCTCCTCGACCTCGCGCGCCACCGCCGCCTCGGCGGACTCCCCCGGCTCGACGAAGCCGGCCAGGATGGAGAACCGCCCGGGTGGCCAGACCGCCTGCCGGCCGAGCACCACACGGTCGGCGCCGTCGTGGACGAGCATGATCACCGCGGGGTCGACGCGCGGGAAGAACTCGACCCCCGTCGTCGGGTCGCGCTGCGTCCAGCCGGCCCGCTCCACGGTGGTCGGCACCCCGGTGAGGGGGCTGAACCGGTGCCGCTCGTGCCACTCCAGGATGCCGACGGCCTCGACCAGCAGGCCGGCGTCCAGGTCGCCGAGGTCGGCGCCGAGATCCCGCAGCCCGGCCCAGCGGTCCACCGGGCGGCCGTTCACCGTGAGCGCCCGCTCCCCGCGGACGGCGGCGTACGGCACGCCCCCGTCCTCCCCGAGGTACACCGCTCCCGCGGGCAGCTCCGGGCGCTCGTCCCACACCAGGACCGGACCCGACGGGCCCTCCTGCACCGGCACGGTGCGCTGGGGGTCGACGGTCAGCACCCGCACCGGGCGGCCACCGGCGGGGTCGGGCAGCAGCCGGGCCAGGTGCGCCCGGTCGTGCGCGGTCCGCGAGAGCAGCGGCCACCCGTTCCCGCCCGGCGCGCCGGTCATGCCGGGTCGCCGCCCCCGGAGACGGTGACCGGGGCCAGCGTGCCCAGCTCGGCGGCGACCCGGCCGGCGTCGCCGACGACGACCGCGGTGAGGGCCTCGGGCGCCAGGTAGCGGGCCGCCGCGGCCTGCACCTGCTCGACGGTCACCTCGGTGAGGTCGCGCTGATGGGTGGTCAGCCAGTCGGCCGGCAGACCCACGCCGAGCAGCGCGGACAGGGTGCTGGCCAGCCCGGCGTGGGTGGAGGTCGACAGCGCCATGCTGCCCAGGATGTACCGGCGGGCGGCGTCCAGCTCGGCCTCCGTGACCGGGGTCAGGCTCATGCGCCCCAGCTCGTAGAGCGTCTCCAGCAGCGCCGGGCCGGTCACCTCGGTGGCGACGTCGGCCTCCACCAGGAAGGACGAGGCGGCGCGCTGGTGCTCGACCGCGCTGCGCGGGCTGTAGCTGTACCCGCGGCGCTCGCGGATGTTCTCGACCAGCCGCGAGGAGAAGTAACCGCCGAAGATCATGGCGGCGAGGCGCAGCGCGGGCAGTTCGGGATCGGTGCGGCTGGGAGCCAGCCCGCCCAGCCGGAGGTTGGACTGCACCGCCCCGGGCCGGTCGACCAGCTCGATGCCCGGCACCCGCTGCTCGCCGACCGGCGGGGTCTCCACGGCCTTGCCGGTCGCCGTCCAGCCCTCGAGCGCGGCGGCCACGGTGTCGGCGGCCGCGCGCGGGTCGAGGTCGCCGACCAGGACCAGGATGCTGCCCGCCGGCACCACCCGTTCCCGGTGCAGCCGGCGCAGGGCCGGGGCGCGGACCGCGGACACCAGGTCGGCGTCGGGGAGCCCGATGGCGTACGGGTGCGCCCCGAAGCGGCGGGCGGCCAGCGCCGAGCGGGCGATCATGCCCGGCTGGCTGCGCGCGATGGCGATCCGCTCGGCCAGCCGGTCGCGCTCGCCGTCGACCTGACCGGCCGGGTAGCTGGCGCCGGTGAGCAGTTCGGCGAGCAGCTCCAGGACCGGCCCGAGGCCGCCGGGCAGCAGCGTCGTGCCGAAGACCAGCCGGTCGGCGTCGGTGCTGACCGACAGCTCGGCGCCGTGGCCCTGCAGCAGCTGGGCGATGTCGGTCTGGTCGTGCCGCTGGGTGCCCAGCAGCACCGCGCCGGACAGGACGGCGCCGCGGGCGGCGTGCACGCCGGCGTTGCGCGCGTTGGACGCCGCGAAGGGCACCCGCAGCCGCAGCTCCACCAGCGGCACACCCGGCCGGGGCACCACGACGACGCGCAGCCCGTTGGGCAGCGTGGTCTCCGCGGCCACCGGTGTCGGGTGCGGGCGTGGCTCGCCCAACGGCGGGATCAGGGTCGGCTCCTGGACCGCGGTCATCGGGCGCCTCCTGCCGGTCGCAGCTCGAGCACCGCGGCGGTGCCCGGATCCAGCCCGCGGGCCGCCGTCCGCACCGCCTCCGGCGACACCGCGGCGAGCCGGGCGGCCAACTCGCCGGCCAGCTCGGCGCGGCCGTGGACGAGCTCGGCGGCGGCGAAGGCGAGGGTGCGGCCGAGCACCGAGTCGGCCTGCTGGAGCAGCTGCGCCTCGATGCGGGCCTGCACCCGGCTCAGCTCGGCCGGGTCGACGCCGTCCTGGGCGATCCGGCCGATCTCCTCGTGCACCGCGGCCATGACCCGGTCGGCGGGCACGGCGGCCGGGTGGTGCACCTGGGTGGTGAGCAGCGTCGCGTCCCGGACGTCGAAGGGGTCACCGAAGAGCCCCACGTAGCTGCTCTGGGCGATGGCGATCCGGTCGTCGTGGATCAGCCGGCGCTCCAGCCGGGAGGCGTCGCCCTCGCTGAGCAGCTCGGCCAGGAGCACCGTGCCGAGGTAGGAGTCGAAGTCGCCGACCGGGTCGGGCACCCGCCAGCCGATGGCCAGCGCCGGGGCCGGGGCCAGCGCGTCCTCGACCACGGCGGTGCGCACGGTGGTGGGCGAGGGCTCCCCGGTGTGCGGCAGCGGCGGGACGTGCCGGGCCGGCACCGGCCCGAACCAGCGGCGGACGAGCTTCTCGGTCTCGGCGACGTCGAGGTCGCCCCCGATGCACAGGACGGCGTTGCCCGGCGCGTAGTACCGGGAGAAGAAGTCCGTGGCGTCGTCGACCGTGGAGGACTCCAGGTCGACGAAGGAGCCGTAGCCGTCGTGGGTGTTGGCGAAGGTCTCGAAAGCGACCTGGGGCAGCTGCAGCCACGGGAAGGCGCCGTAGGGCCGGTTGAGCACGTTGACCCGGATCTCCTCCTTCACCACGTCGATCTGGTTGCGGAGGTTCTCCTCGGTGATGGCCGGGGCGGCCATGCGGTCGGCCTCGAGGAAGAGGGCCCGCTCGAGCGCCTCGCTCGGGAGCGCCTCGAAGTAGTTCGTGTAGTCCTGGTGGGTCGAGCCGTTGAACGTGCCGCCGGCGGCCTGCACGAGCCGCGCGTGCTCCATCTTCGCGACGTTCGCCGACCCCTGGAACATCAGGTGCTCGAAGAGGTGGGCGAAGCCGGTGCGGCCTTCGGGCTCGTTGCGCATCCCGACGTCGTAGTAGACGCTCACCGCCACCACCGGCACGCTGCGGTCGGGGGCGAGGACGACCCGCAGGCCGTTGTCCAGCGTGAACCGTTCGATCGGGTGCCGCAGGGTCAGTTCGGGAGCGGCTGCAGTCACGCGCTCGACAGTAACCGCGGCGGCGGGCGGGCCGCCGTGCGGCTAGCTCGGGCGGATGAGCAGCATGGGTGCGTGGACGACGGACGGGTGCGGCGGGCGGGCCCCGCGGACGCGGCGGCGCTGGTGGAGCTGCGGGCGGCGATGTTCGCCGCGATGGGAACCGATCCCGGGCCACCGGACGCGCCCTGGCGGGCCGCCGCCCTCGACTGGTTCGGCGAGCGCCTGGCCCGGCCCGACCGGTTCGCGGCCTGCGTCGTCGACGATCCCGCGAGCGGCCGGGTGGTCAGCGGCGCGGCGGCCGAGGTCGAGCAGCACACCCCGAACCCGTGGAACCCGGGGGGCGCCCGCGCCGAGCTGTTCAACGTCAGCTCGCTGCCCGGCTCCCAGGGGCGCGGGTACGCGCGTGCGTGCGTCGCCGAGGTGCTCGCCTGGGTGCGGGAGGAGACGACCGTGGGCACGGTGCGGCTGTCGGCCACTCCCCCCGGCTTCGGCATCTACCGGGCGCTGGGTTTCACCGAGACCCGCTACCCGGCGATGCGGTTGCTCCTCGAGCGCTGAGCCGTCACAGCACGTCGACCGAGCCGAGCACCCGGTCGATGACGCCGTACAGCTCCGCGTGCGTGTTCGGGATCGAGACGTACAGCAGCGCCGGCGCCGGCCGGCCGACGTCGATGAGCAGCAACGCCGCCCGCTCCCCCGAGGCCTCGTAGCCGGCGACGTCCCAGGTGAGCGCGAACTCGACGAGGTGCGCGGCGTGCCCGTCGACGGTGCGGGCCTCGTCGCGCAGCACCTCCCGCTCGTTCGGGCGGGGGTAGTAGTTGGCCCGGACGCTGTCGGCGAGCACCCGGGTGGTGGTGGCCAGCGTGGCCGGGCCGGCCCAGCCGTACCCCTCGGCCACCGGGCCGGAGGTGCACTGCGAGATGAAGATCCCGCCGTCGGGGGTGTCCTCCTGGGTGGTGAAGTACTGGCCGGCGGTCGTGGTCGTCTCCAGCTGGACGCCCAGGTCGAACTCCCGCCAGCCCTCGCCGAGGTAGGGGTAGGAGATGCCGGCCTCGGCGTCGACGATGCGCACGGTGCCGGGCGGGAACGCCGGTGCGGCGGCCTGCGGCGGGGACGGAGCCGGGGGCTGTGCGGCGAGCGCGGCCCCGGGCGCGGCGGTGTCGGGCCGGAGCAGGAGCACCGAGCCGAGGACGGCGAGGACCAGCACCAGGACCGACCCGGCCGCGATCCACACCCCGGCCCTCGACCGCCGGCCGGGCGCCGCGGAGGCACCGGCGTCCACGGGAGCCGGCGCCGGAGGCCGGGACGGCGTGCTCCTGACGGCGACGCCCGGGCCGGCGGGCAGGAGCACGTCGGACCAGCCGGACCCGTCCCACCACCGGACCATGCCGGGGGCGCCACTCGGATCCGGGTACCAGCCCGGCCCCGCGTCCTTCGCTCCCCCGGTCACGGCAGCAGACTAGAGCCGAGACCGGCGGCCGGACCGCCGCACACACCCCACCCGGAGGCACCACCTGGACCTTCCCGCCGCCGACGGGTCCGCCGTCGTGGGCCGGCTGCGCGCCGCCGGGTGCGTGTTCGCCGAGGACGAGGCCCGGCTGCTGGTCGCCGCCGCGGGCGGCCCGGCCGAGCTCACCCGGCTGGTCGACCGGCGGGTGGCCGGGGAGCCGCTGGAGCAGGTCCTGGGGTGGGTGGAGTTCTGCGGGCTCCGGATCGCCGTCGCGCCCGGGGTCTTCGTGCCCCGCCGGCGGACCGGGCTGGTGGTCCGCGAGGCGGCGGCGCTCGCCGTCCCCGGGGCGGTCGTGGTCGACCTGTGCTGCGGCAGCGGAGCCGTGGGAGCGGCGGTGGCCGCGGCCGTGCCGGGGATCGACCTGCACGCCGCCGACGTGGACCCGGCCGCGGTCCGCTGCGCGCGCGGCAACCTCCCGGGGGTCCCGGTGCACGAGGGGGACCTCTTCGCCGCCCTGCCCGCCGGGCTGGCCGGCCGGGTGCGGGTGCTCGCCGCCAACGTGCCGTACGTGCCGACGGCGGCGATCGCGCTCCTGCCGCCGGAGGCGCGCGACCACGAGCCGCGGTCGGCCCTCGACGGCGGGAGCGACGGCCTGGACGTCGCGCGACGGGTGGCCGCCGGCGCGCCGGCGTGGCTGGCACCCGGCGGTGCGCTGCTCTTCGAGTGCGGCGGGGAGCAGGCGGCCGCGGCGCTCGACGTCGTGGCCGCGGCCGGCCTTACCGCGCGGCTCGTGGTCGCCGACGAGCTGGGCGCGACCGTCGTCGTCGGCACCCGGCCCTAGCCCTACCGCAGCCGCGCGGCCGCCAGCTCCCGCCACAGGTGCGCCGCCGCCTCGGCGCCGCGGTGCAGCATCGACAGGAGCACCCGCTCGTTCGGCGAGTGGATGCGGTCGGTGGGCAGCCCGGCGCCGAGGAACAGCAGCGGCGCCCCCAGCACCTCGACGAGGTCTGCCTCCGGGCCGCTGCCGCCCTCGCGGGTGAAGAGGACGTCCTCCGGCGCGGTGTCGAACGCCTGGCCGATGGCCGACAGCAGCGCGTCCATCGCCGGGGAGTCCAGGTCGCTGGCGCATGGGGCGACCCCGCCGGGCGGGGTGTGCACCTCGGCCTCGATGCCGGCGGGGAGGTTCGCCCGCACCCACGCCTCCAGCAGCGGGCCGACGTCCTCCGGCCGCTGGTCGGAGACCAGCCGGAAGGTGAGCTTGGCGTGCGCGTCGGCCGGGATGATCGTCTTGTGCCCGGGGCCGGTGTAGCCGCCCCACATGCCGTTGACCTCGGCGGTCGGCCGGGCGCCGGTGCGCTCCAGCGTGCTGAAGCCCGCCTCGCCGTAGGTGGCGCGCGACGCGGCCGGGCCGGCCAGCCACGCCTGCTCGTCGAACGGCACGCGGCTCATCAGCTCGCGCTCGCGGTCGGTCAGCGGCCGCACCCGGTCGTAGAAGCCGGGGATGGTGACCCGGCCCTGGTCGTCGTGCAGCGCCGCGACGAGCTCGGCCAGCGCGTGCAGCGGGTTGGGCACCGCGCCGCCGAACGAGCCGGAGTGCAGGTCGACCGCCGGGCCGCGCAGGGTGATCTCGGCGTCGGCCAGGCCACGCATCGCCGTCACGGCGCTGGGCACGTCGGGGGCGGCCATGCCGGTGTCGCTGACCACGACGACGTCGCACACCAGCCGGTCCCGCCGCTCCTCCAGCAGCCGGCGGAAGTGCGGCGACCCCGACTCCTCCTCGCCCTCGATGAGCAGCTTCACCGTGACGGCCGGGGTGTCCCGGCCGGTGGCGGCGAGGTGCGCGCGGATGCCGATCAGGTGGAACGCGACGTTCCCCTTGTCGTCGATCGCGCCGCGGGCGTGCAGCTCGGGGCCGTCGGGGCCCTCGACCCGGGTCGGCTCGAACGGCGGGTGCTCCCACAGCTCCAGCGGGTCGACCGGCTGCACGTCGTGGTGGCCGTAGACGAGGGCGACCGGCGCGCCGGCGTCGGCCGAGGGCCACTCGGCGAAGACGGCGGGCGCGCCGTCGGTCGGCCAGATCTCGACGGTCGGGAAGCCGACGCGGCGCAGCGCGTCGGCCAGCCAGGTGGCGCTGGCGGCGACGTCGCGGGAGTGCGCCGGATCGGCGGAGATCGACGGGATGCGCAGCCAGGCGTCCAGGTCGGCGTGCAGGTCGTCGAGGTGGTCGAGGACGAAGTCGCGTTCGGCGCTGGTCACGGTCCCCGACGGTAGTGCCGGGCCGGGACGGGCCGTCCGCCGTGTCCGGCCGCCGCCCGCCGCTCCGGGCTGGTCAGCCAGCGGAACACCCCGCGCTCGACGGCCTCCGCGGCCGCGATCGCCAGCAGCTGCACGCCGCCCCACAGCGCGAGCAGCGACCACTCCTGACCGGCCAGCGGCGCCTGCATGTTCCCCAGCTGGTGCAGGACGACGGCGAGCAGCACCGAGGAGAGCAGGGCCAGCGCCACCAGGGCGTGCACGGCGGCGATCCACACGTTCGGCCGCGACCGCGTCATCGTCGACTGCCGGCGCAGCCGCCGGTAGCAGACGACCCCGTAGCCCAGCCCCAGCACCGCGCTGACCGCGACCAGGTCCCAGGCCTGCCACGACGGGGCCACGCCGCCGCCGGTCGCCGTCGAGTCGAGGATCAGTGCCGGGGCGACGACGACGCCGAGCGCGGCCAGCCCGTAGGCCGCCGCCGCGCCCTCCCGCACGGTCCGCCGCGCGCGTACCCGCGTGCTCATCGGCCCTCGCGCGCCCGCAGGGTGAACCGGTCGACCAGCCCGCCGTCGGGCCGGATGCAGCGGCCGGTCAGCCGGTCGCCGTCGACCTCGACGTGCAGGTACTGCAGCACGGACGCCGCGGCCGCGGTGATCCGGCTGGGCCGCACGGGGGTGAGCTTGGCACCGCCGCCGCTCACGACGTAGGTGATCCCGTCGAGCGGGATGGTGCGCTCGTAATTGTGGTCGTGCCCGGCGAGCACCAGGTCGACGGCGTGCCGCTCGAGCACCGGGATCAGCAGGTCCTCGGCGCCCGGCGTCGCCCCGTGCCGACCCGAGGAGTAGGGCGGGTGGTGCAGGCAGACGATCTTCCACTGGCTCGTCGAGGTGGCCAGGGCGTCGTCCAGCCAGTCCAGCTGCGCGGAGGCGTCCGGCCCGAACAGGCCGGGCGTGCTGGAGTCCAGGTAGAAGAAGTCGACCGGCCCGTGCGTGCTCCGGTAGTACCGCGCCGGCGTGCCGAGCAGCCGCAGCTCGGTCTCGATCTCCTCGAGCCGGGCGTCGCTGAAGTAGACCTCGCCGTCGTGGTTTCCGATGGCCAGCTCCACGTCGACCCCCGCCTGGACCAGCGGACCGTAGGGGCGGAGGAAGACGTCCTCGAAGCGGTCATCGATCTTGCCGTAGTAGCAGATGTCGCCGAGGTGGGTGATCAGCCCGTAGGGGTTCTGCTCGTACCCCTGGGCCATCCGGGCCGCGACCGCGACCGCCTGCCGCCCACCGGTGCCGGTGTCGCCGACGGCCGCGAAGGTGAGCCGGTCGGGTGTGGTCTCCCAGGCGCGTGCGGGCAGGACCAGCTCCGGGGTCCGGCCGGGGACGAGGTCCTCGCGGCTCAGCAGCGGCCACACCTGGTCGGCGAGCACCCCGCCGGTGAGGGCTGCGCCCCCGACGCCGGCGGCCGCGGCGAGGAACTGCCGTCTGGTCAGCGACATGAAGGGTTCAACGCGGCGGCGGGTGCCCGACGTTCCCGGGCGGGGCGGCGCTCCCCCGGGACCGTTAGCGTCCGGGGCATGCCTGGAGAGCTGCTGCGCACCGATGTCGGCGACCTGACCTTCGACGTGCGCGTCGACGGACCCGAGGACGGCCGGCCGGTGCTGCTCCTGCACGGTTTCCCCCAGACGTCGGCGTCCTGGGCCGCGGTGACGCCGCTGCTGACCCAGGCCGGGCTGCGCACGTACGCCCCCGACCAGCTCGGCTACTCCCCCGGCGCGCGGCCGGCCGAGGTCGAGGCCTACGCGATGCAGAACCTGGCGCAGGTGACCGCCGACCTCATGACGGCGCTGGAGATCCCGGTCGCCGACGTGGTCGGGCACGACTGGGGCGCCAACGTCGCCTGGACGCTGGCCGCCTGGCACAGCGACCGGGTGCGGACGCTGACCGCCGTCTCCGTGCCGCACCCGGCCGCCTACACCGCGGCCTTCCGCATCGACCCGGAGCAGAAGGAGCGCTCGGCCTACATCCGGCTGTTCTGGCAGCCGGGCAAGGCCGAGGAGGTGCTGCTCGCCGACGACGCGCGGCGGCTGCGCCGGATGCTGCTGGGCGCCGACGGCGGGACCGGCGTCTCCCCGGAGGCGGTGGACCAGTACGTGGCGGTGCTCTCCGCCCCGGGCGCCCTCACCGCAGCGCTGAACTGGTACCGGGCGATGAGCTCCGACACCCGCGTGGACAAGGTCGACGTGCCCACCACCTACGTGTGGAGCGACGCCGACGTCGCCATCGGCCGCACCGCCGCGGAGGCGTGCGCGGAGTTCGTCACCGGCGACTACCGGTTCGTGGAGCTGCCCGGCATCACGCACTGGATCCCGGAGCAGGCGCCGGAGCAGCTGGCCGCCGCGATCCTGGACCGCGTCGCGACGAGCTGACCCCGGAACGCTGGGGGCGAGCACCCTGCCCCGGCGCGTGCCCGCCGCCTCCGCCGCGCCGGCTCAACGCTGGTCGCGGCGCAGGGGGTGGTCGTCGGGGACCTCGACCACCGCGATGCGGACGCCGTCGGGGTCCTCGATCCACATCTCGACCAGCCCCCACGGCTCCAGCCGGGGCGGCTGCCCGATCGTCACGTGCGCGGCCGCCAGCCGATGGTGCTCCGCGGCGACGTCCCGCACCTGGAGCCAGAGCGCCAGGCCCGTCGGGCTCCCTGTCGACCGACCGGAGACCTCCAGCAGCCCGTTGCCCAGGAAGAACACCACGCCGGGGTGCTCCTCGGGACCGAACTCGCGGTAGACCGCCAGCCCGAGGACGTCCCGGTAGAACGCCTGGGACCGTCGCGCATCCGATGGCCGGAGCAGGATGCGGCTGCTCAGGATGTCCATCGCGCCATCCTCTGCCATCTGCACGGGAGTCCGGCCCGGCCCGTCCCGCGAGCCGCCGACAAGTCGAGGAGTCGACGAGCCGACGTGTCGACAGCCGTCCGGCCCCGTCCCGGCACGTTCCCGCGGGAACGCATCCGGTGCCTCGTGCCGTCATGCCCAGGAAGGCCCTCTCCCAGAAGGAGCACACGGCATGGTCGGACGACGCACACCCGCGAGGCTCCTGCTCGCCGCAGCCCTGCTCGCCGGGGCCCTGCTCGCCGGCTGCACCGGTTCCTCCGGCGGGGAGTCCGACAGCGCGGCCGATGTCGTCGGCGGCGGTGCGACCGTTCCGGAGTTCGCCGTTCCGGGCGATCCCGGGACCGCACCGGCCACCCCGGCCGACGCCGACTCCGACCGGCAGGTGGTCACCACCGCCACCACCGCGCTCGCCGTCGACGACCCGGCCGAGGCCGCCCAGCAGGTCAGCGAACTGGTGGAGTCGGTCGGCGGGCGGGTGGAGCAGCGCACCGTGCACGCGGCGTCCGGGGAAGGGGGCGAGGGTTCGGTCGCCGACCTGGAGGTGCGGGTGCCCGCGTCGGAGCTGACCGGCGTCCTGGCGGACCTGGAGGACCTCGGCGACGTCGAGGACGTGTCGGTGTCCCGCACCGACGTGACGTCGACCGCGGTGGACCTGGACGCGCGGATCGCGGCGCTGGAGACCTCGGTGGCGCGGCTGCTGGCCCTGATGGACGGCGCGGCGACCACCGAGGCCCTGCTGGCCGCCGAGGAGGCCCTGGCCGAGCGCCAGCAGGAGCTGGAGGCGCTGCGGTCCCGACGCGCGCTGCTGGCCGACCAGGTGGAGCTGACGACGCTGCACGTGCACCTGGAGCCGTTCGGCCTGGCACCGGCCGGCGGACCGGACGGCTTCCTCGACGGGCTGGGCACCGGCTGGCGCGCCCTGGTGTCGGCCCTCGGCGGGGGCGTCGTCGTCCTCGGTGTGCTGCTGCCGTGGCTGGCGGTCGC
This sequence comes from Blastococcus xanthinilyticus, assembly GCF_008124835.1. Taxonomy (GTDB): domain Bacteria; phylum Actinomycetota; class Actinomycetes; order Mycobacteriales; family Geodermatophilaceae; genus Blastococcus; species Blastococcus xanthinilyticus. The sequence goes on along the minus strand of NZ_VNHW01000002.1, from coordinate 417,368 downwards.
CGCGCTGGTGGCCGGGGCGGTGCTGGTGCCGGTCCGCCGGGCGCGACACCGGCGGGCGGCCGCCGCGGTGCCGGCTCCGTCGGCGCCGCCGCAGGACTGAGGCGCGCGGGGGCCGGTCAGCCGGTCCCGGTCACCAGGGCCAGCAGGCCGGCCTCGTCGAGCAGGTCGACGGGGCGGATCGTCTCCTCGGCGGCCACGTGGTGGAAGCCGGCGCTGACCTGCTCCACCGGCACCCCGGTCAGCCGGGACCAGCCCAGCCGGTAGGCGGCCAGCTGCACGCCGACCGCGGCCAGCTCCGCTCCGGACGGCGGCGGGCCGGTCTTCCAGTCGATGACCTCGTAGCCGCCGTCCTCGCGCTGGAACACCGCGTCGATGCGCCCCCGGAGGGTCAGCGGACCCAGCGGTGTCTCGAACGGCACCTCCACCTCGGTGGGCTGCCGGTCGGCCCACTCGCTGGCCAGGAACGCCTCCCGCAGCTCGTCGAGCTGGTCGTCGGGCGCGGCCAGCTCGTCACCGGAGCCGGGCAGCTCGTCGAGGTCGACCAGCCGCGCCGCGCCGAACCGCTCCTCCAGCCAGGCGTGGAAGGCGGTGCCCCGGCGCGCCTGCGGAGCGGGCGCGGCGGGCATCGGCCGGCGCAGCCTCCGGGCCAGCTCGCCCGGATCCCGGCGCAGCGTGACCAGCGCCGACACCGACAGGTGCGAGGGCAGCGGCACCTCGACGGTCGGGCGGGCCGCGGCGGCGCGCTCGCGGAGCAGCAGGTCGGCGTCGCGCACCCACGAGGCCACCAGCTCGTCCGGCTCGCCGAGCACCAGGTCGGGGTCCAGCGGGTGCGGGGCAGCGCCCTCGACCAGCTGGGCGGCGGCGGTCAGCGCCCGACGGCGCGGCTCCGACAGCGGGTCGGCCGGCCACACCCCGACCGGCCACTCCTCCAGCGCCGGGTTGGTGGCGCCGTCCTCCGGTGCGGCTGCCCACTGCACGACGGTGCCGGCACCGGCCTCGCACGCCTCCTTCGCGGTGTGCAGCAGGGACGACGGCCCGCACGGCCGGACCCCGTCGCGCCACCAGCTGCCCGAGCACAGCAGCAGCCGCTTGGCGCGGGTGACGGCGACGTAGCCGAGCCGGATCTCCTCGTCGCGGCCGAAGTCCTTCCACTCCTGGACGTAGTCCTCCAGGGCGTCGCGCACCGCTGCCTGGTCACCCGAGCCGGGCACCGGCAGCCGCAGCTGCGGCAGCTCGGCGCGGTCGGTGAGACGGAGGTCGACCGGGACGGCGCCCGGGTCCTTGATCCAGGAGTCGCTGGCGTTGCTGCGCGCGGGGAACTGGTCGACGGTCATCCCGGGCACGGCGACGACGTCCCACTCCAGCCCCTTGGCCGAGTGGCCGGTGAGCAGCTGCACCGCCTCCCGGTTGACCGCGACCTCGCCGGGTTCCAGCCCCCGCTCGCGCTCCTCGGCGTCCCGCAGGTAGCCCAGGAACGCCGGCAGCGAGGGCAGCTCGGCCAGCTCGGTGAACTCCGCGGCGACGCCGTGGAGGGCGTCCAGGTGCGCCCGCGCACCGGCCGGGCTGACTCCGGGCGCGCTGGCCAGCTCGGTCTCCAGCCCGAGCGTGCGGGCCACCTCGTCGACCAGGTCGGGCAGCGAGTCGCCGATCCGCGTGCGGAGGTGGGCCAGTTCGCCGCCCAGCCGGCGCAGCCGCCGGTAGCCGGTGGGCGAGTACTGCGCGGCGTCGCCGAGGTCGTCCAGCGCCTCGACGATGCTGCCGCGCTCCTGCGGCGGCTCGACGGCCCCCGGCCCCTCTGTCGGCTGCCCGCCCTCGTCCGGGCGGGCGGGGCGGCGGGAGCGCACCAGCGCCCGGGCGCGCGCCTCCAGCGCAGCGAGGTCGCGCGGCCCGATCCGCCACCGGGCACCGGTGAGCAGCCGGCCCATCGCGTCCCCGGCGGTGGGGTCGACCAGCACCGTCAGCGTGGCCACCACGTCGGACACCTCGGGCACCTCGAGCAGCCCGCCCAGCCCCACCACCTCGACGGGCAGGCCGCGCTCGCGCAGCGCGGCGGCGATGCCCGGCAGCTGCTTCCGGGTGCGCACCAGGACAGCCATCGACGGGTGCTGCATTGCATCGCGGTCCTCCGGACCGCACCGCGGCCAGGTGCCGTCCCCCTGCTCGGCGGAGCCACTGCGTCGTCCCTGCGCGGACCCCTCCGGGGCCATGACATCGCGGTCCTCCGGACCGCACCGCGGCCAGGTGCCGTCCCCTGATTGCGTGGAGCCGCTGCGTCGCCCCTGCGCGGACCCCTCCGGGGCCCACTCGGGACGAGCGGCTTCCACACCCGAGTACCACGCACGCGCGAACCGGTCGGCCAGCGCCGCCGTCTCGTCGGCCACGGTGTCGTACAGCCCGACGGTGACCGCGCCGCGGCCCGCCGTCGGTGCAGGCGCCAGGTCGGGCAGTGGCTGGGCCGGCTCCGGCAGCATCGCCGAGACGGCGTTGGCCACGGCGAGCACCGCCTCGTCGTTGCGCCAGCTGGTGGCCAGCGTCAGCCGCTGCGCGCCCCGGCCGGGGCGCCCGGGAAAGGTGCGGGCGAACCGCTCGATCGTGCCCGCGGACGCGCCGCGCCAGCCGTAGATCGACTGGCGGGGGTCGCCGACGGCCAGCACCGGATGGCCGCTGTCCCCGCCGAAGAGCGCTTCGAGCATCCGGAGCTGCCCGACGCTGGTGTCCTGGTACTCGTCCAGCAGCACCACCTGCCAGCGCGCGCGCTCGCGGCGCCCCACCTCGGGCGAGGCGACGGCGATCCGCGCGGCGTAGGACACCTGGTCGGCGTAGTCGATGGAGCCCATCGCCCGCTTGCGGGCCTCGAACGCCTCGACCAGCGGCAGCAGCGCCACGCGGGCCCGCTGGCGGGCCAGCAGCTCGGTCACCGCGGCGTAGGGCCCCTTCTTCTTCGGCGCGTCCGCGTATCCCGCGATCTGCGCCTCCAGCCGCGCCGTCCAGGCGCGCAGCGCCGCCGGGGTGACGTCGTGCTCCCCCATCTCGGCGGCCAGTGCCAGCACGTCCTCGACCGTGGTGAGCAGCGACAGCGGCACGTCGGACATGTCGCCGGTCCAGGCGGCCACCGCCGTCGTCGCCTGGCCCCAGCACATGGCCGGCCCGAGGACGCCGGCGCCGGGCTCCACCCCGATCCGCAGCCCGTGCTCGGCCACGAGCGACGCCGCGTACCCGTGGTAGGTCGAGACCGTCGGCTGGGCGATGGCCAGGCGCTCGCGGAGGTCGTCCTCGGTGGACGGGTGCCGGGCCAGCGCCCCCAGGCGGAGCCGGATCCGCTCGTTGAGCTCGCTGGCGGCCTTGCGGGTGAAGGTGAGGCCGAGGATCGCCTCGGGCTCCACGATCCGGTTGGCGACCAGGTAGGACACCCGCGCTGCCATGGTCTCGGTCTTGCCCGAGCCGGCGCCGGCGACGACCACCAGCGGCCGGTCGGTGGGCGCGCGGACGACGCCGGCCTGCTCGTCCGACGGCGCGTAGGAGAGCCCGCAGCGCTCGGCCACCTCTGCCGGCGTCAGCAGCCGGCGGGGCTCCTGCGGCGCCGCCGGGGCCTCCGCCAGCAGGTCGTCGAAGGACAGCTGCCCGTCGTGGGTCATCCGGTCACCTGCCGTCCGCGCTCCTGCAGCGGGCAGCTGCGCCGGGCGGGGCACCGCGCGCAGTGGCTGCCGGTGCGCACCTCGAACGTGCCGGCGCCCATCCCCTCGCCGACCTCGGCCACCAGCTGCCCGGCCCAGGTCTGGTCCAGCGGCACGTCGGCGGGCAGCGGCTCCTGGTGCTGCTCCTTGGCCTTGGCGCCGGTGCCGACCTGGAGCAGCGCGGCGCCGCCGGGCACGGTGCCGTGCTCGGCGAACCCGCCGGCGGCGATCGCCACCTGGTAGGCGGCGAGCTGGCCGTGCTCCTCGGTGTTCTTGGCCGCCGTCTTCCCGGTCTTGAGGTCGACGACGACCAGCCGCCCCTCGGCGTCCCGCTCGAGCCGGTCCACCTGCCCACGGATGCGCGCCCGGCCGATCACGACGTCGACGTTCCCCTCGGCGCTGAGCAGCTCCCGGCCGTTGGCGGCGTGCCAGCGGAGGAAGCGGTCGAGCATGTCCTGGGCCTGGACGCGCTGCCGCTGGTCGGCCCAGCCGGGGCCGAGGTCGAGCTGGTCCAGCTCGCCGTCCAGCACCGCCCGCGCGTCGGCCGGCGGCAGCCCCTCGGCGACCTGCTGGGCGACCGCGTGCACCGCCGTCCCGACGGTGCGGGTGGCGTCCGGCGAGGCCTCGGCGCCGACCGCGCCCAGCACCCAGCGCAGCGGGCAGCGCTGGAAGGTCTCGATGGCCGAGGGACGCACGCGCACCGGCTCCTCCTCCGGCACCAGCGGCGCGTCGTCCGACAGCGGGGCGAGGCCCCACCAGCGGGCGGGCGCGGCGCCGGCCACGCCCTCGTCGGCCAGCCGGCGGAGCAGCGCCGCAGCCGGGGCACGGCGGGCCGGGGGCGTCTGCGGATCGGTGACCGCCCGGCGCAGCTCGGCGACCAGCGCGGGCAGGGTGAGCGCCCGGGGCAGCTCGGTGAGCGGACGGCCGTCGGCGGAGGGTGGCTCGACCAGGTCGAGGAACCGGGAGGCGGTGGCGCCGGCGTCCGCGCTGTCCAGCGCCCCCTCGATGGCGGTGACGACGAGCCGCCGCCGGGCGCGGGTGGTGGCGACGTAGAACAGCCGGCGCTCCTCGGCCAGGGCCAGCGTGCGGCGGTCGGTGCCCGCGGCGTCGAGCCCTGCGGCCTTCTCGACCAGCACCTCCGCGCCGAGCAGCGACGCCCGCTCGCGGAGGTCGGGCCACACGCCCTCCTGCACGCCGGAGACGCACACCACGTCCCACTCCAGGCCCTTCGCGGCGTGCGCGGTGAGCAGCCGGACCGTCTCGCCGGCGGCCCCCCGGGCGGCGCCGGTGTCACCGGGCAGCTCCTGTGCCGACAGGTGGGCGACGAACGCCCGGACGTCGGCCGACGGCAGCCGGTCGACGAACCCCGCGGCGGCGTCGAACAGCGCGACGACGGCGTCCAGGTCGCGGTCGGCGACGGCTCCCGGCGGACCGCCGGCGGCGCTGGCCCGCGCCCAGCGGGCGCCCAGCCCGCTGCGCTGCCACATCGCCCACAGCACGTCCTCCGCGGTGCCGTCCTGCGCCAGCGCTAGCCGGCCGGCGGCCATCACCGCCGCCACCCGCGCGGCCGGCCGGGCCAGCTGCTCGGGCAGCGCCTCGAGCAGCGCCTCGTCGGTGAGCGCGTCGGCCAGCGGAGTTCCCCGCTCGGCGGCGTCGACGCCCCGCTGGGCCTGGGCCACCCGTACCGCACGGCGCAGCCGGCGGAGGTCCAGGACGGTGGCGCCGCCCAGCGGAGAGGCCAGCAGCGCCTCGGCTCCCGGCTCGTCGAGACCGGTCGGCTCGCCGTCGGGACGCGGGAGCAGCGCCGTGAGCGCGTGCAGCAACGGGGCCACCGCGGGCTGCGCGGCCAGCGGCAGGTCGTCGGTGGAGACGGTGACCGGCACGCCGGCGGACGCCAGCGCCCGGCGGAACGGCCCGAGCACCCCGGCCGTCCGCACGACCACCGCCATCTGCGACCACGGCACGCCGTCGAGCAGGTGCGCCCGGCGCAGCACGTCGGCGACGTAGACCGCCTCGACCGCGGCCGAACCGAAGACGTGCACCTCCGCCTCGCCGGGGGGCGTCGACTCCCCCGCCGCCAACCGGCGGTGCTCCCAGGGGCCGGGCAGCCCCTCGGCCACCCGCCGGCTGATCCGCAGCAGCTCCTCCCCCGACCGCCGGCAGACGCCCAGCGAGACCCGGTCGGCCGCGCGGCCGTCGGTGTGCCGGAACCGGTCGGGGAACTCCACGATGCCGCGGGGCTCGGCCCCGCGGAAGGCGTAGATGGACTGGTCCGGGTCGCCGACCGCGACCAGGTTGCCGCCGCCCCCGGCGAGCAGCGCCAGCAGCTCGACCTGCGCCGGATCGGTGTCCTGGTACTCGTCGACGAACAGCCAGCTGGCCCGCTCGCGCTCCTGGCGGAGCAGCTCCGGGTCCTCGCTCAGCTCGAGGATGGCCTGGCGGACCAGCTCCGCCGGGTCGTACCCGGAGGCGTCCCCGCGGGAGGCGACCCAGAAGTCGCTGACGTTCTCGTACTGCTGCTGGAACGCGGCGGCGTGCACCCAGTGCTCGCGGCCGGTCTCGCGGCCCCAGGCGGCCAGCCGCGCGGGGCCGACCCCCCGCTCCGTCGCGCGCAGCAGCAGCTCGCGCAGCTCCGCCCGGAACCCCTCGGTGCCCAGCGCCGGCGCGAGGTCGGCGGGCCAGCGCACGGTGCCCACGCCCTCGGCGTCGCCGCGCAGCAGCTCGGCGACGACCGCGTCCTGCTCGGCGGCGGTGAGCAGGCGCGGCGGCGGGTCGCCGCGCAGCACGGCGGCGCGGCGCAGCACGCCGTAGGCGTAGGAGTGGAAGGTGCGGGCCAGCGGCTCACGGATGGTGCGGGCCACCCGGGCGGTGATTCGGGTGCGCAGCTCGGCAGCGGCCTTGCGGCTGAAGGTCAGGACCAGGATCTGCTCGGGATCGATCCCGGTGTCGATCCGGCGGGCGACGGCCTCGACGATCGTGGTGGTCTTCCCGGTGCCGGGGCCGGCGAGCACCAGCAGCGGCCCCCCGGCGTGGTCGACGACCGCCTGCTGCGTCGGGTCGAGCCGCGGCGCCGTGGTGCGCGGCGGCTCCCCCGGCAGCAGCCGGTAGACCGGACCGCTCTCACCGCCGTGCTGTGCCACCCCCCGATGGAAGCACGGGGGTACGACGATCCGGCGCGGGCGCGTGGGCGCGCCCGCCCGGGATCAGGCCAGCGAGTCCAGCAGCGACTGCTCGAGCATCAGATCGGTCGCGGTGGTCAGCCAGCCGGCGACGAGGAGCAGCGGCCACGCCTGCTCGCGGTCCAGCGACGCGGTTCCAGCCATCAGCCCGGCCTGGGCGACCGCCCGGCACGCCATCGTGTTCATGCCCTCGGATCGGCACGGACGGCCGGGAACTGAAGGTGGCGCGGCGAACTGGTTCGCACGGGGTTGCCGGACACGTGCCGGCAATGCGGGCCGGCGGTCAGCTCCCCCCGACCAGTCCCCACGGCCGGGCCGCGATGTCGTCGGCCTCCGCCCGGTCGAGGACGCCGACCGCGACCAGGCGGCCGAGGACGTGCTCCTGGCGGGCCGCGGCCAGGTCGGGAGAGCGGAACGGGTCGTAGGCACTGGGCGCCTGCACGAGGCCGACGAGCACCGTCGCCTGCGCCCAGTCCAGCTCCTCCGGGGGCAGCCCGAAGTAGCCCTGCGCCGCGCTGCCGACGCCGTAGAAGCCGTGCCCGAAGTAGGCGGCGTCGAGGTACATCCGCAGGATCTCCGTGTCGCTCCACTCCCGGTCCACCTTGACGGCCAGGACCACCGCGCGGGCCTTGGCCGCCGGGTCGGTCGCGCCGTCCTCGTACAGGATCCGGGCCAGCTGCTGGTGCAGGGTCGACCCGCCCTGGTCCTCACCCGTCAGCAGGCCGAGGGGCGCCCGCAGGACGCCGCGCCAGTCGACGCCGGGGTGGTCGTGGAAGTGGCTGTCCTCGGTGGCCAGCAGGGCGGCGGCGATCCGGGGTGGCGCATCGCCCGCCAGCGGGATGCCGCCGTGCTCGGCCACCCGCTCGGCCACCCGCTGCCGGGCGTCGTCCACCCCGGGCGTCGCCGCCCAGAGGACGGCGACGCCGGCCGTCAGCACGATCAGCAGGACGGCCAGCACGCGGCCACCGCGGCGGAGCCACCGGACGGCTCGGCGGGGCCTTCGGCGGGCGGGTTCTCCGACAGGGGGCACGGATCTCTCCGGGGTCGACGTCAGCACCCTGTCAGTCCACGCCGCCGAGGTCACCCCGCACATCGCCCCACGGGTCGATCCTGGGCGGCGCCGGCGTCATCCCGCGGTGCTACTCCCCGGCGCGGTCCGGCCAGCCGACCGCCGCCAGCACGACCCTCCCGTTGCGCACGGGCACGCCCTCGCCGGCCAGCAGCTCCAGCTGCCGCACCCGCACGGGCTCGGCCGCCGAGCCGTCCGCCCGCAGGACCCGGTGCCAGGGCACCGCGGCCCCACCCTGCGCCAGCGCGCGGGCGACCCGGCGCGGGCCGACGCCCACGATCCGGCCGATCGCCCCGTAGGTGCTCACCCGGCCCGGCGGGATCTGCTCGACCACGTCGAACACCGCCTCGTCGACGTCGAGGGCGGGATCGCTGGCGGAGGGGGTGCCGGCCACCGGCAGATCATGGCAAGCGCCGGCCGCCGGGCGGGCATCCGTGGCGCGGACGTCCGCCTGCGGGACGAGGACCGCGGCGGTCAGGTGGCCTTGCGGCCGAACCGCGCCAGCAGCCGGGTCTGCGGATCCGCTGCGGCGGAGACGTCCAGCGGCGGGCCGAACACGCCGGGCACGCCGTCCTCCGGCAGCCGTTCGGCGTAGACCAGCGCCGCCGTCACCAGCTCGCCGTCGAGCTCGGTGTCACCGCCGGTGGCGTGCGCCAGGTCCCAGGCGTGCACGGTGAGATCGGTGGTCATCTCGAAGATGTACTCGGCGCTGGGCGTGGGCCCCCGGGACAGGTGCACCGTCCGGACCAGGCCCTCGTCCTCGGCGAACGCCGAGAGCGCGCCGTCGGCCGCGGACTCCCAGCCGAGCAGCGGGTCGTTGCCGAGCAGGTCGCTGGTCTCGTCCGGGAAGCGGCCCTCGGCGTAGGGCTCGCCGGCCATCAGCGGCGGCACCCACAGCTGTTCGCTGACCAGGTGCGCCACCAGATCGGCGACCGTCCACTCGGGGAGGGCCTGGTCCTCCCAGCGGTCGGGCTCCACCGCGTCGACCCGGTCGGTGAACTGGTTCTGGGCCCGCTGGAAGAGCTCGAGCAGCTCCACGGGCGAGAAGTCGGACATGGGAGAAGTGAACATGCCGAGGGCCCGGCCCGCCTCCCCGAGGAGAGACGGGCCGGGCCCTGGTGAGGCACTCGAGGGACGAGGTCCCTGCTCAGTACGTGGGCAGCGCCTTGTCGATGCGGGTGGCCCACGCCGTGACGCCGCCCTGCACGTGCACGGCGTCCTTGAAGCCGGCGTTCTTGACCGCGGCGAGGACCTCGGCCGAGCGCACACCGGTCTTGCAGTGCAGCACGATCGGCCTGTCCTGCGGCAGCTCCGAGAGCTTGCGGCCGGAGAGGATCTCGTCCTTGGGGATCAGCTTCGCGCCCGGGATCGAGACGATCTCGTACTCGTTGGGCTCGCGGACGTCGATCAGCTCGAAGTCCTTGCCGGCGTCCATCATGTCCTTGAGCTCGTCGACGGTGATCGTCGAGCCCGCGGCCGCCTCCTGGGCCTCCTCGGAGACCACGCCGCAGAACGCCTCGTAGTCGATGAGCCCGGTGATCGGCTCGCCCTCGGGGTCCTTGCGCACCTTGATCGTGCGGAAGGTCATCTCCAGGGCGTCGTAGACCATCAGCCGGCCCAGCAGGGTCTCGCCGATGCCGGTGATCAGCTTGACCGCCTCGGTGGCCTGGATGGCGCCGGCCGTGGCGCACAGGACGCCGAGCACGCCGCCCTCGGCGCAGCTCGGGACCATGCCGGGCGGCGGGGGCACCGGGTAGAGATCGCGGTAGTTCGGGCCGTGCTCGTTCCAGAAGACCGACACCTGGCCGTCGAACCGGTAGATCGAGCCCCACACGTAAGGCTTGTCGAGCAGCACGCAGGCGTCGTTGACCAGGTAGCGCGTGGCGAAGTTGTCGGTGCCGTCGACGATCAGGTCGTACTCGCGGAAGATGTCCAGCACGTTCTCGCTGTCCAGCCGCGTCTCGTGCAGCCGGACGTCGATGAGCGGGTTGATCTCCTTGATGGAGTCGCGCGCGCTCTCGGCCTTGGACCGGCCGACGTCGGACTGCCCGTGGATGATCTGGCGCTGCAGGTTCGACTCGTCGACGGTGTCGAACTCGACGATGCCCAGCGTGCCGACGCCGGCCGCGGCCAGGTACATGAGCACGGGCGAGCCGAGGCCGCCGGCGCCCACGGCGAGCACCTTGGCGTTCTTCAGCCGCTTCTGACCGTCCATCCCGACGTCGGGGATGATCAAGTGGCGGCTGTACCGGCGGACCTCCTCGATGGAGAGGTCGGCGGCGGGCTCCACCAGGGGTGGCAGGGTCACGCTTGCTCCTTCACGTCGCGGACGGCGGCCCCGCGAGGCCGGCGATCGTGTGCGACAACAGCGTGCCAGCCCGGGCTGTTCCCGCCCCGCGCGGTCCGCGCCCCCCTCGGCCGGGGACGCCCGGGGTCGGGCGCCGCCGCACCGTCAGGGATACGGCCAGGCGTTCTTGACGCAGCCGTCCAGGCCCAGCGTCTGCTGGACCATGACCGGTGCCGGCTGCCCCGGCCCCGGACAGCCGACGTGGCCGTTGCCCAGCGCGTGACCGACCTCGTGGTTCACCACGTACTGGCGGTAGGTCGCGATGTCGCCGTCGTAGTGCGGGACGGCGGTGGCCCAGCGGGCGAGGTTGATGACCGCCCGCTCGCCGTACCGGCAGGAGGTGTAGCCCCCCGTGCCCACACCGGGGCAGTAGGTCTCCATGCTGCCCGGGCTGACCAGGCTGACCTTGAAGTCGTACTCCGCGCCGGCCCCCACGCGCTGGAAGGACATCCGGCCGCCGCTGCCCCACGACCGCGGATCCCCCAGCGTCGCGGTCACCGCGTCGGCGAAGGCCGCGCCGTCGACGCCGATGCCGTCCTCCACCTCGACGGCGAAGCGCTGCAGCGGGCCGCTGCCCAGCACGTCGGAGGTGCTGTCGACGACCGACAGGGTGCCGGCCCCCTGCTCGACGTACTGCTCGGCGACCGCCGCCGGCGCGGCCGGCTCGGACGGGCCGGCGTCCCCCTCGGCGGGCGGGACGGTGCCGGTCGGTGCCGGTTCGGGTTCGGAGGTCACCGGTGCGGGAGCCGACGCCGGAGCCGGCTCGGCCGTCGCCGACGGGACGGGCCGGTGCAGCACCAGGTCCACCAGTACGGCGATGGTGGCGAGGGTCAGCAAGGGAATGGCGTACGCCCGCCAGCCGTAGCGCCGGGTGAACCGGCGGACCCGCCCCTCCGGCGGCCGGATCTGGCGCGGGCGGACCGGCGGGCGGGGCTCGACGCGGGCGACCAGGGGACGCGGCGGCGCCGTCGGGCGGCCATCGGCCGGGCGTCCGCTCACCGGTCCCCCTCCTGACTCGTCATCCAGCCCCGGTGGCTCAGGGTCTCACGCTGCGTGGCGTGTCGGCGACAGCCGGCGGGAACGCCACGAGCTCGTCGCCGGTGCGGCCCTCCGCGAGCGCGAGCACCGCCCGGGCCGTCGGCTCTGCCGCCTCCAGCATCGCGACGTGCCCGACGCCGTCGAGGAGCAGCAACCGGCCGTCCGGCACGGCGGCGGCCAGCCGCGGCGCGAGAGCCGGGTCCACGAGCCGGTCCCGGCTGCCCCACAGGACCAGCGTCGGCATGCGGAGGCTCCGGGCGGCCCGCCAGGCGTTCGCCGGGCCGAGCCGCAGGTAGGAGGTGATCAGTCCGCGCATGCTGCGGGCGAGCGCGCGGTCGGCCCAGGGCTGCCCGGCGCGCTCGCGCATCTCCCGGACGGCCTGCTCGATGCGCTCGGGCGGCACCGCGGCGGGGTCGCCGAAGCAGACTCGGATCATGTTCCGGACGCTGGCCTCCGGGGTCACGGCGGCCAGCCGTCGCTCGGCGAGCGTCGGCACGCCGGGCACCAGGAGCAGCAGCAGCGCCCGGCTGAACGCCGGGGGCACCCGGTACACCGGCATGGCCGGGGACACCAGCGTCAGCGTGGCGACAAGGTCGGGCCGCTGGGCGGCCACGAGCAGGCTGACCAGGCCGCCGAGGGAGTTGCCGACGAGGTGCACCGGCCGGCCCGCGCCCTCGCCCGGCTGGTCCGCGACGTGCGCCAGGACGTCGACGACGGCGCGCACGTGGCTCCGGATGGAGTAGCCCCCGCGTGCGGGCGGGGCGGACCGGCCGAACCCGGGCAGGTCCACCGCCCAGCCGTCGAACCGGACCGCGAGCAGGGCGGCCAGGTCGGTCCAGTTGGTCGAGGCGCCCCCGAGCCCGTGCACGTACAGCGCCCGCTCGCGCGGTGCCCCGGCGACCTCTTGACCGTCGGCCGGCCCGGTCCAGGGAGTGCGGCGGACGAAGACGGTCCCGCTGCGGATCGGCACGTCGGCACCCGGCCACGGGGGCAGCGGACCCGCCAGCGGCGGGAGGGGGGTCGGGGACAGCGGGGCGTCGGACATCGTCGTCGACGGTAACGCCGGGCGGCGCAGGTCCGGCTCGCCGGGAACTCGCCGGTAATGTGCTCCGTGCCATGCAGCCCTCACGCCCCGCCGCAGCCACCCGGCGCACGTCCCGACTGCCCCGGAGCGCCCGCCGGCTGCAGCTGCTGCGCGCCGCCCAGGACGTCTTCGTCGCGCAGGGTTTCCACGCCGCCGCCATGGACGACATCGCGGTCCGCGCCGGGGTGAGCAAGCCGGTGCTCTACCAGCACTTCCCGGGCAAGCGCGAGCTGTACCTGGCGCTGCTGGAGGAGCACGTCTCCGGGCTGGCCGACCGGGTGGCCGAGGCGATGGGCGGCACGGACGACAACCGGACCCGGGTGGACGGCGCCGTCGGGGCCTACTTCGACTTCATCGACGCCGAGGGCCAGGCGTTCCGGCTGGTCTTCGAGTCCGACCTGCGCAACGACGAGGACGTCCGGGCGATCGTCGACCGGGGCGCCCGGCTCTGCGTCGAGGCGATCGCCGACGTCATCGCCGCCGACACCGGCGCGGACCGCGAGCGGGCACTGCTGCTGGCCTCGGGCCTGACCGGGCTGGCCGAGCGGAGCGCCCGTTGGTGGCTGCCTCGCAAGGGCACGGTCTCCCGTGACGAGGCGGTCTCCCTCATGTCGGCGCTGTCCTGGCGGGGCATCTCCGGCTTCCCCCGGGTCGACGGCGACCCCCTGCCCTCCTGAGGCACCGGCCCGCCCCGGCCGCGTTCGCTGACGGCGCACCGGCTCGACCGGACCGCGCCGGCGCTCCTGGACTAGCGTTGGGTCCAGTCGCGCGAACCGAGGAGGCATCGCCCACGTGGAAGTAAAGATCGGCGTCCAGCACTCGCCACGGGAGCTGGTCATCGACAGCCCCAAGACACCTGACGAGATCGCGGCCGAGGTGGCCAAGGCCATGTCGGGCTCGACCAAGGACGGCCTGCTCACCCTCATCGACGAGCGGGGCCGCCAGGTCCTCGTCCCCGTCGACCGCATCGCCTACGTGGAGATCGCGCAGGCCGACCAGCGCCGCGTCGGCTTCATCGCCGGAGCCAGCACCGGCAGCTGAACCCAGGATCCAAGGAAAGGGGCGTTCCGCGATGCGCGGAGCGCCCCTTTCTGCACGGTCGTGCCGAGTGGGCCCCGGAGGGGTCCGCGCAGGCGCGACGGAAGGGCTCCGCGCAACAGGGGCACGGCACGTGGCCGCGGTGCGATCCGGAGGATCGCGATGTCATCGCGCAGGCACGACGAACGCGCTCGCGCACCGGGGGGAACGAACCTGCTCGGTCGTGCCGAGTGGGGCCCGGAGGGTCCCGCGCAGGCAGGACGGACGCGCTCGACGCACCGGGGGTACGGCACCTGGCCGCGGTGCGATCCGGAGGATCGCAGTGTCACCGCACGGTCGTGCCGAGTGGGGCCCGGAGGGTCCCGCGCAGGCAGGACGGACGCGCTCCACGCAGCAGGGGCACGGCACGTGGCCGCGGTGCGATCCGGAGGATCGCCATGTCATCGCGTCACGGGTTCAGGCCCAGGGTCCTCATCCGCTCGGTGTGCGCCCGGGTGATCCGCTCGATCAGTCGCCCGATGCCCGAGAGGTCGCCGGTGCCCGAGACGATCAGCTCGGCCAGCCGGTCGTGCTCGGCGATGACCGCCTGGGAGCGGGTCATCGCCTCCCCGACCAGCCGGCGGCCCCACAGCGCCAGCCGTCCGGCGACCTTCCGGTCCGCCGCGATCGCCCCCCTGACCTCCCGGACGGCGAAGTCGGCGTAGCCGGTGTCGGCGAGCACGCCGAGCACGAGGCCGCGGTCGGGCTCCGGGAGGAAGCCGGCGATCTCGCGGTAGAAGTCGGTGGCCAGCCCGTCGCCGACGTAGGCCTTGACGAGCCCCTCCAGCCAGGTGCTGGGCCGGGTGCTCTCGTGGAAGGTGTCCAGCGCCGAGACGAACGGCGCCATGGCGGCGGCCGGGTCGACGCCCAGCTCGGTGAGCCGGGCGACGAGCTGCGCGTGGTGGCCGATCTCGGCCGCGGCCATGCGGGCCAGGGCCGCGTGACCGGCCAGCGTCGGCGCCATCCGGGCGTCCTCGGCCAGCCGGTCGAAGGCGGTCAGCTCGGCGTACGCGAGCACGCCGAGCAGGTCGGCGACGGCCGGGGTCTCGACCGGGGGCACGGCATCTCCTGACGCTCGGGAGCGGGGCGCGCGTGCCCCTGACGAGTGATCCAGCCGACAGCGGGGAGCGCGGCGCGGAGAGGCTAACCGGTACCCGCGCTAGCATGGGACCCGGCGAGCCTCCGGGCACGCTCGTGTATCTGTGCGCTGACGATCGCTGGACGACGCCCCCGTGGCCGTCCCCCGGGCGAGTTCGACGTCCGGTCCGCTGGCCGCGTCGGCGCTGGAACTCATCCCGCGACATCCGACCGCGGACAGGCGCGAGGCGGCACCGCCGCCGCCGGCGCCGGTCCCCCAGCCGACCAGAGGCGAGAGCACTGACCTCCACCGACACGAACACCACCGACCCGAACCCCGCCGACGCGAACCCCGTCGACCCGGCCGCGGCCCCCGCCGCCGAGCTGGACCGCGCGGAGACCGGCGCGCCCGCCCCCGAGGAGCTCGAGCAGTCCGTCGAGGAGCTCGGCGGCGCGCCCGTGGCGCCGGACAGCCCGCTGTTCAGCGACTTCGACGTCCACCCGGACATCGTCGCGGCGCTGGCCGAGGTGGGCATCCACCGCACCTTCGCCATCCAGGAGCTCACGCTCCCCCTCGCGCTGGCCGGCAACGACCTCATCGGCCAGGCGCGCACCGGCACCGGCAAGACCCTGGGCTTCGGCGTCCCGATGCTGCAGCGGGTCACGCCGCCGGCCGAAGGTGGCGACGGCGTCCCGCAGGCGCTGGTCGTCGTCCCCACCCGTGAGCTCTGCGTGCAGGTGGCCCGCGACCTCGCCGCCGCCGGCACGAAGCGCGGCATCCGCGTGGAGGCCATCTACGGCGGCCGCGCCTTCGAGCCGCAGATCGCCGCCCTGCAGGCCGGCGTCGAGGTCGTCGTCGGCACCCCGGGCCGGCTGCTGGACCTGGCGCAGCGCGGCGACCTCATCCTGGGCAAGGTCAAGGCCCTGGTCCTGGACGAGGCCGACGAGATGCTCGACCTGGGCTTCCTGCCCGACATCGAGCGGATCCTCGCGATGGTCCCGGAGAAGCGGCAGACGATGCTCTTCTCGGCGACGATGCCGGGCCCGATCGTCACCCTGTCGCGGTCGTTCATGACCCAGCCGACGCACATCCGGGCGCACGGCAACGACGAGGGCTCGACGGTTCCGCAGACCACCCAGTTCATCTACCGGGCGCACAACCTGGACAAGCCCGAGCTGCTGTCCCGGGTGCTGCAGTCCCGCGACCGCGGCCTGGTCATGGTCTTCTGCCGCACCAAGCGCACCGCGCAGAAGGTCGCCGACGAGCTGGTCGACCGCGGCTTCGCCGCCGCCGCCGTGCACGGCGACCTCGGCCAGGGCGCGCGCGAGCAGGCGCTGCGCGCCTTCCGCAGCGGCAAGGTCGACGTCCTCGTCGCCACCGACGTCGCCGCCCGCGGCATCGACGTGACCGGCGTCAGCCACGTCGTGAACTACCAGTGCCCCGAGGACGAGAAGACCTACGTGCACCGGATCGGCCGCACCGGCCGCGCCGGCAGCACCGGCGTCGCCGTCACCCTGGTGGACTGGGACGACATCCCCCGGTGGCAGCTGATCAACAAGGCGCTCGGCCTGGGCTTCGACGACCCGCCGGAGACCTACTCCACCTCGCCGTGGGTCTACAGCGACCTGGACGTGCCCGAGGGCGCCAAGGGCCGGCTGCCCCGCTCCCAGCGCACCCGCGAGGGGCTGGAGGCCGAGACCCTCGAGGACCTCGGCGAGACCGGCAAGCGGAACCGCCCGGCCGGCCGGGGTGACTCGGGCGGGCGCGACTCCCGCGGCCCCGCCGAGGGCCGCGGCGCCACCGAGGAGAAGGCAGCCGGTGGCGGCAAGAGCCGTCCCCGCCGTCGCACCCGGAGCGGTGCCGGCTCCGGCCAGGCCGCCGAGGGCAGCCTGGCCTCGCCGGGGTCCGCCGAGGCGCCGGCCGGTGCCGAGGGGGCACCCGAGGGCGGCGGCAGCAGGCCGCGCCGTCGTCGCCGTCGCGGCGGTGCCGGTCGCGGCGGCTCGGACTCCGGCGGCGGTGCCCCCGCCTCGGACGCCGGCGCCGCGGCCACCGACTAGCCCCGGTGGCCGTCGCGTCGCGCCCGCCCCTGCGGGTCTGGGTCTGGACGGCGGCCACCCTCGCGCTGGCCGTCGTCGCCGCCCTGCTCTGGCGTGGCTCCGACGCGGCCGCCACCGACAGCACCACCGCACCACCTCCGACCGGCGTCCCCACGGGGACGCCGGCCGGAACGGTCTCCGCAGCCTGGTCCGCGCCCGGCGACCCGGTTCCCGGCGACGTCGTCGCGGCGAGCCGGGTGCTGGTCGGGTCGGCGAACGGGGTGCGCGCGCTGGACCCCCTGACCGGCGAGGAGGCGTGGCACTACACGCGCGCCAACGCCCGGTTGTGCGGGCTCACCGTCAGCGACGGGGTGGCGGTCGCGGTGTTCCGCACCGAGGACCGCTGCGACGAGGCGATCGGGCTCGACGCCGGCACCGGGGTCCGTTCCTGGACGCGGAACGTGAACTTCCGCCCCGATGCGACGCTCTCCTCCACCGGCGGCACCGTGCTCGCGCACAGCCCCACGGGGCTGGTGGCGCTCGACCCGGTCGGCAACAACACCCGCTGGCGGCACGCCCCGCCGTCGGGGTGCGAGCTCCTGGCCTCCGCCCCCGGGGACACCGGTGTCGCGCTGCTGCAGCAGTGCGCGGGCTCGCCCGATCCGCAGCTGCGGCTGCTGGACAGCCCCGACGGCGGCGAGCTCTGGACCCGGGAGCTGCCGGTGCCCGACGGCGCCGAGGTGCGGCTGCTGGACGCCGACCTCCTCGTCGGGGTGCAGGCCGGCGACGAGGTGCAGCTGGTCACCGCCGCGGACGGCACCCTGCTGACGACGCTGCCCGCCGACGCCGGCCGGCCGGCGCAGCAGACGGCCGTCGGCGGCACCGTCCTCGTCACCGCCGACGGCACGCTGACCGCGCTGGACCCCGCCACCGGGCAGCGGCGGTGGACCGCACCGGCGACCGGGCTGCCCGGCGAGCCGGTGGACGGGAACGGCCCTCCGGCCCTCACCGTGCCGACGGACGCCGGGTTCGTGCAGCGGGACGCCGGCTCCGGGGACGAGCTCGCGACCTGGTCGGTCCCGGGACTCCCCGAGGGCGGGACGGCGACCGCCCTCGGCCCCGCGGTGGTGCTCCGCCTGGCCGATCGGGTGACCGGCTACCGGTGAGGGACGCCCCGGCGCGGCACGTCCGCGACGATCGAGGTTCACTGGGGACCATGGTCCTGCCCGGCGGCTCCGATGCCGTGTCCGTGACGCTCGCCATCGCTCCCGACGACCTGCGCCAGCTGGCCCACCACGACGCCCGGTCGCGCACCTTCGCCGGTGGCGCCGGACCGCTGTCCACCCTCGACACCGGGGGCGACGCCGGCAGCGGCACGGTGCTCATGGTGGCCGGCTACACCGGCAGCAAGGAGGACTTCGCGCCCCTGCTGCGGCCGCTGTGCGAGGCCGGTTACCGGGTCGTGGCGCTGGACCAGCGCGGGCAGTACGAGTCCCCCGGCCCCGACGACCCGGCGGAGTACTCGGTCGAGATCCTCGCCGGCGACGTCATCGCGGTCGCCCGGGCGCTCCGCGAGGAGTCCGGGACGCCGCTGCACCTGGTCGGCCACAGCTTCGGCGGGCTGGTCACCCGCGCGGCGGTGCTCATCGACCCGGAGCTGTTCGCGACCTTCACCCTGCTGGGCTCCGGGCCGTCCCGGCTGACCGGCCGCCGCGCGGACCTGCTGGACCACCTCGGCCCGCTGCTCGATGCCGGCGGGGTGCCCCTGGTGCACCAGACCCTCGAGCAGGTGGCGATGACCGACCCCACGGCCCAGGCCGTGCCCGCCCCGACCCGGGAGTTCTACGGCCGGCGCTTCCTCCGCAACTCCCCGGCGGGGCTGCGCGGCATGGCCGACGCGATGCTCGCCGAACCGGACCGGGTGGCCGAGCTGAAGGCGACCGGCGTCCCGGTGCTGGTGGCGCACGGGGAGGCCGACGACGCGTGGCTGCCGCACGTGCAGGCCGACATGGCCGAGCGCCTGGGCGCCCGGCACGAGGTCATCAACAGCTCGATCCACTCCCCCGCCGTCGAGAACCCACCGCGGACCCTCGAGGTGCTCTGCGACTTCTGGACGTCGGTGCGGTCATGAGCCGGCTGGCCCCGCTGCCCTCGCCCGACGACTGGACCGCCGAGGAGGACCGGCTCGGCTTCTTCGGCCCCGGCAGCGTGACCTGGCGGATCCACGGCGATCCCGCCTACCACCTCGGTGCGATGCGGTCGCTCATGGTCCAGGCCCTCCACCCGGTGGCCATGGACGGCGTGGCGCGCAACTCCGAAGGCTTCAAGAACGACTGGTGGATGCGGATGACCCGCACCGGCCAGTACATGGAGACCGTCGTCTTCGGCACCCGGACCGAGGCCCGCCGCATGGCCGCCCGGGTGCGCGGCTACCACCGGAAGCTGTCGGGGGTCGAGGAGACGACCGGGCGGGCCTACCGGGTCGACGATCCGGACCTGCTGCTCTGGGTGCACGTCTGCGCGGTCGAGTCGATCCTGTCGACGGCGCGCCGCGCCGGCCTGGCGCTGTCGGACGAGGACGCCGACCGGTACGTCGACGAGCAGCTGGCCTTCGCCCACCTCGTGGGGGTGCCGCTGGAGTCGGTGCCGAGGTCGGTGGCCGAGCTGGACGCCTATCTGGAGCGGATCCGCCCGACGCTCGCCGTCACGCCCGCGGCCATCAAGGGGGTGCGCGACCTGTTCCTCCCGCCCATGCCCGGGTGGTTGCAGGTGGTGACGCCCGCCCGCCCGCTGTGGGGCTCGCTGGCGGGTCTCTGCTTCGCCTCCCTGCCGGCCTGGGCCCGGCGGATGTACTCCCTGCCCGGGCTGGCGCTCACCGACGCCGCGGCGACCGCCGGTCTGCGGGCGTTCCGGGCCGGGCTGCTGGCCCTGCCGGAGCGGGCGTACCGGTCGCCGATCGTGCGCGCCGGGTTCGCGCGGGTCGCCGACGCGTCGGCCGCCTGACCCCGCGCCGCCCCGAGGGGTGCCGGCTCAGCCCCGCAGCGCCGGCGTCCCGGTGCCGGCGGCGAGCAGCCGCTCGAACTGCTCCGGGTCGGTGGTGCAGGCGCCGATCGGCGTCCGCTTGTTCGTGCCGTGGTAGTCGCTGGAGCCGGTGACCAGCAGGCCGAGGTCGGCCGCCAGCGCCCGCAGGTGCGCCCGCTGCGCGTCGGTGTGGTCGGGGTGGTCGACCTCCAGCCCGAGCATGCCCGCGGTGGCCATCGCGGCGAGCGCCTCGTCCCCCACGGTCCGGCCGCGGGCGGTGGCCAGGCCGTGGGCGAACACCGGCACGCCTCCGGCGGCCCGCACGAGGGCGATCCCCTCCCGGACGTCGGTGTCGGCCTTGGCGACGTAGTAGGGGCTCCGGTGGTGCAGCAGGGTGGCGAACGCCTCCTCCACCGACCCGACGACGCCGGCTCGGACCAGCGCCCCGGCCACGTGCGGGCGGCCCACCACCCCACCGGCCGCGCGGGCGACCAGCTCCTCCCACAGCACCGGGTACCCGTCGGCGGCCAGGGCGGCGACGATGCGCTCCGCGCGGCCGAGGCGCTCGTCGCGCAGCCGGGCCCGCTCCGCGGCGAAGGCCGGGTGCAGGGGGTCGAACAGGTAGGCCAGCAGGTGCACGCTGATCGGCGGCGCGTCGGCGGGGAACCACCGGCAGGACAGCTCCATGCCGGGCACCACGGTGAGGCCGGCGGGCCGCGCGTCGGCCGCCTGCGCCCAGCCCGCCGTCGTGTCGTGGTCGGTGAGCGCGACGACGTCGAGCCCGGCCGCGCGCGCCGCCGTCAGCAGCTGGGCCGGGGTGTCGGTGCCGTCGGACACCGAGGAGTGGGTGTGCAGGTCGATCCGCATCACCGGTCAGCCTGCCGCACCGGGCCGCCGGCCACCCGGCGACCCGGGCTCACGGGGTGCGCGGGGGCAGCCCGGGGATCGGCTCGGTGTCGCGGCGCCCACCGGTCGCGACCGGCCCGCCCGAGGACGACTCGGGGTTCCCCTCGTCGTCGCCACCGGACGCGGCGCCCCAGTCGCTGCTGAACAGCAGGCCGCTGACCTGGCGGTACAGGTCGCCGGCGTGCGGCAGGAAGGTGATCTCCGACAGGGCCTGCTGCTGGCCGGCCGACTCGAAGCGGAAGGTGCCGTAGCCGAGCAGCTGGCCGAACAGCGTCTCCTTCCACGTCAGGTCGGTGATCCGGCGCAGCGGGAGCAGCGTGACGGTGCGGACGACCAGGCCGGAGGTCAGCAGCACCCGGCGGCGGCTGACGATGAAGTGCCGCATCCACCACTCGCCGATGCGCACCGCGTACAGCACGAGGGCGCCGAGGACGACCAGCATCCCGGCGGTGCTGGTGACCCGGTTGTCGGGATCGAGCACCAGCAGCCAGCCACCGGCGAGGAACACCGGCAGGAACTTGGCGGTCGGGACGACGAGCACCGCCCAGTGCCGGCGGGTCGCGACGACCGCCTCCTCGTCGTCGAGCAGGTACTTGCCGACGTCCTTCGCGGCGCGGGTGGGCAGCCCGCCGGGGTCGGCCACCGCGTCAGACGAGGGAGCCGACGAACGTGGCCAGGGAGGAGGCCGCGTCGCCCAGCGCCTCGCCCGCGTTGCGGACCAGCTCCGCGGAGGACTCCGGGGCCTGGATGACGTAGAAGACGACGAAGGCGACGACCACCCAGGTGAGGACCTTCTTCAGGTTCACCGCCACCTCCGTGGTGTGAGTGCAGGGCGCAGCTCCGGCGACGGAGCGGCACGGGGAGTCCGCCGGATGCGGCGGACGCGTTCGTCCCATGAGTAACACAGGCCCCAGGGGCTCCCCCTCCCGACGCGCCGGTTGCCGGGCGGCCGGTGTCGTTCCGGAGCGGCCCGCCCCGTCAGCGGCCCGGGACGAGGTGCTCCCCGGGCGGGCCGAGGGGCAGGTCGGGGTAGATCCGGTCGCGCAGGTCCAGCAGCTCCAGCTGCTCGACGAGCAGCCAGGCGGCGTCCATGGGCCACATCACGAGCCAGAGCCACACCCCGTAGGCCTCCCCCACGAAGGCGGCCCGGTCGTCGCTCGTGGGCACCGCCCACAGCGGCGCGTGCTGCCCCGCCGCCTTCACGTCCACGGAGCTGGGCCCGGAGATCACGTCACCCGGGTCCAGGCCGGGGAGGCCGGCGTAGCCGCAGCCCACGCCCGTGCCGGGCTCCTCCGCCACCAGGACGAGCTCGGCCGAGCCGCCCAGTGGAGCCGGCCCCGCGCAGTCGACGACGATGGCCCGGGCCCCCGGCTCGCCGCCCCAGGCCAGCCCGGTCACCGCCCACCCCGGCGGCACCGGGTCCGGCACCCAGGCGGGGACGCGCGCGTCGGCGGTCACCGCGGCGATGGCGTCGTGCGCGACGAGGGCGGTGTGGTGCAGCGGGGTGACGGCGCCGTGCAGGTGGCACCAGGCCTGCGCCTCGGACCCGTGGCGGACGACCAGTGGTTCTCCGCAACGAGGGCAGACCGGCGACGCGCTCATCCGGGACACCGTCGCCGCAGTCGCCGCGATCGTCAAGCGCAGCAGAGCCGGCCGCGGCCGTGCGTACCCTCCCGGCGTGACCGCCGCGCCGCTCCCTCCGCCGCGCCCCGTGGTGCCCTGCGTCGGCGCGCTGGTGCACGACCGCGCCGGGCGCCTGCTCCTGGTCCGCCGGCGCAACGACCCGGGCCGCGGCCTGTGGTCGGTGCCGGGCGGCCGGGTGGAGCCCGGGGAGACGGTGGCGGCCGCGGTGGAGCGCGAGGTGCTCGAGGAGACCGGCCTGCGCGTGCGCGCCGGCGCCGAGGTCGGCCGGGTGCGGATCGACTCCGGCCCGGTGGTCTACGAGGTCACCGACCTGGCCTGCTCGCTCGTGGACGACGACGCCTCCCCGGTCGCGGGGGACGACGCCGCCGACGTGCTCTTCGCCGACGCCCGGACGCTGGCCGGTCTCCCGTGCACGCCGGGGCTGGTGGCGACGCTCGGCGGCTGGGGCGTGCTGCCCGGCTGACCGGCCGGCCCGCCCCGCCGCGCGCGGGTCAGCCCCGGGGTGTGGGCTCCGGGCGGCCCGGCTGCTCGCCGCCGCGGGCCTCCCCGTAGGACTGCTTGGGCACCATCACCTTGCGGCGGAAGATGCAGACGACCGTGCCGTCCTGCTTGTAGCCGATCGTCTCGACGTACACGATGCCGCGGTCGTCCTTCGACTTCGAGGGCGTCTTGTCCAGGACGGTCGTCTCGCCGTAGATGGTGTCGCCGTGGAAGGTCGGCGCGACGTGCCGCAGCGACTCGATCTCCAGGTTCGCGATCGCCTTGCCGGAGACGTCCGGGACGCTCATGCCGAGCAGCAGCGAGTAGATGTAGTTGCCGACGACGACGTTCTTGCCGAAGTCGGTGGTCTTCTCCGCGTAGTTCACGTCCATGTGCAGCGGGTGGTGGTTCATCGTGAGCAGGCAGAAGAGGTGGTCGTCGTACTCGGTGACGGTCTTCCCCGGCCAGTGCTTGTAGACGGCCCCGACCTCGAACTCCTCGTAGTACCGACCGAACTGCATCGTCATGGCTCCCGACGTCGACCCGCGTGGACGGCTGGTGATCCTACGGCCGGGCCCGGAGGCCGCCCGACCGGCCGGTTCAGAGCAGCTCGAGCGCCGACCCGATCTCCTGCGAGGCGTACCAGGCCAGCTCGTGCCCCTCCGCCTGGTCGACGACGAACTGGGCGTCGTCGCTGCCGAGGTCGGCCTCGAGGACGACGTTCACCGCGGCGCGGACGTCGTCCTCGGCCTCGGCGCCGTCGAGGTGCGCGCTGGCGACGTCCTGCAGCCGGACCGCGTACGCCAGCCGGGCGGCCCCCGGGTCCACGTGCGGGTCGTCCATGGGCGTCACCGCGTCGTCCGGCACGTCGGCCGCGAGCACCGCCCGGCGGCGGGCGGCCAGCGGATCGACGTCGAGCAGCCGCAGGCTGGCCCGTGCCGCGGCCAGCAGCGCCGCGTACTCCAGCTCCTCGGTGTCGGCGTCGGCCGCGCTCAGGGCGTAGTACTCGCGCAGTTGCGGGGTGACCGCGAAGACGGTCTGCGGCTCGGGCAGCCGCCCCTCGTCCACGAGAGCCCGCAGCACGGTCGTCGTCGCCGGCAGGTACACGCGCACCCGGTCGACCCCCTTCGTCGTCGGAATGCCCGACGGTAGCCGCCCGGGGCGCGGCACCCGGACGCGGCTCAGCCGGAGGTCTCGACGAGCTCGGCGACCTCCTGTTCGATCAGGTCGGCCAGTACGTCCACGTCACCGACGCTGTCCCGGTCGGCGTTGAGCCCGAAGAAGACCGTGCCGTCGTAGGACGTCATGCCGATCGACAGGCCCTGCCCGCGGGCCAGGGGGACCACGGGGAAGACCTCCAGCATGCGGCCGCCCGCCGCGTACAGGGGCACCTGCGGGCCGGGCACGTTGGTGACCACCAGGTTGAACAGCCGCCGGGAGAGGCCGCGGGCGGCCCGCGCGCCGAGCGCGTGCAGCGTCGAGGGCGCGAAGCCGCTGAGCGCGATGAGGCTGTCCGCCCCGACCGACCGCCCGTGCTGGGTGACCCCGCGCATCGCGTAGGTGAGCCGGGCCAGCCGCACCCGGGGGTTGGGCTCCCCCACCGGCAGGTCGACCAGGTGGGAGGAGACCCGGTTCCCCCCGGCGCCCTCCTCGTCCTGCACCGACACCGGCACCAGCGCCCGCACCGAGGTGCCGCCGACCACGGGCTCACCCCGCGAGAGCAGCCACTCCCGCAGCGCGCCGGCCACGACGGTGAGCAGCACGTCGTTCACCGTCCCGCCGTGCGCCTTGCGCACCCGCTTGAGCTCGTCGAGGTCCGCGCAGGCCACCGCCACCCGGCGCTGCCGGCCGACAGGGGCGTTCAGCGGGCTGTGCGGCGCGGGCAGGAGCGCCGAGCGCGCGGTGCGGGCCAGCCCGCCGGCCACCCCGCCGATGCGCACGGCGGTCGCGCGGGCGTCGGTCGCCGCGGAGCGCGCCAGCCCCATGAGGGAGGGGCGCTGCCGGTACTCCTCGAACGCCGACCAGACCAGCTCGAGGCCGGACGGCGGCCGGCGTGGCTGCCACGGCGCCGGCCGGGGCGCCGGCGCGTCCGGCGAGACGTCGAGCAGCACCTGCCCGATGTCGATCGCGCTCAGCCCGTCGACGAGCGCGGGGTGGGTCTTGGTCACCACGGCGACCCGGTTCCCGCTCAGCCCCTCGACCAGGTACGCCTCCCAGAGCGGGCGGCGGCGGTCCAGCGGGCGGGAGGTCAGCCGGGACACCAGGTCCAGCAGCTGCTCCTCGGTCCCCGGCCGGGGCAGCCCGGACCGGCGGAGGTGGTAGGCGATGTCGAACTCCGGGTCGTCGACCCAGACCGGGTTGCCCAGGTGCCCGGGCACCTCGGCGACCCGCTGCCGGTACCGCGGGACCAGCGACAGCCGGGCCTCCACCAGCGCCGCCAGCGCGTCCAGGCCCCCGGGCGGGGTCTCGAGGATCAGCACCCCGCCCACGTGCATGGGGGTGCCCGGCTCCTCCAGGTAGAGGAACGAGGCCTCCAGGGTGCTCAGCCGCTCGACCATCGCTCTCCTCACGGGCCGGGGCGGCCCACGCTACGACGCCGACCGCGGATCCCGACAGTCGAGCACTCAGCCCGCCCGGCGCATCCGCCGGATCCCCCGGCGGCTCCCGGCGGACGCGGTGGCGCCCGACAGCTCCGCGGCCAGCGCGCGCAGCTCCACCCGCAGCGGCGATCCCGCCGCCACCTCGGCGAGGGTGCGGCCGGCCGCCAGCGCGGCGTCGGTGGCGCGGCGGTCGGCCGGCAGGAACGTCTCCGGCCGGCGCCCGGTGAACCGCTCGAGGGCGTCGCCGACCTCCTGGCGCGGATCGCCCGGCACCGGACCGCGGCGCACCTGGTTGACCACCAGCCGGGGCTCCACCTCCGGGAGCGCGTCGCGCAGCTGGTCCAGCGCGCGGACGCAGCGCTGCAGCGCGACCGGGTCGGCCCCGCTCACGCAGAGCACGGTGTCGGCGTGCTCGAGCACCGCCAGCGTCGCGCCGTTGCGCCGCGGGGCGGCGGTGTCGAAGGAGAGCTCCTCGTCGTCCTCCACGCTGAACGCGCAGTCGACGACGGTCAGCTCGGCCACGTGCCGCGCCTCCTCCAGGACGGCGGCGACCGCGGAGGGCCGCAGCTCCGGCCAGCGGTCGGCGCGGGCCAGCCCGGTGAGGACCCGCAGCCCCGGCCGGACCGCCCAGGCCAGCGCGACGAGCGACCGGCTGTCCAGGGTGCCGGCACCGGCCTGCCGCGCGGCCCCGGCGAGGCCGGGTGACTCGTCGAGCAGCCCGAGCACCTGGGCCACCACCCCGCCGTAGACGTCGGCGTCGACCAGCAGCGACGACGTCCCCAGCCGCGCGGCCTCGTCGGCCAGCCCGACGGCGACCGTCGTGCGCCCGGGCGCACCGGTCGGCCCCCACACGGCCACCACCCGGCCCCGGCCACCGGGCCGGGCGGCAGCCGGCTCCGGCACGCCGGGCACCGGGAGCGCCGCCCGGAGGTCGGCGACGTCGTGGCCGGGCCCGGGGACGCCGGAGACGGCGTCCCGCAGCGCCCGCGCGATGAGCTCCGGGTCCGCGTCGGCCGGCAGCACCTGGGTCACGCCCAGCTGCCGCAGCCGCTGGGCGGCCCGCTCGTCGCCCGGCTCCACCAGACCGACGACCGCGACGCCGGCCGCGTGCAGGCGGGCCACGGCCTCGACGTCCAGCCGGCGCAGCTCCGCCGAGAGGAGCGCCGCCTGCCCGGTGCCGGTGGCCGCTGCCGCCAGGAGGTCGGAGATGTCGACGCAGCGCCGGACGACCGTCACCCCGTGGTCGTCGCGGTCGAGGGCGCCGACCAGCTCGGACTCCCAGCCGGCGCCGGTGACGGCGGTGAAGACCTGGAGCGCCATCAGCCGACCGGTCCGGCCGGCGCCTCGGGGGCCGGCGTCTCGGGGGCCGGCGCGGCCGCGGGCGCGGACGAGGGCGCGGCCGCCGGCGACGAGGGAGCGGCCTCCACCGGGGGCACCCTGCCCGCCGTGGGCGCCGAACCGTCCGGAGTGCCCGCTCCCGCGGGGTGGGCGACCACCACCAGCGGGCGGCCGGCGATCGCCGCCAGCACGTCGTCGGCCTCGTCGGCGGCCACGGCCACGACCACCTGCACCGTCGTCGACGGCGTCGACAGCACGCCGTCGCCGCCGCCGGTGAGCGCCTGCACCGGCGCGGCACCGACGACCAGGGTCACGCTGCCGATGTCGGGGCCGGTGGCCCCCGCGGCGGGGTCGGCGACCGCGTACACGTCCACCACCTGGCCCCGGCGCAGGCCCGGGGGCACGTAGCCGGCCTGCACCGGCAGCGCGAGCTGCACCACGTCGGCCGGTTCCTCCAGCGCGGACCGGGGCAGCAGCTCACCGGCCCGCACACCACGCGCCAGGGTCTGCCCCTCCGGCCGGGTGGTCGCGGAGAGGTAGGCCGGCGCGCTGCCGTCCAGCCGCACGTCGACCACGACGAGGTCCTCGGCGGTGAGCTCGGTGCCGGCGGCGAGATCCGCGGCGGCGCTCCAGACCGGCACCGTCGCGTCGGCCGCGCTGACCACCCGGGCGCCGAGGAGGACCGAGCCGAGCACGAGGAGGACCCCGAGGACCAGGCGCAGGTCCAGCCAGCCGGGCGCCTTGACCCGCCGGGGAGTCGGTCCGGTCGGCAGGTCGGCCGGGTCCGGGACGGTGCCCGGGTTGCGGACGGCGGTCACGCCACCTCTTCTCGTCAGACGTCGGACGCCCGGGAAGGCGCGATGACCCGCCGATGCGGGCCGTTGACGACGTTCGGATGCGAATGATGCGGCACGGACCCGTTCCCCTGCACTGGTCATCCACACGAACGTGTGTGGACAGCCGCCACGGACCACCGGCACGGCTGACAGACTGGAGCGCGACCGGATGGAGACCCGATGCCCACGCCCCGCTTCCTGACCCTCGACGACGTCGCGGAGATCCTCAACGTCTCCTGGTCGCAGGCCTACGCACTGGTCCGGCGCAAGGAGCTGATCGCCATCCAGATCGGCGGCCGCGGCCAGTGGCGGATCGAGGTCGACGAGCTCGAGCGGTTCATCCAGCAGAAGTACGCCGAGGCCCGAGCCGGCGCCGTGCCGCCCGAGCCCGCCGCGGAGGCGGCCTCGGAGGCGGCGGAACAGGCCTCCGAGCAGCGCGCCTGATCCGCGTCACCCCTCCGGCCTCCCGGCCCGGTCCCGGCGCCGGGCTCAGTCCCAGCCCGGCAGCAGCGTCCGGACGACGGCGACCGCGCCGATGACCACCGCGGACACCTGCCGCACCGCGCCGGACCGGCGCGGCTCGTCGGCGGGGTGCTCGGCCACCTCCAGGTAGTCCGCGCCCACCCGGTCGATCGTCCCGGTCAGCACCGAGCCGTCGTCGAGCACGACCTGGACGGGGCTGCGGTCGCGGGCCAGCCCCCGCAACGCCCGGCGGAGGTCCAGCCGGGCCCGGACCGGCCCCTCCTCCTGCACGGGCGCGGTCCACCGCCCCAGCCCCGCGGCGCTCCGGACGGCAGCGAGCGCGACGAGCTGGTCGCGGCCGCGCTCGTCACCGAGCAGCAGCCAGTCGACGCCGAGGTCCACCAGCACCCCGGTCACCGGGCCCGCACCGCGGCAGGTCACGGTCACCCGCTCCCCCGTCGAGCCGCCGAGCCGGTCGGCGAACCGCACCGCGCCCATCTCGGCGCGAGCGCGCGAGGCCCACTCGGCCTGCGCCTCGGCCTCCTCCGCCGCGTCGAACTGCGCCTGCAGGTCCGCGAACAGCTGTTGCCACCGCATGTCCCACCTTTCGTCCCGTTCAGCGTAGATGTACATCGATACTTGCGTTTGGTTGCGTTTGCTTGCTTTAGTACGTCGACGTCGAACGAAGGAGGAGAGATGTCGGCACGACGACTGCTCGGGACATGGCTGGGCATGGCGGCGATCGCGGCCGCCCTCAGCGCGCTGACCGCGCCGCTCCCGGTGGCGCTCGACGCGCTCGCCGCCGCGCAGCAGACCGCCGACACCGCCGGCGCCGACGTCCTGGCGCTGCACCTCGCCGGCCTGCTCGCCTGGCTGGTCTGGTGCTGGGGTGCGCTCGGGCTCGCGCTGACCGCGATCTCGACGCTGCCCGGGCCGGCCGGCGCGGTCGCTGCGGCGGCCGTGCGGGGCGTGCTCCCGCGGAGCGCCCGGTCGGCTGCGGCCCTCGCGCTCGGTCTGGGCCTGGGGGTCGCCACCCCGGTGGCCGGGATCGCCACCTCCGTGGTCGCGGCTCCTCCCGCCGTGGCCGCCGAGCTGCCGGCCGGAGGCCCCTCCTCTGTCGCCGGCGTGCCCGACTGGCCGGCCCCGGCCGCCGCCTCCCAGCCCTCCGGCCCGCCACCGGCGCAGCGCGCGCAGCCGGTGCACGACGCGGTGCCGGTGCACGACGCGGTGCCGGTGCACGACGCGCTGCCCGACTGGCCACGCACGCCGGCCGCGGACGAGCACGTGGTGGTCCGGGGCGACTGCCTCTGGGACATCGCCGAACGCCGGCTGGCCGCGGACACCGGCCGCACCCCCTCCCCGGGCGAGGTGGCCACCGCCGTCAGCGCCTGGTGGCAGGCCAACGCCGACGTCATCGGCGCCGACCCCGACCTGCTCCTCCCCGGCCAGGTGCTGCGCGCTCCCGCCCGGCCCTGACCCCTCCTCCCGCGCACCCTCGAACCCCCGGAGCACCCGATGACCGCACCGTCCCGCCCCGCCCCGATCCCCGGCCGGCCCGCCCTGCGGCTGGCGGTCGTCCCGACCCCCCAGCCACCGCTGGAGCCGCGCCCCGCGCTCAGCCTCGTGCAGCCCGGCCGCGCCGTTCCCCGGCCCGTTCCGCGCCCCGGCCCGCGCCCCGTGCTGGGCACCCCCGGGCGCGACGAGTTCGGCCCCGTGCTGTGCGGACGCGCGGACCTGCCGCCCGCGTCCGGCACGGCACGGCGGCTGGTGACCACCACGCTGGAGGCCCTGACCGGTCGCCGGCCCATCGCGCAGGTGCAGCCGCTGACCTCGCCCGGGGTCTACGCCGCCCTGTCCGCCGGCCGGCGGCCCCGGTGGTGCGCCGAGGGCACGTCGCCGGTGATCGTCGGACGGGTCCGGGTGTCCGAGCCGGTCGACGGGGTGGCGGAGGTCAGCGCCGTCGCGCACCGCGACGGCCGGGCGCACGCCGTCGCCGCGCGACTCGAGGGGATCGACGGCCGCTGGCGGTGCACCGCCCTGCAGATCGGCTGAACAGCACGACGCCCCGCCGACCGGCTGGTCGGCGGGGCGTCGTCGCTGTCGGGGTCCTCGTTCAGCTGGACGCGGCTCCGTGGCACTGCTTGTACTTCCGGCCCGACCCGCAGGGGCAGGGCGCGTTGCGCGGCGTCTCCTTGGAACCGGTGACCGTCGCGGTCTTCGCCGCCTTGGCCCGGCCGCCGTCGGCCGGCGAGGCATCCAGGCTCGGCGCCGAGTAGGTGAGGTTCTCCGGTGCGCGCCGCGGCTCGTCGAGCCCGGCGACCTCCAGCGTCGGAGCGGCCTTCGTGGGCTCCGGCTCGGTCACCGGCGCGGCCGCCACCGCGGGCTCGGGCTCCGCGACCGGCTCGGCGACGGCCGCACCGGCCGGCTCCGGCTGAGCCGGTGCCGCAGGCGCTGCCGGTGCCGCAGGCGCTGCCGGTGCCGCGGGCGCAGCCGGTGCCGCAGGTGCTGCCGGTGCCGCAGGCGCTGCGGGTGCCGACGACCGGCGGGCCGTCCCCGCCGCCGCGGTGCCGGCGGCCGCCCGGGCGGCCGCCGCCTGACGGGCCAGCACCTTGGCGGTCCCGGCCTGGGCCGCGGCGAGCGCCTTGGCCTCCGCGTCGGACTGCTTGGCCTTGGCCTCGGCCTCCTGCTCCCCCTTGGTCTTGACCTCGAGGTTGAACAGGAACCCGACCGACTCCTCCTTGATGCCGTCGAGCATCGCGATGAACATGTCGTAGCCCTCGCGCTGGTACTCCACGACCGGGTCGCGGTTGGCCATGGCGCGCAGGTGGATGCCGGCCCGCAGGTAGTCCATCTCGTAGAGGTGCTCACGCCACTTGCGGTCGAGCACGCTCAGCAGCACCCGCCGCTCCAGCTCGCGCATGACCTCCGAGCCCAGCGCCGTCTCCCGCTCCTCGTAGGCGCGGTGGACGTCGTCGAGCATCGCCGTCTTGAGGTCCTCGGCGCCGAGATCGGACTGCTCCCCGCCGGCCAGGGAATCGATCAACCCGTCGACGGTGACGCCGACCGGGTACAGCGTCTTCAGCCCCGTCCACAGCTGGTCGAGGTCCCAGTCCTCGGCGTAACCGGTCTCGGTGGCGCCGTCGACGTAGGCGCTGACCACGTCGTCGACCATGGTGCGGACCTGCTCGTGCAGGTCGGCGCCCTCCAGCACCCGGCGCCGCTCGTCGTAGATGACGGTGCGCTGCCGGTTGAGGACCTCGTCGTACTTGAGGACGTTCTTGCGGACCTCGAAGTTCTGCTGCTCGACCTGGGTCTGCGCCGAGAGGATGGCGCGGCTGACCATCTTCGACTCGATGGGCTGGTCGTCGGGCACCCGCAGGGTGTTCATCATCGACTCGAGCATCGGGCCGTTGAACCGGCGCATCAGGTCGTCGCCCAGGGAGAGGTAGAACCGCGACTCCCCCGGGTCGCCCTGCCGGCCGGAACGGCCGCGCAGCTGGTTGTCGATCCGGCGGCTCTCGTGCCGCTCGGTGCCGAGCACGTAGAGACCCCCGGCCTCGACGACCTGCTCGTGCTCGGCCTTGACCTGCGCCTTCGCGGAAGCCAGGGCGTCGTCCCAGGCGGCCTCGTACTCCTCGGGCGTCTCGGCGGGCGACAGCCCGCGCGCCCGCAGCGCCTCGTCGGCGATGAACTCGGCGTTGCCACCGAGCTGGATGTCGGTACCCCGCCCGGCCATGTTGGTGGCCACGGTGACCGAGCCGGCACGGCCGGCCATGGCGATGATCGCGGCCTCGCGCGCGTGGTTCTTGGCGTTGAGCACCTCGTGCGGGATGCCGCGCTTGAGGAGGTACTTCGCGAGGATCTCGGACTTCTCCACGCTCGCGGTGCCCACGAGCACCGGCTGCCCGGCCTCGTGCCGATCGGCGATGTCGTCGACGACGGCGTCGAACTTCGCCGTCTCGGTCTTGTAGATGACGTCGGAGCGGTCGTCGCGGATCATCGGCCGGTTCGTCGGGATGGGGACGACGCCCAGCTTGTAGGTCTGGTTGAGCTCGGCGGCCTCGGTCTGGGCCGTGCCGGTCATCCCGGAGAGCTTCTCGTAGAGCCGGAAGTAGTTCTGGAGCGTGATCGTGGCGAGCGTCTGGTTCTCGTCCTTGATCTTCACCCGCTCCTTGGCCTCGATGGCCTGGTGCATGCCCTCGTTGTAGCGCCGGCCCGCCAGCACGCGCCCGGTGAACTCGTCGACGATCAGCACCTCGCCGTTGGTGACGATGTACTGCTGGTCCTTCTTGAACAGCTCCTTGGCCTTGAGGGCGTTGTTCAGGTAGCCGATCAGCGGCGTGTTGGCCGCCTCGTAGAGGTTCTCGATCCCCAGCTGGTCCTCGACGAACTCGACGCCCTCCTCGGTGACGGCGACGGTGCGCTTGTCCTCCTCCACCTCGTAGTGCACGTCGCGCTTCATCATCGGGACGATGCGGGCGAACTCGCCGTACCACTTGGCGCTGGTCTCGGCCGGACCGCTGATGATCAGCGGGGTGCGCGCCTCGTCGATGAGGATCGAGTCGACCTCGTCGACGATGGCGAAGTGGTGGCCGCGCTGGACCAGGTCGGCCTTGCTCCAGGCCATGTTGTCGCGCAGGTAGTCGAAGCCGAACTCGTTGTTCGTGCCGTAGGTGATGTCGCAGCCGTACTGCTCCCGCCGGACCGCCGGCGGCTGTCCCGAGATGATGGTGCCGACGCTGAGCCCGAGGAACCGGTGGATCCGGCCCATGGACTCGGCGTCACGGGCGGCCAGGTAGTCGTTGACGGTCACGATGTGCACGCCGTCGCCGGGCAGGGCGTTGAGGTAGGCCGCCAGCACGCCGGTGAGCGTCTTGCCCTCACCGGTCTTCATCTCGGCGATGTTGCCCAGGTGCAACGCGGCACCGCCCATGATCTGCACCCGGAAGTGCCGCTGGCCCAGCGTGCGGGTCGCCGCCTCGCGGACCACGGCGAAGGCCTCCGGCAGCAGCGCGTCGAGGGACTCGCCGTCCTCGTACCGCTGCTTGAACTCGTCGGTCTTGGCGCGCAGCTCGGCGTCGGTGAGGTCGGTGTAGTCGTCGGCGATCGACTCGACCGCATCGGCGATCCGGCCCAGCCGTCGGACGAGCTTTCCCTCACCGGCACGGAGAATCTTCGAGAACACCACGGCCCCAGCGTAGGCGGCCCGGTCCGGACTCCGGTCGCCCCGACCACGCCGAACCGCGACCCGGCGCACCAGGTGCCCCATCCGTACGCTGCGCCGGTGGCCCGCGACCTCTCCGACCCCGGCCAGAGCCTGCTCGACTTCCTCACCGAGCGGCACCTGGCGACCCTCACCACGCTCCGTCCCGACGGGACGCCGCACGTGGTCCCGGTGGGCATCACCTACGACCCGGCCACCCGGGTCGCCCGGGTGATCACCTCCGGGAGCTCGGCCAAGGCGCGGCACGTGCGGGACGGGCAGGGGCGCGCCGCGGTGTGCCAGGTGGACGGCCGGCGCTGGACCACCCTGGAGGGGACGGCGGTGGTGCGCGAGGACGACGCCTCGGTCGCCGACGCCGTCGAGCGGTACGCCCGCCGCTACCGGCAGCCCCGGGAGAACCCGGCGCGGGTGGTCATCGAGATCGCGGTGGACCGGATCCTCGGCAACGCCTGACGCGCCCGCCCCGGGGACGGGTGGGGGCGGCGAGGGGCGGGGGCGCGGCGGGCACGCGCCCCCGCCCTCCGGTCACACGCCGGCGGTCGTGGCCTGCTGGACGGCCGGGGCCGCCGCGCCGTCCTGGCTCACCGGCGCCAGCCGGATGAGGCCGTAGTCGTAGGCGTGCCGCCGGTAGACCACCGTCGGCTGCCCGGTGTCGGCGCACTGGAACAGGAAGAAGTCGTGCCCGACCAGCTCCATCTCGTGGAGGGCCTGATCGACGGTCATGGGCGTGGCGGGGTGGTGCTTCTCGCGCACGATCTGCCCGGGCAGGTGCTCGTCCAGCTCGGTGACGTGCGGCCCGGCGGCCAGCGCGCGGTCGAGTTCCAGCTGCTCCTCGATGGGCAGCTCGGGGTGGCCGGCATCCAGGGGGGCCCCGGTCAGCCGGACGCTCGCCGGCGTGCGCCTCCCGTGGTGCACCCGGCGGCGGTCGGCGGCGCGGCGCAGCCGGTTGTCCAGCTTCGCGCTGGCCAGGTCGAGAGCGGCGTAGAAGTCGGGCCCGGCCGCTTCCGCGCGGACCACCGGCCCCTTGCCCCGCAGCGTGATCTCCACCCGCTGGCAGTTGGCCGCCTGGCGGGGGTTCTTCTCGTGGAAGAGCTCGACGTCGATGCGCGAGAGCTTGGTGTCGAACCGCTCCAGCTGACCGACCTTGTCCTCCACGTGTTGGCGGTAGTGCTCCGGCACCTCGACGTTGCGACCACGGACCACGATCTCCATGAGACCTCCCGGTAGGGACGTGCGTTGGTCGCATCGACGCTAGTCCCTCCTCCCGGGGGGCGACAGTCGATCGAGGTCGGCCGCGGGGCCGTTCGCGGGCCGCCACCGACCGGCGCCACCGGGGCCCGCGGGGGCCCGGGGGGTGGCGGCCACGACGGCGGCGAGCACCGGCAGCTCGTGCGGCCCGCGGCCCGCGGCCAGCACCGACGCCGCCTCGCTCAGGGTCGCGCCGCTGGTCACCACGTCGTCGACCAGCACGAGCAGCGCACCCGCCGGACGGCGCCGGGCGTCGAGCGCGAACGTGCCGGCGAGGTTGGCGCGGCGCTCGGGCGCGGAGAGGCCGGCGGAGTCGCGCACCCGGCCCTGGCGCCGCAGCGCCCGGCACTCGGCGGCCGGCAGGCCCGCGGCCCGGAGCTCGCCGACCGCCCGTCCGGTCAGCTCCCGCACGTGGTCCCGCCCGCGGTCCCGCACGGCGGCCGGGGACGTGGGCACCGGGACCAGCAGGACCGGCCGGGACCGGTCCCCGGCGCCCAGCCGGACGGCGGCGACCGCCAGGGCGAGCGCGGCACCCAGCGGAGTGGCCAGCTCCGCCCGCCCCTGCTCCTTGAAGGCGTTGACCGCCGGGCGGACCGGACCGGCGTAGGCGCCGGCCGCCACCGTCGGCGGGAAGCCGTCGGGAAACCGGCGGGGCTGGGCCGGGCGGGGCGCGGCGAGGCACCGGGCGCACCGCGGGCACAGCACCGCGCCGGGCCGCCCGCAGCCCGCGCAGGTGCGCGGCAGCACCAGGTCGGCCAGCGCCGCGCCCACCTCGCGCAGCAGTGCTCCGGCCACACGGCACGGTAGGCGCCGTCCCCGGGGCGCGCCGGGCTCGCGAGGCGTGCGGTGGACGGGGCCTTCGCCTGTGGATGCCGTGCTCAGAGCGGGTAGAACGGCGCCGTTCCCGGCAGCGACTCCGCACCCCGCACGAGGGTCGACCAGGTGCCCCCGGTCAGCTGCCAGATGGCGTCGTCCGCGGTGACCAGCGGTTGGCGGGTGGGGGCGACGCCCAGGGACGTCGGCTGGCTGGGCAGCCCCGACGTCGGCACCCGCGACAGCCCCCAGCCGTCCACGCCCACGGAGTAGGGGACGATCCGCTCCTCGCCCTCGTCGCCGGCCAGCACCAGCAGGCTGCCGCTGTCCCGCCAGCCCACGTCGATCACCTGGGCGAGCGTCGGCGCGACGGCCCGCAGGTCGCGCAGCACCACCGAGCCGTCGTCCTCCGACCGCACGACGGTGCCCACGTACAGCCGCCTGCCCTGCGGGCCCTCGATGACCACCGCGGCGCGCACGCCGTCCGGTGAGAGCTGGATGAGGTCGGCGCGGCCGAGGCCGCCGAGGGTCGGGGCCGCCACCGGCTGGGGCGGGCCGCCCGCCGGCACGCGCACCACCTCGGAGCCGTTGCGCACCACCCACGCCTCGGTGCGCGTGGCGGCCACCGTCGGGGCGCTCAGCGAGTCCGCGCTCAGCACGGGGGTGAGCTCCCCGCCGTACTGGCCGGCGAGCAGGGTGGCGCCGCCGGCGGGCTCGTTCCGCGTTCCGGTGAGGAAGGACAGCGCACCGGTCGGGGTCTCGGCCCCGATCGCCGCGCTGCTCAGCCCGTAGGCGCCCTCGCCGGCCGGGCCCGGTGCCGGCTCGCCGTCCGGCACGGTGCGGAGCGCGCCGTCCAGGAGGTAGTGCCCGACGCCGTCGACCGGCACCGCGTCCGGGTCGTAGGAGGCCCAGTCCTCGACGGTCTGGCGCGCCGGGACGCCGTCGGGGACCACCGGCTCGCCGTCCAGCAGCACGATGACGTCCCGGATCTGCGGCTGGTCGAGCTGCTGGAGGGTCCACACCAGCTGCGCGCTGATCTGCGCGAGCAGCGGGGAGGGCTCGGCGGGCAGCCCGGTCAGCTCGACCGTCGCCGTCTGCCCCTGCACGGTGACGCTGCCCTCCAGCTCCACGCCCGCCAGCGGGTTCTGGACGCCGGCGGCCAGCGGCGCCGACGGGCCCTCGATCACCCTCTCGACGATCGTGGTCGCCTGGGACCCGCCGGTGATCAGGTACCGGGGGTCGGGCACCACCCGTTGCCGGGTGGGGTCCAGGAAGTAGGCGTCGACCTGGTCGTAGAGCCGCCGGAAGTCCGGCTCCAGCATGATCAGGCCCTCCTGCGGGTCGGTGATCCGCCACTCGCCGTCGATCTGCTCGAGGCGGAACTGCCGCGTGAAGACCCCGCGGTCGGCCACGGTGAACACCCCGCGCGAGTCGACCTTCCCGATCAGGTTGGCGGTGACGGTGACCGTGCCGGGATCGGTGGTCACCGTCGCGAAGTCCGTGCCGATGACGCTGATGCCGACGTCGGACCAGGACTCGGCGGCGTCGGGGGTCAGGTACTGGCGGGCCACGGGGTGCCGGGGCACCGTGCTGGCCGCGGCGTCGATGAAGTCGTTGACGATCTCCTCGGGGCTGGCGCCGGGGGCCGGCGGCAGGGGCTCGATGCCGACCGACTCCACCACCCGTGTCGGCGCCTGGGTGATCTCGACGACGGGCGAGCTGGTCGGCACCGTCGAGCAGCCGACCAGCGCGAGCAGCGTGCTCAGCAG
This sequence comes from Blastococcus xanthinilyticus, assembly GCF_008124835.1. Lineage (GTDB taxonomy): Bacteria > Actinomycetota > Actinomycetes > Mycobacteriales > Geodermatophilaceae > Blastococcus > Blastococcus xanthinilyticus. The sequence continues at coordinate 380,445 of NZ_VNHW01000002.1, read as the reverse complement.
GACGGCGACCGACGACGGCCGGGCGCTCATCGCGCCGTCCGCGGACGGTGCAGCCGGACGGGGCGCAGCGGGAGCGGGGAGCTGGTGAGCTCGGCCCCGGCCACCAGCGGCACGGTCAGCCGGAACTGTGCGCCGGCGCCGGGCTGACCCCAGACCTGCAGCCATCCCCCGTGCAGCCGGGCGTCCTCGAGGCTGATCGACAGCCCCAGCCCGCTGCCGCCGACGGTGCGCACCCGGGAGGGGTCGGCCCGCCAGAACCGGTCGAACACGTGCTGGGCCTCCCCCGCACTGAGCCCCACGCCGTGGTCGCGGACGGCGACCGCGGCCGCGGAGCGGTTGGCGGCGAGGGTGATCTCCACGGGGTGCCCCGAGCCGTGCTCGATGGCGTTGCCGACCAGGTTGCGGAGGATCCGCTCGACCCGGCGGGCGTCGACCTCGGCCAGGACGCCGTCGGGCGGCCGGGTCACCTTCAGCTCGCACTGGTGCCGCTCCGCGAGGGACTCCATGCCGTCCACGACCCGGTTCACCAGCACGCCGAGGTCGGTCGGGGCCCAGTCGAGGACCGCCGCCCCGGCGTCGTAGCGGCTGATCTCGAGCAGGTCGCTGAGCAGCGCCTCGAACCGGTCGAGCTCCGCGCGCAGCAGCTCGGCGGACCGGGAGACGTGCGGCGGGAACTCACTGCGCGTCTCGTAGATCACGTCGGCGGCCATCTGCACGGTCGTCAACGGCGTGCGCAGCTCGTGCGACACGTCGGAGGTGAACCGCTGCTGCAGCTGCGAGAGCCCCTCCAGCTGGGTGATCTGCCGCTGCAGGCTGTCGGCCATGGCGTTGAAGCTCGTGGCCAGGCGCGCCAGGTCGTCCTCGCCGCGGACGGCCATCCGCTCCTCCAGCTGGCCCTCCGCCAGCCGCTGCGCGGTGCCCGCGGCCTGCCGCACCGGGTCGACCACCAGCCGGGTCACCAGGACGCCGATGCCCACGACGAGCAGGGTGAGGGCCACGCCGCTGATCACGACGGTGCTGCGGATCAGGGAGAGGCTCTCCTGCTCCTGCTGCAGCGGGAACGCGTAGTACAGCTCCAGCTGGTCCGGGCCCTGGGCGTCGCCGGTGACCGGCGCGCCCACGAGCAGGCTCGACTGCGGTTCGCCGGTGTCCTCGGTCGGGATGGTGTCGAACTTCCACGCCTGGCTGCCGGAGTCCACCGTCGCGCGCAGGTCCTCGGGCAGCGCGTCGAGGAGGAAACGGCGGCTGACCGCCGGGGTCTCCCGCGAGCCGGTGTAGACCATGACGACGTCGAAGTCACCGGCCGCTCCGCCGCGGTCGAGCAGCTGGTTCACCGTGCGGGCGAGGGTGGACCGCACGCTGGCGGCGTCGCCGGTCGCGATGCCGGCCACCTCGCTCTGCGCGTAGACGACCCCGGCCTGGACCTGGTCGATCGCGGCCTTGCGCTTCACGTCCAGCAGCTGGTCCCGGATCTGGCTGAACAGCACCATGCTGACGATCACCACGACCGTGCCGGCGACGAGCATCGTGATCGCGCCGATGCGGACCTGCAGCGACGAGCGCCAGGTGTGCAGTGCCCGGCCGGCCAGTCGCCGGCCGCTCAGCAGCGCCCTCCGGCGGGCCCGTCCGGCTCGCCGGCGCAGCCGCCGCAGGCCGGCGGAGCGCTCGTCGCGGCTGCGCCACGACGGTCGGGAACCCGGCGGCGGTTCACCCGGCGCGGTGCCCGCCTCGGCGGTCCGGGTGGCGGTCACCGGACCAGTGTCCCTCAGCCGGCGGCCGCAGCGGCGGGGCGACTCACGGCGCACCCTGGTTCGCTGCCGCGGCCCGCTCCGCTCCTCGCTCGTCCCTCGCTGCGATGCTCACGGGCCTGTCCGCTCACGGCGGCCCGGCCTTGTAACCCACCCCGCGCACCGTCAGCACCACCTCGGGCCGCTCCGGGTCGCGCTCGACCTTCGCCCGGAGCCGCTGCACGTGCACGTTCACCAGCCGGGTGTCGGCCGCGTGCCGGTAGCCCCACACCTGCTCGAGGAGCAGCTCCCGGGTGAACACCTGCCGGGGCTTGCGGGCCAGCGCCACCAGCAGGTCGAACTCCAGGGGGGTGAGCGCGATGGGGACGCCGTCCCGGGTCACCTGGTGCGCGGGGACGTCGATCTGCACGTCGCCGATGCTCAGGCTCTCCGCCTGCCCGGTCTCCCCGCGCCGCAGCTGGGCGCGCACGCGGGCGACCAGCTCCACCGGCTTGAACGGCTTGGTCACGTAGTCGTCCGCGCCGGCCTCGAGGCCCTGGACGACGTCGATCGTGTCGCCCTTGGCGGTGAGCATGACGATCGGCACCGTCGACTGGGTGCGGATGTCCTGGCAGATCTGCAGGCCGTTGCGCCCGGGCAGCATCAGGTCCAGCAGCACGAGGTCGGGCCGGGTCTGCTGGAAGACGCCGACGGCGCGGTTGCCGTCGGAGACGAAGGCCGGCTCGTAGCCCTCCCGGCGCAGCACGATGCCGAGCATCTCGGCGAGCGCGGCGTCGTCGTCGACGACCAGGACGCGGCCGCGGGAGGGTCCGTTCTGGGGCGCAGTGGGTGGCACGGGGCCCATTCTGCGCTGATCAGGCGAAAAGGGCGCCCACCCACCCGGGTGAGATGCCACGGCGGGTCGCCCGGCGCCCTCCTCCGCCCGAGGGATCAGGCACAGGAAGCTCTACCTACGTCCGGGGCGCCGGACCCGCAGGTGGAGCTTCCTGTGCCTGGATGGCGACGATCAGTAGCGGTAGTGGTCGCTCTTGTAGGGCCCCTCGACCGGCACGCCGATGTAGTCGGCCTGCACCTTGGACAGCTCGGTGAGCTTCACCCCGAGCGCGTCGAGGTGCAGCCGGGCCACGTGCTCGTCGAGCTTCTTGGGCAGCACGGTCACGCCGGGGGTCCGGCCCTCGTAGGCGGCCCGGTTGGTCCACAGCTCGATCTGGGCGAGCACCTGGTTGGAGAACGAGGCGCTCATGACGAAGCTGGGGTGCCCGGTGGCGTTGCCGAGGTTCAGCAGCCGGCCCTCGGACAGCAGGATGATCGTGTGGCCGTCGGCGAACCGCCACTCGTCGACCTGCGGCTTGATCGTGGTCCGCTCGATGCCCGGGGTGCGGGCGAGCCCGGCCACGTCGATCTCGTTGTCGAAGTGGCCGATGTTCCCGATGATCGCCTGGTGCTTGGTCCGGCCGAGCTGGTCGGCCGAGATGATGTCCTTGTTGCCGGTCGCGGTGATGATGATGTCGGCCTTGCCGATGACCTCGTCCAGCGTGGTCACCTCGTACCCGTGCATCGCCGCCTGCAGGGCGTTGATCGGGTCGATCTCGGTGACGATCACGCGGGCACCCTGGCCGCGGAGGGACTCCGCACAGCCCTTGCCCACGTCGCCGTAGCCGCACACCACGGCCACCTTGCCGCCGATCATCACGTCGGTGGCGCGGTTGATCCCGTCGATCAGCGAATGCCGGCAGCCGTAGAGGTTGTCGAACTTGCTCTTGGTCACCGAGTCGTTGACGTTGATCGCCGGGAAGAGCAGCCGCTCCTCGCGGGCGAGCTCGTAGAGCCGCATGACCCCGGTGGTGGTCTCCTCGGTGACGCCCGCGATGCCCTGGCCGATGCGGGTCCAGTAGCCGCCGTCCTCGGCGAGCGTGCCGCGCAGCACGTCGAGGATCACGCCGTACTCCTCGGAGTCGGCCTCGGTGGTGTCGGGGACGACGCCGTCGGCCTCGAAGCGGGTGCCCAGGTGGATCAGCAGGGTGGCGTCGCCGCCGTCGTCGAGCAGCATGTTCGGCCCGACGACCTCACCGGAGGAGTCCCGGAACTCGAACAGCCGCTGGGTGCACCACCAGTACTCGGGCAGCGTCTCGCCCTTCCAGGCGAACACCGGGACACCGGCGGGCTGCTCCGGGGTGCCGTCGCCGACGACGATCGCGGCGGCCGCGTGGTCCTGCGTGGAGAAGATGTTGCAGCTGACCCAGCGCACGTCGGCGCCCAGCGCGGTCAGCGTCTCGATCAGCACGGCGGTCTGCACCGTCATGTGCAGGGAGCCGGCGATGCGGGCGCCGGCCAGCGGCTGCGCGTCGCCGTACTCGGCGCGCAGCGCCATCAGGCCGGGCATCTCGTGCTCGGCGAGCTGGATCTCCTTGCGGCCGAAGCCGGCGAGGGAGAGGTCGGCGACCTTGAAGTCGGCCTCGCCGGTCGGGGTGGTCAGTCCACGGGTGCCAGTGCTGGCGGTCATGTCGCTCCAGGTCCGCGCCCGCACTCGTCGGCGGGCGCTCGGGGTCAGAAGGAGAGCGAGCATGCCGAGGCTTCGGCGGGGCTCGTGCCGTCGTCCAGGATAGGACGGCGGCCCGGGACGTCGTGACTCCCGGCTCGAGAATTCGGTCGTGCACGATCTGCATCGGCACGCGCCGACGGCGGCTGGAGTCAGGACTCGCAGCCGACCCCGTCGCCGTCGCCGTCGAAGGCGGGCGAGAAGCCGGGGTCGGCGCGCCGGATGGGAGCGGCCCCGGCCGCCCGGACGGCGGCGCAGTCGGCGTAGACCGGCGCGGCGGGCCCGGGGGTCGTGGCGACCTCCGGAGCGGGGCCCGCGGCGTCCGGGCCGGGGCCGGGCAGCGGCTCGTCGGGGCAGCCGGCCAGGACGCCGGCCATCGCGTCGTGCTCGGCCTGCGTCACCCACAACCCGTAGCCGGCCTTCACCGCGACCTGCCGGGCGACGTAGGCGCAGCGGAACGAGGTGTCCGGCGGCAGCCAGGTCGCGGCGTCGCCGTCGCCCTTCTGCATGTTGAGCGGGCCGTCGGCGGCCAGGAGGTTCACCGGGTCGTTGGCGAACCGGACCCGTTCGGCCTCGTCCCAGCCCTGGGCGCCCTTCTGCCAGGCGTCGGACAGCGCGACCACGTGGTCGATCTGCACGTCGTCGCTGGTGCCCTCACCGCGGCGGAACTCGATCGTGCGGCCGGAGTACGGGTCGGCGAGGGTGCCGGTGAGCACGACGCAGTCCCGGGTGCCGGGCCGGAACGTCTCGCCGGTGAGGTCGCGCGCGAGGATGTCGTTGCGGGTGTCGCAGCCGTTGCGGTCGGTGTCCACCCAGCCGTCGCCGAAGCGGTCCCGCTCGTAGCCGGTGCGCGGCGCCCGGCCCTTGACCGCGACGCCGTCCAGTGCGGCCAGGGCCGAGCCGGCCACCGGGGTGCCGCCGGCGGTGGCGGCCGCGGGCTGCGGGGCCCCGCTGCTCCCGGCCGGGTCGAGCTCGCCGCAGCCGGCCGGGGCGCTCGCGAGGCCCAGCACGAGGACCGCGCCCCCGAGACGGCGCGGCCAGGAGCCGGGACGGACGTGCACGGAACTCCCCCACCCAGCCGGAACCACTCGGCCCCGACGCTAGGCCGGTCCGCGGCCGCTCCGGCGGCGCAACGCCGGGCCGCGGCCGGTCAGCTCAGGTTCGTGGTGGCCCGGTAGAGGACGGCGGGGCCGCGGGCGCTGACCGGGGCCCCTGCGGGGATGAACGCCGACCGCCCCTTCTCCAGGGTCAGTTCCCCGTCGGCGGAGGCGAGCACGGCGGTGCCCTCGGTGCACAGCAGCACCTGCGGACCGCGCGTGGTGAGGACGCCGGAGCCGTCGTCGAGCTGGCACCGGGTGAGGTCGAAGTCGGCCACCGGCACCGGGTAGCGCAGGCCGCCGGGCCCGAGCACCGGGTGGATCACCGGCACCCGCCCGTCGCTGAAGTCGAGCACCTCGATCAGCGCCGCCAGGTCGACGTGCTTGGCCGTGAGCCCGCCGCGCAGCACGTTGTCCGAGCTGGCCATCACCTCGACGCCGGCGCCGGACAGGTAGGCGTGCAGGTTGCCCGCGGGGAGGTACACCGCCTCCCCCGGCGCCAGCTTCAGGTGGTTGCACATCAGCGAGATGACGACGCCGGGGTCACCGGGGTAGGACTCGGCGAGAGTGGCGGCCCAGCGGTAGGTGTTGATGAACTCCGGGTCGTGGGCGGCCACGAACCGCCGGGCGGCGACGGCGACCGCCTCGACCAGCGTGGTCCGGCCCTCCGGGGGCAGGGCGAGCAGCTGCGGGATCGCGGCCCGCAGCCCGCCACGGGCGAGGGCGGCGATCGTCGGCTTGAGCTCGGGCACCTGGAGCTTGGCCAGGCAGTGCAGGGACTCCTCGACCGGGCGGAAGCCGCACAGCGCCTCGAAGGTGGTGAGCGCCAGCAGCAGCTCGGGCTTGTGCGAGGCGTCCTTGAAGGTGCGCGTCGGGTCGTCCCGCGGGATGCCGGCGGCCTCCTCGGCCGCGTAGCCGGCCTGCGCCTGCTCGATGGTGGGGTGGGCCTGCAGCGACAGCGGGGTGTCGGCGGCGAGCACCTTCATGAGGAAGGGCAGCCGGTCCCCGAACCGCGCGCGCACCGGCTCGCCGAGCAGCAGGCCGGGCCGGGCCTCGATCGCCTCGTCCAGCGGGGTCCCGTCGGAGAGCACGCTCGGCTCGTCCGGGTGCGCACCCATCCAGAGCTCGGCGTAGGGCTGCTCGGCCGGGCTGGGCTCACCGAGCAGTTCGGGGATGACCGTGCGCGAGCCCCACGGGTAGTGACGCACGGTGTTCGTCAGAAGCCACATCGGGATCGCAGGCTACCCGCCCGCGGGAGCCCCGGACCCCGACGGCGCCCCCGCCCTCCCCCCAACGGCGGATCCGGGGATCCCGGCTGCTCAGACCGCTGCCCGCACGTCCGGGGCGCCCAGGCGCGCGGCGTCGGCGGTCCGGTCGTCGAGCATCCGCTGCGACTCCCGCTCCGCCTCGACCCGCGCCGTGTAGTGCCGGACCTCGCGGGCGGTGCGCTCGTCGTCCCAGCCGAGGACCCCGCCCATCAGCGCCGCCACCTGCGGCGCCGACTCCACCCCCCGGTGCGGCGTCTCGATCGAGATGCGGGTGCGGCGGGTCAGCACGTCGTCGACGTGCAGCGCCCCCTCGGCGGTCACCGCGTGCACCACCTCCGCCGCCAGGTGCTCGGGGGCGCCGTCCAGGGGCCGGCCCAGCGCCGGGTCGCCGCGCACGAGGTCGAGGACGGCGAGCACCTCGTCGCCGTGGCGGTGCAGCAGCCGGGTCACCGTCTCCTCGGGCAGGCCGTGCTCCGCGGCGAGCCCGGCGGCCCGGTCGCGCACCCCCGCCCAGCCGCGGGCGCCGACCAGCGGCAGCTGCGCGGTGCGCGAGCCCGGCGCTCCCGGCAGCGCCTCCACCGCGGCGTCGACGGCGTCGGCGGCCATCACCCGGTAGGTCGTGTACTTGCCACCGGCCACCAGCACCAGCCCCGGCACCGGGGTGACGACGGCGTGCTCGCGGGACAGCCGGCTGGTCTCGTCGGACTCCCCCGCCAGCAGCGGCCGCAGCCCCGCGTACACGCCGACGACGTCGTCGGCCGAGAGCGGCCGGCTGAGCACCCGGTTGACCTGGTCGAGCAGGTAGGCGATGTCCGCGCTGCTGGCGGCCGGGTGGTCGCGGTCCAGCCGCCAGGGGGTGTCGGTGGTGCCGACGATCCACCGGTCCCGCCAGGGGATCACGAACAGCACGCTGGTCGGCGTCCGGAGGATCAGGCCGTCCGGGCCGAGGTCGCCGCCGTCGATGGCCGTGCGCGGCACCACGAGGTGCACCCCCTTGGAGGCGCGCACCCGGAGGCTGGGAGCCGCTGCCCCGAGCATCTCGCCCACGTCGTCGCTCCAGACGCCGGTGGCGGCGATGACGCTGCGGGCGCGGACCTCGAAGGAGGAGCCGTCGGTCAGGTCGGCGACCCGGACGCCGGTGACGGCGGCGTCCGGCGCCTCCCCGTCGCGCAGCAGCCCGACCACCCGCGCGCTCGAGAGCGCGGCCGCGCCGTAGCCGGCGGCCGTCCGGACCACGGCGAGGGTGTGCCGCGCGTCGTCGACCTGGGCGTCCCAGTAGCGGATGGCGCCGCGGACGACGTCACGCCGGAGCGCCGGGAAGGCCCGCAGCGCGGCCCGCCGGGAGAGGTGCCGGTGGCGCGGTATCGCCCGGTCGCGGGCGAAGGCCGCGCCGAGCACGTCGTAGAGGGCGACCCCCGCGCCGTAGTACGCCCGCTGCCAGACCGGCGCGGTCAGCGGGAGGAGGAACGGCAGCGGCCGCACGAGGTGGGGGGCGATGGTGGTCACGAGCCGCGCCCGCTCGGTGAGCGCCTCGCGCACCAGCGGGAACGCCAGCTGCTCGAGGTACCGCAGCCCGCCGTGGATCAGCTTGCTCGACCGGCTCGAGGTGCCGGCGGCCCAGTCGCGGGCCTCCAGCAGCCCGACCGACAGGCCCCGGCTGGCGGCGTCCAGCGCGGCTCCGGCGCCGGTCACCCCGCCGCCGATGACGAGGACGTCGACGACGTCGGTGGCCAGCCGCGCGCGGTCGGCCCGCCGCCGCTCCGGCGACAGCAGCGTGCGGTCGGTCTCCCCCGGGTGCATGCCCTCCACTGTCCCTGCCGACCGCCCGGTCGCGCACCCGCGACCCGCCGCGACGGGCTGGGCGCCGCCCGGTGGCCCGCCTAGTGGGCCGCCGCCCCGTCCTTCTTCCGGTGCAGCGTCAGGTTCAGCACCAGGACGACCAGCGCCCCGATCACGAGGCCGAGCAGCGCACTGGCCAGCGTGTTGACCAGCCAGCCGACGACCCCGCCGAGCGCACCGGTGGCGTCGTGGGCCAGCTCCTCCAGGTGGTGCACGACCTCGTACAGGCCGTGCCAGCCCAGCTCGTCGGTGCCGACCAGGATGATGTGCCCGCCGACCCACAGCATCGCCGCGGTGCCGATGACGGTGAGCGCCGAGAGCAGCTTGGGCATGCCCCTCACCAGGCCGCGGCCGAACGCGGCCACGCCCTTCCCGGCCCGCTGCGACAGGCTCAGCCCGACGTCGTCCATCTTCACGATCAGGCCCACGACGCCGTACACCAGCACGGTGATACCGATCGCGACGACCACCAGGATGATCGCCCGGGACCAGAACGCCTCGCTGGCCACCTCGTTGAGGCTGATGACCATGATCTCGGCCGACAGGATGAAGTCGGTGCGCACGGCGCCGGAGACGATCGTCTTCTCGTCCGGCAGCGCGTCCTCCACCGTGGCGTGGGCCTCGGTGTGCCCGCTCACCCGGTGCCAGATCTTCTCCGCCCCCTCGTAGCAGAGGTAGGCACCGCCGATCATGAGGATCGGGGTGAGCAGCCACGGCAGGAACTGGCTGAGCAGCAGGATCGCCGGGAGGATGATCAGCAGCTTGTTGCGGAGCGAGCCCAGGGCGATCTTCTTGATGATCGGCAGCTCGCGGTCGGCGTTGAGCCCGTGCACGTACTGCGGCGTGACGGCGGTGTCGTCGACGACCACGCCGGCGGCCTTCATGCTGGCCCGCCCCGCCGCGGCACCGATGTCGTCGATCGAGGCCGCGGCCGCGCGCGCGAGCACCGCCACGTCGTCCAGCAGGGCTACGAGTCCACCCGCCACGGGGAGTCCTTCCGGTCGGTCAGCCCGGTTCGGCTGTTCGGGTCATGGTGGCCTGTCCGGCGGCGACCCGCTCGGAGGCCGGGCCGGCTCACGGCCGCGCGGCGCGCTCGTGGTCGAGCGCGAGAGCGAGGTAGACGGCGCTGAAGTCGGCGACGGCCAGCTGGCGCGCCACGCGCGGCAGCCGGGCGAAGCGCTCCGGCTCGCCGTGCTCGGCGAGCCCGCTGACCGGGACGCTGTGCGCAGCGGCGGTGCGCAGCACCTGCTGCATCGCCTCGGCGGCCGACCGCGGCTCCCGCTCCTCCGCGCCGCCGTTCGCGCCGGCGTCGGCATCGCGGATCGTGATCAGCCGCAGCCGCCGGCCGGTGTCGTCGGCGCGGTCGCGGAAGAAGTCCTCGGCGTCCTGGGGCGCCAGCGGGCCACCCAGCACGGCGCACGCGGCCACCCGCTGGTCGGGCAGCCGGAACCCGGCCGCCGGCAGCCCGGCCAGCGTGGCCAGCTGGTCGGCGGCGCGGGTCGCGGCCGCCCCGGCGAGCGGCCCCTCGGCGGCGATCACCGGCAGCGCGTCGAGCAGCTCGAGGGCCAGCGTCTTCGCCGGGTTGACCACGGTCTCCCGCGCCGGCCCGCACTCCGCCGCCACCTCGTCGAGGGCCGCGGCCACCGCCTCGGTGTCGGCGGCCCCCTCGGGCAGCAGGCGCAGGTCGGCGGCCAGCCGCAGCATCGGCGTCAGCAGCGACCAGAGCGTCGTGTGCCGCACCCGGCTCCGGGGCAGGGCCACGTACGGGGCCCGGGCGGTCGAGCAGGCCGCCCGCAGGGGCGAGTCGTCGGCTCCGATGCCGACCAGCGACACCCCCCGGCGCGCGGCCTCGTAGGCCGGGGTGACGGCGTACGCGCCCGCCCCGGTGCGGGTGACCACGACGGCGATGTCGCTGGGCCCGGTCCACACCGGCAGCGCCGGACCGGGGACGACGTCGACGGTCACCGGGCTGGAGGGACCCAGCAGGGCCCGCAGCACCGACGCCGCGACCGCCCCCTCCCGCCGGGCCACGATGACCAGGCCCCGGGGGCGGCCGCCCTCGGTGACCCGGCCCAGGCCCGCCTCCTCGGTGAGCCGCGCGGTCTCCCGCACCTGCGCGCCGGCGCCGGCCACGGCCGGCAGCAGTCCGCGCGGATCGCGGGCGCGCAGCAGCTCGAGGTCGTCGAGGACCTCCTCGGCGAGCTCCGGCGAGGTCATGGCGTACCCGCCCTCACCCGCGCTGCCGCGCCTCGTCCAGCAGCAGCACCGGGATGCCGTCGCGGACCGGGAACCCGCGGGAGCAGGTGCCGCAGACCAGCTCGCCGGCCGCCTCGTCGACGGTCAGCGGCGTGTGGTGGGTGTCCGGGCAGGCCAGGATCGCCAGCAGCTCGGGGTCCAGGCCCAGGGGGCCGCTCGACGTGCTGGACGGCGTTCCGGTCATCTCGGCCCCTCCTCGGCGCGCACCGTCGCGAGGACGCGGTCGCGCAGCTCGGTCATCCGCGCCTCGTCCGGCGCCTCCACGTTGAGCCGGAGCAGCGGCTCGGTGTTGCTGGCCCGGAGGTTGAACCAGGCGCCGTCGGGCAGCTCGACGGTCAGCCCGTCGAGCTCGTCGAAGGTCGCGCCCTCCGCCTCGAAGATCTCGCGGACCTCGGCGGTCCGCCCCGCGGCGTCGGCGACGGTGGAGTTGATCTCCCCGGACGCCGCGTAACGGGCGTAGCCGGCGGTCAGCTCCGACAGCGGCCGGCCCTGCTCGCCCAGGGCGGCCAGCACGTGCATGGCCGCGAGCATGCCGGTGTCGGCGCGCCAGAAGTCGCGGAAGTAGTAGTGGGCGGAGTGCTCACCGCCGAAGACGGCGTCGGTGCGGGCCATCTCGGCCTTGATGAACGAGTGCCCCACGCGGGTGCGGACCGGCTGGCCGCCGTGCTCGCGGACGATCTCGGGCACCGCGCGGGAGGTGATCAGGTTGTGGATGATCGTCGTCCCCCGGCCCTTGGCCAGCTCGCGGACGGCGACCAGCGCGGTGATCGCCGACGGGCTCACCGGCGCGCCCTGCTCGTCGACCACGAACACCCGGTCGGCGTCGCCGTCGAACGCCAGGCCGATGTCGGCGCCGTGCTCGACGACCGCCCGCTGCAGGTCGACCAGGTTCGCCGGGTCCAGCGGGTTGGCCTCGTGGTTGGGGAACGAGCCGTCGAGCTCGAAGTACAGCGGGACGATCTCCAGCGGCAGGCCGGCCAGGACGACGGGCACGGTGTGCCCGCCCATGCCGTTGCCGGCGTCGACCACGACCTTCAGCGGCCGGACGCCGCGGAGGTCGACCAGCGAGTGCAGGTGCGCCGCGTAGCCGGCCAGCACGTCCTGGCTGCTCACCGAGCCGACCCGGTCGGGGACCCGGTCGTAGGAGTCGCGCTCGGCCCACTCCCGGATGGTGACCAGCCCGGAGTCCTGGCCGATCGGGGCGGCCCCGGCCCGGCACATCTTGATGCCGTTGTACTGCGCCGGGTTGTGGCTGGCGGTGAACATCGCGCCCGGCACGCCCAGCGAGCCCGCGGCGAAGTACAGCAGGTCGGTGGAGCCGAGGCCCGCCTCGACGACGTCGATACCGCGGGCGATGACGCCCTCGGCGAAGGCCCGCGACAGCGGGATGGAGGAGTCCCGCATGTCGTGGGCGGTCACGACGGTGGTGGCGCCGCTGTCGGCGCGGACGAACTCGGCGAACGCGGCGCCGATCGCCCGCGCGACGTCCTCGTCCCACTGGTCCGGCACGACACCACGGACGTCGTAGGCCTTGATCAGGGCCGAGAGATCACGCACGGAGCGACCTTATCGGTGGGCCGGAGCCCGCGTCGCTCAGGAGAGGTCGGGGAGGATCCGGAGGTGCCCGCGGCGGATCCCGCTGCCGTCGTCGGCGGGCGCGCGCGCCGGCTCGGGCCGGGCCGCCTCGCGCACGGCGTCGGCCAGCGCGAGCAGGTCGTCCCCGGTCGGACCGGCGTCCTCGACGTCGATCTCGTGCCGGACGACCTCCCAGCCGCGGGGCACGGTCAGCCGCTCGGCGTGGAACTCGCACAGGTCGTAGCTGTGCGGCTCGGAGTACGTCGCCAACGGGCCCACGACGGCGGTCGACTCCGCATAGACGTAGGTCAGGGTCGCCGCCGCCGGTTGGGCGCAGCCGCTGCGCGAGCAGCGCCGTGACTGCCTCACCACCGGTTCCTCACGTCAGGCACAGTAATCCCGCCCGGCGGGGCGCGACAGCAGGCGCACCGGGAATCGGCCCGTTCCGCACCATCCTGCACGATGACCCCGTGGGCATCGTCACCGGTCGGGCCGGGGTTGCGGCGTGGCGCGGCGCCGCGCCGGAAGAGTTCCGGCGCGCCGTCCCGGAGCGCGGTGTGTCGCGGCCTGCCGTAGTACCCGCCGTAGTCTTCGCCCCGTCATGAGCCGCCCAGCCCGCCGCCCCGCCCGCTCCCGCCGCGACCGCCACGGCCGCGGGCTGCGCGGCCGTCTGGTGCCCACCCAGGTGCCGCTGTCCCGGAGCCGCGCGGAGCAGTTCGACGACCTGGTCCTCGACGCCGTGGAGGACCTGGAACGGCGCTGGGAACGGGAGCTGGCCGGGGTGGAGTTCGCGGTCGAGGACGTGCCGTGGGTGGAGCGCACCGATCCGGACGAGGCCGAGCTCGACTCCGACGTGCTCGACGACGGCGGCGTGCCGCTGGCCCGGCTGCTGCCGGCCCGCCGGGAGCAGGGGCAGGAGGTCCCGCCGCGCATCGTGGTCTACCGCCGGCCGCTGGAGCTGCGCGCGAACGACCGGGACGACCTGGCCGACCTGGTGCGCGACGTCGTGGTCGACCAGGTGGCCACGCTGCTGGGCCGCGACCCCGAGGAGATCGACCCCACCGGATGACCGGGGGCGGCTGAGATGCTGGGCGGGATGGACGACTCCGCCGCCTGGCTCCTGGTCGGCGCCGTGCTGGGCGTCCTGGCCGTGGTTGCTGTGGCGCTGTGCGTCGCGGCGGCGCGCGTCCTCGCGCGGGGCGGCGCGGCCCGCCGCCGGCCCGGTGCGACGCCCCGGCCGGTCCCGGCCACGGCCGGCCCGGTCGACGACCTGGCCGACTTCCTCGAGCACCCGCCCGGCACCCGGCCGGCCGGCCCCGGGCCGGCCGGCTGGGCGGCGCTCGCCCCGCCGCCACCCGCACCCGCCGCACCGCCGGCGCGACGTGACGACGGTCGCCGACGGGCGCTGGTCCCGCTGGCCGCGGGAGGCCTCGTGGCGCTGGCCGTGGTGGGGACCGCCGCCGCCGTCGTGGCCGGCAGCGGGACCGGTGACCGGCCGCCGGCGGCTGCCACCCGGCCGCGGGAGGGCGCACCGGCGGGCGGCGGTGGGGCCGAGCGCCCGGTCGTCGCCGAGCTGAGCGCCGCGGGGCTGGTGCTCGAACCACGGGCGGTGGGGATCACCGCCGCCTACCCGGAGCTGCGCCTGGGGTTCGGGGACGGCGGCGCGCAGCTGGACCTGCGACTGCCGACGTACAACTGCCTGACCACGGCACCGCCGCCGGACCCGGTGGCCGCGGGATGCGCCGCCGCCCAGGTCGAGCACGCGTCCCTGAGCACGCCCCGGCTGCGGGTGGAGCGGAACGGCGAGGAGCTGACCCTGCGCGGGGAGGTCGCCACCAGCACCCGCCCCGGCGGCTCGCCACCCGAGCCCACCGGCCGGGTCTACGACCTGGAGCTGACCCTCGCGCCCGGCGGCGGGCCCGGCACCGGGAGCTCGTTCGTCGGCGAGCTCACGCTCGGCTCGGGAACGGCGCCGGTCGCGCCGGCGGAGAGCACGGGGCGCACCCCGGACTGACGTCCGGTCAGCGCGGCCAGCGCCGTCCGGGCGCGGTCAGCCCCACCACCGGCGCCCCCATCCCGCCGGTCAGCCCGCCGGCGGGCGCGGTTCCCCACCACGGCCGGCGGTCGGCTCCCTCGACGAGGGTCAGCAGCCCAGCGCGGAGCCGCCCGCCGTCGGCGACGACGGCCAGCTCGAGCCGGCCGGCGGCGGCGTGCAGCCGGGCCGCGCCGCGCACGAAGTCACGGGCCCGGCGGTCCGGCAGCGCCGCGAGGAGGTCGGGCAGCCAGCGCTCGAGGAACCGCGCGTCGGCACGCCGCTCGACCGGCCCGTCCAGCGCGTCGACCAGCCGGGTGCTGCGCGCGTTGGCCACCACCGCCGTCGGCAGGCGCGCGGCCAGTGCGCGGACGGTCGGGTCCCCCAGCGGGAGGCCGGTCAGCCGCAGCGACCACGGACCGCGGCGGCTCTCCAGCAGACCGAGGATGCCGGCGGCGAGCCGCTCGGCGGCCGCCTCGTCCCGGGCCGGGAGGGACGCCGTGGGACCACCGGGCGGCAGCGGGGAGGCCAGCTGACCCAGGAGGGAGACCTCGGTGACCGGCCCTCGGCGGCGCAGCGAGAGGAACGCCGCCGCCAGGGGCGGGCCGCCGGGTTCGCCGTCCACCACGACGGCCGCCGGCCGGGGCGCGAACCGGTGCGCGGCCCCCTGGTTGAGCACAGCGGTCAGCCACGGGGCGCGGGCGGTCACCGGCGCCCGGAGCTCGTGCGCCAGCCGGTCGGCGGCACGCACCTCGCGGGCCACCTCGGCGCGGCCGAGGGCGACGCGGGCGGAGCCGGGGACGACGCGGGCGGCGGTCACGGTCCGCAGCGAACCACAGCCGCCGCGCGGGACGAGCTAGACGGCGCGACGGCGGAGCCGGCGCCGCTCGCGCTCGGAGAGGCCGCCCCAGATGCCGAAGCGCTCGTCGTTGGCCAGCGCGAACTCGAGGCACTCGGCCTTGACCTCGCAGCCGGTGCAGATCTTCTTCGCCTCACGGGTGGAGCCGCCCTTCTCGGGGAAGAACGCCTCCGGGTCGGTCTCGGCGCACAGGGCGCGCTCCTGCCACGACTGGGCCTCGGGCTCGAGCCCGAAGCCCAGGAAGCCGACGAACGGCTGGCCCGTGCCCTGGCCCACCGCCACCCCGGTGGCCTGGCCGGCGGCGGCCCCCAGCCGGTCGGCCGACCGCTCGGACCCGTTCACGTAGTCGCTCAGCCACGAAACCTCGGCCATGACGGTTGGTCCCCTCTCGCTCTTGTCGCGATGCGCGGCCGGCAGGACGTTCCCGGGCCGTTCAGCGCTCGTCGACACCGCCGGAATTACACGCGTGTCGTTGCCCGGCCGTCAACTTTGCCCGGTGTAAGCGACACGCCACACCAGCCCCACGCGTCACAGGGCCTTCGTCACATCTCGTGGCTCCCCTCGACACGCCCGGCGAACAGTCGACAACTGCTCATCGGGCACGATGGGTTTCGTGCAGATCGTGGTGCTGGCCGGTGGGACCGGAGGGGCTCGCTTCCTCCGCGGAGTGCGTGCGGCGGCACCGGACGCGGAGATCACCGCCGTGGTCAACACCGGCGACGACGTGACACTGCACGGGCTGCGGATCTGCCCCGACCTCGACACGGTCGTCTACACCCTCGGCGGCGGCATCGACGAGGAGCGCGGCTGGGGCCGGGCGGGCGAGAGCTGGACGGTCAAGGAGGAGCTGGCCGCCTACGGCGCGGACCCCGCGTGGTTCGGCCTGGGCGACCGCGACCTGGCCACCCACCTCATCCGCACCCGCATGCTCGACGCCGGCTATCCGCTCTCGGCGGTGACCGCGGCGCTCGCCGACCGGTGGCAGCCCGGCGTGACCGTGCTGCCGATGAGCGACGAGCGGGTGGAGACGCACGTGGTCGTCACCGATCCCGACGACGGCCGCCAGCGCGCCATCCACTTCCAGGAGTGGTGGGTCCGGCACCGGGCCGCCCTCGACGCGTCGGCCTTCGTCCAGGTCGGTGTCGACGCCGCCCGCCCGGCCCCGGGCGTGACCGAGGCGCTCGCCGCCGCGGACGCGGTGCTGCTGGCGCCGTCGAACCCGGTGGTGTCCATCGGCACGGTGCTGGGCGTCCCCGGGCTGCGCGAGGCGCTGCTGGGCTCCCCCGCCCGCATCGTGGGCGTCTCCCCGATCGTCGGCGGCGCCGTCGTCCGGGGCATGGCCGACCGCTGCCTGCCCGTCCTGGGCATCGAGGTGAGCGCCGAGGGCGTCGGCCGGCACTACGGCGCCCGCCGCGACGGCGGGCTGCTGGACGCCTGGCTGGTGGCCGAGGACGACGCCGCGGAGGTGCCGGGCGTCGACGTGCGCCGGGTGCCGCTGCTCATGTCCTCCCCCGAGGCGACCACGGCGATGGCCCGCGCCGCCCTCGACGCCGCTCGTGCCTAGCGAGGTCCCGGCCGGCATCTCCGTGCTGCCCGTCGCCGGGCTGCCGGAGTTCGGGCCGGGCGACGACCTGGCCGCGGCCGTCGCCGGCGCGGCTCCGTGGCTGGCCGACGGCGACGTCGTCGTGGTCACCTCCAAGGTGGTCTCCAAGGTGGAGGGCCGGCTGGTCCGGGTCGAGCCCGGAGCCGACCGCGAGGCCGCCCGGCAGCGGGCGATCGACGGGGAGACCGTGCGCACGGTGGCCCGGCGCGGGCCGCTCAGGATCGTGCAGACGCCCCAGGGATGGGTCGTGGCCGCCGCCGGCATCGACGCGTCCAACGTGGCGAGCGACACCCTGGTGCTCCTGCCCGAGGACGGCGACGCCTCCGCCCGCCGGCTGCGCGCCCGGCTGGGCGAGCTGGCCGGCGTGGACGTCGCCGTGGTCGTGAGCGACACCTTCGGCCGCACCTGGCGGGAAGGGCTCACCGACGTCGCGGTCGGCGCCGCCGGGATCAATGCCCTGGACGACCACCGGGGGGCCGTCGACTCCCACGGCAACCGGCTCGAGACCACGCGGGTGGCGGTGGTGGACGAGCTGGCCGCCGCGGCCGACCTGGTCAAGGGCAAGCTCGCCGGGGTGCCGGTGGCCGTCGTACGCGGCCTGCCGCCGCAGCGCCCGGCCGGGGACACCGACGCGGGGACCCGCCCGCTGGTCCGCCTCCCCGCCGACGACCTCTTCCCCTACGGCACCCGCGACCTGGTGGGCTCCCGCGCGCCGGTGCCCGGGCTCGTGCCCCGCGCCGGCGAGCGGGACGCCGCGGCCGCCGCCTTCCGCGTCGCCAGCGCGGCGCTGCCGGAGTTCCCCGTGGTGCTGCGGCACGGCGGCGAGGGCGACGGCGCCGTCGACGTCCACCTGCCCGACGCGGTGACCACGACCAGCGCCCTCAACGCGGGTGCCCTGGTCGGCGCGGCGATCGTGCAGCTGCACGCCGAGGGCTGGGCGACCCGCTGGGAGCCGGCCCCCACCGCCGGGGGGACCTCACTCGTCGGGAGGCTCTGGCTCGGCGCTCCCCCGCCCTGAGCCATCCGGCGTCGGTAGGGTCGGCGGTCATGCGCGGGATCATCCTGGCCGGGGGCACCGGGAGCCGTCTGTTCCCCATCACGCAGGCGGTGAGCAAGCAGCTCATGCCGGTCTACGACAAGCCGATGATCTACTACCCGCTCTCCACGCTGATGATGGCCGGGGTGCGCGAGGTGCTGGTCATCACCACCCCCGGCGACAGCGACGCGTTCCGGCACCTGCTCGGCGACGGCAGCCGGCTGGGGATGCGGATCGAGTACGCCGTGCAGCCGCAGCCCGAGGGCCTGGCGCAGGCGTTCCTGATCGGGGCGGAGTTCCTCGGCGGCGAGGCCGCGGCCCTGGTGCTGGGCGACAACATCTTCTACGGCGCGGGGCTGGGCACGGCGCTCTCCCGGCTGCCCGAACCCGCCGGCGGGCACGTGTTCGCCTACCACGTGGCGAACCCCCAGGACTATGGCGTCGTGGAGTTCGACGACGCCGGCCGGGTGCTCTCCATCGAGGAGAAGCCGGCCACGCCGAAGAGCTCCTACGCCGTCCCCGGGCTGTACTTCTACGCCGGCGACGTCGTCGAGGTCGCCCGGGGCATCCGACCCAGCGCCCGGGGCGAGCTGGAGATCACCGCGGTCAACGAGCACTACCTGCGCCAGGATCGGCTGACCGTCACCGCCCTGGACCGGGGCACCGCCTGGCTGGACACCGGGACGTTCGCGTCGCTGCGCCAGGCCACCGAGTTCGTCTCCGTCGTCGAGGAGCGCCAGGGGCTGAAGATCGGCTGCATCGAGGAGGTCGCCTGGCGCAACGGCTGGCTGGACGACGACGGCCTCGTGCGCGCCGCCGGACCGCTGGGCAAGAGCGGCTACGGCGACTACCTCCTCGGGCTGCTGCGCGACCGCTAGGCGGAGGCGGGTCAGCGGCGCCGGTTGTCGACCGGGGCGAACCGCGGGCCGCGGCGCGGCCGGCGCGGCCCCCCGGCCAGGATCAGCCGCACCACCCGCTGCCGGTGCCCCCGCCAGGGCTCGAGGAGGGCGAGCATCTCCTCGTCGTCGGTGTTCCGCCGCCCGGTCAGCGCGAAGCCGACGGTGTTCTTCAGGTGGTAGTCGCCGACGCTGACCGTGTCCGGGCAGCCGAGCGCCCGCTGCACCACCTCGGCCGCCGTCCACACGCCGATGCCGGGCACCGTCCGCAGCCGGCGCTGCAGCTCCGCGGAGTCGTCGCACCCGGTCTCCGGCTCCATGCGGTGCGCGACCCCGGCGACCGCCCTCAGGGCGCGGCGCCGGGCCCCGTCCAGGCCGCAGCGGTGCCACTCCCAGTCCGTCACCTCCAGGACCCGCCGGGCCGAGGGCACCACCCGCATGCCGTCGGGCGCCGGGCCGGGCGCCGGGTCGCCGGCCAGCCGGCAGAGCTCCCGGAAGACCCGGTAGGCCTCCGCCGTCGTCACCTTCTGCTCCAGGACGGCGGGCAGCAGCGCGTCCCACGTCCGCCCCGTGCGGCCCAGCCGCAGGTGCGGGTGGGTGCGGTGCAGCTCGGTCACGACCGGGTGCGCGGCACCCGGCCGGAAGTCGTCGGGCCGGTCGTCGGCGCCCAGCCAGCCGGGCACCGCCGCCCCGGCCCGCGCGGCGCCGGGCCCCCAGGCCTCGATCCGCAGCTCCGCGGCCGCGCGGGAGATCCGGACCGTGGCCGGCCCGTCGGGGGTGCTCGTCGTCCGCCAGAGGCCGCCGTCGGCGACCTGCATCGTCGGGTCGGCCGCGCCCCGCCGGTGCGGCGCCAGCGCCCGGACCAGGTCCAGCGGCCAGCCGGGCACCCAGGCGGCCGCGTAGTCGGCGGCGGCCCGGGTGCCCGGCGTGGTGCTCGTGCTCAGGAGGTGCTCCCGGGGAAGGTCAGCGGGGTGCCATGCGCAGCGCGCCGTCCATCCGGATGACCTCACCGTTGAGATAGCCGTGCTCGACGATGGCGAGGGCCAGCTGGGCGAAGTCGTCGGGACGTCCGAGCCGCTTGGGGAAGGGTATGCCCGCCGACAGCGCCTGCCGCGCCTCCTCGGGCAGCGAGCCGAGCAGCGGCGTGTCCACCAGCCCGGGGGCGACGGTGCACACGCGCACGCCGACGCTGGACAGGTCGCGGGCCGCCGGCAGGGTCATGCCGACGATGCCGCCCTTGGAGGCGGAGTAGGCGATCTGGCCGATCTGCCCGTCGTAGGCCGCGATCGAGGCGGTGTTCACGATCACGCCGCGCTCGCCGTCCTCGCCCGGCTCGGTCGTCGCCATCGCCGCGGCCGCCAGCCGCAGCACGTTGAAGGTGCCGACGAGGTTGACCATCACGGTGCGGGTGAAGGCGCCGAGGTCGTGCGGCTGGCCGTCGCGGCCCACGGTGCGCTGGGCCCAGCCGATGCCGGCGCAGTTGATCGCGATCCGCAGCGGCCGGTCCTTGCCCGCCGCCTCGGCGACCGCGGCCTGCACCGAGGCCTCGTCGGTCACGTCGGTGCGGACGAAGGTCGTGTGCCCGCCGAGCTCCGCGGCCAGGGCGGCGCCCTTGTCCTCCTGGAGGTCCAGGATCGTGACGGCGGCCCCGCGGGCGGCCAGGGCTCGGGTGGTGGCCTCGCCGAGCCCGGAGGCTCCTCCGGAGACCACGGCTGCGACGTCGAAGCTCTTCATGCCCGGAGGCTAACCAGGCCGCTCAGCCGAAACGTGACCCGTACCGCTCCTCGACCGCGCCGAGCAGCTGCTTGACCCGCTCGGCCTCGATCGCCGGGCAGACCATGGTCACGTCGGCGGTGTGCACCACCACGCTGTCGCGGACCCCGACCAGCGCCACCAGGTGGTCCGGGTCGTCGCTGAGCACGATGTTGCCGGAGCCGTCCAGGACCACCGCGAGCCCGCGGACCGCGTTGCCCGAGCCGTCGTCGTCGAGCGTGTGGGCCAGCGCCGGCCACGACCCGACGTCCAGCCAGTCGACGTCGAGGTCGACGACCAGCACCCGGCCCGGCTCGGTCGCGGCCGGCTCGAGCACCGCGTAGTCGACGCTGATCTTCGGCAGGGTCGGGAAGACCGAGGCCAGCACGGCGTCGCGCTCGGGGCCCGCCGGTGCGGCGACGACGGCGGCCAGCCCCTCGGCGCTCTGCGGGAGGTGCTCCGCCAGGGCCTCCAGGACGGTGCGCGCCCGCCAGACGAACATGCCCGAGTTCCACAGGTACTCGCCGGAGGCGAGGTACTGCTCGGCGGTGGCGCGGTCGGGCTTCTCCCGGAAGGAGGCGGCCTCGGCGACACCGGGCAGGCCGGTGGGCGCCCCCCGCTGCACGTAGCCGAAGCCGGTGGCCGGGGAGGTCGGCGTGATGCCGAGGGTGATCAGCGCCCGCGGCCGGGTCGCCAGCGCGTCGTAGGCGGCGCGCAGCGCGTCGGCGAAGCGCTCCACCGGCCGGATCACGTGGTCGGCGCTGACCACCGCCAGCTCGGCGTCGGGGTCGGCGTCGGCCACCAGCGCGGCGGCCAGCCCGACGGCGTTGGCGGTGTCGCGGGCCACCGGCTCGAGGACCAGGCGCCCCGGGTGCAGCCCGGGCAGGGCGGCGCGCACCTGGTCGGCGTAGCGCGCGGCGGTGCAGACCCAGATGGCCTCGGCCGGCAGCACCGCGCGCAGCCGCTCCCAGGCCTCGGCGAGCAGGCTGCGGGGCGCGCCGTCCTCGCCGGTCACGACGTCGAGCAGCTGCTTGGGCCGCTCGCTCCGGGAGAGCGGCCACAGCCGCGTCCCCGAGCCGCCGGCCATGATCACCGCGTGCCGCATGTCAGTCCTCGCCCCGTTCGGGCCGGCCCGTCGCGGGCACGGCGGCCAGCTCCCCGGCGCGTCGCTGGAACCGTGCACCGGCGGCCACCCGGCCGCTGACGTAGGAGACCAGCATCCGCCCGCCCAGACCGGCCCGCAGGGCACCGCGCAGCGGCGCGTGCCGGCGCCGCGGGTACTGCCCGGAGAGGTACCGCAGCGCGCTGGTGTGGTGCACCCGCTGCATCCGGTGCGGCTCGCGGCGGGTGGCGTGCCCGCCCTCGTGCTCGACGACGGCCGTGGGCACGTAGACGTGCAGCCAGCCGCGGCGGGTGAGCCGCTCGGCGAGGTCGACGTCCTCGAAGTACATGAAGTAGCCCGGGTCGAAGCCACCCACCGACCAGTAGGCCTCCAGGTCGACCAGCAGGCACGAGCCGGACAGCCAGCCGGCCGGGCGCTCCCGCGGCTCCTCCCGCTCCCGCCGGTACCGCGCCGTCCAGGGGTTGCCCGGCCATCCCCAGCCGAGCAGCGCGTGCCCGGCGCCGGTGGACAGCCGCGGCAGGTCGCGCGCCGAGGGGTACAGCGCGCCGTCGGGGGTCATGATCGCCGGCCCGAACGTGGCCGCGCGGGGCCACCGGTCGGCGGCGGCCAGCAGCTCGTCGACCGACCCCGGGGCGAAGCGCAGGTCCGGATTGGCGATCAGGGCCCGGCCCGCCCGCAGGTCGGCCAGGCCGGCGTTCGCCGCCGCGCCGTAGCCGATGTTGCCGCCGGTCCGGAGCACCCGCACGTGCGGGTGCCGGGCGGCGGCGCGCTCGGGCGCGCCGTCGGTCGACCCGTTGTCGGCGAGGACCACGTCCACCGGCCGGGAGGTCGCCAGCGCGAGCGAGTCGACGAAGCCTTCCAGGGCGGCGCCGGGTGAGTAGGTCACCGCGACGACGCGCAGCGTTCCGGCGTCTGTGGTCACCCGGGCGACTCTAGAGAACGCCGTGCGCGCCGCTGCCCGCACGGCGGCCGCAGAGCACCCGCTGCGACGGGTGCGCAGGGTGTGACGGGAGGGGTCGTCACACCCCCCGGGGCCCCCGTCCCGACCCTCCCTCGGCGCGTGTCCGGCCGGGTTCCGCCGGTACAGTCGCCAGGCGTGACGTCACCCCGCCCAGACCTCGTCGTCGTCGGCTCCGGTTTCTTCGGCCTCACGGTGGCCGAGCGCGTCGCCACCCAGCTGGGCAAGCGCGTACTGGTCATCGACCGCCGCGACCACATCGGCGGCAACGCCTACTCCGCGCCGGAGCCGGAGACCGGTATCGAGGTGCACGTCTACGGCGCCCACCTCTTCCACACGTCGAACGAGCGGGTCTGGCAGTACGTCAACCAGTTCACCGAGTTCACGAACTACCAGCACAAGGTCTACTCGATCTACCAGGGTCAGACCTACTCGCTGCCGATGAACCTGGCCACCATCTGCCAGTACTTCGGCAAGAGCTTCTCCCCCGCCGAGGCCCGCGCCCTGGTCGCCGAGCAGGCCGGAGAGTTCGACACCGCCGAGGCCGCCAACCTCGAGGAGAAGGCGATCTCCCTGATCGGCCGCCCCCTCTACGAGGCGTTCATCCGCGGCTACACCAAGAAGCAGTGGCAGACCGAACCGACCGACCTGCCGGCCGCGGTCATCGCCCGCCTGCCGGTGCGGTACACGTTCGACAACCGCTACTTCAACGACACCTACGAGGGTCTGCCGAAGGACGGTTACACCGCCTGGCTGCAGCGCATGGCCGACCACCCGAACATCGAGGTCCGGCTGGACACCGACTACTTCGACGTCCGGGACGAGCTGCCCTCCGACGTCCCGACGGTGTTCACCGGCCCGATCGACAAGTACTTCGGCTACGAGGCCGGCGAGCTGGGCTGGCGAACGCTGGACTTCGAGACCGAGGTCCTGCCGATCGAGGACTTCCAGGGCACGTCGGTGATGAACTACGCCGACGAGGAGGTGCCCTACACCCGCATCCACGAGTTCCGGCACTTCCACCCCGAGCGGGACTACCCCAAGGACAAGACCGTGGTGGTGCGGGAGTACTCGCGGTTCGCGCAGACCGGCGACGAGCCCTACTACCCGATCAACACGCCCGAGGACCGGGCCAAGCTCGAGCGCTACCGCGAGCTGGCGGCCAAGGAGGCTGCGGAGAAGCGCGTTCTCTTCGGCGGCCGGCTGGGCACCTACAAGTACCTGGACATGCACATGGCCATCGGTTCGGCCCTGAGCATGTTCGACAACCGCATCCGGCCCTTCTTCGACGACGGCGGCGCGCTCGACGGCCGCCTCGACGACTGACGCCGCCGACCCCGAGGACTGAACCCGCTCCATGACGACGGACACCATCGCCGACGACGCCCCGGTCTCCCCCGAGACCGTGGCCGAGCCCAGCCCGGACGAGCTCGCACCCGGGAAGGGCGTGCGACTCCTCCAGCGGGTGCTCATGCCCCGCCCGGCCGACCAGCTCAAGGTCCGGACCCTCTACCTGGACGAGGTGAACTCCGGGCGGGCCAAGGCCCTCGACCGGTTCACCGCCGAGCTCGCCCCGGGATGGGAGGTCTCCTTCGCCACCTACTTCAACGCCTTCCCGGCCAGCTACTGGCGCCGGTGGACGACGCTGTCGTCGGTCGTCCTGCGGATCACCCTCTCGGGCAGCTGCCGCATCGACGTCTACCGGTCCAAGGCCGACGGTGAGTCGATGCACGTCACCGGCGCCATGCACGACGGCCCGGAGCGGACGCTGGAGTTCGAGCTGGACCTCGGGCCGTTCGTGGACGGCGGGTGGTACTGGTTCGACGTCACCAGCGACGAGACCACGACCGTCCGGCACGCCGGCTGGTACGCCCCCGAGGCGCCGGCCGAGGAGCCGAAGCTGGCGGTCGGCATCTGCACGTACAACCGTCCGATCGACGCCGTCGCCGCCCTGGAGGCCCTCGCCGACGACGAGACGGTGCGCGACCAGCTGCACCTGGTGGTCGTCGCCGACCAGGGCAACGACCACGTCCGGGACGCCGCCCGCTTCCCGGCCGTCGCCGAGGCGCTCGGTGACCGGCTGCGGATCGTGCAGCAGCCCAACCTGGGTGGCAGCGGCGGGTTCGCCCGGACGATCCACGAGTCGTTCACCCGCAGCGAGGCCACGCACATCGTGCTGCTCGACGACGACATCCACCTGGAGGCCGACAGCCTGCTCCGGGCGCGGGCGTTCGCCGCCTACAGCTCCAACCCGACGATCGTCGGTGGGCAGATGCTGGCCCTGCAGGACCGCTCGGTGCTGCACACGATGGGCGAGATCGTCGACCGCTCGAACTTCTTCTGGCGCAACGCCCCGAACACCGAGTACTTCCACGACTTCGGCGAGGAGTCGCTGCGCGAGTCCCCGGACCTGCACCGCCGGATCGACGTCGACTACAACGGCTGGTGGATGTGCCTCATCCCCCGGACGGTGTGGGCGGAGGTCGGCATGCCCCTGCCGCTGTTCATCAAGTGGGACGACGCCGAGTACGGGCTCCGGGCCCTCGCGGCCGGCTTCCCGACCGTGTCGCTGCCCGGCGCCGCCATCTGGCACCTGTCGTGGGGGGACAAGGACGACGCCAGCGACTGGCAGGCGTACTACCACATCCGCAACCGGCTGGTCGCGGCCGCGCTGCACTCCCCGCACCAGCACGGCGGCCGGATGTTCCGCGAGATGATCAAGCACGACCTGCGGTTCCTCATGACGCTGCAGTACTCCACGGTCGAGCTGCACCAGATGGCCTACCGCGACTTCCTCGCCGGTCCGGACGGGCTGTTCGAGGGGATGCCGGGGTCGGTCAAGCGCGCCCGGGAGGTGCGGGCCACGCACTCCGACGGCCGGGTCCTCGCCTCCTCCGGTGAGCTGCCGCTGCCGTCGATGAGCCCGGCGGAGGCGATCGGCTTCCGGAAGATCCCGACCAACCCGGTGAGCATCGCCTCGACGCTGGCGAAGGCGATCGCGCACAACGCCACCCCGGTGGAACCCCGCAACCGCGAGGTCCCGCAGCTGGACCTCTCCTTCCAGGACGCCCGCTGGTTCCTGCTGGCCCGGCTGGACAGCGCCACCGTCGGCACCGCCGACGGCCGGGGCGTCACGTTCCGCCAGCGCGACCCGAAGCTGTTCCGCTCGCTGTTCCTGCAGTCGCTCGGGCTGCTGCGGCAGATGTCGCGCGAGTTCCCGGAGCTGCAGCGCCGCTACCGGGAGGCTGCGCCGCGGCTGACCTCGGTCGAGGGCTGGAGCGAGGCCTTCGAGGCCTGGGGCTACGAGCGGAGCTGAGTCCCGGCCACCGACGCGGACGGCCCCGGGGAGCACGCTCCCCGGGGCCGTCCGCGTCCTGCGCGCTGCGCGGGAGGGCGGGTGTGCTCAGGGGCGGGTGAAGCGCTCCCGCCGGCCGGCCGTCGTCAGCCGCACCCACTCGCGCCAGCCCGCCCGGTCACGGCGGTGCACCAGGAAGAAGTAGCTGAACCGGACCCACTCCAGCGGGAGGAGCCAGCGCATCCCCGGCTGGGCCATCAGGTAGCCGCGGTTGCGGTAGGTGAAGTACCGCTTGGCGTCGTTCGCCGGGTACTGGGCCGACAGCCGGCCGCCCAGGATCGGCTGGAACTCCGTCGTCCCCTCGGGGTGCAGGTAGGCCGCGCCGACGGCGGTGCCGAACGGCAGCCCGGAGCGCACCAGCCGGCGGTGGATCTCCGTCTCGTCGCCGCGGAAGAACAGCCGGTAGTCCGGGACACCGACCACGTCGAGCGCCTCGGCCCGGAACAGCGCACCGTTGAACAGCGAGGCGTACCGGGGCAGCACGTCGAGGCCCGCGAAGTCGTGCCGCGACCGCCGCCAGCGCAGGCCGCGCCGGAGCGGGAAGGCCAGCCGGTCGGGGTCGGCCATGTCGGTCACCAGCGGTGAGACCTCGGCCAGGCCGTGCCGGCGCGCCGTGGCCAGCAGCGTCGCCAGGACCTCGGCGTCGGCCGGCCGGCCGTCGTCGTCGGCGCACCAGACCCAGTCGGCCCCGAGGGCGAGGGCGTGCAGCATGCCGAGGGCGAACCCACCGGCCCCGCCCAGGTTGCGCTCGCTCGGCAGGTAGGTGGCCGGCAGTCCGCTGGCCTCGACGACCTCGCGCGCCGGGCTGTCCGGCCCGTTGTCGACGACGACCACGTGGTCGACCGGGCGGCTCTGCCCGCCGACGGCGCGGAGGCTCTCGGCGAGCTGCTCGCGGCGGTGCCGGGTGACGATGACGGCGACGACCCGCTCCCCCGCCCCGCTCACGCCGGCTGCCCCTTGTAGGCGCGGAGCACGTCCTCGAGGTCCCCCTGCAACTTGATCTGCCCGTGCTCCATCCAGATGGCGGTGTCGCACAGCTCGCGGAGGAACTCGTCGGAGTGCGAGGCGAACACCAGCAGCCCGGCCCGGTCGACCAGGTCGGACAGCCGGCGCTTGGACTTCTCGAGGAAGGCGGCGTCGACCGCACCGATCCCCTCGTCCAGCAGCAGGATCTCCGGGTCGATGCTCGTGACCACCCCGAGCGCCAGGCGCACGCGCATGCCGGTGGAGTAGGTGCGCAGCGGCATGCTCAGGAAGTCACCGAGCTCGGTGAAGGCGGCGATGTCGTCGATCCGCTCCTCCATCTGCTTCCGGGTCATGCCCAGGAAGAGACCGCGGATGATGATGTTCTCGAAGCCCGAGATCTCCGGGTCCATGCCGACGCCGAGGTCGAAGACCGGGGCCACCCGGCCGTTGATCGACGCCTCGCCGCGGGTCGGCTCGTAGATGCCCGACAGCAGCCGCAGCAGCGTGGACTTCCCGGCGCCGTTGTGCCCGACCAGGCCGACCCGCGCCCCGTGCTCGAGGTGCATGGTGATGTCGCGCAGGGCCTCGATGACCGGGACCTTGCCCTCGGTCGTCGAGATGTTGCCCCCGACCATCCCCATGATGGTCTTCTTCAGGGAGCGGCTCCGCGCATCGAAGATGGGGAAGTCGACGGAGGCGTTCTGGGTCGAGATGCTGACCCGGGAAGCCGTTTCGGACACGTTCACACCCAATACGAGACTCGGGACCGGTAGCGCCGCAGGACGACCAGGCACATCACCCAGCCGACGACCGTGATGCCGAGGACCACCACCCAGTGCCGCCAGACCACATCCTGCCCCAGCAGCGGCTGCCGGATCACCTCGATGAAGTGCAGGAAGGGGTTGAACTCGGCGAGGCGCGCCCGGTCGGCGATCGTCGGGTTGCTGCTGTTCAGCAGGTCCTGGTACATCCACACGATCGGCGTGAGGAAGAACATCAGCTGGACGATGCTCTGGGTGATCGGGTTCAGGTCGCGGAACCGGGTGGTGACGATGCCGAACAGCATCGCGACCCAGGCGCCGTTGACGGCCAGGAGCAGGAAGGCCGGCAGCGCGAGGAGCACGCTCCAGTCCAGCGGCTGCGGGAAGACCAGGAGCATGATCAGGTAGACGATCAGGTTGTGCGCGAAGAAGAGGCTCTGCCGCCACACCAGCCGGTAGACGTGCACGCTCAGCGGCGCGGGCAGGTGCTTGATCAGCCCCTCGTTGGCGATGAAGACGTCCGCGCCCTCGGTGATGCAGCCGCTGATGAAGGCCCAGACGATGAAGCCGACGAGGATGTAGGGCAGCTGGACCGACAGGTCGTTGCCGAAGAGCCCCGCGTAGAGGATGCCCAGCGCCACCGCGGTGACGGCCATGCTGATGGTGATCCAGATGGGGCCGAGCACCGACCGGCGGTACCGCTGGCGGATGTCCTGCCAGCCGAGGTGACCCCACAGCGAGCGCTGCCCCCACCCCCCGGATAGGTCGGCCAGAGCGCTCCGCCAGTCGTGCCGCGAAGTCGTGGGCGGAGCTGTCATGGCAGGGACGCTACCCACGATCGGGGGACCACCCGTCGGCTGCCCCGGGTCGGTGCGGGCCGGAACGCTCACCGCAGCTGCACCGTGATGGCGCCGGTGGTGGTGTTGCAGGTGATCGTCCCGTTCTGGAACGTGCTGCGCCGCCCACCGGGCACGGCCTCCTCGTTGCTGGTCGGCAGCCCCAGCGGCGAGGCCGGCCCACCCAGGGCCAGGTAGCGCTCCAGGATCGCCCCGTGCACCTCCCGGGCGCCGGTGGCCACCGAGGACCAGATCCGCCCACCCTGGAACCGGGCCTCCACCCCCGCCCCACCGGGCAGCGGGATCTCATCACTGGTCGGATACCCCAGGAACCCGCGCTCGGCGCCCATCTGCGACCAGGTGTTGCGCACCCAGCCCCGCACCTGCCACGGCCCGGTCGCCGGCGAGAAGTAGATCGCCGCCCCGCTGGAGAACTCACTGGCGCGCCCGACTCCGTCGGGCAGCACGATCTCGTCGCTGACCGGCACCCCGAACGCCCACGACAGCCCACCCATGGCCGCCCACTTGTCCTCGATCAGCCCGTGCACCTCGAAGGCGCCCTTCTTGGCCGAGGAGTAGATGAGCCCGTTCTCATAGGTCTGGAACACCCCTCCCCCACCCGGTGCCGGCTGCTCGTCCGACGTCGGGTAACCCAGACCGACAGGCCCACCCTTGGCCAGCCACTTGTCCCGGATCCAGCCGTGCACCTCGAAGGCACCGGTCGCCGGTGAGAAATAGATCGACCCGCCCTGGAAGACGCTCACCGACCCACCCCCGGCCACCGCCTTCGGCGCCGCCGTCGGATACCCCAGGAACGACTTGACCCCGCCCATCGCAGTCCACTTCTCCGCCACCGGTCCCACCAGGTCCCATGCACCCGTGGCGGCACTGGACACGATCAGACCGTTGGAGAACTCCCCGATCGCGCCGACGCCGTCACCAGCAGGCGCCTCGGGTCGCACCGGATAACCGACCGCGGCCTTCCCTGCCCCCGACGCCACCCACCGCGCACCGACCCACCCCCACACCGGCTGCGGGCCAGTCGCCGCCGCGGCATGGATCACCCCACCACTGAAGGTGCTGTACGCCCCCCACAGCGACGCAACCTCATCCGAGGTCGGGAAACCCAGCCGCCCCTTCTCCCCACCCAGCTCATCCCACTTCGCCAACACCGAACCATGCACCTCGTGCGCCCCCGTCGACGCCGAGGACGACACCACCCCACCCTGGAACGACTGCCGCACACCCCCCGCCACCGCGACCTCCTCCGACGACGGGAAACCCAGCAGGCCACCCTCCCGACCCAGCACCGACCACCGATCCAGCACCCACCCACGCACCACGAGGGCGGTAGGGGCGGCGCCGGAGGCGTAGACGGTGCCGCCCTGGAACACCTGGTAGGCGCCGCCACCGGCAGCGGGCCGCTCGTCGGAGAGCGGATAGCCCAGGAAACCGATCTCCCGGCTGTTCGTGGACCAGCGGCTGGCGATCCACCCGCGGGTCACGAAGGCCCCGGTGCCGGGCGACCAGTGGACCGCGCCGTAGGTGTACTCCTGGAAGCAGCCACCGCCGCGCAGGCCGCAGTGGATCAGCGACCGCGGCTCGCCGAGGACGCCGGCGGCGCCGCCCCAGCTGGCGTACTTGGCGGCGACGACACCGCCGCCGGGCGACTGGGTGCTGCCGAACCAGTCGGTGTAGTAGAGCCAGAAGTTGCGGTTGCCGTACGCGGAGCAGCCGTCACCGGTGCGGTAGCCCGCCGCCAGCGCGGCGGCGTTGGGCTGGTAGGGCGTGTAGTTGTACAGACCCGCGGTCGCCTGGTTGGCGACGTAGACCGAGCCGGACCCGCAGGCGGCGTCCGGCGACCAGCGGATCTGCTGCGTGATGCCGGCCCGGTAGCCGAAGCGGGAAGCGTTGATCCGGTAGTTCTGGAACTGCCGGGCAGCGTTGTAGACCTGGTAGAAGAACCCCCCGAAGGCCGGGTCGCAGGGGGCGGTGTCCGGGCAGCCGAAGCCGGTCGCCTTCTGGTAGCGGGTGGGCGTGAGCGTCGCCCCCTTGGCGGTGACGAGCGACTGCTCCTTCTGCAGCAGCACCAGCAGGACCCGCGGGTTGACCCCGCAGGCCCAGCCGACCTTGGCGATGATGTCCGCCGCGCTCTCCCAGCCGCCTCCGGGGTAGTGGCCGCAGAAGGCGGTCGCCCCCATCGTCGGGGTGCTCTGCCGGTAATTCCGCAGGCACGGGGTCCCGTCCGGGGCGGGGTAGCAGGCCGGGTTCTTCACGTCCAGGAACGCCTGCACCTCGGGTGCCGACATCGATCCGCCGGCGAAGAACACCTCGTCGGAGATGATGTTGCCCGCGTTGAACTGGCGGGCGTCCGCCGCGGGCTGCAGGTCCACCCGCGGCGCCGGCCCCAGGGGCGCGACGAGCACCGTCGCCAGGGTGAGCAGGGCCAGCGCGAGCGCGACGGGCAGCCGGCCGACGACCCGCTTCACGGCACGTCCACGTCGACGGCGGGCGCCCGGCCGGCCGAGTCCGCGGACTCGTAGGAGAGCACCGCCTCCCACGTGCCCGACGCGAGGTCGGACAGCGGGACGGCCAGGCCGCCGCAGGCGGTGGTGCTCGCGTCGGGGGTCGCGGGGAGCTCCGACGTCCGGGTGGTGCCGTCGCGGGTCAGCGTGAGGGTGCAGGTGCCGCCGTCCTCCCGTACGTCGACGAACCCGGCCGCCTCCACGGCCGAGCCGCGGTCGAGGACGCCGGCGAAGGTCAGCGTCACGGCGACCTCCCGCTCCTCGTTGGGCTCCGGAGTGCCCGACGGGCTGGGCGGCGGATCGGTGGCGACGTCCGTGGGCTCGGCGGAGGGCGGCACCATCGAGGTCGTCGGAGCGGCGGTCGGGCCCGGCTCGTCCTCGCCGCCGGACCCGGTGCAACCGACCAGGAGCACGGTCGCGAGGACCGTGCCGGTCATGGCGCGGGCACCCATCGGGAATCGGTGGCGGGACACGGAACTCTCCTCCTGGACGGTCCTGCTTGCGTGCGCTGCGGGAAGCCGACTGCTCATCGGCGGACGGCCGGCGTCACCGGACCGTGACGGTGATGGCGCCGGTGGTGGTGTTGCAGGTGATCGTCCCGTTCTGGAACGTGCTGCGCCGCCCACCGGGGACGGCCTCCTCGTTGCTGGTCGGCAGCCCCAGCGGCGAGGCCGGCCCACCCAGGGCCAGGTAGCGCTCCAGGATCGCCCCGTGCACCTCCCGGGCGCCGGTGGCCACCGAGGACCAGATCCGCCCACCCTGGAACCGGGCCTCCACCCCCGCCCCACCGGGCAGCGGGACCTCATCACTGGTCGGATACCCCAGGAACCCGCGCTCGGCGCCCATCTGCGACCAGGTGTTGCGCACCCAGCCCCGCACCTGCCACGGCCCGGTCGCCGGCGAGAAGTAGATCGCCGCCCCGCTGGAGAACTCACTGGCGCGCCCGACTCCGTCGGGCAGCACGATCTCGTCGCTGACCGGCACCCCGAACGCCCACGACAGCCCACCCATGGCCGCCCACTTGTCCTCGATCAGCCCGTGCACCTCGAAGGCGCCCTTCTTGGCCGAGGAGTAGATGAGCCCGTTCTCATAGGTCTGGAACACCCCTCCCCCACCCGGTGCCGGCTGCTCGTCCGACGTCGGGTAACCCAGACCGACAGGCCCACCCTTGGCCAGCCACTTGTCCCGGATCCAGCCGTGCACCTCGAAGGCACCGGTCGCCGGTGAGAAATAGATCGACCCGCCCTGGAAGACGCTCACCGACCCACCCCCGGCCACCGCCTTCGGCGCCGCCGTCGGATACCCCAGGAACGACTTGACCCCGCCCATCGCAGTCCACTTCTCCGCCACCGGTCCCACCAGGTCCCATGCACCCGTGGCGGCACTGGACACGATCAGACCGTTGGAGAACTCCCCGATCGCGCCGACGCCGTCACCAGCAGGCGCCTCGGGTCGCACCGGATAACCGACCGCGGCCTTCCCTGCCCCCGACGCCACCCACCGCGCACCGACCCACCCCCACACCGGCTGCGGGCCAGTCGCCGCCGCGGCATGGATCACCCCACCACTGAAGGTGCTGTACGCCCCCCACAGCGACGCAACCTCATCCGAGGTCGGGAAACCCAGCCGCCCCTTCTCCCCACCCAGCTCATCCCACTTCGCCAACACCGAACCATGCACCTCGTGCGCCCCCGTCGACGCCGAGGACGACACCACCCCACCCTGGAACGACTGCCGCACACCCCCCGCCACCGCGACCTCCTCCGACGACGGGAAACCCAGCAGGCCACCCTCCCGACCCAGCACCGACCACCGATCCAGCACCCACCCACGCACCAGGCGCGACCCGGTCCAGGGCGACCAGTAGATGACGCCCCGCTGAAAGCCCGCGTAGTAGCCGGAGTTCGACGAGGGCGTGTGGTCGGTGGTGGGGGCGCCGAGCGCCGCCGGTCCACCGAGGGTCTCGTAGCGGTGCAGGATGTCGCCCCAGAGCGCGCGGGCCCCGGTCTGCGGGGTCCAGTACATCCGCCCGTTGGCGTACTGCTGGACGTGCACGCCGGCGGTGACCCGCTCCGTGCCGACCTGGGCACCCAGCAGGTCGCGCATGCCGGTGTCGACCAGGTACCGGTTCTCGATGGCGGTGCGCGAGGTGGCCACCAGGTGCGCGACCTTCCCGCGGATCTCGTCCATCCGGGCGTAGCCGTACCGGCCCGGGCACGCGGTCGAGCCGACGTCGCGGTGGCCGAAGACGGTCGGCAGGTTGACGCTCGTGCCGGCGGCGTAGCGGGACGTGCCACCTCCGGAGGAGGTCAGGGTCGTCCACCCTGCGGGGTTGATCCCGTGCAGGCTGAACTTCCAGGCGATGACGGCGGACACCGCGTCGACGGTGGCCTGGGGCACGGCCTCGACGTCGTAGTTGCCGAGCATGGAGATGCCGAACGTGCCGGTGTTGAAGCCACCGGCGTGCGCGGCGACCACGGTGCTGTCGAGGCCGCCGGAGCGCCCCTCCCACATGCGGCCGAACCGGTCGACGATGACGTTGTAGCCGATGTCGCCCCAGCCCAGGCGCACCGCGTGGTAGTGGTAGATCGACCGCATGATCCCGGCGACCTGGTCGGCGGAGTAGCCGTTGGCGTCGGCGGTGTGGTGCACCGTGGCGGCCTTCAGCTTCGGCGCGTACGAGGGCGCCCACGTGCGCAGCCGCTCGTCGGCCCCCCACTGGGCGCGGGAGAAGATCGGCGGCATGGCCATGCCGGCACCGGCGGTGTCCAGGCCCTCGGGCGTCCCGAGCGCCGCATCGGCGTGGCTGTGCCCCGGGTCGATGAGGTCCAGCTGCACGTCGGCCGGCTGCGCGCCGGACCGGCTGACCAGCTCGGCCTCCACGCCCGTCGCCGGGCCGGTCCACAGCGGCGAGGTGCCACCGCGGCGCTCGACCCCGGAGTCGGTGCCCGGGGCCTGCTCGGCGTCCTCGGTCGTGAGCGCGGTCCACTCGCCCCACTCGCCGTCGGTGCCCTGCACCCGCAGCTGCACCACGACGTCGGTCACCGCCGGGTCGTAGGCCCACGTCACGCCGACCAGGGCGAACTCGTCGAGACCGGTCTCGCGCACGGTGAGGGCGGGCGCCGCCTCGGTCACCCCC
The DNA here is from genome assembly GCF_008124835.1 of Blastococcus xanthinilyticus. GTDB lineage: Bacteria > Actinomycetota > Actinomycetes > Mycobacteriales > Geodermatophilaceae > Blastococcus > Blastococcus xanthinilyticus. The sequence goes on along the minus strand of NZ_VNHW01000002.1, from coordinate 346,282 downwards.
TCGACCGGCTCGCTGGTGCCGGGCTGCACCTCCGCGGCCGGAGCGGGCGCCTCGACCGAGCCCATGGGGACCCCAGCGGCGGACGTCTCGACCGGCGTGGGTTCCGGCGCAGGCTCGGCGTAGACCGGCAGGACGAGCAGCAGGCCGGTCAGGCCGGTGAATGCGAGGGTTCCGGCGAGGGTGCGGCGCACGAGGGTGGTCCTCCGGTGGGGCAGATAGTCCGGCCGACGCCTTGATCGACAGACGCGTGGATCGACTTGTCTCCACCCCTACGTTCGTCCACGGGGACGCCGGAGTTGAGTCGACAGCCCGGACGGAACGGACGACGTCGGCCGCACTCCGGGCCCGGGGGACGAGGTGATGCCCGATGGTGCGCCGCTCCCGGCCGGACCGACAACCCGACGTGTGACGGATGGGTTCGGTGCACATCGGTGGTGCGAATGGGCTGGACGGGTCGCCGGGCCACGCAATCTGCCGTGTCGAGGCCGCTCGGGCCCCTCGGCGGTGGCTAGCGTTGCCAACGCCGACGCACACAGCGTCACATCCTGCTCCTTCCCGGCAGCCTATCGGCAGGGAGAGCACGGCAGGCGTCGCCGACACCAGCTTGAGAGGTCCCCCGTGAGCCGAGACCGGAGAGAGCTCGACCAGCCCAGCGGTCGACCGCTCCCGCCCCGCCTCGACCCCCGCGCCGGCCGGCCGTCCCGCTCCGGGGCCGGCTCCGCCGCCCGCGACGGCGGCGCCCCGTCCTCGGGCGCCCGCCGGTCCGCGCACCTGCTCCGGGCGGTGGGCGCGCTGCTGTCGCTGGTCCTGCTCGTCACCAGCGGCTGGGGTTGGTACCTGGGCCGGGTGGCGTCCGCGACGGTCAACCGGACCGACGCCATCCCCACGTCCGGGAACGACGGGACGACCGGCACGGGCGCGGCGATGAACCTGCTCCTGGTCGGCAGCGACAGCCGGGCGGAGCTCACCGACGAGCAGCTCGTCGCGCTGAACGCCGGCACCGACTCCGGCAGCAACACCGACACGATGATCCTGGTGCACGTGCCCGCCGACGGGTCGAAGGCCTCCTTCGTCTCCTTCCCCCGGGACAGCTACGTCGAGATCCCCGGCTACGGGTGGGACAAGCTCAACGCCGCCTACGCCTACGGGCGGATGGACGCTCCCGACAGCGCCTCGGAGGAGGAGAAGGCCGCCCAGGGCGCCCAGCTCCTCGTGCAGACGATCAGCCAGCTCACCGGGCTGCAGATCGACCACTACGCCGAGGTGGACCTGCTCGGCTTCTTCAACCTGACCTCCGTCGTCGGCGGCGTCGAGGTCAACCTGTGCGAGCCCGTGGACGACCGGCGCTGGTCCGGCGCCGTGTTCCCCGCCGGGGTGCAGACGATCAGCGGCGCCGACGCGCTGAAGTTCGTCCGCCAGCGGCACGGCCTGCCCCGTGGCGACTTCGACCGCATCATCCGGCAGCAGGTCTTCATCGCCGGCGTGCTGCGCAAGATGCTCTCCGACGAGGTCATGCTCGACCTGGGCAAGCAGCGCGAGCTGGTGCAGGCGGCCGCCGAGTCGCTGACGGTCGACCGCAGCCTGGACCTCTTCCAGCTCGCCGAGCAGATGCAGTCGGTCACCGCCGGGAGCATCGAGTTCCAGACCGTGCCCTACATCGGGGACGACAAGGACGACGCCGGCCGCTACATCCTCCGGCTCGAGAAGGAGAGCGCCCTGCACGCCTTCTTCGCCGACCTCTCCGCCGAACCGGAGCCCGAGCCGGCGGGGGCCACGCCCGAGGCGCCCGAGCCGGTCGACCCGGCCCGGATCGACGTCCAGGTGTTCAACGGCTCCGGCACCTCGGGGCTGGCGGGGAAGGCGGCGCAGTCGCTCCAGGCGGCCGGGTTCGTCGTCAGCGGCACGGCGAACGCCGACGCCATGGACTACAAGCAGACCGAGATCCGGCACGCCGCGGGTGACGAGGCGCTCGCCGCCACGGTGGCCGCGACCATCCCCGGCGCCGTCCCCGAGGTCGCTGCCGACGTCCCCGCCGGGGCGGTGCACGTGGTGCTCGGCTCGGACTTCAACGGGGTCGGGCAGGCCGTCACCCCGGCGGCCCCCGCGCCGGTCACCGAGGGCGAGGACGCCCGCACCGCGGACAACACCAGCTGCATCAACTGATCGGCGCCGCCGGCCGCCACCGCACCGGTCGGCAGCCCGCCCGATCAGCGGCCACTGGATCAGCACCGCACTGGATCAGCACTGCACCCGGCGACGGCCGTGGACGCCCCGGCGTCCACGGCCGTCGCCGTCCGCATGCCCGGGCGGTGCCAGGAGGGCGGTTCCGGCGGCACGGTCCGACGGCGGCACGGGCTCCACATCCGGGTACCGACCGGCCGCGCGCCCGCGTCAGCCGGGAGCCGACCGGCAGCGCCCACCGATCAGTGACGCGGGCCGACCGACGGCGCGCGGCATCCCAGCCCGCCGCTGTCCGCCCCGTGGAGCGGCAGAGGTCAGCGGGTGAAGACCCCGACGCCCACCGTGACCGCCCACAGGGCCGCCAGCAGCAGCAGCACGCGGTCGCCGAGGACGATCTCCTCGGGAGCGCCGGCGGCGCCCTTGTCGACGTCGACGGCGTAGCGCAGGATCCCGAGCACGAACGGCCCGATGGAGATCGCCGCCCAGGGCACGCCGTCCTGCTCCTGGCCGAGCTCGAAGGCCCACAGGCTGTACGCGGTGCAGGCGACGCCGGCCGACAGGCTCCACACGAACCGCAGGTAGCTCGCCGAGTACTCCTGGAGGGTGCGGCGGGTGGCCGCGGCGTCCCCCATCACGATGAGCTCCGAGTACCGCTTGCCGGCGACCATGAACAGCGAGCCGAACGCCGCGACCAGCAGGAACCACTGGGACAGCGGCAGCCCGGCCGCGACGCCGCCGGCGATGCCGCGGAGCAGGAAGCCCGAGGCCACGACGGCGAGGTCGATGACCGGCTGGTTCTTGAGGAAGAACGAGTAGCACAGCGAGATGACCACGTAGCTGCCGATGACCCCGGCCAGGGCCGGGCGGGTCAGCAGGACAGCCGCCGTCACCGACCCGACGAGCAGGACCACGCCCATGACCACGGCCAGCGGGATGGGCACGACGCCGGCGGGGATGGCGCGGAAGCGCTTGCGGGGATGCCGGCGGTCCTCCTCCATGTCACGGAGGTCGTTGACCACGTAGACGCCCGAGGACGCCAGGCAGAACAGCACGAAGGCGATGGCGGTGGGGCCCAGCACGTCCGGGTCGAAGATGGCCCCGGCGGCCAGCGGGGCGGCCAGCACCAGGAAGTTCTTCACCCACTGCCGCGGGCGCAGCGCCCGCACGATGCCCCAGGAGAGGCTGCCGCGGAACCCCGGGAGCCGCGGGGCGAGCTCGACCACCGGTAGGGACGGCTGGGTCGCGGGCCCGGTCACGGCCGGGCTCGCCGGCTTGGCGCCGGTGCCCTGCCCGGTCGAGCTGCTCACTGCTGTCCCCTCTCCCTCGCGCGGCGCGCCAGCGTCCGCACGGTCACCGCCGACAGCCCGCCGATGGCGGCCCCCGCGGCGACGTCACTCGGATAGTGCACGCCCAGCAGGACGCGCGAGACCAGCATGGCCCCCAGCGCGGTCCCCATGACCGGGCGGCCGATCAGCGGGCCGAACCCCACTGCGGCGGCCGCGGTGGAGCAGCTGTGCGCGCTCGGGAAGGAGAGCTTCCCGGCCGTCCGCGCCAGGGCGGGCAGGTCGGTGAACGCCGGGCGTTGCCGGCGGACGACCCGCTTGACCACGACACCGGCGGCGTGCCCGGCGAACACGCCGACGCTGGCCTGCGCCCACTCCGCCCGCCGGGAGCCGCGCAGGTAGCCCACCGCCCCCAGCGCGAGCCAGCCCGCGGCGTGCTCGCCGAACAGGGAGAGCCCCTTGGCCACCGGCACCGCCGGGGTGTGCCCCAGCCGTCGCCGGGTCGCGCGCAGCAGCTGCTCGTCGAGTCGGGTGAGACGCGTCAGCGGGCCCTCGGTCATCGGGAGCCCACTCTAGCCGCGGGGGGACCGGCCGCCGCACGCCGAACGCCACCAGCACCACCCGACACTCTGGACACCGGCCTTCCGGGCACTGGCAGTCTGGACGCGTGGCCCCGTCGCTCCCCGCCCTCCCCGCCTCCCTGCTCGCCGCGGCTCTCGCCCGCTCCGCCGCCACCCCGCTGCTGACGTCCTACGACGACGCGACCGGGGAGCGCGTGGAGCTGTCGGCGACCACCCTCGCGAACTGGGTGGCTAAGACGGCCAACCTGCTGCAGGAGGAGCTCGACGTCGGCCCGGGGAGCGCCGTCGCGGTCGCCCTCCCGGTGCACTGGCAGACCGCGGCCGTCCTGCTCGGCGTCTGGAGCTGCGGCGCCGCGGTCCTGGACACGGCGGTGGAGGACGAGGGCCGGGCGGCCGAGGCCGACGTCGTCCTGGCCGACCAGGAGCGGCTGCCGTCGCTGGAGGACCTGGACGGACCCGAGCTGTTCGGCTTCTCGCTGCACCCGCTGGGCTCGGGCATGACCGGGTACGCCGGCCGGGCCCGCGACTTCGCCCTCGAGGTGCGCGGGCAGGCGGACGTCTTCACGCCGTACGAGCCGGCCGATCCCGCCGGGCCCGGGCTCCGGGCCGGCGGCGTGGAGCTGACCCTGGAGGGCCTGGTCGGGGCAGCCGAGGCGCTGGCCGGCCGGCTCGGCATCGGTGCCGGCGACCGCGTGCTGGTCGACGACGGCACGGCGGCCGAGGCCGGCCCGGTCGCCTGGCTGCTGGCGCCGCTCGCCGCGGGCGCGTCGGTGGTGCTCTGCCGCCGTCCCGACGGCGCCGCCCTCGCCCGGCGGGCGGCGACCGAGCGGGTCACCGCCACCCTCGGCCCGCACGTCGACGGCGTGCGCGCGCTCGGCCGCGGGTGACCGCGGCCGAGCGCGCGGCTCAGCCCTCGCCGTAGGGCCAGCGCGCCTCGTCGGGGCCCTGCCAGCCCCACCGGGTCTCCGTGGTCTCCCGCACCTCGTAGGCGGCGTCCGGGTAGGGCGCCACCACGCGGAAGACCTGCAGGGTCGTGATCCCGGGCCAGTCGGGCCACCAGCCGCCGACCTGCGTCACCGACGAGTTGCGCAGCGTCGGGGCGAACAGGCCACCGCGGCCCAGCTGCCAGGTGGCGTCGCCGAGGCCGTCGACCCCCTGACCGCCCCACATGACCGCGTACTCCATCGGCTCGGTGATGCCGTTGGTGATGTCCAGCTGCCGCTGGCAGGGGAACAGGAACGAGAACTGCCAGGCGGTCGCCACGGCGGCGTCCTCGGGCAGGTACCGGTCCAGCCGCTCCACCGGCACGACCGACGGCCCGGTGGTGGCCAGCCAGCCCGGGCTGCCCGTCGTACCGTCCCGGGCGACCAGGCGGACGGCGTCGGCGTCGGGTGCGACGCCGAGGTCGAGGGACCGGGCCCGCCAGACGGCCGACTGCGTGTCGTCCCGGAGGCCCGCGCTCGCGAGGACCTCGAACCCGCCGGCCTGCTGCCGGCCGTACTCCACGGTCAGCTCGTTGCCCGCCTCGTCGAGCTTGCCGGCCACCAGCACGGCGACCCGCTCGTCCGCGCCGACGTCACTCGGCAGCTCGTACCAGGGAGTGGTGAACTCCCCGACGGCCGATCCGTCGACGTCGCCGTCCAGGCTGCCCCAGACGTCGGTGGCCGGCCCCGTGCCGGGCTCCACCGGCGGGGGGCTCGCGGGGTAGAAGCCGCTCCCGGGGGCGAACACCTCGCCGGTCCGGTCGCCGGTGCCCGGCACGGCCGGCAACGGGGTGGCGGCCTCGACGTCCAGGACCTCGACGGCCTTGGTCGGCCCGCAGGTGCTGCCCAGCGGGTCGCTGATCGCGTCCCCCCAGGGCGAGTAGGTGTCCTGCGTGGTCGCGGCCGCGTAGGCGAAGCTGCCGAACAGGAAGGTGACCGAGAGCCCGAGGAAGATCGCGGCCACGATCGGCACCGCGGTCAGCCAGGGCCGGCGCCGCGGCAGACCGGCCCGGCGGCCGACCAGCCGCACGAGGCCGACGACCACGGCGGCCCCCAGGAGCCAGACCACCAGGCTGTCGAACGGCAGCACCGACAGGTGCGGGCGCTGCCACGACTGCGGCACGCCCTGCAGCCAGGAGTAGGCCCAGCTGTTGGGGCCGTGGAAGCTCAGCGCCGCGACGACGGCGACCGTCCCGAGGGCCGGCACGGCCAGGGGCCAGCCGGTGCGCAGACCGCCCGGCACCGCGCGGGCGAGCACCGGCAGGGAGACCAGGAACAGCGCCAGGAACGCCGGGCCCAGGCCGGAGAGCGCGCCGAAGTGGTGCGTCCACTTGCTCGGGGTGATCCACAGCAGCAGGAACGCCAGCGCGAGGCTGGAGGCGGCCATCAGCAGCTGCGGGCTCACGCCGCGGCGGGAACGGGAGACCGCGGCCAGGACGGCGAACCAGACCAGCGAGGCCAGACCCAGCAGGACCGCCGCGCGCTTGGCGTAGTTGCCCATCGGGTCCTGGGCGAAGAGGAAGGCGTAGCGCTGGTACTCGTCGAACCAGCTGTTCTGCGCCTGGATCGACAGGAAGATCTGCTGGCCGCGCAGGAAGTCGTTGAGCGAGCCGTCGCCGAACGCGGCGATCGCGGCGACCGCCCCGGGCGCCACCACCGCCAGGCCGCGGATCCCGGCGCGGGCCGCAGGCACGCCGTCCCGGATCAGCCGGACCGCGGCCGGCGCGCCCGCGAGCAACGGCGCGAGGGACACGAAGCCGGTCGGGTGGGAGACGACACCCAGCGCGGCGACCACCACGGCCAGGCCGAGGCGCGGCAGGCTGCCCCGGCGGATCGCCGAGGACATCAGGAGCAGGACCGCGGCGGCCGCGAAGCCGACGAGGGCCTCCGGGCGGACCCCCACGCCGAAGGGCATCCACCAGGCCAGGAAGGCCACCCCGAGCACCACGGCCAGCGAGGTCCGCCCCCGCGCCGAGCGCTCCAGCACGGCGGGCAGCGCACCGGGCTGGCTGGTGAAGCGGCGCAGCGCCAGCCAGGTCAGCAGCCCGGTCACCAGCGAGGGCACCCGCAGCATCGCCGGGCTGCTGCCGACCAGGCCCTCCCACACGCCCAGGGCGCGGTAGAACCAGGTGAAGGGCGTGAAGTTCTGGTTGAGCAGCTGGTAGTAGTTGCCGACCATGCCCTCGTCGGCCGCGCTGCGGGCCATCGCCGCGTAGTAGCCGTCGTCGTCGGACATCGGCGCCAGGAACATCCAGACGAGCATCACCAGCGGCACGACGACGTCGACCGGGCCGAACCGGCGCCCGCGGCGGGCGGCCGGGGCCGCGCCACGGCGCCGGGTGCGGTGCTCGGCCACCAGGAAGGCGAAGGACACCGCCGCGCCGACCACCAGCAGGCCCATGAGCAGCCACTTGAGCAGCGAGGGCGTCGTGGCGAACTGGTCGTCGACGGCGAGCTCGACCGCCAGCAGCTCGCCGTCGGCCGGCGAGAGGTCGGTGAGCGAGGTGGCCAGCACGTCGACGGCCGGCAGCAGCGCGTCGGGGGCGCTGCCCACCACGTCGCCGTCCCGGGTCACGGTCAGCCCCGCCGCGTCCCCGGTGACGCGGTACACGCAGTCGCCGGCGACGGGCGCGCCGTCGACGAGGGTCCGGTCGTTCGCCCGGATCGTCAGCCCGTCCTCCCCGGCACGGGCGAGCAGGCCCTGACCGCCACTGCTCGGCTGCCCGGGGACGACGGTGGCGAGGATCACACCGTCGTCGGTCCCACCCGCCACACGCGCCGCAGCGCAGCTGAACGAGGCGTCGATCCGGAGGGGGGTCTGGGCGGTCAGCTGCAGCATCGTGGAGGTGGGCGCGGCCGGGTCCTGCGGCCAGCTGACCACCGGCTGGCTCATCGACACCGGCGCGACCGGCAGCAGCACCGCGCAGACCACGGCCAGCAGGCCCGCCACCAGCGCGATCAGGGACCACCGGCGGCCCGCACCGGCCTGCGGCGCGGCCGAGGTGGACCCGCCCGTCGGGGGACGGACGGTGACCGCTTGCGACACTGGAACTCCTCGCCGTTCTGACAGTTCTGTCCGCAACAGTGAACACCGGCTCCCCCGGCGGGTCACGGCTCCGCGAACCAGGCCGCGTCCCCGGACGGGGCGCGCGCGGCGGTTACCGTGCCAGCGTGCAGCGATCCCAGGCCGGCGCCGCCGGAGCCGGCGACCCGGCGCCGGCCGTCCGCGGGGCCGCCCCCGCGCTCGGCTGGGTGGCCCTGTGCATCGTCGGCTCCGGTGTCCTCACCTACGTGTACCTGGCCCTGGTCGCCCGCGCCGTGCCCACGGCCGACTACGGCTGGTTCGGGTCGTACTGGTCCCTCGCCCTGCTGGTCGGCTTCGGCGCCTTCCTGCCGGTGGAGCTGGAGCTGGCCCGCCTGCTGCACCGGCGTCCGCCCGGCGCGCGGCTGCCCCGCGGCACGGTGGCCACGCTGGCCCTCCTGGCGGCATGCGGGGCGGTGGCGCTGCTGGCCGCGGCCGGCGAGCTGGTGCCCTCCCTCGGCGGCCACGTCGGCTTCCTCCTGGCCCTGCTCGCCGTCTGCGCGCTGTCGGCCGGCCAGTTCCTGCTCCGCGGCCTGCTGCTCGGCGCCGACCGGCTCGGCACGCACGGCACGGTCCTGCTGCTGGACTCGGGCGTGCGCGTCGTCCTCGCCGTGCTGCTGACCGTCTTCGTCCCCTCGGCGGACGGCGCCGCCTACGCGTGGACGCTGGTCGGCGGGATGGCCCTCGCCCACCTGCCGCTGCTGGCCTGGGTGCTGGTCCGCCGCCGGAGGTCCGCCCCGCCTCCGGTCCCGCCCGAGGAGGACCCCCCGGCCCGCGCCTTCGCCGGGGCCGTCGGGCACCTGCTGGTGGGCTCGCTGTGCGCCCAGGCGCTGCTCAACGCCGCGCCGATCCTGGCCACCGCCCTCGCCGCGGAGGGTCAGGCGCAGGTCGCCGCCCGGTTCATCGCCTCCTACACGCTGGTGCGGCTGCCGCTGTTCGTGGCGGTGCCGCTGCAGAGCGCGCTCATCCCCGTGCTGACCCGGCTCCAGGCGACGCCCGGCGGCGATGCGGCGCTGCGCCGCCTGGCGGTGCGCGGGCTGGCCGCGGTGACCGTGCTGGCCGGTGTCGCCGCGCTCGCCGGGTATCTCCTGGGGCCCTGGGTGGTCGCCCTCGTGTTCGGTGAGCGCTACGCGCTCACCGGCCCGGAGATCGGCCTGCTGGCCGCCGGCGGGGTCCTGCACCTCGGGCTGCTGGTGGGCAGCCAGGCGCTGGTCGCCTCCGGCCGGCACCGGGCGGTCGCCACGGTGTGGGCCGGCGGCCTGGCCGTGGCCGGCGTCCTCATCGTGCTGGTGCCCGACCTCGTCCTGCGGCTGGCGTCGGCCTTCACCGTCGGCTCCGGCGTCGGGCTGCTCCTCACCGTCCTCTTCCTCGTCCACGCCACGCGCGCAACGGCCGCCCCGGCGGCCGAACCCGCCGTCCCGACCCCCGGGAGTGCCCGATGACCGGCACCTACGACGTCCTGATCGGCCTCAACTACTACGCGCCCTACGTCAGCGGGCTGACCAACGTCGCCCGCGACGTCGCCGTCGGGCTGGTGGAGCGGGGGCACCGGGTCAAGGTCGTCACCAGCCGGCACGACCCGGAGCTGCCGCCGCACGAGACGCTCGACGGGGTCGACGTGGAGCGCACACCGGTGGTCGCCCGGTTCGGCAAGGGCGTCATCAGCCCCACGCTCGTCACCCGGACGGTCGCGGCCAGCCGGACGGCGCGGGTGACCAACCTGCACCTGCCGATGCTCGAGGCCGGGGTGATCGCCGGGGCGTGCGCCTCCCCCGTCGTGGTCACCTACCACTGCGACGTCAGCCTGCCGCCCGGTGCCCTGAACGCCGTCCAGCGGGTCGCCGTCGACGCCTCCAGCCGGCGGGCGCTGCGCAAGGCCGCCGCCGTGGTCGTGACCAGCGACGACTACGCCCGGCACAGCCGGCTCTGGCCGGCGATGGAGGGCCGGACGGTCGCCATCCCGCCGTCGTGCCACCAGCGCCCGGCGGGCACGCCGCGGTTCCGCGACGGGGACGGCCTGCACGTGGGCTTCCTCGGCCGGATCGTCGAGGAGAAGGGGCTGCAGTTCCTGGTCCGCGGCTTCCAGGAGTTCGCCGCCCCGGACAGCCGGCTGGTCATCGGCGGCGACTTCGCCAACGTCGCCGGCGGCTCGGTCGTCGACGAGATCCGCGGCCTCGTGGACGGCGACCCGCGGATCCGGATGCTGGGGTTCCTGCCGGACGAGGACATCGCCGACTTCTACGCCTCGCTCGACGTGTTCGCCCTGCCGTCGATCAACGCCTTCGAGGCCTTCGGCATCGTGCAGGTCGAGGCGATGATGACCGGCGTCCCGGCGCTGGCCAGCGACCTGCCCGGCGTGCGGACGCCGGTGCAGGAGACGGGCTTCGGCGTGGTGGTGCGCCGGCGCGACGCCTCGGCGATCGCCGAGGGGCTGCGCGGGCTGGCCGCCGCGCCGCCGGACCGGGCGGCCGGGGCGCGCAAGGCCCAGGAGCGGTACGGGCTCGCGACCGTCCTGGACGCCTACGAGGAGCTGCTGGAGCGCACCGCCCGCTGAGGGCCGCCGGTCAGCGCAGCAGCGAGCGGGCGATGACCATCCGCTGCACCTGGTTGGTGCCCTCGTAGATCTGGGTGATCTTGGCGTCGCGCATCATGCGCTCGACCGGGAAGTCCTGGGTGTACCCGGCACCGCCGAAGAGCTGGACGGCGTCGGTGGTCACCTGCATGGCGACATCGGAGGCGAAGGCCTTGGCCGAGGCGGAGACGCGGGTGACGTCGGGTCGCCCCTGCTCCCCCGCCGCGGCGGCGACGTAGACCAGGTGCCGGGCGGCCTCGATCCTCATCTCCATGTCGGCGAGCATGAACTGCACGCCCTGGAACGAGCCGATGCTCGTCCCGAACTGCTTCCGGTCCTTGACGTAGGCGACCGCCGCGTCGAGCGCGCCCTGGGCGACGCCGACCGCCTGGGCGCCGATCGTCGGCCGGGTGAAGTCCAGCGTCCGCAGCGCCGTCTTGAAGCCGGTGCCGGGTGCGCCGACGATCCGGTCGGCCGGGATCGTGCAGCCGGTGAAGTAGAGCTCGCAGGTGGGCGAGCCCTTGATGCCCATCTTGCGTTCCTTGGGGCCGACCGCGAAGCCGGGGTCGTCGCGGTGGACGGCGAACGCGGAGATGCCGTTGGCCCCCTTCTCGGGGTCGGTGACGGCCATGACCGTGTACCACTCGGAGATCCCGGCGTTGGTGATCCACGCCTTCGTGCCGTCGAGCACCCAGCTGTCGCCCTCGAGGCGGGCGCGGGTCTTCATCGCGGCGGCGTCGGAGCCGGCCTCGCGCTCGGAGAGCCCGTAGCTGATCATCGCGTTCCCGGCCGCGATCGAGGGCAGCACCTGCTGCTTCACGTCCTCGGACGCCGACAGGATGATCGGCATCGAGCCCAGCTTGTTGACGGCGGGGATGAGCGAGGCGCTCACGTCGACCCGCGCGATCTCCTCGATGACGATGCAGGTGGCGATGGCGTCCGCGCCCTCGCCGCCGTAGGTCTCGGGGATGTGGGTGGCGTGGAAGCCCGCCGCGGTGAGCGCCTTCTGCGCCTCGACCGGGAAGCGCGACTCGGCGTCGACCTCCGCGGCGTAGGGGGCGATCTCCCGCTCGGCGATGTCGCGGACCGCCGCCCGGATCGCCTCGTGCTCCTCGGTCAACGCGTACAGCCCGGTGTTCGTACCCACGCTGCGATCGTAGGACGTCCGATTACCGGTCGGTAGCGAGGCGCTCCTGGAGGGTGAGGTCACGGGCCACGACGCTCTCGGCGAGCTCGGCCTGGAAGCGCTCCACCCGCTCGCGCAGCGCGGCGTCGCCGGCCGCGAGGACGCGGACGGCGAGCAGCCCGGCGTTGCGCCCCCCGCCGATGCCGACCGTCGCCACCGGCACCCCGGCCGGCATCTGCACGATCGACAGCAGGCTGTCCAGCCCGTCGAGCCGGTCGAGCGGCCGCGGGACGCCGATGACCGGGAGCGGCGTGGCCGCGGCGACCATGCCCGGCAGGTGCGCCGCTCCCCCGGCCCCGGCGACGATCACCCGCAGCCCGCGCCCCGCCGCGGACTCGGCGTAGTCGAGCATCCGGCGCGGGGTGCGGTGGGCGGAGACGACGTGCGCCTCGTAGCCGACGCCGAACTCGTCGAGCGCCTCGGCGGCCGGCTGCATCATCGGCCAGTCGGAGTCACTGCCCATGACGATGCCGACGATCGGACTGCGCTCGCTCACGACGGGCTCCTCAGTGCTCGGTCTCGAAGGCGAACGCGGGGTCGACGACGCCGTCGGCCAGGTACCGGGCGGCGGCTCCCGCCCGGGCCCGCACGTCGGCCAGGTCGTCCCCGAGCGCCGTGACGTGGCCGAGCTTGCGGCCGCGGCGCTGGGTCTTGCCGTACCAGTGCACCTTCACGTCGGGCCAGTGCGCCATGAGGTGGTGCATCCGCTCGTCGAGGGGCGCGCCGGCCCAGTCCGGCTCCGCCGCGGCCCCGCCGAGGACGTTGGCCATCACCACCACCGACGCGGTCATCGCGGTGGACCCCAGCGGGTAGTCGAGGACGGCGCGCAGGTGCTGCTCGAACTGGCTGGTGCGCGCGCCCTCGATCGTCCAGTGCCCGGAGTTGTGCGGCCGCATCGCCAGCTCGTTGACCTGCACGCCGTCCGCCGTCTGGAACAGCTCCACGGCGAGCATGCCGACGACGCCGAGGGAGTCCGCGATGCGGACGGCGAGCTCCTGCGCGGCGGTGGCCAGCTCGTCGGGCAGCCCGGGCGCGGGCGCGACCACCTCGGCGCACACGCCGTCGCGCTGCACGGTCTCCACCACCGGCCAGACGGCGACCTGGCCGAACGGCGACCGGGCCACCTGCGCCGAGAGCTCGCGGACCATCGCGACGCGCTCCTCGGCCAGCAGCGTGCCGTGCCGCTCGAGCAGCCCGGCCGCCTCCCCGGCGTCCCGGACGACGAAGACGCCCTTCCCGTCGTAGCCGCCGCGGGGGGTCTTGAGCACCACCGGCCAGCCGTGCTCCCCGGCGAACCGGGTGACGTCGGCGGCCGTGGCGACCTCCGCCCACGCCGGCTGGGGCTCCCCCGCCGCCGCGAGCGCCCGCCGGAGGACGAGCTTGTCCTGGGCGTGCACCAGCGCCCGCGGGCCCGGGGCGACCCGGGTACCGGCCGCCTCGAGCGCCGCCAGGTGCTCGGTCGGCACGTGCTCGTGGTCGAACGTGACCACCGTGGCGCCGTCCGCGAGGTCGCGGAGGGCGGCGAGGTCGTCGTGGGCGCCGATCCGCACGTCGGCCGCCACCAGCGCGGCGGACTCGTCGGGGCCGGCGGAGAGCACCCGCAGCGACTGGCCGAGCGCGATCGCCGCCTGGTGGGTCATCCGGGCGAGCTGACCGCCCCCGACCATGGCGACCACGGGGAGTCCCGTACCTGGGTGCAGAGCTGCGGCCACGCGCCGAGGCTAGCCGGGGCGGCCCGGCGCCTGACCGGTGCACCGGCGGCGCGCTCCGTACAGTGCTGGCGTGGGGTTCCTCGCGCGGCTGCGCCGACTCGTGCGCGACGGGGAGCGCCGGCTGATCAAGGAGCTCGGCGCCTTCGGGATCGTCGGCATCGTGTGCTTCGTGGTCGATCTGGGCCTCTTCCAGCTGCTCTACGCGCAGGCCGGCCTCGGGGCCGTCACGGCCAAGCTGGTCGCCGGCCTGGTGTCGACGACGCTGGCCTTCCTCGGCCACCGGTTCTGGTCCTTCGCCGCGCGCGCCCGCACCGGGCTGCGCCGGGAGTACTCGCGGTTCGTGCTGGTCAACGCCAGCACCCTGCTGCTGAGCGTCGCGGTCGTCGCGGTCGTCCGCTACCCGCTGGGGCAGGAGTCGCCGCTGGTCCTGCAGGTGGCCAACGTCGGGGCGATCGCGGCCGGGACCCTGATCCGCTGGCTGGTGTACCGGCGCTGGGTCTTCCCCGCCCGGGAGACCGCCGCACCGGCCCCGCGGGTGGAGGCCACGACGGGGCAGCTGTGACAGCGGCGACGGCAGCGACCCCTGAGCAGGCGTTGCCCTCGCGGAGGGCTGCCGGCGACCGGGGCTCGGTTACCGTCGGGCGGTGTCGCAGATCGCGGAGCAACGGCGGGATCTCATCCGGTCCCTCACCGTCTCCTACGCCCGGGACCCCGCGGTCCGTTCCGTCGCCGTCGTCGGCAACAAGCCGCTCCAGCCGGACCCGGCCCGCGCGGCGGTGATCGACGGCTGCGACCTCGTGGTGCGGGTCAACGGCTTCCGGCTCGACGACCGGCCCGGCGAGTGCACCTACGGGCAGCGCGCGGACGTCGTCTTCTTCAACCGGGCCCTGCGGGCCACGCCGTGGTTCTTCGCCGGCTACCAGGACCGCCTCCACCTCATGGTGGAGCCCGGCCGGCTGCACTGGGAGCCGGACCTGGTCCCCTCCTGGTGGCCGGCCGACCTCGGCCAGCTGCACGTGGACAACGACGACCTGACCCTGCCGCTGTCGGCCGACCTGGGGCTGGACTCCCGCAGCGAGGGCCTGTGGTCGACGACCGGGACGATGGCCGCCTGGTGGGCCCGCAACACGTTCCCGGACGCCCGCCTGGAACTCGCCGGCTACTCGTTCGTCGACGACCCGGAGCAGACCCGGTGGGACCACGCCTCCGGTGACGACTGCATCGTGGGTCCGGAGCACCGCATCGCGCTGGAGGGCGAGCTGTTCCGCCGCTGGATCGCCGCCGGCCGCACCCGGCTCTGGTCCTGACGCCTTCCGCACGTCCCGGGCCCGCGCCGGGGACGGCACCACCGACTTGGAGGAGCACCCCGTGAGCTTCCGCACGAAACTGACCCTGCGGATCAACCGCTCCATCGCCTGGCGCGTCGACGAGCTCCTCGCGGAGCTCCGCGGCGACGTGGCCGGCCTCCGGCACCAGATCGACGAGGTCGCCGACCAGCTGCGGCACCGCGGCGCGCAGCTCGACGATCTGTCCCGGCGCCTCGACGAGGTGCAGCGGGAGTCCTCCTGGTCGGCCAACGAGCTGGCCCGCCTGGCGCCGCAGGCCGCCGCCTTCGAGGCCCGGCTCGAGCAGCGGGCCCGGCCGGTGGTCCTCACCGGCGGGCTCGAGGACCTGCCCGAGGCCCGGCTGCTCGTCGACGTCGTCCGCGAGGAGCACGCCCGCGTGCGGGCCCGCCTGTCCCTCGTCTCGGCCTACGAGGAGCGGCTGCGCCGGCTCGAGCAGCGCCCCGCCCCCGTCGCCGCCCCGTGAGCGACGTCGGCCGGCTGCTGGACGGCGGCGCCCCCTGGATCATCGCCGAGCTGTCGGCCAACCACGACGGCAGCCTCCAGCGGGCCCTCGACACGATCGACGCCATCGCCGCCACCGGCGCCCAGACGGTGAAGTTCCAGACCTACCGGGCCGAGTCCATGACGGTCGACTCCGACCGGCCGCCGTTCCGGATCAGCGACGACCACGGGCTCTGGGGCGGGCGCCGGCTGTTCGACCTGTACCGGGAGGCGGGCACGCCCTACGAGTGGCACGCGCAGCTGTTCGCGCACGCCCGGGACCGCGGGCTCGTGCCCTTCTCCAGCCCGTTCGACGCCGGAGCCGTCGAGCTGCTCGAGGGCCTGGACTGCTCGATCTACAAGATCGCGTCCGCGGAGCTGGTCGACCTGCCGCTGATCCGGCTCGTCGCCTCGACCGGCAAGCCGGTGGTGCTCTCGACCGGGATGGCGACGCTGGCCGAGGTGGAGGCCGCGCTCTCGGCCGCCCGCGGCGCCGGGGCGACCGAGCTGGTGCTGCTCAGCTGTACCGCGGCCTACCCCGCCGACCCCGCGCAGAGCCACCTGGCCAACATCGCCGTCCTCCGGGAGGCGTTCGGCGTGCCGGTGGGGCTGTCCGACCACACCCCGGGCATCGGCGTCCCGGTCGCGGCCGTCGCGCTCGGCGCGGTGGCCGTGGAGAAGCACGTGACGCTCGGGCGCGACGGCGGTGGCGTGGACTCCGCCTTCTCCCTGGAGCCCGCGGAGCTGGCCGACCTGGTGCGCGAGTGCACGGCCGCGCGCGCCGCGGTCGCGACCGGCCCGCGGTTCGGCGTCCGGCCCGGTGAGGAGGAGACGGCGCGGCTGCGCCGTTCCCTCTGGGTGGTGGCCGACGTGGCCGCGGGCGACGTCGTCGGCCCGGAGACGGTGCGGGCGCTGCGGCCCGGTGGCGGGCTGCCGCCGGCCCGGTGGGACGACGTGGTGGGCCGGACGTTCGCCCGTCCGGTGGCCGCCGGCACGCCGCTCGGCTGGGACGCGCTGGGCGCCGCCGGCGCCTGAGCACCCGCGGCTCAGGCGGCGAAGAACCCGCGGACCAGCTCGCAGACCCGGTCGACGTCGTCGTCGGTCAGCCCCACGAACAGCGGCAGCGAGATCTCCTCGCGGTACCACTGCTCGGCGACGGGGCACTCGCCGCGGCGGTACCCCAGGTCGGCGAAGGCCGGGTGCCAGTGCGCCGGGATGTAGTTGACCTGCACCCCGATGCCCGCCGCCCGCAGGTGCTCGAACAGCGCCCGCCGGACCTCCGCCGGGACGCGGGCCGGGTACAGGTGCCAGGCGACCTGCGCGTCGTCCGGCCGCGCGGGCGTGCGGACCTCCGCCACGTCGGCGAGCGCGGCGTCGTAGCGGGCGCTGATCTCGGCCCGCCGCGCGACGAAGCCGGCCAGGCGGGCGAGCTGGCTGGAGCCCAGGGCGCACAGGACGTCGGGCAGCCGGTAGTTCAGGCCGAAGGCGTGCACCTCCTGGTGCCACGGTCCCTCGTCGGGCCAGCGCTGCTCGCCGCGGTCGCGGACCAGGCCGTGGTTGCGGAAGCTCGCGGCCCGGGCGAACAGCTCCGGCGAGGTGCTCACCACCGCGCCACCCTCGGCGGTGGTGAGGTTCTTGGTCGCGAAGAAGCTCAGCGTGGTGAGGTCGGCGAGCGACCCGACCGGGCGGCCCCGCCACACGGTGCCGATCGAGTGAGCAGCGTCCTCCAGCAGCAGCGCCCCCGCCCGGTCGGCGACGGCGCGCAGGGCGTCCATGTCCGCGGGCAGGCCGGCGTAGTCGACGGAGGTGACCACGGTGGTCCGGTCGGTCACCGCCGCGGCGGCCGCCGCGGGGTCCAGGCACCCGGTCCGCTCGTCGACGTCGGCGAACACCACCCGGGCGCCCAGCAGCGCGGCCGTGGCCGCGGTGGCGACGAAGGTCAGCGGGGAGGTGAGGACCTCCTGGCCCGGGCCGACGCCGGCGGCAGCGTACGCCGTGTGCAGGGCGGCGGTCCCGGAGGTGACCGCCACCGCCGGGTGCCCGCCGGTCCAGCCGGCCAGGTCGGCCTCGAAGCGGGCGACCGCCGGCCCCGTCGACAGGTAGTCGCCGCTGACCGCCGCGGCGACCGCGGCGACGTCGGACTCGTCGACCGACTGGCGGGCGTAGGGCAGCACCTGGTCAGTCCAGCTCGGCGAGCAGCGACCGGAGCCCGGGCACGTCGAGCAGCAGGTCGTTGGTGTCCGAGCGGTAGGCGAAGCCGTCGGGCATCTGCTCCCCGACCGGCGGCGTGTACCCCCAGCCGGCCAGGTACGGGGTGATCACGTACCGGTCGCCGGTCAGCACGGTCCGCCGCGAGTCGTCCGCCGCGATCATCTCCTCGTGAAGCTTCTCCCCCGGCCGGATGCCCACCTCGTAGGTCTCCGCGCCGGGGGCGATCGCCTCCACCAGGTCGACCAGCTTGGTGCTCGGGATGCGGGGCACGTAGAGCTCGCCGCCGGCCATCGTGTCCAGGGAGGAGACGACGAAGTCGACCGCCTGGGGCAGGGTGATCCAGAACCGCGTCATGCGCCGGTCGGTGATCGGCAGCGGCTTGCCCTCCTCCGCCAGCCGGCGGAACAGCGGGATGACGCTGCCCCGGCTGCCCATGACGTTGCCGTACCGCACGACGCTGAACCGGGTGTCCTGGTGGGCGGCGTAGTGGTTGGCCGAGATGAACAGCCGGTCGGCGCAGAGCTTGGTCGCGCCGTACAGGTTGATCGGGCTGGAGGCCTTGTCGGTGGAGAGCGCCACCACCTTGCGCACCCCGGTGTCGATCGCCGCCTCGACCACGTTCTCCGAGCCGTTGACGTTCGTCCGGATGTACTCGACGGGGTTGTACTCGGCGGTGTCGACCTGCTTGAGCGCCGCGGCGTGCACCACGTAGTCGACCCCGTGCATCGCCCGGCGGAGCCGCTCGCGGTCCCGGATGTCGCCGATGAACCAGCGCAGCCGCTCGTCGTCGGCGAACTGCGCCCGCATGTCGGACTGCTTCAGCTCGTCCCGGCTGAAGATGACGATCCGGGTCGCACCGAGCTCGAGCGCCCGGTGCACGAACGCCTTCCCGAAGGACCCGGTGCCCCCCGTGACGAAGACGGACGCGCCGTCCAGCGAGGTGGGGCCGGTCAGGTGGGTCACGTACTGCTCCTCGTGTCGGTCGAGCCGTCGCGATGGTGTCACAGCGGCGGCGACATCTCCCGGCTCGGGCAGGATGGGCGGCATGCGCGTGGTTGCCGTCGTCCAGGCCCGGATGGGCTCCACCCGGCTGCCCGGCAAGGTGCTGCGCCCGCTCGCCGGGCGGCCGGTCCTGTCCTGGGTCGTACGGGCGGCGCGGGCGAGCGCCGGGGTGGACGACGTGGTGGTCGCGACCACCGTCCTGCCGGAGGACGACGTCGTCGCCGAGGCGGCTCGGGCCGCGGGCGCCCGGGTCGTCCGGGGGGACGCCGACGACGTGCTGTCCCGCTACCTCGGGGCGCTCGACGAGCACCCGGCCGACGCGGTGGTCCGGCTGACGGCCGACTGCCCGCTGCTGGACCCCGCGCTCGTCGCGATGGTCGTCTCCGCCTGGCGGGCCGCCCCGGACGGCGTCGACTACCTGGCCACCACGCTGCACCGCACGCTGCCGCGCGGGCTGGACGTCGAGCTGATCACGGCCGGCGCGCTGCGCCGGGCCGGCCAGGAGGCGACCGGGCACGACCGCGCGCACGTCACCTCGCACGTCTGGAGCCGGCCGGAGGCCTTCGCGCTGGCCGGGCTCGTGGTGGCGCCGGCCGCGGCCGATCTGCGGATCACCCTGGACACCGCGGAGGACGCCGCCCTGCTGGACGCGCTGGTCGCCGAGACCGGCGACCGGGCGCCCGGGTGGCGGGAGCTCGTCGCCCTCCTCCGCTCACGGCCGGAGCTGGCCGCCCTCAACGCCTCCGTCGTGCAGAAGTCGCTGGAGGAGGGGTGACCGACCGGCCGCTGGCACTGCTCCGCTGCGACGCGGTCCCCGCGGGCGGCGTCGGTCACCTGGTGCGCTGCCTGGCGGTCGCCGAGGCCGCCGTGGCGGCGGGCTGGCGGCCCGCGCTCGTCGGTGACTTCCGCGCCCCGCTGGCCGAGGAGCTGGTCGCCCGCAGCGGGCTGGAGGTGCTCGGCGGGGCGGAGGCACCGCTGGACCGGCTGGCCGGACGGACCGGCGCCCGGGTCGTGCACGTGGACCACTACGCGACGACCGCCCCCGCCCCCGGCGATCCGGGCTCGGGTGCCCCGGTCGTCAGCGCCGTCCAGGACGGCCGGCACGGGCGCCGCCCGGCCCACGTGGTCCTCGACGCGTCCTCGACCGGCGACGTGAGCGCGGCCGTGGTGCAGCCGGCCCGGGTGCGGCTGACCGGACCGGGGCAGGCGCTGGTGCGCGCGGCGGTGTCCGCCGCGGCCGGCCGCCGCCGGGCCGACGGCGCGGCCCAGGACCGGGTCCTGGTGACCGCCGGGGGCACCGACGCCGCCGGCATCGTGGCCGCGCTGACCGAGATCGTGGCCGGCGCCGTGGCAGCGGCGGGGCTGCCGGCCGAGGTCCTCGTGCTCGACCCGGCTGCGGGCACCGGCCCCTCCCCCGCCGGCCCGCCCGGCGTGCGGCGGCGCCCTCCGGGACCGGACCTCGTCGAGCTGGCCGCGGACTCCTGCCTCGTCGTGACCGCCGGCGGCACGACCACCAGCGAGCTGGCCGTGATCGGGGTGCCGATGGCGGTGGTGCAGGCGGTGGGCAACCAGGAGGAGACCTACCGGCGGCTGGTCGGCGCGGGCGCGGCGCTGGGCCTGGGGCAGGCGGCCGACCTGCGACGGGACCACGACCGGCTCGTCGGTGAGCTGGCCGAGGTCCTGCGCGACCGGGACCGCCGCGAGGGCCTCGCCGCGGCCGCCGCCGGCCAGATCGACGGGCGGGGGGCCGAGCGCCTGGTCCGGGCCTGGGAGCGGGTCGCGAGCGGTGCGGTGCAGCCCGCCGAGCAGGGGTGGTCGGTGGTCGCGGCCGGGCCGGCGGACAGCGACCTCCTCCTCGCCTGGCGCAACGACGCCGAGACGCGGGCGCAGTCGCTGGACCGCCGTCCGGTGGCGGCCGACGCCCACGCCCGCTGGCTGGCCGGCGTGCTCGGCGACCCGGACCGGTTGCTGCTGGTCGTCCGCCGGGGCGGCAGCGCGATGGGGACGGTCCGGTTCGACCGCCTGGCCGACGACCGGTGGGAGGCGTCGATCACCGTCGCGCCGGAGGCCCGCGGGGCCGGCGTGGGGCGGACCGTCCTGGGCTGCGGCGAGGAGTTCCTCGCCGCCCGGTTACCGGCCGCCGTCCATCTGACCGCCCGCGTCCGGGCGGGCAACGCCGCCTCCCGGCGGCTGTTCGCCGGGTGTGGCTACCGGCCCGCCCCCGCGGCACCGTCCGACGTGCTCGCCCTCGGCAAGCGGCTGGAGCCCTGAGCCACCGCGCGTCCCGCGCTCCGACCTCCCGTCACCACGGCTGGCAGGGCGTCACGCCTGCCCACAGGGGCCGGCAGCTCTCTCACCGAGCGGTCAGGCGGTGGTCGACCTGCTGGTCGACCACCTGCGGGAGCTGCAGGGTTCCCCGGAGGGAAGAACCTCTCCGGCTGACCACGGCGTACACCCAGTTGAAGACGAGGACGAAACCCGCCGTGATGGCGAGCGTGACCGCGTAGCAGGCGGCCAGCTTCGCGCCCCAGGGCAACGCCACGTGCGGCTCGATGAACATCACGATCGACGCGGCCACGGCGTTCGTGAAGAAGAACTGGAGCGCGTTCTTGCCGACCCAGTTGAGCGGACCCCGTGGCTGGACACGGAACTGCCAGGGCTTCGCCGACATCGCCGCAACGATCGCCAGCAACGAGAAGAAGACCCACGGCAGGGTCGGCGCGAACTTGAGCGACTGCATGTCGAGCAGGTGCGCACCCCGGAGCTCCAGCGTCGTCCAGAGACCGACGAGGGCCACGCCGATCACGACCGCCGCCTGCCACGGGCGCAGGTAGACATCGCGCTGCAGGTATCCGACCAGGAAGAAGGCGCTGTAGCAGAGGAAGTACGCGTCGAAGAAGAAGAATGACCCGCCGGCTTGGACGCGGACGAACCCGACGACGCAGAGGAGCAGCAGGAACACGACCAGGCGGAGTGAGTCGGTGTAGCGCCGGATCACGGCGAGGGCGAGGCTCATGACCGGGATGACGGCGAAGTAGACGACCAGGAACCAGCCCCCACCCATGACACCCTGGAAGGGCAGCGGGGTGTTCGGGTTCTCCAGCACCAGGTTGCCCAGGAAACTGGCGAGGAACTCCCGGTGGGACCCCAGCGGCACGGTCGTCGCCGCCGCCATGACGACCATGGCCGCGAACGTGACGACCACGAACAGCGCCCACTGCGAGTAGATCCGCCAGAGCGACGAGAGCGTCTTCTCGAAGCGGATGGCGGGCATCGAGGCGACCGCCCAGCCGGAGAGGAAGAAGAAGAAGGGCACGTCCACGGCGAGGCTCGCCGCGCGCACCCAGTCCGGCACGTAGTTGAACCCCGAGTTGAACACCGTGTGGATGAAGACGATGTTGAGGGCCGCGAAGCCCTTCAGCAGGTCGATGTAGTGGTTCCGGGGGTACCGCGTCCGAGCGGGGGCGGGGTGGTCGTCCGCGGCGGCGGCCGGCGAGGGGATGTGGAGCACTGCGCCTCGTCTCGTTCTGTGGCACGCCCCGACGACGCGCTTGGTAACGATCCTGACACGACACCCATTTTCACGTAAAGCAACCGTGCGGCGCCGCGCTGTAGTCATCCAGCACTGCCGTCACACCCGTCACACCAACCATCGGCGGCCACTCGCGTCGGCGGTCGCCGACAGCCTCCAGGCCGACGGAGCGGGCCCCCGGCGGCAGCCACCGGTAGCCGGACGCCTCGCCCGGACGCCTCGCCCGGACGTCTCGCCCCGAACGCCGAGCGGCGACCTCAGGCGGCCAGCCGGGAGCCGTTCCGCCCGGCGATGACCTCCAGGCGGGTGGGGATGCGGGTGCGCAGCTCCTCCAGGTGGCTGATCACCCCGACGGTGCGGCCGCCCCGGCGCAGCTCGTCCAGGACGCCCATGACCGCGTCCAGGGCCTGGGCGTCGAGCGTGCCGAAGCCCTCGTCGACGAAGAGGGTGTCGATCCGGACGCCACCGGTCTCGGCGGTGACCACGTCGGCCAGCCCCAGCGCGAGCGCCAGGGAGGCCATGAAGCTCTCGCCGCCGGAGAGCGTCTTCGTCGCCCGGCGGACGCCGGTGTACTCGTCGAACACGTCCAGCCCGAGCCCGCCACGGGCGCCGTTGCGGCCCTGCGCGTCGCTGTGCAGGAACGTGTAGCGGCCACCCGACATGTCCAGGAGGCGGCGGCTGGCCACCTCGGCGACCTGCTCGAGACGGGCGGCCAGCACGAACGACTGCAGCCGCATCCGGCGGGCGTTCGACCCCCGGCCGTGGGCCAGGTCGGCCAGCGCGGTCACCTGGTCCGACCAGTCGCGCAGCTCGGCCAGCTCCAGCTCGGCGTCGGTGACCCGGCCCACGAGGTCGGCCAGCGCGCCGGTGCACCGCCGTGCCCGCTCCAGGTCCGCGACCGCCTCCTCGCGCCGGCGGGTGCCCGCGGCGCAGCGCGCCTCCAGCTGCTCCAGGTCCGGCCGCGGGGGGAGGTCGGCGAGCTCGGGGTCGGCCAGCCGGTGCCGCAGCAGCGTCCGGCGCTCGTCGTGCTGGTCGAGCTCGCGGTCCAGCGCGGCGAGCCGGCCGGGCTC
Source organism: Blastococcus xanthinilyticus (assembly GCF_008124835.1). GTDB lineage: Bacteria > Actinomycetota > Actinomycetes > Mycobacteriales > Geodermatophilaceae > Blastococcus > Blastococcus xanthinilyticus. Next base: position 323,061 of record NZ_VNHW01000002.1, on the reverse strand, counting down.
GAGCAGGCCGGCGGCGGCGGCGAGCACGTCGTCGAAGCCGGCTGCCTCCGCCCGCTCCTCGGCGAGCCGGCGGGTGGTGTCCGCGAGCGCGCGGGCCCGCGACTCCTCGGTCTGCGCGCCGACCACCGCCTCGCACGCGTCGGCAGCCGCGGACAGCCGCGCGACCCGGGCGGCGAGGTCGGGGTCGGCGCCCCGGGCCGCGGTCAGCCGCGCGGTCAGCTCGGCGAGGCCGGCGGCCAGCGCGGCGCGCTCCGCGGTGCCGGCGCGCAGCTCCTCGCGGTCGGCGGCCAGCCGGGCGGCGACCCGCTCCCGCTCCTCGGCCAGCCGCCGCACCTGCGCCTCGGCGGGCCCGAGGTCGGCCGCGAGCGCGGCCGCGGCCCGGACCTCCGTGGTCAGCTCGGCAACCCGCTCTCCGTGCTCGGCGACGGCGAGCTCACCGGCCCTCGCCCGGAGCCCGGCCAGCTCGCGCTCGGCTGCCTCGACCCGGGTGGTGGCGGCGCCCAGCGCGGTCTCGGCGACGTCGGCCGCGGCCCGCGCGGCGTCCTCGTCGGCCGCCGTCACCCGCTCCCCGCCGGCGGTGGCCGGCCGGGGGTGCTCGGTCGCGCCGCACACGGGGCAGTCGGCGCCGTCGGTCAGCCCGGCCGCGAGCTCGGCGGCCATCCCGTCCAGCCGCCGGGCGCGCAGGTCCAGCCAGCGCTCGCGCGCGTCGGCCCAGGCCTCCCGGCGGGAGCGGGCGTCCTCCCGGAGGCCGGTCAGCTCGCGGTCCAGCGCGTCCGCCGCCCGTGCGGCAGCCAGCGCCGCCTCGGCCGCGTCGAGGGCGGCGCGCAGCCCGGGGAGCTCGGCCGAGGCCGCCCGGGCCCGGAGCACGCGCGCCTCCTGCTCGGCCATGGCGGCGGGCTGGCCGGCGGCGGCCTGCTCACCCGCGGCGCACCGCTCGACCAGGTCCGCGATGGTCCGGTCGAGTGCGGCGACCGACCGCCCCAGCGACGCCGCCCGCGCCACCTCCGGCAGGAGGGCCCGAGCCTCGGCCGCCCCGTCCCGCAGCTCCCGGCCGACCGTCGCGGTCGGCTCGCGGCCGCCGGACACCGCCGTCCAGCCGGTGGTCGCCGCGGTCAGCGCGGCGGTGGCCCGCTCCGCCTCCAGCGCGGCCGCTCCCGCGGCGTGCAGCACGTCGCGCAGCGGCTCGGCCCGGCGGCCGGCGTTCCGCTCCGCGCGCAGCGGCGCCAGGGCGGGCTCCGCCGCCTCCAGCGCGGCGAGCTCGCGCGCGACCTCGTCGTGGCGCGCGTGCCGCTCGGCGAGCGCCCGTGCCGCGGCCAGCTCGGCGTCGATCGCGGCCGTCGCGGTGGCGGCGGCCTCCGCGCGCGCGGTCGCGGCTCCCAGCTCCTCCCCCGCCGTCGAGCAGACGCGCTCCACCCACGGCAGCACGCGCGACCCGGCACCGGCCCCGACGAGCTCGGGCGCGAGCTCCTCGGGCACCTCCACGTCGGCGATCTGGGCCACCCGGGCCAGCAGCGTGCTGACCTGCGCCCGCTGGCCGGTCACCCGCTCGCGGGCCGTGGCGCGCTCCTCGGCCAGCCACTCCTCGGCGCGGGCGAACCGGTCGACGTCGAAGAGGGTGCGCAGCAGCTCGGCCCGGTGCTCGGGCTCGGCCCGGAGGAAGCGCGCGAAGTCGCCCTGCGGCAGCAGGACCACCTGGCAGAACTGGTGGACGTCGAGCCCGAGGCGGGTGCGGAGGTGCTCGGACCCCTCGTCGATCCGGGTGCTGACCGGCTCCCAGCCGCCGTCGGTGAGGCGGGAGACGAGGAGCCGGGCCTGCTCGGTGGCCCACCCCTCGCCGCGCTTCTTCGGCCGCTGCTGCTCGGGACGCCGGACGACGCGCAGCCGCTCCACGCCGAGGGTCAGCTCGCAGGTGACCTCGGTGCGGGTGGCGGCGTCCGCGTGGTCGCTGCGCAGCCGCTTCTCCTCGCCGCGCGCGCCCGGCACCCGCCCGTAGAGGGCGAACACCACCGCGTCGAGCAGCGTGGTCTTGCCCGCCCCCGTCGGCCCCCAGAGCAGGAACAGCCCGTCGCGGCCGATCTCGTCGAGGTCGACCTCGACGGTGCCGGCGAAGGGGCCGAAGGCGGTGACCGAGAGGTGGTGCAGCCTCATCGGGCGGCCTCCGCGCGGTCCGCGGCGCCCAGCGCCCGGGCCAGCAGCTCCCGCTCGGCCGCGCTGGCCGGCACGCCGCGGACGTGGCTGACGAACTCGCCGGCGACGTCGAGCGCGCTGCGGCCGCGCATCCGCTCCTGGTAGCTGCCGCCCTCCGCCGTGGCGCCGGCTCCCGTCCAGTCCAGGTGCACGCAGTGCGGGAAGCGCTCGCGCAGCCGCCGCATGGGGTCGGTGGGCCGGGCCGGGTCGGTGAGCCGGGCGGAGACGAAGTGCTGCTCGGCGGCGGCGTGCGCGGGCTCGCCCAGCAGCTCCTCGAGGGTGCCGGTGAGCACCGACAGCGGCCGGGGGGTGGGCAGCGGCACCGGGCGCACCGCCGCCAGGCCGGCCGCGTCGAGCTCGACCAGCCAGGCCTGCTTCTGCTGGCCCGCCTCGCCGAACGAGTAGGCCAGCGGGGAGCCGCTGTACCGCATCCGCGCCGAGAGCGTCTGCGGGCGGTGCAGGTGGCCGAGCGCCACGTAGTCCACCCCGTCGAACACCTCGGCCGGCACCAGGTCCACACCGCCCACGCAGATGTCGCGCTCGCTCTCGCTGGCCACCCCGCCGCCGACGAAGGCGTGCGCGAGCACCACCGAGCGCGCCCCGGGCCGCAGGAACAGGTCGGCGCGCACCCGGTCCATGGCCGCGCGCAGCACGGCCTCGTGGCTGCGCGCGTCCGGCACGCCCAGCTCGTGGCGGGCGATCTCCGGCTCGAGGTACGGGATCCCGTAGACCGCCACCTCGCCGTGCTCGTCGGCGAGCAGCACCGGCTCGTCGAGCCGCGGGGTGGCCGCCCGGACGTGCAGGCCGGCGGCGCTGAGCAGGCCGGAGAAGGTGCCCAGCCGGCGCGCGGAGTCGTGATTCCCGGGCGTCAGCACGACCTTGGCGCCCGTGGCCAGCAGCCGGCCGACGACGCGGTCCAGCACCCCGGTGGCGTCGGCGGAGGGCACCGCACGGTCGTAGACGTCACCGGCCACCACGACGACGTCGACCCGCTCGGCCGTGACGACGGCGACCAGACCGCTCAGCACCGCCTCCTGCTCGCCGAGCAGGTCCGTGCCGTGCAACGTCCGGCCGATGTGCCAGTCGGAGGTGTGCAGCAGCCGCATGCCGCCGAAGGTAGGGAGGGGGTCCGACAGAACCGCACAGGCGCGCCGTGACGGATCGGTCACGTCACGTGCCCGCCGGTCAGAGGACCGCGGTCGGGTACCAGCCCTCCGCGGGCGGCCGGCCGTCGTCGCTCCGGAGGTAGCCCGCGTGCTCCTGCGCCCGCCGGTCGGCGTCCTCCTCGATCATGAAGGCGAGCAGCTGCTGCACGCCGTCGCTGTCGGGGATCCGCCGCAGCACGGTGGGCCCGCCGTCGCCGGCGGTCTCGATCGTGAGCGTGCCGGACCGGACGATCCGTTCCCACAGCGTCTGGGTGTAGGAGACGTCGGTGATGCGGGCCAGGCCGAGGTCGCGGCCCCGCCGGGCGAGGATCCCCTCGCGGAAGAGGAGCCGGTGCGTGGTGACCACGTAGTGCGTCGTCCGCCAGCGCAGCAGCGGCACGACGACCAGCACCAGCAGCAGCAGGGCCGCCGCCGCGACGATGCCCAGCCGGATCATGCCCTGCTCCGGCCCCGGCGGGACCAGCGCCGCCCCGAAGGAGACGCCACCCACCACGAGCAGGAGGACGAGGACCGGCCGGAAGACCGTCAGCCAGTGCGGATGCAGGTGCCGCACGACCTCTTCGTCGTCGGCGAGCAGCTTGTCGGGGTAGGGCACCCCACCAGGATGCGTCCTGCGACCGGGTTCAGGCGTGCACCGGCACCGGCGCGTCCACGCGGGCGCGCGGGGCCTCCGGCGTCGCCGCCGGCGGGGCGAGCCGCGGCGCGGGGGCCGGGAGCGCGCCGCGCATGCGCCGTCGGGCCGGCTCCTCGACGCACCGCCAGAGCAGCCACGCCGCCGGCAGCGGCAGGACCGGCACCACGGCCTGCAGGACCGCGCCGGCCGGGGAGCCGCCGCCGAGGGCCGGGACGACCTCGCCCAGCGTCCAGCAGGTCTCGAACACCGCCATGTGCACCAGGTAGAGCGCGAAGGAGATCCGGCCGCCGAGGACCACCGGTGCCGCCGACAGCAGCCGTGCCGGGCCGCCCTCGGCCAGGGCCAGGGCACCCACCAGGACCGGGAAGGCGAGGACGGCGACGCCGCCGCGCCCGTCCCCGGCCACCAGCACCGCGAGCGGGACCGCGGCCGCCGCCCCGGTGGCGACCACGGCGGCCCGGCGTGCCAGCACGCGGGAGCCGCGGATCCGCGCCACGCACAAGGCGACCAGCGCCCCGGCGAGGAAGCAGCCGGCCAGCCGCAGTGCCCAGCTCCAGCGCCAGTCGTGCGCCCCCAGGACCACGCAGGTCCAGGCGAACGGGGTGACCGCCGCCAGCGCCAGCGCGCCGAGGACGACCGGCCGGCAGCGGCGCAGCCGGAACAGGACCAGGACCAGCGCGGGGAAGACCAGGTACGCCAGCCACTCGGCGCTCAGCGACCACCCCGGCCCCACCGGCCCGGTGGCGGCGTAGCCCGGCTGGTCCCAGACCTGCACGAGCAGGACCTGCCGCAGCACCGCCCCGGCGTCGAACCCCGCCGCCGTCGCGCGGCCGGGCTGGCCGGTCACCAGCTCCTGCACGACCAGGCCCGCGCTGACCGCGGTCAGCACCACCATCCACGTCGGCCAGATGCGGGCCAGCCGCGCCCAGTAGAAGTCGGCCGTCGCACGCAGCCCCGGCCGCCGGCCGAGCACCGCCACGTAGGTGTGCGCCAGCACGAAACCGCTGAGCACGAAGAACAGGTCGACCCCGAGCCAGCCGGCCTCCAGCAGCGGGCGCAACGGCTCCAGGTGCACCAGCCACGAGCGGTCGGGCGCGAAGAGCCAGAAGTGGTGCGCCACGACCCAGAGGGCGGCGACGAGCCGCAGGCCGGTGAGCGCACGGATCTCCGGCCGGGCCGATCGGGGCGCGTCGACGGCGGGTCGATCGACCAGCTCACTCCGGTGCGTCATCGGTCGGTGACGCTAGGCGGCTCTCCCGGTCCCGGCCGGGACGTCCGGCGACGCGGCCGGGGATGTCGACCCGCCCGTCACACCCGCCCCGCGCGTGCCGTCCGGCACGTCCGGCGAGGTCAGGCCCGGCGGACGTGCCGGACGTCGCCGCTGGCGAGCTCCACCGTGCCCTCGGCGGTGTCGACGACCAGGCGCCCGTCCCAGTCGACCGCCCGCGCCGTCCCGGTCAGCACCGATCCGTCCGGCAGGGTCGCCGCCACCGTGCTGCCGATCGTCGACGACCACGCCAGGTAGTCCCGGGCCAGCCCGGAGAGCACCGGGTCGCCGAGCGCCTCGACCCACCCGCGGTAGCGCCGCTCCACCGCCCGCAGGAAGGCCAGCAGCACCGGCGCGCGGTCCACGGTCCCGCCGGTGACCACCGACAGCGAGGTACCGGTCTCCGGCAGCTCGTCCGCCGACGTGGAGACGTTGAGGCCGGTGCCGACCACGACGGCGGCGCCGGTGCTCTCGGCGAGGATGCCGGCCAGCTTGCGGCCGTCGGCGGCCAGCAGGTCGTTGGGCCACTTGACCGAGCAGAGCACGCCGCTGACCTCGCGCACCGACTCCGCCAGGGCCACGCCGGTGAGCAGCGGCAGCCAGCCGCGCCGGGCCGCCGGCACGTCGGGACGCAGCAGGAAGGAGACGGTGAGCCCGGCCCGCGGCGGCGAGGTCCAGACCCGGTCGAGCCGGCCACGGCCGCTCACCTGGTGCTCGGCGACCAGCACGGAGCCCTCCGGGGCGCCGTCGGCGGCCGCGGCGGCGAGGGCGGCGTTGGTCGACCCGACCTCCGCCACCACCTCGACCGATCGCCAGAGGGAGCTGTCGCGGGTCAGCGCGGCCTGCAGCGCGGCGGCGTCCAGGCCCGGCCGCGTGAGATCCGACCATCGGGATGAGGGCGCGTCGGGCACTCCCCTACGCTACGGCCCGTGACCGGGTCGCCAGGTCACGCCTCAGCAGAGCCTGCCGCATCCGCTCGGCCGACCAGCCCGACGAGGAGACCGACCACGTGAGCGCCGCCGAACTCGAGAACGCCGGGGAGCACGTCCCCGACGACGTCGACATCCACACCACCGCCGGCAAGCTGGCCGACTTCCAGCGGCGGGTCGAGGAAGCCGTCCACGCCGGCTCCGAGCGCGCGGTGGAGAAGCAGCACGCCGCCGGCAAGATGACCGCCCGCGAGCGGATCGAGGCGCTGCTGGACCCGGGGTCGTTCACCGAGTTCGACGAGTTCGCCCGGCACCGGTCGACTAACTTCGGCATGGCCGACAAGCGCCCGTTCGGCGACGGCGTGGTCACCGGGTACGGCACGGTCGACGGCCGGCCGGTGGCCATCTTCTCCCAGGACGTGACCGTGTTCGGCGGCAGCCTGGGCGAGGTCTACGGCGAGAAGATCGTCAAGGTGCAGCAGTTCGCGATCACGAACGGCTGCCCGCTCGTCGGCATCAACGAAGGTGGCGGCGCGCGGATCCAGGAGGGCGTGGTCTCCCTCGGCCTCTACGGCGAGATCTTCCGGAACAACGTGCACGCCTCCGGCGTCATCCCGCAGATCTCCCTGGTCATGGGGCCGGCCGCGGGAGGGCACGTCTACTCCCCCGCGCTCACCGACTTCATCGTGATGGTCGACAAGACCAGCCAGATGTTCATCACCGGCCCCGACGTGGTGAAGACCGTGACCGGGGAGGACGTCACCCTCGAGGAGCTGGGCGGGGCGCGCACGCACAACACCAGGTCCGGCGTCGCGCACTACCTCGCCGAGGACGAGACCGACGCCCTCGACTACGTCAAGGCGCTGCTGTCCTACCTGCCGAGCAACAACCTCGACCCGCTGCCGGCCGTCGAGGTCGCCCCGGTCGACACCGTCCTGCCCGACGCCCTCACCGATGAGGACCTCGAGCTCGACACGTTCGTCCCCGACTCGGCGAACACCCCCTACGACATGCACACCGTGCTCGAGCACGTGCTCGACGACGGCGAGTTCCTCGAGGTGCAGCCGCTGTTCGCGCCGAACATCCTCATCGGCTTCGGCCGGGTCGAGGGCCGGCCGGTCGGCGTCGTGGCCAACCAGCCGACCCAGTTCGCCGGTACGCTGGACATCGACGCCAGCGAGAAGGCCGCGCGCTTCGTGCGCACCTGCGACGCCTTCAACATCCCGGTGCTCACCTTCGTCGACGTCCCCGGCTTCCTGCCCGGGACGTCGCAGGAGTGGGAAGGGATCATCCGCCGCGGGGCCAAGCTCATCTACGCCTACGCCGAGGCCACCGTCCCCAAGGTCACCGTCATCACCCGCAAGGCCTACGGCGGCGCCTACGACGTCATGGGCTCCAAGCACCTGGGGGCCGACGTGAACCTCGCCTGGCCGACGGCGCAGATCGCCGTGGTCGGCGCGCAGGGCGCGGTGGGCATCCTCTACCGCAAGGAGCTCGCGCAGGCGGCCGACCCCGATGCCCGCCGCGCCGAGCTGATCGCGGAGTACGAGGACACCCTCGCCAACCCCTACATCGCCGCCGACCGCGGCTACGTCGACGCCGTCATCCCCCCGTCGACGACCCGCGTGCAGGTCACCAAGGCGCTGCGCGTCCTGGCCAACAAGCGGCAGACCCTGCCGCCCAAGAAGCACGGGAACATCCCGCTGTGAGTGAAGACCAGCGCCCGCTGTTGCGGGTGGTGAAGGGCGAGCCCTCCGCGGAGGAGCTGGCCGCGCTGACGGTCGTCGTCGCGGCCCTGTCCCAGCCCCGGGAGCGGCGTCGGGCGACGCCGGTCGGCGCCTGGGCCTCGTACGCCGACCGCCACCGTGGCGCCCTGCAGCACGGCACCGGTGGCTGGCGGGCCGCGGGGAGGTACGCATGAGCAGCGACCGCAGGCTGGTGCTCGGCTCGGCCTCCCCCGCTCGGCTGTCGCTGCTGCGCCAGGCCGGGCTGGCTCCCGAGGTCGTCGTCAGCGACGTCGACGAGTCCGCGCACACCGCCCCCCGGGTCGCCGAGACCGTCGCCCTGCTGGCCTCGGCCAAGGCCACCGCGGTGGCCCGGCAGGAGACCGATGCGCTCGTCATCGGGGCGGACTCGCTGCTGGAGTTCGGCGGCAAGCCGCAGGGCAAGCCCGCCGACGCCGCCGAGGCGCGCGACCGGTGGCGGCGCATGGCCGGCCGCTCGGGGATCCTGCACACCGGCCAGGCGCTCTTCGACGTCCGGGACGGCGCGGTGGTCAGCCGGGACGTCGCGGTGGCCTCCACCGTCGTCTACTTCGCCGAGCCGACGCCGCCGGAGGTCGAGGCCTACCTCGCCACCGGCGAGCCGCTGGCCGTGGCCGGCGCCTTCACCCTCGACGGGCTCGGTGCGCCGTTCGTGCGGCGGGTGGAGGGCGACCCGGCCGCCGTCGTGGGGCTGTCGCTGACGGTCCTGCGCACCCAGCTGGCCAGGCGGGGCCTCGCGATCACCGATCTCTGGCGTCGCTGACCGAGCCGGGGGCCTCGGCCGGCCGGCGGTCGCCCACCAGCGCCGCGTCCGGCGAGAGCGCCAGGCAGTCGCAGTCGGTCTCCGTGGCCGCGATGAGCGCGCGCATCTCGGCCGCGGGGACCGGGCGCCGGCTCACCCAGTCCGGCCGCTCGCCCTCCCGGAGCAGGAAGTCGGTGTAGCCGCGGTCGGCGAGCAGGTCGAGCACCTCGTCGACGCTCTCCCGGTTCACCTCGAAGAACAGCGACGGGCGCGTCGTGGTGAGCCCCCGGACGACGCCCGCCTCGTGGCCCTCCACGTCGATCTTGACCAGCACCGGCGGGCCGTACTCGGCCACCAGCGCCTCCAGGGTGCGCAGCGGGACCTGGATCGTGTCGTTCCACTCCAGCTCCGCCCCGGCGCCGACCGCGCCGGTGACGCGCGCCTCCTCCAGCGTGGCCAGCGCATCGGCGGAGGTGCAGAACAGCGTGGCCTCACCGGCGTGGTCGGAGAGCGCGGTGGCGACCACGGTGACCTCCGGATCGGCGCCGAACCGGCGCCGCAGGTGGGCGGTCAGCCGGGGCTGCGGCTCCACCGACACCACGCGCGCGCCGCAGTCGCGGAACGCGGCGGAGAACTCGCCGATGTTCGCGCCGACGTCGAAGACCAGGTCGCCCGGGCGGATCAGCTCGGAGAACAGGGTGCGCTGCTTGCGCCGGGTACCCACCGCCTTCCGCCCGATGTTCCGCACGTGGAAGTACAGCCGCGGGGTGCGGGTCAGCAGGAACCGGTGGATGGCCAGCATGCGCGCAGACTAAGCGCGACGCCGCCTGGGTGGGAGCCCCTCGATCACGGGAACCCGCGGAGCACACCGCGCCGGCCGCGGCGCCCCCGAACCTGGCCGGAGGCCGACCAGCCGCACTGGCTACAGTCCACCGGTCACGGAGGAGAGGGAGTACTCGGGTGCAGAAGGTCCTCATCGCCAACCGCGGAGAGATCGCGGTGCGCGTCGCACGTGCCTGCAAGGACGCGGGGCTGACCAGCGTCGCGGTCTACGCCGAGCCCGACCGGGACGCGCTGCACGTGCGCGCCGCCGACGAGGCGTTCGCCCTCGGCGGCACGACGCCGGGTGACTCCTACCTGGTGATCGACAAGATCCTGGACGCCGCCAAGCGGTCCGGCGCCGACGCGATCCACCCCGGCTACGGCTTCCTCTCGGAGAACGCCGACTTCGCCCAGGCCGTCATCGACGCCGGGCTCACCTGGATCGGCCCCTCGCCGCAGGCGATCATCGACCTCGGTGACAAGGTCGCCGCCCGGCACATCGCCACCCGCGCCGGCGCCCCCCTGGTCCCCGGCACCAAGGACCCGGTCGGCGGCGCGGACGAGGTCGTCGCCTTCGCGCAAGAGCACGGCCTGCCGGTCGCCATCAAGGCGGCCTTCGGCGGCGGCGGGCGCGGCCTCAAGGTCGCCCGCACCATCGAGGAGATCCCGGAGCTGTTCGACTCCGCCGTCCGCGAGGCCGTCTCGGCCTTCGGCCGCGGCGAGTGCTTCGTCGAGCGCTTCCTGGACAAGCCCCGGCACGTCGAGGCCCAGGTGCTCGCCGACACCCACGGCAACGTGATCGTGGTCGGCACCCGCGACTGCTCGCTGCAGCGGCGCAACCAGAAGCTGGTCGAGGAGGCGCCCGCGCCGTTCCTCACCGACGAGCAGCGGGCCCGGATCCACTCCTCGGCCAAGGCGATCTGCGCGGAGGCCGGCTACCACGGCGCCGGCACCGTCGAGTACCTGGTCGGCGCCGACGGCTCCATCTCCTTCCTCGAGGTCAACACCCGCCTCCAGGTGGAGCACCCGGTCTCGGAGGAGACCAGCGGCATCGACCTGGTCCGCCAGCAGTTCCGCATCGCCGAGGGCCTGCCCCTGGAGATCACCGAGGACCCGGCGCCGCGCGGGCACAGCATCGAGTTCCGGATCAACGCCGAGGACGCCGGCCGCAACTTCATGCCCGCGCCCGGCCCGGTGACCCGGCTGGAGATCCCGCAGGGCCCCGGCGTGCGCTGGGACTCCGGCGTCGAGACCGGCGGCGAGGTGGCCGGTGCGTTCGACTCGATGCTGGCCAAGCTGATCGTCACCGGCGCCACCCGCGAGGAGGCGCTGCAGCGGGCCGCCCGCGCGCTGGACGAGCTGGTCGTCGAGGGCATGCCGACGGTCATCCCCTTCCACCGCGCCGTCGTGCGCGACGAGGCCTTCACCAGTGCGCCCTTCACGGTGCACACCCGCTGGATCGAGACCGAGTGGGACAACCAGGTGCCCCCGTACACGGCGGCCCCGGTCGAGGGCGAGGAGCCGCAGGAGCGGCAGACCGTCGTCGTCGAGGTCGGCGGGCGCCGGCTCGAGGTCTCGCTGCCGGCCGGCCTGGCCGCCGGCGGCGGGGCCCCGGCCCCCGGTGCCGCGGCCAAGCCGCGCAAGCGCGGCGGCGGTGGCGGCGCGGCCGCCTCCGGGGACTCCCTCACCTCGCCGATGCAGGGCACGATCGTCAAGGTCGCCGTCGAGGACGGCGCGACCGTCGAGGCCGGCGACCTCGTCGTGGTCCTCGAGGCCATGAAGATGGAGCAGCCGATCACCGCGCACAAGGCCGGCACCGTCTCCGGGCTGTCGGCCGAGGTCGGCGCCACGGTCACCAGCGGCGCCGTCCTCTGCACCATCGCCGACGCAGGCTAGGCACCGCACCGGTGCACCACCGCCCCGGACCTCCACGTCGGAGGTCCGGGGCGGTGGCGTCCGCGGATCAGCCCAGGTGGCGCTGCCCGTCGGCCGGCGTCCGCCACACGACCCGGTTCGCGACGTGCACGGCGAGGCTGCCGTCGTCCTGGAGCACCGAGACCGCGCCGGGGAACCGCCAGGTGCCGCTGTCCCACCGCGGCCGGCCGGCGCCGTCGTAGGCGACGAGGTTGCCGTCGCCCTGCTGCACCAGCCGGAAGCCCGATCCGTACCGGGAGCTGGCCCAGACGGCCCGGCCGCCCGAGGAGTAGACCACCAGGTTGCCGTCGGACTGGGTGACCACCCGGTACCGGCCGTTGGGCGAGGTCAGCCCCTGCCCGGCGACGAGCTGCTGGCCGGGCCGCAGCCGGTCCGGGGTGTCCCAGCCGGTCGACCACAGCGGCCGCCCGTCGGCCCGGTAGAGCACCAGGTTGCCGTCGTCCTGCATGATCAGCGCCGCTCCCCGGTTGCCCCAGGTGCCGGAGTGCCAGACCGGGCGACCCCCGGCGTAGCTGACCAGATTGCCGTCGGACTGCATCGTGAGCCAGCCGCCGCGGGCGTAGCTGCCGCTCGCCCAGAGGGCCCGGCCGTCGGAGGCGTAGACGACCAGGTTGCCGTCGGACTGGAACACCGTCCGGTACCGGCCGTTCGGGGAGACCAGCTGCTGGCCACCGGTGAGCAGCTGCCCCGGCCGCAGCCGGTCGGGGGTGTCCCACCCGGTCGACCACGCCGCGGAGCCGTTGGCCCGGTACAGCACCAGGTTGCCGTCGTCCTGCATGACCACCCGCGCACCGGCGTTCCCGGCGGTGCCCGACTGCCACAGGATCCGCGACCCGCTGACCGTGACCAGGTTGCCGTCGGCGCCCAGGACGGTCTGCGTGCCGGGCGCGTAGACGCCGCTGGCCCAGAGCGCCCGGCCGTCGGGGGCGTAGACGACGAAGTTCCCGTCGGACTGGAACACCGCCCGGTAGCGCCCGTTCGGCGAGCGCAGCGCCTGGCCGGCGGGCAGGGACTGCCCGGCGTCGAGGACGCTGGCCGGGCGCGGCGCCACTCGGACGGTGGCGGTGGCGCCGGCGGTCTCCACCGTGGCCGTGAAGGCGCCGCCGGCGAAGGTCACCGGCCGACCGGGCACCAGGGTGGCGCGGTAGTCGACCGACCAGCCGGTGGCGGTGGACGGGGTGCCGTCCAGCAGCAGGGACGTGTCCGGCCGCGCGCCGCTGCGGCGCAGCAGGACGCCCGCGTCCAGGCCGGCCCGGTTGCTGGTCAGCCAGGCGTCCCGGCCGGCGGCCGGACGGAACTCCAGCCAGTAGGTCCGGCCGTCGGCGGCGCTGAGCCGCAGCGCCCGCGTGCCGGTGGCCCCGGAGACCGGGGACAGCTCGTAGGTGGCGGTCGGCGTTCCCGGGGTGAGGTCGACGACGTCGGCTCCCGGCAGGACCCCCAGCAGCGCCGCGTGCGTCGTGCTGAGGGTCCCGACGTTCTCCCACGAGGCGCCCATGACGTCGTAGTAGTCGCGGTACTCGGTCACGCGGCAGCTGCCCGCGTCCACCGCCCCGTCGCAGTGCCGGGCGGAGGAGTGCCCCAGCCCCAGGTTGTGGCCGATCTCGTGCGCGATCACCGAGGTGGGCAGGTCGGTGGTGTAGGACCGCCCACCGCCGTGCAGCGAGAAGCCGACCTCGCCCAGCCCGTACGAGCAGCCGGGCGCGTTCTGCGGCAGATAGACGAGCAGGTGCCGACCCGTGCCGCGGGTCCACCCCGCGTGTCTGGCCGCCTCGTCCCACAGCGCCTCCGCGTCGTCGCACCCGGCGGCCGCGTCGAACCAGTCCCACTGGTCCGCGACGTCGAGGGCGACGGCGCCGCCGGTCTGCTCCGACCAGAACGTGGCGACCGGGCCGTCGACCTGCGCCACCACGTCGGCGAGGGTCCGGCTGTCGCGGGCCGCGCCGGCGGGCACGACCATCACCACCGTCACCGGGTGCGCGGTGGGCGTGGTGGCCGGCGCGGTCGGTGGCGCGGCGGCCAGCACCTCCGCGCCGAGCACCTCCCGGGCCGGTGCCGCGCCGGGGTCGCCCGGCTCGCCGGGAACCTCCGCGCCGACGGTCACCTCGACGGTGGCGCCGACGGGCACCTCACCGTCGGCGGTGCCGAGCTCGTCGGCCAGTTCCTCCCCGGGCACCCGGACGGACTCGCCGTCCCCCGTGGCGATCCAGGTCAGCGGCTCGTCCGCGTGGTGGTCGTGCGACGACTCCTCCGGGTGCTCCGGATCGGGCCAGGCCTGGACCAGCTGACCGACGACGGTCTCCGGGGCGCCCTCCTCGGCGGAGGCGGCGGGGACGCCGGCGAGCACCGGGGCCACCACCCCGGTGGCCAGCAGCAGGGCGGCTGCCCGCTGGCGCGGACGCCGACGGCTCAGGAACACGGCTCAACTCCTCGTACGGGTGGTCGCTGTACTCCATCGGCGGGCACCGGCTCCACCGGCACCTACCGGCGCCGGCGGCCGGTCAGCGGCGCCGGCGGCCGGTCAGCGGCGCCGGAGCAGGGCGGCGCGCATCCCGCGCAGCGCCAGCAGGCCCGCACCGCCCAGCGCGGAGGCCGCCGCGACGGGCAGCAGCACCCCGGCCTCCTCACCGGGTGCCGTGCCGGAGGCGGGAGCCGTCGCCGTCGCCGTCGGGGCGACCACGGCGGCCGCCGCGACGGAGGCCGCCGGCAGGGAGGCCCCGGCCGCCGGCTGCTCGGCCGCCGCCGCGCCGGCGGCCCGGCCACCGATCAGCGTGCCCACGGGAGACCGGCTGTCGGCGGGACCCGCCGCCGTCCCGGACGGGGACGGGGACGGCACGACCTGGAGCAGGGCACCGCCGCCGTCCACGCCCTGGACGGTGACGGTGAAGTCGCCACCGGAGAGCGGCACCGGGACGCCGACCGGGAGGGCGGAGCGCAGGTCGGCCTCCCAGCCCGAGGCGGCCGCGGGCGTGCCGTCCAGCAGCAGCGAGGTGTCGGGGAACCGGCCGGTCCGGTGCACGAGCACGCCCGCGTCCAGCCCGTAGACGTTGTCGGGGGTGGTCAGCCAGCGGTCCCGTCCGACCCCCGCCCGGAGCTCCAGCCAGTAGGCCACGCCGTCCGCGTCGACCAGCTGCAGCGCCCGCACCCCGGTGCCCCCGGCGAGCGGGGCGAGGGACACCGTGCGGGGGGCGTCCTGCGTCGTGACGGTCTCCGCGGATCCCGCCGGCAGGACGCCCAGCGCCGCCGCCTGGACGGCGTTGAGGGAGCCGGTCTGCCCCCACGAGGCGCCCATGACGTCGTAGAGGTCGCGGTAGCCCACGGTGCGGCAGGACCCGCCCTCGACGGTGCCGTCGCACTGCTCCGCCGAGGAGTGGCCGAGGCCGAAGTTGTGGCCCAGCTCGTGCGCGATGACCGACGGCAGCGTCTCCCGGACGTACAGCCGGCCGCCGGACGCGGGGCCGGAGCCCACCTGCGCCAGCGCGTAGCCGCAGCCCGGCTGGGCCGCGGTCTGGCCGCTGAGCCGCAGCATCAGGTGCTTGCCGGGGCCGGGGACGAAGCCGACCGCACGGGCCGCCTCGGCCCACATCGCCTCGGGGTCGGCGCACCCGGCCGTGGTGCTCACCCAGTTCCACGCCTGGCCGACGCCGAGGGCGATGGCGCCGCCGCTCTGCTCGGCCCAGAAGTCCGCGACGGGGCCGTCCACGGTGGCGGCGACGTCGGCCAGCAGGGTGTCGTCCGGCCCGGTGCCGGCCGGCGCCACCAGCACCACGGTCACCTCGTTGGTCAGGCCGCTGCGCGGGGAGCGGGCGGGCCGCGGCTCCGCCGGGGCCGCGACGACCTCGCCGGCGAGGACGGTGCGCGCGCCGGCGTAGCCGTCCGCGCCCGCCGGGTCCGCGCCCGCCGCGTCCTCGACCGTCCCGCCGACGGTCAGCGAGACCGTGGCCCCGGCCGGCACGGCGGCGACCTGCTCCGGGTCCACCCGGACCGGGCCCGCGTCGGTCTCGACCCAGCTCAGCCGGGCGTCGGCGTCACCGGTGTGCGCCGCGCCGGGCTCGCCCTCGGCCAGCACGTGGACGAGCTCGCCCACGACCGTCGTCGCGGCGTCCTCTGCGGTGGCGACGGCGGGCACCGCGACCGCACCCGCCAGCGCGGTGGCCAGGACCGCCGCGGCGCGCAGCAGAGGACGACGGGCGCGGGGACGACCGAGGCCGTGGCGAGGAGACATCCCCTCCTGAATCGGCGGCCGGATCGCGCGTCGGCACCACCGGACCGGAGTTGAGCCGAACCGTCGGCACTCCGGTCACACGCGGCGCACCGACCCCGCCGGCCACGGCTCAGGCGAGGTCGTCGGCCCCCATCAGCCGTCGGCCGGCCTCGGTGATCGACCCCGACAGTGACGGGTAGATGGCGAAGGTCTGCGCCAGGTCGTCCACCGTCAGGCCCTTGGTGACCGCCAGGGCGATCGGCAGCACGAGCTCGGACGCCCCCGGGGCGACGACGACACCGCCCACGATGACCCCGGTCGAGCGCCGGGCGAAGAGCTTGACGAAGCCGTCGTGGATGTCGCCCATCTTGGCCCGGGCGTTGGTGGCCAGCGGCAGCCGGACCGCCTCGACGTCGACGTTCTCGTCCAGCGTCTTCTCCTGGACGCCGACGGTGGCGATCTCCGGGTGGGTGAAGACGTTGGCCGCGACCGTCTTGAGCTTGATCGGCGCGACGGCCTCGCCCAGGGCGTGCCACATCGCGATCCGGCCCTGCATGGCCGCGACCGACGCGAGCTGGAAGACGCCGGTGACGTCACCCGCCGCGTAGATGCCGGGCACGGAGGTGCGCGAGACGCGGTCGACGACGACGTGCCCGGACTCGGCGACCTGGATGCCGTGCTGCTCCAGGTTCAGCCCGGCGGTGTTCGGCACGGTGCCGACGGTCATCAGGGCGTGCGAGCCCTCGACGGAGCGGCCGTCGGTGAGGTCGACGGAGATGCCCTTCTCGGTGCGCCGCACGCCGGCCGCGCGGCCGCGCTCCAGCCGGCCGCCGCGGGACTGGAAGACCTGCTCCAGCACCTCGGCGGCGTCGGAGTCCTCCCCCGGCAGCACGCGGTCGCGGGAGGAGACCAGCGTGACCGGGATCCCCGCCTCCAGGTAGCCGGAGGCGAACTCGGCGCCGGTGACGCCCGAGCCGACGACGACCAGGTGCTCGGGCGGCTCCTCGAGGTCGTAGACGTCGCGCCAGTCGAGGATCCGCTCGCCGTCGGGCTCGGCGCCGGGCAGCACGCGCGGGTCGGCGCCGGTGGCGATGAGGACGACGTCGCCCTCGATCTCGTCGACGACGCGGCCGTCGTCGTCGAGGATCTCGACCTCGTGCGCGGCCAGTCCGGGCTCGTCGTCGGCCAGCCGGCCCTGGCCGGCGACGATCCGCACGCCCTCGGCCTCGAGGCGGGCGTGGATGTCCGCCGACTGCGCCATGGCCAGGTTCTTCACCCGCTGGTTGGCCGAGAGGAGGTCCAGGCTCACCGTCGCGAGCTCGGCGCCGTGCACGCCGAGGACGGCGGAGTCGCGGACGGAGGTCATCGCGCCGGCGGCGGCGATCAGGGTCTTCGACGGGACGCAGTCGGTGAGCACGCTGGCCCCGCCGATCCCGTCGCGCTCGATCACGGTGACCTGCGCACCGAGCTGCGCGGCGACCAGGGCGGCCTCGTAGCCGGCCGGTCCACCACCGATGATGACGATGCGGGTCATGGCTCCATCTTCCGTTGCCGGGCGGTCCGTCGCCGCCATTGTCCCCGGTGCGCTCCCCCTGCCGGGGTACCGCCCGTCCCCGGCCTGGCGGCCGGTCTCGATAGTCTCGCCGCGATGGGCCTCTACGCCGCCTACGGGTCGAACATGGATCCCGCTCAGATGCTGCGCCGCTGTCCGTCGTCCCCGCACACCGGGACCGGCTGGGTGCGTGGCTGGCGGCTGACCTTCGGCGGCGAGGAGCTGGGCTGGGAGGGGGCGCTCGCCACTCTGGTGCCCACCGGGGACGACGTCCCCGGGGTGTTCGTGGCGCTCTACGACCTCACCGAGGCCGACGAGCGGGCCCTGGACGCGTGGGAGGGCGCCGACTCCGGCCTCTACCGCCGGGTGCACCTGCGGGTGCACACCCTCGGGGGCGACGTCGTGGCCTACGTCTACGTGCTGGACGCCTTCGAGGGCGGCCTGCCGTCGGCCCGCCACCTCGGCGGGATCGCCGACGGCGCCGAGGCCGCCGGCGCCCCCGACGACTACGTGCGCGAGCTGCGCACCCGCGACTGCCGCTCCAGCGGCGTCTGAGCGGACTCGTCCGCGGGGCGGACGGGCTGCCGCGCCGACCGGTCGAGGTCCCGCTCGACCGCCCGCCGGAGAACGGGCCCGAGGGGCCGCTCGACCAGGCGGTGGACCAGCCAGGCCGCACCGGTCACCGCGCACAGCGCGATCGCCAGCACCCCGTACGCCGGCAGTGCTCCTTCCAGGTGGTGGATGAGCGTCCACCCCGGCACCTCGTGCAGCAGGTAGAGCGGGTAGGTGAGCGCGCCGAGGACGCTCAGCCACCGCCAGTCCAGCCGGGCGACGGGGCTCATCGTGCACACGACGACCGCCCCGATGCAGAGCACCAGCAGCAGCGACATCGCGCGCACCGACACCCCGGCGCCCGCGATCGCCAGCGACCAGTCGACGTAGAACGTCGTCGAGATCCACAGCGCGTAGGAGGCGTTGGCGGCCAGCAGCAGCCCCACGGTCACGCTCCAGGCCTCGCGTAAGGCAAGGTAGAGCAGGATGCCGATGCAGAAGAACGGGGCGAAGTTCGGCTCGAGCAGGGTGACCAGCAGTCGCGCGTCGGCCTGCACCGCCAGCACGCCCGCCACCGGCCACAGGAGGCAGAGCAGGAGCATGCGCTCGCGGGTGATGCCGACGAGCACCATGACGCCCAGGAGCAGGTAGAACTTCAGCTCCACCCACAGGGTCCAGAAGACGCCGTCGACGTGACCCACGCCGAAGGCGCTCTGGAACATGGTCAGGTTCAGCGCCACTCCCGGTGCGCCCAGGTCACCCCACACCGCGAACAGGTCCCGCTCGACGTAGACCACGGCCGCGATGAGCAGGACGGCGACCCAGTAGGCCGGATAGAGCCGGCCGACGCGCGAGGCGATGAACGCGGGCACCGAACGACCCCAGGCGCTCATCAGGACGACGAAGCCGCTGATCATGAAGAACAGATACGGCCCGTACCCGCCGTAGACGGTGAAGCCGCTCAGGAACGGGAAGACCTCGCGCACGCTGCCACCCCAGGCGGGGCTGTCCCGTCCGGTGAAGTGGAAGAGCGCGACGGCCATGGCCGCCACGTACCGCAGCCCGTCCAGGGCGCGCAGCCGCAGCTCCGGCTCACCGGCGCGCATCGGGCGTGCTTCGACCACGCTTCCCCCTCCGTGACTCTCCTCCCCCGAGGGTGACCGCCCGCCGGTCGATGGGCAACGAGCGACCCGACGGGTGGGGCGGCCGGTGCTCGTGGTGCCCGGGAGCACCCGCGGAGGGTCAGGCTGTGACAGCTGGGTGCTCGACGCCTTCGAGGGGGCCTCCCCTCGGCCCGCCAGCTCGGGGTCATGGCCGACGCCGCGGAGGCCGCCGGCGCCCCCGACGACTACGTGCGCGAGCTGCGCACCCGCGACTGCCGCTCCAGCGGCGTCTGATCCCCGGTCAGCGCGGCGCGAGCCGCAGGACGACGGTGGTGTCGGTGGCGAACGCCCGCTCGGCGAACCCGGTCCAGTCCCGGTTCTGCGTGGACGCCAGGTCGGCGACCACCCACCGGACACCGGCGTCCCACAGCGCGTCGGCGTCCCGGGCCGCGGGGGCGTCGACGAACCGGCGGGACAGGTCGATCCGGTCCTGGACCCAGTCGGGGTGAGGCACACCGGCCAGGTAGTCGGCCCCCTGGACGTACATCCGCCGGTCGGCGAGAGCCGCGTCGAGGAACCAGCGGTAGCGCCCGCAGGACTCCGCCGCCTCCCCCGGTCCGCTGCACTGGCGGTTGGTGGCCACGACGTCGTCGGCCGAGGAGTTCTCGCGGAGCCAGCCGAGCGCCTCGGCGTGCTCCGGCGTCCAGGCCATGGGGGCGTCCGGTGCCGCGGCCGCCGTCGGCGCGGTCCGCGCCGCGTCGACGACCTCGGAGACCCCGGCGGTCAGCGCGGCGACGGTGAGCCCCACACCGAGCGTCGCCGCGGCGACGGCGACCGAGGGTCCACGGCGCCGGCGCACCAGGAACACCGCGGCGGCCAGGAGCACCGGAAGCGCCCAGACCGCGTAGGGCAGCGCCCAGACGAACCGCTGCGGCACGACCATCAGCCCCAGCAGCCCGGCGGCGGCACCTACCCCGGCGGCGGCCCAGAGGATCGCGGCGGGCAGCCGCTCCAGGGCGACGCCGAGCCCGGCCGCGGCCACCACGGAGGCGACGACGCCCGCGGAGATCGGGAAGTAGGTCTGGCTGAGACCCGGGTGGCCCATGACCGAGGCCAGGAACAGCCCACCGGCGACGGCCCCGAGGGCGAACCAGAACTCGGGGACTGGACGGCCGCCGGCCAGGGCGAGCAGGCCGGCCCACTTGGCGGCGAAGACCAGCGCCACGGCGACCGAGCCGACCAGCAGGGCGAGCCGGCCCTCACCGCCGACGAGGCCGAAGGCGCGTGCCGTCGACCCGGGCTCCAGGAGCAGGTCGCCGCCGCTGCCCATGATCAGCACGACGAAGGCCGCTGCCACCGCCCCGCCCACCACGGCGAGCGCGGTGAGGGCGCGCCCGCGGGTCTCCCGGTCGCGCAGCCCGGCGAGCGCGAGCAGGCCGATCCCGCCGCCGAGCACCGCCGCGAAGCTGGTCTTGCCGCCGACGCACCCGACGGCGAAGAGGGCCAGGAAGGCGTACGGCCACCGGAGGGTGCCGCGCAGGAGGTCGGTGAGGACGATCGCGGCGCCCAGCATCGCCAGCGCGCCGAAGCCCAGGGACGGCGAGAGCAGCGAGTGCTGGAGGAAGGTGATCGACGAGACGCTGGCCACGTTGAGGCCGACCGCGAGCAGCAGGATCGCCAGGGCCGGCACCGCCCGGTGGGCGGAGAGCCGCCGGCTCCACGTCCAGACCAGGCAGAGGATGCCGAGGAAGGCGACCAGCGGGAAGACCCGGGTCAGGACGACGAAGGCGTCGGCCCCCGCGGCGTCGGTCGTGGTGCCCGACCAGGCGTGCACGAACCAGTGGTACCGGACCGGCGTGCCGGCGGCGAAGATGCTGTCGCCCGGCCCCCACGTGGCCAGCGAGGTCGCGAGCGCCTCGTGGTACGGGATGTCCACGTAGTAGCTGCGCCAGCCGTCGAAGGACAGCGGGTGGGCCCGCCAGAACGACCACACGTAGAGCAGCGCGATCGCCAGGCCGGCGCCCACGCTGCCGAGCTCGTCCAGGCCGGGCCGCACGACGGTCCCGGACCGCAGCCGGGCGCGGACGGCCGGGACCAGGAGCGCGGCCGCCACCAGGACCGTGGGGGCCAGCCAGCCCACCGGCGCCAGCGGCGTCGGGAGCAGCAGCTGCGCGCCGAGCATGGCCAGCAGCGTGCCGACCGCCGTCCCGAGCCCCACCAGCTCGCTGACCGCGAGGCCGGCCGGACCGCGGGCCAGCCGCCAGAGCACCGCCCCGGTGCCCACCTGCACGACGACGACCAGGACCAGGCGCAGCGCCTGCGCGACGTCGACGCCACCGACGGCCAGCAGCGCCCAGCCGAGCGCGGCCAGGCCGAGCGGGACCGCCCAGGCGGCGCGCGTGCTGCGCCACACCGGGCGAGGGCTCGGCGGCGCCACGCGCTCCAGCACGCTCGTGCTCACGCGGACGCGGCCCGGGCGACCTCGGCGAGGAACTCGTCGTGGTCGCGGATGTAGTCGTCGGGGTCGTACGGGTCCGACGCCAGGACCAGCAGGACGGCGTCGGAGGTGTACCGGTACTGCGTGCCCCAGATCATCGGCTGCATGTGCAGCGCGAGGTCCGGCCGGTCGAGCACGAACTCCTGCCGCTCGGCGCCGTCGTCGACCAGCGCGCTCACGCTGCCCTGGACGCAGACGAGCAGCTGGTGGCAGCGGCGGTGCGCGTGCGCTCCCCGCACGTCGGAGGACGGCACGCCGAACACGGTGAAGAACCGCTGCGGCACGAACGGCAGGTCGCCGGCGAAGTTGGCGGCGACGAGGCTGCCCCGGAGGTCGTCGGCGCGGGTGAGCTGCACCAGCTGCGCCCCCGGGACGCGGCTGGACTGCACCTGGCGCGGGTTTCCCCGCCGGTCGACGACCTCCCCGGGGCCGGCGTCGACGTAGCCGACGATGCGGACCGGGTTGCCCTCGACCACGGCGTTCGGCGGGACGTCGTTGGTCACCACGGTGCCGGCCGCCACGCGGGCGCGCCGGCCGATGCTGACGCCGCGCACGATGGTGGAGTTGGCGCCGAGGGAGGCCCCGGGGCCCACGACGGTCTGCCGGTCGGACCCGGCCTCGGCCCCGTCGGCGTCCGGCGCGGTGTCGGTGAAGACGACGTTCGGCCCGGCGACCACGTCGTCGGCCAGCCGGGCGCCGTCCCCGACCCGCACGCCGCTGCCCAGGCGCACCCGGTCGCCGAGCACCACGTCGTCGCCGACCACGGCGTGGTCGCCGATCACGCAGCCGGCTCCGATGCGGGCTCCCGCGAGCACGTGCGCGAAGGCAGCCACCTGGGTCCCGGCACCCACGTCGGTGCTGTCGCACAGACCGGCGGCGTGGACGGAGTAGCTCATCTGGATCTCCAGGGAGGTCGGGGTGCTCGCTCGCGGCGGCCGGGCGGCAGGGACGGCGCCGGTTCCAGTGGGCCACGGGCGGACCGCATCCGGGCCGACATTAGCCACTGCGCGCGGGAGCGTCACACCGCCGGTCACACCCGCCCCAGGAACCGTGCGGGAGCCCGTCCAGCACATCCTGCGCAGCAACCCCGGCACTCCGCGCCGTGCACGCGGCCCGCCGGTCGGCCACCTACTGTGCTCGGTGGACGGATCGGTCCGTCCACCCCGGTGGGGGGAGACCCGGCGACGGCCGGCCGGAAGGGCGAGGACGAACAGCATGGGCGATGTGCCCCTCAACGACCTGGGTCGCGGGTTCGCGGCGCTCGAGGGCGAACTGCGGTCCACCGTGGACGAGGTGCTGTCCAGCGGGTGGTACGTCCTGGGCCCGCAGCACGACGCCTTCGAGCGGGAGTTCGCCGCCGCCGTCGGCGCCGCCCACTGCGTCGGGGTGGGCAACGGCACCGACGCCCTGGAGCTGGCCCTGCTCAGCGTCGGGTGCCGCCCGGGGGACCAGATCCTCACCGCCGCCAACGCCGGGATGTACACCACGACGGCGGCGCTGAAGGCCGGCCTGGTGCCCCGCTTCGCCGACGTCGACCCGGACACCCTGCTGCTCACGGCGGCCACCGTGGAGCCCGCTCTCACCGCCGCGACGAAGGCCGTCGTCGTCACGCACCTCTACGGCCGGCTGGCCGAGGTCGGGCCGCTGCGCGAGCTGTGCGCCGGCCGGGGGATCCCGCTGATCGAGGACTGCGCCCAGGCGGCGGGTGCGGTGTCCGACGAGGGCCCCGCCGGCTCGCTGGCCGACGTCGCCGCCTTCAGCTTCTTCCCGACCAAGAACCTCGGTGCCCTGGGTGACGCGGGCGCCGTGGTGACCGACGACCCCGAGCGCGCCGCGCTGGTGCGCAGCCTGCGCCAGTACGGCTGGTCGGCGAAGTACACCGCCACCGTGCCGCGGGGCCGCAACAGCCGGCTCGACGAGCTGCAGGCCGCCGTGCTGCGCACCAAGCTGCCGCACCTGGCCGGCTGGAACGCCCGGCGGAGGGAGATCGTGGGGCGGTACGCCACCGCCCTGGAGCACGGGCCGCGCAGGATGGTGCACGGCGACGCCGCGGGCTCCCCCGCCTACGTCGGCCACCTCGCCGTCCTCCGCTCCCCGTCCCGCGACGCCGACCGGGCGGCCCTGGCCGCGGCCGGCATCCGGACCGACGTGCACTACCCGGTGCCCGACCACCGGCAGCCGGTCCTCGCCGAGGCCGCGGCCGGGATCTCCCTGCCGGTGACCGAGCAGGCCGCCGCGGAGATCCTCACCGTGCCCTGCTTCGCCGAGATGACCGACGCCGAGGTCGACCGGGTGTGCCATGCCCTCGCCGCGCTCTGACCGGACGGATCCCGATCTGATGGACACGCACCTGGTGGACACGCACCTGACGGACCCCGGTCCGCTGACCCGGCAGACGTGGCCGGCGGCGACCCCGCAGCCCGCCGGGACGTCGGAGCACCCGGCCGTCCCGGCCACGGACGTGACCTACTCGGTCGTCGTGCCCGTGTACGGCAACGAGGCCACCATCCCCGCCCTGCTCGACCGGCTGGCCACGCTCTCCGGCGACCTCGACGGCGAGATGGAGGCGGTGTTCGTCGTCGACGGCTCGCCGGACGCCTCGCTGCTGGTGCTCCGCCGGCTGCTCCCCGAGTCGGGCCTGCGGGCCCAGCTGGTCACCCTGTCGCGCAACTACGGCGCCTTCTCGGCGCTGCGGGCCGGCCTCGCCGTCGCCGAGGGCCGGTACACCGCCGTCATGGCCGCGGACCTGCAGGAGCCGGTCTCGCTCGTGCAGGACATCTTCGCCGCGCTGTCCACCGGCGAGTTCGACGTGGCGGTGGGCGTCCGCTCCGCCCGCAACGACCCGGCGCTGTCCTCCGTGGCCTCCCGCACCTTCTGGAGCCTCTACCGGCGGTTCGTGCACAAGGACCTGCCGGTCGGCGGGGTCGACATGTTCGGCTGCACCCGGCAGGTGGTCACCGAGCTGCTGCGGCTCGAGGAGTCCCACACCAGCCTGGTCGGCCTGCTCTACTGGCTGGGGTTCCGGCGGGCCGAGATCCCCTACGTCCGCCAGGAGCGGGAGCACGGGAAGAGCGGCTGGACGCTGCGGAAGAAGCTGCGCTACATGAGCGACAGCATCTTCTCCTTCACCGACCTGCCGATCACCGTGCTGATCACCGCCGGCGTCCTCGGCGTCGTGCTGTCGGTGGTCGCCGGGATCGCGGTGTTCGCCGCCTGGGCCACCGGGAACGTCCAGGTCCAGGGCTACACGCCGCTGATGCTCATGCTGTTCCTGCTGTGCTCGTCGATCCTGCTGGCCCTGGGCATCGTGGGGTCCTACGTCTGGCGCACCTACGAGAACAGCAAGCACCGCCCCGGTGCGGTGCCGATGCACCACGAGCGGTTCCCCGCCGGCCGTGGCTGAGCCCGGCCCGGCGCGGACCACGGCGCCGGCCGGCAGCCGGCGGACGTACGGCGAGCTGCTCCGGTTCGCCGTCGTGGGGGGCAGCAACACCCTGGTCACCCTCGCGCTGTTCGTGCTCCTCCAGCAGTGGCTGCCCGCGACCGTCGCGTACACGCTGGTCTTCGCCGCGGGCCTGGCCTACACCACCGTGCTGACCGCCTCGGTGGTGTTCGGCGCCCGGCTGACCTGGAGCACCGGGGCGGCCTTCGTCGGGTGGTACCTGCTGGTCTACGGCGTCGGGCTGCTCGTCGTGCACGTCCTGGAGAGCCGCTGGGACCCCTCCGCGGTGGTCACCGCGGTGGTGACCGTCGCCGTCACCGCGCCGCTGAACTTCCTCGGGGGTCGGCTGCTGTTCCGGGCGCCGCCCGCGGCCGGCACCGACCCGGCGGCGGCCGGCGTCACTGCGCGGCGCAGATCTCCGGGGTGACCTCCCCCGCGACCGGGTGCTGCAGCCCGGTGACGCCCAGGGCGTAGACGGCGAGGACGGCGACGACCGTGCCGGCCACCCACGCCCGGCCGGGGGTCGCCGCCCGGTCCGGGCCGAGGGCGGCGGTGGCCAGCAACGCGCTGCCGGCCACCCCGAGCAGCACGAGCAGCAGGGCGAACCGGGTCTCGGTGGACGAGGTCACCAGGCCCACCAGCGCGCCGGCCCACACCAGCGCGGCGGCGACGGTGCCCAGCCGCGGCCGCGCGCCGCGCCGGACGAGCCGGGTCAGCACCACGGCCGAGCCGGTGACCGCGAGGGCCGTGACGAGCAGCGCGAAGAGCCCGTCCACGCCCGGCGCCGGGGCGGTGTAGGGGGTGGACAGCGGCCAGTGCAGCGCCGCCCCGACCTTCTGGGCGGAGAAGAGCATCGCCTGCGGCAGGTGGGCCAGGTAGGTGGTGAGCAGCTCGCCGGGCGACCCGGGGGTGTCGCCGTCCAGCGCGGTGGCCATGCCCGGGCTGCAGTAGAACCGCCGGGGGCTCGCCGCGCCGGCGACCACGGTGTCGTAGCGCACGAGGTAGGCGGCGTCGGCGGCCTGCAGCTGGGTGAGCCAGCCGGTCTGCTCCGGCCAGGGCAGCCAGGTGGCGCCCCGGCGCAGGTTGAGCACGAACTGCGGCAGCAGGGCGAGCGCGCTCCCGAGCGCGAACCAGCCCGCGGCCAGGCGGCGCGCGACGAGCACGGCGATCCCGAGGGCGATCAGCGTGAGCAGCGATCCGGGCCGGACGTTGAACGCCACGCCGGCGGCGGCGCCGGCGAGCAGCAGCCACCACCGCCCGGTCCGGTCCAGCGCCACGACCGCGGTGATCAGCAGCGCCGCGGCCCACAGGTCGGTCAGCGGGAAGGGGGCGAAGCCGGCCAGCGTGATCCCGGTGCCCACCGCGGCCACGAGCACCGTCGTCCGGGTCGCCGGCCGCCACACCGCGACCAGCCGCGGCACCAGCACGACCCCGATCACGGCGACCAGGAGCGCGTTCTCCGCCAGGACGGCGAACCCCGCCGCGGCGTCGCCGGCCACCGCGGTCACGGCGGCCGCCGGGAGGTAGAGCAGGACGGTGAGGACGCCGCGCAGGTCGAGCAGGCCGGCCGTGAAGACGTCGCCGCCCGCGAGCAGCGCCCGCGCGCCGCCCCAGTACTTCGTGGCGTCGTAGAGGAAGGCCGGCGCCGGCGGCTGCAGCACCACGGCGAGCGCGAGCAGCAGCCCGCTGACCAGCTGCACCCGCCACAGGCCCCCGGGCCACCGGGGCGGCGCGGCGGAGGCCGACGGGGCGGTCTGGCTCACGAGAACGGCCTCCCTGACCGGCGACGGGCACCCGGACGCGCCGGTCCGGGCCGCCGCGGACGCTACGTCATGGTCCGGCGGCCCACCCGGAGCGACAGGCCAGCGGCGGCCGGCGACGGCGAAGACGGCATCGAGCACCGCGGCCGGGGTGGGGTACGGGGTGGCGAGCGGCCACGGGGCGGAGGGGGCCGATGGCACCCCGGAGCCGTGCCGGCAGGTCAGCGGGCGGCGTCCGCCGCGGCGGGCGGCGGGAACTCCAGGAAGGTGCCGAGCACCTGCCGGGCCGCCAGCGCGGGGGTCAGCTCGCCGGCGAGGACGGCCCGCTCCAGGTCCGGGACGGCGGCGCGGACGCCCGGGTGCGCGCGCAGCGCGTGCTCCAGCCCGTCGCGGACGAGCTGCCAGGTCCAGCGCACCTGCTGCGTGCGGCGCCGCTCGTCGAACGCGCCGGAGGCCTTCGCCCGGTCCTGGTGCTCGACGAGCTTCGCCCACACCTCGTCCAGTCCCTCACCGGTCAGCCCGGCGCAGGTGAGCACCGGCACGTCCCACGGCTCGCCCCGGCCGCGCAGCATGCGGATGGCGGAGGAGAGCTCCCGCGCGGCCTTGCGGGCGTCCGCGGCGGCCGGGCCGTCGGCCTTGTTCACGGCGATGACGTCGGCGATCTCGAGGATGCCGCGCTTGATGCCCTGCAGCTGGTCGCCGGTGCGCGCGATCGTCAGGAAGAGGAACGAGTCGACCATCTCGGCGACGGTGATCTCCGACTGGCCGACGCCGACGGTCTCCACCAGCACGACGTCGTAGCCGGCCGCCTCGACCACGACCATCGACTCCCGCGTCGCCTGCGCGACGCCGCCGAGCGTCCCCGACGTCGGCGAGGGCCGGATGAAGGCGGCCGGGTCGACGGCCAGCCGGGACATCCGGGTCTTGTCGCCCAGGATCGAGCCGCCCGACCGGGCCGACGACGGGTCGACGGCGAGCACCGCCACCCGGTGCCCCTCCCCCGTCAGCGTTCCCCCGAGGGAGTCGATGAAGGTCGACTTGCCCACGCCGGGCACGCCGCTGATCCCGACCCGCCGCGCTCCCCCGGCGTGCGGCAGCAGCTCGACCAGCAGCTCCTGGGCCTTCTCCCGGTGGTCCGCCCGGCGGGACTCGACCAGCGTGATGGCGCGTGCCATCACCCGGCGGTCCCCGGCGAGCACCCCCTCGACCAGCGCGGGGACGTCGACCTCGCGACCCATCAGTGGCCGAGGCGCTCGGACAGCGTGCGCAGCAGCTCCTGCGCCGCCTCGGCGATGACCGTGCCGGGCGGGAAGACCGCGGCGGCGCCCATCTCCCGCAGCGTCGGCACGTCGTCCGGCGGGATGACGCCGCCGACGACGATCAGCACGTCGTCGGCACCCAGCTCGGCCAGCGCGTCGCGCAGCGCCGGCACCAGCGTGAGGTGGCCGGCCGCCAGCGACGAGACGCCGACGACGTGCACGTCGGCCTCCACCGCCTGCCGGGCGACCTCGTCGGGGGTCTGGAACAGCGGGCCCACGTCGACGTCGAAGCCGAGGTCGGCGAACGCGGTGGCGATGACCTTCTGCCCGCGGTCGTGCCCGTCCTGGCCCATCTTGGCCACGAGGATGCGCGGCCGGCGGCCCTCCGCCTCGGCGAACTCTTCGGCCTGGCGCCGCGTCTCCTCCATGGGACTGCCCTCCCCCGCCCGGCCACCCGCCAGCGCCTCGTCGCGGTAGACGCCGGAGATGGTGCGCACCTGGCCGGCGTGCCGGCCGTAGACCGCCTCCAGCGCGTCGGAGATCTCCCCCACCGTGGCCTTGGCCCGCGCCGCGTCGACGGCGAGCTTCAGCAGGTTGCGGTCGAGGTCGTTGCCCCGCGTGCCCTCGGCCGCGGCGCGGGCGGCGTCGGTGAGCCGGGCCAGCGCCTCGGTGACGGCGCCGCCGTCGCGCTCGGCCCGCAGCTGCTCGAGCTTGGCCTTCTGCTGGGCCAGCACGTCGGCGTTGTCGACGCGGAGCACCTCGATCGCCTCGTCGGCGTCGACCCGGTACTTGTTCACGCCGATGACCGGCTGGCGGCCGGAGTCGATGCGGGCCTGCGTGCGGGCCGCGGCCTCCTCGATGCGCAGCTTCGGGATGCCGTCGTCGATGGCCTGCGCCATGCCACCGTGCTCGGCGACCTCCTGGATGTGCGCCCAGGCGCGGCGGGCCAGGTCGTAGGTGAGCTTCTCGACGTAGGCCGAGCCGCCCCACGGGTCGACGACCCGGGTGGTGCCGGACTCCTGCTGCAGCACCAGCTGGGTGTTGCGGGCGATCCGCGCGGAGAAGTCGGTGGGCAGCGCCAGCGCCTCGTCGAGGGCGTTGGTGTGCAGCGACTGGGTGTGCCCCTGGGTCGCCGCCATCGCCTCCAGGCAGGTGCGGACGACATTGTTGTAGACGTCCTGCGCGGTGAGCGACCAGCCCGAGGTCTGCGAGTGGGTGCGCAGCGACAGCGACTTGGGGTTCTGCGCCCCGGCGTCCTTCACCAGCTTCGCCCACAGCAGCCGCCCGGCCCGGAGCTTCGCGACCTCCATGAAGAAGTTCATCCCGATGGCCCAGAAGAACGACAGGCGGGGCGCGAACGCGTCGACGTCCATCCCGGCGGCCTGGCCGGCCTTCAGGTACTCGACGCCGTCGGCGAGGGTGTACGCCAGCTCCAGGTCGGCGGTCGCCCCGGCCTCCTGGATGTGGTAGCCGGAGATCGAGATGGAGTTGAACTTCGGCATCCGCTGCGAGGTGAACGCGAAGATGTCGCTGATGATCTGCATCGAGGGCTTGGGCGGGTAGATGTAGGTGTTCCGCACCATGAACTCTTTGAGGATGTCGTTCTGGATGGTGCCGGTCAGCTGACCCGGCTCCACCCCCTGCTCCTCGGCCGCCACGATGTAGAGCGCCAGCACCGGCAGCACGGCGCCGTTCATCGTCATCGAGACGCTCATCCGGTCCAGCGGGATGCCGTCGAACAGCTGCCGCATGTCCAGGATCGAGTCGATGGCCACGCCCGCCATGCCGACGTCGCCCGGCACGCGCGGGTGGTCGGAGTCGTAGCCGCGGTGGGTGGGCAGGTCGAAGGCGATCGACAGCCCCTTCTGCCCGGCGGCGAGGTTGCGCCGGTAGAAGGCGTTGGACTCGGCCGCGGTCGAGAAGCCCGCGTACTGGCGGACCGTCCACGGCTGGGTGGTGTACATCGTCGGGTAGGGGCCGCGCAGGAACGGCGGCAGGCCGGGCAGCGTCTCCAGGAAGTCCAGGTCGGCCAGGTCGGCGGGCGTGTAGAGCGGCGGGACGGCGATCCCCTCGGGGGTCTCCCAGGTCGCCTCGCCCACGCCGCGGCCGGTCGCCGCCTCGAACGCCTTCGCCCAGTCGTCGGCCGAGGCGGCGCCGGACGGGCGGCCGAGCTCGACGTCGCCGAAGTCGGGGATCGCTGTCATCGCGCCACTCCCAGCTGCTCGTGGACGGTCCGCAGTGCCGCGAGGGCGTCGCACCCGGCGAAGACGTACCCGTCGACGCCGTCGACGGCGAGGTCCGGCCTGCCGGCCAGCCACACCTGCGTGGCGCCGGCGGCCCGGAGCTCGCGCGCGAGCCCGGCGGCGTCGGCGGCGTAGTCCTTGTCGGTGCCGCAGATGCAGGCCACCGTCGTGGCCGCGTCCGCGAACCCGGTCGCGCCGTCGCCGGCCGGGGTGACCAGCCCGCCGGCCTGGAACAGGTTGCCGGCGAAGGTGGCGCGGGCGGTGTGCCGGGCGACCGGGCCGAGGGTGGCCAGGTAGACGGCCGGTCGCTGCCCGGCGGCGTCGGCGGCGTCGCGCAGCGCCTCGAACTCCTGCGCCGCGCGCACCCGCGGCAGCCCGACGGCCGGGCGCAGCTCCGCGGCCGGCTGCCGCTCCGGCAGCTTCTCGGCGAGGTTCGGAAACTCGCTCACCCCGGTGATCGCGTCGGCGCGGGTCGCCAGCCGGGCCGCGCGGGCGTCCCAGGCCTGCGCGATCCGGTCCCGGACCAGCCCGGAGGCCAGCGCGGCGGAGAGCCCGCCGGCCCGCTCGATCTCGGTGAACCAGGCCCAGGCCGCCTGCGCGATGTCCTCGGTGAGCTGCTCGACGTACCAGGAGCCGCCGGCCGGATCGAGGACCCGGCCCAGGTGCCCCTCCTCCACGAGCAGGTTCTGGGTGTTCCGCGCGATCCGGCGGGAGAAGGAGTCGGGCAGCCCCAGCGCGGCGTCGAACGGCTGCACCGTGACGACGTCGGCGCCGCCCACACCGGCGGCGAAGCAGGCCACCGTGGTGCGCAGCATGTTCACCCACGGGTCGCGCCGGGTGGTCATCACCGACGAGGTGACGGCGTGCTGGCGCTGGCCGCGCACGTCGGCCGACGCCCCGCTGACCTCACCGACGCGGTCCCACAGCCGGCGGGCGGCGCGCAGCGCGGCGATGGTCGTGAACTGGTCGGCCGACGCCGCGTAGCGGAACTCCAGCTGGCCGATCGCCTCGTCGACGCCCAGCCCGCCGTCAGTGAGCGCGCGCAGGTAGGCGACGCCGGCGGCCAGCGAGCAGCCGAGCTCCTCGACCACGGAGGCCCCGGCGTCGGAGAAGACCGTGCCGTCGACGACGACGGTGCGCAGGTCGGTGTGGGCGGCCGCCCGCCGCGCGACGGCGGCGAGGCCGGAGAGGTCCTGCTCCTCGCCCGAGGCGGCCTGGACGCCGAGCGGGTCCAGTCCCAGGGAACCGCCGGGCGCGAGGTCGGTGCGGCCCTCGACCAGGTCGAGGAACGCCTCGGCCGCCGCCTGCCCGCCCTGCACGCTCACCGGCGCCAGGTCGAGGTAGACGTCGGTCAGCACGTCGCCGAGCGCGCCGACGGGGACCGCCCCCTCCCCCACGACCAGCCACAGCGAGGTGACACCGTTCTCCAGGTCGGCGGCGATCGCCTCCCTGGTGACGGAGACGTCGGGGTGCGCGTGCCGCTGCCGGATGTCCCACCCGCCGGATGCGCCGCCCTCGGCGCCCCCCGCCGCGACGACCTCGGCCGAGCCGGCCGGTCCGCCGGCCGGGCGGGACCCGCGCACGAACGGCGGGACGCCGGGCACGCCGACGCCCGCGGGGAGGTCGCCGGCGTCCTCGGCGGTGTAGAGCGGGCCGACGGTCACCCCGGGGGCGACGGCCACGCGGAGGGCGTCCTCGACCGGGTCGGGCAGCTCCTGCCGGCCGCTCTTGCGCAGCACCCCCGCGACCAGCTCGCGCCACTGGTCGCGGGTGACCGCCTCGAACTCGGCGGCGAGCGCCAGGGCCTCCGGGACCGCGTGCTCGGCCGGCACGTCGGCGTCGGCCGGTGCGGCGCCGCTCGGCTGCTGGTCGGTGGAACTCATCCTCGGCGGGTCTCCTCCACGGCAGGGTGGGCAGAAGTGTCTCCGGGCGCCGGCCGGCGGGTGCGAGGGGGTGCCGGTGGGCCGCTCGGCGACGGTTCCGCGTCCGCCTCCAGGGCCAGCAGCGCGGTGCGGGCCAGCAGCCGCACGCCCACCCCGATCGCCCGCTCGTCGACGTCGAACGTGCCCCGGTGCAGGTCCAGGGGGGCGCCACCGCCGTGGGTGCCCAGCCGGGCCAGGGCGATCGGCATGACGTCGGCGAACCAGCCGAAGTCCTCGCCCCCCATGCTCTGCGGCGACAGCACCACCTTGTCCGCGCCGACGGTGCCGATGGCGGCCGAGCGCAGCAGGGCCACCGCGCGCGGGTCGTTGACCACCGGGGGCACACCACGGATGTAGTCGACGTCGACCTCGGCGCCGGTGGTGGCGGTGATCCGCCCCACCAGCGAGCGCATCAGCTCCTCGGCGCCCTTCCAGGCCTCCCGGTCGAGCACCCGGACCGTGCCGCGCAGCGTCCCGCGCTGCGGGATGGCGTTGGCCGCGACCCCGGCGTTGACCGCCCCCCAGACCAGGGACATGCCGGTCCGCGGGTCGACCTGGCGGGAGAGCAGCCCGGGCACGTCGGTGATCAGCCGGCCGAGGGCGTCGACGAGGTCGACGGTGAGCTGCGGCCGGGCGGTGTGCCCGCCGGGGCCGGTGAGGGTGACGTCCATCCGGTCGCACGCCGCGGTGATGGGGCCGGTCCGCAGCCCGACCGTGCCGGCCGGGATCGACGGGTCGCAGTGCAGCGCGAAGGCACGCGAGGCCCCGTCCAGGACACCGGAGGCGACGACCTCGGTGGCGCCGCCGGGAACCGTCTCCTCCGCGGGCTGGAAGACGCAGCGGACCGTGCCCGGCAGCCCGTCGAGCGAGGCCAGCGCGACGGCGACGCCGAGCACCACCGTGGTGTGCACGTCGTGCCCGCAGGCGTGGGCGATGCCGTCGCGGGTGGAGGCGTACGGCACGTCCTTGAGGTCCTTCAGGGGCAGCGCGTCGATGTCGGCCCGGAGGACGACGACCGGTCCACCGCCCGGCCCGATGTCGACGCTCAGCCCGGTGCCGGTGGGGAGCCGGCGCGGCGCGAGCCCGTGGTGGCGCAGCCGCTCCTCGAGGAAGGAGGTCGTCTCGAACTCCGCGTAACCGAGCTCCGGGTGGGCGTGCAGGTGCCGCCGGGTGGCCGACAGCGCGGGCCCGTTGGCGGTGACCCACTCGTCGACCGCCGTGGCCAGCTTCTCCACGACGGGGGTCATGCCGCGTGTCCCCCGGCGCACTCCGCCGGGCCCGGCACCGGCCCGTCGGGCACGCCGGCCGGGTCGGGCTCCGGCAGCCCGTCCCGCAGCTCGGCCAGCAGGCTGTCGACGACGAAGCGCAGCTCGCCGTCGTGCTCGCGGGCCACCGCCCGCTGCCGCTGGTAGGAGGCGCCGGCGTCCAGGATGCGGAGGACGTCGCGCAGCTCGGCCTCGCAGTCCAGCCGCTTGGCGGTCGGCGCGAGCTCCTCGACCAGCTCGGCGATCGCCTCGCGCACCGGCCGGACGGCGTACTGCTCGTCGACGATGATCTCGGCGTCCAGGCCGTACCGGGAGGCCCGCCACTTGTTCTCCCGGACCACCCACTCCTCGGGCACGGGGAGGGTGTAGCCGCGGTCGAGCTGGGTGTCGAACTGCTCGACCAGGCACTGCGCGAGGGCGGCGACCGCGCCGATCTCGTCGAGGGTGGGCAGCCCGTCGCAGATCCGCAGCTCCACGGTGCCGAAGTCGGGGTGCGGCCGGATGTCCCACCACACCTCGCGGACGCTCTCGATGCTCTTCGTGGAGATCAGCGTCTCCATGTACTCCTCGAACTCGTCCCAGTCGGCGAGCTGGAAGGGCAGCCCGGCGGTCGGCATGCCCTCGAAGATCTTGGTGCGGGCCGAGGCGAGGCCGGTGTCGCAGCCGACCCAGAACGGCGAGGACGACGACAGCGCCAGGAAGTGCGGCACGTACTGGCACAGCGCGTTGACGATCGGGATGACCTTCTCCGGCGCCCGGACGCCGACGTGCACGTGGACGCCGAAGATCTGCAGGCGGCGGGCCAGCCACTGCATGCGCTCGACCAGCTGCTGGTAGCGCTCCTTGGGCGAGATCTCCTGGGTCTGCCAGTCGGTGAACGGGTGGGTGCCGGCGCACAGCAGGCCGAGGCCGCGCTCGTCGGCGGCGGCCACCACCTCGGCCAGGGTGCCGGCGAGATCGGCCTTCGCCTCGCGCACCGTGGTGCAGACCCCGGTGATGATCTCGATCGTCGACTGGAGCAGCTCGTGCTTGGCCTTCGGGTGCTCCTCGGCGCCCTCGGGGAGCAGCTGCTCGAGGATCTCGGTGGCACCGGGCGACAGCTCCCTGGTCTCCCGGTCGACGAGCTGCAGCTCCCACTCCACACCGAGGCTGGCGCGCTCCGAGCTACGGAAGGGGATCTCCACCTCCGGGAGTCTAGGGACGCGGGCCGGTCCGCACCCCTCGGCCGAGCGCCGGTCACCCGCCGGTGGCGCCTCCCCGGGCGTCGCCGGTCAGCCGTGCGTAGAGGATGACGTCGCTCGGCCGGCCGCGGTGCAGGAACCGCCGGCGGATGGTCCCCTCGGCGGTGAACCCGGCCGCCTCGGCG
Organism: Blastococcus xanthinilyticus; assembly: GCF_008124835.1. Lineage (GTDB taxonomy): Bacteria > Actinomycetota > Actinomycetes > Mycobacteriales > Geodermatophilaceae > Blastococcus > Blastococcus xanthinilyticus. The sequence continues at coordinate 288,454 of NZ_VNHW01000002.1, read as the reverse complement.
ACCCGGCGGGAGCCGGTGTTGGCCGGGTCCACCAGCAGTTCGACGCGGTGCAGCTCGACGCGGTGCCCCCCGGCGGGCGCCAGCGCCCAGTCGGTGAGCACGCCCAGCGCCTCGGCGGTCAGTCCGCGTCCGCGGTGCGCGGGCGCCGTCCAGTAACCGGCCTCGGCGACGCCGTGCTCGGGCGGGAACAGACCCATGCTCCCGACGAGGTCCCCGCCGTCCAGCGGCTCGACGGCGAACAGCGCGCCGCCCTCGGCCCAGGTCTGCGGGGCGACGTCGCCGACGAACCCCTCGGCGTGCTCCGCGCGGTAGGGCACCGGCACTTGCGTCCACCGCTGGATCTCCGGGTCCTGACAGGCCGCGAGCACGGCCGGCGCGTCGCCCGCCCGCCACGGGCGCAGCCGGACCCGCGGGCCGACGAGTGCGGGCTGGGCGTCGCGGCCGGTGCTCGTCACGGGCCCATCCTGCCGCGGCGACCGTCGCCCGGCCCCGGGCGCGGGCGCTGCGCTAGCGTCCCACCGTGAGCGAGCTGCACCGAATCGATCCCAACACCCTCGCGACGCAGGCGGCCGAGGACCTGGTCGCCGCGCTCGGCGGCCGGCACGACGTCGCCGTCGTCATGGGGTCCGGCTGGGCCCCCGCGGCCGACGCGTTCGGCGCCCCCGACGCCGGCGTCGGCATCGCCGAGCTGCCCGGCTTCGTGGCGCCGACGGCGGTCGGGCACGGCGGCGAGGTCCGCTCGGTGCGCGTGGGCGACCGCCGGGTGCTGCTCTTCCTGGGCCGCACCCACTTCTACGAGGGCCGCGGAGTCGCGCCGGTCGTCCACGGGGTGCGCGCCGCGGTCGCCGCCGGTGCGCGGACGGTGATCCTCACCAACGCGGCGGGCGGGCTGGCGCCGGAGCACCGGGTCGGCCAGGCGGTGGTGATCTCCGACCACCTGAACCTGACCGCCCGCTCACCGCTGGTCGGCGCCACGTTCGTCGACCTCACCGACCTGTACTCCTCGCGGCTGCGCGCGCTGGCCCGCGAGCTGGACCCCTCCCTCGCCGAGGGCGTCTACGCGCAGCTGCCCGGCCCGCACTACGAGACGCCGGCCGAGATCCGGATGCTCCGCACCCTCGGCGCGGACCTGGTCGGCATGTCCACCGCGCTCGAGGCGATCGCGGCACGGGCGGCCGGGGCCGAGGTGTTCGGCCTCTCCATGGTCACCAACGCGGCGGCCGGCATCACCGGGGAGAAGCTGGACCACGCCGAGGTCCTCGCCGCCGGCAAGGCGGCCGCGGGCCGGCTCGGGGAGTTCCTGGTCCAGCTCATCGGGCGGCTGCCGTGAGCGATCTCGTCCTGCTCACCGGCGCCGCCGGCCGGATCGGCACGGTGCTCCGCGGCGGCCTGCCCGAGCGCGGCTGGGCGCTGCGCTCGCTCGACGTCGTGCCGGTGCCCGACCCCCGGCCCGGTGAGGAGCACCTGGTGGCCGACGCCACCGACCTCGCCGCGATGGCCGAGGCGGCCCGCGGCGCGGCGGCGGTCGTGCACCTGGCCGGGATCTCCGGTGAGTCCACCTGGCCGGCGATCCGGCACGCCAACATCGACGGCACCTACTGCGCGCTGGAGTCCGCCCGGCTCGCCGGGGTGCCGCGCGTGGTGCTGGCCAGCAGCAACCACGCCACCGGGTACACCCCGCGCCCCGACGGCGGGCCGCTCCGCGAGGCCGACGCGCCACCGCGCCCCGACACCTACTACGGCGTCTCCAAGGTGGCGATGGAGGCGCTCGGGTCGCTGTACGTGGACCGCTACGGCCTGGACGTGGTCTGCCTGCGGATCGGCAGCGCGTTCGCCGAGCCGACGACGGTGCGCCAGCTGGCCACCTGGCTCTCCCCCGCCGACACGGTCTCCCTGGTCGACGCGGCCCTGCGGGCGGCGTCCCCGGGCTTCTCGGTCGTGTGGGGCGTCTCGGACAACACCCGCCGATGGTGGGACCTCTCCGCCGCGGAGGCGCTGGGCTACCGGTCGGACGACGACGCCGAGCAGTACGCCGCGGCGCTGATCGAGGCGCACGGCGAGCCCGACCCCACCGATCCGGTGCACGCCCGGGTCGGCGGGGAGTACACGACCGCGGCCTTCGACGCGGAGAACTTCCAGGCATGAGCGGACGTCCAGGCGTGAACGGCGATCTCCTCGCCACCGCCCGGGCCTGGGCGGAGGCGGACCCGCACGAGGGGGACCGCGCCGAGATCCTGGCGCTCGTCGAGGCCGGCGACACCGCCGAGCTCGGCCGCCGGTTCGCCGGTCCGCTGACCTTCGGGACGGCGGGGCTGCGCGGCCCCCTGCGGGCCGGTCCGGCCGGCATGAACGCCGCCGTGGTGCTGCGCGCCGCGGCCGGGGTGGGCCGGCACCTGCTGGACACCGGGCACGGCGGCGGGACGGTCGTGATCGGATTCGACGCCCGCCGGCGGTCGGACGAGTTCGCGCACCTCTCCGCGCAGGTGTTCTCCGCGCTCGGGTTCGGCGTGCAGCTGATGCCGCGGCCGCTGCCCACCCCGGTGCTCGCCTTCGCCGTCCGGCACCTCGGCGCGGTGGCCGGGGTGATGGTCACCGCCAGCCACAACCCGCCCGACGACAACGGCTACAAGCTCTACCTGGAGCAGGGCGCCCAGCTGGTGCCACCGGCCGACCGGGCGATCGAGGCGGCCATCGCCGCCGTCGGCCCGGCGCGGGACGTCCCGCTCACCGGTGGGCACGCGGTCCTGGGCGACGACGTCCTCACCGAGTACGTGACCGCGGTGGTGCGGGCGCTGGACCCCGAGCGGGTGCCGGCGGCGGACCGGGCCGCGCTGCGGGTGGCCTACACCGCCATGCACGGGGTGGGCGCGTCGACGACCCGGCTGGTGTTCGCCGCGGCCGGGTTCGCCCAACCGGTGGCGGTCGCGGAGCAGGACGCGCCCGACCCGCGGTTCCCGACGGTGGCCTTCCCGAATCCGGAGGAGCCCGGCGCCGTCGACCTGCTCACCGCGCTGGCCGACCGCTCGGGCGCCGACGTCGCGATCGCGCAGGACCCCGACGCCGACCGCTGCTCGGTGGTGTGCGCCGGCCGGCAGCTGACCGGTGACGAGGTGGGGGCGCTGCTCGCCGACTGGCTGCTGCGCCGGGGGGTGCGCGGCACCTACGCGTCGTCGCTGGTCAGCGGATCGCTGATGCACGCGATCGCCGAGTCGCGCGGCGTGCCGTCGGAGGAGACCCCCACCGGGTTCAAGTGGATCGTGCGCGCCGGGTCGGCCGCCGCACCGCTGGTGTACGGCTACGAGGAGGCGCTGGGCTACGCGGTCGCGCCGGACGTCGTCCGGGACAAGGACGGCATCTCGGCCGCTCTCGCCGTCGCGCTCCTGGCCGCGGAGCTGAAGGCCGAGGGCCGCACGCTGCTGGACCGGCTGGACGAGCTGGCCGAGGAGCACGGGCTGTTCGTCACCGGCCAGCTGTCGGTGCGCGTCGAGGACCTGTCGCTGATCACCGACGCGATGGCCCGGCTGCGCTCGGCGCCGCCTGCCGCGCTGCTGGGCCGGCCGGTGGAGTACGCCGACCTCGCCGAGCAGTCGCCGCCGGTCGACGCCGTCCGGCTCCTGGGTGACGGCGTGCGGGTGATCGTGCGGCCCAGCGGCACCGAGCCGAAGCTCAAGGCCTACCTGGAGACCGTCGTGCCGGTGCACGACGACGCGGGCATGATCGCCGCTCGCGGGCGCGGTGCCGACGAGCTCGACCAGCTGCGGGCGGAGATGTCGGCGGCTCTCGGCGTGTAGCCGCGCCCCCGCCGTCCCCCCGGTAGATTCGCCGCATGATCCATCCGACCGCCATCGTCGATCCGGCTGCCCGACTCGGCGAGGGGGTCGAGATCGGGCCGTTCTCGATCGTGCACGCCGACGTCGAGCTCGGTGCGGGCACCGTCGTCGGGTCGCACTGCGAGCTGGGGCACCCGGCCGCCGCCGGTGACGTCGGTCCCCTGCGGGTCGGCGCGGGCGCGCTGATCCGGTCGCACAGCGTCCTCTACGCCGGCTCCACGTTCGGCGACCAGCTGCAGACCGGGCACCGGGTCACCCTGCGCGAGGGCATCGAGGCGGCCGAGGACCTCCGGATCGGCACGCTGTGCGACCTGCAGGGCGACGCCACCTTCGGCCGGCACGTCCGGCTGCACTCCAACGTGCACATCGGCCGGGGGTCGACCGTCGGGGAGTTCGTCTGGATCTTCCCGTACGTCGTGCTCACCAACGACCCGCACCCGCCCAGCGACGGCTTCCACGTCGGGGCCACGATCGAGCGCTTCGCCGTGGTGGCCACCTCGTCGGTGGTCCTCCCCGGCGTCCGGGTCGGCGAGGGTTCGCTCGTGGCGGCGCACGCGCTGGTGCGGCAGGACGTCCCGCCGGGCGCCATCTGCGCGGGCGTGCCCGGCAAGATCCGCGGGGAGGTCGGCAACATCGACCTGGTCGACGGGTCGGGGCCGGCGTACCCGTGGCGCCGCCACTTCCACCGGGGCTACCCCGAGGACGTGGTGCAGGGCTGGATCGCGGAGTTCGACGCCTCGAACGCCTGATTCGCCGCCGCGGCGATGAGTTCGCCGGCCTCAGCCGGTCTGGTCGTCGACATCGGCGGATGACCAGGAGGAACGATGCGCAGGATCGTCGTGCACATGATGGTGTCGCTGGACGGCTTCTTCGAGGGCCCGGACCACGACCTCGGCTGGCACCGGGTGGACGACGAGCTGCACGCGCACTTCAACGAGCAGCTCGCGGGCATGAGCGCGTTCCTCGAGGGCCGGGTGACCTACGAGCTGATGGAGGCGGTCTGGCCGACCGCCGACGAGAACCCGGACTTCCCGCCGGTCATGCACGAGTTCGCCGGCATCTGGCGGGCGACCCCGAAGATCGTCTTCTCCCGCACCCTGCGTGGGGTGGGCCCGAACGCGACGGTCCGCACCGAGGTGGACCCCGACGAGATGCGTGCGCTGAAGCAGCAGCCGGGCGGTGACATGACGCTCGGCGGCGTCGACGTGGTCGAGACCTTCCGGCGGCTCGACCTGATCGACGAGTACCGGCTCTACGTCAACCCGGTGGTCGTCGGCGGCGGGCGGCGGCTGTTCGGGACGGCGGACTCCCCCACCGATCTGGACCTCGTGGAGACCAGGCCGTTCGGCAACGGCGTCGTCCTGCTGCGCCATGCCGTCCGGCGGCCCTGAGCGCGGTCAGCCCGCGACCGGCTCCCGGCACCCGGTGGTGAGCGCCCGGTCCGCGGCGGCCAGCACGGCGACGACGTCGCGGCCGAACGCGACGTCGCAGGGGTGCGCTCCCCCGGTGAGCGCGGCGGCGGACAGCTCGTCGACCGCGACCCGGAACGCGTCCACCGGCGCGTCGGTGTCCGGCAGCAGCACCAGGCGGCCGGCGTCGCCGTGGACGTAGAACTCGATGCCGGTCGAGAGCGGGGCGACGGTGTGCGACAGCGTGACCGTCGAGGCGACCCCCGACTCGTGGGTGAGGACCAGGTGCACCGTGTCCCGGAGGCCCGCGCCGGCCTGCACCGCGGTCACCGGGCCGAGCGCCGGCACGAGGACCGAGAGGGCGTGCGGGCCAATGTCCCAGAGCGCGCCGCGCTCCTGCCGCCACGGCGAGGCCGCGAACGGGGTCCCGGCCAGGGACGACAGCCAGGACCCGGCGCCGCCGGCCGGCTCGGTGCGCGCTGCCTGGGTCAGCCAGGTCGAGGTCTGCGCCTGGAAGCGGAAGGTGAAGAAGACGACGGAGGCCACGCCGGCGGACCGGGCGGCGGCCACGACCCGGTCGGCGCCCGCGACGTCCAGCGCGATCGGCTTCTCCAGCAGCAGGTGCCTGCCCGCCTCGGCCGCCCGGACCGCGAGGGGCGCCTGCACGTCCGGCGGGAGGGCGATCGCGACGGCGTCGACGTCGGCGAGGAGCTCGTCGACGTCGGCGTAGCCGGGGACCTCGAACTGCGCGCCCAGCGCTTTCGCCTTGGCGACGTCCCGACCCCAGACGCCCACCAGCTCCGCCGACGGGTGGTCGGCGAGCGCGGTCGCGTGCACGGCCTGCGCCCAGTGGCCGGTGCCGAGCACCCCGAAGCGCACGGTCAGACCGCGCCGAACTGGCGGTCGCCGGCGTCGCCCAGCCCGGGGACGATGTAGGCCTTGTCGTTCAGCCCCTCGTCGATGCTGGCGGTGAACACCCGCAGCGGCAGCCCGCTCTCCTCCAGCCGGCGGATTCCGTCGGGCGCGGCCAGGGCGCAGAGCACGGTGATCGAGGTGGTGCCCCGGGCGGTGAGCAGCTCGCAGCAGTGCACCAGCGAGCCGCCGGTGGCCAGCATGGGGTCGAGCACGAAGACGTCGCGCCCGACCAGCGACTCGGGCAGCGAGGCCATGTAGGCCTCGGGCTGGAAGGTCTCCTCGTTGCGGGCCAGCCCGACGAAGCCCATCTGCGACTCAGGCAGCATCCCGTGCGCGGTGTCGGCCATGCCGAGCCCCGCCCGCAGCACCGGCACGATCAGCGGCGGCGCGGCAAGCCGGTAGCCCGTGGTCGCCGTGACCGGGGTGGTGATCGGCTCCTCGGCGACCTGCAGGTCACGGGTCGCCTCGTACACCAGCATCTGCGTGAGCTCGCGCAGGGCGGCCCGGAACATGGCGTTGTCCGTGCGCTCGTCCCGCATGCGGGACAGGCGGGCGCGGGCGAGCGGGTGGTCGACGACGGTGAGCTGCACGCCGGACACCGTATCGGCCGGGTGCACCCAGCCTACCGACGATGGCACGATGCCCGGCATGACGACGTGCTCGGGGTGGCGCCGCCCGTAGGTGGCTGCCCTGCTCGTCGTCCGGCCCACCTGTCCGCGTGGGCCCGGGCGCGACCGGTCCACCCTCCCCGAGGAGACCGTCCGTGCATCTCCGCATCGCTCCACTGCCGGCGACCGCCGTCGGTGAACTGCTCACCCTGCAACGCGCCGCGTACGTCACCGAGGCGCAGCTCTACGAGGACGTCCGGCTCCCGGCGCTCGTCCAGACCCTGGACGATCTGGTCGAGGAGCTCGGGAGGAGCCGCTGCCTGGCCGCGTGGCTAGGTCGACGGCTGGTCGGCGCCGTCCGCACCAATGAGGTCCACGACGTGCTGCACGTCGGACGGCTGGTCGTCGCGCCGGACCTGCAGGGTCGCGGGATCGGCACCCGCCTGCTGCTCGCCGCGGAGGCCGGCAGCCGGATGACCCGGGCGACCCTCTTCACCGGTTCCCGGAGCGAGGCCAACCTGCGGCTCTACCGGCGGCACGGCTATGCCGAGAGCCACCGGGAGCAGCTGCATGCCGGAGTCGAGCTGGTGCACCTCGACAAGGAGCTGCGGTGAGGCAGCCGCCCGTTCCTCCTGTCCCCCTTCCCGATCAGCCGGCGCGGGAGCGGGCGGGCTGCTCAGTGATGTGTGGGAGGACGAGGATCTCGGTGCCGTCGGGCCGGTAGGTGTGCCATCGGCCCTGGTGATCTCGTTCGATGCGGAAGCCGTGGTGGACCTTGGTGTGGTGCCGTTCGCACAGCAGAGCTGAGTTGCCCAGGGAGGTCTCGCCGCCGTCTGCCCAGTGCAGGACGTGGTGGACGTCGCACCAGTGGGCGGGGGCGTCACAACCCGCGAACACGCAGCCGCCGTCCCGTGCCTCGACGGCCCGCCGCAGGCGGGCGGGCACGACCCGGTGGGTGCGGCCGAGGTCCAGGGGCTGGCCGTCGGGGCCGATGACGATGCGGGTGACGTTGCCGTCACACGCCAGCCAGCGGGCCCGGGCGGCGGAGATCGTCGCCCCGAAGCCCAGCCGGGCCGCGCCGGGACCCGTGGACGGGTCGACCAGGTCCTCGAGGTCGATGCGCACCACCACGTGCGGCTTCACCGTCCGCAGCGTCGGCAGGCCGCCGGAGGCGAGCTGGTTGTCGCACAGCTGCACCAGCGCATCCGCCGACTGCTGGGCGCGGGTCCGGGTGTCCCCGGCGGGGCGGGAGGCCTGCACGATCGACTCCACCGCCGCCTGCAACTTCTCCCCACCCACGGCATCGAGCTCGAACCGGCCACTGATGCTGCCGTCGGCGTGCTTGGCGAAGGTCAACGACCGGCCCTCGGTCGGGTCGGGCTCGGTGCCGTCGGGGTCCAGTCGGGACAGATAGTGCTCCACCACCTGCCGCAGCTCCGCGTGCGGCCGAGCCGCGGCGACCTCGGCCAGGGCGGCGTCCACGCCGGCCAGATCGACGCCCTGCTCGGCCGCCGCCTCGAGGTTGGCCGGCGCCGCGACCGGCGCGATCGCCGCCACCGCCTCCGCGGTCACCGCACCCGATGCCGCCGCTGCGGCCACCGCGGGCAGCTCGGCCAGCGCCCGACCCGAGCGCACCACCCGCGCGGCCGCAGCCGGTGAGAACCGGGCGTGCCCGCGCAGCCACGAGGCCATCGTCTTCTGCCCGTCGTGCTCCGCGGCGCCGGTGATCTCGCACTCGCGCACCGTCCGCGAGACCCGGGCAGCCAGCCGGTTCTGCGCCACCAGCAGCACCCGCAGTTCCTCGAGCAGCTGCGGCCCGAACTTCCCACTCAGGTCCTCGGCGGCCAGCTCGTCCAGCGCAGCCGACAACCGGCTGATCGCGGGGGAACCGTTCGAACGCACGTACGAATGATATCGGCCGCAACGGGCGTCGACAACACGAATCCCCAGCTCAGCGACCTGTCCACAGATCATCGGTACGCCTTGACCACCACCGCGGACACCGGGATGCCCGAGTGACCGGCGCCCACCCCGACGGCCCGACCCGCGGCCGCCCGGCGCGACGCCGGGGCAGCCGGCGCACCGGGCGGCACGATCGCGGGTGCGCCTTCCTGCTCCCGGCGGGTGAGCGGGGTCGGGAGTCGTCGGCCCCCGGTGGAGAATGGGTGCCATGACCCACGTGCTCGACCCCGACGCGCTGCCCGGGGCGACCCCCGCGGTGCACGCGCCGTTGCCGCCCTACGACGATGTCACCCGCTCCGACTCGGCGTTCCGGGGCTTCCTGCACGGCCTGCCCGGCGTCGACCAGGTGGGCGCCGAGGCCCGGGTCGCCCAACTGGGCACCCGGTCGATCAAGACGACGTCGAAGGCGTGGGCGATCGACACCGCCATCTCGATGGTCGACCTGACCACCCTCGAGGGCGCCGACACCCCGGGCAAGGTCCGCAGCCTCGCCGCCAAGGCCAGGCAGCCCGACCCGTCGGACCCGGCCTGCCCGAAGGTCGCGGCGGTCTGCGTGTACGGCGACCTCGCCGGCGTGGCCCGCGACGCGCTGGCCGGCACCGGTATCCACGTGGCCGCCGTCGCCACCGCCTTCCCGAGCGGGCGCGCCAGCCGCGCGGTGAAGATCGCCGACGTCCGCGATGCCGTGGAGAACGGCGCGGACGAGATCGACATGGTCATCGACCGGGGCGCCTTCCTGACCGGCCGCTACCTCGACGTCTTCGAGGAGATCGTGGCGGTCAAGGAGGCCTGCGGCGACGCGCACCTCAAGGTCATCCTCGAGACCGGCGAGCTGAAGACCCTGGACAACGTGCGCCGGGCCAGCTGGATCGCGATGCTCGCCGGCGGCGACTTCATCAAGACCTCCACCGGCAAGGTGACCCCCGCCGCGACCCTGCCGGTCGGCCTGGTGATGCTCGAGGCGGTCCGCGACTTCCGCATCGCCACCGGCCGCCAGGTCGGCTTCAAGCCGGCCGGCGGCATCAAGACGACGAAGGACGCGGTCAAGCACCTGGTGCTGATCAACGAGACCGCGGGCCCGGACTGGCTGGACCCCGACTGGTTCCGGTTCGGCGCCTCCAGCCTGCTCAACGACCTCCTGCTGCAGCGGCAGAAGCTGCGCACCGGCCACTACTCCGGCCCCGACTACGTGAGCGTGGACTGATGACCAGCCTCTTCGAGTACGCACCCGCCCCCGAGTCGCGGTCCATCGTCGACATCGCCCCCTCCTACGGCCTGTTCATCGACGGCGAGTTCGTCGACGGCACCGGCGAGCCGTTCAAGACGGTGAACCCGGCCACCGAGGAGGTGCTCACCGAGGTCTCCGCCGCGAGCGAGGCCGACGTCGACCGGGCCGTCCGGGCGGCCCGCCGCGCCTTCGAGAAGACCTGGGGCCCGATGCGCCCCGCCGACCGCGGCAAGTACCTCTTCCGCATCGCCCGGCTGCTGCAGGAGCGGGCGCGGGAGTTCGCCGTCCTGGAGTCGCTGGACAACGGCAAGCCGATCCGGGAATCTCGCGACGTCGACATCCCCCTCGCGGCGGCGCACTTCTTCTACCACGCCGGCTGGGCCGACAAGCTCGAGCACGCGGGCCTCGGCCCCGCCCCCAAGCCGCTCGGCGTCGCCGGTCAGGTCATCCCGTGGAACTTCCCGCTGCTCATGCTGGCGTGGAAGGTCGCCCCGGCGCTGGCCACCGGCAACACCGTCGTCCTCAAGCCGGCCGAGACGACCCCGCTCACCGCGCTGCTGTTCGCCGAGGTCTGCCGGCAGGCCGACCTGCCCCCGGGCGTGGTCAACATCGTCACCGGCGCCGGCGGCACCGGCCGGGCGGTGGTCGAGCACGACGACGTGGACAAGGTGGCGTTCACCGGCTCGACGGAGGTCGGCCGCTCGATCGCCCGGGCCGTCGCGGGCACCCGCAAGAAGCTGACCCTGGAGCTCGGTGGCAAGGCAGCGAACATCGTCTTCGACGACGCCCCGATCGACCAGGCCGTCGAGGGCATCGTGCAGGGCATCTTCTTCAACCAGGGCCACGTCTGCTGCGCGGGCTCCCGGCTGCTGGTCCAGGAGTCGATCCACGACGAGGTGATCGCGAGCCTGCAGCGGCGCATCGGCACGCTGCGCGTCGGCGACCCGCTGGACAAGAACACCGACATCGGCGCCATCAACAGCGCCGAGCAGCTCGCCCGCATCCGCGAGCTGTCGGACATCGGCGAGGCCGAGGGCGCGCAGCGCTGGCAGCCGGCCTGCGAGCTGCCCGACCGCGGCTACTGGTTCCCGCCCACGGTGTTCACCGACGTCTCCCCCGCCCACCGCATCGCCCGCGACGAGGTGTTCGGCCCGGTCCTCAGCGTGCTGACGTTCCGCACCCCCGACGAGGCCGTCGCCAAGGCGAACAACTCCACCTACGGGCTCTCGGCCGGCATCTGGAGCGAGAAGGGGTCGCGGATCCTGAAGATCGCCGACCAGCTGCGCGCCGGGGTCGTGTGGGCCAACACGTTCAACAAGTTCGACCCGACGTCGCCCTTCGGCGGCTACAAGCAGTCCGGGTACGGGCGCGAGGGCGGCCGGCACGGCCTGGCCGCCTACCTGAAGGGTGCTGACCAGTGATCGGGAACGACCGGCTCGCCGTCCGGAAGACCTACAAGCTCTACGTGAACGGCGCCTTCCCGCGCTCGGAGTCCGGCCGCACCTACGAGGCCACCGACGCCAAGGGGCACTTCCTCGCCAACGTCGCGCAGGCCAGCCGCAAGGACGCCCGGGACGCCGTCGTGGCTGCCCGGGGCGCCTTCCCGAAGTGGTCGGCCGCGACCGCCTACAACCGCGGCCAGGTGCTGTACCGCGTCGCCGAGGTGATGGAGGGCCGGCACCTCCAGTTCTGCGAGGAGGTGGCGCACGGCGAGGGGCTCTCCGCCTCGAAGGCGCGCGCCGCCGTCGACGCCGCCATCGACCGCTGGGTCTGGTACGCCGGGTGGACCGACAAGCTGGCCGCCGTTCTCGGCAGCGCGAACCCCGTCGCCGGGCCCTACTTCGACTTCAGCCTGCCCGAGCCCACCGGCGTCGTCGCCGTGCTGGCCCCGCAGCAGTCGAGCCTCCTCGGCCTGGTCAGCGTGCTGGCGCCGGTGCTGGCGACCGGCAGCACCGCCGTCGTCGTCACCTCGAAGGACCGGCCGATCCCGGCCGTCACCCTCGCCGAGGTGCTCGCCACCAGCGACGTCCCCGGCGGAGTGGTCAACCTCCTCACCGGGGACGCCGGCGAGCTGGGCCCGTGGCTGGCCGAGCACGCCGACGTCGACGCCATCGACCTCACCGGCGCCCCCGCCGGGCGGGCGATGGAGCTCGAGCGGGAGGCCGCCGGAACGATCAAGCGGGTCATCCGGCCGCCGGCCACCGAGCCGGACTGGACCGCCGACCCGGGCCTGTCGCGCATGACCCCGTTCCTGGAGACCAAGACGGTCTGGCACCCGATGGGGGTTTGACCGCCTCGCGAGCCCCGAACTCCTGAGGGCGCGGGGGGCCACGCCGGGAACCGGGCAGCGCGCTCCCAGGGTGATCGGGCAGGATCGCGTCGTGGCCAGGCCCAGCATCGTCCCCATCGCACTCACCCTCGACGACCGCACCGGATACACCCTGTGGGCTCCGCCGTGGGAGGAGGACGGCGAGGAGTGGCAGGCGTTCCTCGGCACCACCGAGGGTGACACCGCGACCGTCCACCTCTTCCCGACGCCGGCCAAGCTCGCGGCCTTCTGCCGCACCAGCACCGACCACGACCTGTCCGACCACCCGGTGTGGCCGGTGGTCGCCGGGCTCGGCGCCGACGAGCTGACCCCCGACGACGACCACCGCTACGACCTGGACGGCGTCTACGACATCGCCGCCGAGGACCCCGACCGGTGGGCCGTGGAGGAGCTGGCCGCGACGGTGGACATCGTCAGCCGGCTCGCCGAGTGCCTGGATACCAGCGACGAGGACGACGACGACGAGTTCGAGGCCGTCGCCGAGCTGGCCGGCAAGCCGGAGATCGGCTCCCTGGGCCTCGGCCCCGAGGCCTTCGTCGGGCGCTCCGGCGAGGACGCCTGGATCGGTGTCGGCACCGTCCTCGACGACCTGTGGGAGGACGTCGTCGAGGAGCTCAACGAGCACTTCGACTGGACCGGGGCCGGCAGCGCGACGCTCGCGGAGTACCCGTCGACGTCGGAGTCCGACGACGACCCGGCCGCGCTGGACGACGACCGGGCCGACGAGGCCCCCGCGCCCGTCGCCGGCGGGGCGACCGCCGCCTCGGCCACCTCCGCCGGGGTGCGCACCATCGGCCGCAGCGGCCGGGTCACCGCCTCCCCCGCGGACGTCGCCGCCGCCGCGGAGTTCTGGGAGGCCGTCGGCATCCTGCCGGTGGAGATCGTCGTGCCCGAGGGCGCCGGGGTGACGCTGCGCTGCTACGTCGAGGACGTCGCCCGCTTCCTCGGCCGGGACGGCGAGGTGTTCGTGTTCGACACCCCCGCGGCCCTGTCCCGCTTCTGCTCGGGCAGCGAGCCGCACGACCTCACCGAGATCGCCTCCTGGCCGGAGGTGGCCGACACCGACACCCCGCCGCTGCCCGCCGAGCAGGACCGCTACGACCTCACCGAGGTCTCCGAGGTGCTCGGCGAGGTCGCCGACGGCGCCGCCGGCCTGGTGCCGCACCGGGCGCTGCTGCAGCCGGTGGAGGGGGTGCGGGACCTCGCCGAGTACGCCGGGCTGCGCCGGGCCGAGGAGCTGCTGGCGCCAACGGCGCCGCTGGGCCGGACGGTGGCGCGCGCCGACCACGAGCCGGACGCCGCGCTCCCCGCCGCCGAGGCCGCGCAGCTCCGCCCGGCCTGGGACGAGGTCGTGTCCCAGGTCAGCGGGGCACTGGTCTTCCGCGACTAGGCCGTCCGGAGACAGGCCCTCCGGAGACCAGGCCCCCTCGAACGACGAAGCGGCCGGCCCCGGGAGTTCCCGGGACCGGCCGCTTCGTCGAACAGGTGGGTCGATCAGCTGCCGTAGCGCGACGGGCGGCCGGGCCGCCCGCCGGAGCGGCTGCGGTCGCCGTACGAGCCGCCGGAGGACCGCTCGCCGTAGGAGGACCCCGACGAGCGCTCACCGGCCGGCCGCGGCTTGTCGCCGAACGAGCGGCGCGGGCCACCGCGGGAGCCACCGGTCGGGCGGTCACCGTCCCGACGGGGACGGCCACCGAAGCCACCGCCACCACGCCGCATGTCGCGCTGGGTGCGCTCCTTGGGCTCCACCGCCACACCGGAGGCGACCAGCTCGATGATCGGCTTGTCGCCGGGCCGGGTGCGGTCCAGCGGCGGGTCGACCTTCGCGGTGCGGAACCGGCGCTTGGCCTGCCCCACCTGGTCGGGCAGCAGGAGCGAGACCACGACGCCGGCGGCGCCGGCGCGGGCGGTGCGGCCCGAACGGTGCAGGTAGGTCTTGGCGTCCGTCGGCGGGTCGTAGTGCAGGACCAGCGAGACGTCGTCGACGTGGATGCCGCGCGCGGCGACGTCCGTGGCGACGAGCACCGGCGACCGGGCGTCGGTGAACTCCTCCAGCGCGCGCTTGCGCGCGGACTGGGGCAGACCGCCGTGGATGGCCTCGGCCTTGATGCCGGCGGCCTGCAGGTTCTCGGCCAGCCGGTCCACGCCCAGCTGGGTGCGGGCGAAGATGATCGTCCGCCCCGGGCGGGCGGCCAGCTCGGTGGCCACCTGCAGCTTGTCGCGGAAGGCGAGGGTGAAGGCCAGGTGCTCGGCCGGCGGGGCGTCATCGCCGGCCCGCTTGACCTCGTGCCGGGCCGGGTCCTTGAGGTAGCGGCGGACCAGCGAGTCGACCTCGCCGTCCAGCGTCGCCGAGAACAGCAGGCGCTGGGCCTTGCGGTCGGTCTGGTCGAGCAGCTCCTTGACGACCGGGAGGAAGCCCAGGTCGGCCATGAAATCGGCCTCGTCGAGGACGGTGACGACAACCTCGGCCAGGGTGCACTCACCCTGGCTGATCAGGTCCTGCAGCCGGCCCGGGGTGGCGATGACGACGTCGACGCCACGGCGCAGCTGCTGGATCTGGCGGTACATGGGCGCACCGCCGTACACGGTGGCCAGCTGCACGCCGGTCGCCTGCCCGAGCGGGGCGAGGTTGTCGTGCACCTGCTGGGCGAGCTCACGGGTGGGCACGAGCACCAGGCCGCGGGGGGCCCGCCGGCCGTGCTTGACCTCGGCGCCGATGCGGGCGAGCAGCGGCAGGCCGAAGGCGAGGGTCTTGCCCGAGCCCGTGGCGGCCTTGCCGAGCACGTCGCGCCCGGCGAGCGCGTCGGGCAGGGCGGAGGTCTGGATGGCGAAGGGGCGGTGGATGCCGCGCCGCTCGAGCGCGGTCACCAGCTGCTGGGGCAGGCCCAGCTGGCCGAAGGTGGGGCCGGCCGGCGCCTCGGCGGCGTCCGCCGCCGCAGGAGCCTCGACCGTGTTTCGGTTGATGTTTTCAGTGGTGTTCTCGACAGCGTTCTCGGTCGCGGAGGACTCGAACGCGGCAGGGTGGACCAAAGACATGCGGGGTGGGGCTCCGATACTGCTCGGAGCGCGTCCCGTGAAAGAGGAGGAGCACCGTCACGTACCGGCGTCCTCACTTGGCGATCGTGGCGCCCAGGGATGGAACGCGGGATCTGCACGGATGCGCTCGTGCCCGGACAAACCGTCCGGGAGGATGACCGGCCTTGTGCCGGTACGCCCAGGTTAGCAGCGAAGATCGCGATGCTGTTCCCGCGTCCGGGGGTGACGGCGCCCACCCGGCCCCGCCGCGGGCTTGCTCAGTCGGCCTCTTCGTCGGGGTCACCGGCGGTGACGGCCAGCACGCCGTCCAGGTCGGCGAGCCAGGCCGCGAGCCCGGTCACCGGGCCGGCGCCCTCCACCGAGAGCCGCACGGTCGCCTGCCGGGCGGCAGTGCCGTCCCCGCCGTCCCCGGCGGCGGTGGCCAGGTCGCGCACGGTGAACCCGCGCTCGGTGCACTCCGCGAGCGCCCGGCGCAGCACCCCTTCGCCGTCCCGGTAGGTCAGCGTCAGGGAGTGCACCCGGGTCGTCCGGCCGGACAGCCGGTGGGCGAGCGGGGTGAACCCGTAGGCGACGAGGAAGTGCGCCGCCGTCGCGGCGATCGCGAACAGCCACAGCCCCGCCCCCGCCGCCATGCCGACGGCGGCGGTCAGCCAGACGACGGCGGCCGTGGTCAGCCCGCGGACGGCGTCGCGGCGCACGAAGATCAGGCCGCCGCCGATGAAGCCCAGCCCGGAGACCACCTGGGCCGCCACGCGGGAGTCGCCGAACTCCGCCTGGCTGATCACCATGAACAGCGCCGCGGCGAAGCCCACGACAGTGAGGGTCCGCAGCCCCGCCGCCTTCTGCCGCAGCTCCCGCTCGAAGCCGATCAGCGCCGACAGGACGAAGGCCAGCCCGAGGTGGCCCAGCTGCGCCCAGCTCTGGCCGGCCGGAGCGTCGAGCAGCAGCAGCACCGTGTCAGCTCCCGAGCGCCGCGTACCCCGGCCAGACGACGTCGTCGAGCAGCCGCTGCCGCTCCCCCTCGTCCAGGAACGCCGCGGCGAGGGCGCGCTCGGTCACCGTCTGCACGTCCTGCCAGCTCCAGCCGAACGTCGTCGCGACGTCGGTGACCTCGCTGGTCACCGAGACCCCGCTCATCAGCCGGTTGTCGGTGTTCAGGGTGACGGTGAAGCCGAGGCGGTGCAGCCGGTCCACCGGGTGGGCGGCCAGCGACGGGTAGGCGCCGGTCTGCACGTTCGACGACGGGGCGATCTCGAGCGGCACCCGCTCGTCGCGCACCCGCTGCGCCACCGGACCCAGTGCCCCGTCCTCCCCGACCTCGTCGGCGATCCGCACGCCGTGGCCGAGCCGCTCGGCCCCGGCACCCTCCAGGGCCGCGGCGATGCTGTCGATGCCCGCGGCCTCACCGGCGTGGATCGTCCGGTGGGCGTGCCCGCGGTCGAGGATCGCCAGCGCCGAGGGGAGGCGGTCCGGCGGGAAGCCGATCTCCGGCCCGGCCAGGTCGAAGCCGACCACGCCGGCGTCGCGGTAGCGCACCACCAGCTCCGCGATCTCGTCCCAGCGGTCGGCCTGGCGCATGGCGCACAGGAGCGTGCCGACGCGGATCGGGGTGCCCGCCGCGGCGGCCTCCCGGGTGCCCTGGGCGTACCCGTCGAGCATCGCCTCGACGGCCGTCTCCAGCGGCATCCCGGCCAGCAGCTCGGGGGCCATGCGCACCTCGGCGTACACGACGCCGTCGGCGGCGAGGTCCAGCGCGCACTCGCGGGCCACCCGCTGCACCGCGTCGGGGGTCTGCATGACCCCGACGGTGTGCGCGAACGTCTCCAGGTACTGCACCAGCGACCCGGAGTCCGCGGCCTCCCGGAACCAGCGGCCCAGGCTCTCGGCGTCGGACGCGGGGAGCTCGCGGTAACCGATCTCGTCGGCCAGCTCGAGCACGGTCTGCGGCCGCAGCCCGCCGTCCAGGTGGTCGTGCAGAAGCACCTTGGGGGCGCGACGGACGTTGGCGGAGTTCAGCGGAGCAGGCACACGGGAAAGCTACCGACCCGCCGATCCGTGTCGTCCCGAGTGGGGGCCGGAGGCCTCCGCGCAGGGACGACGAAGGGGCTCATCGCAGCCGGGACGGCACCTGGCCGCGGTGCGGTCCGGAGGACCGCGGTGTCACCGTCATCGGTCCTGCCAGCGGAAGGTGGCCGCGCAGAGGAAGAGGCCCGCGACGCACCAGACGGACAGGACGACGGCGACGGTGCCCAGCTCCCAGGAGCCGGCCGGCTCGCTCGCGGCGAGGGAGTCGGGCAGGAACACCGACCGCAGGCCCTGCGCCAGCCACTTGACCGGGAAGACCGCGGCGACGTCCTGCAGCCAGCCGGGCACCTGGTCGAAGGGCATGAAGACGCCGGAGATGAACTCCAGCACGAGGGCGATCGGCGTGATCGTGGCCGACGCGGAGCGCGCGTTGCGGGCGAGCGAGGAGACCGCGATGCCGAGCAGCGTGCAGGCGGCCGCGCCCAGGACGGTGACCCAGGCGAAGGTCAGCCAGTCCGTGCCCGACGGGAGGTCGATGCCGAAGACCAGCACGCCCACCAGCAGCAGGATCGCGATCGTGGCGGCGGTGACCGCGACGACCTGCACCACCTTGCCCACGAAGTAGGCGGTCTTGGGCATGGGGCTGCCGGCCAGGGCCTTGAGCGTGCCGTCGGAGCGCTCGCCGGCGATGTGGATGGCCATGTTCTGCAGGCTGGCCCCGACGATGCCGGCGGCGATCACCCCGGCCATGAAGTACTGCGGGAAGTCGACGCCGGAGCCGAGGTCGTAGTCGAGCACCGCGCCCAGGCCCAGCAGCAGGATGACCGGGAACAGCAGGGTGAACACGACCGACTCCCGCTGCCGGAAGAACTCCTTGAGCTCGACGCCGGCCCGGGTGCGGGAGACCCGGCCCAGCGACGGCAGCGCGGTGGTCACGACCCGTCCCCGATCATCGTGAGGTAGACGTCCTCCAGGCTGGGCCGGCTCACCGCGAGGTCGGGCACCTCACCGGGGAAGTGCGCGGCGAGCTCGGCGACGAAGGCCGTGGGGGTGGCGGTCTCGGCGTGCCGCCGGACGCCGTCCTCGGTCCAGCTGACCACCGCCGGGGCGGTGCCCCGCCCACCCAGCGCCGTCGGGACGGCGACCTCGGCCAGCTGCCCGCGCGCGATGACGCCCACCCGGTCGGCCAGCTCCTCGGCCTCGTCCAGGTAGTGGGTGGTCAGCAGCATCGTGGTGCCGAGCTCCCGCAGCGAGCGGATCAGCGCCCAGAACTGGCGGCGCGCCTCCGGGTCGAACCCGGTGGTCGGCTCGTCGAGGAACAGCAGCCGGGGCCGGCCGACGATGCCCAGCGCCACGTCCAGCCGGCGGCGCTGCCCGCCCGAGAGCGTGCGCCCGCGGGCACCGGCCTTGTCGGTCAGCCCGACCAGTTCGAGCACCTCGTCGGGGTCGCGCGGGTCGGCGAAGTAGGACGCCTGCGCGGTCAGCAGCTCGCGCACCGACAGCTGGCTGTCGCCGGCGCCGGACTGGAGCACGATGCCCAGATCGGCCTTCCAGCTCCGCCCGCCCTTCGCCGGGTCCACCCCGAGCACGCGCACCTCGCCGCCGTCCCGGTCGCGGTAGCCCTCGCAGATCTCCACGGTGGTGGTCTTGCCGGCCCCGTTGGGGCCGAGCAGCGCGAAGATCTCGCCCCGGTGGATGTCCAGGTCCAGACCGTCGACGACGGCGCGGTCGCCGTATCGCTTGACCAGGCCGCGGATGGAGATGGCGGCCTCGGGATCGGGCGGGGAGGAGTGCTGCGGGGACGCCGCCGCCGTCGATCGGATCACGAGAAGACAGTCTCCCTGCCCTGTCGCGCCGAGTGGGCCCCGGAGGGGTCCGCGCAGGGGTGACGCAGCGGCTCCGCGGCGGTGGGGGACGGCTCCTGGTGGCGGTGCGGCCCGGAGGGTCGCGGTGTCATTCGATGCGGTCGAGGACCAGGGGCAGGGGCTGCTCGCCGGTGTCGATGCCGATGGCGCCCTCGAGCGCCTCCAGCGCCCGCGGGATGCGGCCGGCGTCGTCGGTCTGCAGCTCCAGCAGCGGCTGACCCGCGGTCACCCGCTCCCCCACACCGGCGGTCCAGGTGACGCCGGCGGCGGCCTGCACCGGGTCCTCCTTGCGGGCGCGCCCGGCGCCGAGGCGCCAGGCGGCCACCCCGAGGGCGTAGGAGTCCAGCCGGGTCAGGGTGCCGGTGGCCGGTGCGGTCACGACGTGCCGCTCGGCCGGCTGCGGCAGCGGCGCGTCCGGGTCGCCGCCCTGGGCGGCGATCATCCGGCGCCAGACGTCCATCGCCCGGCCGTCGCGGAGCGCGTCGGCGGGGTCGACGTCGCCCCGGCCGGCGCCGGCCAGCATCTCCCGGGCCAGCGCGAGGGTCAGCTCCACGACGTCGGCGGGGCCACCGCCGGCGAGCACCTCCACCGACTCGGCGACCTCGACGGCGTTGCCCGCGGTGCGGCCCAGCGGCCGGTCCATGGCCGTCACCAGCGCGACGGTGCGCACGCCGGCGGCCTCGCCCAGCCCGACCATCGTGCGGGCCAGGGTCCGGGCGTCGTCGGCGTTCTTCATGAACGCCCCCGAGCCGGTCTTCACGTCGAGAACCAGCGCGTCGGCGCCCTCGGCGATCTTCTTGCTCATGATCGAGCTGGCGATCAGCGGGATGGACTCCACCGTGCCGGTGACGTCGCGCAGCGCGTAGAGGAGCTTGTCGGCCGGCGCGAGGTCGTGACCGGCTGCGCAGATGACCGCCCCGACCTCGCGCAGCTGGCGGAGGTAGGCATCCTCGTGCACGTCGGCCTGCCAGCCGGGGATCGACTCGAGCTTGTCCAGCGTGCCCCCGGTGTGCCCGAGCCCCCGGCCCGACAGCTGCGGCACGGCCACCCCGCAGGCGGCGACCAGCGGCGCCAGCGGAAGGGTGATCTTGTCGCCCACTCCCCCCGTGGAGTGCTTGTCGGCGGTCGGCCGGCCCAGCGCGGAGAGGTCCTTGCGCTCGCCGGAGTCGATCATCGCCTGCGTCCAGGCGGCGAGCTCGTCCGGTGACATGCCCCGGAAGAAGATCGCCATGAGCAGGGCGCTCATCTGCTCGTCGGGGACCGCACCACCGGTGTAGGCGCCGATGACCCAGCCGATCTGGTCGGCCGTGAGCTCGGACCCGTCCCGCTTGGCCCGGATGACGTCGATCGCGTCGTGCCCGGCCATCAGCCCTGCCCCCGCTCGGCGGCAGCCGTGCCACCGGCCGACCGCGTGGCGGCAGCCGTGAGGTCGTCGGGGCCGAAGGCGTCCGGCAGCACCTCGCGCATCGGCACGATGCCGAGCGAGACCGTCTCGATGAGCATGTCCGCACCCCCGTGCTCCCACAGCAGCTGGCGGCACCGGCCGCACGGCATCAGCGGCTGCCCGTCGCCACCGACGCAGGCCACCGCGACCAGCCGGCCGCCGCCGGTGCGGGCCAGGTCGCTGACCATCCCGCACTCGGCGCACAGGCCCAGCCCGTAGGAGGCGTTCTCCACGTTGCAGCCGGTGACGACGCGGCCGTCGTCCACCAGCCCGGCGACGCCCACCGGGAACCGCGAGTAGGGCGCATAGGCGTGGGTCATCGCCTCGCGGGCCGCGGTGCGCAGGCCCTCCCAGTCGGGCTCGGGCACAGCGGTCACTAGTGCTCTCCTCGTCGGTACACCAGGCCGTCGGCCTTGGGCATGCGCAATCGCTGGGAGGCCAGCGAGAGCACCAGCAGGGTGGTCAGGTGCGGGGTGAAGGAGACCAGGCCCGGCGCCAGCTCGTCGATCGTCAGGAAGCCCGTCAACGTGATGCCGGCGAACACCGCGGCCGTCACCGCCTGGAGCAGCTTGCGCCGGGTGGCCTGCCACACGGCCACCGCCGCCAGCACGACCGCCAGCAGCAGGAACAGCGCCACCACCGCGCTGCGGCTGCGCAGCTGCAGCGCGTCGGCGAAGCCGAACAGCCCGGCGCCGGCGGCCAGGCCACCCGGGCGCCAGTTGCCGAAGATGAGCGCCGCGAGGCCGATGAAGCCGCGGCCGTTGGTCTGGCCCTCCCGGTAGATGCCGGCGATGAAGACCAGGAAGACACCGCCGAGCCCGGCCAGCGAGCCGGAGATGATCACCGCGATGTACTTCATCCGGTAGACCGCGACGCCCAGGGAGTCCGCGGCGGCCGGGTTCTCACCGCACGCGCGCAGCCGGAGGCCGAACGCCGTCCGCCACAGGATCAGGTAGGAGATCGGGATCAGCAGCACGGCCAGGATGGTCGTGGGGCCGACCCCGCTGGTGAGGCCGCGGAGCACGCCGGCGACGTCGCTGAGCAGGAACCAGTTCAGCCGCTCGAGGTCGCCGAGCAGGTCCGGCCCCGAGGAGAGCACCGGGAGCGAGACCTCCGGTGGCCGGCTGGTCAGCGCGGGCGACTGGGTGACGCCACCGCCGGCCGGGTTGTCGCTGTACAGCAGCTCGGAGAGGAAGCGCACCAGCCCGGCAGCGAGGATGTTGATCGCCACACCGGAGACGACGTGGTCCACGCCGAAGGTCACGGTGGCCACGGCGTGCAGCAGCCCGCCGAGGGCGCCGAAGAGCATGCCGCCGACGATGGCGGCCTGCCAGCCCCACTGGTAGCCGCAGAAACCGGCCCCCCAGGTGCCGAGGGTCATCATCCCGTCGAGGCCGATGTTGACCACGCCGGCCCGCTCGGCGAACAGGCCGCCGAGGGCGGCCAGGCCGATGGGGACGGCGAGCAGCAGCGCCGCGGCGATCGTGGAGGAGGCGGTGAGCGACTCCTCCCCGCTGATCACCCGCACGGCGGAGACCAGGACGAAGGCCCCGACCAGCAGCAGCGTGATCCGGCGGGCGCGGCTGCCGCCCAGGAAGAACTCGGTCAGCGGCCCACGGCCGGCCGGGGTGGCGCGCGTCGAGGCGGTGGTGCTCATGCTCCGGCTCCCCGGGTGTCGTCGGCCTGCCCGGCGCCGGCGGTGCGGCTGACCCCGGCTCCCGTGCCCTGCACGTCCGTGCCGCCCGGTCCGCCGACGTCCCCCGCCGACTGCCCGGTGCTCGTGCTCCCGTCCCCGGGGGCGGCGGCGTCGGCCGCCGCCCCGCCGCGCTCGGCGGAGCGCCGGGCGATCCGCCGGGCCACCTCGTTGGCGATGACGACCGCGAGCACGATCGTGCCCTGGATGATCGTGATGACCGACGCCGGCAGCCCCTCGATCTGCAGGGGCACCAGCGCGCGGTCGAGGAAGGAGAACAGCAGCGCGGCGAACGCGATGCCGAGCGGGTTGTTCCGGCCGAGCAGCGCCACGGCGATGCCGAGGAAGCCCAGGCCGGCGGTGAAGTCGGTGGTGTACGAGCGGGTGTCCCCGAGCAGGTCGGGCAGGCCGATGAGCCCGGCGACGGCGCCGGAGAGCAGCATCGTCTTCAGCACCATCGCCCGGGCGTTGACCCCGCTCGCGCTGGCCGCCGACGGCGAGAGCCCGCTGGCCCGCAGGTCGTAGCCGAACCGGGTGCGGTTCAGCAGCACCGCGAGCGCGACGCCGACGACGACCGCCACCAGGAGGAAGCCGTAGAGCTGGCGCGGCGGGTCCGCCAGCCCGAGTGCGCCGAAGATCCCGTTGAGGCTCGGCATCCAGCCGGACTCGGGGATGTCGGCGGTGCTGATGATCGAGGCGCCCGGCTCGCTGCCCCGGAACGGGCCGGTGAGCAGGAAGGAGGCGATCCCCAGCGCGATGAAGTTCAGCATGATCGAGCTGATCACCTCGCTCACGCCGCGGGTGACCTTGAGGACGGCGACGATGCCCGCCCAGAAGGCGCCCACCACCACCGCCACCGCCATGATCAGCAGCACGTGCAGCGGCCCGGGCAGCGCCACGGCGGCCCCGACGGCGGCGGCGACGATGGTGGCCAGCCGGTACTGACCCTCGACGCCGATGTTGAACAGGCCCATCCGGAAGGCGATCGCGACGGCGAGCCCGGCGAGGAAGAGCGGGACGGCGCGGTTGAGCACCACCACGACCGCGGTCATCTGCTGCGACGGGGTGTCGCCCAGGTCGAACATCACCCGGAAGACCTCGAACGGGTTCACCTGCAGCGCGGCCATGACCAGGCCGGAGATGACGACCGCCACCAGGACGGCGAACACCGGGACACCGACGGTGGGCCCGAGCCGTCGGAGCGCGCTCACGCCGCGCCTCCCGCGCGGGCGCCGGTCATGTGACCACCGAGCGCCTCGGGCGTGACGTCCGAAGGGTCGAGGGTGGCGACCAGCCGGCCGCGGAGCATGACCTGGAGCGTGTCGGAGAGGCCGATCAGCTCGTCGAGGTCGGCCGAGATCAGCAGGATCCCCATCCCTTCCGCGCGGGCGTCCTTGAGCAGTTCCCAGATGACCGCCTGGGCGCCGACGTCGACGCCGCGGGTCGGGTGGGCGGCCACGAGCAGCCGCGGCGCGGCGCTCATCTCGCGGCCGACGATCAGCTTCTGCTGGTTGCCGCCGGACAGGGCGACGGCGAGGGTGTCCGGGCCGGGGGCGCGGACGTCGTACTCGCGCATGATCCGCGCGGTGTCCGTGCGGGCCCCGCGGCGGTCGATGAACGGCCCCTTCACCGCCGGCGGCCGGGTCTGGTGACCGAGGATCCGGTTCTCCCAGAGCGTCGCGTCCAGGAGCATGCCCTGGCGGTGGCGGTCCTCGGGGATGAACCCGATGCCGGCCTCGCGGCGGGCCCGGGTGGTCCAGCCGGTGACGTCGTCGTCGCCGAGCAGCAGGGTGCCCCCGGCCGGCGAGCGCAGGCCCATGATCGCGTCGACGAGCTCGGCCTGGCCGTTGCCCTCGACGCCGGCGATGCCGACGACCTCGCCCTCCCGGACGGTCAGGGTGACGCCGTCGACGACCGGGCGCCCGGCGGACGAGGCGACGGTGAGGTCGCGCACCTGCAGCACCGGGCGCTCGCGCACCGTGGAGGCGCGCGTCTCCGGGGAGGGCAGCTCTGAGCCGACCATGAGCTCGGCCAGCTGGTGGCTGGTGGTGGTCTTGGGGTCGGCCTCCCCGACCGTGGTGCCCCGGCGGATCACCGTGATGGCGTCGGCGACCTTGCGGACCTCGTCCAGCTTGTGCGAGATGAAGATGACGGTGAGGCCCTCGCGGGTGAGCTCGGCGAGGTTGCCGAACAGCTCGTCGACCTCCTGCGGCACCAGGACGGCGGTCGGCTCGTCGAGGATCAGCGTGGTCGCGCCCCGGTAGAGCACCTTGGCGATCTCCACCCGCTGCCGGTCGCCGACCCCGAGCGCCTCGACGAGCACGTCGGGCTCCAGGTTGAGCGCGTAGCGCGAGGAGATCTCCCGGATCCGGCGGCGGGCCTCGGCCCGGTCCAGCCGGCCGGCCTTGGTCGGCTCGCTGCCCAGGACGATGTTCTCGAGCACGGTGAAGTTGTCGGCCAGCATGAAGTGCTGGTGCACCATGCCGATCCCGGCCTCGATGGCGTCGGCCGGGCTGCGGAAGCGGACCTCCCGCCCGCCCAGCAGGATCTGGCCCTCGTCCGGGCGGTGCATGCCGTAGAGGGTCTTCATCAGCGTGGACTTGCCGGCGCCGTTCTCGCCCACGATGGCGTGCACCTCGCCGCGGCGGACCCGGAGCTCGATGTCCTTGTTGGCGACCACGCCGGGGAAGCGCTTGGTGATGCCGCGCAGCTCCACCGCGTACGGGGCGTCCCCGGGCCCCGCGCCCGCGCCCGGCGCGGTCGCGCCGGGCGCTCCTGTTGCGGCCATGGTGGGCCTCTCCCTCGTGTGCGGCCGCGGGTGCGCGGCGCACGTCTGCTCAGTCCTCGCGGGAACGGTCGGCCCCCGCGGATCGGCGTCGTCCCCGGTGCGGCCGGTCGGAGGGCTCGCTGCGGACGACGTGCCGCATGATCTCGCACTCCCCGGCCGCCGGGGAGACCGGCCCCGCGCTCCCGGGTCCGGCACCCCCGGCGCGACGACGGCGGGCCCGGGTGGGGACCCGGACCCGCCGTCGGGGCCCACCATCGGTGCGGGTCCGCCGGAGCGGACCCGCACCGGGCGTCACGGGGTCGTCGGGACCTCGATGTCGCCGCTGATGATCTGCTCGCGGTAGGTGTCCAGGTCGTCCTGGATGTCGTCGATGAAGCCACCGCTGGTGGACAGGCCGACGCCCTCGCTCTCCAGGTCGAACCGCTGGTTCTCGCCGCCGGCGACGTCACCCTCGACGTAGTTGCCGATGAACTGCTCCACGGCGTTGTCGACGCGCTTGAGCATCGACGTCATGATCACGGCCTGGAGCGCCGGGTCGTCGACCGTCTGGTACTGGTCGGAGTCGACGCCGATGGCCCGGCCACCGGACTCGGCCGCGGCCTGGAAGACGCCGATGCCCGAGCCGCCGGCGGCGTGGTAGACGATGTCGGCGCCGGCGTCGTACATGCCCTGCGCGACGATCTTGCCGCGGGCCGGGTCGTTGAACCCGGAGAAGTCACCGGCCGGCGAGATGTACTGCGAGTCCACCTGGATGTCCGGGTTGACCGCCTCGACACCCGCCTCGAAGCCCGCCTGGAACTTCTGGATCAGCGGGGTCTCCACACCGCCGACGAAACCGACGTGGTCGGCCTCGGTCTTCGTCGCCGCGGCGACGCCGGCGAGGAAGGAGCCCTCCTCCTCGGCGAAGAGCAGACCGGTCAGGTTCTCCGGGCTGCCCGCGTCCTCCACCGCGCCGTCGACCTGGGCGAAGGTGACGTCCGGGTACTGCTCGGCGATGTCACCGATCACATCGCTGTAGGCGAAGCCCACGGCGATGATCGGGTCGTAGCCCTGGTCGGCCAGCTGGGTCAGCAGGTCGGCGCGGTTGGAGCCGTCGTCGTTGGGGCTCAGCTTGGCGACGGTGCCGCCGTTGGCCTCGATCGCCGCCTCGACACCGGCCACGGCCGAGTCGTTGAACGAGCGGTCGCCCTCGCCGCCGGTGTCGAACGCCAGGCCGATCTTCGGCGCGTCCGCCGCGGCACCGCCGCCGGTGTCGCCACCGTCAGCGGCGGGCTCCTCGTCGCTGGCACAGGCCGTGAGGGCCAGGCCGCCGGCCAGCAGCAGTGCCGCAGCCTTCGTCATCCGCGCTCGGCGCAAGACGATCTCCTCTCTGGGGGGAGAACGCGCCACACGGCGGCGCCTCCCGGGGGTGATTTCCGCGTGCCCGGGGTCCCGCGGCGAGCGGGTCGACGGTGCACGACCCCCGGACGCTAACCGCGCGCATCACGGGGGCAGCAACGTCTGCGGCGGACTGAGACCCGATCGTTGCGAAGGGTCCTCCGATCGGGGTCGCCCGCACCCGCGGGCGGTGGCGGTCGTCACTGGCCGCCTAGCCTCGGCGGCATGGGACGACCACGGCGGGCGGCGACCGCCGCGGCCGTGGCGGTGGCGCTCGCGCTCCCCGCGACGGGTGCGGCGCGGGCCGAACCGGCGGGCGCGACACCCACCGCGGCTCCCACCGCACCGGCCACCGCACCCACGCGCCCGACCGTCGACCTCGCCGCTCCGACGCCGACCGCCCCGCGCACCGGCCTGCCGCCCCGGGGCAGCGCACCCGACGGCAGCACGGTGGGCGGGGACCGGCTGCGCACCCGGGGCGTGGTCGTCGCCGAGGCCGCCCCGCCGCTGCCCGACGGCCTCGCCGCGTCCTCCTGGCTGGTCGCCGACGCCGGCACCGGCGCGGTGCTGGGCGGCCGCGATCCGCACGGCCGCCACTACCCGGCCAGCACGCTGAAGACGCTGACCTTCCTCACGCTGGTCGACCGGCTGGACCCGGCGGAGGTCGTGGTGGGCACGGTGGCCGACGAGCAGGTGGAGGGCAGCCGGGTCGGGCTGGTCGACGGCGGCCGCTACCCGGTACCGCTGCTGTTCACCGCGCTGATGCTCCAGTCGGGCAACGACGCCGCCTCCGCGCTGGCGCGGGCGGCCGGGGGTGACGCGGCCACCCTCGCCGAGATGAACCGGACCGCGGCCGACCTCGGCGCGTTCGACACCGTCGCCGGCACGCCGTCCGGGCTCGACGTCGCCGGTCAGTCGTCGTCGGCCTACGACCTGGCGCTGATCTTCCGGGCGCTGCTGGAGCACCCCGTCGCCGCCGGTGTGCTGGCCACGCCCACGGCCGACATGCCGCCGGTGGAGGGCCGCTCCCTCGGCTACCAGATCCAGAACCAGAACCCGCTGCTGCGCGCCTACCCCGGCAACCTGGGCGGCAAGACCGGGTTCACCGACGCGGCCAGGCATACCTTCGTCACCGCCGCCGAGCGCGACGGGCGGCGGCTGGTCGTCAGCGTGCTCGACACCGAGAACGTGC
This sequence comes from Blastococcus xanthinilyticus, assembly GCF_008124835.1. GTDB lineage: Bacteria > Actinomycetota > Actinomycetes > Mycobacteriales > Geodermatophilaceae > Blastococcus > Blastococcus xanthinilyticus. Next base: position 260,753 of record NZ_VNHW01000002.1, on the reverse strand, counting down.
CGCTGCGCGCCGCCGACCAGGCCGCCCTGCTGCTGGACTGGGGCTTCGCCGTCCCCGCGGGCACCCCGGGGGTGGGCCGGCTGGTCCGCCCGGCCGACCTCGTCCGGACGCCGGCCACTCCCAGCCCGGTCCGGACGCCGGCCGCCGGGCCGGTGGCCGCCGGGCCGATGGCCGCCCCGCCGGTGGCGGCCGGACCGGCCGACGACGCGGCCCCGGGCACGGCGGTGGGCCTCGCGGGGCTGGCCGCGGCCGCCGCGGTCGGGGCGGTGGTCAGCCGGTGGCTGGTCCGGCGCCGGCGTCCTCGTCCGACCGGGCCGGCGGCTCCGCCGGGGCGGCGTCCTGCGCCGCGGCCGAGCTGGCGGTCCAGGCGGCGGTGAAGAAGGCGAACCGGAAGACGACGTTGATCCACACCAGGATGCCGACCGCGCCGCCGAAGGCCGAGGCGGTCACGCTGCCGGAGATCAGCGTCAGGTAGAGGTTCCCGATCAGCTTGAGCACCTCGAACCCGGCCGCACCGAACAGCGCCCCGGGCAGCAGCCGGCGCACCGGCAGCGACGTGGAGGGCACCACCCTGAGCAGCCAGAGGAAGACCACGACGTCGCCGGCGAAGGCCAGCGCGAGGCTGAGGACCGCCGTGACCACGGCGAGGCCGGGGGCGTCCTGCAGGCCCAGCAGGTCCAGCAGCCAGGCGGTGGCCCAGGTGGCCACCGCGGTGAGACCCAGGCTGAGCAGGCCGACCGCCCCGAGCACGATCAGCGCGACGACGTCCTGCAGGTTGTCGCGGAGGAACTCCGGCTCGTCGGCGTGGCCCTTCCAGATCCGCTCCATGCCGACGCGCAGCTTGTCGATCGCCCGGAGGCCGGCGTAGAGGAAGCCGACCAGGCCGATGACGCCGACGACCCCCGCGGAGCCGACCGCCGACCGCAGGTCGGCGACGATGTCCCGGCCGGTGGACCCGGGGAACGCCTCCCGGATGGCCGCGTAGAGCTCCTGCTGGAGCAGCTCGTTGCCCGCCAGGACCAGCGCGATGACGGAGGCGACCAGCATCAGCACCGGGAACAGGCCCAGGAAGGCGAAGTAGGTGACGCCCGCGGCCATGAGGTCGCCCTGCGTCCGCTGGTAGCGGCCGCCGGCGCGGGCCAGGTGGTCCAGCCACGGCGACCGCCGGCGGGCGGCGTCGGCGGTCGCGCCGACGCGGTCCCACATCCGGGCCGGCCAGCCCTTGGCGTCGCTCAGCGCGGCGGACCGGTCAGCGGGTACTCCCGGGCCACCGTCCACGCCCCCTCGGGGGTCTGCTCGAACTCGGTGAAGTGCTCGACGCGGAACTCCGCGGAGAGCTCCTGCAGACCGCTGTAGGCCAGCTGGAGCATGTCCGGCTCGACGTCGTGGGCCACCGTGACGTGCGGGTGGTACGGGAAGGACAGCGACCGCTCGAGCGGCCCCCGGCGGACGTCGTTGGCCAGCAGCTCGCAGTGGCCGATGCCGCGGGCCACCGCCACGAACACCACCTCGGACACCGGCGTGAACGTGCCGGTGCCGGCCAGGTGCATGTCGAACGGCGGGTGGCAAGCGGCGACCGACCGCAGGTGGGCGCTGATCGCGGCGCGGTCGCTGCACGCCACCTCGGTCGGCGGCAGCAGCGTCACGTGCGGCGGCACGATCCGCGCCTGCGGATCACCGACCTTGGCCCGCCACTCGACCAGCAGCTGCGCCCACGGCTCCGGGATCGGCACGATGACGCCGAGCACCGCGGTCTCCGGCGGCGCGGGGCGCCGGGCGACGAAGGTGTCGTCGTTCATGCCCGCGACCCGGCCGGTGGCAGGAACCCGACCCGGTCGTAGGCCTGGGCCAGCGTCGCGGCCGCGACCTCCCGGGCGCGCGTGGCACCGGCGGCGAGGATCCGTTCCAGCTCCGCCTGGTCGTCGAGCAGCTCCCGGGTCCGCTCCTGGACCGGCGTCACGAAGTCCGTGACCACCTCGGCGAGCTCCTTCTTCAGGTCGCCGTACCCCCGCCCCGCGAAGTCCTGCTCCAGCTGGGCCACGGTCCGCCCGGACAGCGCGCTGTGGATGGTCAGCAGGTTGGTGACGCCGGGCTTGCCCGCGGGGTCGGCGACGATCTCCCGGCCGGTGTCGGTGACCGCCGAGCGGATCTTCTTCGCGGTCACCTTCGGCTCGTCCAGCAGGAACACGCAGCCCGCCCCCGGGAGGCTCTTGCTCATCTGCTTCTCGGGGGTCTGCAGGTCCAGGATCTTCGCCGCGCCGGGCGGGATGAAGGCCTCGGGCACGGTGAACGTGTCGCCGAACCGGCTGTTGAACCGGACGGCGAGGTCGCGGGTCAGCTCCAGGTGCTGGCGCTGGTCCTCCCCGACCGGCACGCGCGCGGCCTGGTACAGCAGGATGTCGGCCACCTGGAGAACCGGGTAGGTGAACAGCCCGACGGTGGTGTTGGCCGAGCCCTGCCGCTGGCTCTTGTCCTTGAACTGGGTCATCCGGCTGGCCTCGCCGAAGCCGGTGAGGCACTGCATCACCCAGCCGAGCTGGGCGTGCTCGGGCACGTGGCTCTGCACGAACAGCGCGCTGCGCGACGGGTCGACGCCGAGCGCGAGCAGCTGGGCGGCCGAGGTCAGGGTGTTGCGCCGCAGCTCCGCGGGGTCCTGCGCCACCGTGATCGCGTGCAGGTCGACGACGCAGTAGAACGCCTCGGCGGAGTCCTGGAGGTCGACCCACTGCCGCAGCGCACCCAGATAGTTGCCGAGGTGGAAGGAGCCGGCCGTCGGCTGGATGCCGGACAGCACACGGGGAAGAGCCACGTCGGCCATCAAACCAGCCGCGGCGGAGGTCCGTTCCGACCTCCCCCGTCCGCTTCCCCCGTCCGGGGAAGGGGCGCCCGGTCGGGGCTGGTCACGGCGCCGCGGCGGCCAGGGCGTCGTCCAGGGCGGCGAGGAAGACGTCGTCCTCCTCGGGCGTGCCGACCGTCACCCGGATGCCCTCGCCCGCGAACGGGCGGGTGATGACCGCGCGGGCCTCCAGCGCCGCGGCCAGCTCCGCCGTCCGCTCCCCCACCGGCAGCCACACGAAGTTGGCCTGGCTGTCGGCGATCGGCAGGCCCCGGTCGCGCAGGGCGGCGGTCAGCCGGTCGCGCTCGGCGACCACCGCGGCGCACCGGACCCGCACCTCGTCCTCGCTGCCCAGCGCGGCGACCGCGGCCGCCTGCGCGACCATGCCCACGCTGAAGGGCAGGTGCGTCTTGCGGACGGCGGCGGCCACCGCCGGGTCCTCGGCCAGCAGGTAGCCCACCCGCAGGCCCGCCAGCCCCCAGGCCTTGGAGAACGTGCGCAGGACCGCGACGTTCGGCCGACCGCGCATCAGCTCCACGCCGTCGGGGACGTCGGGGTCGGTGACGAACTCGCGGTAGGCCTCGTCGAGCACCACCAGCGTCTCCGCCGGCACCGCGTCGAGGAAGCGCTCCATCTCGCGGCGGCGCACCGCCGTCCCGGTGGGGTTGTTCGGGTTGCAGACGAAGACCAGCCGGGTGGTGCCGTCGACCGCGGCGGCCAGCGCGTCGAGGTCGTGGGTGTCGGGGGCCCCGCCGTCGCGGCCCGGCACCAGCGGTACCTGCACCGCCCGCGCCCCGGCGACCCGGGCCAGCAGCGGGTACATCTCGAACGACCGCCAGGCGAAGGCGAGGCCGGTGCCCGGGTCGTTGTAGGCCTGGGCGAGCTGCTGGCAGATGGCGACCGCGCCGCACCCGGTGGCCACCTGCTCCGGCTGCACGCCGTACCGGTCGGCCAGCGCCCGGGTGAGGACGACCGCCCCGTTGTCCGGATAGCGGTTGCACTCCGTCATGGCCGAGGCGACCGCCTGCACGACGGCGGGCAGCGGCGGGAACGCCACCTCGTTGCTGGCCAGCTTGACCGCCCGTGGCACGCCGATCTCGCGCGCCAGGTCGGCCGGGTTGCGCCCGGGCCGGTAGGCCGGGAGCGACTGCACCGCAGGTCGGGCACTGACCACGAGATCCTCCACCACTCCGGCCGCCCTCATAGGGTGGGCCCATGCGCGTACTCGTCGCCGGCGGAGCCGGCTACATCGGCAGCGTAGTGACGGCGGCGCTGCTGGCCGACGGTCACGAGGTCACCGTCCTCGACGACCTCTCCACCGGGCACGCCGACGCGGTGCCCGAGGGCGCCACGCTGGCGCAGGTCGGGCTGCACGACTCGGCGCCGGTGCTCGCCGACGTCCGGCCCGAGGCGGTGCTGCACTTCGCCGCCAAGAGCCTCGTCGGGGTCTCGCAGCAGCAGCCGGAGGACTACTGGCACACCAACGTGGGCGGCAGCCTGGCCCTGCTCGAGGCGATGCGGGCGGTCGACTGCCGGCGGATCGTCTTCTCCTCCACCGCGGCCACCTACGGCGAGCCCGACGCGGTGCCGATCCGCGAGGACGCCCCGACCCGGCCGACGAACACCTACGGCGCCTCGAAGCTCGCGGTCGACCACATGCTCACGTCCTACGCCGTCGCGCACGGCTTCGCGGCGGTCAGCCTGCGGTACTTCAACGTCGCCGGGGCGGCCTACGGCCTGGGCGAGCGGCACGCCACCGAGACCCACCTCATCCCGATCGCGCTCCAGGTGGCGGCGGGGCAGCGCGAGTCGCTGACCGTCTACGGGCAGGACTACCCCACCCCCGACGGCACCTGCATCCGCGACTACGTGCACGTCGAGGACCTCTCCGACGCCCACCTGCTGGCCCTGCCGGCCCCGGCCGCCGGCGAGCACCGGATCTACAACCTGGGCAACGGCACCGGCTTCTCCGTGCAGCAGGTCGTCGAGGCCGCCCGCGAGGTCACCGGGCACCCGATCCCGGTCACCGTCGGCGAGCGGCGGGCCGGCGACCCCGCCCAGCTCGTGGCCGCCAGCGACCGGATCCGCACCGACCTGGGCTGGACGCCGAAGCACACCGACCTGGTCGGCATCGTCCGCGACGCCTGGGACGCGGCGAACGCCCGCCGCTAGACCCGCTCAGCCCGCCGTCCGGCCGTCCGGTTCGCCCTCCGGGGCCTCCGCCGGCGGCGGGCTGACCACCAGCCGGGCGATCCGCCGTCCGTCCAGCTCCAGCACCGACAGGGTGCGGCCCTGGGTCTCCACCGCGTCCCCGACCTCCGGCAGCCGGCCGAGCTCGGCCAGGACGTACCCGGCGACGGTCTCGTACGGCCCGTCGGGCAGCTCCAGGCCGGTCGCCTCGGTGAAGTCGTCCAGGTTGAGCAGGCCGTCCACCTCGCGCGGGGAGTCCGGGGACTGCCGCGCCTCCGGGGCGACCTCCTCGTCGTACTCGTCGTAGATCTCCCCGATGACCTCCTCGATGAGGTCCTCCAGGGTCACGATGCCGTCGGTGCCGCCGTACTCGTCGACGACGATGGCCAGGTGCTGGTTCTCCCGGCGCATCTCGCTCAGCACCGTGAGGACCCCGGCGGTGCCGGGCAGCCGGGTGACCTCGCGGGCGAGGTCCCCCACGGTCGCCGCCCGCCCGGCCGGGTGGTTGGGCAGGAACAGGTCGCGGACGTGCACGAAACCGACGACGTCGTCCTGGTCGCGCCCGGCGACCGGGAACCGGGACCAGTTGGACTCCGCGACCAGCTTGGCCGCCCGGCTGGCGGTCGTCGACGCCTCGAGGAACTGCACCTCGGTGCGCGGTGTCATGACCTCGCGCACCTCGCGCTCCCCCGCCCGGAACACCTCGTCGATCAGCCGGCGCTCGTCGCTGCTGAGCGACTCGTGCGCCGCCACCAGGTCGCGCAGCTCCTCCTGGCTGATCGACTCGCCGCTTGCCTTGGGGTCACCACCGAGCAGCCGGACCATGCCGTTCGTCGACTTCGACAGCAGCCAGATGACCGGGCGGGAGAGCCGGGCGATCGCGTTGAGCGGCGCGGCGACGAGCAGGGAGAAGCCCTCCGCCCGCTGCAGCGCCAGCCGCTTGGGGGTCAGCTCACCGACGACGAGGGAGACGTAGCTGATCGCGATGGTGACCAGCACCAGCGCGAGCGTGCCGGCCAGCCCCTCGCTCGTCCCGCGGGACTCCAGCCAGTCGGCCAGCGGCGCCGACAGCGTGCTGGCACCGAAGGCGGCCGAGAAGAAGCCGGCCAGGGTGACCCCGACCTGCACGGCGGCCAGGAACTGGTTCGGGTCCTTGAGCAGCTTCTGCACCGCCTGACCCCGGCGGCCGCCCTGCTCCCCCATGGCGCGCACCTGGGACTCCCGCAGGGAGACCAGGGCGATCTCGGCGCCCGCGAAGGCACCACCGATCATGATGAAGACGACGACCATGACGATGTTGAGCCAGACGTCGCTCACCGGCGGCGTGCTCCTCGGGGTTGGCGGTGCGGGCGGACGCATCCATGGTGCCCGGTCCACGCTGCCCACTGGGGCCCCGGGTTGCGGCACGGCGTCCCGCCCCGGCCCGCACGTGCGGGGAACCTGCTCCCCGGACGCCGGATCAGCGTGCACCTTCCCCGATCGTGCAGCGCCGGTACGCGGCCCGGATCCGGGCCACCAGCGCCACCGGGTCCCGGAGGTCCGCGGCGGTGACGTGGAGGACCGTCCAGCCGATGGCGACCAGCCGGTCGAGCCGGCGGCGGTCCTTCGCGAACTGCCCTGGCTCGGCGTGCCACGCCCCGTCGTACTCGACGGCCAGCCGGGCGTCGGGGAAGGCGAGGTCGACTCGTGCCACGAAGCCGCCTGCCGCGTCGCGCACGACGAACTGCGGAACGGGCGCGAGCCCGCCGAGGGCGAGGAGGACGCGCACCCGGGACTCCGGTGGCGACTCGGCCCGCAGGTCGGCCAGCTCCACCGCCCGCCCCGCGCGCCGGGAGCCTCGTGCGCCGCCGAGGTCCGCGGCCGCCTGCCGCAGCTCGGGGTGCGCCACGACCCCATCGGCGAGGAGCACGTCGAGCGCCGGCACCGCGTCGAGCAGTGGCTCGGTCCGGGCGATGTCGAGGGCGGTGCGGACGGGCGAGGTGCACCGCCGACTCCCGACGCGCACGACGTCACCGGGTGCGAGCGCGGCCTGGCGGATGCGCAGGCCGGTCACCGGCCCGAACCGCCCGGCCGGGTCGACCGTGACCTCCACCGGCATGCCGACGTCGGCCAGCGCGGTCGCGCCGAGGAGGTGCGCCGCGGTACGGCCGCTGAACACCGCCCCGGGTGGGCACAGCAGCGCGGCGCCGGTGACCCGCAGACCCACGGTCAGCGGCAGCGCCGCGTCGGCGTACACCCCGCGGAAGAGCCGCCGCCAGGCCGAGCTGCGCAGCTCCCCCGCCGTCAGCAGTCCCCGGGACAGGACGTCCCGCTTCCGGAACACCCGCCCGCGCAGCTGCTCCGGGCGGCGGGGCGGGGGCATGGCCTCAGCGTGCCCGGGAGGTGGTGCCGCGCGCGGGCGCCATCCACAGGCCGCCAGTTCCGGGAACGTGCTGCCCGGACGCCGGATCGGCGTGCACCTTCCCCGAACTCGTCGGGTACCGGGGACGGACGCACGACGGCCCCCTCACCCGGGTGGGCGAGGGGGCCGGCGCGAGGTGCTCAGGCCGGTGTCAGGCCAAGCGTCAGGCCAAGCGTCAGGCCAAGCGTCAGGCCATGGCCTTCTGCAGGTTGCTGTCGATGGCCGCCAGGAAGTCCTGGGTGTTCAGCCACGGCTGGTCCTTGGAGATGAGCAGCGCGAGGTCCTTGGTCATCTGGCCGCTCTCGACGGTCTGGACGCAGACCCGCTCCAGCGTCTCGGCGAACCGGGTCACCTCGGGGGTGCCGTCCAGCTTGCCGCGGTGGGCCAGGCCCCGGGTCCAGGCGAAGATCGAGGCGATCGGGTTGGTCGAGGTCTCCTTGCCCTGCTGGTGCTGGCGGTAGTGCCGGGTCACCGTGCCGTGGGCGGCCTCGGCCTCGACCGTGCGGCCGTCCGGGGTGGCGAGCACCGACGTCATGAGGCCGAGCGAGCCGAAGCCCTGCGCGACGGTGTCGGACTGCACGTCACCGTCGTAGTTCTTGCAGGCCCAGACGTAGCCGCCCTCCCACTTGAGCGAGGCGGCGACCATGTCGTCGATCAGCCGGTGCTCGTAGGTGATGCCGGCCTCGGCGAACTTGTCCTTGAACTCGGCCTGGAAGGTCTCCTCGAAGATGTCCTTGAACCGGCCGTCGTAGGCCTTGAGGATCGTGTTCTTCGTGGACAGGTAGACCGGGTACTTGCGGGCCAGCCCGTAGTTCAGCGAGGCGCGGGCGAAGTCGCGGATCGAGTCGTCGAGGTTGTACATCGACAGCGAGACACCGGCGCCGGGCGCCTGGAACACCTCGTGCTCGATCGGCTCCGAGCCGTCGTCCGGGGTGAAGGTGACGGTCAGCCGGCCCGCCGACGGGAACTTGAAGTCGGTGGCGCGGTACTGGTCGCCGTAGGCGTGCCGGCCGACGATGATCGGCTTGGTCCAGCCCGGCACCAGCCGCGGCACGTTCTGCATGATGATCGGCTCGCGGAAGATGACGCCGCCGAGGATGTTGCGGATCGTCCCGTTCGGGGACCGCCACATCTTCTTCAGCCCGAACTCCTCGACCCGCGCCTCGTCGGGGGTGATGGTGGCGCACTTGACGCCGACGCCGTGCTTCTTGATGGCGTTGGCGGAGTCGATCGTCACCTGGTCGTCGGTGGCGTCGCGGTGCTCCATGCCGAGGTCGTAGTACTCGAGGTTGACGTCGAGGTACGGGAGGATCAGCTGGTCCTTGATGAACTGCCAGATGATCCGGGTCATCTCGTCGCCGTCGAGTTCGACGACGGTGCCCTCGACCTTGATCTTGCTCACAGGTTCTCCTTGTGCAGTCATGGCCCCGCTGCAGGGCCCCGCCGCGGACGTGCGAACGGTGAGGGGCAGTGGGGTCCTTCTTCAGAGGTCGGCTACGTCGGCCTGCTTGGCCCGCACCGCTTCGGCCGCCTCGCGCAGGCCCGCGAGTTCGTCCTCCGAGAGGTCGCTCTCGACGACGCGCCGCACGCCTCCGCGCCCGATCTCGGCCTCCACCCCCAGGTACACCCCGGAGATGCCGTACTCGCCGTCGACCCAGGTGCACACCGGCATGACGGCGCCGGAGTCGTCGATGACCGCGCGGGCCATGCGGGCCGCCGCGGCGGACGGTGCGTAGTAGGCCGACCCGGTCTTGAGCAGCGCGACCACCTCGGCGCCGCCGTTCCGGGTGCGGGTGACCAGGTGCTCGATGCGGTCGGCGGCCAGCACGTCGGCCAGCGGCTTGCCGTCGACGGTGCAGCGCGAGGGCACCGGCACCATGGTGTCGCCGTGCGAGCCCAGCGTCAGCGTCCGCACCGAGGCGACGGGGACGCCGAGCTCCTCGGCGACGTTGTTGGTGAAGCGCGCGGTGTCGAGCATCCCGGCCTGGCCCATGACCCGCTGGTGCGGGAAGCCGGTGGCCAGCTGCGCCAGCGCGGTCATCTCGTCGAGCGGGTTGGACACGACGATGACGACGGCGTCTGGCGAGGTGCGCGCGACGTTCTCCGCGACCTGGCGGACGATGCCGGCGTTGGTCTCGATGAGGTCCATGCGGCTCATGCCCGGCTTGCGGGGGAGGCCGGCGGTGATCACGACGACGTCGGACCCCTCGGTGCCCTCGTAGGAGCCGCCGCCGACCCCGATCACCTCGGTCTCGAACCCCTCGATGGGCCGCGACTGGTTGATGTCCAGCGCGAGCCCCTCGGGCTTGCCCTCCACGATGTCGGTGAGCACGACGGTCTCGAACACGTCGTACTCCGCCAGCCGGAGCGCGGTGGTGGAGCCGTAGAAACCGGCACCGACCACGGTGACCTTGCCGTTCCTGGGCTGCTTCGCCATGGCCGTCAACCTAGCGCTGGTCGCCGGACCGCGCTGCCGGGGGTCCGCTCACCCACCGGGGATGGCCAGCGCGACGGCGGTCAGCACGACGCCGACCACGGCGAGGAGGACGACGTCGACCGGCCGGCTGCGGACGGCGAGGAAACCCACCCGCCGCACCGGCAGGAGCAGCCGCAGCAGGGCCGCGCCGACCAGCGCCAGGCCGACGACGACCAGCCCCCACCGCCAGTGCTCGAAGGTGACCAGCAGCAGCCCGACGCCGACGACCAGCAGCACGGCGAGCAGCGGCAGCTGCCGCACCAGCCCGGCGAGGAACGGGCGGCGGACGTAGAGCGGCGGACGCGTCACGCGTCCTCCTCGCCGGCGCTCGTCGGCCACGTGCCGTTGCGTGCTCTGCTCATGCGTGACCTCGCAAGCTCGGTCCCGTTCAGGCCGAGAGCGCCTCGAGCGCCGCCGCCTGCTCGGCGGCGAGCACCACGTTCTGCAGCAGCATGGCCCGGGTCATCGGCCCCACGCCGCCGGGGTTCGGCGCCACGTACCCCGCGACGTCCACGACGTCGCGGGCGACGTCCCCGGCGATCTTCCCGTCGACCCGGCTGACGCCCACGTCCAGGACGGCGGCCCCGGGCTTGACCATGTCCGCGTTGATCAGCCCGGGCACCCCGGCCGCTGCGACGACGACGTCGGCGGAACGGACGTGCGCGGCGAGGTCCCGCGTGCCGGTGTGGCAGAGGGTGACCGTGGCGTTCTCCGTCCGGCGGGTGAGCAGCAGGCCGAGCGGGCGCCCGACGGTGATCCCGCGGCCGACGACCACGACCTCCGCCCCGGCGATCGGCACGTCGAAGCGGCGGAGCAGCTCCACGATCCCCACCGGCGTGCACGGCAGCGGCCCGGGGACGTTCAGCACCAGGCGGCCGAGGTTGACCGGGTGCAGCCCGTCGGCGTCCTTGGCCGGGTCCATCGCCTCCAGGACGGCGCTCTCCTCGATGCCCGCCGGCAGCGGGAGCTGGACGATGTACCCGGTGCACGCCGGGTCGGCGTTGAGCTCGGCGACCACGGCGAGCACGTCGGCCCCGGTGGCCGTGGCCGGCAGCTCGCGCTGGATGCTCGCGATGCCGACCTGGGCGCAGTCGGAGTGCTTGGCGCCGACGTACCAGCGGCTGCCCGGGTCGTCGCCGACCAGCAGCGTGCCCAGGCCCGGGCGGTGGCCGGCCGCGGCCAGGGCGGCCACCCGCCCGGCGAGCTCGGTGCGGATCGCCGCCGCGGTGGCCTTGCCGTCCAGGATCGTCGCGGGCACGTCGACAGTGTGCCGGAGGGGATGCCGCCGGGGCTGGTGCGGCCCTAGGGTCGTGGTGGCGGGTGCCCCGACCCGGCCCGTGCGAGAGGTGCGGCATGACGCAGCGCGAACAGCCCCCGACCGGCGCCACGGCGCCGGTCTACTCCGACCGGCCGGTGGCCTTCCGCGGCCCGGAGAGCCTGGGCGGGTTGCTGCTCATCCTCGCCGGGATCGCCGCCGCCATCAGCCTGCTGCCGGAGTGGCTGCGCGACCGCGACGCCAGCGGCTGGACGCTGGTGCGCGACGAGTTCGAGGACTTCGGCAGCATGTTCGAGGCCGGCGGCTGGCGCCCGCTCGCCGTCGTCCTCGGCGGCGGCGTGCTGCTGGTGCTGGGCATCCTGCTGTGGCTGCCCGCGCGCACCCACCGCTTCCTGGGGCTCGTCGCGCTGGTGGTCAGCGGGATCGTCACCGCCGCCGTGCTGGCCCTGCTGGCCGACGCCGGCTGGGACGTCGCGGGCGTCGCGCCCGGGTTCTGGTGCGCCGTCGCCGTCGCCGCCCTCGGGCTGCTCGGCTCGCTCAAGGCGCTGCTCACCGGGCCGCGGTACCCGCGCTAGTCGCCGACCAGGGCGCCGTGGGAGCGGGTGAACTGCACGGCCTGCGCCAGGTCCAGGCGGACGCCGGTGAGGTCGAACGCCCGCCAGTTGACCTCGTCGGTCGAGGCGCCGCGCAGGTCGGTGCCCCGCAGCTTGGCGCCCTGCAGCCGCGCGCGGTCCAGGTCGGCGCCGGTGAGGTCGCACTCGCGCAGGTCGGCGTCGGTGAGGTCGGCGTCGCGGAACCGCTGCCCGGACAGGTCGAGCCCGGACAGGTCCGCCCCCCGCAGCGCGGCGTAGCTCCAGTCGCAGTCCGTCGCCGTCATCGGCCGCAGCTGCGCGCCCGGGAACTGCGAGCCGGTGAGCTTGCAGCCCGCCCAGGTGACGTCGATGAGCCGGGCCCGGTCGAAGCGGCAGGAGAGGAACGCCGAGCCCAGGTGCCGGGCGCCGGCCATCCGCACGCCGGTGAGCACGCACTGGTCGAACACGCAGCGCCGGGTGACCAGCTCCTCCAGCCCAGCGTCGTCGAACCGGCAGCGGGTGAAGGTGACCCCGTCGAGCTCGGCCCCCCACCAGTCGACCCGCGCGAAGTCCTCGTCCTCCACCACGGCGCCGGCCTCCGGCGGCCCGACGTGCGGCCGGGTGCTGATCACCGTGCCGCCGCTCAGTGGGCGAAGTGGCGGGTGCCGGTCAGGTACAGCGGCACGCCGGCCGCCGCGGCCGCGGCGACGACCTCCTCGTCGCGCACCGATCCCCCGGGCTGCACGACCGCACGCACCCCGGCGTCGAGGAGCACCTGCAGCCCGTCGGCGAACGGGAAGAACGCGTCGGAGGCGGCGACCGCCCCGGCGGCCCGCTCGCCCGCCCGGGCCACGGCCAGGCGCGCGGAGTCGACCCGGTTGACCTGGCCCATGCCGACGCCGACGGTGGCCCGGTCGTGCGCCAGCAGGATCGCGTTGCTCTTCACCGCGCGCACCGCCCGCCAGGCGAAGACGAGGTCGTCGAGGCCGGCGGCGTCCAGCGGCTCACCGGTGGCCAGCCGCCAGGTGGTCGGGTCGTCGCCCGCGGCGTCGATGCGGTCGCGGGTCTGCAGCAGCAGCCCGCCGCTGATCGGGCGGAGCTCGGGGCCGGCGTCGGGCAGGTGCGGCAGCCGGAGCAGCCGGATGTTCTTCTTGCCGGTCAGCACCCGCACCGCGTCGTCGGTGAACGACGGGGCGACCAGCACCTCGGTGAAGACCTCCGCCACCTGCTCGGCCATCGTGAGGTCGACCTCGCGGTTGGCGGCGATGACCCCGCCGAACGCCGACACCGGGTCGCAGGCGTGCGCCTTGCGGTGCGCCGCGGCGATGTCGGCGCCGACGGCGATGCCGCAGGGGTTGGCGTGCTTGATGATCGCCACGCACGCCTCGTCGTGGTCGTGGGCGGCCCGCCAGGCGGCGTCGGTGTCGACGTAGTTGTTGTAGGACATCTCCTTGCCGTGCAGCTGCTCGGCGTGCGCGAGCCCGGGCCGCTCGGCGCGGTACAGCGCCGCCGCCTGGTGCGGGTTCTCGCCGTAGCGCAGCACGTCCGCGCGCTCCCAGCTGCCGCCCACCCACGCCGGGAAGTCCGTCGTCCCCTCGGGGGCGAGCACGCTGCCCATCCACGACGCGACGGCGATGTCGTAGCTCGCGGTGTGCCGGAAGGCGGCGGCCGCGAGCCCCTGCCGCTCGGCGAGGGTGAACCCGCCGGCGGTCACCGCGGCGAGGACGTCGCCGTAGCGCGCCGGGTCGACGACGACGGCGACCGACGGGTGGTTCTTCGCCGCCGCCCGCACCATCGCCGGCCCGCCGATGTCGATCTGCTCGACGCACTCGTCGGTGCTGGCCCCGGAGGCCACCGTCTCGGTGAACGGGTACAGGTTGACGACCACGAGGTCGAAGGCCGCGATGCCGAGCTCCTCGAGCTGGGCGACGTGCGCAGGGAGGCGCCGGTCGGCGAGGATGCCGGCGTGCACGGCCGGGTGCAGCGTCTTGACCCGCCCGTCCAGGCACTCGGGGAACCCGGTGACCTGCTCGACCGGCGTGACGGGGATCCCGGCGTCGGCGATGCGGCGGGCGGTGGCGCCGGTGCTCACCAGCTCGACCCCGGCGGCGGCCAGCCCACGGGCCAGCTCCTCGATCCCGGTCTTGTCGTAGACCCCCAGCAGGGCACGGCGGATGGGGCTGCGGTCGCTCATCAGGGGCTCTTCCTGCTCTGGGACGGGCTGGTCGGGGGGTCGGTGACGAGCTGCGCCACCGTCCCCACCAGGAGCTCGCGCTCCACGGTCTTGATGCGTTCGTGCAGGCTCGTCTCGTCGTCCCCGGGGCGGACGGGCACCTCGCGCTGGGCCAGGACCGGCCCGGTGTCGACCCCGGCGTCGACCAGGTGCACGGTGGACCCGGTGACCTGCGCGCCGGCGGCGAGCGCGTCGCGCACCGCGTGGGCACCGGGGAACGCCGGCAGCAGCGCCGGGTGGGTGTTGATCAGCCGGCCCCCGAACGCCGCGAGGACGGCGGGGCCGACGATCTTCATGAAACCGGCCGAGACGACCAGATCGGGCGCGAAGCCGGCGATCCGGGCGGCGAGCGCACGGTCCCACGCGGCCCGGTCCGGGGAGTCGCCGAGGGCGCAGACGAAGGTCGGCACCCCGCGCCGGCGGGCGTGCTCGAGGCCGGCGGCGTCCCGGTCGGCGCCCACGGCCACCACGGTGGCCGGGTAGGCCGGGTCGTCGGTCGCGTCGAGGAGGGCGGCGCACAGCGATCCGGTGCCGGAGAGGAGGACGACGAGCCTGGCCCGGTGCGAGGGCTCGTCGGCTGGCACGCCCCCGACCCTATAAGGACCCCGTCGCCCGCCCGCCCCGCAGGCTCGGCGCGGACCTCTCGACGGGACCGTGGTCAGCCCCGGGCCCGCCAGCGGGTCACCGCCGCCGCCAGGGCCGCGGCGATGCCGGCCTGCGCGGCGAACGCGATGCCGGTGGCCACCGGTGGCGCGCCGACCTGCGCGAGCGCACCGTCGCCCAGCGAGCCGCCGGCGGTCCACGCCAGCACGCCCGCGGCCAGCCCGAGGAGGGAGCCGGCGAGCAGCCCGGCGAGGCCGGCCACCACCGATCCGCCGGAGCCCGGCGCGAGGCGGCGGGCCAGTGTCGTCCCGGCCACGAGCCCGGCCACGGCGGGGACCGCCTGGGAGACGAACGCGACCAGCGGCACCGCCTGGGTGTCCGGCAGCCCGGCCAGCAGCGGCAGGGCCGGCACGGATCCGAGGGTCACGCCGTGGACGGAGACGAGCGTGCCGCTGCCCACGGAGAAGCCGGGGCCGGCCGCCAGCCCCAGGACGGCGGCGGCCGCGTTCGGCAGGAGGAGGACGCCGAGGCCCAGCAGCCCGACCGCGCCCGCGCCGGCGCCGCCGAGCGACCCCGACAGCGCCGCGTAGCCGGCGGCGTCGCTGGCCACCGCGACGGCGACGACGACGAACGCCAGGGCGAGCGCGGCGAGGAGGCCGGCGAGCACACCGAGGGACACCGGTCGGACGACCTCCGGCAGCCGGTCCAGGGCGGTGTCCACCAGCCCCGACTCACGGCCCGCTCCCCAGGCCACCGCGAGCAGCGCCAGGCCGCTCGGGACCAGCACCGTGCGCAGCCAGCCGATCCCGGCCGCCTCGTCGCCGACGGCCAGCGCGAGCAGCCAGGTGAGCGCCAGGTGCGTGGCGACGACCGCCCCGGCCGCGCGGAGCACGCGCCCCCCTCCGGCGTCGTCGTCGAGCACCCGGACGGCCACCCGGCCGGCCCAGACCAGGCCGCGGGCCACCAGCAGCGTCAGCAGCAGCGGCGCGAGCACCAGCGGGCCGGACGGCAACCGCAGCTCGGCGCCCTGCGCGAGCAACCACAGCTGCCCGGCGAGCCGGCCGGACGCGCCGACCGACATGCCGCCGCCGGGGTCCAGCGTCTGGACGACGACGAGCGCGAGGCCCAGCCCGACCAGCCCGGCGACGGTGACGGCGGCCGCCGCTCCGACCGCGACGGGAGCGGACCGCACGGCTGCCCCGGCGTCCCGCCGGAGGGGCAGGCGTGCGAGCAGGGAGGCCACCCCTCCACTCTCGCAAGCGGCTCCGGCCCGTGGGCGCGCACCCGCCGGAGCCGCCCCCGGCGTGTCGGGCGCACCCGGCCGGGGTCAGGTGTCCGTGCGGGGACGCTCGCTCTCCGTAGCGCCCGGCGGGTCGGCCGGGGCGCCACCCCGACCCGCGGGCCCGCCCGGGCCGGGCCACCCCTGACCCTGCTGGCCGGCACCGTGCTGACCGGCACCGTGCTGACCGGCACCGTGCTGACCGGCACCGTGCTGACCGGCACCGTGCTGACCGGGGTGGGGCTGCCCGGGGTGAGGCTGCCCGTAGGCCGGCGGAGGCTGCGGTGACCACGGTGCAGCTCCCGGGGCTCCGTAGGGCTGCTGGCCCGGGTAGCCGTAGGGCTGTCCCGGCCCCGCCGCGCCCGGCCAGTAACCGGGCGGGGGCGGGCTGGGCCGCGCGGGACGGTCCCGGAGCTCCCGGCGCAGGGTGACGACGGCGATCGCGGTGATGCCCACCGCCGTCAGGAAGGCCAGCAGTGCCCAGAAGGAGAACGCGTAGCGCAGCGTGTCCAGCCAGGCGAACAGCGTCAGGACCAGCCCCAGGCCGGCGAGGCCCGTGGTCACCGACGAGCGCGGGAAGCTGGGGGTCGTCCGCACGAACGCGGGCAGCAGCGCCCACCCGGTGGCGAGCAGGAACAGGACGAACGCCGACACCACCGTGCCGTCGTCCAGGCCCTGGAAGGTCACGCCGAAGGTCGCGTCACCGAACCGCCACCACGGCAGCAGGCCCAGGAGCAGGAAGAGCAGGGTGCCCCCGGCCACGCCGAAGTCGCTGCGGGTGAGCCGCTTGGGGTCGAAGGAGAACTCGGCGCCACCGCCGGCCGGCCGCGGACGCGGCGGGCCGTAGGGCCCGCCGTACCCCGGGGGGCCGTAGGGCGGCTGGCCGTACTGCTGCCCGTACGGAGCCTGGCCGTACGGGGGCTGCCCGTACTGCGGCTGCCCGTACTGCGGCTGCCCGTACTGCGGCTGCCCGTACCCGGGCTGGCCGTAGGGCGGCTGGCCGTACTGCTGCCCGTAGGGCGGCTGGCCGTAGGCGCCCGGCCCGTACTGCGGCTGCCCGTACCCAGGCTGGCCGTAGGGCGGCTGGCCGTACTGCGGCGGCCCGTAGCCAGGGGGCGCGGTGTTCCCCGGCCGGCCGGCGCCCGGCTGCTGCGGCGACCCGGGTGGCTGCGACGCCCCGGCTGGCTGCGACGCCCCTGCGGATGGCTCCGGACCACCCTCGGGCGGCTGCGGGGGCTGGCTGGCGGTCACGGGGATCTCCTCGGAGAACGGGGCGGGTGCCCGACGATCGTCGCGGGTGGGGCTCCCGGGCCGCAACGGCGGGTCCTGCCCGGAGAGCACGACTGCCCGGTGACCACAGGCGTGGTCACCGGGCAGTGCGGAGGTGCGGGGAAGGAGAGCCCCTGCTCAGCCGCCGACGATCTCGCGCATGAGCTTCGCCGTCTCCGACGGGGTCTTGCCCACGCGCACACCGGCGGCCTCCAGGGCCTCCTTCTTCGCCTGGGCGGTGCCGGCCGAGCCGGACACGATCGCGCCGGCGTGGCCCATCGTCTTGCCCTCGGGGGCGGTGAAACCCGCGACGTAGCCGACGACCGGCTTGGTGACGTTGGCCTTGATGAAGTCGGCGGCGCGCTCCTCGGCGTCGCCACCGATCTCACCGATCATCACGATGGCCTCGGTCTCCGGGTCGTCCTGGAACGCCTGGAGCGCGTCGATGTGCGTGGTGCCGACGACCGGGTCGCCACCGATGCCGATCGCGGTGGAGAAACCGATGTCCCGCAGCTCGTACATCATCTGGTAGGTCAGCGTGCCCGACTTGCTGACCAGGCCGATCTTGCCCTGCTTCGTGATGGTGGCCGGGATGATGCCGACGTTGCTGCGCCCGGGGCTGATCAGGCCGGGGCAGTTCGGGCCGATCAGGCGCGTCGAGCCACCCTGGGCGTGCGCCCAGACGTAGGTCGAGTCGTGCACCGGGATGCCCTCGGTGATGGTGACGGCGAGCCCGATCTGGGCGTCGACGGCCTCGATCATGGCCGCCTTGGCGAACGGCGGCGGCACGAAGATCACGCTGACGTCGGCGCCGGTCTCCTTCATGGCGTCGGCGACGCTGCCGAAGACGGGCACGCTGGTGCCGTCGAAGTCGACGCTGGTGCCGGCCTTGCGGGGGTTGACGCCGCCGACGATCGCGGTGCCGGAGGCGAGCATGCGGGAGGTGTGCTTGCTGCCCTCGGAGCCGGTCATGCCCTGGACGATGACCTTGCTGTTCTCGTTGAGGAAGATCGACATTCTGGTGTCCTGTCGGGAGTCGGGGCGGCGATCAGGCGGCGAGTTCGGCGGCCCGGCGCGCGGCGCCGTCCATCGTGTCCTCGACGGTGACCAGCGGGTGGTTGGCGTCGGCGAGGATCTGCCGGCCCTCCTCCACGTTGTTGCCGTCGAGGCGGACCACCAGCGGCTTGGTGGCCTGGTCGCCGAGCTGCTTCAGGGCGGCGACGATGCCGTTGGCGACGGCGTCGCAGGAGGTGATCCCGCCGAAGACGTTGACGAAGACGCTCTTCACCGCAGGGTCGGAGAGGATGATCTCCAGGCCGTTGGCCATGATCTCGGCGGAGGCGCCGCCACCGATGTCGAGGAAGTTCGCCGGGCGCACGCCGCCGAACTCCTCGCCGGCGTAGGCGACGACGTCCAGGGTGCTCATGACCAGGCCGGCACCGTTGCCGATGATCCCGACCTCGCCCTCGAGCTTGACGTAGTTGAGGTCCTTCTCCTTGGCGCGCGCCTCGAGCGGGTCGGCCGCGGCGGCGTCCTCGAGGGCGGTGTGCTCGGCGTGCCGGAAGCCGGCGTTCTCGTCGAGGGTCACCTTGGCGTCGAGGGCCAGGACGGTGCCGTCCGGAGCCTTGGCCAGCGGGTTGACCTCCACCAGCGTGGCGTCCTCCTTGGCGAAGACGTCCCAGAGCTGGACGGCGATGGCGATGACCTGGTCGCGGACCTCGGGGGCGAACCCGGCGGCGTCCACGATCTCGGCGGCCTTCGCCGTGTCCACGCCGACGCTGGCGTCGATCGGGATGCGCGCCAGCGCCTCGGGGCGCTCGACGGCGAGCTGCTCGATCTCCACGCCGCCCTCGACGCTGGCCATGGCCAGGAAGGTGCGGTTGGAGCGGTCCAGCAGGTAGGAGAAGTAGTACTCCTCGGCGATGTCGCTGGCCTGGGCGACCATCACGCGCTGCGTGATGTGGCCCTTGATGTCCAGCCCGAGGATGTCCTGGGCGCGCGCCTTGGCGTCGTCGGGGTTGTCGGCGAGCTTCACACCGCCCGCCTTGCCGCGGCCGCCGGTCTTCACCTGGGCCTTGACGACGACGGTCTGCCCGATCTCGCGGGCGATCGCCTCCGCCTGCTCGGGCGTCTCGGCGACGCCACCGGGGAGCACGGGGACACCGTGCGAGGCCAACAGGTCACGGGCCTGGTACTCGAAGAGATCCACGAAAAGGCACCGTAGCCCGCTCGTCGGCACACCGCTGCCCCGGGCGCTCACCGCAGGCGTCGGTCGTGGGCCGCATCACAGCCCGACTCACCCCTCGGCGGCAGGAACCGGGGGCTACGCCTCCGCCGACTCGCCCACGTGCGCGCGCACCCAGTCGACGATGTCGGTCGTCGTGGCGCCGGGGGTGAAGACGCCGGCGACGCCGATCCGCCGGAGCTCCGGTACGTCCTCCTCGGGAATGATCCCGCCGCCGAAGACCACGACGTCGTCGACGCCCCGCTCGCGCAGCAGCTCGGTGAGGCGGGTGAACAGCGTCATGTGCGCCCCGGAGAGCACCGACAGCCCGACGGCGTCGGCATCCTCCTGCACCACCGTCTCGACGATCTGCTCCGGCGTCTGGTGGAGGCCGGTGTAGACGACCTCCATACCGGCGTCCCGCAGCGCCCGCGCGACCACCTTCGCCCCGCGGTCGTGCCCGTCGAGCCCCGGCTTGGCGATGACCACCCTGATGCGTTCGTCCACCACGGACCGAAGCTTAGGAGTGCGGCGGCCCGGAAGTGGCACCGGTCACGTCGCCGACCTCCGCGCCCGCCAGGCGGCGGCGGTCAGACCGAGCAGCGCCAGGCCCACGAGGACCAGCCCCATGCCCGGCACGGTCCAGTCCAGGTCGTCGGAGACGACGGCGTCCCGCAGGCCGCCCAGCCCGGCGCCGAACACGGTCACGGCGACCGCCAGGAGCCCGCCCACCGCGCCGAGCCGCGGCCGCAGGGACGGCGCGACGACCGAGCACAGCAGCAGCGCGCCGGCCAGCAGGAGGCCGCCCAGGAGCGCCAGCCCGGGCCGCTCCAGGAGCGCCTGCGGCCCCTCCCGCGTCACCACGGTCTGCAGCCCCGTCGCCGGGTCGGTCCGGAGCTCGTCGGGGACGTCGGCGGCGGGGAGCGCGAGGCACAGCGCGGCGGCCACCCCGAGCAGGACGGCGGTGCCGGCCAGCAGCGAGCGCACCGGGTCGAGCGCGCCGCGGTCCTCCATCACCGTCCGGCCCCAGGCGGCCATCCCCACTCCGCCGGCCAGCACCGCAAGACCGAGCGCGACGACGCCGAGCACCCAGCCGGCGCCGATCTGCACGCCGCTGGTCAGCACCCGCTCACCGGCCAGCACCTCCACGCCCGGCCGGGAGGTCGAGCTGCTCCCCCGGTAGATCTCGATGAGCAGCTGGCCGACGGCGAGCGCGCCGGTCACGGCGGCGTAGGCCAGCCCGAACTTGGGCACCGCCCGGCGCAGCAGGGTGGCGCCCACGGCCACGTGGACGGCCGGCACCAGCAGGGCCACCAGCGCGCTCCAGACGCCACGCGCCAGGCGCAGCTCCTCCCCGCCGACGACGAGGTAGGTCGGCACGACCGCCGCGGCGCCGAACACGCCGGCCAGGACCAGCAGCGCGCCGCAGACGGGCACCAGGGCCGGCACGGTACCGATGACCACGCGGTCGCTCCCGACCTCCGGCGTCGGCCGCGGAGCCGCCGGGACGGTGGTGCGGCGGGCGGTGGCCCGGGCTCGGTCGGTCCCGGCTCGGACGTCGCGGGCTGGCACCGCTCTCCCTTCGGCAGCGTGGTCACGAACAGGACTCGATCAGCGGCGGATCGGTGACGTTTCTGTGACGACCAACACACCTCGGCATTACCGTCGGGTTAACGGAGCACACACCGGACCAACGCACCGGCGGATCGACCCGAACCCGAGGTCCCGCTGGACGGATCCAGACGGGGAGACGGCCATGCGCCGATCGAGCGAGCTCGACTCTGCTCCAGGGTTGCACACCGACGCCCGGCCCGAGGCCACGCCACGAGGGCTGCGCGCGCTCTGCTCCCCCGCCACCCTCACCGGCAGCCTGACCGAGCTGGCATGGGTCGGGGCCCACGCCCTGCTGTACCCGCTGGGCACCCGCACGGAGGCGCTGCGCCCGGACGCCGGCTCCCGCCGCGGCGCGCAGCCCGCCGCCGTCCGCGCCCTCTTCGCCGCCGACCCGCTGGCCGCCCAGGTGCCGGTCGTGCTCGTGCACGGACTGATCGACAACCGCTCCGTCTTCGCGGTGATGCGCCGCAGCCTGCGCCGCCGGGGCTTCGCCTCCGTCTGCTCGTGGAACTACAGCCCGTTCCTGCGCGACGTCGCCCAGGGCGCGGCCGACCTGGGCCGGCACCTGGACCGGGTCCGCGAGCAGACCGGGCACGACCGGGTGCACGTCGTGGGGCACAGCCTGGGTGGCCTGCTCGCCCGCTACCACGTGCAGCGGCAGGGGGGCGACCGGCGGGTGGACTCGCTGGTCACCCTCGGCACACCGCACCGGGGGTCGCTCCTCGCCCACATCGGGCCCACGCCGCTCATCCGCCAGCTGCGCCCCGGGTCGCCGGTGCTGCGGGAGCTGGACGAGCCGGCGCGGAACTGCCGGACCCGCATCACCGCGGTGTACAGCGACCTGGACCAGGTGGTCCTGCCGACGACGGCCGGACGCTGCGACCACCCCGACCTCGCGGCCCGGAACGTGCTCGTGCGCGGGGTGGGGCACATGTCCCTGCCGATCCACCGGGGCGTCCTCGACGAGGTGGCCACCACCCTGGCCGGGGTGCGGGACGGCACGGCCGCACGGCACCTGGCCGCCGTCGCCTGAGGGCGCGCCCCGCGGCCGGCCGGGTCGACACGTCGCCGTGACGACGTGCCGCCATCGCGACACGCACGGTTCGGTGCTTGGTCGAGTCCTGACGCATCGTTACGGTCCGATCACGGCGCCGGTGCACACCGGCGGGCATCGCTCCGGAGCTGCCCCCGCCGTCGTCGCTCCCCCGACGGACGCCTCCCGGCGCTCGCCGGCCAGGTTTCTCGGGAAGGCTCGCCGTGTCTCTCAGCAATGCGCAGGTGCTGGAGAAGCCGGCGCCGCGCGTCGCCCGCGTGCCCCGCCCCCGGAACCCCGTCGAGGCCACCGCGGCCCCGGCGCCCGACGCCGGCCCGGCGCCCGACGCACCGGCGTCCGCGCGGCGCCTGCCGCACCCCCCCGGCCGGCGTGCGCACCTCTGGCTCGCCGCGCTCGTCGCCGGCGCCGTCCTCGCCGGCATCCCCGCCGTCACCGGCGAGAAGCCGGTCATCTCCGCTACCGCCTCCGACTACGGCCTCGGGGAGAGCACCGAGGTGAGCTTCGCCGGTGGCCTCGAGGACGCCGACGCCCGCCGGGGCATCAGCGAGGCCGAGGCGCAGGCCCGGCTCAACGAGCTCGCCGCCTCCCGCGCCGCCCGCCAGCCCAAGACCGTCGTGCCCACGCAGGGCACGCTGACCACCTGCTTCTGCCGGCGCTGGGGAACCATGCACTACGGCCTGGACCTCGCCGCCCCGCTCGGGACGCCCATCGTCGCCGCCGCGGACGGCGTGGTCGTGCGCGCCGGCCGGGCATCCGGCTACGGCAACGCCGTCTACATCCAGGACGCCGACGGCAACGTGCACATCTACGGGCACATGCGCTACTTCAGCGTCTCCGAGGGCGATCTCGTGACCGCCGGCGACCAGATCGCCAAGGTCGGCAACGAGGGCCAGTCCACCGGCCCGCACCTGCACTACGAGATCCACCGCGGCGGCATGGACGGCCGGCCGATCGACCCGGCCAAGTGGCTGGCGGAGCGCGGCGCCAGTATTTGATTGATCGGGCTCCGCCCAATCGATCGCGGCCACGTGCCGTGCCCCACTGGCATTGAGCTCTTCCCGCCCACTCGTCGGGGACCCCTCCGGGGCCCCGCTCCTCACGGGGCGCCTCGCAGGGCGTGACCGCGTTGCGATACGCGGCTTCCAGCCGTCCCCCACGCCCCTGCCGCGGCATCCTGACCTGCGGGGAGGGACCCTCCGGGCCCCGTCCCCGCAGGTCAGAGCTTGACCAGGGGGGCGTAGCGGAGGACGAGGCGCTTGGTGCCGCCGGAGCCGAAGTCGACCGTCGCCTGGGCCTTGTCGCCCACGCCGGTCAGCTCCACGACCGTGCCCAGGCCGAAGGCGTCGTGGCTCACCCGGTCACCGATCTCCACGGAGATCACCTGCCGGTTGCCGGCGCCGCCGCGCAGGCCGCCGGTGGCCAGCCCGGTGGCGGCGACCCGCGACTGCGCCGACGAGTACCCGGTGGACGGGGCCGGGGCCGGGTCGGTGCGCTCCCAGTGGATGGTCTCCGCCGGGATCTCGTCGAGGAACCGCGACGGTGGGTTGTACGCCGGCTGCCCCCAGCTGGTGCGCACCGTGGCGCGGGAGATGAACAGCCGCTGCCGGGCGCGGGTGATGCCGACGTAGGCCAGCCGGCGCTCCTCCTCCAGCTCGCGCGGATCGCCCAGCGCGCGCAGGTGGGGGAAGACGCCGTCCTCCAGCCCGGTGAGGAAGACGACCGGGAACTCCAGGCCCTTGGCGGTGTGCAGGGTCATCAGCGTGACCACCCCGGCGTCGTCGCCGGTGACCGGGATCTGGTCGGCGTCGGCCACCAGCGACACCTGCTCGAGGAAGTCGGTCACCGAGCCGCCGGGGTTGGCCGCCTCGAACTCCGCGGCCACCGAGATGAGCTCGTTGAGGTTGTCGACCCGCCCCTCGTCCTGCGGATCGGTGCTGGCCTGCAGCTCGGCCAGATACCCGGTGCGGTCGAGGATGCTCTCCAGCAGCGCCGCCGGACCCGAACCGGTCTCGACCAGCTGCTCGAACTCCTCCAGGAGGGCCACGAACTCCTGCAGCGCCTTCAGCGACCGGGTCGCGAGCTCGCCGATCTCGGCGCACCGGCGCAGCGCGCTGCCGAACGCGATCCGCTCCCGGTCGGCGAACCGCTCGACGCACGACTCGGCCTTGTCACCGATGCCGCGCTTGGGGACGTTGATGATCCGGCGCAGGCTCACCACGTCGGCCGGGTTGGCCACGAGCTTCAGGTAGGCCAGCGCGTCGCGGACCTCCTTGCGCTCGTAGAAGCGGACGCCGCCGACGACCTTGTACGGCATGCCGACGCGGATGAAGACCTCTTCGAAGACCCGCGAGGCGTTGTTGGTGCGGTAGAAGACCGCGATGTCCGCAGGTCTGACCGCGCCCTCGTCGACCAGCGCGTCGATCTGCTCGGCGACCCAGGCCGCCTCGTCGTGCTCGTTGTCGGCGACGTAGCCCTCGATCAGCTCGCCGTCGCCGGAGTCGGTCCACAGGTTCTTGGGACGGCGGCCGGTGTTCCGCTCGATCACCTGGTTGGCAGCCCGGAGGATCCGCTGCGTCGAGCGGTAGTTCTGCTCGAGCAGGATCGTGGTGGCCTGCGGGTAGTCGCGCTCGAACTCGTCGATGTTGCGGATCGTCGCGCCGCGGAAGGCGTAGATCGACTGGTCGGCGTCACCGACGACGCACAGCTCCGCCTGGGGCACCGGGCCCGCGCCGGTGCCGGTCAGCTCGCGCACCAGCATGTACTGGGCGTGGTTGGTGTCCTGGTACTCGTCGACGAGCACGTGCCGGAACCGGCGGCGGTAGTGCTCGGCGACGTCGGGGAACGCCTGCAGCAGGTGGACCGTCGTCATGATCAGATCGTCGAAGTCCATGGCGTGCGCCTCGCGCAGCCGCCGCTGGTAGAGCGTGTACGCCTCCTTGAGCACCTTCTCCGGCGGCGTCTGCGGCGTGAACGCCTCCTCGTCGACCAGTTCGTTCTTGAGGTTCGACACCTGGTTGGCCAGGCTGCGCCCGGGAAAGCGCTTGGCGTCCAGGTCGAGGTCGCGGGCGACCATGGTCATCAGCCGGATCGAGTCGCCCTGGTCGTAGATGGTGAACGACGACTTCATGCCGAGCTTGGCCGCCTCGGCCCGCAGGATGCGCACGCACATCGAGTGGAACGTCGACACCCACATCGCCCGCGCGCGCGGCCCCACGAGGGCGGCCACCCGCTCCTTCATCTCGCCGGCGGCCTTGTTCGTGAAGGTGATCGCCAGGATCTCCCCCGGCTGCACGCCACGGGCGCCCAGCAGGTAGGCGATCCGGTGGGTGAGCACCCGCGTCTTGCCCGACCCGGCGCCGGCGACGATGAGCAGCGGGCTGCCCTCGTGGACGACGGCGTCCCGCTGGGGGCCGTTCAGCCCGGCGAGCATCCGGTCCAGCTCCCGGCCGACCGAGCCGGGAGCGGAGCGCGGCAGGGCGGCGGTACCGGGGAGGGACTGCTGGAGGCTGCTGCTCATGAGGACATCACTGTAAGCCGGACGGGTGACGCTCCCGGCGGCCCCGGGACCGGCCGGACGACCCGCCGGGAGGCGCGGAACCGACCCGCTGTGGCAGACTTCTCCCGTGCTCGCCACGGTCAGCTTTTTCTACGGTCACCGGGATCCGGTGTCCGTCACCGCTGGCTGAGCACACGCCGCAACAGACGCCCCGGGCCCGAGCAGCCCGGGGCGTTTTCCGTTTCGGGGGTCTCGGACCGGACACCCCGGAAGGACTCCGATGAGCACCCTCACCACCTCCCCCGCCGGCCCGGTCGCGCCCGAGGACCCTGCCGCCCGGATCGGCGAGCTGCGCGGCGCGATCGACGCCTGCGACGCCGAGATCATCGAGCTCGTGCGGCGCCGGCTGCAGATCTCCCAGGAGATCGGCGCCCTGCGCTCGGCCTCCGGCGGCACCCGCCTCTCGCTCTCCCGGGAGCAGCAGGTGCTCGCCCGCTTCCGGACCGAGCTCGGCCCCGACGGGGCCGCGCTCGGGATGATGCTGCTGCGCCAGGGCCGCGGCCGGCTCTAGCGGCCGGCGGGACCGTCAGGGACCGGCGCGCCAGACCTGCGAGTCCTCGTCCCCCATCGCCGCCACCTCGAACACCCGGCCCGGGCAGGCCGCGTTCGCCTCGTCGGCCAGCGTCATCCCCAGGTCGAGGGCCGCGTCGAGGTCCGGCGCGGTGCACTCGGTGGCCACCCGCAGCACCGCGCGGTCGGGCTCGCGCCAGACCCGCAGCTCGGGGTCGTCGGGCCGGAGCACCGCACGGAGTGAGTCGATCGCGGCGTCGTCCAGGGGCGCCGACGAGCGCAGCGCCAGGGAGAGGGTGAAGGCGGGCACCTCCCGAGTCTGCGCGACTCCTCTCCAGGGTCCACGGCCGGCCCGTGTCACACCTGCGGGGGCTGCGTCGTCCCCATGGTCGAACTCCGACCACCGAGAGGAACCGACCATGGCCCGCATCCCGCTCGACCCGCCCCGCTCCACCTTCGTCCGGCTCGCCGAGTGGTACTCCCGCCGTCGCTTCGGCGCCGTCCTGGACCCGGGCGCCGCGATGCTCCACAACGGACGGGTGCTGCGCAGCTACGTACGGCACGAGACGTCGCTGGCCCGGTGGAACCGGCTCGACCCGACGCTGAAGTCGCTGGCCGTGATGGCGTCGGCCGCCACGATCGGCTGCTCCTGGTGCCTGGACTTCGGCTACTGGGAGTCCGCCGGGCGCGGGATCGACCCCCGGAAGCTGCGCGAGGTGCCCCGGTGGCGCGAGAGCGACGCGTACTCCGACCTCGAGCGGCAGGTGATGGCCTACGCCGAGGCGATGACGACGACCCCCCTGCAGGTCACCGACGAGATGGTGGCCGGGCTGCGCCGGCACCTCGACGACGCGCAGCTCGTCGAGCTGACGATGATGATCTCCGTGGAGAACTCGCGGTCCCGCTTCAACAGCGCGCTCGGCCTGACCAGCCAGGGCTTCCGGGACCGCTGCGAGCTCCCGGCGTGACCGGTGCCCTCGCCCCGTTCGACCACCACCGCGGGCTGCTGTTCTCCGTGGCCTACCAGATGCTGGGCAGCGTCGCCGACGCCGAGGACGTCGTGCAGGACACCTGGCTGCGCTGGTCGGCGGCCGACCGGGGCGAGGTCGCCGACGCGCGCGCCTACCTGGTGCGGATCGCCACCCACCTCGCCCTGGACCGGCTCGGCTCGGCCCGGGCGCGCCGGGAGAGCTACGTCGGGCCGTGGCTGCCCGAGCCACTGCTGACCGGCACCGACCCGGTGGCCACGGCGCCCCCGCCGGCGGACCCGGTCGCGGCGGCCGAGGTGGGTGAGCAGGTCTCGCTGGCCGTGCTCGTGGTGCTGGAGACGCTCTCCCCCGCCGAGCGGGCCGTGTTCGTGCTCCGCGAGGTCTTCGGGCTCCCGCTGGCCGAGGTGGCCACCACGCTGGGGCGCACCGAGCCGGCCGTTCGGCAGATGGCCCACCGGGCGCGCGAGCACGTGCAGGCCCGCCGGCCCCGCTTCGACACCGACCGGCGGGCCCAGCGGGAGGTCACCGATCGGTTCTTCGCCGCGTGCGCCGGGGGCGACGTCGCGGAGCTGCTGGCCGTGCTCGCCCCGGACGTCGTCCTCGTGAGCGACGGCGGCGGCAAGGCGAGGGCGGCGCTGCGGCCGATCGCCGGCGCGGACAAGGTCGCGAGGTTCGTGGTGGCGGTCGCCGCCCAGGGCCTGGAGCTCGCGGACCTGCGCATCGAGGTGGCCGAGGTCAACGGCGGGCCGGGGATCGTGGCCTGGACCGGCGGAGAGCCGCTGCTGGCCATGTCGCTCGTCGTCGTCGACGGGCGCATCGAGCAGGTGCTCCTCGTGCGCAACCCGGAGAAGCTCGCCGGTCTCCGGCACACCTCCTAGGCTCCGGCGCGTGATGCCGCTCCCCACTACCCCCGCCGCGCACGTCGAGCGGGCGCTGTGCGTCCTCGCCCACCCCGACGACGTCGACTTCGGCAGCGCCGGCACGGTCGCCACCTGGACCGACGCCGGCACCGAGGTCACCTACCTGATCGTCACCGACGGGGACGCCGGCGGGTTCGACGAGACCCCGCGCGAGCAGATGGGGCCCATGCGCCGCGCCGAGCAGACGGCGGCGGCGAAGGCGGTGGGCGTGACCGACGTCCGCTTCCTCGGCTACCCCGACGGCCGGCTCGAGCTCACCCTGGACCTGCGCCGGGACATCAGCCGGGTGATCCGGCAGGTGCGCCCGCAGCGGGTGCTCACCAGCTCCCCCGAGCGGTTCTGGGAGCGGATCGGCGCGAGCCACCCCGACCACATAACCGTCGGCGAGTCGACGCTGCGCGCGGTGTACCCCGACGCCCGGAACCCGTTCGCCTTCCCGGAGCTGCTGGCCGACGAGGGGCTGGACGCCTGGACGGTGGCGGAGGTGTGGCTGGGCGCCAGCCCGCGGGCCGACCACGCCGTCGACGTCACCGACGTGGTGGAGCGCAAGTTCGCCGCACTCCTGAGCCACGTGACCCAGGTGAGCCACCAGCCGGAGGACCGGCTCCGGGAGTTCGTCACCGCCTGGATGCGGCAGAACGCCCGCACGCACGGCCTGCCCGAGGGCCGGCTGGCCGAGACCTTCCACGTGGTGCACACCGCCTGAGGCGACGACGTCCGCGGAGGCGATGAGTTCCGCGCCGCCGGCCGGTCAGGTCCCCGTGGACGATGGCAGGGAGCGGGCGGAGCGGATCGCGGCCGCGGTGACCGGGGCGGTCGCCGCCGGGCAGGTCCCGGGCGCCGCGTGGTGGGTCGGCGTGCACGGCGAGGTGGTCTCCCGGGGCGCGGCGGGCGGGCACGTGCCCGGCACCGACGACGCCGTGCGGCCGGACACCGTCTTCCGCATCGCCTCCACCACCAAGCCGGTCGTCGCGGCGGCGGCCATGGCTCTGGTGGACGAGGGCGCCCTCGCCCTCGACGAGCCCGTCGACGCGCTCCTCCCCGAGCTCGCCGACCCACGGGTGCTCGCCGACCCCGCCGATCCGGAGGCGGGCACGGTGCCGGCCGAGCGGCCGATCACCGTCCGCGACGTCCTCACCTTCCGGCTGGGGACCGGCCTGGACTTCACCGCCCCCTGGCCGTCCCCGACGCTGGCCGCGCTCGCCGCGGCCGGGCTGCCCGTGGGCCCCCCGGCGCCCCAGGCCGCACCCGGGCCGGACGAGTGGATGCGCCGGCTGGGCACGGTGCCGCTGGCCGCCCAGCCCGGCAGCCGCTGGCTCTACCACGTGGGGGCGAGCGTGCTCGGCGTCCTGGTGTCGCGCGCCGCCGGGCGGCCGCTGCCCGCGGTCCTCGCCGAACGGGTCCTCCGGCCGGCGGGGATGGGCAGCACCGGCTTCGGGGTGCCGGCGTCGGCACGGGACCGGCTCGGCCCGCACTGGACACCGCCGGGGCCCGACGGCGCCCGCGAGGTCTACGACCCGGCCGACGGCCAGTGGGCGTCGGCGCCCGCCTTCCCCGACGCCGGTGACGGCCTGGTCTCCACGGTCGACGATCTCGCCGCGTTCGCCCGCGTGCTGCGGTCCGGCGGGTGCGCGGCGGACGGCACCCGGGTGCTGGGCGAGGCGGCCGTACGCGCCATGACGACCGAGCAGGTCGGCCCGGTCGACGACGAGGGGGGCGGCTGGGGCCTGGGCCTCGGCGTCCGCCGCACCGACGAGCCGGGTGGCCGGCACGCCGGCTCCTACGGCTGGGACGGCGGGCTGGGCAGCACCTGGTGGACCGATCCGGTCACCGGCACGACGGCCGTCCTGCTGACCAACCAGATGTGGGCCTCCCCGGAACCACCACCGCTGTTCGCCGCCTTCCGGCGCGCCGCCTTCGGCCAGGAGGAGGCGACGGCCGGCGGAACCAGTTCGTAACACGGAGTCCCGCCGGCGCCACGCGGACGCAACACCCGGCCCGTAGAACTCCCCCGACGCCCACCGACGGCACCGGGAGACCACCGTGACCACGACCGCGCACGACCAGACCACCCCCGACCCGCAGGAGGCCGCCGAGCGCCTCGAGCGCGGGATCGGCCGCCGCGGGTTCGTGCAGGCCGCCCTGGCCACCGGAGCGCTCCTCGCCGCGGGGGCGGCGACGGCGGGCCCGGCGGTCGCCGCGCCGAAGACCCGGCTGCCCCGCGAGGTGCTCCAGCCCGGCAAGGGCCCGATCGACGGCCAGGTGTACCTGCCCTCCCGGCCCGACGAGGTGCTGTGGGGCTACCTGCCCCGCACCGGCGACGCCCCGGTGGCGCGGGTGCGCTCGGGCGGCACGATCACCATCGACACCGTCAGCCACGAGGGGATCCTCGAGGACCAGGGGCGCGACCCGGCGGCCTGGTTCGGCAGCTTGGGGGTGCCCCGGGAGCAGGTGCTCGACGACGCCGTCGCCATCGCGGCGGAGTACGCCCGCCACCCGCGCAGCTTCGACGCCGACGGACCGCACGTGGTCACCGGCCCGGTGCACGTGGAGGGCGCGCGCCCCGGCGACGTCCTCAAGATCGAGCTGCTGACGGCGCTGCCGCGGGTGCCGTACGGCGTCGTCTCCAGCCGGCACGGCAAGGGCGCGCTGGCGGCCGGGTTCGCCGGCGCACCCGGCGACATCACCGCCGCCGAGGTCATGCCCACCACGCCCGACGGGCGCAGCACCGGCGACCCGCTCAAGTACGGCAACGTCTCCCTCTTCACCCCGCTGGCGGTCCGCGGCGGTGCGGTGCGGGCGTCCCTGCCCCGCGGGTCCAGGGGCACGGTCTCCTGGCCGGTGGACCCCTTCGCCGGCCTCATGGCGGTCGCGACCGTCGGCGACGCGCCGGCCCTGAACGACCCGCTGGTCAACTCGATCCCGCCCACGGTGGGCGGCGGCAACATCGACGTGAACCTGCTGGGTGTCGGGTCGGCGTTCTACGTGCCGGTCGTGGCTCCAGGCGCGCTGTTCTCGGTCGGCGACCCGCACATGTCGATGGGCAGCGGCGAGGTCGCGCTCACCGCGCTGGAGGGGTCGCTGCGGCTCACCTTCCGGCTGAGCGTCTGCCGCAAGGGCAGCTCCGACGCCCCCTCGGTGGCGTTCCGCTACCCGTTCGGCGAGACGCCGGAGTCGTGGCTGCCGATCGGGATGTCCGACCCCGACGGTGCCCGGAACGGCCAGCTCAGCGACCTCGACATCGCCAACCGGCGCGCCGTCGTCAACGCCCTGGACTTCCTCCAGAACGACCTGGGCATGGACCGCGCCGTCGCCTACGCCTACCTGTCGGCCGCCGTCGACTTCGAGGTCTCCCAGGTCGTCGACCGCACCGTCGGCGTCCACGGGGTCATCCCGAAGAGCCACTTCCGCTGACGGTGCGGGCCCGGCCGGTGCCCGCACCGGCCGGGCTCACCCGGCGCCCAGCACCAGCAGGGTGCCGCCGAAGACGAGGCCGGTGATCAGGCAGGTGATCGCGGTGAACCCGAAGATGTCGCGGACGCCGAGGCCGGCCACTGCCAGCAGCGGCAGGGCCCAGAACGGCTGGATCATGTTCGTCCACTGGTCGCCGTAGGCGATCGCCATGGTGATGACGGCGGGATCGACGCCGAGGGAGTCGGCGGCGTCGAGGAAGATCGGCGCCTGGACGGCGAACTGGCCGCCGCCGCTGGGCACGAACAGGTTGAGCAGGCCGGCCGAGAGGAAGGCGAGCAACCCGAGGGTCCCGGGGCTGGCGACGTCGGAGAACCACCCGCTGAGCTGCGCCGCCAGCCCGGAGGCGGTCATCATCCCGATGATCCCGGCGTAGAGCGGGTACTGGAGCAGCACCTCGCCGACCGTGCGGACCGCACCGCCGACGAGCTCGGCCAGCTCCGCCGGGCTGCGCACGATCAGCAGGATGGCGGCGAGGAACGACCAGTTGACGATGTCGAGGGTCAGGTCGAAGCCCTCCTGCGCGAAGTAGACCGCGAGGTAGACCAGCAGGGCGACGCCGGGGACGAGGGTGACCAGGCGCGAGGCCTCCATCCGCTCGGCCGGGGTGCCCGGGGTGGTCAGCGCGATGTCGGGCTCCTCGGTCCCCATCCGCTCGGGCAGCTCGACGATGCGGTCCGTGCCCTTGGGTGCCAGCAGCACCACCGTGCCGACGATCGCCGCGACGGCGACGAGGATCGCGATGAGGTTCCACGGCGAGTAGACCGTCTCGCTGATCGGGATGGTGCGGCCGATCGCCTCCTCCACGAAGCTGCCCGGGGTCGCCGCGGCCAGCGGCCCGGTGGCGCTGTAGCCCATGTGCCAGACGGCGAAGCCGGAGTAGGCGCTGGCGACCAGCAGCGGGTAGTGCAGCTGCGTGCCGCGGCGACGGGCCGCCCGGCCCACCTCCAGGGCGATGACCCCGCCGACCACCAGCCCGAGGCCGAAGCTGATCAGGGAGGCGACGGCGGACACGAAGGCGACGAACGCGTAGGCCGCCCGGGGGCTCTTGGGCACGTCGGCGATCCGGGTCAGCCCCGCCTTGACCGGCTTGGTCAGCGCCAGCGTGTAGCCGAGCAGGAGAACCAGGGCCACCTGCGTCATGAAGGCCAGCAGCCCGGCCAGGCCGTCGCCCCAGGCGCGCACCAGCTCGACCGGGCCGATGTCCCCGAACACCAGCGCCAGGACGGCGACGATGACGGTCAGGACGACCGCGAAGACGAATGCTCCCGGCAGGTACCTCTCCACGCCGGCGACCAGCGGACGCGCGAGCGTGCGCAGCATGGCGGGCTCCTTCCCCCGGGCCCGGCGGACGGGCTCCCCGTGGTCCCGCCCACATGCTCATACCGGGGGGCCGGAGGGGCCACTCGTCAGAGCAGCCGGTTGGTCGCCGCCCAGCGGGTGAGCTCGTTGCGGTTGGACAGCTGCAGCTTGCGCAGCACGTTCGACGCGTGCGACTCCACCGTCTTCACCGAGATGAACAGCCGGGAGCCGATCTCCCGGTAGGTGTAGCCGCGGGCCAGGAGCTGCATGACCTCGCGCTCGCGGGCGCTGAGCAGGTCCAGCCCGGGGTCGGTGGCCTGCTCCTCGGGCTGGGGGGCGGCCGCTCCCCCGGAGGCTCCCCCGGCGGCGAACGCGTCGAGCACGAAGCCGGCCAGCCGGGGGCTGAAGACGACGTCGCCGTCGGCCACCCGCCGGACGGCGTCGAGCAGGTCGGGGCCGGAGATGGTTTTGGTGACGTAGCCGCGGGCGCCGGCGCGGATGACGGCGATGACGTCCTCGGCGGCGTCCGACACCGACAGCGCCAGCCACCGCACGTCGGGCAGCTCACCGCGCAGCGCCTCGAGCACCGCCCGCCCGTCACCGCCGGGCAGGTGCACGTCGAGCAGGACGACGTCGGGCCGCGCCGCGCGAATCCCCTCGATGGCGGTGGGGACGTCGGCCGCCTCCCCGACGAAGGTGACCGCATCCCCCAGCTCCGCGCGCACCCCGGTGCGCACCATGGCGTGGTCGTCGACCACGAACACCCGCGGACTCATGCCGTGCTCCTCGGTTCGCTCCCGCGGGGCGCTCCGCTCCTCGCTCGTTCCTCGCTGCGATGCTCACGCCCCTGTCCGCTCACGGCGCCCCCCGCATCGCTCACGCGCTCGCGCCGCTGCCCGCCCACGGCCTTCATGGGCAGGCACAGCTCCACCTCGGTGCCCTCACCCGGCGTCGACCGGACGCCCGCGGTGCCCCCCAGCCGGACGAGCCGGCCGCGCACCGAGTCCCGCAGCCCGCGGCGGTCGTCGGGCACCGCGTCCAAATCGAACCCGTTCCCCCGGTCGCGGACGAAGACCGACACCTGCTCCGGGGTCACCTCGGTGTACAGGTCGGCGCTGCCCACGCCCGAGTGCTTCGCGGCGTTCACCAGCGCCTCGCGCGTGGCCGCCCCGAGGGCGGCGAGCGCGTCGTCGACCGGGGCGTCCCCGACGACGACCGGGTCGACGGTGAACGCGTGGTCGGCCTCCACCTCGGCGACCATGCCGGCCACCAGCCCCGCCCAGGTGCCGCCCTCGCGCACCGCGACCGGGTCGTAGAGCCAGGCCCGCAGTTCCCGCTCCTGACCGCGGGCGAGCCGGCTGACCGCCTGGGGCTCGTCGGCGTTGCGCTGGATGAGGGCCAGGGTCTGCAGCACCGAGTCGTGCAGGTGCGCCGCGACGGCGGCCCGCTCCTCGGAGCGGATCCGGGCCGCGCGCTCCTCGGCCCGGGAGTCCAGCAGCCGGCGCCACAGCGGCGCGGTCGCGAGCACCACCCCGGTGAGGATGAGCAGCGTGGCCGCGAAACCGTTGCGGGCGTTGGCCAGCTGCCCGGTGGTGGCCAGCAGCAGGAACAGCCCGGCGCCCACGACCAGGACGCCCCCGGCCAGGACCCAGCGCGCGGCGGGCACGGCGAGGGTGCGGTCGGTGTCCAGCTGGCGCCAGATGACGGTGAGCCCACCGGCCAGCAGGACCAGCGGCAGGACGACGTCGCTGCTGGTCCACTGCGTGAGCTGGCCGATCAGGCTGACGGCGATGCCGCCGAGCACGACCAGTGCGATCCACTGCACGGCACCGGTGGGCCGCCAGCCGCGGCTGACCGGCGCTTCTTCGCCCGGTGCGGCGACCGGCATGGTCATCCAGAGCAGGGCGTAGGCGATGATCCCCAGCCCGGTGGTGGCGAGCAGGACGACCGCCACCCGGACGACCAGCGGGTCCTGCCGCAGGTGCGCCGCCGTGCCGGCGGCCACCCCGGCGATGACCCGGCCCTCGCGCGGGCGCGCCAGCGGGGGCCGCGGCGTCGCTCCGGAGGTCGTGGTCACGGGATGATCGTCGCACCGGCGGGCCGCCGGCCGACACGGGGAATCACCCCGGAAGAGGAACCAGGGTCGGCTCCGGGGGTTCCCTGATGGTCACCGGGCCCGGCGGTCGGCAGGCTCCATGGCATGACGTCCCCCCTCCCCCCGACCACCCCCGCGGCCGAGCCGCCCGGGTGGCAGCCGCCACCGGCCCGCCCGCAGCTGCGGCGCAGCCGCACCGACAAGGTCATCGGCGGTGTCAACGGCGGCCTCGCCGAGTACACCGGCATCGACGCCCTCCTCTGGCGCGTCGGCTTCGTCGCCCTGACCATCGCCGCGGGCACCGGCCTGCTGGTGTACCTGCTGCTGTGGCTGCTCATGCCGGCCGGACCCGAGGGCGCCGCGCCGGCTCCCGGGCAGCCGGCGCCCGCCGCCCGGCGGCGCGAGCCCACCGGTCCGCGCTCCCCCATCCCCGGCCTGACGGTCGCCGGGCTGCTCATCGCGGTGGGCTTCCTCGCGCTGGTCAGCCGGCTCACCGGCTGGGACGTCGAAGCCACCGGCTACCTCGGCACCGCCGTCCTGGTGGTCGGCGCCGGGCTGGTCGCGGCGGCGTTCCTGCCGGGCCGCACCGCGCGCGGCGGCCTGGTCGCCCTGGGCGTCGTCCTGTCCCTGGCACTGGCGATCGCCTCGGCGACGCCGTCGGTCGACGGCGGCGTGGGCGACCGGACCTTCTCCCCGCGCACGGTCGCCGCCGTGCAGGAGGTCTACGAGGGCGGCGTCGGTGACCTCACCGTCGACCTCTCCGACGTGCCCATGGCGGACCTCACCGACGCGCTGGACGTCCGGATCGAGCACGGGATCGGCGACGTCGAGGTGATCCTGCCGCGCTCCGCCGACGCGCAGATCCAGGTGGACCAGGGCGTGGGCGAGACGGAGGTCTTCGGGGCGACCGGGTCCGGCTCCGACTTCCACCCGGGCAGCGGGTCGGCCGCGTGGACCGACGACGGTGAGCCCGAGTTCGAGCTCGAGATCAACAGCGGCATCGGAGACGTGGAGGTGTCCCGTGGCTGACTACAGCGAGTTCCCGACCACGCCGACGGCCTGGCAGGAGCAGCAGTGGCAGATGGTCGCGCCGCTGGAGACCGAGGACCTGCCCCGGCCGGAGCCGCGGCGGAAGGTCGACCTGGTGGCGCTGGTGCCCGGGCTGCTCTTCATCGCCCTGGCGCTGGCGACGATGACCGGCCTCGACCTCTCGCTGGGCCTGCTGGACGACGGCGGCGTGCTGTGGGTGGTGCTGATCGGCGCGGGCGTCGCCCTGCTGGTGAAGGAGCTGCGGAAGACACGTAACCGCGCCTGACCGATCACGAGGGACGGACGGCCGAGGGCCCGGGAGCAGCCGCTCCCGGGCCCTCGTCGCGTCACCCCACCACGGCGAGGGCGACGGTGCCCACGTAGACCAGCGGGATGGAGACCCCCTCGAAGCCGATCCACTTCCGGTCCCGCATGAGCAGCCCGGCGGCGAGCACCGCGGTCATGACGAGCGTGCCACCGACGAGGACCAGGCTGGTCGGGCCGGCGTCCCGGTAGATCGGCCCCTCCAGGTAGCTGACGTCGGCCACCGCGATCATCAGGATGTCGTAGACGTTCCCGCCCACGATGTTGCCGACGCCGAGGGTCAGCTGACCCATCCGCACCGCGGTCAGCAGCACGACCAGCTCGGGCAGCGAGCTGATCGCCGTGGTCAGGGTGAAGCCCACGACGCCGCTCTCCAGCCCGGTCTGCTGGATCACGCTCAGCCCGGCCCGGCCCACGACCCAGCCGGCGGCGCCGGTGACCAGCCCGAGCACCGCGAGCAGGCCCCACAACCGGGCGGTGGAGCGGTCGTCGCCGTCCCCGTCCCCGTCGCCGTCCCCGTCCCCGTCGCCGTTCCCGTTGCCGTCGCCGTCGCCGTCGCCGTCGCCGTCGCCGTTCCCGTTGCCGTTGCCGTTGCCGTCGTCGTCCGCCGTCTGGTCGGTGCGGACCGGCTGCCACATCGGCTGGCGCTGCATCCGCCGGAGCAGCGTCAGCCCGTAGGCGTAGAGCAACGGGATCAGCAGCGTCATGGGGTGGATCCAGCCGAGCCGGAGGTCCGGCGTGGCGTACGCGACCACCGGCACCGCGAGCATCGCGATGAGCAGCACCGACTGCAGCACGTTCTGCAGCGACGCCGCCGCGTGCTCCAGGTTGACCCGGCGGTAGAGCAGGTCGGCGATCGCCAGCCACACCGTCTGGAGCGCGATCCCCCCGACCGGGTTGGAGAGGGCGAACCCGGCGTCGCCCTCCAGGGCGCCGGTGAGCACGGTGACGTTCCCCGGCAGCGAGGTCACCGCCCCGAGCAGCAGCGCGCCGCCGATCGCGTCACCGAGACCGGTGCGCTCGGCGAGGGTGTCGGCGACCCTGGTCAGCCGGACCCCGGCCAGCACGATGACGACGGCCATCGCGACCAGCGCGAGCACGCTCGGCAGGAACGGCCATGCCGCGCTGGTCACTCGTTCTCCCGGGTCGTCGACGGCATGGCCGTCGTCGACCTCATCATGATCACCGGCATTCCGCGCGGCGAGCCCGGTGCCGCGCCGGTCACCCCGGAACGGTCAGTCGGACACGCGGGCGCAGAACCCGAGCACCCGCTCCCAGAGCAGCTCGGTGGCCGCCGGGTCGTGCTCCGCGGGCAGGCTCGGGTCGGTGAACAGGTGGCCGGTGCCCGGGTAGTCGTGGACCTCGATCTCGACGCCCGCGCGCCGGGCGTCCGCAACCACCGAGTCCACCCACTGCTGCTGCCGGAGCGGATCGCCCACGGTGTGGTGGAGCTGGGCGGGGACGCCGTCCGGCCAGCGCTCCACCCCCAGCACCGACAGCGGCAGCGCACCGGAGAACAGCAGCAGCCCGCCGCAGCGCCGCTGCGTCGCCACGTGCTCGGCCATGCCGGCGCCGTTGGAGAAGCCCGCGGCGAGGAAGCCGTCGGGCAGGTCGCGGACCCCCTCGACCGCGCGGGCCATGAGCGCGGGAAAGCCGACGCGCTCCACGTGCGCACCCGCCTCGCCGTAGTCGTCGAAGACCCGCCCGTCGTACTGGTCGACGACGAGCACCTCGTGCCCGGCCGCGCGCAGCCGGTCCGCGGCGTCGGTGATGCCCGGCCGCACGCCGAGCACGGAGTGGAAGATCGCGATGGAAGCCATGGGGTCACCGTGCCGGGCACCTGGTGACACCGTCCTGTCACCGTTGCTGCGACGATCTCCGGCATGAACCGGACCGACCGGATGCACGCCGTCTCGGAGGAGCTGCGCCGGGCCGGAGCGCGGGGGCGGACGGCCCAGCGGCTGGCCGACTGGCTGGAGGTCTCCCCCCGCACGATCAAGCGAGACGTGGCCGCGCTGCAGCAGGCGGGTCTGCCGATCTGGGCGACGGCCGGGCCCGGGGGTGGCTACGTGCTCGACGCCGCGGCGACCCTGCCGCCGGTCAACCTGACGCCCGGGCAGGCGGTGGCGCTGGCCGTCGCTCTCGCCGGTGCGACGGAGGCCCCGTTCGCCGCGGACGGGCGGGCCGCGCTGGAGAAGCTCCTCGACGTCATGGGGCCCGGCGCCCGGGCGACGGCCCGGGACCTCGGTGGCCGGGTCTGGGTGCGCGGCGGCGCACAGCGGCCGGGTCCGGCGTCCGTCGTCGAGGAAGCGCTGCTCCGGCAGCGCGTGGTCGCCCTCCGCTACCGGGACGACAGCGGGACCGTGTCCCGCCGGCGCGTGGAGCCGCACCTGCTGGCCCGCACCGGCGACCGCTGGTACCTGGTCGGCTGGTGCCGGCTGCGCGACGCCCCGCGGTGGTTCCGCTGGGACCGCATCGAGGCGGCGGACCTCACGACCGAGGCGGCCCCCGGGCGCCCTCCCGAGGCGTTCGGCACGCCGCCGGCCGACGCGCACGCGGTGGCCGTGCCCATGACGAGACGTGCGGGCGCTGCTGGCGTCCCAGGGCCCCCGGGAGTCAGCGAGGGCTGAGCGGCGACGGTGCCCTCATTCCCATTCGATGGTGCCCGGCGGCTTGCTCGTGACGTCGAGGGTGACCCGGTTGATCTCCTCGACCTCGTTGGTGATCCGGGTGGAGATCCTCGCCAGGACGTCGTACGGCAGCCGGGTCCAGTCGGCGGTCATGGCGTCCTCGCTGGACACCGGGCGCAGCACGACCGGGTGGCCGTAGGTGCGCCCGTCGCCCTGGACGCCGACCGAGCGGACGTCGGCCAGCAGCACGACCGGGCACTGCCAGATCTCGCGGTCGAGCTTCGCCGCGGTGAGCTCGGCCCGGACGATCGCGTCGGCCTTGCGGAGGACGTACAGCCGCTCCTGGGTCACCTCGCCGACGATGCGGATGCCGAGCCCCGGGCCCGGGAACGGCTGCCGCCAGACCATGGCCTCGGGTAGCCCGAGCTGCAGGCCGACCTCGCGGACCTCGTCCTTGAACAGGGTCCGCAGCGGCTCGACCAGGGTGAACTGCAGGTCCTCCGGCAGCCCGCCGACGTTGTGGTGGCTCTTGATGTTCGCCGTCCCGCTGCCGCCGCCGGACTCGACGACGTCGGGGTAGAGCGTGCCCTGCACGAGGAAGTCGACGGTGTCGCCGTGCTCCTTGGCATCGCCCACGACGTCGAGCGCGGCCTGCTCGAAGACGCGGATGAACTCGCGGCCGATGATCTTCCGCTTCTCCTCGGGGTCGGCGACCCCGGCCAGCGCACCGAGGAACTGGTCGCGGGCGTCGACCACCCGGAGGTCCACCCCGGTGACGGCGACGAAGTCCCGCTCGATCTGCTCGGTCTCGCCCTCGCGCATCAGCCCGTGGTCGACGTAGACGCAGGTGAGCCGGTCGCCGATCGCCCGCTGCACCAGCGCCGCGGCGACCGCGGAGTCCACGCCGCCGGACAGCGCGCACAGCGCGCGGCCCTCGCCGACCTGCTCGCGGATCCGCTCGACCTGCTCCTCGACGACGTTGGCCATCGTCCAGGTGGGCTCGAGCCCGGCGATGTCGAACAGGAAGTGCTCGAGCACCGTCTGCCCGTGCGCGGTGTGCCGCACCTCGGGGTGGAACTGGACGCCGGCCAGCCTGCGGTCCACGTCCTCGAAGGCGGCCACGGGGGCGCCGATGGAGGTGGCCGTGACGGTGAACCCGGGAGGTGCGGCGCTGACGGCGTCCCCGTGGCTCATCCAGACGTCCTGCTGGATCGGCAGGTCGCCGAACAGCCGACCCTCGGTGGTGACGGTCAGCGGGGTGCCGCCGTACTCCCGGTCACCGGTCCGGGCGACCGTGCCGCCGAGGGAGGCGGCCATTGCCTGGAAGCCGTAGCAGATGCCGAAGGCGGGGACCCCGGACTCGAACAGGGTCGGGTCGACCTTCGGGGCCTCCGGGGCGTACACGCTGGACGGGCCGCCGGACAGGACGATCGCGGCCGGCCGGCGGGCGACGATCTCCTCCGCGGGCACCTCGGAGGAGACGATCTCCGAGTACACCCCCGCCTCGCGGATGCGCCGGGCGATCAGCTGCGCGTACTGGGCACCGAAGTCGACGACGAGGACGGTCGGGAAGTCCACTCCTCAGCCCGCCCGGCCGTCGGTCGAGGGATCGCTGCTCACGGGGTGGTAGCCGCCGATGACCAGGTCGACCCGCTGGAACTCCTTGAGGTCCCGGTACCCGGTCTTGGCCATGGTGCGGGCCAGGGCGCCGAAGAGGTTGGTGCGCCCGTCGGCGGAGCGCGCCTCGCCGTGCAGGACGTCGGCCAGCGAGCCGGTCGGCTCCACGGCCGCCGAGGTGCCGCCGCGGGGCAGTCGCGGGTGCGCGGCCACCGAGTCCCACCACACCCCGCCGCCGGGCGCCTCCGCCGCCGCGCGCAGCGGCTCCCCCAGCTGCACGGCGTCGGCGCCGCAGGCCAGCGCCCGGGCGATCGCGCCGCTGGTCTCGATCCGGCCGTTGGCGATGACGTGCACGTACCGGCCGCCGGTCTCGTCGAGGTAGTCGCGGCGGGCCGCGGCGGCGTCGGCGATCGCGCTGGCCAGCGGGACCCGGATGCCCATGACCGAGTCCGTCGTCGAGTAGGTGTCCGCGCCCACGCCGACGATGACGCCGGCGGCGCCGGTGCGCATGAGGTGCAGCGCGGTGGTGTAGTTCGCCGCGCCGCCCACGATCACCGGGACGTCGAGGTCGGCGATGAACTCCTTGAGGTTGAGCGCGTCGCCCTGGGTGGTCACGTGCTCGGCGGAGACGATCGTGCCCTGGATGACCAGCAGGTCGACCCCGGCCGCCAGGGCCGCGGGGGCCAGCTGCTCGGTGTGCTGCGGGGAGATCCGGATCGCGGTGGTGACCCCGCCGCTGCTCATCTCCTTGATCCGCGCGGCGATCAGGTCGGTCTTCACCGGCTCGGCGTAGACCTCCTGCAGCACCGCCACCGGCGGGGCGCCGGCCGCGGCCGCCTCGGCGATCCGGCGGTACTGCGGTGCCGGGTCGTCGTAGCGGGTCCACAGCCCCTCGCCGTTGAGCACCCCCAGACCACCGGCCTGCCCGACGGCGATCGCCGTCGCCGGGCTGACGACGGCGTCGCTGGCGCTGGTGATCAGCGGGATGTCGAACCGGAAGGCGTCGATCTGCCAGGCGGTGGAGACGTCGTCGACGTCGCGGGTCCGGCGGGACGGGACGATCGAGATCTCGTCCAGGTCGTACCCCCGCCGCGCGAAGCGGTTGAGGCCGATCTCGACGGTGTCGCGTGCGCTCATCGGTGTCAGCGACCTCGGTAGTTGGGGGCTTCGACGGTCATCTGGATGTCGTGCGGGTGGCTCTCGACCAAGCCCGCCGAGGTGATGCGGGTGAGCTGGCCGCGCTCCTTGAGGTCGGAGATCGTCGCCGCACCGGCGTAGCCCATGGAGGCGCGCAGGCCGCCGACCAGCTGGTGGGCGACCCCGGACAGCGCCCCGCGGTAGGGCACCTGGCCCTCGATGCCCTCGGGGACGAGCTTGTCGTCGGAGAGCACGTCGTCGGCGAAGTACCGGTCGCGGCTGAACGACTGGTTGCCACGCTTCTGCATGGCGCCCAGCGAGCCCATCCCGCGGTAGGTCTTGTACTGCTTGCCGTTCATGAACACCAGCTCGCCCGGGGCCTCCTCGACCCCGGCGAACAGCCCGCCGATCATCACCGTGTCGGCGCCCGCGACCATGGCCTTGGCGATGTCACCGGAGTACTGCAGACCGCCGTCGGCGATGACCGGCACGCCGGCCGGGCCGGCCGCGAGCCAGGCCTCGTAGATGGCGCTGACCTGGGGCACGCCCACGCCCGCCACCACCCGCGTGGTGCAGATCGAGCCCGGGCCGACGCCGACCTTCACCGCGTCGACCCCGGCGTCCACGAGCGCCTGCGCGCCGTCGCGGGTGGCGACGTTGCCGCCGACCACCTCCACGCCCTGCTCCCCGCCGAAGTCCTTCTTGACGCGGGCGACCATCTCCAGCACCGCGCGCTGGTGGCCGTGCGCGGTGTCGACGACGAGCACGTCGACCCCGGCGTCGACCAGCAGCCCGGCCCGCTTGTAGGCGTCCTCGCCGACACCGAGCGCGGCGCCGACCACGAGCCGGCCGTCGGCGTCCTTGGTGGAGAGCGGGAACTGGTCGCGCTTGACGAAGTCCTTGACCGTGATCAGCCCGCGCAGCCGCCCGGCCGCGTCGACCAGCGGCAGCTTCTCGACCTTGTGCTTGGAGAGCAGCTGCAGGGCGGTGTCCGCGTCCACGCCCACGGGGGCGGTGATCAGCGGCATCGGCGTCATGACGTCGCGCACCAGCCGGTTCATGTCGGTCTCGAACCGCATGTCCCGGTTGGTGACGATGCCCAGCAGGACGCCCTCGGCGTCGACGACCGGGGCGCCGGAGATCCGGTACCGCGCCGAGAGCGCGTCGACCTCCGCGAGGGTGTTGTCCGGGGAGCAGGTGACCGGGTTGGTGACCATGCCGGCCTCCGACCGCTTCACCAGGTCGGCCTGGCCGGCCTGCTCCTCGGCGGAGAGGTTGCGGTGCAGCACCCCCATGCCACCGACCCGCGCCATGGCGATCGCCATGCGGGCCTCGGTCACGGTGTCCATCGCGCTGGACAGCAGCGGCACGGCCAGCGTGATCCGCCGGGTCACCCGGCTGCTCGTGTCGACCTCGGCCGGGACGACGTCGGACGCCCCCGGGACGAGCAGGACGTCGTCGTAGGTGAGCCCGAGGCGGGCGAACTTCGCCGGCAGCTCGGGCACGGAGTCGGGCTGCATGTGCGCGGCCACCCTTCGGGGCGAATCGGGTCGGACACCGGCCTGCGCGCACCTCGCGGACGCGCGGGACCAGCCCCGATCGTAGGCGGCGGTGCCGAGGGCTCGGTGTTCCGCCCGTCCGGCGGCTACCGTGGGCCCGTGTCTCCGTTCGACGACGCCTTCGGACCGGACTTCGGCTCGGCCGATTCCCCCGGCCCCCCACCGCTCACCATGGAGGAGCGGGCGGGGGTCCTCGACGACCTCGCCGAGCTCGAGGTCTTCCGCACGCTGCTCGAGCCCGCCGGCATCAAGGGCATCGTCGTCGACTGCCCCGACTGCGAGGAGGAGCACCACGTCGACTGGGCGCTGATGCAGGCCAACCTCCGGCAGCTGCTCGACGAGGGCCAGACCGGCCGGCACGAGCCGCCCTTCGAGCCCGACCCCGACGACTACGTCAGCTGGGACTACGCCAGCGGCTACGCCGACGGCGTCGCCGCCCTCGCGGAGCAGGACGAGCCCAGCGGCCGGCGCACCGGCCGGCACGCCCGCGACGACTGAGCTGTGCACATCGTCGTCCTCCGGACGACACCGCGGCCACGTGCCGTACCCCTCAGAGCCGAGCGCGTCCGTCGTGCCTGCGCGGACCCTCCGGGCCCACTCGGCCCGACCAGACCCCCGCAGCCACGCGCCGTACCCCTCAGAGCCGAGCGCGTCCGTCGTGCCTGCG
This sequence comes from Blastococcus xanthinilyticus, assembly GCF_008124835.1. GTDB lineage: Bacteria > Actinomycetota > Actinomycetes > Mycobacteriales > Geodermatophilaceae > Blastococcus > Blastococcus xanthinilyticus. The sequence continues at coordinate 216,920 of NZ_VNHW01000002.1, read as the reverse complement.
CGGACCCTCCGGGCCCACTCGGCCCGACCAGACCCCCGCAGCCACGCGCCGTCCCCCAGGTGAGCTGAGCCCCACCGTCGTCCCTGCACGAACCCCTCCGGGGCCCACTCGGCCCGACCAGGCGGGCGGTGGGCCGCCCATATGCGCATGGTGGCGGTTATCCGGATCGGATAACCGCCACCATGCGCATCTCAGTGCCGAGTGCCAGCCTGGTCAGGCCGAGGGGGGCCCAAAGGCTCCCGCGCAGGCATGACGGACGCGCTCGCCGCCGCCGGGGAACGGCTCCTGGCCGCGGTGCGATCCGGAGGATCGCAATGTCACGGTGTCAGGTCATGATGCCGCGGCGGAAGCCGGTGGCCACCGCCTCGGCGCGGTCCTTGGCGCCCAGCTTGCGGAACAGCCGCCGGGCGTGGGTCTTGATGGTGTCCTCGGACAGGTAGAGCTCACGGCCGATCTGGGCGTTGCTCTTGCCCTGGCTCATGCCGGTGAGGACCTGCATCTCGCGCATCGACAGCGCGGGCGCCGGAGGGGCGTCGCGGACGGTCGAGCGCACCGTGGTGGGCGCCGAGCCGGCCAGCGGGGCGGCGCCGCTCCACGCGGGGGCCGGCGCGGCCGCCGCCTGCACCGGGATCCGGCCGTCGGCCCGCAGGCCCGCCCGGGACAGCCCGAGCCCCATCTCGATCGCCGTGGCGTCCCACCGCAGGTACCCGCGGGCGCCGAAGGCGACGGCGGCGCGCACGCTCTCCGCGTCGTCGGGGGCACCGAGCACCAGGACCGGCAGGCCCGGGTGGGCCCGCAGCGCCTGGGTGGCGGCCGTCAGGCCGGTGTCCACCGCCCGCTGGGTCCCGACGACGAGCACGTCGGGAGTGCGGGTCGCCAGGCGGGACAGCAGCGACTGGCCGTCCCCGATGACCTCCACCCGGCCGACGAAGGGCAGGGCGACCAACCGCGAGGCGACGTCGTCACGGACCCGTCGCCGCTCGTCGTACACCCACACGGTCGCGCCGTGCACGGGTGCACGCATCCTGTCGTCGATCACACCTGCTCCTCGCTGTTCCCGGCCGACGCCGGTCCCCCCACCGGCCGGGAGTGCCCGACCGGGTGCCGCTCGGGCGGGGAGCCCTGGTCGGGCTCCCCACCTCTGCGCAGGTCAGGCGGTGCATCCGGAGTTCTCCCCCTGCCGGACGACAGCGCGACCTGGAGCCACAGTGATCGACTGCGGAGCGGTCCGACAGACGCCCTCACCCCGGGGGGTGAGCGCCTCCGGGCGGGAGTGACCGAGTGCACAGCGGTAAAAAGTTGCGAATCGGCCGGGTTTGACCTTGGGACGGCGAGGGCACCGGCCCCTTGCAGCCGGACAGCCCCCTCCGGCTCGATCGAGTCCTGGAGGAGACATGGCCGACATCCGCAGACTCCCGACGCCCGTCGCCGAGGTCTGGGACTGGCAGCTCCACGGCGCCTGCCGTGGCGAGAACACGTCCCTCTTCTTCCACCCCGACGGCGAGCGCGGTCCGGCCCGGGCGCGGCGGCAGACCGCGGCCAAGGCCGTCTGCGCGCGTTGCCCGGTCGTCGAGGCGTGCCTGAAGCACGCGCTGGCGGTCCGTGAGCCGTACGGCGTCTGGGGCGGGATGAGCGAGGAGGAGCGGGCCCGGCTGATCGCCGCCGAGCCGGCTGCCGTCGCCGCTGGGGTCTGACCCCGAGCAACGCCGAGAGGGCCCGGTCCAGGATCTCCTGGACCGGGCCCTCTCGTCGTGCGCGGTGCGGCGTCCTGGCTCACCGTGCGGGGTCCTGGCTCACCGTCGACAGTGAGCCAGGACCCGTGATGATCAGGTCACCTGATCATCAGTGGCTGTGGCCGTGGCCGTGCGAGTGGCCGTGGGTGTGGTGCCCACCCCCGGCGTGCTCGTCGTCCTCCTCCGGCGCCTCGACGATGGCCGAGTCGGTGGTGAGCACCATCGCGGCGATCGAGACGGCGTTGCCGAGCGCGGCCTTGGTCACCTTGACCGGGTCGATGACGCCCTGCGCGGCGAGGTCACCGTACTCGCCGGTCGCGGCGTTGAAACCGTGGCCGGGGCCCAGGTCGCGCACCTTGCTGACCACGACGCGACCCTCGAAGCCGGCGTTCTCGGCGATCTGCACCGCCGGGGCGTCCAGCGCCGTGCGCACCGCGCGGGCACCGGTGAGCTCGTCGCCCTCCAGCGAGAGCGCGTCGACGGCCGCAGCGGCGTGCACCAGGGCGGCGCCGCCGCCGGGGATCACGCCCTCCTCCACCGCGGCGCGGGTGGCGGCGATGGCGTCCTCGATGCGGTGCTTGCGCTCCTTCAGCTCCACCTCGGTGGCGGCGCCGACCCGGATGACGCCGATGCCACCAGCGAGCTTCGCGAGGCGCTCCTGGAGCTTCTCGCGGTCCCAGTCGGAGTCGGTCGCCTCGATCTCGCGGCGGATCTGCGCGACGCGGTCGCCGATGCCCTCGGAGGTGCCGCCGCCGTCGACGATCGTGGTGGCGTCCTTGGTGACGGTGACCCGGCGGGCGGTGCCGAGCACCTCGGGGCCGACCTGGTCGAGCTTGAGGCCGACGTCCTCGCTGACCACCTGGCCGCCGGTGACCACGGCGAGGTCGGTCATGAAGGCGGTGCGCCGGTCACCGAAGAACGGCGACTTCACCGCGACGACCTTGATGGTCTTGCGGATGGAGTTCACGACGAGGGTGGACAGCGCCTCGCCCTCGACGTCCTCGGCGACGATCAGCAGCGGCCGGGCGCCGGTGGACAGCACCTTCTCCAGCAGCGGGAGCAGGTCGGCCAGCGCGCTGACCTTGCCGCTGACCAGCAGCACGAGGGCGTCGTCGAGGACGGCCTCCATCGCCTCCTGGTCGGTGACGAAGTACGGCGAGAGGTAGCCCTTGTCGAACTGGACCCCCTCGGTGACGTCGAGGTCGGTGCTGAGGGTGTTGCTCTCCTCGACGGTGATGACGCCGTCCTTGCCGACGCGCTCCATCGCCTCGCCGATCAGCTGACCGACCTCCGCGTCCTGCGCGGAGATCGTGGCGACCTCGGCGATGGCCTCCTGCTTCTCCACCGGGATGGCGGCCGCGTCCAGCGCCGCGTGCACGGCGTCGACGGCGGCCCGCATGCCGCGGCCCAGGGCCATCGGGTTGGCCCCGGCGGCGACGTTGCGCATGCCCTCGTGCACGAGGGCCTGGGCGAGCACCGTGGCGGTGGTGGTGCCGTCACCGGCGACGTCGTTGGTCTTGGTGGCGACGCTCTTCGCCAGCTGGGCGCCGAGGTTCTCGTACGGGTCCTGGAGGTCGACCTCGCGGGCGATGGTGACACCGTCGTTGGTGATCGTCGGCGCACCGAACTTCTTGTCGAGGACGACGTTGCGGCCACGCGGGCCGATCGTCACCTTGACCGCGTCGGCGAGCTTGTCGACGCCGCGCTCGAGGGCCCGGCGGGCGTCCTCGTTGAACTTGATGATCTTGGCCATGGGCTCTTCCGATCAGTCAGTGCAGGGCAAAAGGCGACCGCCCCGGAACCCGAGTTCGGGTCGCCCGGGGCGGTCGGTGGAGCTGCGTGGAGCTAGTGGCCCAGCAGGGTCACTTGCTCACGACGGCGAGCAGGTCGCGGGCGGAGAGCACGAGGTACTCCTCGCCGGCGTACTTGACCTCGGTGCCGCCGTACTTCGAGTAGATGACCACGTCGCCGACGTTGACGTCGAGCGGGACGCGGTTGCCGTTGTCGTCGATGCGGCCGGGGCCGACGGCGACGACGGTGCCCTCCTGGGGCTTCTCCTTGGCGGTGTCCGGGATGACCAGACCGGATGCGGTGGTGGTCTCGGCCTCGTTGGCCTGGACCACGACGCGGTCCTCCAGCGGCTTGATGCTGACCTTGGTAGCGGTCGTCACGTCGTGACGCCCCCTTCGGTGTCGGACGGGCTGTGGCAGGAACGTGCTGGTGGTGCTGATGCTGTGGCACGGGATCCGGGCACCCGCCGTCGCGGGGGTCGGGCGCCAGCCCGTGTCGCTTTGGCACTCTACCTATGAGAGTGCCAGCCGCTCAACCTGGTCCCCGGGTGGGTGACCGGAGGCCGGACCGCCCCGTGCGCCACGCTGTGCGGGTGGACGCAGAACCCGGGGAGCAGACCGCCGAGACGGTGCGCCAGCTGCGCGCGCTGGCCACCCCCGACGGAACGGCGGCGCTGTCCCGCGCGGCGGCGCTGCTGGCCGACGGGGTCGACGCGGTCGCCGCGCTGACCCGCCTGCGGGCCGAGGTCGGCACGGACCTGGCCGGGCCGGCGTGGGGCATCGCCCGCCAGCGGGAGAAGGCGCGGCCGGCCTTCGGCGCCGACGCCGACCGGCTGCTGTTCACCTCCGACGCGCTCGAGCAGGCCGGCCGCCCGGAGCTCGCCGCCCGCCGCGCGGCCCGCCTGCTGGCCGGCGGTGCCGACTCCGTCGCCGACCTCGGCTGCGCGGCGGGCACCGACACGATCGCCCTCGCCCGCGCCGGGGCCCGGGTGCTGGCGGTGGACGTCGACCCGGTGGCCCGCGAGCTCACCGCCCTGAACGTCGAGGCGCTCGGCGTCGCCGACGACGTCTGGGTGGTGGCCGGCGACGCCGTCGAGCTCGTGGCGGCCGCGCGGGGCGGCGAGGTGGCCGGGTGCGGCGCCGCCGTCCTCGACCCGGCCCGCCGCGCCGGGGGCCGCCGTCAGCTGGACCCCGACCGCTGGTCCCCGCCGTGGTCGACGGTGGTGACGCTGCTCGACCGGGTGCCGACGTCGGTGGTCAAGGTGGCGCCCGGGCTGGACCACGACCGGGTGCCCGAGGGCGTCGAGGCCGAGTGGGTCTCGGTCGGCGGCTCGATCGTCGAGGCGCTGCTGTGGGGGCCGGCGGTGGCCACCACCTGGCGGCGGGCCACGGTGGTCACCGGCGGGCAGGTGCACGAGCTGACCGCGGACGCCGATCCCGGCCCGGCCCCGGCCGGCCCGGTGCGCGCCTGGCTGCACGAGCCCGACCCCGCGGTCATCCGCTCCGGCCTGATCTCGCTGGTGGCCGCCGAGCTCGGCGCGACGCTGGTCGACCCCACCATCGCCTACCTCACCTCCGACGCCCGCGCCGACGTCCCCTGGGTCCGCTCCTACCGGGTCGACGAGGTGCTGCCGTTCAACCTCAAGAAGCTCCGGGCGCTGCTGCGCGAGCGCGGCATCGGCCGGGTCGTGGTGAAGAAGCGCGGCTCGGCGATCGAGCCGGAGACCCTCGCGCGCCAGCTCCGCACCGACGCCTCCGGGACGGCGACCGTCGTCGTCACCCGCGTCGCGGGCGCCCCCACCGCGCTGGTCTGCGACGTCACCGGCTGACGGCGGTCCAGGTCAGGTCCCGGCGCATGCACACCCGCGGCCACCGGTCCAGGCCGTGCGCCGCTTCGCGCTCGCGGATCGCCCGCAGACCCGGCGTCCAGTCCCGCTCGTCCAGGACGCGGAACCCGTAGCGGCGGTAGTAGGGCGCGTTCCACGGCACGTCCTCGAAGGTGGTCAGGGTGAGCGCCGCGAGGCCGGCCGACGCGGCGTGCGTGGCGGCGTGCTCGAGCAGCGCCCGGCCCACGCCCCGGCCGGCAGCCGCAGGGTGCACCGACACCTGCTCGACGTGCAGCGCGCCGTCCACCGGCTCGGCGAGGAGGTAGGCCACCGGCCCGCTCCCCGCGTCGACCACCACCCAGGCCAGCCCGGCCCGCCGGTAGCGGTCGAGCTCGCCGACCGGCAGCGGGTCGTCCGCGGCGATCTCCGGCATCCCGACATCGGCGAAGGCCTGCCCCGCGGCCCGCTCGATCTCCTGCGCCGCCGTCAGCTCCCCCGGCGCCAGGGGTCGGATTCCCGGAGGCGGGGGCACGTCACCGGCTGACGACGTCGATCGGCAGCGAGCTGTCCGCGCCCAGGTCCGGGGCCGAGGGTGCGACCCCGGCGGCGACCAGCCGGGAACCGAGTGCGGCGACCATCGCGCCGTTGTCGGTGCACAGCCGCGGGCTGGGCACCCGCAGCACGATGCCGGCCGCCGCGCACCGCTCCTCGGCGAGCGCCCGCAGCCGGGAGTTGGCCGCCACCCCCCCGCCGAGCACCAGGTGGTCCACGCCGTGGTCCCGGCAGGCGCGCACGGCCTTCGCGGTCAGCACGTCGGCGACCGCCTCCTGGAACGAGGCCGCCACGTCGGCCACCGGCACCGGCTCGCCGGCCCGCTCCCGGGCCTCGACCCACCGCGCGACGGCGGTCTTCAGGCCCGAGAACGAGAAGTCGTAGGCCGCGTCGCGGGGGCCGGTCAGCCCGCGTGGGAACGCGATCGCGCGGGCGTCGCCCTCGCGGGCGGCGCGGTCGACCGGTGGCCCGCCGGGGAACGGCAGGCCGAGCACCCGCGCCACCTTGTCGAACGCCTCCCCCGCCGCGTCGTCGATCGTGCGGCCGAGCGACTGCACCTCCTGCGCGAGGTCGGGCACCAGCAGCAGCGAGCTGTGGCCCCCGGAGACGAGCATCGCGATCGACGGCTCGGCCAGCGGCCCGTGCTGCAGCTCGTCGACGGCGACGTGCGCGGCCAGGTGGTTCACCCCGTACAGCGGCTTGCCCAGCGCCAGCGCGTAGGCCTTGGCCGCCGCGACGCCGACCAGGAGGGCGCCGGTGAGCCCGGGGCCGGAGGTGACGGCGACCGCGTCGACGTCGGAGGCGGCGATGCCGGCGTCGGCGAGCGCCCGGTGCACGGTCGGCACCATGGCCTCCAGGTGCGCCCGCGACGCGATCTCCGGCACCACCCCGCCGAAGCGCTCGTGCTCCGCCATGGAGGTGGCCAGGGCGTCGGCGAGCAGCGTGTGCCCCCGGACGATGCCCACGCCCGTCTCGTCGCACGACGTCTCGAACCCCAGCACGATCGGCTCGTTCACGGCCGCCCCCTCTTCATGACCACCGCATCGGTGCCGCTGGGCTGGTAGTACCTCGGCCGGCGGCCGACCTCGGCGAACCCGCGCCGCCGGTACAGCCCCTGCGCGACCTCGTTGTCCGCGCGCACCTCCAGCAGCACCACCGGGCTGCGCCGCCGGTCTGCCTCGGCCAGCAGCGCGTCGAGCAGCGCCGCCCCGACGCCCTCGCCCTGCCGCGCGGCCGCCACCCCGATGGTGGCCACGTGCGCCTCGTCGTCGTAGGCGATCAGCCCGGCGTACCCGACGACGGCGCCGCCGTCGTCGGCCACCAGGTAGTGCCGGGTGGCGGTCTGCGCCAGCTCGTCGCGGTACATCGCGGCCGTCCAGGTGTCGGGGGCGAAGAGCTCCTCCTCGAGCTCCATCACCCGCGGCAGGTCGGCCAGGACCATCGGGCGCAGCCGCGTCGCCGGGCGCGGCCGGGTCATCGCGTCACCGGCTTGATCGACGTCGGCGGGACGGCGTCGGGGCGGCGCAGGTACAGCGGCACCAGCGGTGCGGCCGAACCCGGGTCGGCCAGCTGCGGCGCGGCGGCGCGGAGCAGCCCGGCGGTGGTGACGTCGGCCGGGGTGACCGGCGCGCCGAGCCGCTCGGCGAAGGCCGGGTCGCCGGTGAACGGGCCGGGCAGCCCCAGCTCCTCCGGCCGGGCGACCGCCGGACCCTCGACCCGGGTCCCGTCGGTGGCGTAGGCGGCCCAGTAGGTCTCCTTGCGGCGCGCGTCGGTGACCACCGTTCGTGCGCCGGTGCCCACGGCATCCAGCGAGCAGACGCCGACGGCCGGGATGCCGCGGGCGTCGGCGAGCGCCGCCGCGGTGACGACGCCGACCCGCAGCCCGGTGAACGGCCCCGGCCCGAGGCCGGTGACCACCGCCTCGACCGCGCCGATCGCGAGGCCGGCGTCGGCGAGCACGCCCTCGATCGCGGGGGTGAGCAGCTCGGCGTGCTTCGTGCCCGACGGCACGGCCCGCTCGGCGAGCACGGTGACGCCGTCGCCGGCCGACCAGCGGGCCAGCCCGGCGACGAGCGTCGGGGTAGCGGTGTCGAGCGCGAGGACCAGCACGACCGGTCAGCGTAGGCGAGCGCCCGCCGGCACCTCGTGGACGATCTCCAGGCCGTCCTCCTCGTCGATCTGCTCGCCCACGACGACGAAGCCCGCACCGAGCACGAGATCCCGGGAGGCGACGTTCGCCGGGGCGACCGAGGCGCGCACGGTCGTGACCGCCGGCTCGTCGGCCGCCCACGCCAGGAGCGCCCGCAGGGCGGCCCGCGCGTACCCCTGCCGCCGGTGCGCCGGATCGATCGAGTAGCCGACCTCGACCATCCCCGAGGCGTCCGGAGGCCCGTGGAACCCGGCCCGGCCGACCGTCAGCTCCCGCTCCGGGTCGCGGACCACCCGGGTGACCCAGCGGGCGCTGGCCGGATCGGCCACGACCTGCTCGGCCCGGATGCGCCAGACCCAGCGGCACTCCGCACCGGCGAGGTAGGGGGTCAGCGGCACCGGCGCCGCCGCCTGCGCCGCGGCCAGGTCGCCGTCGGCCAGCGCCCGCAGCGCCGCCGGCGACAGCTCGACCAGCTCCACCCGTCGCTCCACGGGCGGCAGGCTAGCGGCGGCCCGTTGCTCCCGGCCCCACCGGGCGCTAGCGTCGCCGCCGTGACTGCCGGGTCGGCCTCGAGCCACGAGCGAGTCAGGGTCCCGGCTCTCCGGTGACCTCCGGGCGGCCGAGAGGGCCGCCCGTCCGAGCACCGCGCTGCCGTGCTCCCCCGCCGCGCCGCCGCGCGGCCTGCTCCCGTGCCCGCGCCCGAGCGCGATCGGCCCGCCCCTGCAGTCCCCTCTCCGGAAGGATCCCCATGCCCAGCCCCACCGCCCTGCACCACATGATCGTCCTGGTCGAGCACCGCGACGCCGCCGCCGCCTGGTTCGTCGAGCTGCTCGACCTGCGCCCCCCGTGGGAGAACGGCTTCTTCCAGTCGGTCCAGCTCGACGACGAGCTGGTGCTGAACTTCGCCGCCGCCCCGGCGCCGGTCGAGCCCCAGCACTACGCCTTCCTCGTCGCCGACGAGCGGTTCGACGCCATCCAGGCCCGCTTCGACGCCGACGGGACGCCGTACCAGGCCGATCCGCCGGGGCGCCGTCCCGGCGAGGTGGGTGCGGTCAACCCCGACGGCTCCGGCCGGCGGATGTACTTCCGCGGACCGAGCGGGCACCTGCTGGAGGTGCTGACGGCCCGGTACACCGACGTCCCCGCCGGGTCGGCGGCCGGCTGAGCCGCGGCGTCAGCCGACGTCGAGCCGGGCGGTCCAACCGGGGCCGTGCGGCACCAGCAGGGCGGTGCGGACGTCGTCGTCCCGCCGGTCCAGGCGCACCTCGAGGTGCTCCTCGGCCAGCTGCTCGACCAGCCCCTGCCCCCACTCGACCACGGTCACCGACTCCTCCGTCGAGGCGTCGAGGTCCAGGTCGTCGACGTCAGCGGCGCCGCCCAGCCGGTAGGCGTCGACGTGCACCAGCGGGATCCGCCCGCCCCGGTGCACCCGCGCGATCACGAACGTGGGCGAGGTGACCGGCTCCCGGACGCCGAGCCCCGCGCCGATCCCCTGGGTGAGGGCGGTCTTGCCCGCACCCAGGGGCCCGACGAGCACCAGGAGGTCGCCGGGGCGGGCCGCGGCGGCCAGCTCCCGGCCGAGGGCGTGCGTGTCGGCGAGCGTGGGCAGCAGGTGCTCGCGCTTCACGCCGCCGCCCCGAGCGAGGCGGCGACCGCGGTCAGGTCGGCCAGCAGCCCGGCGCGGGGGGCGCCGTTCGGGCCGAAGCGGATGGCCGCCGACGGGTGGTAGGTGGCCCAGACAGCCCGGCCGCCGACCTCGTGCGCGCGGCCCCGGACGCCGGCCAGCACGGTGCGCGGGCCGAGGAACCACTTGGCCGACGACAGGCCCAGGGCGACGACGACCGGGGCGTCGAGCAGCTCCAGCTGCCGGCGCAGCCACCCGCTGCAGCGGGCCACCTCCGGCGCCTTCGGCGTCCGGTTGGCCGGCGGGCGGCACTTGACCACGTTCAGCACGGCCGCCTCCCCGCGGTCGAGCCCGGCCTCGGCCAGCAGCTGGTCCAGCAGGGCGCCGGACCTCCCGACGAAGGGCCGGCCGGTCTCGTCCTCCGTGGCGCCCGGCGCCTCGCCGACCAGCACGAAGCGGGGGCGGCCGGTGGCCGGCACGTCGCCGACCACGACGTGCTGCCGGGCCGCCGCGAGCTCCGGGCAGGCGACGCACGGCCGCGCGGCCGCGGCGAGGGCCGGCCAGTCCGGGGCGGCCGCGGCGGCGCGGGCCACCTCCTCGGCGGCGGCGTCGAACCGGGGCGGACGGGGGGCGGCCACCCGGGCACCCTAACCGCGTCCCGCCGACGGCCGCCGGGGCCGGTCAGCCGGGCGTGCCCGCCGACCGCGCCGCGACGACCCGGCGCAGCAGCCGGCTGAGCGCGCCGCTGACCTCCTCCGGCGCCTCCAGGAGCACCATGTGCCCCGAGCCCGGGACCACGACGTACTCGACGGCGTTCTCCCCGGTCGACGGCAGCCGCTCGACGATCAGGTCGCTGTGCTCCTTGGGGATCATCGTGTCCCGGTCGCCGGTGAGGACGAGCGTGGGCACCCGGCCCAGCGGCTCCAGCCGCCCGGTCTCGTCGAGCCCGGCCAGCGCCGGGTAGAACTCGGCGATGACGTCGACCGGGGTGCCGGCGATCATCGCGTCGACGTAGCGGACGAGCGCGGGGTCGACGTCGGCCGAGCCGAACGACAGCGCCTTGGTCACCGCGGACACCAGCTCGGCGGCGACCCGCCGGGTGCGCTCGGCGAACCCCGGCCGGTGCCGCATGGTCCAGGCGGCGACGGGCAGGACCGCGGCCCGCACGCGGGTCAGCATCTCGGGCAGGCCGAAGGTCAGCTCCGCGAGGTTGCCGCTGGACGTCGACAGCAGCGCGGCGCCCACGACCCGGCCGCCGAACAGGTCCGGGTTCGTCGCGGCCAGGCCCATGATCGTCATGCCGCCCATGGAGTGGCCGACCAGGACGACCGGCCCGCGCGGCGCCCGCGCGGCGACGACGGCCGCCAGGTCCGCGGCCAGCTGCTCGATGGTGGAGTTCGCGGCCGCTCCCCGGCCCGAGGACCCGTGGCCGCGCTGGTCGTAGAAGACCAGCCGCACCTGCGGCCGGTGCCCGTTCTCCGTCGCCAGCTCCGCGGCCAGCGACCGCCGCTGGAAGGCCCACGAGGCCATCGACAGGGTGTAGCCGTGGACGAAGACGACGGTGAGCGGGGCGTCGCGCGGGCCGATCTCCTCCACCGACAGCAGCACGCCGTCGTCGGCCCGGACGAGGGCGGTCCGGTCGGCGGGCCGCCCCTCGCCGCCGAGCGGATCGGTCTGGCGCAGCTGACCGGCCGACACGGTCTCGTCGTGCTGCGCGGCCGGCCCCAGCTCGGCCGCGCGCACCCGCCGGGCGGCGATCCGGCTGACGGCCACCCCGGCGGCGGTACCGGCCGCGGCCAGCCCGACGACGGCGCCGAGCACACCGGCGGTGCGCCCGCGGGAGTGCTTGCCCGCGGCTGGGCGCTCGCGCCGCATCAGACCGCCCCCGCCGAGCCGACGTAGCGGCGGGCGAAGCGGCCGCCGATCCGGGTGACCAGCTCGTAGTGGATGGTGCCGACGGCGTCGGCCCAGTCCTGGGCGGTGGGCTCCCCGTGCTCGCCCGGGCCCCAGAGGACGACCGGGTCGCCGGGTGCCACCAGGTCGTCGCCGACGTCGAGGACGAACTGGTCCATGCACACCCGCCCGGCGATGGTCCGCACGGCTCCGGCGGCGAGCACCGGGGCGTGGTTGCCCCCGGCCCGGGGCACCCCGTCGGCGTACCCCACCGGCACCAGCGCCAGCGAAGTCTCCGCGGACGTCGCGTACGTGTGCCCGTAGGACACCCCCGCCCCCGCCGGCACCCGCTTGACCAGGGCGACGTCGGCCCGGACCGTCATCGCCGGCCGGAGGCCGTGGTCGGCGGCGTTCCCCCCGAGCGGGTCCAGCCCGTAGACGGCGACGCCCGGGCGGACCATGTCGTACCAGGTGTCCGGCAGCGCGATCGTGGCCGCCGAGTTGGCCAGGTGCCGGCGCGCGTCGGTGAGGCCGGCGGCGCGGGCCAGCGCCACCCCCTCCTCGAACACCCGGACCTGCGCGCCGATCGTGGGGTGCATCGGGGCATCGGCGTAGGCCAGGTGGCTCCACAGCCCCACGACCGTGACGTCACCGTCGGCCTGGGCCTGGGCAGCGGCGGCCACGAGGGCCGGCCACTCGGTCACCGGCGCCCCCTCGCGCGAGAGCCCGGTGTCCAGGAACAGGTGCAGCCGGGCCGGGCGGCCGGTGGCCCGCGCGGCGGCGACCACCTCGGCCAGCGCCCAGCCGGCGTTGACCGACACCTCCACGTCGGCGGCCAGCGCCCCGGCGTAGTCGGCCCCCGGCCCGTGCAGCCAGGCGAGCACCGGCGAGGTGATCCCGGCGGCGCGCAGCGCCAGCGCCTCGTGCAGGACGGCGACGCCGAGCTGGTCGGCCCCGCCCGCGAGCGCCGCGCGGGCGGCCGGCACCAGCCCGTGGCCGTAGCCGTCCGCCTTCACCACCGCGATCAGCGGCCGGCCGACCCGCCCCCGCAGCACCGCGGTGTTCGCCGCGATGGCGTCCAGGTCGACGACCACCTCGGCTCCGGTCCCGTTCGTCACGGTCCCGAGTCTGGCAGGCCGCCGGGCCGCTGCCCCCGCACCCGGCTGATCGCCTCGGGGAGGTGCCGCACCAGGTCGCCGGCGAGCAGCGGGCCCGCGGCCGCCGCGGCCTGGCCGGCGCGGCCGTGCACGTGCGCGGCCACCGCGGCGGCCTCCCCCGCCGGCAGCCCGCCGGCCAGCAGCGCGCCGGCGATGCCGGACAGCACGTCGCCGGTGCCGGCGGTGGCCAGCCACGGGGTGCCGGTGCCGTTGACGAAGGCGGTGCCCGCCGGGTCGGCGACCACGGTCGCCTCCCCCTTGAGCAGGACGACGGCGCCCAGGTCGGCCGCGAGGGCGCGCGCGGCACCGAGGCGGTCGGCCCCCACCTCGCTCCCGAACCGGGCGAACTCCCGCTCGTGCGGGGTCAGGACGGTCGGCGCGGCGCGGCGGCGGACCAGCTGCGGCTCGCGGGCGAGCATGGTCAGCGCGTCGGCGTCCACGAGCACCGGCAGGTCGGTCGCCAGGACCTCGGCGAGGACGCTGCGGGCGTCGTCGTCGGTGCCCATGCCCGGGCCCACCACCCAGGCCTGCACCCGCCCGGCGTCCCCGGGCCGGCCGTCGGTCACGATCGCCTCGGGCCAGGCCGAGCGGACGCCGTCGGCCGCCGTCCCGGCGTAGCGCACGAGCCCGGGACGGGTGCGCAGGGCCGCACCGGTGCAGAGGACGCCGGCCCCCGGGTAGATCGCCGATCCGGCGACGACGCCCACCACGCCCTGGGAGTACTTGTCGTCGTCGGCGTCGGGCAGCGGCAGGCGGGCGGCGGCGTCGGCGTCGGTGAGCTGGGAGGTCGAGGCCGCCGGGAGGTGCTCCGCGAGGCCGATGTCGACCAGGTGCAGCTCGCCGGTGTACCCCCGCCCGGCACCCACGACCAGGCCGGGCTTCACCGCGCCGAACGTGACGGTCTGGGTCGCCGGGAAGGCCGCACCCTCCACCGCCCCGGTGTCGGCGTCGACCCCGCTCGGCACGTCCACGGCCACCATGAGCGCCGGGCCGGCTGCGGCCCGCTGGACCAGCGCGGCAGCGGGCGCCCGGAGGCTCCCGGACCCGCCGATGCCCACGATCCCGTCGAGCACCAGGTCGGCCCGGTCCAGCGCCGGGCCGGCCGCCTCCGGGGCGAGGGTGCGGCCACCCGCGCGCCGGAACGCGGCGAGCCCGGCCGGGTGCGCCCGCTCCGGGTCGAGCAGGACGGCGGTGACGCGGGCCCCGCGGGACGCCAGCCGCGCGCCCGCGTGCAGGGCGTCGCCCCCGTTGCCCCCGGCGCCGACCAGCAGCACCACCCGGCTGCCGTAGGCCTGCCCGAGCAGGCGCAGGCACACGGTGGCCAGCCCGGTGGCGGCCCGCTGCATCAGGGCGCCCTCGGGGAGCGCCGCCAGGAGCGGCGCCTCAGCCGCGCGGACCTCCGCGACGGTGTGCAGCCCGATCACGATGCCCTCCTCCTGCCGGACCTCGCCGGCCCGGTCACGTGGCCTCCCGCGCCAGGCCCTCGGCGACCACGACCGCCGAGGCGATGCCGCCGTCGTGGCTCAGCGAGACGTGCCACCCGGTGACCCCCAGCTGGGCCGCCCGCCCGGCCACCGAGCCCCGCACCTCCAGGTGCGGCCGGCCGTGCTCCCCCACGGTCACCTCGGCGTCGTGCCAGTGCAGGTCACCGGGTGCGCCCAGCGCCTTGGCCAGCGCCTCCTTGGCCGCGAACCGGGCGGCCAGCGACTCGCCGGTGCGCGGGGACCCCGACGGGGTGCGCTGCTCACCGGAGGTGAACAGCCGGTCCCGCAGCCCCGGCGTCCGGTCCAGCGAGGCCGCGAAGCGGTCCACCGGCACCACGTCGATCCCGACTCCGATGATCACGGAGCCAGTTTGCCGCCCCACCGTCGTCCTGGCTCACCGTGCAGGGTCCTGGCTCACCGTCGACGGTGAGCCAGGACCCGGGATGATCAGGTCACCTGATCATCGACGGGGCTACTCGACGGTGACGGACTTCGCCAGGTTCCGCGGCTGGTCGACGTCGTACCCGCGGGTGTCGGCGATCTCGCAGGCCAGGATCTGCAGCGGCACGGTGGTGACCACCGGGGCGAGCAGCGTGGGGGTGCGCGGCACCCGGACGAGGTGGTCGGCGTAGGGCACGACGTCGTCGTCGCCCTCCTCGGCGATCACGATCGTGCGCGCGCCGCGGGCCCGGACCTCCTGGATGTTGGAGACCACCTTGCCGTGCACCGAGTTCCGGCTGCGCGGGGACGGGACCACCACGATGACCGGCGTGCCCTCCTCGATGACCGCGATGGGCCCGTGCTTGAGCTCGCCGGCCGCGAACCCCTCGGCGTGGATGTAGGCCAGCTCCTTGAGCTTCAGCGCACCTTCCAGCGCCACGGGGAAGCCGACGTGGCGGCCCAGGAACAGGATCGTGTCGGCGTCGGCCAGCGACCGGGCCAGCTCGCGCACCGGCTCCATGGTCTCCAGCACCTGCGCCACCGCGTCCGGCAGCTGCCGCAGGTCGTCGACGATCGCGGCGATCTCGTCCTCGTACTTCACGCCGCGGACCTGGGCGAGGAAGAGGCCGACCAGGTAGCAGGCCACGATCTGCGCCAGGAACGCCTTGGTCGAGGCGACCGCGATCTCCGGGCCGGCGTGGGTGTAGAGGACGGCGTCGGACTCGCGGGGGATCGTCGAGCCGTTGGCGTTGCAGATCGCCAGGACGCGGGCCTTCTGGTCCTTGGCGTGCCGGAGCGCCATCAGGGTGTCCATGGTCTCCCCGGACTGGCTGATGACCACGACGAGGGTCGAGCGGTCGAGCACCGGGTCGCGGTAGCGGAACTCGCTGGCGACCTCGACCTCGACGGGGATCCGCGTCCAGTGCTCGATCGCGTACTTGGCGATCAGCCCCGCGTGGTAGCTGGTGCCACAGGAGACGACGAAGATCTTGTCGATGTCGCGCAGCTCCTGGTCGGACAGCCGCACCTCGTCGAGGACCAGCTCGCCATCCTCGCCGAGCCGGCCCAGGAGGGTGTCGGCGATGGCCTGCGGCTGCTCGGCGATCTCCTTGAGCATGAACCAGTCGTAGCCGCCCTTCTCGGCGGCGGCGGCGTCCCAGTCGACCGTGTAGGCGGTGGGCTCGGCGGGCGCGCCGTCGAAGCCGGTCACGGTCAGGCCCCGGGTGCGGTCGAGCTCGACCACCTGGTCCTGCCCGAGCTCGCGGGCCTGGCGGGTGTGCCCGATGAAGGCCGCGACGTCGGAGCCCAGGAAGTACTCGGCCGTGCCGTCGGCGGTCTCGCCGACGCCCACGACCAGGGGGCTGCTGCGCCGGGCGGCGACCAGCGTGTCGGGCTCGGCGGTGTGCGTGGCGACGAGGGTGTAGGCGCCCTCCAGCCGCCGGCAGACCGTCCGCATCGCCTCGGCCAGTCGGCCCGGCCCCTCCGGCGTGGTCCCGTAGACGGCGGCCAGCAGGTGCGCGACCACCTCGGTGTCGGTCTCCGAGGTGAACTCGATCCCGTCGGCCTCGCACTCGGCGCGCAGGGCGGCGAAGTTCTCGATGATCCCGTTGTGGATCACCGCGACCGAGCCGTCGGCGGAGACGTGCGGGTGGGCGTTGCGATCGGTCGGGCCCCCGTGGGTGGCCCACCGGGTGTGCCCGATGCCGATGGTGGCGGGGGGCAGCGGGGAGTCGGCCAGCACCTTCTCCAGGTTGGCCAGCTTGCCGGCCTTCTTGGCCGAGCTCAGCTCCCCAGCGGCGACGACGGCGATGCCCGCCGAGTCGTAACCGCGGTACTCGAGCCGGCGGAGCCCTTCGAGGACGACGCCCACGGCGTCCTGAGGACCGACGTAACCCACGATGCCGCACATTGCACCGAGAGTACCGGGAGCCGGGCCCCGGACATGTCCGCTCGGGGCTCCGGCGGCCCCGACGAGTGAGGTCGGTCGGGGCGGGTCAGCCCACGGCCGCGACGACGGCGACCAGCCGCCGGGCGACGGTGTCGGCCTGCTCCTGCGTCGGCGCCTCGACCATCACGCGCACCAGCTGCTCGGTGCCGGAGGGACGCAGCAGCACCCGGCCGGAGTCGCCGAGCTCGGCCTCCACCTGGTTCACCGCGGCGGCCACCTCGTCGCTCGCGGCGACGGCGAGCCGGTCGGTGACGGGCACGTTGATCAGCACCTGGGGCAGCCGCTGCACGACCGCGGCCAGCTCGGCCAGCGACCTGCCGGTCTCGGCCATGCGGGACAGCAGTGCGAGCCCGGTCAGCAGGCCGTCACCGGTGGTCGCGTGCTCGAGGAACACGAGGTGGCCGCTCTGCTCGCCACCGAGGCTCAGGTCCTGGGCCCGCAGCGCCTCGAGGACGTACCGGTCGCCGACCGCCGTGGTGCGCACCGCGATGCCGGCGTCGCGCATGGTGTGGTGGAACCCGAGGTTGCTCATCACCGTCGCGACGACCGTGTCGGCCTTGAGCGCCCCGCGCTCGTGCAGCGCCAGCGCGCACACGGCGAGGATGGCGTCGCCGTCGACGACGTCCCCGGCGGCGGTCACGGCCAGGCAGCGGTCGGCGTCGCCGTCGTGCGCGATGCCGATGTCGGCCCCGCGCTCCCGGACCGCCGCGATCAGGGGCTCCAGGTGCGTGGAGCCGATCCCGTCGTTGATGTTCCACCCGTCGGGGGCGCAGCCGATGGCGTGCACGGTGGCCCCGGCGCGGCGGTAGACCTCCGGCGCCGCGACCGCGGCCGCGCCGTGGGCCGCGTCGACGACGACGGACAGGCCGGTGAGCGGCCGGTCGACGGTCGAGAGCAGGTGCCCGACGTAGCTGTCGGTGCCGTCGGCCAGCGCCCGCACCCGCCCGACCGCCGCGCCGGTGGGCCGGTGCCCGTCGGAGGAGCCGGTGGTGACGGTGTGCTCGATGGCGGCCTCGACCGCGTCGGGCAGCTTGTGGCCGCCCCGGCTGAAGAGCTTGATGCCGTTGTCGGGCATCGGGTTGTGGCTGGCCGAGATCATGATGCCGAGATCGGCATCGCTGCGGCCGGTCAGCCAGGCCAGCGCCGGCGTCGGGACCACCCCGGCGAGGAGCACCTCGGCCCCCGCGCTCGCGAGGCCTGCGACGACCGCGGCCTCGAGCATCTCCCCGCTCGCGCGGGGATCGCGGCCGACGACCGCGACGGGACGCGAGGTCCCGTCGCGGTCGGCGAGCACGCCTGCGGCGGCACGGGCCACCGAGAGGGCCAGCTCCGGCGTGAGGTCGGCGTTGGCCCGCCCCCGGACACCGTCGGTCCCGAAGAGTCTCCCCCCCATGGCCGGCGCAGCCGTGCCGGTCAGCGCTTGGAGTACTGAGGCGCCTTGCGGGCCTTCTTGAGCCCGTACTTCTTCCGCTCCTTGACCCGCGGGTCGCGGGTGAGGAAGCCGGCCTTCTTCAGCGCCGGGCGGTCCTCTGCCTCGACCTCGATGAGGGCGCGGGCGATGGCCAGGCGCAGCGCGCCGGCCTGGCCGGTCACGCCGCCACCCTTGAGCAGGCCGACGACGTCGTACTGCTCGGCCTTCTCGAGGGTCACGAACGGCTCACGGATGAGCTGCTGGTGCACCTTGTTCGGGAAGTACTCCTCGAGGGTGCGGCCGTTGAGCTTGAACTGGCCGGTGCCGGGCAGCAGCCGCACGCGGACGACGGCTTCCTTGCGCCGGCCGACGGTCTGGACCGGACGCCCCTCGGCGTCGGTCACGGTCAGTGCACTCGTCACTGGGCCACCTGCTTGATCTCGTAGGACTGGGGCTGCTGCGCAGCGTGCGGGTGCTCGGGGCCGGCGTAGACCTTGAGCTTCTTGAGCATCTGCCGACCGAGGCTGTTGTGCGGCAGCATGCCCTTGATCGCGCGCTCGATGACGCGGTCGGGGTGCGTGCGCAGCTGGTCGCCGACGTTGATGGTCTTGAGGCCACCCGGGTGACCGGAGTGGCGGTAGGCGACCTTGTCGTCCCGCTTCGACCCGGTGAGGGCGACCTTGCCGGCGTTGACGATGACGACGAAGTCGCCGACGTCCACGTGCGGGGCGTACTGGGGCTTGTGCTTGCCGCGCAGGAGCTGCGCGGTCTGGCTGGCCAGTCGACCGAGCACCACATCGGTGGCGTCGATGACGAGCCAGGCCCGGTCGACCTGACCGGGCTTGGGGGTGTACGTGCGCACGGCGCTCGTGTCCTCCGTCGTCGTCGGGATGGCTGGTGGGATCGCCTCGCCGAGCACGGGAGACGGATCTGCACGCGCGGCACCAGCCGGCACACGCGCCAACCGGACACGATACCAGCGCCCGTCAGACGACCTCGCGCAGCCGCCCGGTCCCGACGTCGTAGACGGTGCCGCGCACCTCGCGCGAGAGCAGGTACGGGCAGTCGCGGATCAGCCGCATGGACTCCCGCACGTCGGCGTCGACGTCGGTGAAGGTCCGCGCCGCCCACGGCGGCCGCCGGCCGGTGGCCTGCTCGACCGCGTCCGCGAAGCTGACGTCGTCGGTGGACTGCAGACCGCACTCGGTGTGGTGCACCAGCACGATCTCGCGGGTGCCGAGCGCGTGCTGCGACAGGGTCAGCGACCGGATGACGTCCTCGGTGATGACGCCGCCGGCGTTGCGGATGACGTGCGCGTCACCGACCTCCAGCCCCAGGACGCCGAACAGCGGGATGCGCGAGTCCATGCACGCCACGACGGCGACCTTGCGGGCCGGCCGCACCGGCCTGCTCCCCGGGAAGCGCTCCGCCCACTGCTCGTTCGCCTCGAGCATCCGGTCGATCTCGGCCATTCCGCCCTCCGTGTCCTCGTCGTGCCGGGGGGACAGTAACCGGTGGCCGGGGACGTGGCCCGGCGGCCGATCGGCCAGGATGGGCGGGTGCGCACGGTCGAGGAACACCAGGCGGTGGTGAACGCCCTGCTGCCCGCGTCGCCCGAGGAGCAGGTCCCGCTCGCGGCGGCCCACGGCCGGGTGCTGGCCCGGGACGTGGTGGCGCGGGTTCCGCTGCCCGGCTTCGACAACTCGGCGATGGACGGCTACGCCGCCCGCTGGTCGGAGGTCGGCGGGGCGGCCGGCGCGCCGGTCCGCCTGCCGGTGGCCGAGGACATCCCCGCCGGGCGCACCGACGTCGTCCCCCTCGAGGCGGGCACGGTGCACCGCATCATGACCGGCGCCCCGCTCCCACCGGGCGCCGACGTCGTCGTCCCCGTGGAGCTGACCGACGGCGGCACCGACGTGGTGGAGCTGCGCGACAGCCCGCCGGCCGGCAGCCACCTGCGGCGGGCCGGGGAGGACATCGCCGCGGGCACCGTCGCGCTCGCCGCCGGCCGGCCGCTGGGCGCCGCCCAGCTCGGCCTGGCCGCCGCCGTCGGGGTGACCGAGCTGCCGGTGCGGCGCCGTCCCCGGGTCCTGGTCCTCTCCACCGGCAGCGAGCTGGTCGCCCCCGGTGAGGAGCTGCAGCCGGGGCAGATCTACGAGTCCAACTCGGCCCTCCTCGCCGCGGCCGTCGACGAGGCCGGGGGCATCCCCCGCCGGCTGCACTTCGTCCCGGACGACGTCGACCAGTTCCTGGCCACCGTGCGCGCCGAGCTCGCGACGGCCGACCTGCTGATCACCAGCGGCGGCGTGAGCGCCGGCGCCTACGAGGTGGTGAAGGACGCCTTCCGGACGCTGGGCACCGTGGAGTTCGGCAAGGTGGCGATGCAGCCCGGCGGGCCGCAGGGCGCCGGCACGGTCGACGGCGTCCCCGTCGTCACCCTGCCCGGGAACCCGGTGAGCGCCTTCGTGTCCTTCGAGGTGTTCGTCCGGCCGGCGCTGCGCCGGGCGCTGGGGCACGCCTCCCCCGACCGGCTGCGGGTACCCGCCCGGCTCGCGGGGTCGCTGCGCTCGCCCGCCGGACGCCGCCAGTTCCTGCGCGGCCGCTACGAGAGCGGGGTGGTGTCGCAGGTCGGCGGCCCCGGCTCGCACCTGGTGGCGCACCTGGCCCGCGCCAACTGCCTGGTCGTCGTCCCGGAGGACGTCACCGAACTTCCCGCCGGCGCCGAGGTCGACGTCGTCCTGATCGAAGGAGCGCTCCAGTGAGCGAAGCCCGGCTCACCCACGTCGACGAGAGCGGCGCCGCCCGCATGGTCGACGTCAGCGCCAAGGCGGTCACCGCCCGGGAGGCCACCGCGGCCGGCCGGGTGCTGGTGAGCGCCGAGGTGGTCGACCTGCTGCGGGGGAAGGGCGTGCCCAAGGGCGACGCGGTCGCCGTGGCCCGCATCGCCGGGATCGCCGGGGCGAAGCGGACGCCGGACCTCGTGCCGCTGTGCCACCCCATCGCGCTGCACGGCGTCACCGTCGACATCGAGGTCACCGACGACGCCGTCGAGATCACCGCCACCGCACGCACCGCCGACCGCACCGGCGTGGAGATGGAGGCGCTGACCTCGGTCGCCGTCGCCGGGCTGACGATGATCGACATGGTCAAGGCCGTCGACCCGCGGGCGTCGATCACCGACGTGCGGCTGCTCCGCAAGAGCGGCGGCAAGAGCGGGGAGTGGACCCGGTGAGCGAGCTGCCTCCCGACGCCCGGGCGCTGGTGCTGACGGCCTCCAACCGGGCCTACGCCGGCGTCTACGAGGACCGCAGCGGGCAGGCGCTCGCCGCCGGCCTGCGCGACCTGGGCTTCGCCGTCGAGGGGCCGCACGTGCGCCCCGACGACGAGGCCGAGCTGGCGGCCGTCCTCCGGGCGGCGGTCGACCTCGGCGTCGACCTGGTGGTCACCACCGGCGGCACCGGCCTCTCCCCCACCGACGTCACCCCGGAGGCCACCCGCGCCGTCCTCGAGCGGGAGGCGCCCGGCCTCGCCGAGGCCGTCCGCCGCTACGGCGCCGACAACGGAGTGCCCACCGCGGTCCTCTCCCGCGGCCTCGCCGGCACCGCGGCGCGCACGCTCATCGTCAACCTGCCCGGCTCCACCGGCGGGGTGAAGGACGGGCTCGCCGTCCTGGGCCCGCTGCTCCCCCACGTGGTCAGCCAGCTGCGCGGCGGCGACCACTGACCTACTCGGGCAGGACGATCCGCTCGGTGTGCGTGTAGACGTTGCAGCCGTCGCCGCGCAGGAAGCCGACCAGCGTGATGCCGACCTCGCGCGCCAGCTCCACCGCCAGCGACGACGGCGCCGACACCGCTGCCAGCACCGGGATGCCGGCCATGGCCGCCTTCTGGGTGAGCTCGAAGCTGGCCCGGCCGCTCACCATGAGCACCTGCCCGGCGAGCGGGAGCCGGCCCTCCCGGACGCCGGCCCCCACGACCTTGTCCACGGCGTTGTGCCGGCCGACGTCCTCCCGCAGCGTGCGCAGCTCGCCGCCGGCCGAGAACAGGCCCGCCGCGTGCAGGCCCCCGGTCTTGTCGAACACCTGCTGCTCGGCCCGCAGCCGGTCGGGGAGGGCCAGCAGGACCTCCAGCGGCAGCCGGACGGCGTCGGCGGCGACGTCGTAGGCGGTCTTGGTGCGGATCGCGTCGATGCTCGCCTTGCCGCAGACCCCGCAGGAGCTGGACGTGTAGAAGTTCCGCTCCAGGCCGGTGTCGGGCACCGGCACACCCGGGGCCAGGTCGACGTCGACGACGTTGTAGGTGTTGCGCCCCTCGGCGTCCACCGAGTCGCAGTAGCGCAGCCCGGCGATGTCGTCCGGCCCCCCGATGACGCCCTCGGTGGCGAGGAACCCGTGGACCAGGTCGAAGTCGTCGCCCGGCGTCCGCATGGTGACCGCCAGGGGGGTGCCGTCCAGCCGGATCTCCAGCGGCTCCTCGGCGGCGACGGCGTCCGGACGGGTGGTGCGCTGCGCACCTCGGATGCGCAGCACCGGGGTGCGGCTGGTGACTCGTCCCACGGCGAGGACGGTACCCACCGCGCGACGCCTACGGTGCTGGCATGGACCAGCTCCCGCCCTGGGCCGCCGTGGTACTGGCCGGCGGCTCGGCCACCCGGCTGGGCGGCGCGGCCAAGCCGCAGCTGCGGGTCGGGGGCCGCACGATGCTGCAGGCCGTGCTGGACGCCGTCCGGGGCGCGACGACGAGGGTCGTGGTCGGGCCTCCGCAGGACGTGCCCGCCGACGTCCTGCTCACCCGGGAGGACCCGCCCGGCGGCGGCCCGGTGGCCGCCCTCCGGGCCGGCCTGGCCGTCGTGGACACCGACGTCGTCGCGGTCCTCGCCGGGGACCTGCCCTTCGTCACGGCGGCGCTCGTCACCGACCTGCGCCGCCGGCTGACCCGCGACGGCGTGCTCGTCGTCGACGACACCGGGCGCGACCAGCTGCTCCTCGGCGTCTGGCGGACGGCGGCGCTGCGGACGGCCGTGGCCGCACCCGGCGCTCCCCGGGCCCTGCACCGGGCAGTCTCCCCGCTGGAGGTGGACCGCCACCGGCCACCGGTGACCCCCGGCGAGGTGCCGCCCTGGCTGGACTGCGACACCCCCGAGGAGCTGGCCCGGGCACGGGAGGTAGCCGAGCGCAGCGCGGGGTAGGGCTCCCGCATGCGCATCGTCCTCGCCGGAGCCCACGGGCAGGTCGCCCGTCGCCTCGGCCGCCTGCTGTCCAGCCGTGGCGACACCGTCCTCGGCCTCGTCCGCAACCCCGACCACCGGCCGGACCTGGAGTCCGACGGCGTGACCCCGGTGCTGCTGGACCTCGAGTCGGCGACCGTCGACGAGGCGGCGGAGGTGGTCTCCGGCGCCGACGCCGTGGTCTTCGCCGCCGGCGCCGGCCCGGGCAGCGGCGCCGCGCGCAAGGACACCGTCGACCGGGGCGCCGCCGTGCTGCTCGCGGACGCCGCCGAGCAGGCCGGGGTCCGGACCTACCTGCTCGTCTCCTCCATGGGCGCCGACCTGGTGGCCGACGGCGCCTCCCCCGAGGGCGTCGACGAGACGTTCACCGCCTACCTGCGCGCCAAGCTCGCCGCCGAGCAGGACCTGCTGGCCCGCCCCGCGCTCGCGGTGACCGTGCTGCGCCCGGGCAGCCTCACCGACGAGGCGGGCACCGGCCGGGTCACCCTCGACCGGCACGTGGACCGGGGAGACGTCCCCCGTGACGACGTGGCCGCCGTGCTGGCGGCCTTCCTGGAGGCGCCGCGCGACGGCGCGGTCGTGGAGCTGGTGAGCGGCCCGACGCCGGTGGCCGACGCGGTCGCGACCGTGCCGTGAGGGTCAGGCGCGGCGGGCGCGGGTGACCTCGGCGCGGGCGGCGAGCTCCGCGTCCGGCGGGTAGTCGACCGCGACCAGCGTGAGGCCGTGCGCCGGTGCCACCGGCACCTCGCTGGAGCGCTCGGTCCGCGCGAGCAGGCCCACCGGCCAGTCCAGGGGACGGCGGCCCTCCCCGACCGCGACGAGCGCGCCGACCAGGCTGCGGACCATCGAGTGGCAGAACGCGTCGGCGGACGCCTCGATCCGGACGGTGCCCGAGCCGTCGTCGCCGTCCTCCCGGGTCACGGCGAGCCTGAGGAGGGTCCTGATCGTCGTCGCGCCCTCCCGCCGGCGGCAGTAGGCGGCGTAGTCGTGCTGGCCGAGCAGCAGCGCGGCGGCCAGGTCCATGGCGGCGGCATCGAGCCGCCGCGGCCAGGCGGCCGTGTCCGACCGGCGCAGCGGGGAGGGACCGGCCGAACCGTCGGCCAGCCGGTAGACGTAGTGCCGGGCCAGCGCCCCGAAGCGGGCGTCGAACGCCGGGTGCGCCTCCTCCACCCGCGGGACCGCGATGTCGGGCGGCAGCACCCCGCGCAACCGGCGCACCAGGCGGCTCTGCTGCTCGGCCCACAGCGGGCGCGGCACGTCGCAGTGCACCACCTGCCCGGTGGCGTGCACCCCCGCGTCGGTGCGGCCGGCCACGGTCAGCGCGACGTCCCGCCGGAGCACGGTGGCCAGGCCCTGCTCCAGCTCCGCCTGCACCGTGCGCAGCGCCGGCTGGCGGGCCCAGCCGTGGAAGTCCGTGCCGTCGTACTGGACGGCCAGACGGAGACGGGCGAGCCCGCCACCGGGACCGGTGACGGGCTCGCCCGTGTCGTGCTCGCTCAGGGTCTTACTTGGGGTCCGGCGCGGACTCCCCGCCGGGAGCGTCCTGGCTGGCGGTCGCGGCATCGCCGGTCTCGGCGGCGTTGATCTCCGCCGCGGCGGCGTCGGCCAGCTCCGGCGAGAGCGCCGGGTCCTCGACGACCACGGTGTTCTGGGCGGTCGGCTCGGGGGTCACGTCGCCGTCGTCCTGGCGCTCGCCGTCCGGGTTGTAGACGTCGGTCACGACCTCCTGCGCCTCGGCGTCGACGCTGCCGTCGGTCACGGCCGGGGAGGTGTCCCCACCGGGGCCGGTGGTCTCGCCGGTGCCGTCGGTGTCCACCACGTCGGCGGTCACCTCGCCCGCGGCGGAGGCCGCGCCAGCGCCCGCGGCGAACCGGGTGCCCCGGGCGCGCTCGGCCTCGCCGACGGCCTGCTGGCCCACGGTCAGCGCCTCGACCAGCTCGATGACCGCCATCGGGGCGTTGTCGCCCTTGCGGGGGCCGATCTTGGTGATCCGGGTGTAGCCACCGGGACGGTTCTCGTAGCGGGGACCGATCTCGGCGAAGAGCGTGTGGACGACGTCCTTGTCACGGATGGTCGTCATCACCTGACGACGGGCGTGCAGGTCACCGCGCTTGGCGAAGGTCACCAGCTTCTCGGCCAGCGGACGCAGCCGCTTGGCCTTCGCCTCGGTGGTGGTGATCCGCCCGTGCTCGAACAGCGAGGTGGCCAGGTTGGCCAGCATCAGCCGCTCGTGCGCGGGGGAGCCGCCGAGACGGGGGCCCTTGGTGGGGGTGGGCATGTCGGTCCTTCCTCAGGCGGCCGGGCGCTCGCTGCCGGCTGCATCCGTGATGCTGCTGTCGTCCTTGCTGCGGTGGTGCTGCACTGCTCGTGGCGCCAGTCTCGCAGCGCCCGGCGGCCGGGCCGGGCGGCGGGTGTCCGCCGCCCGGCCCGTGCCGCTCAGAGCTGCTCGGTCTCCTGGTAGGAGCCCTCGTCGTACTGCGCCTGGTCGTAGCCGGCGGCGTACTCGCCGGTGCCCTGGTAGGCATCGGTCTCGTAGCCCTCGTCGTAGCTCTCGACCGAGGTGGGGATGAACCCGGGCGGGCTGTCCTTGAGCGCCAGGCCCATGGCCGCCAGCTTCATCTTGACCTCGTCGATGGACTTGGCCCCGAAGTTCCGGATGTCCAGCAGGTCGGCCTCGGACCGGGTCACGAGCTCCCCGACGGTGTGCACGCCCTCGCGCTTGAGGCAGTTGTAGGACCGGACGGTGAGGTCCATGTCCTCGATCGGCATCGAGAAGTTCGCGATGTCCGCGGCCTCGGCCGGGCTGGGCCCGACCTCGATGCCCTCGGCCTCGACGTTCAGCTCGCGCAGCAGGCCGAACAGCTCCACCAGGGTCGACCCGGCGGAGGCGATGGCGTCGCGCGGGGCGATCGAGGGCTTGCTCTCGACGTCGACCACGAGGCGGTCGAAGTCGGTGCGCTGCTCGACGCGGGTCGCCTCGACGGCGTAGGTCACCTTGAGGACCGGCGAGTAGATCGAGTCCACGGGGATGCGGCCGATCTCCTGGCCGGGCTGCTTGTTCTGCGGCGCGGGCACGTAGCCGCGGCCCCGCTCGACGACCAGCTCGATCTCCAGCCGGCCCTTGCCGTTCAGGGTGGCGATGTGCAGCTCGGGGTTGTGCACCTCGACGCCGGCCGGCGGCGCGATGTCCGCGGCGGTGACCTCACCGGGGCCCTGCTTGCGCAGGTACATGGTCACCGGCTCGTCGGAGTCGGAGCTGACCACGAGACCCTTGAGGTTCAGGATGATCTCGGTGACGTCCTCCTTGACGCCCGGCACGGTGGTGAACTCGTGCAGGGTGCCCTCGATGCGGATGCTGGTGACAGCCGCGCCGGGGATCGAGGACAGCAGCGTGCGCCGCAGGGAGTTGCCGAGGGTGTAGCCGAAACCCGGCTCGAGCGGCTCGATGATGAACCGCGAGCGCTGCTCCGAGATGGTCTCCTCGGTCAGCGTGGGGCGCTGTGCGATGAGCATGTGGTTCTCCTTCAGGTCCTCCGGCACCCGCCATATGACGCCGTGAGGGGGTGGTGCCGGCGGGGCGGACATCTGTCCGCCCGCCCCGCCGTCGTGCTGCTTACTTGGAGTAGAGCTCCACGATCAGCTGCTCCTGGACCGGGGTGTCGATCACCTGGCGGGCCGGGATGCTGTGGACCAGCACGCGCAGCTGGCTGCTGATGACCTCGAGCCAGGCCGGCACGGGACGCTCGCCGGCGCGGGCCTGGGCGATCTCGAACGGCAGCATCGTGCGCGACTTCTCCGCGACCTCGACGATGTCGTTCTCGCTGACCCGGTAGGACGGGATGTCGACCTTGCGGCCGTTGACCCGGAGGTGGCCGTGGCGCACCAGCTGGCGGGCCATGTCGCGGGACTCGGCGAAGCCGGCCCGGTAGACCACGTTGTCCAGCCGCGACTCGAGGATCTGCAGCAGGACCTCACCGGTCTTGCCCGTCTTGCGGTTGGCCTCTTCGTAGTAGCCGCGGAACTGCTTCTCCAGCACGCCGTAGATGCGGCGGGCCTTCTGCTTCTCGCGCAGCTGCAGCAGGTACTCGCTGTCCTTGGTGCGGCCACGGCCGTGCTCGCCCGGCGGGTACGGCCGGATCTCGATCGGGCACTTGGCGGACTCGCACTTGCTGCCCTTGAGGAACAGCTTCATCTTCTCGCGCCGGCACAGGCGGCAGTCGGCTCCGGTGTAACGGGCCACGTCTATCTACCTCTTCGTCTCGTCAGTGACCGGTCAGACCCGGCGGCGCTTCTTGGGCCGGCAGCCGTTGTGCGGCTGCGGCGTCACGTCCTGGATCTGCCCGACCTCGAGGCCGGTGGCCTGCAGCGAGCGGATGGCCGTCTCGCGACCGGAGCCAGGACCCTTCACGAAGACGTCGACCTTGCGCATGCCGTGCTCCTGCGCCTTGCGCGCGGCGTTCTCGGCAGCCATCTGCGCCGCGAACGGCGTGGACTTGCGCGAGCCCTTGAAGCCGACGTGGCCGGCGGAGGCCCAGCTGATCACGTTGCCGTTGGGGTCGGTGATCGACACGATCGTGTTGTTGAACGTGCTCTTGATGTGCGCGGCGCCGTGGGCGACGTTCTTCTTCTCCTTGCGGCGGACCTTCTTGGCACCAGCCGCGGTGCGAGCCCTGGGAGGCATGTCTCTCCGGTCTGTGTCTGTGTTCGTGGCCTTGTGGTGCTCAGACGTGTCGTCGGTCCGGCCCTACGGACCCGCGACGGCACGCCGACGTACTGGGCTCAGCGAGCCTTCTTCTTGCCCGCGATCGTCTTGCGCGGGCCCTTGCTCGAGCGCGCGTTCGTCTTCGTGCGCTGACCGTGCACCGGGAGGCCGCGACGGTGCCGCAGGCCCTGGTAGCAACCGATCTCGATCTTCCGGCGGATGTCGCCGGCGACCTCGCGCCGCAGGTCACCCTCGACGCGGAAGTGCTCGTCGATGTAGTCGCGCAGCTTCAGCAGGTCCTCGTCGCTGAGGTCCTTGGCGCGCAGGTCCGGGCTGACGCCCGTCGCGGCCAGGGTCTCCTTGGCGTGATGCCTGCCGATGCCATAGATGTAGGTGAGCGCGATCTCCATCCGCTTCTCGCGGGGCAGGTCGACGCCGGCCAGTCGTGCCATGTTCAGGTACTCCTTCAGCCCTGGCGCTGCTTGTGCCGGGCGTTGTCGCAGATGACCATGACCCGGCCGTGCCGGCGGATCACCTTGCACTTGTCGCAGATCTTCTTCACCGACGGCTGGACCTTCACCGGTGCCGGCCCTCATTTCCTCGGATCGTGGCCCGCCGCGCTCCGCCTGACGGCATCTGCACGGTCCGAGCGATTACTTGTAGCGGTAGACGATGCGACCGCGCGTGAGGTCGTAGGGCGAGAGCTCCACGACCACGCGGTCCTCGGGCAGGATGCGGATGTAGTGCTGCCGCATCTTGCCGCTGATGTGGGCGAGCACCCGGTGCCCGTTCTGCAGCTCGACCCGGAACATCGCATTGGGCAGCGGCTCGACGACGCGACCCTCGACCTCGATGGCCCCGTCCTTCTTCGCCATGCCCTACACGCGCTCCCTGACTCGGTGGTACTGGATCCTCGTGTGCCCGCGCCGGTACCCGGCTGGACGCACTCGGAGATTGCAGAACAGGTGGTGCAGGCGCTCTCGCAGAGGGCGTTCCGGATCATGCGGCCACAGCACGACAGCGGAACGGCGCTAGCGCCACAGAAGATCGTACCCCGATGTCCCACGCGTCACCAACCCGCCCCCGGGGTGACGCCGCGCACCAGGATCCGCCCACCGAACA
This sequence comes from Blastococcus xanthinilyticus, assembly GCF_008124835.1. Classification (GTDB taxonomy): domain Bacteria; phylum Actinomycetota; class Actinomycetes; order Mycobacteriales; family Geodermatophilaceae; genus Blastococcus; species Blastococcus xanthinilyticus. Next base: position 187,862 of record NZ_VNHW01000002.1, on the reverse strand, counting down.
GGACCCCGTACCAGGGCGTACCAGGCGTGGGGACGGCGGTCCCCCCGCTCAGGTGCGGGGGGTGATCCCGAACGGGGCGAGGCCGGCCACGCCGCCGTCCTCGGCGGTGAGCACCCACGGCCCCTCGGGCGTGATGGCCACCGTGTGCTCGAAGTGGGCGGCCCGCGAGCCGTCCTTGGTGACCACGGTCCAGCCGTCCTCGAGCTCGACCGTGGCGGGGTCGCCCACCGTCACCATGGGCTCGATCGCGAGCGCCAGGCCGGGGACGAGCTTGGGCCCGCGGCCGGCGCGGCCGTAGTTCAGGACGTGCGGGTCCTGGTGCATCTCGGTGCCGATGCCGTGACCGCCGTAGTGGTCGACGATCCCGTAGTCGTGGGACTCGGCCCGGACGGTGTCCTCGACCGCGCTGCTGATGTCGGTGAGCCGCCCGCCGGCCAGGGCCTTGGCGAGGCCGGCCCACATCGACCGCTCGGTCACGGCCAGGAGAGCGGCGTCCTCCGCGGACGCCTCCCCCACCGTGACGGTCACCGCGGAGTCGCCGTGCCAGCCCTGCAGGATCGCCCCGCAGTCGATCGAGATGTTGTCGCCCAGCGCGAGCGCGCGGTCGGCGTGCGGGATGCCGTGCACGATCTCGTCGTTGATCGACGCGCAGATGCTGCCGGTGAAGCCGTGGTACCCCAGGAACGACGGCACGGCGCCCGCGCTGCGGATGTGGTCCTCGGCGATCGCGTCCAGCTCTCCGGTGGTCACGCCCGGGCGAATGGCGGCGCGCACTGCCGCGATGGCGCCGGCCACCACCAGCCCGGCACCGCGCATCAGCTCGATCTCGTGCGGCGTCTTGATCTGGATCATGCGTCCACTCCACTTCGCGAGCAGCGGGAGCCGGCTGAGGATCCCTGCCGTCATCTGTGCCGCCACTCCCCCGCACGGGACATCGCGCGGTACCTCAGGCCGGGGCGGGAACCCCTGCGGTCCCCAGGCCGTCGTCCCCGCGGAGCGCGCGCAGCGCCCGCTCGGTGACCTCCTCGACCGCACCGATCGCGTCGATGCGCGAGAGCAGCCCCTCGTCCTCGTAGAAGCCGGACAGCGGCGCGGTCTGTTCCCGGTAGACCTGGAGCCGGTGCCGCACGGTCCCCGGCTTGTCGTCGTCGCGCTGGACCTCCTGGCCGTCGACGATCATCCGCCGCCCGGAGAGCCGGCGGACCAGCTCCTCCTCGTCGACGACGAGCTCCAGGACCCGGTCGAGCTTCTGACCGAGATCGGCCAGGGAGTCCCGCAGCTGCTCGGCCTGCGGGATGCTCCGCGGGAAGCCGTCGAGCAGGAACCCGGCCTTCGCGTCCGGCTCGGCCAGCCGGTCCCGCACCATCGCGACGGTGATCTCGTCCGGGACGAGGTTGCCGGCGTCCAGGTACGTCTTGACCTGCTTGCCGAGCTCGGTCTCCCCGCTCACGTTCGCCCGGAAGATGTCCCCGGTCGAGATGGCGGGGATGCCGAGCTCCCCGGCGATGATCTGCGCCTGGGTGCCCTTGCCCGCTCCGGGGGGGCCCAGGAGGACGACGCGCACTACTTCAGGAACCCTTCGTAGTTGCGCTGGTTCAGTTGCGTCTCGATCTGCTTCACCGTCTCCAACCCCACTCCGACCATGATGAGGACGGCCACGCCGCCGAACGGGAAGTTCTGGTTCTGCCCCGGCTGCGTGACAGCGAGGAAGAAGTTCGGGAGGACGGCGACCAGGCCGAGGTAGATGGACCCCGGCAGGGTGATCCGGGACAGCACGTACTGCAGGTACTCGGCCGTCGGCCGGCCCGGGCGGATGCCGGGGATGAAGCCGCCGTAGCGCTTCATGTCGTCGGCGCGCTCCTCCGGGTTGAACGTGATCGACACGTAGAAGTACGTGAAGAAGACGATCAGGCCGAAGAAGACGGCGATGTGCACCGGGCTGCTCTGGTCGATGATGTAGCTCTCGAAGAACTGGCGCACCCCGCTCGTCTCGTCGCCCTGGAGCTGGATGACCAGCTGCGGCAGGTAGAGCAGCGACGAGGCGAAGATGACCGGGATGACGCCGGCCTGGTTCACCTTGAGCGGGAGGTAGGTCGACGTCCCGCCGTACATCCGGCGGCCGACCATGCGCTTGGCGTACTGCACCGGGATGCGGCGCTGCGCCTGCTCGACGTAGACCACCGTCCCGATGATCACGACGGCGAAGATGCAGACGACGGTGAACACGATGCCGCCGCGGGTCTGGAGGATCGAGCCACCCTCCGCGGGGATGCGGGCCGCGATCGAGGTGAAGATCAGCACGGACATGCCGTTGCCGATCCCCTTCTCGGTCAGCAGCTCGCCGAGCCACATGATCAGCGCGGTGCCCGCGGTCAGCGCGATCACGAGGACCACCGTCGTCCAGACCGAGTCCGACGGGATGATCTGGGCGGAGCAGTTCGGGAAGAGCTGGCCGCTGCGCGCCAGGGCGATGATGCCGGTGCTCTGCAGGACGGCGAGCGCGATGGTGAGGTACCGGGTGTACTGGGTCAGCTTCGCCTGACCCGACTGCCCTTCCTTCTTCAGCTGCTCGAACCGTGGGATCACCACCACCAGCAGCTGCACGATGATGCTCGCCGTGATGTACGGCATGATGCCGAGCGCGAAGACGCTCAGCCGGAGCAGCGCGCCGCCGGAGAACAGGTTGACCAGGGAGTAGATGTCCCGCTGGTCCGAGGCCTGCGCCTGCTCCAGGCAGCTGTTGATCGCCTCGACCGAGACACCGGGCCCGGGCACCGCGGCGCCCAGCCGGTACACGGCGATGATCGCCAGGGAGAACAGCAGCTTGCGCCGGAGATCTGGCGTCCGGAACGCCGCGGCGAACGCCTGCAGCACGTGCCCTCCCCTATTCGGTCGAGTGAGGTTAGCAATCGCAGAAGGACCCCCTCGCCCCCCGTCGCTCGCACGCGCGCGACGGGCCCCTGCGAGAGGGCCGTGGGGCTCGGGGGTCCTACTGCTGTCAGAGAACGGTGGTGCTGCCGCCGGCAGCGGCGACCTTCTCTGCCGCGGAGGCGGAGAAGGCGTGTGCCTGGACGTCGACCTTCACACCGCCGAGCTCGCCGGTGCCGAGCACCTTGACCGGCTGCCCGCGCCGCACGGCGCCGGCCTCGGCCAGGGTGTCCGGGTTGACCGGCCCGCCCTGCGGGAACAGGGACGCGATCCGGTCGAGGTTGACGACCTGGAAGACGACCTTGTTGTTGTTCTTGAAGCCCGAGAGCTTGGGCAGCCGCATGTTCAGCGGCGTCTGCCCGCCCTCGAACCGGGCCGAGACGGTGCCACGGGCGCCGGTGCCCTTGGTGCCTCGACCGGCCGTCTTGCCCTTGGAGCCCTCACCGCGACCCACGCGGGTCTTGCGGGTGTGGGCGCCGGGGGCCGGACGCAGGTGGTGGACCTTGAGTGTCATAGCGAGTCTTTCCTCAGACTTCTTCGACGTGCACGAGGTGCGGCACCGTCGCGACCATCCCGCGGATCTCGGGACGGTCCTCCTGAACGACCGAGTCGTTGATCTTTTTCAGGCCCAGCGAGCGCAGCGTCTGGCGCTGGTTGGGCTTGGTGCCGATCGCGGACTTGACCTGGGTGACCTTCAGCTGCGCCATCTCAGACCCCCTGACCCGCACGCGCACGCAGCATGGCGGCCGGGGCGACGTCCTCGAGCGGCAGACCGCGGCGGGCCGCGATCTCCTCTGGGCGGACGAGGTCCTTCAGCGCCTGCATCGTGGCGTGCACGATATTGATCGGGTTCGACGAGCCGAGGCTCTTCGAGAGCACGTCGTGGATGCCGGCGCACTCCAGCACGGCGCGCACCGGACCACCGGCGATGACACCGGTACCGGGGCTGGCCGGCTTCAGCAGCACGACGCCGGCGGCCGCCTCACCCTGCACGGGGTGCGGGATGGTGCTGGCGATGCGCGGAACCTTGTAGAAGTGCTTCTTGGCCTCCTCGACGCCCTTGGCGATCGCCGCGGGCACCTCCTTGGCCTTGCCGTACCCGACGCCCACGGTGCCGTCGCCGTCGCCCACGATCACCAGGGCGGTGAAGCTGAAGCGCCGACCACCCTTGACGACCTTGGACACGCGGTTGATGGCCACCACGCGCTCGATGTAGTTGCTCTTCTCGGCGGGAGCGCCTCCGGGGCCCCGCCCGCCGTCACGACGGTCGCGGCGGTCGTTGCCGCCGCCGGCGCCGCCGCCGCGTCGCTGTGGTCCTGGCATCAGAGGTCCCTCTCGATCTGCTCGCTCGTGCTGGTGGGGTGGGTGGTCATCAGAAGTCCAGCCCACCCTCGCGGGCACCGTCGGCCAGGGCGGCGATCCGCCCGGCGTAGCGGTTGCCCCCGCGGTCGAAGACGACCGCCGAGATGCCGGCGGCCTTCGCGCGCTCGGCCACCAGTCCGCCGACCTGACGGGCGAGGGCGGACTTGTCGCCCTCGGCGCCACGAAGACCCATGGTGGACGCGCTGACCAGCGTGCGGCCGACGGTGTCGTCGACGAGCTGCACGTGGATGTGGCGCGAGCTGCGCTTGACCACCAGGCGCGGACGCTCCGGCGTGCCGGAGACCCGCTTGCGCAGCCGGTTGTGACGACGGAGCCGCGAGACGCGGCGCGCCGTGCTGATGTCGGTACCGACCGGCTTGTGTCCGCCGGCGGTCTTCCCGTTCGTGGGAGTTGCTGCCTGAGCCATCACTTACCCGTCTTCCCGACCTTGCGCTTGACGACCTCGCCCTGGTACCGCACGCCCTTGCCCTTGTACGGGTCGGGCTTGCGGATCTTGCGGATCTTGGCCGCCACCTCGCCGACCAGCTGCTTGTCGATGCCGCTGACCCGCAGACGGGTCGGGGACTCGACGGCGAAGGCGATCCCCTCGGGGGCCTTCACCGGGACGGGGTGGCTGAAGCCCAGGGCGAACTCGAGGTCCGAGCCCCGCGCCTGGACGCGGTAACCGACACCCACGATCTCGAGGGTCTTGGTGTAACCCTCCGTGACGCCGGTGATCATGTTGGCGATCAGAGTCCGCGAGAGCCCGTGCAGGGCGCGGTTCTGACGCTCGTCGTTGGGGCGCTGCACCCGCAGCGTGCCGTCCTCGTCGCGCGCGACGGTGATCGGGGCCGCGACGGTGTGGGTGAGGGCGCCCTTGGGGCCCTTCACGCTGACCGTCTGGCCGTCGATGGCGACGTCCACGCCACTGGGCACGGCGATCGGGAGTCGTCCGATCCGTGACATCTTCGCTCGCTCCCTTACCAGACGTAGGCGAGGACTTCCCCACCCACGCCCTTCTTGTTCGCCTGCTTGTCGGTGAGCAGCCCGGTCGACGTGGAGATGATCGCCACGCCGAGCCCGCCGAGGACCTTGGGGAGGGCGGTGGACTTCGCGTACACCCGCAGACCGGGCTTCGAGACCCGGCGGACGCCGGCGATGCTCCGCTCACGGTTGGGGCCGTACTTCAGGTCGACGACCAGCTGCTTGAACGGCTTGCCGTCCTTGTCGGTGTCATCGACGCGCCAGCCGGCGATGTAGCCCTCCTGCTGGAGGATCTCGGCGATGTGCGTCTTGAGCTTCGACGACGGCATGACCGCGGAGTCGTGGTACGCCTGGTTGGCGTTCCGCAGACGGGTGAGCATGTCTGCGATCGGGTCGGTCATGGTCATGGGGAGTGGTGCCTCTCTCGCCGCGGTTCCTCATGCGCTGGGTCTCGGAGACTTGGCGCTGGGCCTCTCGGCGATCGGTGGTGCTACTGAAAGGGATGGAACGGCCCGGCCGCAGGGCCCCAGGGCGTGCCCTGGAGAGCGGCCGGGTCCTTCACCAGCTGGACTTGCGGACGCCGGGGAGCTCCCCGGCGTGCGCCATCTCCCGCAGGCAGATCCGGCACAGGCCGAACTTGCGGAAGACCGCGTGCGGGCGACCGCACCGCTGGCAGCGGGTGTACCCGCGAACCGCGAACTTGGGCTTGCGGGCCGCCTTGTTGATCAGCGCCTTCTTGGCCATAGCTTCTCTCCTGCCCGACTCAGCGGACGGTCGTGACGACGGGCTGACCGGCGAAGGGGAAACCGAGCTGGCGGAGCAGCTCGCGACCCTCCTCGTCGGTGGTGGCGGTGGTGACCAGCGTGATGTCCATGCCGCGCTGCCGGTCGATCTTGTCGACGTCGATCTCGCGGAACATCGACTGCTCGTTCAGCCCGAACGTGTAGTTGCCGTGCCCGTCGAACTGCTTGGCGTTCAGGCCGCGGAAGTCGCGGATACGGGGCAGCGCCAGCGACAGCAGCCGGTCGAGGAACTCCCACATGCGGTCGCCGCGGAGGGTGACCTTCGCGCCGATCGGCATGCCCTCGCGCAGCTTGAACTGCGCGATGGACTTGCGGGCCCGGACGACGGCCGGCTTCTGGCCGGTGATGGCGGTCAGGTCGCGGACCGCGCCGTCCATCAGCTTCGCGTCGCGGGTGGCCTCGCCGACGCCCATGTTGACCACGATCTTGGTCAGCCGGGGGATCTGCATGACGTTCTCGTAGCCGAACTCGCTCTGCAGCGCCGGCACGATGGTGTCGCGGTAGTTGGCGAGCATGCGGGGCAGCTCACGGGTGGGTGCGCTCATGGGGCTCAGAGGTCCTTACCGGTGCGCCGCGAGACCCGGATGCTGCGGCCTTCCTCGTCCTTGCGGTAGCCGACCCGGGTCGGCTTGTCCTCGGAGTCGATCACCATCACGTTGCTCACGTGGATGGGCGCCTCCTGCGTGACGATCCCGCCCTGCTGGGCGCCGCGCTGCGTCGAGCTGATCCGGGTGTGCTTCTTCACCCGGCCGACGCCCTCCACCAGCACCTTCTGGAGCTTGGGGTAGGCGGCGATGACACGGCCCTTCGCGCCCTTGTCCTTGCCGGACAGCACGAGGACGGTGTCGCCCTTCTTCACCTTCATCGACGGGGTCTTCCCGCTGGCTGCCTGAGCCATGATCACAGCACCTCCGGGGCGAGCGAGATGATCCGCATGAAGCGCTTGTCGCGGAGCTCCCGGCCGACCGGCCCGAAGATGCGCGTCCCGCGCGGGTCGCCGCTGTCGCGGATGATCACCGCGGCGTTCTCGTCGAAGCGGATGTAGGAACCGTCGGGACGACGGCGCTCCTTCACCGTGCGGACGACGACGGCCTTGACCACGTCGCCCTTCTTGACGCCGGCACCCGGGAGGGCGTCCTTCACGGTGCCGACGATGACGTCGCCGATGCCCGCGTAGCGTCGCCCGGAACCGCCGAGCACCCGGATGCAGAGGATCTCCTTCGCACCGGTGTTGTCGGCGACTCGCAGCCGCGACTCCTGCTGGATCACGTCCTACTCCCCATTACTTGTGGTGACAGCCGGGCCGGAACGGTGAACCGGCTGTCCGGAACCCCGCGTGCGGGCGCACCGGCGGCTGAGCCGCCGGTGCGCACCGTTGCACGAGGACCGGGATGTGGCGCCGCCCGAGGGCGCGCCAGTGGTCCAGGGTACTCCTACCCGCGCCGGCCCCGGAGGGCCGGTCACGGGCGGAGCCCCGTGGTTACTTCGCCTTCTCGATGACCTCGACCAGCCGCCACCGCTTGGTGGCCGACGTCGGCCGGGTCTCCATGATCTGCACGCGGTCACCGATGCCGGCGACGCCCTGCTCGTCGTGCGCCTTCAGCTTGCTCGTACGGCGGATGACCTTGCCGTACAGGCCGTGCTTCACGCGGTCCTCGACCTCGACGACGATGGTCTTCTCCATCTTGTCGCTGACGACCAGTCCTTCGCGGACCTTGCGGTAGCCACGGCCGGCCAGGCCGGGGCCGCTGCTCTCCTGGGTCTCGCTCATGCCACACCCTCGCTCGGGGCGACCGAGAGACCCAGCTCGCGCTCGCGCATGATCGTGTAGATCCGGGCGATGTCGCGGCGGACGGTCTGCAGTCGCCGGTTGTTGTCCAGCTGGCCGGTGGCCACCTGGAACCGCAGGTTGAACAGTTCTTCCTTCGACTCGCGCAGCCGCGCGGCCAGCTCATCGACGGAGAGCTCCCGCAGCTCGGGAGCGGTCAGACCGGCGGCCATCACACTTCTCCTTCACGCGTGATGAAGCGGCACTTCATCGGCAGCTTGTGGATCGCGCGGCGCATCGCCTCACGGGCGACGGGCTCGGCGACACCGGACAGCTCGAACAGCACGCGGCCGGGCTTGACGTTGGCCACCCACCACTCGGGCGAACCCTTACCGGAACCCATGCGGGTCTCGGCGGGCTTCTTGGTCAGCGGACGGTCCGGGTAGATCGAGATCCACACCTTGCCGCCACGCCGGATGTGCCGGGTCATCGCGATACGCGCGGACTCGATCTGCCGGTTGGTGACGTACGCCGGCTCGAGCGCCTGGATGGCGTACTCGCCGAAGTTGATCTCGGTGCCACCCTTGGCCCGGCCGGACCGGCTCGGGTGGTGCTGCTTGCGGTGCTTGACGCGCCGTGGGATCAGCACGTGTCAGCCCTCCGTCGTGGGGTTCTCGGCGGCCGTGTTCTCGGCCGCGGCGGTGGCCTCGGGGCCCGCGGACTCGGCGATCGTCTGCTCGGGCGCGACCTCGCCGGAGGTCTGCGCGACGACGGCCTCGGTCGGGTCGGTCGCGGGACCGGTCGAGGACTGGGCGGCGCGGCCGGCCTCGGTGCCACCGGCGGTGGTGCCCGAGGAGCCGGAGCGGCGCTGCGGGCGCTGGGCCCGCTCGCGACGCTGCTGGCGGTCGGCGAGCGCCTCGAGGGCGGCACGCTCGGCCCGCGAGCCGCTGACGTCGCCCTTGTAGATCCAGACCTTCACGCCGATGCGGCCGAAGGTCGTCCGGGCCTCGTAGATGCCGTAGTCGATGTTCGCGCGAAGCGTGTGCAGCGGCACCCGGCCCTCGCGGTAGAACTCCGACCGGCTCATCTCCGTGCCGCCGAGGCGACCCGAGCACTGCACCCGGATGCCCTTGACCTGCGGGCTGCGCTGGGCCGACTGCATGGCCTTGCGCATGGCACGGCGGAAGCTGACCCGGCTGGAGAGCTGCTCGGCGACGCCCTGGGCGACCAGCTGCGCGTCGGACTCGGGGTTCTTGACCTCGAGGATGTTCAGCTGCACCTGCTTGCCGGTGAGCTTCTCGAGCTCGCCGCGGATGCGGTCGGCCTCGGCGCCGCGGCGGCCGATGACGATGCCCGGACGGGCGGTGTGGATGTCGACGCGGACCCGGTCACGGGTGCGCTCGATCTCCACCTTGGAGATGCCGGCCCGCTCCATGCCCTTGGACATGAGCTTGCGGATCGCGACGTCTTCCTTGACGTAGTCCTTGTACAGCTTGTCCGCGTACCACCGGGACTTGTAGTCGGTGGTGATCCCGAGTCGGAACCCGTGCGGGTTGACCTTCTGACCCACTAGCGGGTCCCTCCCCTCGTGTTGTTCGTCTGCTGCGTCGCCGGGCCGGACTGACCGGTGTCCCGACGCGCCTTGCGCGACTTCTGCGCGAGCTCGGCGCTGGTGGCGACCTCGCTCACCTCGACGGTGATGTGGCTGGTCCGCTTGTTGATGCGGAACGCTCGGCCCTGCGCGCGCGGACGGATCCGCTTGAGCGTGGGGCCCTCGTCGACGTAGGCGGCGCTGACCACGAGCGCAGCCGGGTCCAGCTGCAGGTTGTGCTCGGCGTTGGCCACCGCACTGGCGACGACCTTCGCGACCGGCTCGCTGGCCGACTGCGGAGCGAACCGCAGCAGCGCCAGGGCCTCGTCGGTCGGCAGGTAGCGGATGAGATCCACCACCCGGCGGGCCTTCATGGGGGTCACGCGGACGAACCGGGCCGTAGCCCGGGCGACCGGCGCCTCCTGTCCCAACTGGGAAGTCATCTGAATCTCTCTCTACCTGGTCAGCCCCGCCGCGAGCGGCGGTCGTCCTTGATGTGCCCGCGGAAGGTGCGCGTGGGCGCGAACTCCCCGAGCTTGTGCCCGACCATCGCCTCGGTGACGAACACCGGGACGTGCTTGCGGCCGTCGTGCACCGCGAGGGTGTGACCCAGCATGTCCGGGATGATCGTCGAGCGGCGTGACCAGGTGCGGATCACGTTCTTGGTGCCCTTTTCGTTCTGGGCGTCCACCTTCTTGAGCAGGTGGTCGTCGACGAACGGGCCCTTCTTCAGGCTGCGTGGCATGTCTGTCGGACTCCTCTACCCGCTCAGCGCTTCTTGTTGGTGCGCCGGCGGCGCACGATCAGGGCGTCACTGGCCTTCCGCTTGCGCGTCCGGCCCTCCGGCTTGCCCTTCGGGTTCACCGGGTGGCGCCCACCGGAGGTCTTGCCCTCACCACCACCGTGCGGGTGGTCGACCGGGTTCATGGCCACACCGCGGACGGTCGGGCGCTTGCCCTTCCACCGCATCCGACCGGCCTTGCCCCAGTTGATGTTCGACTGCTCGGCATTGCCCACCTCGCCGACGGTCGCGCGACAGCGCACGTCGACGTTGCGGATCTCGCCCGACGGCATGCGCAGCTGGGCGAACCGGCCCTCACGAGCGACGAGCTGGACGCTCGTGCCCGCGGACCGGGCGATCTTGGCGCCGCCACCGGGGCGGAGCTCAATGGCGTGAACCACCGTGCCGACCGGGATGTTCCGGAGCGGCAGGTTGTTGCCCGGCTTGATGTCGGCGGCGGGGCCGCACTCGATCGTGTCGCCCTGCTTCAGGCGGGCCGGCGCGATGATGTACCGCTTCTCGCCGTCCGCGAAGTGCAGGAGGGCGATCCGCGACGTGCGGTTCGGGTCGTACTCGATGTGCGCGACCTTGGCCGGCACACCGTCCTTGTCGGCGCGACGGAAGTCGATCACCCGGTACGCGCGCTTGTGCCCGCCGCCCTGGTGACGAGCGGTGACCTTCCCGTGCACGTTGCGCCCGCCACGACCGTGCAGCGGCCGGACCAGCGACTTCTCGGGGTGGTCGCGGGTGACCTCGGCGAAGTCGGCGACGCTGGAGCCGCGGCGGCCCGGCGTCGTCGGCTTGTACTTGCGGATAGCCATTGCTGACTCAGTCCCTGTCTTCTATCTCTGGTCCGTGAGGTCCGGGTGGTGGGGTGGGCTCGCGCCCGCCTCAGGTGCCCGGGCCCCCGAAGATCTCGATGCGGTCGCCGGCAGCCAGGGAGACGATGGCGCGCTTGGTGTCCTTGCGCTTGCCCATCTGCGTGCCCCGGCTGCGCTTGCGCTTGCCCTGGCGGTTGATCGTGTTCACGCCGAGGACCTTCACGTTGAAGATCTGCTCGACCGCGATCTTGATCTGCGTCTTGTTGGCCTCGGGCAGCACGATGAAGGTGTACTGGTTGCTGTCGAGCAGCCCGTAGCTCTTCTCGGAGATGACCGGGGCGAGCAGGACGTCCCGGGGGTCGCGGACGCTCATGCCTTCTCCTCGGTGGTCTCTTCGACGGTGCCCTCGCCGACGGCGGGGGCGATGGACGGGATGCCACCGGGGATCTCCGAGGTGGCGAGGTCCGGCAGCTCGGCGCCCGAGCGCTTGCCCTTGGCCGGGCCGGCGACGAACTCGGCGAGCGCCGTCTCGGTGAAGACGACCTCGTCGGACACCAGCACGTCGTAGGTGTTCAGCTGGCCGGCCTCGATGAGGTGGACCTCGGGCACGTTGCGCAGGCTGACCCAGTTCAGGACGTCGTCCCGGTCCAGGACGACCAGCACCCGCTTGGCCTGGGTCACCGCGTTGAGGGTGGCCAGCGCCGACTTGGTCTTCGGGGCGTCGCCGTCCACGAACGCCGAGACGACGTGCACGCGACCCTCGCGGGCCCGGTCGGAGAGGGCACCGCGCAGGGCGGCGGCCTTCATCTTCTTCGGGGTCCGCTGGCTGTAGTCGCGCGGCTGCGGACCGTGCACCGTGCCACCGCCGGTGAACTGCGGCGCGCGGATCGAGCCCTGACGGGCGCGGCCGGTGCCCTTCTGCCGGTACGGCTTGACGCCACCACCGCTGACCTGCGCCCGCGTCTTCGTCGCGTGCGTGCCCTGGCGGGCCGCGGCGAGCTGCGCCACGACCACCTGGTGCATGAGCGAGACGTTGGCGTTGGCGTCGAAGAGCTCGCCGGGCAGCGTGACGCTGCCGGTGGTCTCCCCGGCCGGGGTGCGGACCTCGACCTCGCGGTCGGTGCGCGCTCCGACGGTGCCTTCACTCGTTGATGCGGTCACTTGTCGTCACTCCCCACGGGGCCACCCTTGACGGCCGAACGGACGAGCACGAGGCCGCCCTTCGGGCCGGGGATGGCGCCCTTGATCAGCAGCAGGCCGCGCTCCGCGTCCACCTTGTGGACGTTGAGCGACAGGGTCGTGGTCTTCACCGCGCCCATGCGGCCGGCCATGCGCAGGCCCTTGAAGACGCGGCCGGGGGTGGACGCGCCACCGATGGAGCCGGGCGCACGGTGCTTGCGGTGGGTGCCGTGGCCGGCGCCCAGACCCTTGAACCCGTGCCGCTTCATGACACCGGCGGTGCCCTTGCCCTTGCTGGTGCCGATGACGTCGACCTTGGCCACGCCGTCGAAGACCTCGGTGGTCAGCTCCTGGCCGACCGTGTAGTTGCCGGCGTCCGAGGTGCGCAGTTCCACCAGGTGGCGCCGCGGCGTCACGCCCGCCTTGGTGAAGTGCCCGCCCTCGGGACGGTTCACCTTGCGCGGGTCGATCTCACCGAACCCGAGCTGGACGGCGGAGTAGCCGTCGACCTCGGGGGTGCGCACCTGGGTCACCACACACGGACCCGCCTTGACGACGGTCACCGGCACGAGGCGGTTGTTCTCGTCGAAAACCTGGGTCATCCCCAGCTTCTCGCCGAGGAGCCCGCGAAATGTGCTCGCCATGTCTGCTGACTGCCCTTACTGAATGTTGACGTCGACCGAAGCCGGCAGGTCGATGCGCATGAGCGCGTCGACCGTCTTCGGCGTCGGGTCGAGGATGTCGATGAGCCGCTTGTGGGTCCGCATCTCGAAGTGCTCGAAGGAGTCCTTGTACTTGTGCGGAGACCGGATCACGGCATAGACGTTCTTCTCCGTCGGCAGCGGCACCGGGCCGACGACGCGCGCTCCGGTCTTCGTCACCGTCTCGACGATGCGCCGCGCCGAGGCGTCGATCGCTTCGTGGTCGTAGGCCTTCAGCCGGATGCGGATCTTCTGTCCCGCCATCGCCTGTTCTCGCTCCTGCCGATCGGTTGTGAAAGATCAAGTGGGTCTGCTGACCCCGGGTGGGCGTCCGGGCTCGTGCCCGGACACCCGGCGACGGGCGGCGGCCGGTCCCCGGCCGCCGCCCGTCAGGGTGTTACTTGAGGATCTTCGTGACGCGCCCGGCGCCGACGGTGCGGCCACCCTCGCGGATGGCGAAGCGCAGGCCCTCCTCCATGGCGATGGGCTGGATGAGCTCCACCGTCATCTCGGTGTTGTCGCCCGGCATGACCATCTCGGTGCCGGCCGGCAGGGTCACCACGCCGGTCACGTCCGTCGTCCGGAAGTAGAACTGGGGACGGTAGTTGTTGAAGAACGGCGTGTGACGGCCACCCTCGTCCTTCGAGAGGATGTAGACCGAGCCCTCGAAGTTGGTGTGCGGGGTGATCGAGCCGGGCTTCACGACGACCTGGCCGCGCTCCACGTCCTCGCGCTTGATGCCGCGGAGGAGCAGGCCCACGTTGTCGCCGGCCTGGCCCTGGTCGAGCAGCTTGCGGAACATCTCGACGCCGGTGACGGTCGTCTTCGTCGAACCCTCGCGGATACCGACGATCTCGATCTCCTCGGAGACCTTGACGATGCCACGCTCGACGCGGCCGGTCACGACCGTGCCACGACCGGTGATGGTGAAGACGTCCTCGACGGGCATGAGGAACGGCTTGTCGATCTCGCGCTCCGGCTCCGGGATCGCGGTGTCGACGGCGTTCATCAGCTCCATGAGCTTGTCGCCCCACTCGGCGTCGCCCTCGAGGGCCTTGAGCGCCGAGACGCGGACCACGGGGACGTCGTCGCCCGGGAACTCGTACTCGCTGAGCAGCTCGCGGACCTCCAGCTCGACGAGCTCGAGGATCTCCTCGTCGTCGACCATGTCGGCCTTGTTGAGCGCCACGACGATGTAGGGGACGCCGACCTGGCGGGCCAGGAGGACGTGCTCCTTCGTCTGCGGCATGGGACCGTCGGTGGCGGCGACCACGAGGATCGCGCCGTCCATCTGCGCGGCACCGGTGATCATGTTCTTGATGTAGTCGGCGTGCCCGGGGCAGTCGACGTGCGCGTAGTGCCGGTTCTCCGTCTGGTACTCGACGTGCGCGATCGAGATCGTGATGCCGCGAGCCTTCTCCTCGGGCGCCTTGTCGATCTGGTCGAACGCGGACGCCTCGTTGAGGTTCGGGTACTTGTCGTGCAGGACCTTGGTGATCGCCGCGGTCAGCGTCGTCTTGCCGTGGTCGATGTGCCCGATGGTGCCGATGTTGACGTGCGGCTTGGTCCGCTCGAACTTGGCCTTGGCCACTGGGTTCCTCTCCTCGTGGTTACGCAGGTGGTGCGTGCTCTGGGGTGGGGGCTCTGCTCTGAGAACGCGGGCGATCGGCCCGCATTCCGCTTGCTCGACCTACTCGCCGGTCACCTTGGCGATGATCTCCTTGGCGACGTTGGCCGGGACCTCGGCGTACGAGTCGAACACCATCGAGTAGCTCGCCCGTCCCTGGGTGCGGCTGCGCAGGTCGCCCACGTAGCCGAACATCTCCGACAGCGGCACCAGGGCCCGGACGACGCGGGCGCCGGAGCGCTCCTCCATCGCCTGGATGATCCCGCGGCGGGAGTTCAGGTCGCCGATGACGTCGCCCATGTTGTCCTCGGGCGTCGTGACCTCGACCGCCATCAGCGGCTCGAGCAGGGCCGGGCTGGCCTTGCGCGCCGCCTCCTTGAAGGCGATCGAACCGGCGATCTTGAAGGCCATCTCCGAGGAGTCGACCTCGTGGTACTGACCGTCGAGCAGGCTGGCCTTGACACCCACCATGGGGTAGCCGGCCAGGACGCCGTACTGCATGGCGTCCTGCATGCCCTGGTCCACCGAAGGGATGTACTCCTTCGGGATCCGACCACCGGTGACCTTGTTCTCGAACTCGTAGGTCGCCGAGTCGGCGCTCATCTCGAGCGGCTCGATCGCGATCTGGACCTTCGCGAACTGCCCGGAGCCACCCGTCTGCTTCTTGTGCGTGTAGTCGTAGCGCTCGACGGCCTTGCGGATCGTCTCGCGGTAGGCGACCTGCGGCTTGCCGACGTTGGCCTCGACGTTGAACTCACGCCGCATGCGGTCGACCAGGATCTCCAGGTGCAGCTCGCCCATGCCGGAGATGACCGTCTGGCCGGTCTCCTCGTCGAGCTTCACCTGGAAGGTCGGGTCCTCCTCGGCGAGCTTCTGGATCGCGGTGCCGAGCTTCTCCTGGTCGCTCTTGGTCTTCGGCTCGATGGCGACCGAGATGACCGGCGCCGGGAAGCTCATCGACTCCAGGATGACCGGCTTCTGCGGGTCGCAGAGCGTGTCACCCGTCGTCGTCTGCTTCATGCCGTTGACCGCGACGATCTGGCCGGCGCCCACACCCGCGCGCTCTTCGCGCTTGTTGGCGTGCATCTGGTAGATCTTGCCGACCCGCTCCTTGCGGTCCTTGGTGCTGTTCAGCACCGGGGACCCGGCGTCGAGCCGGCCGGAGTAGACCCGGATGTAGGTCAGCTTGCCGAGGTGCTGGTCGGTCTGGATCTTGAACGCCAGCGCGGAGAACGGCTCGTCCTCGTCGGCGTGCCGGAGGACCTCGGTCTCGCCGTCCAGCGCGGTGCCGACGATCGCCTCGATGTCCAGCGGGCTGGGGAGGTAGTCGACGACCGCGTCGAGCAACGGCTGCACGCCCTTGTTCTTGAACGCGGTGCCGGTCAGGACCGGGTTCACCTGGCCGCCGATGGTGGCCTTGCGGATGGCCGCCTTGAGGCGGTCGACAGCGATCTCCTCGCCGCCGAGGTAGTCCTCCATCAGCGAGTCGTCGAAGTCCGCGATGTTCTCGAGCAGCTTCTCGCGGTACTCGGCGGCCTGGTCGGCGAGCTCGGCCGGGATCTCCTCGATGGCGTAGTCCTCGCCCATCTTGGTCTCGCCGCGCCAGGTGAGGGCGCGCATCTGCACCAGGTCGACGACGCCGATGAAGTCCGCCTCGGCACCGATGGGCAGCTGCAGCACCAGCGGGTTGGCGGCCAGTCGCTCGACCATCATGTCGACGCAGCGGAAGAAGTTCGCACCGGTGCGGTCGAGCTTGTTGACGAAGCACATCCGCGGGACGCCGTACTTCTCGGCCTGCCGCCACACCTGCTCGGTCTGCGGCTCCACGCCGGCGACGCCGTCGTAGACCGCGACCGCGCCGTCGAGCACGCGGAGCGAGCGCTCCACCTCGACCGTGAAGTCGACGTGCCCGGGGGTGTCGATGATGTTGATGTCGTGGTCGTTCCACGAGCACTTCGTCGCGGCGGACGTGATGGTGATGCCGCGCTCCTGCTCCTGCTCCATCCAGTCCATCGTGGCCGCGCCGTCGTGGACCTCACCGATCTTGTACGTGATACCGGTGTAGAAGAGGATGCGCTCGGTCGTGGTCGTCTTGCCGGCGTCGATGTGCGCCATGATCCCGATGTTGCGGGTCTTGCGCAGCTGGGCCTCGTTGCTGGCCATTACTTCTCCTCTTTGTTCTGGTCCGCGAGCGGGGTCCGGGGGTGGCCCGGACTACCCGCCGGCCGCGGGTGCCGGTGGACGGACGTCACCAGCGGTAGTGCGCGAAGGCCTTGTTCGACTCGGCCATCTTGTGGGTGTCCTCGCGCCGCTTGACGGCGGCACCCAGACCATTGCTCGCGTCGAGCAGCTCGTTCATCAGGCGCTCGGTCATCGTCTTCTCACGACGGGCCCGGCTGTACTGGATCAGCCAGCGCAGGCCCAGCGTGGTGCTGCGGGAGGCGCGCACCTCGACCGGGACCTGGTAGGTCGCACCACCGACGCGGCGGCTGCGGACCTCGAGGGCGGGCTTCACGTTGTCCAGCGCACGCTTCAGCGTGACGACCGGGTCGGTGTCGCTCTTGGCGCGGGCACCCTCGAGGGCGCCGTAGACGATCGCCTCGGCGACCGAGCGCTTGCCGTCGACGAGCACCTTGTTCACCAGCTGGGTGACCAGCGGCGACTGGTACACCGGGTCGGCGATGAGCGGACGCTTCGGCGCGGGGCCCTTGCGCGGCATTAGCTCTTCTCCTTCTTGGCGCCGTACTTGCTGCGAGCCTGCTTGCGGTTGCGGACACCCTGGGTGTCCAGCGAGCCGCGGATGATCTTGTACCGGACGCCCGGCAGGTCCTTCACGCGGCCCCCGCGCACGAGCACCATCGAGTGCTCCTGCAGGTTGTGGCCGACACCGGGGATGTAGGCGGTGACCTCGATGCCACTGGTGAGGCGGACGCGGGCGACCTTGCGCAGCGCCGAGTTCGGCTTCTTCGGCGTCGTCGTGTACACGCGGGTGCACACGCCGCGGCGCTGGGGGGAACCCTTCAACGCCGGCGTCGTGGTCTTGACGACCTTGTCCTCGCGGCCCTTGCGGACCAGCTGGTTGATCGTGGGCATGGGTGGCCTGGATCTCCTACCTGCGCTGGGGTGGTGCTCGTCTGTGTGGTGCTCTGCGGGTGGTGCTCGGGTGCCGGTCCCTGGTGGAACCTTCCCGAGCCCGGCCGTGTTCCTCCGTCCGGTCCACGGGGTCGGGCGTGTCGCCCTTCCCGGGACCGGTCCCGGTGTCGGACCGAACTCGGTTGCCCCTCGCGACTCCGGCGCCGCCACCCCCCGGCCGGGCCGGAGAGGTGGTCCCCGGCGGCCTGGAGGACATGTCCTCCGACCACCCAGGCGCACCGCGAACGGGAGCAGGCCCAGGGCACCCTGGGCACGGCTGACCACGATACGCGTGCCTGCGGAGCCGGTCAAAGCCGGGTCCCTCACACCGCGGTCGACAGGTCGACCGGCGGGGGCGGGGCAGGCGCACGGGTCCCGGGGACAGTACCGCCGGAGACCGCCCGGGGACAGCTCCGCCGCTCCCCCGTGCGGCGCCCGTTACGGTGCGATCGGCGCCACCGTGGTGCCGGGAGACGACAGGAGTGCGACGTGCGCATCGGCATCCAGGCCAGCTACAGCGGAGGCTTCCAGGAGACCGCGGCGGAGATCCGCGACCTGGAGGCCGCCGGCCTCGACCTCGCCATGGTGGCCGAGGTGTACACGTTCGACGCGGTGAGCCAGCTGGGGTACCTCGCGGCCGTCACCGAGCGCGTGGAGCTGCTCAGCGGCATCCTGCCCATCTACAGCCGCACCCCGGCCCTCACCGCCATGACCGCCGCCGGCCTGGACTTCGTCTCCGGCGGCCGGTTCACGCTCGGGCTGGGCGCCTCGGGCCCGCAGGTGATCGAGGGCTGGCACGGACTCCCCTACGACGCACCGTTGCAGCGCACCCGCGAGATCGTGGAGATCTGCCGTCAGGTGTGGCGCCGCGAGCGGCTGCAGCACGAGGGCAAGAAGTACACCGTCCCGCTGCCGGCCGAGCAGGGCACGGGCCTGGGCAAGCCGCTGAAGCTGATCAACACGCCGGTGCGGGACCGCGTCCCGGTCATGCTGGCCGCGCTCGGGCCGAAGAACGTCGAGCTCGCCGCCGAGATCGCCGAGGCCTGGGAGCCGATCTTCTTCGTGCCCGAGAAGGCCGCCTCCGTCTGGGGCGACTCGCTCGCCGCCGGCAGGGCCAAGCGCGACCCGTCGCTCGGGGAGCTGCAGGTCATCACCGGTGTCCCGGTGGCCATCGGCGACGACGTCGAGTCGATGCTGGACCTCGTCCGGCCGTCGCTGGCCCTCTACATCGGCGGCATGGGGGCCCGCGGGAAGAACTTCTACAACGACCTCGCCGTCCGGTACGGCTACGAGGCGGAGGCCAAGGAGGTCCAGGACCTCTACCTCGACGGCAAGAAGGACGAGGCCGCGGCGGCGGTGCCCGACGAGCTGGTGCGCGCGGCCTCGCTGATCGGACCGGAGGGGCACGTCGCCGAGCGGATCGCGGCGTTCGCCGAGGCCGGCGTCACGACGCTGATGCTCCAGCCCCTCGACGGGACCCGCGAGGGCCGGCTCGAGACCGTGGAGACCATGAAGCGCCTGAGCTCCTGACCGGCGACGGGTCCGCGGCGGCCGGGGACGGCAGACAGCCGGGGTGGACCCGTCGCGGGGCCCGGAGGGCTCCCGACGGGGACACGGGCAGCGGCTCAGCGGCGCTGGGGACGGTAGTTGGTCGCGGTGTCGTCCGGAGGACGACAGACAGAAGGGCCCCCGGATCAGTTGCCTGATCCGGGGGCCCTTTCGTCACTGCGTGGCTAGGGCATCAGCCCCGCCAGTCGTACTCCTCGAGACGCACGGCCTCGCCGGTGCCCTGACCGAAGACGTCCGGGCTGTAGTACTGCCCGTCCTCGTAGCCGGCCATCGTGTAGACGGCGGCCCGCGCCTCCTCGGTCGGCTCGACCGTGATGTTCCGGTAGCGGCTGATGCCCGTACCCGCCGGGATCAGCTTTCCGATGATCACGTTCTCCTTGAGCCCGAGCAGGCTGTCGCTCTTGCCCTGGATCGCGGCGTCGGTGAGCACCTTGGTCGTCTCCTGGAAGGAGGCGGCCGACAGCCACGACTCGGTCGCGAGCGAGGCCTTGGTGATGCCCATGAGGACCGGACGGGCCGAGGCGGGCTCGCCGCCCTCGGCGACGACGCGACGGTTCTCCGTCTCGAAGATCGTCCGCTCGACCAGCGCACCGGGGAGGAACTCCGTCGCCCCCGAGTCGATGATGGTCACCCGCTTCAGCATCTGGCGGATGATCACCTCGATGTGCTTGTCGTGGATCGACACACCCTGGCTGCGGTAGACCTCCTGGACCTCCCGGACCAGGTGCAGCTGCACCTCGCGCGGGCCCATGATCCGCAGCACCTCGTGCGGGTCGACCGCACCCTCGGTCAGCTGCTCGCCGACCTCGACGTGCGCGCCGTCCTCGACCCGCAGGCGCGACCGGCGCGACAGCTTGTCGTAGACGACCTCGTCGGAGCCGTCGTCCGGGGTGATGGTGAGCTTCCGGAACTGCTCGCCGTCCTCGATCCGGACGGAGCCGGCCAGCTCGGCGATCGGGGCCTTGCCCTTGGGGACACGGGCCTCGAAGAGCTCCACCACACGCGGCAGACCGTGGGTGATGTCCTCACCCGCGACACCACCGGTGTGGAAGGTGCGCATCGTCAGCTGGGTGCCGGGCTCACCGATCGACTGGGCGGCGATGATGCCGACCGCCTCGCCGACGTCCACCAGCTTGCCGGTCGCCAGCGACCGGCCGTAGCAGGTGGCGCAGGTGCCCAGCAGCGACTCGCAGGTCAGGACGCAGCGGACCTTGACCTCGGAGACGCCGGCGTCGATGAGCGCCTGGATGAGCACGTCGCCCAGGTCGGAGTTCGCCTGCGCGATGACGGTCCCGTCCTCGGCCACCACGTCGGCGGCCAGGGCGCGGGCGTACACGCCGGTCTCCACGTGCGGGTCACGCGTCACCACGCCGTCGAGGACGGTGCCGATCGGCATGATCACGCCGCGGTCCGTGCCGCAGTCCTCCTCGCGGATGATGACGTCCTGCGAGACGTCGACCAGCCGGCGGGTGAGGTAGCCGGAGTCGGCGGTCCGCAGCGCGGTGTCCGCCAGACCCTTGCGGGCGCCGTGCGTGGCGATGAAGTACTCCAGCACCGACAGACCCTCCCGGAAGTTGGCCTTGATCGGCCGCGGGATGATCTCGCCCTTCGGGTTGGCCACCAGACCGCGCATACCGGCGATCTGGCTGATCTGCATCATGTTGCCTCGGGCACCCGAGTTGACCATGACCCAGACCGGGTTGGTGGTCGGGAAGTTGTCCACCATCGCCTGGCTGACCTCGGCCCGCGCACGGGTCCAGATCTCGATGAGCTCACCACGACGCTCGGCATCGGTGATGACACCGCGCTCGTACTGGCGCTCGATCTTGGCGGCCTCGGCCTCGTGCCGGTCGAGGATCTCGCGCTTGGCCGGCGGGGTCACCACGTCGTCGATGGCGATCGTGATGCCGGAGCGGGTGGCCCACCGGAAACCGGCGGACTTCAGCGCGTCCAGCGTCGCCGCGACCTGCACCTTGGGGTAGCGCTCGGCGAGGTCGTTGACGATCGCCCCGAGCTCCTTCTTCGGCACCTGGTAGTTGACGAAGCGGTAGTCCTCGGGCAGGGCCTCGTTGAACAGCACCCGGCCCAGGCTGGTGACGACGCGCGCGGGGGCGCCCGGCGTCCAGTCCTCCGGCTGCTCCCACGGCTCGTTGACCGCACCGTTGTCGACGCCGTAGACCTCGTCGAGACGGATCCAGGCCCGCTCCTGCAGCCCCAGGTCGCCCTTGTCGTAGGCCATGACGGCCTCGGCGGCCGAGGAGAAGGCGCGCGGCCGGCCACCGTCGGCCTCCAGCGGCGAGGCCACCAGGGTCGTGAGGTGGTACAGGCCCAGCACCATGTCCTGGGTCGGGGCGGTGATCGGACGACCGTCGGCCGGGCTCAGGATGTTGTTCGAGCTCAGCATCAGGATGCGGGCCTCGGCCTGGGCCTCGGCCGACAGCGGCAGGTGCACCGCCATCTGGTCACCGTCGAAGTCCGCGTTGAACGCGGTGCAGACCAGCGGGTGGATCTGGATGGCCTTGCCCTCGACCAGCTGCGGCTCGAAGGCCTGGATGCCCAGGCGGTGCAGGGTCGGTGCGCGGTTGAGCAGCACCGGGTGCTCGGTGATGACCTCCTCGAGCACGTCCCACACGACCGGCCGCGCGCGCTCCACCATCCGCTTGGCGGACTTGATGTTCTGCGCGTGGTTGAGGTCGACCAGCCGCTTCATGACGAAGGGCTTGAACAGCTCCAGCGCCATCTGCTTGGGCAGGCCGCACTGGTGCAGCTTCAGCTGCGGGCCGACGACGATGACCGAACGGCCGGAGTAGTCGACGCGCTTGCCGAGCAGGTTCTGGCGGAACCGGCCCTGCTTGCCCTTGAGCAGATCGCTCAGGGACTTCAGGGGCCGGTTGCCCGGGCCGGTGACCGGCCGGCCGCGACGGCCGTTGTCGAACAGCGCGTCCACGGACTCCTGGAGCATCCGCTTCTCGTTGTTCACGATGATCTCGGGAGCGCCGAGGTCGAGCAGACGCTTCAGCCGGTTGTTCCGGTTGATCACGCGGCGGTACAGGTCGTTCATGTCGCTGGTCGCGAAGCGGCCACCGTCGAGCTGCACCATCGGGCGCAGGTCCGGCGGGATGACCGGGACGCAGTCGAGCACCATGCCCATGGGCGAGTTGCGGGTCTGCTGGAAGGCAGCCACGACCTTCAGCCGCTTGAGGGCCCGCAGCTTGCGCTGGCCCTTGCCGCTGCGGATGGTCTCGCGCAGCGAGGCGGCCTCGGCGTCGAGGTCGAAGCCGGCGAGCAGCTTCTGCAGCGCCGCGGCGCCCATGCCGCCCTCGAAGTACTCACCGAAGCGGTCGCGCAGCTCGCGGTACAGGCCCTCGTCGGCGATGAGCTGCTTGACCTCGAGCTTGCGGAAGGTGTCGATCACCTCGTCGAGGCGGTCGATCTCCCGCTGCGCGCGGTCGCGGAGCTGGCGCATCTCGCGCTCGCCGCCCTCGCGCACCTTGCGGCGCACGTCGGACTTGGCGCCCTCGGCCTCGAGCTCGGCGAGATCGGCCTCCAGCTTCTGCTGGCGGGCCTCCACGTCGGCGTCGCGGCGGGACTCCAGGTTGTGCTTCTCCGCGCTGATCTCGGCCTCGATGGTCGGGAGGTCGCGGTGGCGCGCCTCGTCGTCGACCGAGGTGATCATGTAGGCGGCGAAGTAGATGATCTTCTCGAGGTCCTTGGGCGCCAGGTCGAGCAGGTAGCCCAGGCGCGAGGGGACGCCCTTGAAGAACCAGATGTGCGTGACCGGCGCGGCCAGCTCGATGTGGCCCATCCGCTCGCGGCGGACCTTGGCCCGGGTCACCTCGACGCCACAGCGCTCGCAGATGATGCCCTTGAACCGGACGCGCTTGTACTTACCGCAGTAGCACTCCCAGTCCCGGGTGGGACCGAAGATCTTCTCGCAGAAGAGACCGTCCTTCTCCGGACGCAGGGTCCGGTAGTTGATGGTCTCGGGCTTCTTCACCTCACCGTGGCTCCACTGGCGGATGTCGTCGCCGGTGGCCAGCCCGATGCGGAGCTCGTCGAAGAAGTTGACGTCGAGCAAGGTGTGACCCCTTCCAGGGGCTCGTTACTGCACTCTTATCGAAAAGGTGTGGTGCCGGCCGGCCCCGGCTGTGCAGGGCCGGCCGGCAGGCACGATCAGACGTCTTCCACCGAAGACGGCTCACGGCGGGACAGGTCGATGCCCAGCTCCTCCGCGGCCCGGAAGACCTCGTCGTCGGTGTCGCGCAGCTCGATGGCGTTGCCGTCGCTGGAGAGCACCTCGACGTTGAGGCAGAGCGACTGCAGCTCCTTGAGCAACACCTTGAACGACTCCGGGATGCCCGGCTCGGGGATGTTCTCGCCCTTGACGATCGCCTCGTACACCTTGACGCGGCCGAGGATGTCGTCGGACTTGATGGTGAGCAGCTCCTGCAGCGCGTAGGCCGCGCCGTAGGCCTGCATCGCCCAGCACTCCATCTCGCCGAAGCGCTGGCCACCGAATTGCGCCTTACCACCCAGCGGCTGCTGCGTGATCATCGAGTACGGGCCGGTCGAGCGGGCGTGGATCTTGTCGTCGACCAGGTGCAGCAGCTTCAGGATGTAGACGTAGCCGACCGAGATCGGCTCGGGGAAGGGCTCCCCCGACCGGCCGTCGAACAGCCGCGCCTTGCCGGTCTCCTTGACCATCCGGTTGCCGTCCCGGTTCGGGATCGTCGAGCCCAGCAGGCCGACGATCTCGTCCTCCTTGGCCCCGTCGAACACCGGGGTCGCGGTGCGGGTGCCGGCGGCCGCGGCCTTCGCCTTCTCGGGCAGGTTCTTCGCCCAGTCCGGGTCGCCGTTGACCTCCCAGCCCTGCTTGGCGACCCACCCGAGGTGGGTCTCCAGCACCTGGCCGACGTTCATCCGGCCGGGGACGCCGAGCGGGTTGAGCACGATGTCCACGGGGGTGCCGTCCTCGAGGAACGGCATGTCCTCCTGCGGCAGGATCTTCGAGATGACGCCCTTGTTGCCGTGGCGTCCGGCGAGCTTGTCGCCGTCGGAGATCTTGCGCATCTGGGCGACGTAGACCCGGATCAGCTCGTTGACGCCGGCGGGCAGCTCGTCGCCGTCCTCGCGCGAGAACACGCGGACGCCGATGACCTTGCCGGACTCACCGTGCTTGACCTTGAGCGACGTGTCGCGGACCTCGCGGGCCTTCTCGCCGAAGATCGCGCGGAGCAGGCGCTCCTCGGGGGTCAGCTCGGTCTCGCCCTTGGGCGTGACCTTCCCGACGAGGATGTCGCCCGGGACGACCTCGGCACCGATGCGGATGATGCCGCGCTCGTCCAGGTCGGCCAGCACGTCCTCGGAGACGTTCGGGATGTCCCGGGTGATCTCCTCGGCGCCGAGCTTGGTGTCGCGGGCGTCGACCTCGAACTCCTCGATGTGGATCGAGGACAGGACGTCGTCCTGCACGAGGCGCTGCGACAGGATGATCGCGTCCTCGTAGTTGTGGCCCTCCCACGGCATGAAGGCGACGAGCAGGTTCTTGCCCAGCGCCATCTCGCCCTGGTCGGTGCACGGGCCGTCGGCGATGACCTGGCCGACCTCGACGCGCTGACCCTCGTCCACGACGGGGGTCTGGTTGATCGAGGTGCCCTGGTTCGAGCGGCGGAACTTCAGCAGCCGGTAGGTCTGCCGGGTGCCGTCGTCGGCCATGACCGTCACGTAGTCGGCGGTGGAGTCCTCGACCACACCGGCCTTCTCCGCCACGACGACGTCGCCGGCGTCGACGGCGGCCCGCAGCTCCATGCCGGTACCGACCAGCGGGGCCTCGCTGCGCAGCAGCGGCACCGCCTGCCGCTGCATGTTGGCGCCCATGAGCGCGCGGTTGGCGTCGTCGTGCTCGAGGAACGGGATCATCGCCGTCGCGACCGAGGTCATCTGCCGCGGCGAGACGTCCATGTAGTCCACGTTCTCGGGGGCGACGTAGTCGACCTCGCCGCCCTTGGTGCGGACCAGGACCCGCTCCTCGGTGAGCCGGTTGCCGTCGAGGACGGAGTTGGCCTGCGCGACGACGAAGCGGTCCTCCTCGTCGGCGGTCAGGTAGTCGATCCGGTCGGTGACCTGGCCGAACTCGACCTTGCGGTACGGCGTCTCGATGAAGCCGAAGGCGTTGACCCGGCCGAACGAGGACAGCGAGCCGATCAGGCCGATGTTCGGGCCTTCCGGCGTCTCGATCGGGCACATCCGGCCGTAGTGGCTCGGGTGCACGTCGCGGACCTCCATGCCGGCCCGCTCACGGGACAGACCACCCGGGCCCAGCGCCGACAGGCGGCGCTTGTGGGTCAGGCCCGCGAGCGGGTTGGTCTGGTCCATGAACTGGGACAGCTGGCTGGTGCCGAAGAACTCCTTGATGGAGGCGACGACCGGCCGGATGTTGATCAGGGTCTGCGGCGTGATCGCCTCGACGTCCTGCGTCGTCATCCGCTCGCGGACCACGCGCTCCATGCGGGAGAGGCCGACCCGGATCTGGTTCTGGATCAGCTCGCCGACGGTGCGCAGGCGGCGGTTGCCGAAGTGGTCGATGTCGTCGACGCCGTGGTCGGGCTCGTCGGCGTGGAGGCGCACGACGTACTCGATCGTGGCGACGATGTCGTCCTCGGTGAGCGTGGAGGTGCTCTGCGGGACGTCGACACCGAGCTTCTTGTTGACCTTGTACCGGCCGACCTTGGCCAGGTCGTAGCGCTTGGGGTTGAAGAACAGGTTCTCCAGCAGCGCCTGCGCCGACTCACGCGTCGGCGGCTCGCCCGGCCGCAGCTTGCGGTAGATGTCGAGCAGGGCCTCGTCCTGCCCGGCGATGTGGTCCTTCTCCAGCGTCGCGAGGACGGTGGGCGACCACTGGAAGTGCTCGCGGATCCGGTCCTCGGCCCAGCCCAGCGCCTTGAGCAGCACGGTGACCGGCTGGCGGCGCTTGCGGTCGATGCGGACGCCGACGGTGTCGCGCTTGTCGACGTCGAACTCCAGCCACGCACCGCGGCTGGGGATGACCTTGGCGCTGAAGACGTCCTTGTCCGAGGTCTTGTCCAGCGTCTTGTCGAAGTAGACGCCGGGCGAGCGGACCAGCTGCGAGACGACGACGCGCTCGGTCCCGTTGATGACGAAGGTGCCCTTGTTCGTCATGATCGGGAAGTCGCCCATGAACACGGTCTGGCTCTTGATCTCGCCGGTCGTGTTGTTCATGAACTCGGCGGTGACGAACAGCGGCGCCGCGTAGGTCATGTCCTTGTCCTTGCACTCCTCGAGGGACGCCTTGACGTCCTCGAAGCGCGGGTTGGAGAAGGACAGCGACATCGAGCCGCTGAAGTCCTCGATCGGGGAGATCTCCTCGAGGATCTCGGCGAGGCCGCCGACGGCGTCGGCCTGCTCCTCGGGCGAGAGCGTGGCGCGCCACTCGGGGCTGCCGACCAGCCAGTCGAACGAGGCGGTCTGCAGGGCGAGCAGGTCCGGGACCTCGAGGGGCTCGGAGATCTTGGCGAACGAGACGCGCAACGGCGCGCCGGGGATCTTCTGCTGGTCGGCCTCGCCGGTGCGGGGGCCGTCCTGTGTAACCGGGGTGGTCTGGTTGCTACCCGACTCGGTGGTGCCGGGGGTGATGCTGGTGGGGCGAGAGCCTGCCAAGATGCGTCCTTCCAAGGACCTCACGACGTGCGGGCGGTGGGTGCTGGTCGTCCTGGGTCGTCGTCGGTAATGGCGAGGCTGTCCGCGACGGCCGGGAACGCCCGTTACGACGGTCAGCGCGGAAGGCACCCGGAGGATTCCCGGACATCCGTCGTGACCCGTCTCGGCGGGCAGGCAGTCAGAGGGCAGCGCAACAGGAGACCCTACCCCTGATAGTGCGCGATGTCCACGCGGGGGGTACCGGTGCGACCGGCACCACACCCGGGACGCGCGGGCCGGGTCGACCGGGCCGGCGGGGCGTGCCGCACGCCCATGATGCCAGCCGCCTCCCGGCGGTGGGACCGCCACGCCGACGGAGGTCGGACGCCGTGCGCCGCCACCACGACCGCTCGGCGGGGCCTCCGGTCCGGAGCGGCCGTCCGCCGGCCGAGCGATGGCGGCCGGAGCACCGGATGCGACAGGGGCCGCCCTCCGGTGGAGGACGGCCCCTGTGCGGGGTGCTGCGGCTCCCCGGCGGACCGGGGAGGGGGTGTCACCTGGCGGTGACGTGCCCGGCGGGGACCGCCGGGCGGAGGGTCACTTGACGGTGACCGAGGCGCCGGCGCCCTCGAGAGCGGCCTTGGCCTTCTCGGCGGCGTCCTTGGCGACCTTCTCCAGGACGGGCTTCGGCGCGTTGTCGACCAGGTCCTTGGCCTCCTTGAGGCCGAGCGAGGTCAGACCGCGCACCTCCTTGATGACCTGGATCTTCTTGTCACCGGCAGCCTCGAGGATGACGTCGAACTCGTCCTGCTCCGCAGCGGCCTCGTCGCCACCGCCGCCGCCACCGGCGGCCGGGGCGGCCGCGACGGCCACGGGGGCAGCCGCGGTGACGTCGAACGTCTCCTCGAACTGCTTCACGAAGTCGGACAGCTCGAGGAGGGTCATCTCCTTGAACGCGTCGAGCAGATCGGCGCTGGAAAGCTTGGCCATGGTGTCTCCTTCTGGGTTCAGGCGTCGCTGGCCGCGGCGTCCGCGGCAGCGTCGTTGTCGGGGGTGGTGTCAGCAGCAGCGGTGTCGGCGGCAGCGTCGGCGGCGGGAGCCTCGGCGGCCGATGCGTCGGCCGCCTTCTTCTCCTGCAGCGCGGCAGCCAGGCGGGCGACCTGCGACAGCGGGGCCTGGAAGAGCCCGGCGGCCTTGGTGAGGTTGCCCTTCATCGCGCCGGCCAGCTTGGCCAGCAGCACCTCGCGCGGCTCGACGTCGGCCAGGGCGGTGACCTCGGCAGGGCTGACGGTGCGACCCTCGACGACACCTCCCTTGACGACGAGCAGCGGGTTGGCGCGCGCGAAGTCGCGGATGGCCTTGGCGGCCTCGACGACGTCGCCCTCGATGAAGGCGATCGCGGTGGGGCCGTTGAGCAGCGGGGCCAGGTCGGAGTGACCGACCGAGTCCGCGGCCCGCTTCGTCAGGGTGTTCTTGACGACGGCGTAGCTGCTGCCCTCACCGAGGGAACGACGCAGCTGGGTCAGCTGCGCCACGGTCAGCCCGCGGTACTCGGTGAGCACCGCTGCGCTGGACGACTGGAACCGCTCGGTGATTTCGTCGATCACCGCGGCCTTCGCCTGCGTGGGCATGGGCCTCCTCTCGTCTGTCGGGCGACCACTGGACGCTGCACGACGACGGGCGATCGACGCCCCGGAGACGACGAACGCCCCGGCGCAGGGCGCACGGGGCGAGAGGCGGGCGCGGATGAGCGCCCGGCTACCGAACCGTCCTCCTGCGCGGGTCGCCCGGAATCCGGGACCTTCGATCGCACGCGGACGTGCGACGACCAGCGGTCTTGGGGGGAACGGGAGCAAGAGTACGCGACGGATCCGCGGAGGGGGCGGGCACCCCCTCGGGCGGCCCCGTGCCCGGGACCGGATGCGACGGAGGCCCCGTCACGCGGTGCGTGACGGGGCCTCCGGGGAACCGGCGTGGTTACGCGGTGGGCTCGTCCACCGTGAGGTTGCGGGTGCGGTTCGGGTCGACCGGGATGCCGGGGCCCATCGTGGTGGAGATGGTGACCTTCCGGACGTACCGGCCCTTGGCCGACGACGGCTTGGCCCGGAGGACCTCGTCCAGCGCGGCGGCGTAGTTCTCGACCAGCTTGGTCTGGTCGAACGACGTCTTGCCGATGACCAGGTGCAGGTTGGCCTGCTTGTCGACGCGGAAGTTGATCTTCCCGCCCTTGATGTCGTTGACGGCCTTGGTGACGTCGGGGGTCACCGTGCCGGTCTTCGGGTTCGGCATCAGGCCACGGGGGCCGAGGATGCGGGCGATCCGGCCCACCTTGGCCATCTGGTCCGGCGTCGCGATCGCGGCGTCGAAGTCCAGGAAGCCGCCCTGGATCCGCTCGATCAGGTCGTCGGAGCCCACGACGTCGGCGCCGGCGGCCTCGGCCTCGGCGGCCTTGTCACCGGTCGCGAAGACGATGACGCGGGCGGTCTTGCCGGTGCCGTGCGGCAGGTTGACCGTGCCGCGGACCATCTGGTCGGCCTTGCGCGGGTCGACGCCCAGGCGCATGGCCACCTCGACGGTCGCGTCGTAGGCGGTCGTCGACGTCTCCTTGGCCAGCGAGGTGGCCTGGAGCGGGGTGTACAGGTTGTCCCGGTCGACCTTGTCGGCCGCGGCCCGGAACTTCTTGCCGTGCTTCGCCATGGTGGTTCCTCTCCCCCGGACGGAGCCGGGGATCGCGTGGTTAGCGGGCCAGGCGTGGCCCTCCCACGACATGCGGGTGGTGCTGGAGCCGATCAGCCCTGGACGGTGATGCCCATCGACCGGGCGGTGCCGGCGATGATGCGCTCGGCCTGGTCCAGGTCGTTGGCGTTGAGGTCGGCCATCTTGGTGGTGGCGATCTCGCGGACCTGGTCACGGGTGACCGTGGCGACCTTGGTCTTGTGCGGCTCGCCCGAGCCCTTCTCGACACCAGCCGCCTTGAGCAGCATGCGCGCGGCCGGCGGGGTCTTGGTGACGAACGTGAAGGTCCGGTCCTCGAAGACCGAGATCTCCACGGGGACGACGTTCCCGCGCTGCGACTCGGTCGCGGCGTTGTAGGCCTTGCAGAACTCCATGATGTTGACGCCGTGCTGGCCGAGCGCCGGACCCACGGGCGGCGCGGGGGTGGCCGCACCGGCGTTGATCTGGAGCTTGATGACCGCGGTCAACCGCTTCCTGGGGGGCATGACTTCCTTCTATCTCTGGTGGATCAGCTGGTGCTCGGAACGCCGTCGAGCGCTCAGATCTTGCTGACCTGGTTGAACGACAGCTCGACGGGCGTCTCGCGGCCGAAGATGGAGACCAGCACCTGCAGCTTCTGCTGCTCGGCGTTGATCTCGTTGATGGTGGCGGGCAGCGTGGCGAACGGCCCGTCCATGACGGTGACCGACTCGCCGACCTCGAAGTCGACGACGGCGGCCGGCGTGGCGGCCACGCCACCGCCGGTCGAGGCCGCGGCCTCGGCGGCCCGGGGGGCCTGCGGTGCCGTGGCGGGCACCAGGATCTTGACGACCTCGTCGAGGGTCAGCGGCGAGGGCTTGGAGGTCGCGCCGACGAAGCCGGTGACGCCGGGGGTGTTGCGCACCGCACCCCACGACTCGTCGTTGAGCTCCATGCGGACCAGCAGGTACCCGGGCAGCACCTTGCGGTTGACCTGCGAGCGCTTGCCGTTCTTGATCTCGGTGACCTCCTCGGTGGGCACCTCGATCTGGTAGATGTAGTCCTCGACGTCCAGCGACTGGATGCGCGCCTCGAGGTTGGTCTTCACCTTGTTCTCGTAGCCCGCGTAGGAGTGCACGACGTACCAGTCGCCCGGGGCCAGCCGCAGCGCCTTCTTCATCGCCTCGGCCGGGTCCTCGTCCTCCTCCGGCTCGACGTCGGAGTCGGGAGCCGCCGCCGCCAGCGGGTCGGTGGCGAGGGTGTCCGGGTCGCCGGTCTCGATCTCCGGGGTCGCGTCCGAGACACCGGTGTCGGTGTCGAGGTCGGCGGTGTCGCTGGACCCCTCGGCCGAGCCGGTCTCACCGGCGCCGGTCTCGACGTCGGCGGTGCCGCGCTCGTCGAAGCGGGCGTCGTCCAGGTCGATGCCTTCGACCGCGCTGTCGGTCTCGAAGGGCTCGCGGGGGTCGGTCACTAGGAGATCTCGTCTCTTCCTTGTCAGGGGGCGTGCAGGCGCGGGCGGGTGGTCAGCCGAAGACGGCGATCACGCCTTGGGCGAAGAGCAGGTCCAGCCCGGCCACGAGCGCGACGATGAACGCCACGAAGACGATCACCACGGTGGTGTAGGTGATCAGCTCGCGGCGGCCCGGCCAGATGACCTTGCGCAGCTCGGCGACGACCTCGCGCAGGAAGCGCATGATCGACCGGCGCGGCCGCATCTCCTCCGCGCGCGCCCGCTCCGCCGCGGCCCGCGAGCGGGTCCCGGCGCCCTCGCGGGTGGCCGGGGTGGCCGAGCGGGCGGCCCGGCGGCTGCCGGCGACCTGCTCGTCGTCGTCCTCGTCGTCGGCGGTGATCCGGCCGCGCCGGCCCCGGCGGTCACCCGTCCGGCCGGCCACGACCTTGTCCTCCTCGGTCGTGGCCTCGCCGGCGACCTCGTCCTCGGCCGCCTCGAGCGCGCTGGCGTCGTCGACGCCCGGGGCCTCGCGGTCGAGCTGCTCGTCGGTGAGGTCGGCGTCGGAGGCGCGAGCGTCGTCCTCGCGGTCCGGCTTCTCGTCGCTCACTGCGCCTCGCTCGCCTCGTGGTGGTGGCCGCTCGCGTGCGGGCCGTCGGTCGGTGGTGCCGGGTCGTGCGGGTGGTGCCGGTCGTGCAGGTGCGCACTGGTCGTGCTGGCAGGGGTGACAGGACTTGAACCTGCAGCCTGCGGTTTTGGAGACCGCTGCTCTGCCAATTGAGCTACACCCCTATGCCCTGGGTGGGCCCCGGTACGGCCGACCGCCCACGGCAGCGCCGCGCCCGGATGGGGCTCCGGGGCACGCCGGTGGCGGGGTCAGCTGCCCCGGTGGTGCCAGTGTACGGGACCGGCGCGCCGGTCAGCCAACGTCCCACCGGCACCACCCCCGCGGCACGAGCGGGCCGGCGAGCCGGGTCAGCGCAGCTGGACCGTGGCCCGGGCGAGCGAGAGCACCTTCTCGCCGCCGCTGGTGACGGTGAGGTCGACGCGCACGCGCCCGTTCTCGAGCACCGCCCCCACCTTGCCGCGGACGGTCACCTCGGCCCCCTCGTCGTCGTCGGGGACGACGACCGGTCGGCCGAACCGGACCTGGTACTCGACCAGGCCGGCCGGGTCACCGGTCCACGCGGTCACCGCACGGGCGGCGACGGCCATGGTGAACATGCCGTGGGCGATGACCCCGGGCAGGCCGACGGAGGTGGCCACCCGGTCGCTCCAGTGGATCGGGTTGAAGTCGCCGCTGGCGCCCGCGTAGCGGACCAGGTCGGCCCGGGTGACCCGGACGACGAACTCGGGCAGCTCGGTGCCGACGACGACGTCGGCGGGCGAGGCGGTCATGCCGCTCCCCCGCCCTCGCCACGGGCGACGAGCATCGACACCGTCGTGCAGACGGCCTCGCCGCCCTCGGTGGTCAGCTCGACCCGGGCGGTCAGCAGGTCGTTGCCGGCGACGCTGCGGACGGCGTCGATCGTGGTCGTCGCCACCAGCCGGTCACCGGCGTGGATCGGGCGGTGGTGGGCGAACTTCTGCTCGCCGTGCACGACGCGGCTGTAGTCGAGCCCGACCTCCGGGTCGCCCAGCACGACGAACGCCGCCTCCAGGCTGACCACGATCGCGAAGGTCGGCGGCGCGATGACGTGGGGATGCCCCGCGGCGCGGGCGGCGTCCGGGTCGCGGTGCACCGCGTCGGTGGCACCGACGGCGGCGGCGAACTCGGCGATCTTCGCCCGCCCGACCTCGTAGACGGCAGAGGGCGGGTAGCTGCGCCCGACCAGTTCCCGGTCCAGCACCATGCTCCCGCCCTCGCTCGGCTGTTCGGAGACCGTCAGCGGGTCTCGCGGTGCAGCGTGTGCTTGCGCTCGCGCGGGCAGTACTTCATCAGCTCGAGCCGGTCCGGGTCGTTCCGCCGGTTCTTGCGGGTGATGTAGTTGCGGTTCTTGCACTCCTGGCAGGCCAGGGTGATCTTCGGACGGACGTCGGTGGCTGCCATGGGGCGCTCCTAGCCTTGTGGGACAGGACCCGGAACCGGGCCCTGCTGCCGTGCCGGCGAGGCCGACACGGCGACGGACCCCGGAGTACGGGGTCCGTCGGGAGTAGCGGTGACCGGACTTGAACCGGTGACACAGCGATTATGAGCCGCTTGCTCTACCAGGCTGAGCTACACCGCCGGGACGACCATGCGGCCCGGTCTCGCGACTGGACCGGACGGTCGGCTTGCTGCCAGAGCCCCTTTACGGAATCGAACCGTAGACCTTCTCCTTACCATGGAGACGCTCTGCCGACTGAGCTAAAGGGGCCGTGCTCCGAGGAGCCATCGAAGACTGTACCCGACGCCTTCACCCTCTCTGCAGGGGCCCGCCAGGGGGCCCGACGGGCTCCCTCAGGTCCGGACGAACAGCCGGCGGTGGGTGGCCCCGGGTGCGGCCGACCGCACCCCGGTGCGGGCGAGCAACCACCGCTCCAGCCGGTCCTCCGGCAGCGGACGGCTGATCAGGAACCCCTGCAGCTTGTCGCAGCCCATCGTGGCCAGCTGGTTGCGCGTCATCTCGTCCTCGACGCCCTCGGCCACCACGCACAGCCCCAGGTTGTGGGCCAGCTCGATGATCGACCGCGCGATGAACGATTCCCCCTGGCTGGTGGCCATCATGAGGACGAAGGACTTGTCGATCTTCAGCTCGTCGATCGGCAGCTGCCGCAGCTGCGACAGCGACGAGTACCCGGTGCCGAAGTCGTCCATGGACAGCCGCAGGCCGAGCGCGTGCAGGTTCTCCAGGACGGAGCTCTCGCGGACCGAGTCGTCCACGACGCTGCTCTCGGTCAGCTCCAGGACCAGCAGCTCGCCGGGCACCCGGTGCCGCTCGAGGGCCCCGCGGACCCGGGCGACGAGGTCGGGCTCGCTCAGGGAGCGGGCGGAGATGTTGACCGCGACCGACAGGGCGATGCCCTGGTCGAGCCAGCGGCGGCAGCGCGCCAGCGCCAGGTCGAGGACGTGGTCGGTCACCTCGCTGATCCGGCCGATCTGCTCGGCCAGCCCGATGACGTCCTCGGGCGGGATGCTGCCGTAGCGCGGATGGGTCCAGCGCACGAGCGTCTCCACCGAGACGATGTCGGAGGTGTGCGCGTCGATCACCGGCTGGAACACGACGCCGATCTGCCCCTCGGCCATCGCCTGCGCCAGCTCGGTGCCCAGCTGCAGCCGGCGCAGGCTCTGCTGGTCCAGCACCGGGTGGTAGCTCGCGACGCCACCGGAGCTGCCCGCGGCCAGCAGCGCGACGTCGGCCCGCTGCATCAGGCTGCCGGCGGCGGTCCCGTGCACCGGCGCGGCGGCGACGCCGATCGTCAGCGAGACCTCCAGGTCCAGGCCGGCGACCCGGACGCGGGTCGCGGCGGCCTCGCGCAGCCGCCGCGCGGCCTGCTCGGTGTCCTCGAGCGAGAGCCCCGGCAGCAGCACGGCGAACTGCTCGCGCTCCATGCGCGCGAGCAGGGCGCGCGGTGGGGCGTGCTCCCGCAGCAGGCCGGCGGTGACCAGCAGCAGCTCGTCGCTCGCCGCGTGCCCGAGGGTGTCGGTGACGTCGGCGTAGGTGCCGAGGGAGGCGAGGATCAGCCCCGCCCCGGCCGCGGCGGGCCCTGCGGCCAGGAGGGCGTCGATCTCCGCGGCGAGCCGCTGCCGGTTGGGCAGGCCGGTCAGCCGGTCGTGGTCGGCGTCGTAGCGGATCCGGGTGAGCAGCTGCTGCTGCCGGATCGCCGCGTTGACGTGGGTCAGCATCGACTCCAGGGCGCCCCGCTCGCGGCTGCCGAAGGAGACGGCGTCGCTGCGCCGGTCGCACACCTCGAGATACCCGGGCTCACCGGCTGCCGTGGTCACCGGCGCCCCGAGCACCTCGGCGACCCCGCGACGGGCGAGCGCGGCGGACTCCGCCTCGTCGGCGCGGCCGGCAGAGACGTGGACCGCCCCCGCCGAGGCGACCGCACGGCGGCGCAGCACGTCGTCGGGGTCCCCCGGGCCGTCGTACCAGGCGGCGCCGCCCTCGGTGACGACGACCAGCCGTGGCTCCTCGTCCAGGTAGGGCGGCAGCCACAGCGCGACGCGCTCGGCGTTGAGGAGTTCCTGCACCGCCTGCACGATGTGCCGGGTGCCGACCTCGTCGGGCTGCACCTGCTCGACGCGGCGGGCGAACTCGTAGACCCGCTCCAGCGACTGGCTCTCCCTGGTCACCTCGGCGAACCGGCGGTAGAGCAGGACCAGCGCCAGCGTGAGCGGCGCGAGGATGACCCAGGTCCAGAGGGTGGCCTGCAGGAGCAGCAGGATGGCCAGGCCGACGAGGACGGCGACCGGCGACACGACGACGACCGGCACGAAGAGGCTGGTCCACACCGCGCGCCCGGGATAGCCCTGGGTCAGGGAGATCGCCCCGGCGACCATGCCCGCGGCCACGGCGTTGGCCACGAAGATGGCGAGCAGGCACGACACCCACGTGACCGGTTCGCGGACGTCACCGGCGGGGAGCAGCTCCAGGACGAAGACCGCGACGGCGCTGTCGATCACGGCGACGGCGACGTTGAAGACGATCTTCGGGCGCGGGAAGTGCTGCACGGCGAGCACGACGCCCACGGCGAGCGCACGGACGACCGCCGTCCACACACCACCCACCACCAGCAGGGCGATGACGAAGGCTGCCTCGCTGGCCGAGTTGACGAAGGTGTGGCGCCGGAACTCCACGTGGACGTTGACCCACTCGGCGAGCATCGCGGCCAGCAGGACGGCGACCAGGACCCGCCAGTCGACGGCCCGCGGGGCATCGGACGCGACCGCGACGCCCGCGGGGACGGCGATGGTGAGACTCAGGAGGGAGACCGCCCAGGGGCTGCGGGCAGTACGCGAGCGACTACGCTCGTGTGCGTCCTGCTCAGCCACGTGCACGGCACACTCCCGGGTCGATGGGCGGGCGAAGGCTAGCAGCGATGTCGATCACCGCTGCTCGCTGTCCGCCTGCGCGGAAGACGCCCGTCCGCGGAGGTCGTCGGCACGTGCCCCCACGGACACGAGAAGGGGCAGCCGGCCCACCGGGCCGACCGCCCCCACGAGTGTGTTCCCCGCGTGGGGCGAGGCCGTCAGCCCTCGCTGCGGCCCCACTTCACGCCACGGCCCCACTTCACGCCGCGACCCCACTTCACTCCGCGGTTACCGGTCTCACGCTGCATGGTGCTGTTCATGGCGCCTCCCTGTGGGCATGACGAATCGGCTGTTGCGGCAGCCGTCACGCGCGGGGGCAGAGCGTCGTCAATACGGACCGCGCGTAGGACACTCCTTCCCGTCACGACTGGCGACAAGCATCGGGGTGGCGACACGCCGCCTCCGACGCCGAGTCGTGACCGCCCGCCACTCCAGGCGCACGACCGGTCACCCCCGGCCGCGGAGCGGCGCCCGCACGGACCTACGACCCTTGCGCTGGCGCCGCCACGCCGCCGCCCGTGCGCAGGCGCCCGTCCGCCGTCGTCCACAGGTCACTGCGCACACCACGGGGACGGGTGAACCGCCGTCCACCGCCGTCCACAGATCGTGTCCACAGGTGGTGGACGACCTGCCCGCCGTGCTTACCTGCCCGGCGTGCGACCGGGCCAGGACGACCGCGAGCGTGGGTCGACGCTGCCGTTCGTGCTGGTCTGCTGGCTGGTGGCCGCGCTGATGGTGTTCGGCGCCATCGCCGCCTCCGATGCGTTCCTGGAGCAGCAGGAGGTGCAGTCGGTCTGCGACAGCGCCGCGCTCGCCGCCGCGAACCAGGCCGACGAGGCCGTCGTCTACTCCCGGGGGGTGGGCACCGAGCTGCCGCTCACCCGGGCGGCCGCCCAGTCCGCCGTCGCCGACCAGCTGGCCGACGGCGGGATCCGGCTGGACAGCTGGGCGGCGGAGACCGACGGCGCCGAGGTGACCGTGCGATGCACCCGGCACGTGCCGATCGCGTTCGGCTGGCTCTTCCTCGGCGGGCAGCCGCTCGAGCGGACCGCCGTCTCCAGCGCCCGGGCGCCGACGCTGCCCTGAGCCTGCCCGGAGAGACGCGACGGCCCCCGACCTGAGGTCGGGGGCCGTCGTACCAGGTGTGGCGGGTGAAGGATTCGAACCTTCGTAGGCTAAGCCGACGGATTTACAGTCCGCTCCCATTGGCCACTCGGGCAACCCGCCGCGTGGTACCGGGAGAGAGTAACAAGACCACGGACCCACGCGTGACGGGTCCCCGGCGACGCCCCGCGCGCCGGGTCCACCGCGCAGGAGAGGACAGACATGGCCGACGCATCCTTCGACGTCGTGAGCAAGGTGGACCGCCAGGAGGTCGACAACGCCCTCAACCAGGCGGCCAAGGAGCTCTCCCAGCGCTTCGACTTCCGCGGCACCAACGCCACCATCTCCTGGGCCGGCGAGGAGGGGGTCACCCTCTCCGCCGACACCGAGGAGCGGGTCGCCGCGGCGCTCGAGGTGTTCAAGGAGAAGCTGGTCAAGCGGAACATCTCGCTGAAGGTGCTCGACGCCGGCGAGCCGCAGTCCTCGGGCAAGAGCTACAAGATCGGCGCCACGATCAAGCAGGGCATCGAGTCCGACGT
Source organism: Blastococcus xanthinilyticus (assembly GCF_008124835.1). GTDB lineage: Bacteria > Actinomycetota > Actinomycetes > Mycobacteriales > Geodermatophilaceae > Blastococcus > Blastococcus xanthinilyticus. The sequence continues at coordinate 150,162 of NZ_VNHW01000002.1, read as the reverse complement.
GGCGAAGAAGATCGCCAAGCTGATCCGCGACGAGGGCCCCAAGGGCGTCCAGGCGCAGATCCAGGGCGACCAGCTCCGGGTCAGCGGCAAGAAGCGCGACGACCTGCAGGCGGTGCAACAGCTCCTGCGCGGGGCCGACCTCGACGTCGCCCTGCAGTTCGACAACTACCGCTGACCCGAAGGCCCCCTCGCGCGGAACCGCCCCGGCGAGGGGGTCCTTCCTCAGCGCTGGCCGAGCTCGCGGGCCATCTGCTCCAGCCGGGCGATCCGCTCGGGCATCGGCGGGTGGCTGGCGAACATCGACGCCATGCCCTGGCCCCGGAACGGGTTGGCGATCATCAGGTGGCTCTGGGTGACCAGCCGCTCCTCCTGCGGGAGGGGGCGGGCGGCGGTCCCCCGCTCGATGATCCGCAGCGCGTCGGCCAGGGCCTGCGGGTCCTGGGAGAGCTGCGCGCCCGACGCGTCGGCCTGGAACTCCCGGCTGCGGCTGACCGCCATCTGCACCAGCCCGGCGGCCAGCGGCCCCAGCAGCATGAGCAGCAGGCCGCCGATCACGTTGCCGCCGCCGCGGTCCTCGTCGGACCGGCCGCCGAACAGCGACGCGAACATCGCCATGTGCGCCAGGTAGGTGATCACGGTCGCCATGGCCGCGGCGACCGAGCTGATCAGGATGTCGCGGTTGTAGACGTGCGACAGCTCGTGGGCCAGCACCCCCCGCAGCTGGCGGCGGTCGAGCAGCTCGAGGATGCCCTGGGTGACGCAGACGGCGGCGTTGCGCGGGTTGCGGCCGGTGGCGAACGCGTTCGGCTGCCCCGTCGGGCTGACGTAGAGCCGGGGCATCGGCTGCCGGGCCTCGGTCGCCAGCTCGCGCACGATGGCGTACAGCTGCGGCGCCTGGGTCTGGGTCACCGGGAAGGCCCGCATCGACCGGAGCGCGAGCTTGTCGGAGTTGAAGTAGGCGAACCCGTTCACGCCGAGCGCGATCACGAGCGCGATGACCAGGCCGCCGCGCCCGCCGATGAGCGCGCCGGCCATGAGGATCAGCCCGCCCATGAGTCCCAGGAGGACGGCGGTCTTCAGTCCGTTGTTCCAGCGCTGCACGTCCGGTCCAACGCCCGCCCCCGGACCGCCGTTCCCGGCGCCGTCCCCGGCCCTCCCCCGGTGGAATGAGCCGGCGCGCACCGGGGTTTCCCCACTGAACGCGGTGGATCCCCGCCGCTCCAGCGTGTCCGGTTGCACAGTCCGGGCGCGGACACACGCACGTAACCTCGCCCGGTGGAGGTAGACCGCTGATGACTGGCACCAACCCGACCGTCGCGCCCGTGACCGGCGCCCCGGCCACCACGGTGCCCGGCTCGGCGCCCGGTGGGCTCGTGAAGAGCGTGGTCGAGCTCGACCGCGTCGTGATCCGGCTGGCCGGTGACTCCGGCGACGGCATGCAGCTGACCGGCAACCGGTTCACCAGCGAGACGGCGTCCTTCGGCAACGACCTGAAGACGCTGCCGAACTTCCCCGCCGAGATCCGGGCGCCGACGGGGACCCTGCCGGGGGTCAGCTCCTTCCAGCTGCAGTTCGCCGACCACGACGTCATGACCCCGGGCGACGCCCCGGACGTGCTCGTGGCGATGAACCCCGCCGCGCTGAAGGCCAACCTGGGCGAGCTGCCCGGCGGTGGGCTGCTGATCGTCGACTCCGACGAGTTCACCCCGCGCAACCTGGCGAAGGTCGGCTACGCCACCAACCCGCTGGAGGACGGCTCGCTCGAGGGGTGGCAGACCGTCAGCGTGCCGCTGACCTCGATGACCACGGATGCGCTCAAGGACTCCGGTCTCGGCAAGAAGGAGGCGGAGCGGAGCAAGAACATGTTCACCCTCGGCCTGCTCTCCTGGATGTACCACCGGCCGACCGAGGGCACGATCCGCTTCCTCGAGCGCCAGTTCCGGCGCAAGCCGGAGATCGCCGCGGCGAACATCGCCGCGTTCCGGGCCGGCTACAACTACGGCGACACCACCGAGGCCTTCACCGTCTCCTACGAGATCAAGCCGGCCCCGATGAAGCCGGGCCGCTACCGGAACATCTCCGGCAACCAGGCGCTCGCGCTCGGGCTCGTGGCCGCCGGCCGGCTCTCCGGGCTCCCGGTGTTCCTCGGGGCCTACCCGATCACCCCGGCGTCGGACATCCTGCACGAGCTGTCCCGGCACAAGTCCTTCGGCGTGCGGACCTTCCAGGCCGAGGACGAGATCGCCGGCATCGGCGCGGCCCTGGGTGCCTCGTTCGGCGGGGCGCTCGGCATCACCACCACCTCCGGGCCCGGAGTGGCGCTGAAGGGCGAGACGATCGGCCTGGCCGTCATGACCGAGCTGCCGCTGGTCATCGTGGACGTGCAGCGCGGTGGCCCCTCGACCGGCCTGCCGACGAAGACCGAGCAGAGCGACCTGCTGCAGGCGATGTTCGGCCGCAACGGCGAGGCCCCCGTGCCGGTGATCGCCCCCCGCTCCCCCGGCGACTGCTTCGCCGCCGCCGTCGAGGCGGCGCGGATCGCGCTGGCCTACCGGACGCCGGTCATGCTGCTGTCCGACGGCTACCTCGCCAACGGCGCCGAGCCGTGGGCGATCCCCGACACCGACTCGCTGCCCGACCTGCGCCCGGCGGTGGGCTTCGCCACCGAGCCCAACGGCAGCACCGCCGACGGGACGCCGGAGTTCCTCCCCTACCTGCGCGACCCGGAGACCCTGGCCCGCGCGTGGGCCATCCCGGGCACCGCGGGCATGCAGCACCGGATCGGCGGGCTGGAGAAGGCCGACAAGACCGGCAACATCTCCTACGACCCGGCCAACCACGACTTCATGACCCGCACCCGGCAGGCCAAGATCGACGGCATCGCCGCGTCGATCCCGCCCACCGACGTCGAGGACCCGGACGGGGACTCCCGCGTCGCCGTCATCGGGTGGGGCTCCACCTACGGCCCGATCGGCGCCGCCTGCCGGCGGATCCGGAGCTCCGGCCGGAAGGTCGCCCAGATCCACCTGCGGCACATCAACCCGTTCCCGGCCGACCTCGGCGAGGTCCTGGCCCGGTACGACCGGGTGATCTGCCCGGAGATGAACCTCGGGCAGCTGGCCCTGCTGCTCCGGGCGAAGTACCTGGTGGACGTCCAGAGCCACACCCAGGTGCGCGGGATGCCGTTCCGCTCCGCCGAGCTGGCCGCGGTCATCCAGGACGCCATCGACAGCACCTCCGCCTCGCTGAACGGAGCACCGCAGTGACCACCGTCGAACTCGGCATGCCGGACGCGCCGACCCCGATCGACGCCGCGATCGCCCGCTCGCTCGAGCAGCACGGTCCCAAGCAGACCGAGCTCAAGGGCAAGGACTTCAAGACCGACCAGGAAGTGCGCTGGTGCCCTGGCTGCGGTGACTACGTCATCCTCAACGCGGTCCAGAGCTTCCTGCCCAGCCTCGGCATCGCCCGCGAGGACATGGTCATCGTGTCCGGCATCGGGTGCTCCTCGCGCTTCCCGTACTACCTGAACACCTACGGGATGCACTCGATCCACGGCCGCGCCCCGGCGATCGCCACCGGCCTGGCCGCGTCCCGCCCCGACCTGTCGGTCTGGGTCGTCACCGGTGACGGCGACGCCCTCTCCATCGGCGGCAACCACCTGATCCACGCGCTCCGCCGGAACGTGAACATGACGATCCTGCTGTTCAACAACCGGATCTACGGGCTCACCAAGGGCCAGTACTCGCCCACCTCGGAGGTCGGCAAGGTCACCAAGTCCACCCCGATGGGCTCGCTTGACCACCCGTTCAACCCGGTCTCGCTGGCCATCGGCGCCGACGCCACCTTCGTGGGCCGGGCGATGGACTCCGACCGCAAGGGGCTCACCGAGGTGCTGCGGCAGGCCGCCGAGCACCAGGGCACCGCGCTGGTCGAGATCTACCAGAACTGCAACATCTTCAACGACGGGGCCTTCGACCTGCTGAAGGACCCGGCCACGGGCCCGATGTGGACCATCCCGCTCGAGCACGGCAAGCCGCTGGTGTTCGGGCCGGACGGCGCCTCGTGCGTGGTCCGCGACGAGTTCGGGGGTCTGCGGATCGCCGAGACCAACCAGGTCGACGCGAGCGAGATCGTGGTGCACGACGCCACCCGCGAGGACCCGTCCTACGCGTTCGCCCTGTCGCGGCTGTCCTCGCAGGACCTGCGCTACACCCCCATGGGCGTCTTCCGGTCGGTCCGCAAGCCGTCCTACGAGCAGATGATGGCCGAGCAGCTGCACGAGGCGCGCCTGCAGGGCGCCGGCGACCTCGGCGAGCTCCTCGCCGGTGGCGACACGTGGGAGGTCGGGGCGTAGCCGCCCGATCAGGCCGTTCCGGGCCCGTCTCCCTCCCGGGAGGCGGGCCCGTCGCCGTCGGAGGACCCCGAGTCAGGGCCGCGCCGGAACCGGCGCGGCGGGCGCCGCGTCGCCCTGCTCGCCTGATCCCCGCCCGCCGTACCGGGCCAGAACAGCGGTCAGCAGGGGCAGCACCCGGTCCAGCTCGGCCCGGGGCGGTGCGGCGAAGCCGAGCACCAGGCCCGCCCGGCGGTCCGCGCCGTCCAGGTGGTGCCGGCCCAGCCCGTCCAGGGCGATCCCCTGCCGCGCGGCGGCGACCAGCACGGCCTCCTCGGCCGGGACGTCGGGCACGGGCACCAGCACGTGGGCGCCGGCCGGGTCCCCCTCGGCGACGGACCCGGCCGCGGCCACCGCCGCCCGCACCGCCTCCCGCCGGTCCGCCAGTTCCCGGCGCAGCCGGCGGAGGTGGCGGGCCAGGTCACCGGAGGAGGCGAGCGCCGCCAGCACCCGCTGGCCGGCCCGCGGCGGCCGGGAGCCGGTCGCGGTGCGGCGGGCGAGCAGGTCCGCGCGCAGCGCCGCCGGGGCGACCAGCCAGCCGACGCCGAGCGTGGGGCTGAGGATCTTGCTCGCGGTGCCCAGGTGCACGACGACATCGGGCCCGAGCGCGCCCAGCAGGGGCAGCGGCGCGACGTCGTAGCGCAGCTCGCCGTCGTAGTCGTCCTCGAGCACCCACCACCTCCCGGCGCGCGCCCGGGCGACGAGCGCGAGCCGCCGGGCCGCCGACATCCGGCGGCCGAGCGGGTACTGGTGGGCCGGCGTGCAGTACACCGCGGCCAGGTCGGTGGGCAGGGCGTCGACCACCAGGCCGTCGTCGTCGACCGGCACGGGCACGACGGAGATCCCCGCATCGACCAGTGCGCCCACCACCCGCTGGTAGCCCGGGTCCTCGACGGCCACCCGGCTGCCCCGCGGCAGCGTGCGGACCACCTCCCCGACCGCCGCCGACGTGCCGGTGGTCGCCAGCACGTCGTCGGGGCCGGCGGGCAGGCCACGGTGCCGCAGCAGGTGCTCGGCGACCGCCGTCCGGAACGCCGGGTCCCCGGCGGCGTCCGGGTGCCCGTCGGGTGGGACGTCGCCCGCGGCACGCCAGGCCCGCCGCCAGACCGCCCGGTCCAGCACCTCCAGGCACGGCGACCCGGCCCGCAGGTCGACCAGCGCCGGCGGAGCCGCGCGGACGGTCGTCGCCGCGCTCCGGAGCACCGGGGACGAGGACGCCGCACCGAGGACGAACGTGCCCACGCCCCGCCGGCTCCCGGCCCAGCCCTCGGCGAGCAGCTGGTCGTAGGCGGCCGCGGTGACCGTCCGGCTGACCCGCAGCGCCGTCGCCAGCTCGCGGGTCGAGGGCAGCCGGTCACCGGGCCGCAGCGTGCCGGAGGCCGCACCGGCCCGGAGCGCGTCGGCGAGCTGCACCGCCAGCGGGGTGCGCGCGGCGCGGTCGAGCACGACGGGCGGGATCCCGGTCACGTGCCCCCCTCCCAGCGGTGGACTGCTGGAAAGCTAGCGGATTGGCCGTTCCGCACGGCCACCGGTCATCGCAGGATCAACGCATGGACGATCCGGCTCCCCTCTCGCCCACCGACCGCAGCACCGTGCGCCGCGGCAGCAAGCGGGCGCGCACCGACCGCGCCGACCTGCACGCCGTGCTCGACGCCGGGCTGATCGGCCACCTCGGCATCGAGCTCGGCGGGGCGCCCGTCGTGCTGCCGACCGGGTACGGCCGGCACGGCGACACCCTCTACCTGCACGGCTCCACGGGTGCCGCGACGCTCCGGGCCGCCGCCGGGGGCGCCCCGGTGTGCTTCACGGTGACCCATCTGGACGGCATCGTGTACGCGCGCTCGGCGTTCCACCACTCGGTCAACTACCGGTGCGCCGTCGTGCACGGCACGGCGCGGGTGGTGGACGACCCCGCGGAGGTGCTGCTCGGCCTCGAGGTCCTCACCGAGCACCTGGCACCCGGCTCGTGGACCGCGACCCGCCGTCCCGACCGCAAGGAGCTGGCCGCCACCGCGGTGCTCGCCCTGGACCTCACCGAGGCCAGCGTGAAGATCCGCACCGGGCCGCCCGGTGACGACGAGCGCGACGTCGAGGGCGCCGACGTGCCCGACGCGGTGTGGGCCGGCGTGCTGCCGCTGCGGACGGTCGCCGGGGAGCCGGTACCCTGCCCGCTGCTGCCGCCCGGCGTCCCGGTGCCCGCGCGGGTCGCGGACCGCGGGCTCAGCCCCGCGGGGTGATGCGCAGCAGCCGGTCGCCGTCGCCGTTGTCGGTGAGGGCGTACAGCGCGCCGTCGTCGCCCTGCTGGACCGTGCGGATGCGGCCGTAGGCGTCGTCCAGCTCCGGGACCTGGAACTGCTCGACCACGGCGCCGGCGTCGTCCAGGCGCAGGGCCAGCACGCCCTGGTCCTTGAGCAGGGCCACCAGCAGCAGCCCGTCGTAGCCCCGCCACTGCTCCCCGGTCACGAAGGTGGCGCCGCTGGTGGCCAGCGTGGGCTGCCCGGAGGACCAGACGGCCGGCACGGCGCCGGGGATCGACGGGTCGGTCATCGGCACGCTCTCGTCGTAGGAGCCGCCGCCGTCGGGGTCCCAGCCGTAGTTGGCGCCGTCGGCCAGCAGGTTGACCTCGTCGTCGCGGTCGGGGCCGTGCTCGACGGAGAACACCTGCCCGCTGCCCGGGCGCACCGCCAGCCCCTGCACGTTGCGGTGGCCGCTGGTCCAGACGGTGACCTCGCCGGTGACCGGGTCGGCGCGCAGCACCTTGCCGCCGAGGGAGCCGGGGTCCTGCGGCGCGCTCCCGGTGGCGGTGTCCCCGGTGCCGATCAGCAGCGCGCCGTCGGGAGCGAACTCCAGCCGGCAGCCGCCGTGCCGGCCGCTGCGCTCGTTGAGGGGGAGCCCGCCGACCAGCGGGTCGTCGGTCCGGGTGAGGCCGGACCAGTCGTCGGCCACGGTCCAGGCGATCACCTGGACCTCGCCGGAGGTGGCGCCCTGGCAGCTGTAGAGCCGGCGGTCGTCGGCGAACGCCGGGTCCAGCGCCAGCCCCATGAGGCCGGTCTCCCCCTCGGCGAACAGGTCGCCGAGGTCGGCCGCCACCTCGCGCACCGCGCCGTCGGGGAGCACGGCGGTGAAGCCGCCGCCGCGCTCGTCGACCAGCAGGGTGCCGTCCGGCGCCTGGACGACGTCCCACGGGTGCTCGAACCCCTCGGCGAGCACCTCGACGGCGAGCTCCGGGGCGCCCGTGGGGGTGGCCACCGGGACCGACGGCGCCGCCGCACCCGGTCCGGGCTCGCTCGCGGCGCCGGAGCAGCCGGCGGTCAGGAGGATCGCGGCCACCAGGCCGGGGAGGAGACGCACTCCCCCAGCATGACGCCGGCCGCCGCGAGCCGTGTCGAGCGGCCAGGAGCGGGCCCCGAGCACGTCAGCTGGTGCGGGTGACCACGTAGTCGCAGAGCGCCGACAGCGCGTCCCGGACGTCGCCGGCCGGCACGGCGTCCAGCCGGGAGCGGGCCCGGTCGGCGTACTCGCGCAGCACCCCGGTGGCCCGCACCAGCGACCGGGAGGACCGCAGCAGCGCCAGCGCCTCGGCGTGCTGGGCGTCGTCGGTGACCGGGGCCGCCACCAGCTCGCGCAGCCGCGCCTCGGCGGGGTCGTCCCCGGCGAGGGCGAACAGCACCGGCAGCGTGGCGATGCCCTCGCGCAGGTCGGTGCCGGGCGACTTCCCGGAGACCCCGTCCGTGCTCACGATGTCGATCAGGTCGTCGGAGATCTGGAAGGCCACCCCGACCTCCTCGCCGAACTCCGTCAGCGCGGCGACCAGGGCCGGGTCCACCCCGGCGAAGGCGGCGCCGAAGCGGGCCGAGGTCGCCACGAGCGAGCCGGTCTTGTCGGCCAGCACGTCCAGGTAGTGGGCGATCGGGTCGTCGCCGGGCTGGGCGCCGACGGTCTCCTTGATCTGGCCGGTGACCAGCCGCTCGAAGGTGCGGGCCTGGATCCGCACCGCCTCGGGGCCGAGGTCGGCGAGGATGTCCGACGCCCGCGCGAACAGCAGGTCGCCGGTCAGGATGGCGATGCTGTTGCTCCACCGGCTGTTGGCGCTGGGCGCCCCCCGGCGCACGGCGGCCTCGTCCATGACGTCGTCGTGGTACAGCGTCGCGAGGTGGGTGAGCTCGCAGACGACGGCGCCCTGCGTCACCTCGGGGGCGGCCGCGTTCCCGAGCTGGGCGGCGAGCAGGGCCAGCATCGGCCGGAACCGCTTGCCGCCCGCGGCCATCAGGTGCCCGGCCGCCTCGCGCACGAACGGGTGCTCGCTGCCGACGGCGACGGCGAGCGCGGACTCGACCGTGGCCAGCCCGTCGGCCAGCGCCTCCCCGAGGTCGCCCTCGGGGAGCCAGGGGCCGATCGTCGACGCCGGGGTGGAGATCCGGTGCCAGGTGTCGGCCACGGTGTCAGCCACAGCGTCTGCCCCAGCCTCGGGCGCGGCCGCGGTGGGAGTGCCGTCGACTGCGGCACGGGCTCCGGTCATCAACCGACGAAGATAGCCGCCCGCCCGGCCAGGTCGAGCACCGCCCCGGGCAGGATGCCCAGCGCCAGCGTGGCGGTCGCGGTCACGGCCAGCACGATGGTGGTGGGCAGGCCGGGCACGCCGACGGTCGGCCCGTCGGCGACCGGGTCGGAGAAGTACATGAGCACGATGACCCGCAGGTAGAAGAACGCCGCGACCGCGCTGGCCAGGAGCGCCACGACGGCCAGCGGCCAGGCGCCCTGCTCGATGGCCGCCCGGAAGACGGCGAACTTCCCGGTGAACCCGGCGGTGAGCGGGATGCCGGCCAGCGCGAGCAGGAACAGGCTCATCACCGCGGCGGTGAGCGGCGACCGGGCACCGAGGCCCGCCCACTGGGAGAGGTGCCCCGCCTCGCCGTCCCCGTCGCGGACCAGCGTGAGGACGGCGAAGGCGCCGAGCGTGGTGAGCCCGTAGGTGACCAGGTAGAACATCGTGGCCGCCAGGCCCGAGCCGTCGCCGCCGGCCCCGAAGCCGATGACCCCGGTGAGCAGGAAGCCGGCGTGGGCCACCGAGGAGTAGGCGAGCATCCGCTTGAGGTCGGTCTGGGTGAGCCCCAGCACGGCGCCCACGATCATCGAGATGATCGCCGCGGCGTAGATCAGCGGCCGCCAGGTCCACTCCGCGGCGCCGAACGCCACGTACAGCAGCCGCAGGATCGCGCCGAACGCGGCGACCTTGGTGCAGGCGGCCATGAACGCGGTGACCGGGGTGGGGGCGCCCTGGTAGACGTCGGGGGTCCAGGAGTGGAACGGCGCGACGCTGGCCTTGAACAGCAGGCCGACGACCAGCAGGCCCAGCCCGAGGACCATCAGCACGCCGCCGGACTCGGCGGTGACCGCCTCGCGGATGTCGCGCAGCCGGACGCTGCCGGTGGCGCCGTAGACCAGCGCCAGCCCGTAGAGGAAGAACGCCGAGGCGAAGGCGCCGAGGAGGAAGTACTTGACCGCCGCCTCCTGCGACAGCAGCCGGCGCCGCCGGGCCATGCCGCTGATCAGGTACAGCGGGAGGCTCAGCACCTCGAGGGCGACGAACATGACCAGCAGGTCGTTGGCGGCGACGAACAGCAGCATCCCGCCGATCGCGAAGAGGGCGAGCGGGTAGACCTCGGTCTGCACCCGCTGCGTGGTGACCAGCTCCCGGTCGCGCGGGCTGCCGGCGGGCACGGCGGCGCTCACCACGAACGCCGACCGCGCCGGGTCCAGCGACCGCTCGGCGAAGAGCAGGATCGACAGCGCACCCAGGCCGGCGATCGTCGCCTGGAGGAAGAGCGTGGGGCCGTCGACGGCCAGCGCCCCTCCCGCGGTGACCTCGCGCGTGCCGGCCAGGAGGAGCGTGGCCACGAAGGCCCCGACGGTGCCGGTCAGCGCCAGGCCCACCTGGACCGGGTGCCGGACGTCGCGCGGCGCGAAGGCCTCCACGAGGACGCCGATGCAGGCGGCACCGAGGACGAGCAGCAGCGGGGACAGCGCCGCGAACGAGAAGTCAGGCGCGTCGATCATCGGTCGGTCCCTCCGGGGGCACCCAGGTCGTCGACGGTGGCCACGACGGCCGGTTCGATCAGGTCCAGCAGCGGCTGCGGGTAGACCCCGAGGCCGATGATCAGCGCGATCAGCGGCGCGACGACGGCGAGCTCGCGCCGGCTCAGGTCGGCGAACCGGACGCCGCCGCGCGCCGGGGCCGGCGCGGTCACGGTGGCGGTGGCGGCCGAGGCGCCGCCCCGGGCCGGGTGGGTGCCCTGGGCCGGCTCGGTGCTCCGGGCCGGCTCGGTGCCCGGGGTCGGGTCGCCGCCGTGCACGTCGGCGAGCAGCATCCCGCGGGGCGGCCCGTGCATCGTCCGCTGGTACATCAGCAGCACGTAGAGGGCGGCCAGGATGATGCCCGCGGTCGCCAGCACCGTGAAGACCGGGCGGGTGGGGAACGAGCCGATCAGCACGAGGAACTCGCTGACGAAGCTGTTGGTGCCCGGCAGCGCCAGCGAGGCGAGCCCGGCGACGAGGAAGGCGCCGGCCAGCTTCGGGGCCTGCGCCGCGACGCCGCCGTAGTCGCCGATCTGCCGGGACCCGCCCCGGCTGATCAGCATGCCCACCACGAGGAACAGCAGGCCGGTCGCGATGCCGTGGTTGACCATGTACAGCACCGCGCCGGTGGCGGCCTCGGTCGTGAAGGCGAAGATGCCGAGCGCGATGAAGCCGAAGTGCGAGATCGAGGTGTAGGACACCAGCCGCTTCATGTCGCTCTGGCCCATGGCCAGCAGCGCGGCGTAGAGGATGCCGACGACCGCAAGGACGAGCACGAACGGCGCGAAGTAGCGGGACGCGTCGGGGAACAGCGGCAGGCAGTAGCGCAGGAAGCCGAAGGTGCCCACCTTGTCCAGCACCCCGACGAGCAGCACCGCGCCGCCGATCGGCGCCTCGGCACCGGAGTCGGGCAGCCAGGTGTGGAAGGGCACCAGCGGGGCCTTGATGGCGAAGGCGACGAAGAAGCCGAGGAACAGCAGCTTCTGGACGTCGGGGTCGATCTCCAGCTGCCGGAGCGCGTCGAAGGCGAAGGTGCCCTCCCCCAGCTGGCTGGTGCTCACCACGTACAGCCCGATCACCGAGGCGAGCATCACCAGCCCGCCGACCAGGCTGTAGACGAAGAACTTGACCGCCGCGTACTGGCGCCGCGGCCCGCCGAAGCTGCCGATGAGGAAGTACATCGGGACGAGCATCGCCTCGAAGAAGACGTAGAACAGCAGGATGTCCGTGGCGGCGAAGACGCCGACCATCATCGCCTCGAGCAGCAGCAGCCAGGCGAAGAAGACCCGGGCCGGCCGGGGCCCCGCGTCCGCCTCGTGCCAGGACGCGGCCACCACGAGCGGCACCAGCACGCCGATCAGCAGCAGCATGACCAGGGCGATGCCGTCGACGCCGAGCGCGAAGTCGGCGCCGAAGTCGGGGATCCAGGCCACCGAGGTGGTCAGCTGGAACCGGTCGCCGTCGGGATCGAAGGCCATTGTCGAGAGGACGGCGAGCAGCAGCACGACGAGGCTGACGCCGAGCGCCACCTGCTTGGCCAGCAGGCCGCGCTCCTTCGGCAGCGCGGCGACCGCCGCGGCCCCGATCGCGGGCACCGCGATCATCGCCACCAGGTAGAGGGACGCGCTCACGGTCGGGGCACCACCGTCTCGGGGGTCGGGAGGATCGCGGAGGTCGCGGGGAGGGGAGCCGTCGGGCTGCGAGGAACGGTCGCGGTCATCCGGCCGTCACCGCCAGCAGCGCACCGGCCACCATCACCACGCCGCCGAGCATCCCCAGGGCGTAGGTGCGGACGAAGCCGGTCTGGGCGCGGCCCAGCCGGGAGGAGGAGCCGCCCAGCCCGGCGGCCAGGCCGTTGACCGCGCCGTCGACGCCGCGGTTGTCGAACCAGACCAGCGCACGGGTCAGCCACTGGCCCGGGCGCATGAACAGCGACTCGTTCACCGTGTCGGCGTAGAGCGCGTTCCGGGCCGCCCGGGTGACCGGGGAGACCCGCACCGGCGCGGTCACCGGCACCTCCCGGCGGCCGACGAACAGCCAGGCCGTCAGCACGCCGAGCACCATCACCACGGTGACGACCAGGCCGACCAGCGCCGGGGCCACCACGTGCGCGGCCTCCGCCGGCTCGCCGAACACCGGCGCCAGCCAGTCGGCCAGCGGGAACACCGACACCAGCAGCGCGCCGGCCGCGACCGAGCCGACGGCCAGCACGATCATCGGCGCGGTCATCACGGTCGGCGCCTCGTGCGGGTGGACGCCGTCGTCCCACCGGGGCCGGCCGAAGAAGGTCATCAGCATCAGCCGGGTCATGTAGAAGGCGGTCAGCCCCGCGCCGAGGACGGCGACCCCGCCGAGCACCCAGCCCCAGACGTCACCGCGGTCCAGCGCCGCCTCGATGATCGCGTCCTTGGTGAAGTAGCCCGACAGGAAGGGGAAGCCGATCAGCGCCAGGTAGCCCAGGCCGAACGTCACGAAGGTGATCGGCAGCTTCTTCGCCAGGCCGCCGAAGCGGCGCATGTCCACCGAGTCGTCCATCGCGTGCATGACCGACCCGGCGCCGAGGAAGAGCCCGGCCTTGAAGAAGCCGTGGGCGAGCAGGTGCGCGAGGCCGGCGACGTAGCCGGCCGGGCCGAGGCCGACAGCCAGGAACATGTAGCCGATCTGGCTGACCGTCGAGTACGCCAGCACCTTCTTGATGTCGTCGAACGCGCAGCCGGCGATGGCGCCGATCAGCAGGGTCACCGCGCCGACGGCCAGGATCACCGCGCGGGCGGTGGGCGTCAGGTCGTAGATCGGGGCGGACCGGGCGATGAGGTAGACGCCCGCGGTGACCATGGTCGCGGCGTGGATGAGGGCCGAGACGGGGGTCGGGCCCTCCATCGCGTCCGGCAGCCACGCCTGCAGCGGGAACTGGCCGGACTTGCCGCACGCGCCGAGCAGGAGCAGCAGCCCGATGGCGGTGATCGTCCCGCCGGCCAGGGTGCCGACCGACCCGAAGACGCCGGCGTAGGACGTCGTCCCGAGCTGGGCGAACATCACGAAGATCGCGAGCGCCAGGCCGACGTCGCCGATCCGGTTCATGATGAAGGCCTTCTTGGCCGCCGTGGCCGCCGCCGGGCGGGTGTACCAGAAGGCGATGAGCAGGTAGGACGCCAGGCCCACGCCCTCCCAGCCCACGTAGAGGGCCACGAAGCTGTTGCCGAGGACCAGCAGCAGCATCGCCGCGACGAAGAGGTTCAGGTAGGCGAAGAACCGCCGCCGCGCCGGGTCGTGGGCCATGTAGCCGATCGAGAAGACGTGGATCAGCGAGCCCACGCCGGTGATCAGCAGCACGAACACCGCCGACAGCGGGTCGTAGAGCAGGCCGGCGGTCACGTCCAGCTCGCCGGTGGCGATGAAGGTGAACAGCTCCACGTCGGCGGCGCGGCCGTCGAGACCGGCCAGCTGCACGGTGCACGCCACGGCGAGGAGGAAGGCGGCCACCACGGTCGCCGTCCCCAGGAGATGACCCCAGCGGTCGGTGCGCCGGCCACCCAGCAGCAGCACCGCGGCGCCGGCCAGCGGCAGCGCGATCAGCAGCCAGGAGGCGGCCAGGAGCCCTTCAGCAGGCACTGCAACCCCGTCCCGGTCAGTACTTCAGGAGATTGGCGTCGTCGACCGAGGCGGACCGTCGGGTCCGGTAGATCGACATGATGATGGCGAGCCCGACGACCACCTCGGCGGCGGCGACGACCATGACGAACAGCGCGATGATCTGGCCGTCGACGGTGCCGGTGGACCGGGCGAAGGTGATCAGCGTCAGGTTCACCGCGTTGAGCATCAGCTCGATGCACATGAAGACGACGATCGCGTTGCGCCGCACCAGGACGCCGACCGCGCCGATGGTGAAGAGGATCGCCGCCAGCACCAGGTAGTAGGACAGGTTCACCGGTGCTCCCCTCCCGTCCGGCCGCCCGGGGTGTCGCTGAGCGTGGGATCGAGGGACCCCAGCGCGGCGTCCGGGGAGCCGAGCTGCTCCCGGCCGGTCGGCCGGGGCATCTGCTCCACCTGCTCCGGCTCGATGCCGGTGGCGAAGCTGTCCTCGGCGAGGCGGCCGTCGGGCAGCAGCGCCGGTGCGGCCACGGAGGTGGCGCGGGCGTGCACGCCGGGCCCGGGCAGCGTCTGCGGGCGGTCGGTGAGGAAGCGGGCGCGGGACAGCTCCTTCTGCGTCTGCCGGCTGCCCGGTTCGCGCTCCACGTGGGTGAGCAGCAGGGCGCCCACCGCGGCCACGATGAGCAGCGCGCCGGTGACCTCGAAGGCCAGCAGGTAGCGGGTGTAGAGCAGCCCGGCGACCGCCTCCACGTTGCCGGACGAGGGGCCGCCCACCCCGCCCTGCACCTGCTCGAGGCCCAGCACCGGCAGGTCCTGGGTGGCGCGGGCGATGCCGGCGCCGACCAGCGCGGCGAAGCCGGCGCCCAGCGCGAGCGCCGCCACCCGCTGGCCGCGGAGCGTCTCGACCACGGAGTCCGAGGAGTCGCGGCCGACCAGCATCAGCACGAAGAGGAACAGGATCATGATCGCGCCGGTGTAGACGATCACCTGCACGGCGCCGAGGAAGGGCGCCTCCTGCACGACGTAGAAGACGCCGAGGGACAGCATCGTCAGCACCAGCCACAGCGCGGAGTGCACCGCGTTGCGGCTGAGCACCATGCCCAGCGCCCCGGCCAGGGCCACCGGGCCGAGGATCCAGAAGATGACGGCCTCGCCGGTGCCGATGACCACGCCGGCGGTCTCCGGCGTCACGGGCGGGGCTCCGGCTCGCGCACGTAGTAGTCCTTCTCGTCGTCGCCGAGCCGCATCGGGTGCGGCGTGGCCTCCATGCCGGGCAGCAGCGGGGCCATGAGCTGCTCCTTGGTGTAGATCAGGTCCTGCCGGTTGTCGTCGGCCAGCTCGAAGTCGTTGCTCATCGTCAGCGACCGCGTGGGGCAGGCCTCGATGCACAGCCCGCAGAAGATGCAGCGCAGGTAGTTGATCTGGTAGACCGCGCCGTACCGCTCACCGGGCGAGAACCGGGCGTCCTCGGTGTTGTCGCCGCCCTCCACGTAGATGGCGTCGGCCGGGCAGGCCCAGGCGCACAGCTCGCAGCCGACGCACTTCTCCAGGCCGTCGGGGTGCCGGTTGAGCACGTGCCGGCCGTGGTACCGCGGCTTGGTCACCTTCGGCTCGAAGGGGTACTGCTCGGTGGTCACCGTCCGGAACATCTGGGCGAAGGTGACGCCGAAGCCCTGGACGGCGGCGGGCAGCAGCCCGTCGCGGACCGCCTTGCGGTTCCGGCCGCCCCCGGGAGAGCGCTCGAGCTCCCCCGAGGTGCGCCGCACCAGGTCCTGCTCGCCGGGCTTGTTCTGCTCAGACATCGCCGTCCTCCTGGGACGTGCTCGTGGCGCCGCGCCGGCCGGTGCCGACGACCGCGCCGGGCACCGGTTCACCGGCGGTGCTCACCGGCTCCCGCCGCAGCCGCGGCGACGGCGGCACCCTCAGGTCCATCGGCGGGACCGGGAAGCCGCCCTCGGCCCGGATCGGGCCGCCGGCCGGCCGGCGGCGGGCGCCGGCCGGGGGCAGGACCTCGGGCTCGGTGCTGGTCGGGTGGTTGGAGCCGGCGGCCGCCTCGGCCGCGGCCTGCCGGGTGTCGCTCTGCCCGGCGCGGCCGGCGAGCCAGAGCCCGACCAGCAGGACCAGCGCGATGGGCAGCCCCACGAAGACCGCGACCTCTCCGGCGGTGAGGTCGGTCTCGCGGGAGACCGTCCGCATCGTGGCGACGACGAGGATCCACACCAGCGAGACCGGGACCAGCACCTTCCAGCCGAACCGCATGAACTGGTCGTACCGGAGCCGGGGCAGCGTGCCGCGCAGCCAGATGAAGACGAACAGCGCGGCGACGACCTTGAGGAAGAACCACAGCAGCGGCCACCAGCCGCTGTTGGCGCCGTCCCAGATCGAGAGCGGCCACGGCGCCCGCCAGCCACCGAGGAACAGCGTCGCGGCCAGCGCCGAGACGGTGACCATGTTGATGTACTCGGCCAGGAAGAACAGCGCGAACTTCAGCGACGAGTACTCGGTGTGGAACCCGCCGACCAGCTCGCTCTCGGCCTCCGGCAGGTCGAACGGCGCCCGGTTGGTCTCCCCGACGACGGCGATCGCGTAGATGATGAAGGAGACCGGGAGCAGCACGACGTACCAGCTGGGCCCGGTGAACTCCCAGCCGAAGAACGACAGCTCCGACCCGTCGGCCTGGGCGGCGACGATCCCCGACGTGGACATCGTCCCGGCGTAGAGGAACACCGCGACCAGCGACAGGCCCATCGCGATCTCGTAGCTGATCATCTGGGCGGCGCTGCGCAGGCTGCCCAGCAGCGGGTACGTCGACCCGGAGGCCCAGCCGCCGAGCACGATGCCGTAGATGCCCATGGCCGACATCGCCAGGATGATCAGCACGCCGATCGGGGCATCGGTGAGCTGGAGCGGCGTCCGCTCGCCGAAGATGCTCACGACCGGGCCCATCGGGATGACCGAGAAGGCGACGAACGCCGGGATGGTGGCGATCACCGGGGCCAGGAAGTAGACCGGCTTGTCGGCGAGCGCCGGAATGATGTCTTCCTTGAACGCCAGCTTCAGCCCGTCGGCGAGGCTCTGCAGGTAGCCGCGCGGGCCGACCCGGTTGGGCCCGATCCGCTGCTGCATCCGCGCGACGACCTTGCGCTCGAACACGATCGCGAACAGCGTCATCAGCACGAGCACCGCGAAGACGCCGACGACCTTGATCAGGACGATCCACCAGACGTCGTTGCCGAAGTCCGCCAGCGTGGGCTGGTCGGCCTCCAGGGCCCAGACGGTCATCGCACGCCCTCCACACCCGAGCGGGCCAGCCGCACGACGCTCCCGGGTCCGGCGCCCAGCGCCGTCCGGATCTCGCTGCCGGGCGAGCGCATCGGCAGCCACACCACCTGGTCGGGCATCGGGGTGATCCGCACCGGCAGGGTGACCGAGCCGGTGGACCCGCTCACGGTGAGCCGGTCGCCGTCGGCGAGCCCCAGCCGGGCGGCGGCCTCGGCGCCGAGGCGGGCCACCGGGCGCCGCGCGGTGCCGGCGAGCTCGGGCTCGTCCCGCTGCAGCGTGCCGACGTCCAGCAGCTGGCGCCACGACGCGAGGACGGCCTCGTCCTCGCGCAGCACCGGCGCCGCCGGCGGCGCGACGGCCGGCGCCGGCCCCTCGGCGGCGGACCGGCGAGCGCCCAGGGCCGCGAGGGCGGCGCGGGCGACCTCGGGGGTGGGCAGCCGCAGGTCGACGTCCAGCTCATCGGCCAGGCCCTGCAGCACCCGCCCGTCGGGCAGCCGCCCGGTGCCGTGCAGGGTGGCGTCGAAGGACCGCAGCCGGCCCTCCCAGTCGAGGTAGCTGCCGGCCTTCTCCGAGGCGGCGGCCACCGGCAGGACCACGTCGGCGCGCTCGGTCACCTCGCTCGGGAACATCTCCAGGCTGACGACGAACGCCGCGGCGTCCAGCGCCGCCAGCGCCAGCGCGGGGTCGGGCAGGTCGGCCGGGTCGACGCCGCCGACCAGGAGCCCGGGCAGCCGCCCGGCGCGGGCGGCGGTCAGGATCGCGGTGACGTCGCGGCCGGGCGCGGCGGGCACCGCCGCCGGGTCGATGCCCCACAGCGCGGCCACCTCGGCCCGGGCCGCGGGGTCGTCGACGGCGCGGCCACCGGGCAGCAGGGTCGGCAGCGCGCCGGCCTCCAGCGCCCCGCGCTCGCCGGCGCGGCGCGGCACCCAGGCCAGCCGGGCGCCGGTGGCGCGGGCGAGCTCGAGCAGCGCCGTGAACGCGCCGGGCACCTCGGCCAGCCGCTCGCCCGCGAGGACGACGGCGCCGGGCCGGCGCAGCGCCTCGACGGCGGGGCCACCCCAGCTGCCCTCGGCGAGGGCGGCGAGCGAGCGGGCCTCGGCGCCGGGGACCGTGGTGAGCACGGTGGCCTGCAGCTTCTCGGCCGCGCGGGTGGCGAAGGGCGCCAGGTCGAACACCGCGAGGCCGCCGGTGCGCACCGCCCGGCGCAGCCGCAGGAACAGGATCGGCGACTCCTCCTCCGGCTCCAGACCGGCGAGCAGGACCGCCGGGGCGGAGCCGACGTCCTCGTAGGTGACGGCGCCGGTGGCCGGGCCGGTGCCCGCGACCGTCGTCGCCAGGAAGGCCAGCTCCTCCGCCGAGTGGGCGCGGGCGCGGGCGTCGACGTCGTTGGTGCCCAGGGCGACCCGGGCGAAGGCGGCCCAGGCGTAGGCGTCCTCCAGGGTGAGCCGGCCACCGGGGAGCACGCCCACGCCGCCCTCGGCCCGCGCCTGCCGCAGGCCGGCGGCGGCCGCGGCCCAGGCCTCCGGCCAGGACGCGGGGTGCAGCAGGCCGTCGGCCCCCCGCACCATCGGGGTGGTCAGCCGCTCGTTGGAGGTGGCGTAGCGGAACGCGTAGCGGCCCTTGTCGCAGGTCCACTCCTCGTTGACCGCCGGGTCGTCCCCCGCCAGCCGCCGGGTGACCTTGCCCCGCCGGTAGTCGGTGCGCATCGAGCAGCCCGACGCGCAGTGCTCGCAGACGCTGTCCTCGCTGCGCAGGTCGAACGGCCGGGCGCGGAACCGGTACTGCGCGCTGGTGAGCGCACCGACCGGGCAGATCTGGGTGGTGTTGCCGGAGAAGTAGGACTCGAAGGGCTCGTCCTCGTAGATCGCCACCTGCTCCAGCGCGCCGCGCTCGAACAGCTCGATGAACGGGTCGCCGGCGACCTGCTGGGAGAACCGGGTGCAGCGCGCGCAGAGGACGCACCGCTCCCGGTCGAGCAGGATCTCGCTGCTGATCGGCAGCGGCTTGGGGTAGGTGCGCTTCTCGTCGACGAACCGGCTCTCGGTGCGGCCGTTGCTCATCGCCTGGTTCTGCAGCGGGCACTCGCCGCCCTTGTCGCAGACCGGGCAGTCCAGCGGGTGGTTGATGAGCAGCAGCTCCATCGTGCCCTGCTGCGCCTTGTCGGCGACCGGGCTGGACAGCTGGGTCTGCACCACCATGCCCTCGGTCACCGGCATGGTGCAGGAGGCCACCGGCTTGCGCTGCCCCTCGACCTCGACCAGGCACTGGCGGCAGGCGCCGACCGGCTCGAGCAGCGGGTGGTCGCAGAACCGCGGGATCTGGACGCCGATCTGCTCCGCGGCGCGGATGATCAGCGTCCCCTTGGGGACGGCGACGTCGAAGCCGTCGATCGTGCAGCGGACGGCGTCCGGCGGGGTGTGCGGGCCGGGGGCGCCAGGGGGCACCGCGGCGGCGGGGGGCGGGTTGGTGGGCGTGAGCGTCATGACGCGGCTCCGACCGGCTCGAGGCGGAGGGAGCGGCCGAGCCGGGCCTGCTCCTCGGGCGGCAGCAGGGCGACGTAGTCGTCCCTGAAGTACTTCAGCGAGCTGGTGATGCAGCTGGTGGCGCCGTCACCGAGGGCGCAGAACGAGCGGCCCAGGATGTTGTCGCAGGTGTCGACGAGGATGTCGAGGTCCTGTGCGGTGCCCCGGCCGTGCGCGATCCGTTCGAGGACCTGCACCAGCCAGTAGGTGCCCTCGCGGCAGGGCGTGCACTTGCCGCAGCTCTCGTGGGCGTAGAACTCGGTGAACCGCAGGGTGGCCTCGACGATCGAGTCGGTCTCGTCGAACACCATCAGCGCCGTCGTGCCGAGCATGGAGCCCGCCGCGGCGACCGAGTCGAAGTCCAGCGGGACGTCGAGGTGCTCGGCGGTGAAGTACGGCGTCGAGGAGCCCCCCGGCGTCCAGAACTTGAGCTCGTGGCCGGGACGGACCCCGCCGGCCATCTCCAGCAGCTCGCGCATCGTCGTGCCCATCGGGGCCTCGTACTGCCCCGGGCGGACGACGCGGCCCGACAGCGAGTAGATCTTCGGGCCGGGCGACTTCTCAGGGCCGAACGCCTTGAACCACTCGGCCCCGCCGCGGACCACGAACGGCACGCTGGCCAGGGTCTCCACGTTGTTGATCACCGTCGGAGCGCCGTAGAGGCCGGCGACGGCGGGGAACGGCGGCTTGAGCCGGGGCTGGCCGCGGTAGCCCTCCAGCGAGTCCAGCAGCGCCGTCTCCTCGCCGCAGATGTAGGCGCCGGCGCCCGCGTGCACGATCAGCTCCAGGTCGTAGCCCGAGCCCAGGATGTCCGTGCCGAGGTAACCCGCGGCGTAGGCCTCCCCCACGGCGTTGAGCAGCCGCCGGTGGGCGTGCACCGCCTCACCGCGCACGTAGATCACGGCCAGCTTCGACCGGATGGCGTAGGAGGAGATGATCACGCCCTCGATCAGCGAGTGCGGGTCGGCCATCATCAGCGGCAGGTCCTTGCAGGTGCCCGGCTCGCCCTCGTCGGCGTTGACCACGAGGTACTTCGGCATCGCCGCCGGGCCGGTGGGCTCCTCCCCCGGCTTCGGCTGCGGGATGAAGCTCCACTTCATGCCGGTGGGGAAGCCGGCGCCGCCACGGCCGCGGAGGCCGGAGTCCTTGACGAGGGTGACCAGCTCGTCGGGCTGCATGGACAGCGCGGTCCGCAGGGCTGCGTAGCCCTCCATGGACTCGTAGGTGGACAGCCGCCACGACTGGTCGGCGCCCCAGCGGGTGGTGAGGACGGGGGTGAGTGGCATGGCTCATCGCCTCCGCGAAGGGCCGCGGCCCTCGATCGTGCGGGAGGGCCCGTCCGGGCCCTGACCGGCTGTTCCGGGTTCCTGGCCCGCGGGGGTGTCGGTGCCCTCCCGGCCGTCGGGCAGCCGGCGCCCGGCCGGCTCGGGCGCGTCGGGGTGCGAGCCGGCCGCGCCGGCCTTCTCCGCCGGGGTGTCGGCCGCGGCGACGCGCGCGTCGGCGGCCTCCTTGCCCGGCGTCTCCCCGGTGCGCCCCGACGGCCGCACGGTCTCCCGCGGCTCGCCGGCGTCGGCCGGCGGCTGCTCCGGGCCCGCGGGCATCGGCGGGGCGGCCTCGCCGCGCTCGGCGGCCAGCCGCAGCCCGCGCAGGGTGGGCCCGTAGTCGCCGGGGGCGTCGACGGCCGCGGCCGCGGCCGCGGCGTCCGGGTGCTGGGAGAAGCCCGCCAGCTGGCGGGAGATCCCGCGGAAGTCGGTGAGCGGGGCGCCGCGGGTGGGCAGCGGCTTCTCGCCCCGGCGCAGCGCCGCCACCAGCTCGCGGGCGCTGTCGACGTCCTGCTGGTCGTAGAACTCGTAGTCGACGGTGACCACCGGCGCGTAGTCGCAGGCGGCCAGGCACTCGGCGTGCTCGAGGGTGATCGAGCCGTCGGCGGCGGTCTCGTCGTGGTGCACGCCGAGGTCCGCGGAGAGGGCGTCCATGATCCGCTGCCCGCCGAGGACGGCGCACAGCGTGTTGGTGCAGACGCTGACCAGGTGCCGACCGGTCGGCCGGCGCTTGTACATCGTGTAGAAGGTCGCGACCGCGCCCACCTCGGCCTTGGTCAGCCGCAGCTCCTCCGCGCACAGCGCGACCCCCTCGGGGGTCACGTAGCCCTGGTAGCTCTGCACCAGGTGCAGCATCGGCAGCAGCGCCGACCGGGCCACCGGGTAGCGGGCGATGATCTCCCGCGCCTCGAGGCGGGTCTGCTCGGTCAGCGGCGGGACCTCGGCGAGGGCCGCGGCGTCGACCGGGCTGGAGTCCAGCCCGGTCACCGCCGTCGCCTCCGGGGAGCCGGGAAGGGCACTCATCGGTCAACTCCCCCCATGACGGGGTCGATCGAGGCGATCGCGGCGATGACGTCGGCGATCATGCCGCCCTCGCTCATCGCCGCGGTGGCCTGCAGGTTCACGAAGCTGGGGTCGCGCACGTGGACGCGCCACGGGCGGGTGCTGCCGTCGCTGACCACGTGGTAGCCGAGCTCCCCGCGGGGGGACTCGATCGGCACGTACACCTGGCCGGCGGGGACCCGGAAGCCCTCGGTGACCAGCTTGAAGTGGTGGATCAGGGCCTCCATCGACTGGCCCATGATGTGCGCCACGTGCGCGTGGGAGTTGCCCATGCCGTCGGGGCCGAGGGAGAGCTGGGCGGGCCAGGCGATCTTCCGGTCCTCGACCATGACCGGGCCCGGCTCCAGCCGGTCCAGTGCCTGGGCGATGAGCTTGAGCGACTCGTTCACCTCGGCCATGCGGACCAGGTAGCGGCCCCAGGCGTCGCAGGTGTCGGCGGTCGGCACCTCGAAGTCGTAGGTGTCGTAGCCGAGGTAGGGCTCGACCTTGCGCAGGTCCCAGGCCAGCCCGGTGGCGCGCAGGATCGGCCCGGTGATGCCCAGCGCCACGCAGCCGGTCAGGTCCAGGTAGCCGGCGTCCTTGAGCCGGGCCTGCCAGATCGGCTGGCCGGTGAGCAGCCGGTGGAAGTCGGCCACCCGCTTCGGCATGACCTCCAGGAACTCGCGGATGTGCTCGACCGCCCCCTCCGGGAGGTCCTGCGCCAGGCCGCCGGGGCGGATGTAGGCGTGGTTCATCCGGAGGCCGGTGATCTCCTCGAGCAGGTCGAGGACCATCTCCCGCTCGCGGAACCCGTTGGTCATGCCCGTGAGGGCACCCATCTCCATGCCGAAGGTGGCCAGCGCGACCAGGTGCGAGGCGATCCGGTTGAGCTCCATGACCAGCACCCGGATCGTCGCCGCCCGTTGCGGGATCTCCACGCCGAGCAGCTTCTCGACCGCCATGCAGTAGCCGGCCTCGTTGAACAGCGGGGCCAGGTAGTCCATCCGCGTCACGAAGGTGGTGCCCTGCACCCAGTTGCGGTACTCGGTGTTCTTCTCGATGCCGGTGTGCAGGTAGCCGATGACCACCCGCGCCTTGGTCACCGTCTCGCCCTCGAGGTCGAGCACCAGCCGCAGCACGCCGTGCGTGGAGGGGTGCTGCGGCCCCATGTTGACGACGAGGCGCTCCTCGCCGTGCGGATCGGCCCCCAGCGTGAGGTCCCAGTCCCCGCCGGTGACGGTGTAGACCCGACCCTCGGTGGTCTCGCGCGACCCGGCGTAGGGGTCGGCCGGGTTGTAGGTGGTGCTCATCGGTAGGCCCCTCTCACCGGTAGGCCCGGCGCGTGTCCGGCGGCGGGATCGTCGCGTCGTGGTACTCCACCGGGATCCCGCCGAGCGGGTAGTCCTTGCGCTGTGGGTGGCCGTCCCAGTCGTCGGGCATGAGGATCCGGGTCAGCGCCGGGTGGCCGTCGAAGACGATGCCGAACATGTCCCATGTCTCGCGCTCGTGCCAGTCCGCCGTCGGGTAGATGCCGGTGACCGACGGGACGTGCGGATCCTCGGCGCTCACCGCCACCTCGAGGCGGATCCGCCGCCGGTAGGTCATCGACGTCAGGTGGTAGACGACGTGCAGCCGCGGCCGGCCGGGGGCGACGGCGGGGCCGCCGCTGTCGAGGTAGTCGACGCCGGAGACGCTGCTGCACAGCTCGAAGCGCAGCGCTTCGTCGTCGCGCAGCGGCTGCACGAGGGTCAGCAGGTGCTCGCGGGCGACGAAGTAGGTGATCTCGCCGCGGTCGACCAGCACCCGCTGCACCGCGGCGGCGTACGTGGCCTCCCCGACGGCCTCGATCAGCGCATCGGTGACCTCGTCGAACCAGCCGCCGTAGGGGCGGTCGGTGGAGTGCAACGCGACCGCGCCACCGGGCTCGACGCGGACCAGCCCGCCGAAACCGGAGGTGTCGCCGCTGCCGGTGACGCCGAAGGAGCCCTTCCGGAAGCCGCCGGAGGGGGCGGTGCTGTCGTCGTACCCGGCCTCCTCGCGGCCGGGGACGACGTCCGACCCGCCGTCGTTGCTCATTGCTCGACTCCGGACTCGTTCCGCTCCTCGGTCGCTGTCCCCCGCAAGCGGGAGGTGCCCCCAGCCTGGAGCGATGCTCGCTCGACCGTCGTTCTCGCGTTGCTCATCGCCGATCACCGGCCCCCGGCAGCAGGACGGCGTTCCCGCCGCGCTGCTCGATGCCGAACTGGCCGGTACGGCCCTCGGCGGCGGCAGCCTCGTAGGCGCGGCGGGCGGCCTTGTCGACGCGCACCGTCGACGGCATCTCGACGTGCAGGTCCGGGGCCGTCCCGTCGGCGCGCGCCTCCGCCAGCTGCCGCGCGCGCTTGGGCCCCAGCGGCTCGTGCTGGATCTTGTGGTGCAGCTTGAGGATCGCGTCCATGAGCATCTCCGGCCGCGGCGGGCAGCCGGGCAGGTACATGTCCACCGGGACGACGTGGTCGACGCCCTGCACGATCGCGTAGTTGTTGAACATGCCGCCGGAGCTGGCGCACACGCCCATGGCCAGCACCCAGCGCGGCTCGGGCATCTGGTCGTAGATCTGCCGCAGGACCGGCGCCATCTTCTGGCTGACCCGCCCGGCGACGATCATCAGGTCGGCCTGGCGCGGCGAGGCCCGGAAGACCTCCATGCCGAACCGGGCGAGGTCGTAGCGGCCGGCCCCGGAGGCCATCATCTCGATGGCGCAGCAGGCCAGGCCGAACGTGGCGGGCCACAGCGACGACTTGCGCGTCCAGTTGACCAGCTTCTCCACGCTGGTCAGCAGCACGCCGCTGGGGATCTTCTCCTCGAGTCCCATGGTCAGACTCCCCTCAGTCCCACTCGAGCCCGCCGCGCCGCCACTCGTAGGCGAAGGCGAGGAAGACGGTGCCGATGAAGACGACCATCGCGACCAGCCCCCAGACCCCCAGGGCGTCGTTGGCGACGGCCCAGGGGTAGAGGAAGACGATCTCGATGTCGAAGACGATGAACAACATCGCGGTCAGGTAGTACTTGACCGGGAACCGGCCGCCGGTGAGCGGCTGGTCGACCGGCTCGATCCCGCACTCGTACGCGTCGAGCTTGGCCCGGTTGTAGCGGCGGGGGCCCACGAAGGGCGCGACGGCGACCGAGAACAGCGCGAACGCCGCGGCCAGCGCGAAGAGCCCGACGATCGGGACGTAGGTCGAGAGCATCAGCAGCACCCTAGGGTGATGAGGGTCACGCAGCGGTCACGATGCGGACACGGAGCGTCCGTGTCGGGTCGATCTGTCGTCATGGCAGCTCCCTCACGTCGCCGGGGTCAGCCGGAGCAGGACCGCGAGGGCGCGGTCGAGCGCGTCGCCGTCCCGGCCGTCGGTCAGGTTGCCCATCAGCCGCAGCGCGGCGTCGGCGAGCGCGGGACGGCGCAGGCCGCGCGCCGCCGCCAGCCGGACGACGGCGGGGCGGGCCAGCAGCGCCAGGAACCCCAGCCCGAGCCGGTGGTGCCGGCCCAGCTGGTCGCGCAGCAGCACCGGGTAGCGCTGGAGGACCGCCTCCCGGCGCTCTCCGGCGGGCTCGGTCAGCGCGTCGGCGACCACCTCGGCGGCCATGCGGCCGCTCTCCAGGGCGTAGCTGATCCCCTCGCCGTTGCAGGGGTTCACCGTGCCGGCGGCGTCGCCGGCCAGCAGCAGGCCGCGGGTGTAGGCCGGGCCGCGGCTGAGCGCCATGGGCAGGCCCGCGCCGCGGAGCGGGCTGACCGCGTCGTCCTCACCGAGCCCGTCCTCGGCCGGGAAGGTGTCCAGCCAGCGCCGGAGGATCGCCTTGCGGTCGGCCCCCGTGCCGCGGCGGGTGTCGAGCAGGCCGTAGCCGACGTTCGCCGTGCCGTCGCCCATGCCGAAGATCCAGCCGTAGCCGGGCATCGCGTCGCGCGTCGGGCCCTGTGCCGTGAGGTCGAAGGCGATGTCGAGGTAGTTGTCGTCGCTGCGCCGGCTGCGCACGTAGCGGCGCACGGCCACCCCGAGCGGCCGGTCGGTCCGGCGCAGCAGGCCCAGGCTCTTGGCCAGCCGGCCGGAGAGGCCCTCCGCGGAGACGACCAGCGGCGCCCGCCAGGTCACCGGCTCGCGGTCCTCACCGGCGACCGCGCGGACGCCGGCCACCCGCCCGGCGTCGTCCAGCAGCGGTTCGCCGACGGTCGTGCCGGTGACCAGCCGCGCGCCCGCGGCGGCGGCGTGCCCGGCGAGCTGCGCGTCGAGATCGCGGCGGGTGCGCACCAGCCCGTGGTCGGGCCAGCTGGACAGCCGCGGCCAGTCGACCTCGGCCACCCGGCCGCCGCCGTGCACCCGCAGGCCGCGGCGGCGCGGCCAGTCCGCGGAGGACGTGTCCACACCCATGTCCTGCAGCGCCTTCACCCCGCGCGGGGTCAGGCCGTCACCGCAGACCTTCTCCCGCGGGAACTCGGCCTTCTCGAGGACGGCGACGTCGAGGCCGGCCTGCGCGAGGTGCCACGCGGCGCTCGACCCGGCCGGGCCCGCGCCGACCACGACGACGTCGGCGCGGTGGTCTGCGCCGTTGCCCACCATGCCCGCCACCTCCGGTCGGCCGTCGGCTCCGATCGCTTGTGAAAAGCTTCACAAACTGTGTCGGTCCGAGTCTAGGCCGCCTTGTGATCTAGCCGACAGTCCCCCCTCCGGAGAGGGCGGCGGTCACCTCGGCGTCGGAGGTGTCGGGGAAGGCGGCGTAGGCCTGGCCCACCGAGCGGAAGGCGGGTGGCACCAGGGGGCACACGACCTCGTCGACGGCGGCGGCCAGCTCGGCGACCACCGCCGCCGGCCCGACCGGGACGGCGACGGTCAGCCGCGCCGGGGCGCCCGCCCGGACGGCGGCGACGGCGACCCGGACGGTGGCCCCGGTGGCGAGCCCGTCGTCGACCACGACGACGTGCCGGCCGGTGACGGGGGGCGCCGGCCGGTCCCCGCGGTAGGCCGCCGACCGGCGGCTCAGCTCGGCGGCCTCGCGCTCCTGGACGGCGGCGACGGCCTCGGGCGACGGGGCGACCCGGTCGAGGACGCCGGGCACCCACACGGTCTCGACGCCGTCGCCCACGGCGGCGATGGCGCCCATGGCGAGTTCCGGCTGTCCCGGCACGCCGAGCTTGCGGACGACGAGCACGTCCAGCTCCGCCCCGAGCGCGCGGGCCACCTCCGCGGCGACGACGACACCACCGCGGGGCAGCCCCAGCACCAGTGCGCCGGCGTCCGCCCGCCCGGCCAGCGCGCCCGCGAGCGCCCTGCCGGCGTCGCGCCGGTCGGCGTACGGGGCGCGCGGCACGGCGCGACTAGACCACCGGGACCGGGTCCGGTCCCGGGGTCTGGGGGTTGCCCGGCTCGTCCGGATCGGGCTTCGGGATCGGGTCGGGGAGCGGCTCCACCGGATCGGCCGGCGTGCGGTCGGGGTCCTGGGGCTGGGGCGTGGCTGGCGTCGTCATGCACTCACGCTTGCCCCTGGGACCCGGCGGGAAACCCGTTCAGAAGGGTGGCGGCTCCACGGTCGACACCTCGGCCCGGCGTGGTCCGGGCAGCGCCGGTTGAGAGCCCGGATCGCGCAGACCCGGGAGGCCGGGTGGTGCGG
This sequence comes from Blastococcus xanthinilyticus, assembly GCF_008124835.1. Taxonomy (GTDB): domain Bacteria; phylum Actinomycetota; class Actinomycetes; order Mycobacteriales; family Geodermatophilaceae; genus Blastococcus; species Blastococcus xanthinilyticus. The sequence goes on along the minus strand of NZ_VNHW01000002.1, from coordinate 122,293 downwards.
GTGATCCCGCTCGGGGTGGTCACCCGCAGCGTGCCGTCGGGCAGCAGTACGAAGCGCCAGCCGCGGGCGAAGGTCTTCAGCCGGTGGTGCGTGCGGTACAGGCAGCAGAGGTTCTCGCAGGCGGTTCGACCACCGCAGTCGTACGGCACGACGTGGTCGGCGTCGGTGCGCCCGGCCGGCCGCAGCCCGGATGCCGGCAGGTGCGGTCGCGGAGCCGGAGGAAGCGCTCCTGCGCGGCGGACGGGTCGTGCCCGGGCACCGCCGCCGGGGGCCCCACGATCGCGCAGGCGCAGTCGGCCGCGCCTCCGTGCGCCGGGCACCCGCGGGTGGCCAGCCGGCGCAGCTCAGCGGCGGTCACGGCGGCGAGGAGCTCGCCGTCCTCGCCGGTGATCGCGACCGCCAGGCTGCCACCCGATGGGGGCTGGACGCCCAGCGCGCCGAGCTGCGCCACGAGCTCCCGGAGGTGGGCGGCGGTGATCGGGGCGCCGTTCACGCTCGGCCCCGCCTCGCCGCCGACGGCGCCCGCGCTCCTGGCCGCCCCGCCCGGCGCCGCGAGCGGGGCCACCACCGTGACGTGCCCGGTCATCGCCGGGCGGGAGGTGTCCCACGGCCGGAGGACCAGAGCGGCGTGCGCCTCGGCTCGGAGCACGCCGATCGGCCGGTCGTCACCCCCGGTGCGGGCGAGCTGGGCGGCCTGGTCGATCGCCGACCACATCGCCGCCGCCACCGGCGAGGGCAGCTCCGTGGTCAGGGCCGACAGGCCATCGGCTGTCGGGTGCACCCGCACGCCGGCCCGGGCGGGGGCCTCGGTGCGCTGGCGCTCCGCGGACTCCGCGTCCGCGGCGATGGCCGCCGCCATCAGCCGCCGGCGCAGCCGGCCCGACGACAGCCCGGCCGCCGCGGGCAGCACGGCCGGCACGACCGCGGCGATCACCTCGCCCGAGGCATGACCCAGCACGTCGGCGAACACCCGCGCCCGGAACCAGTCCAGCTCGCCGGCCGCGCAGGCGGCAAGGACCGCGGGCATGCGCTCCACCAGCACGTAGGCGTCGGAGAGCACGCCGGTGGCGAACGACCGGGAGCAGTTGAGCACCGCCGCCAGCTCATCGGGCAGGAACTCGCTCGTCCCGGGAACCGGGGACCCCGGCCCGCGCCGGCGCGCCCCGGGATGCCCGGGAGGTGGGTCGTCGGTGTCGGGCCGGTCGGCGGCCAGCCCCATGACCAGCTCGGCCTCGTAGGCGGCGTCCATGGCGCGCCGCGCCTGCACCCGCCGCAGCTCGGCGGCCTTCTCCCCCGCGGACAGCACCTCGACCGGCAGCCGTTCCACCGTCGGCCGCTGGTCGAGCAGCCACCCCACGAGCGCACCCTCGAACGGGCTGCGGGTCAGCTCGGCCGTCGTCACGGGTCGAACATACGTACGGGGTACGACAGTTCCCGTCGCCTCCGGGCCGCGATGCGCGCTACGGCTTGCGGCCCCGGTGCAGCGCGACGATCCCGCCGGTCAGGTCCTGCCAGGCCACGTCGGCCCAGCCGGCGTCCTGCAGCCGGCTGGCCAGCGCGGCCTGGTCGGGCCAGGCCCGGATCGACTCGGCGAGGTAGACGTAGGCCTCCGGGTTGCTGCTCACCGCGCGCGCGATCCGGGGCAGCGCCTTCATCAGGTACTCGGTGTAGACGGTTCGGAACGGCGACCAGGTCGGGCTGGAGAACTCGCACACCACCAGCGTGCCGCCCGGCCGGGTGACCCGCGCGAACTCGCGCAGCGCGGCGTCGGGGTCGGCGACGTTGCGCAGCCCGAAGGAGATGACGACGCCGTCGACGCTCTCGTCGGCCAGGGGCAGGGCCATCGCGTCGCCGGCGACCTTGGGCACCGGGCGGGCCGCCCCGGCCCGCAGCATCCCCTGCGAGAAGTCGCAGGCGATCGCCGTCACCCCGCCGGCTGCGAGCTCGACGGTGGACACCGCCGTGCCGGCGGCGACGTCGAGCACCGTCTGCCCCGGCCGGGCGCCGAGCGCCTCGCGGGTGGCCCGCCGCCAGGAGGCGTCCAGCCCCGCGGAGAGCACCGTGTTGGTGACGTCGTAGCGCTTCGCCACGCGGTCGAACATGGCCGCGACCTCGGCCGGTCGCTTGTCCAGCCCGGCCCGCAGGCCGGCGGTGTGCGCGGTCTCTCGCCGGTCTGCCACGGCGTCGACGCTACAAGGCCTCCTACTCTGATCACGTGACCGCGGCCGCCCTGACCTCCCCGGCAGCGGCGTCGCGCGCCGTCACCACGGTCCGGTCGGAGCAGGCGGCCGCGCTCCTCGACCTGCTCCCGGTCCGCGGCGGGCTGTCCTGGGTGCGCCACGGCGAGGGCCTGGTCGGATGGGGCGAGGCGGCCCGCCTGGAGGTCTCCGGCCCCCGTGCACTGGCCGAGGCCGCCGAGTGGTGGGACCGGTTCACCACCGGCCTGGACGTCGCCGACGAGGTGCGCGTGCCCGGCTCCGGCCCGGTCCTGTTCGCCAGCATCGCCTTCGACCCGGTCGCCGGGACGTCGGTCTTCGTCGTCCCCGAGGTCGTCGTCGGGCGGCGGGACGGCGTCGGCTGGATCACCGCCGTCGGGGCCGCGCCGGAATTGCCGGAGGCCGCACCCGCGGACGACGGGCCGGCGCCGCGGCTGCGCTACGCCGACGGCGCGCTGGACCCGGCGAGCTGGTGCGCCGCGGTCGCCGCCGCCGTCACCAGCATCGACGCCGGCGAGCTGGAGAAGGTGGTGCTCGCCCGCGACCTCCTGGTCTCCTCCGACGTCCCCCTCGACCCCCGGCGGATCCTGCGCCGGCTGGCCGCCCGGTTCCCGGGCTGCTGGACCTTCGCCGTCGACGGGCTGCTCGGTGCCACGCCGGAGCTGCTCCTCCGGCGCACCGGCCGGCAGCTGTCCTCCCGCGTGCTGGCCGGAACCGCCCCGCGCGGGGCCGGCGCCGAGGACGAGCGGCTGGCCGCGGCGCTGCTGGACTCGGCCAAGGACCGCGCCGAGCACGGCCTGGCCGTCGACTCCCTGGTCCGCGCGCTGGAGCCCTACTGCCGGGAGCTGACCGCACCGGCCGAGCCGGAGCTGCTCACGCTGGCCAACGTGCGACACCTGGCCACCGACGTGATCGGCACCCAGCGAGACTCGGCCGGCCTGCTGGAGCTGGTCGGCGCCGTGCACCCCACCGCGGCGGTCTGCGGCACCCCCACCCCGGACGCCGCCGCGCTCATCGGGGAGCTCGAGGGCATGGACCGGGGCCGGTACGCCGGGCCGGTGGGCTGGCTGGACGCGACCGGCGACGGCGAGTTCGGCCTGGCGCTGCGCTGCGCGGAGCTGGTCGGCGACGACGGGGCGCGGCTGTTCGCCGGCTGCGGCATCGTCGCCGGCTCGCACCCGGCCGCGGAGCTCGCCGAGACCCAGTCGAAGTTCGCCGCCTTCCAGGCCGCGCTCGAGGGCTGACCCCGGCTCAGGGCCGTGGCGGGGCCGACTCGGCCCGCCGGCCGCCGGCCGCGCCGATCGCGATCCCGGCGACCAGCGGCAGCACGCCCAGGACCGCGACGCCGAAGGCGGCACTCGCCAGGTGGTCGGTCCACCCGTCGTCGGACGCCACCAGCAGTGCCCAGCCCAGCGCGAACAGCGGCAGGGACACGACGCCCGTGCCCAGGGCCCCCGCGGCGCGCTCGGCGCGGCCGGCCCGCCGGAAGGCCAGCGCCCCGAGGACGGCGGGCACGAAGGTGAACAGCCAGTGCAGCACCGGGATCAGCGCGTCGACCACGGTGGTCGAGTAGGCCGCGGAGTACAGCGCGTTCCAGGCCAGGACGGCCGCCGTCAGAACCACGACGACCAGCCACAGCGCCGCTGCGGGGCCGCGGAACCGTGCACCGACCGCGCGGCGGGTCCCCACCACCGCCACGGCGACGCAGACCGCGGTCAGCCCGAGGACGAGCACCCAGAGGGGCCCGGGCACCCGGTCGACCATCAGCCCGCCGACCGTCAGGCGCGGGAGCGGCCAGTCCACCAGGCCGAGGGCCAGCGCGGCGACCGTGAGGACGACGGCCGTCGGCCACGGCCGCGCGGGGGAATTCACGGAGCGCAGCCCGGCACGACTCAGGACGACACCAGTGCCTGCGCCGCCGCGGCGCGCAGATCGGCCGCCAGTGCCGCCTCGGCGCGCTGGTCGGTGCCGACGACGACCACTCGCGGGCCGCCGAGCGCCAGCGCCGACGGCAGCTCCGCGGCCGACCCGATCCGCGTGGCGGCCCAGCCCAGCGACTCCGCCACCGCTTCCAGGTCGCGGCCGTGCGGCGTCCCGAACACCCGGGCGTAGTCGCCGGCGTAGCGCTCCTGCCCCGGTTCGAGCTGGGCGAAGATGCCCCCGCCGTCATTGTCGGGCACGACCACCGTGAGGTCCGGCCGCGCCTCCCCGTCGCCGGGCAGCAGTCCGGTGAGGTCGTGCAGGAAGGTCAGGTCGCCCATCAGCGCGAACGCCGGGCCCCCACCGGCCCGCTGGTGCACCAGGGCGGCGCCGACGGCGGTCGAGACGGTGCCGTCGATGCCCGCCACCCCGCGGTTGGCCAGCACGGTGAGGTCGGCGCGCGGAACGGCCAGCCGGTCGACGTCGCGGATCGGCGTGGAGGAGCCGACCACGAGCAGCGCACCGGACAGCAGGGTGGCGACCAGGTCGCGGGCGAGCCGGGCGGCGGTCAGCTCCGGAGCCGCGTCGAGCGCCGCGTCGACGGCGGCGCCGATCCGTGCGGCGGCGGCGTGCCAGGCGGCTCCCCACGGCTGGTCGGCCGCCGCGTCGGGCTCCGCGCCGGCGAACAGCCGCGACACCGCGCTGCTGGACCGGCCGGCGTCGGCCCACCGCGGGGAGGCGCTGACCGTCTGCACCGTGACGGCGGGGTCGGCCAGCAGCGCGCCGACCGGCCGGGAGAGCGTCGGCCGGCCCACGACCAGCACGTGCTCCGGCCGGTGCGCGGCCAGCCAGTCGCGCGCGCCGAGCGCCAGGACACCACCGCGCACGCTGCCCGGCAGACCCCAGAACCCGCTGCTCGGCTCGGCGACGACGGGCCACGCGGAGCCCTCCGACAGCGCGGGCGCGGCGTGCAGCGGGCCGTCGCCGGCGATGACCAGCGTCCGCGGCGGCAGCCGGTGCGCCCGCGCCGCCCAGCCGGCGGACGGCTCCGCCGCGGTCCACGGCGCGCCGCCGGGCCGCCCGGTCCACGGGGCGGCGAGCTCCCCGGCCTCGTCGTCGGGCAGCAGCGGCTCGCGCAGCGCCAGGTTCAGCTGCACCGGCCCCGGGTCGGCCGACAGGGTGCCCGCCGCGATCGCGAGCGCCTTCGCGACCACCGACCGCCAGTAGCGGTTCTGCTCGGCGTCCCGCCCGACCTCGGGGACGCCGACGTCGGCGGCCCACCGCACCGCACCGCCGTAGAGGCCGGCCTGCTCGATCGTCTGGTTGGCGCCGGTCGCCCGCAGCTCCGGCGGCCGGTCCGCGGTGAGCGCGATCAGCGGCACCCCGCTCGCGTCGGCCTCCAGGACGGCGGCGTGCAGGTGGGCGGTCGCGGTTCCCGAGGTGGTGAGCACCGGCACCGGCCGGCCCGCGGCCTTGGCCAGCCCGAGCGCCAGGAAGGCGGCGGTGCGCTCGTCGATCCGCACGTGCAGCCGCAGCCGGCCGGACCGCTCGGCGGCGGCCAGCGCCAGCGCGACCGGCGCCGAGCGGGAGCCGGGCGACAGCACGGCGTCGGTCACGCCGCCGCGCACCAGCTCGTCGACCAGCACCCGGGCGAACGCGGTCGAGGGGTTCATCCGGCGCGCACCTGGTCCACGCGGGCCCGCCAGCGGGCCGACGTCCCCTCGCCGGCGGCGACCTCGGCCAGCCGGTCGGGCTCCCGCGGGCCGACCGGGAGCGCGCCGTCGACCGGCAGCAGCGGTGCGCTGCTCACATCCGCGGTGAACAGCGCCACGGTGGCCAGCCCGCAGGCGAAGGGCAGCTCGGGCAGCGCCGCGGCCAGCGCCACACCGGCCGCGATGCCGACCGAGGACTCCAGCGCCGAGGAGACCACGCACGGCAGCCCGTGCGCCTCGGCGACCCGCAGCGCCGCGCGCACCCCGCCCAGCGGCTGCACCTTGAGGACGACGACGTCGCAGGCCTCGCGCAGGTCCACCCGCAGCGGGTCGTCGGCGCGGCGCACGACCTCGTCCGCGGCGATCCGCACGTCCACCCGGCGGCGCAGCGCGGCCAGCTCGTCCAGCCCGGCGCACGGCTGCTCGGCGTACTCGAGCCCGAACCGGTCCAGCTCCCGGAGGTGGGCGACGGCGGTGTCGACGTCCCAGGCGGCGTTGGCGTCCACGCGGATGGCGCCGGCGGGGCCGAGCGCGTCGCGGACCGCCTCCACCCGCGCCATGTCGTCCCCGGCCGGCTGCCCGGGCTCGGCCACCTTCACCTTCGCCGTCCGGCAGCCCGACGCCGCGACGAGCGCGTGCGCCCGCTCGGGGCCGACGGCGGGCACCGTCACGTTCACCGGCACCGAGCCGCGCACCGGCGCCGGCCAGCCCTCGACGGCGGACTCCACGGCCGAGGCCCACCAGCGGCGGCTCTCGGCGGCGTCGTAGTCCCAGAACGGGGAGAACTCGCCCCACCCGGCCGGGCCGCGCAGCAGCACCCCGTCGCGGACGTCGATGCCCCGGAAGCGGGTGCGCAGCGGCACCTCGTAGACCGCGAGCTCGGTGATCCCCGCCGGCAGGGCGGCAGCGGGGAGGGCGGTCATGGTGGTCAGCCTAATTCGGCCGGGTCGTAGGCTCGTTCCTCGTGGCTCGGCAGCTGACCCTCGTGCCCGCGGCCGAGCTGTCCGGCGACGACGTCCGGGCCGCGCTCGACGGCGCCCGCCCGCTCGCCGTCCTCCCGGCCGGCCCCGCCGCGGTGGTCGACGCCGCCCGCGCCGTCCTGCGTCCCGACGAGCCGCTGGAGGCCGGCGCCGACCTCGTCGTCGTCACCTCCGGGTCCACCGGGGGCGGCCGGGCCGTGCTGCTGCCCGCCGCGGCGCTGCGCGCGTCGGCGACCGCGACCTCCGCCCGGCTCGGCGGGCCCGGCAGCTGGCTGCTCGCGCTCCCGGTGTCGGCGATCGCCGGCCTCCAGGTGCTCTGCCGCAGCGCGGTCGCCGGCCGGCCGGTGACCCGGCTGGCGGCCGACGGCACGCTGGCCGACGCGCTCGCCCGCATGCCGGCCGGCGACCGCCGGTACACCGCGCTGGTCCCGACCCAGCTGCGCCGCTTCCTCGACGCGGAGCCGGCCGCGCTGGCCGCCTTCGACGCGGTCCTGGTGGGCGGGGCGGCGACCGACCCGGCGCTGCTGGCCCGTGCCCGCGCCGCGGGGATCGCCGTCGTGACGACGTACGGCATGACCGAGACCGCCGGCGGCTGCGTCTACGACGGGATCCCGCTGGACGGCGTCGGGGTACGGGTCACGGACGGGGGCATCGAGCTCTCGGGGCCCACGCTGGCCCTGGGCTACCGCGGCGACCTCGCCGCCACCGCGGCCGCGTTCGCCGGCGGGTGGTTCCGCACCCGCGACGCCGGCACCCTCGACGCCGGCCGGCTCACCGTGCACGGCCGGCTCGACGACGTGGTGATCAGCGGCGGGGTGAACGTCGCGCCCGCCGCCGTCGAGGCGGCGCTGCGCGAGCACCCCGACGTGGCCGACGCGGTGGTGTTCGGCCGCCCGGACCCGGAGTGGGGGCAGCGGGTCGTCGCCGCCGTCGTCCCGGCCGCCGGCGCGACGCCGGACCTCGGCACCCTGCGCCCCTGGGTCACCGCCCGGCTGGGCGCCCCCGCCGCCCCCCGGGAACTGCACACGGTCCCCGGCGTCCCGACGCTGCACACCGGCAAGCCCGACCGCCGCGCGGTCGCCGCCTCGATCCTCCAGGGAGCGCACTGACCATGGCCACCCCCGCGCAGTGGCTGGCCGGCGCCCGCCCGCGCACCCTGCCGGCGGCGCTCGCGCCGGTGCTCGTCGGCACCGGCGCCGCCGCCGCGCTCGACGGCTTCCGGCTCGTGCCGGCGCTGCTGGCCCTGCTCGTCGCCCTGGCGCTGCAGGTGGCGGTGAACTACGCCAACGACTACTCCGACGGCCGCCGCGGCACCGACGCCGACCGGGTCGGGCCGATGCGGCTGGTCGGCTCCGGCGCCGCCACCCCGCGGCAGGTGCTCGTCGCCGCCCTGGCGTCGTTCGCGGTCGCGGGAGTGGCCGGGCTGGCGCTGGCGGCCCTGTCCAGCTGGTGGCTGGTCGCCGTCGGGGCGGTCTGCATCGCCGCGGCCTGGACCTACACCGGCGGGCCACTGCCCTACGGCTACCGGGCGCTGGGCGAGGTGTTCGTCTTCGTCTTCTTCGGCCTGGTCGCCGTCGTCGGGACGACGTACGCGCAGACCGGCACGCTGCCGGGGCTGGCCTTCGCGGTCTCGGTGCCGATCGGCCTGCTGATCGTGGCGATCCTGGTCGTGAACAACCTGCGCGACATCGAGGGCGACGGCCGGGTGGGCAAGCGGACGCTCGCGGTGCTGCTGGGCGACCGCGCCACCCGGGTGGCCTTCGCGGCGCTCCTCGTCGTGCCGTTCGTGGTGATCGCCGCGGTCGGGCTCGCCCGGCCGTGGGCCCTGCTGGGGCTGGCCGCCGCGCCGCTGGCCCTCGGGCCGGTGCGCACCGTGCTCTCCGGTGGCCGCGGTCCGGCGCTGATCGGGGCGCTGGCCGGCACCGGGCTGCTCACCCTGGTCACCGGCGTGCTGCTCGCCGCCGGGCTGGCGCTGAGCTGAGGGAGGGCGGCTAGGCCGTCTCGCCGCTGAGCCGGTTGCGCAGGTCCTCCTTGGCCGCGCGGCGGGCGACGCTGCGGGCCGCGAGCGCCTCGGTGAGCCGGTCGCGCGAGGGCCGCAGCAGCAGGTAGGACGCCGGCATCGACAGCAGCAGACCGAGCAGCAGGCCGGTGACACTGTCCAGCCCGGCCCACCACAGGATGAGCACCAGCGCGGCCGCGATCGCGAACCGGCCGACGGTGTACAGCACCAGCCAGGGCAGGATCTTCGGCGGCGTCGCCGCGCCACCCGCCGGGCCCACTGGCGTTCCGCCGGCGGTCTGGTCCTGATCAGCCATGACGGCCCTCCCACTTGGTCGAGAGAACGACCGTCGTCCTCGTCCGTGCGACCCCTCTGATCCGGTTCAACGCGTCGATGGTGCGTTCGAGTGCCGGGATGTCGGTCACGCGCACCTTGAGCACGTACCCCTCGCTCCCGGCCACCCGCCAGCAGTCCTCCACCGCGGGCAGCGCCCGCAGCTCCTCCTGCACGCCGGGGTCGTCGACCGCGTCGCTCTCGATGACGCTCACCAGCGCGGTGACCAGCAGCCCCACCGCCGCGGGGTCGACGACGGCGCGGTAGCCGGTGATGACCCCGGCCGCCTCCAGCTTGCCCACCCGCTCGTGCACGGCGGGGGACGACAGGCCGACCTGCCGGGCGAGTTCGGCGTAGCTGGCCCGCCCGTTGGCGCGCAGCAGGTCGATCAGCTGCCGGTCCACGGCGTCGATGGTCGTTCTCCGTCCTGCCCCGGGACGCCGGGGAGATCCGATCGTCGGCACCGAGTATCGCTGCGGACGTACGCTGGTCGGTGACGAGGGGGTGGGACCATGGTGTTCCTGGTGGTGCTCGTGATGGCGGTCGTGGTCGTGGCCCTGGTGGTGCGCGCCGCGGCGAACTCGGGGCCGGACGGGCGGGCGCAGCGTGCGCCGCGCCCGCAGCGGCCGCGCGGCCCGGTGCAGTTCGTGGCGCCCGACGACGATCCGGAGTTCCTGCGGGAGCTCGAGCGCCGGGCGCGCCGGGACGACGGCTCGCCCGCGTAGCGGCGCGGGAAGCCCGCCGCCGCCCCGCCCAGGGGCGGTGGACGGGCGCTCCCGATCAGGCGGCGGGCGCCGACCCGAACAGCCGGCGCCAGCCCCGTCGTGGCTGCGCCGGCTCGTCATCGGCGGTGTCCTGCTCCCCGCCCGGCCGGCGGTCCTGCTCCCCGCCCGGCCAGCCCAGGCCGCCGCCCTCCCGGTCGGGCTCGCCCGGCCAGCCGAGGTCGCCCTTCTCCCCCGCTGCCCGCGGGCTCTCGCGGTGGGTGCCGGCGGCCTCCGCCGTGCGAGCGGCGAGCGCCTCCGCGACGAGGGGGTGCGACGCGGCTCCGTCGACCGCCGTGTGCCTACCCACGCCGCGCCTCCCGGCGGGCGCACGCCCTGATCGTCAGCTCCATGGGGGCATGGAAGCACGCCCCTCCGACATCCGTCAGCGCACCTGGCCCGGACGGGGGATCCCCGGCGGCGGCGCCGTCGGACGGCTCAGACCCCGCCGTAGCTGTGCAGGCCGGTGGACACCATGTTGACGTAGAGCAGGTTGAACAGGACCACCGCGAAGCCGACCACGTTGACCCACGCGGCCGGGCGGCCGCGCCAGCCGGCCGTCGTCCGGGCGTGCAGGTAGCCGGCGTAGACGACCCAGGAGATGAACATCCAGGTCTCCTTGGGGTCCCAGCCCCAGAAGCGGCCCCACGCGCTCTCCGCCCAGATCGCCCCCGCGATCATGGCGAAGGTGTAGATCGGGAAGCCGAACACCGCGGTGCGGTGGGCCAGCCGGTCCAGGCTCTCGCCGGAGGGCAGCCGGGAGAGGATCCCGGTGTCGGCTCCCGGCGCCGAGGCGCTCCGGCGGGTCCGGGCCAGGTACAGCGCGCTGGCGATCCCGCTGACCAGGAAGATCCCCGACCCCAGGATGGCACTGGTGACGTGCACCGCGAGCCAGCTCGAGCGCAGCGCGGCGACCAGGGGGCCGGCCTCGGCGTACAGGAACAGGCCGATGCCGACCATGGCGAGGATGACCGGCCCGAGGACGAACACCCCGATGTGGCGCAGCCCGGGTGCGCGCACCGCCAGCACGACGTAGGCGACGACGGCGACCAGCACGACCGCGGTCGCGAACTCGTACATGTTGCCCCACGGCAGCCGGCCGGTGGCCATCCCGCGGGCGACGAGCACTCCGGCGTGGGCGAGCACGCCGAGGACCGTCAGCCCCATGCCGAGGAGGCCCCAGCGGTTGCCGCCGGAGGGCGCGGCCTCCAGCGGCGGCTCGACGACCGGTCCGCCGGCACCGACGAGCTCGCGGTCCCGGGCCCGGCGCCGGCCGAACGCCAGCTGTGCGCAGAACGCGAGCAGCGCCACCGAGTAGAGCGCGACGCTGACGGAGAACAGGGTGTCCGACAGCTCGGCCAGGGCGGAGTCAGTCACGCGGGGGGACCTCCGGATCGGATGCGGTGCGGGCGGGAGCCGCGCTGGCGAGCGCGGTGCGCAGGTCGTCGGTCAGGAGGGCGAACCGCGAGCCGCTCTCGCCGCCGCCCCGCGTGAGCGAGGCCAGCGAGAGCACGGTACCGCCGTCGCCGGCCCCGGGGTCGGCCCGGGCGAAGACCCGCTCGCGGCGGAGCAGGAGCATGCCCAGCAGGCCGGCGAGCAGGGTGATCGCCGCGGCGAGCACCCACACCTGACCGGGGTCGTGCGAGAGCTGCATGGCGGCGAACTCCTTGACCCCGCTGAAGGTGATGCGGGTGCCGTCGGGCAGGTCCATCGTCTCGCCCACCGCGAGGTTCGCCGAGCCCACCTCGGTGAGCCGGCCACGCTCGATCTGGCTGGCGTCCAGGGAGTACACCGACTGCGGCAGCCCGGAGTCCAGGCCGAGGTAGCCCGAGAACGCCTGGAGGGCCACCTGCGGGGCCAGCGGTCGCGGATCGACCGAGGTCAGCAGGCCGCCCTGCATCGACCCGGTCGGTGCGAAGAACCCGCGGAGGGCGAGCTGCTCCTCCCGGCCGGGGATGTCGGGCAGCTTGAGCGCGCCCTCGCTGGCCAGCGTCTGCTGGTCGCTGGGCAGGAAGGGGGCGCAGACCTCCTCGAACGACGTCCCGCCCGGGACCTCCACGGTGAAGCACGGGGTGAAGCCGTGGCCGGTGACGTAGACGCGGTCGCCGTCGAGCCGCAGCGGGTCGTTGACCCCGATGGTCGTCGGTCGGCCCTCGGCCGACGGCTCCCCGTAGCGGATGTCGGCGGTGAACGAGGCAGCGGTCAGGTTCTCCTCGTACTCGGCGGTGAACTGCTCGAGGTCGACGCACAGCGGGCTGAGGTCACCGCTGTCGACCAGCGGCCCGGCCGAGTAGGTGTCGTACTGCTGGAACGAGTTGCAGAAGCCCTGGCCCTCGGTGACCAGGATGCTCCCCTCGTAGCCCCAGAGCTTGCCGCCGGCCAGGGCCAGCAGCAGGGCGAGCAGGGAGAGGTGGAAGACCAGGTTCCCGGTCTCCTTGAGGTGGCCCTTCTCGGCGGACAGCTCCGGCCCGCGCACGCCCTCGCGGCGCTCGACGCGGTACCGGCGCACCCGCAGCTCCTCCTCGACGACGTCGAGGGCGGCGGCCGGAGCCGCCGGCACCCGCAGCTCGGTGGAGTCGGGCAGCCGGAGCAGGTTCCGCGGCGCGGGCGGCGGCGGGGTGCGCAGCGCACGGGCGTGCTCCAGCGCCCGCGGCACGACGCAGCCGATCAGGGAGATGAACAGCAGCAGGTAGACGGCGGCGAACCACGGGGAGCTGAAGACGTCGAAGAGGTACAGCCGGTCCAGCCACGGCCCCAGGTCGGGGTGGTCGGCGAGGTACTGCCGCACGTTGTTCTGCGACAGCGACCGCTGCGGCAGCAGCGAGCCGGGCACGGCGGCCAGGGCCAGCAGGAACAGCAGCACGATCGCGGTGCGCATCGCGGTGAGCCGCCGCCACTGGCGCAGGAGCAGCGCGCGCAGGCGGCGGCCGGCCGACGGGCCGGCGGGCGGGGGCGGTGGGGCGGCGGCCGCCTGGCGCGGGGCCGTGGTCGTCACAGCGCGGACTCCCCGAACCCGGTGGCGGCCAGCCACGAGCGCAGCCAGCCCATCATCTCGGTCCACGCGCCGGTGACCAGGAGCAGCCCGACGACGACCAGCACCGCACCACCGAAGCGGGTGACCGCCTGCGCGTGCCGGCGCAGGAAGGTCGTCGCCCCCACGGCCCAGCGGGCACCCAGCGCGACCAGGACGAACGGCACCCCCAGGCCGAGGCAGTAGGCGACCGACAGCAGCGCCCCCCGCCCGGCAGTGGCCTCGACGAAGGCCAGGCCCTGGACGGCGCCGAGGGTCGGCCCCATGCACGGTGTCCACCCCAGGGCGAACACCATGCCGAGCAGGGGCGCGCCGGCCAGCCCGACCGCCGGCCGCGCCGACAGCCGCGCCGTGCGCTGCAGGAACGGCACCCGGCCCAGGAACGCCAGGCCGATCACGATCGTCACCACGCCCATGAGCCGGGTGATCAGGTCGTTGTGCACGAGCAGGAGCCGGCCCAGCCCGCCGAACAGTGCGCCGAAGGCCACGAAGACGGCCGTGAAGCCCAGCACGAACAGGACGGCGCCCAGGACCATGCGCCCCCGCGGCGGACGTTCGTCGACGACCGGCGGCGCGACCGTGGTGGCGCCACCGCCGCCGTCCGCGGAGCGGGCCGGCGGGGGCGCCGGCGTACGCGTCCCGCTGCCCACGAGGCCGGTGACGTAGGACAGGTAGCCGGGCACCAGGGGCAGCACGCACGGCGAGGCGAAGCTGATCAGCCCGACCAGCGCCGACACCGCAGCCGCCACGAGCAGCGGCCCGTCGGTGACCAGGTCGGCGAAGGTCTCCCCCACGTCAGGCCCCCTCGGCCAGCAGGAGGTCCAGCGTGGCGCGCAGGTCCTCCTGGGACACCTCGGCGGTGTAGACGGCCGCCACCCGGCCCTGCCGGTCCAGCATGATCGTGGACGGGATGGCGTTGGCCGGGTAGTCGCGGAACGCCAGGGCCACCTCGCCACGAGGGTCGTGCAGCGAGGGGAACTCGATGCCGAAGTTGTCGACGAACGCCTGCGCGAACTGCTCGTCGGTCTCCTTGACGTTGATGCCGAGGAACTGCACGCCCTGGTCCCGCACGTCGGCGTAGACCTCCTGGAACTCCGGCGTCTCCACCCGGCAGGGCGGGCACCAGGAGCCCCAGAAGTTGATCACCGAGACGTCGCCGTCGAGCGCGGTCGAGGAGAACGGCTCCCCGTCCAGCAGGTTCCCGGAGAACTCCGGGGCCGACGCACGCTCCTCCGGGGGGATGACCTCGCCGCGCGGGGTGCCCGCGACGTAGCGGAACTCGCCGCCGTTGTTGACGTCGACGGCGTCGGACCCGGTCGAGCACCCGGTCAGCAGGGCCCCGGCCAGCAGGGCGAGCGCGGCCCTCCTCATGCCCCGGGCACCGCGTCGGGATCGGTCGCACCGGCCGGCTCCGCGTAGCCGACGCCCGCGAACCGGTCGCCCTCGTAGGTCAGCGAGGTCACGCTGGCCAGCGAGCACTGCCGGCGGCGGGGGTCGTGCACGAAGCGGCGCCCCTCGACGTGCAGCCGGGTGGTCCAGATGGGCAGCTGGTGGCTCACCAGCACCGCCTCGTGCCCGCGGGCGGCGTCCCGCGCGGCCTCGACGGCGGCGATCATCCGCGCGGCGATCTCCACGTACGGCTCGCCCCAGGACGGCTGGAACGGGTTGCGCAGCCGCCACCAGTTCCGGGGCGCCCGGAACACCCCGCCGGAGCCGCCGACGACCCGGCCCTCGAACGCGTTGCCCGCCTCGATGATCCGGTCGTCGATGGTCACCTCGAGGCCGGTCGCCTCGGCGAGGGGGCGCATGGTCTGCTGCGCCCGCTCCAGGGGGCTGGACACCAGGTGGGTGACGTCGTGCCCGGCGAACCACTCCGCGGCGCGGTGGGCCATGGCCTCACCGGCCTCGGACAGCCGGTAGCCGGGCAGCCGGCCGTAGAGGACGCCCTGCGGGTTGTGCACCTCGCCGTGGCGGAGCAGGTGGACGACGGTCGTCTCGGTCATGAGGACCGCTCGCTCTCCAGGGCGCCGGTGCGGTGGGTCTCGACCTCCGCGGCGGCCCGGGCCGCGGCGGGGAGCGCCTCCAGCACCAGGTCGAGCGCCGGGCCGGAGAGCGCGGCGTTGACGAACCAGGACTCGAACGCCGACGGCGGCAGGTAGACCCCGCGGGCGAGCAGCGCGTGGAAGAACGCGGTGTAGCGGGCGACGTCCTGGGTGCGGGCGTCGTCGAAGTCGCGCACCTGCCGCTCGTCGGGCACGAAGAAGATGGAGAACATGCTGCCGGCCTGCTGCACCCGGTGCGGCACCCCGGCGGCGAACAGCGCCGCGCTGGCCGCACCGCGCAGGACGGCGGACGCCTCGTCGCAGCGGGCGTAGACCTCGTCGGTGCACTGGCGCAGCGTCGCGAGCCCCGCCGCGACCGCCACCGGGTTCCCCGACAGCGTGCCGGCCTGGTACACCGGCCCGCTCGGGGCGAGGTGCTCCATCAGGTCGGCCCGGCCGCCGAACGCCGCGGCGGGCAGCCCGCCGCCCATGACCTTGCCGAAGGTGAACAGGTCGGCGTCGACCGGGTCCAGGCCGTACCAGCCCGACGGAGAGACGCGGAAGCCGGTCATCACCTCGTCGAGCACCAGCAGCGCGCCGTGCTCGGCGGTGATCCGCCGCAGCTGCGCGTTGAACCCGTCCAGCGGCGGGACGACGCCCATGTTGCCCGGCGCCGCCTCGCTGATGACCGCGGCGATCTGCGCGCCGCGCTCGGCGAAGACCGCCTCGACGGCGGCGACGTCGTTGTAGGGCAGCACGATCGTGTCCGCGGCGGCACCGGTGGTCACGCCGGGGGTGTCGGGGAGCCCGAGGGTGGCGACGCCGGAGCCGGCCGCGGCGAGCAGCGCGTCGACGTGGCCGTGGTAGCAGCCGGCGAACTTGACCAGCAGCGGGCGGCCGGTGACGCCGCGGGCCAGCCGGACCGCCGACAGCACCGCCTCGGTGCCCGAGTTGACCAGCCGCACCCGCTCCACCGGCGCGACCCGGCGTCGGATCTCCTCGGCGAGGTCGAGCTCGCCCTCCGTGGGCGCCCCGAAGGAGAGCCCGCGGCGGGCGGCGGTCGCGACCGCCTCGACGACGGCGGGGTGCGCGTGGCCGAGGATCATCGGGCCCCACGAGCTGACCAGGTCGACGTAGCGACGGCCGTCGGCGTCGGTGAGCCACGGGCCGGACCCCTCCACCATGAAGCGCGGGGTGCCACCGACGGCGCGGAACGCGCGGACCGGCGAGTTCACCCCGCCCGGGGTGATCCCCCGGCCACGGTCGAAGAGGCCGGCCGACACCGGCGCCTCGTAGGGGTAGGGCGGGCGGTCCGACGAGGTCACGGCTCCAGTGTCCCTCGCGGATCGAGCAGAGCGGCCCGCAGGGCCGAGGGATCGCGTGTGGGAACCAGCACGGTGCGCCCGTCGGCCAGCCGCAGGGGCAGTCCGGTGCGGCCGCGCGGCAGCGACCAGCCGCCGCCCAGGACCGGCGCTCCGGCGTCGGCACCGGAGCGCACGGCCCGCAGGTGGTCCAGGTCCACGTCGGCGAGCGGCACCCGCTCCCGGCCGACGGTCAGCGCTCCCTCGTCGACCCGGACGGTCCACACCCGGCGCGCCGACAGGCAGCCGATCGCGACGACGCCGAGCACCCCGACGAGGGCGACGGCCCAGACCACGGGCGGCACGTCCGGGCCCGGCAGCAGCAGGTCCCAGACGCCAAAGAGCCCGAGGACCCCGGCGACCGTCCAGAACGGCCGCCAGGAGCCCCCGGGCTCGACGTACGGGTCCACGACCTCGCTGCCCGTCTAGCGGGAGAGCAGCCGCGCGGCCTCGACCGCCCAGTAGGTGAGCACCTGGCCGGCGCCGGCCCGGCGGATGGCGGTCAGCGTCTCCAGGATGGCCCGCTCGCGGTCGATCCAGCCGTTGGCGGCGGCCGCTTCGACCATCGCGTACTCGCCGCTGACCTGGTACGCGCTCACCGGCACCTGCACGGCCGCGGCGACCTTCGCGACGATGTCCAGGTAGGGCAGGGCGGGCTTCACCATGACGGCGTCCGCACCCTCGGCGAGGTCCTGGGCGACCTCGCGCAGCGCCTCGTCGGCGTTCGGCGGGTCCATCTGGTAGGTCGAGCGGTCGCCGAACTGCGGGGCGCCCTCGGCGGCCTCGCGGAACGGGCCGTAGAAACCCGAGGCGTACTTGGCCGCGTAGGCCAGGATCGGCACCTCGGTGAACGCGGTGCTGTCCAGCCCGGCGCGGATTGCCGCGACCTGGCCGTCCATCATCCCGCTGGGGGCGATGACGTGGGCGCCGGCCTGCGCCTGCGCGATCGCGACCGCGGCGTAGCGGTCCAGCGTGGGGTCGTTGTCGACGACGCCTGCAGGGGTCACCACCCCGCAGTGCCCGTGGTCGGTGTACTCGCACAGGCAGAGGTCGGCCATGAGCACCAGCTCGTCGCCCAGGTCGCTCCGCAGCTGCTGCAGCGCCACGTTGACGATGCCGTCGGCGGCGTCGGCCTGGGAGCCGACGGCGTCCTTCTCCGCGGGGATGCCGAAGAGCATCAGCCCGCCGATGCCCGCCTCGGCCGCCTCGTGCGCGGCCTTCCGGAGCGAGTCCGGCGAGTGCTGGACGACGCCGGGCATCGAGCCGATCGGCACCGGCTCGGCGATGCCCTCCTTGACGAAGACCGGCAGCACCAGGTCGGCCGGGGCCACCCGGGTCTGCGCGGTCAGCCGCCGCAGCGCGGGCGTCGACCGCAGCCGGCGCCCGCGCGCGAAGCCGGGGTTCGCGCCCTGCGCCTGACCCGCCCCGCCACCCCGACCGATAGAGGTCACTTGCCCTCGCCGTCCTCCGCCTCGCGCAGCGACAGCGCGTACTCGGCCAGCGCGTCGACCAGCGGCGCGACGGCGGCCGTCTCCGGCTGCACGTCGACGCGCAGGCCGAACTCCTGGGCGCTGGCCGCCGTCGCCGGGCCGATCACCGCGACCACGGTCTTGGCGTGCGGCTTGCCCGCGATGCCGACCAGGTTCCGCACGGTGCTGGAGGAGGTGAAGCAGACGGCGTCGAAGCCACCGCCCTTGATCGCCTCGCGCACCGACGCGGCCGGCGGCGCGGCGCGCACGGTCCGGTAGGCGGTGACGTCGTCGATCTCCCAGCCCCGCTCGACCAGGCCGGCGGCCAGGGTCTCGGTGGCGATGTCCGCCCGCGGCAGGAGCACCCGGTCGATCGGGTCGAAGACGTCGTCGTAGGGCGGGAAGTCGGCCAGCAGCCCCTGGCTGGACTGCTCACCGGTCGGCACGAGCTCCGGCTGGATGCCGAAGTCGCGCACGGCCTCGGCGGTCTGCTCGCCGACGCAGGCGACCTTGACCCCGGCGAAGGCGCGGGCGTCCAGGCCCAGCTCGACGAACTTCTCGCGGACCGCCTTCACCGCGTTGACGGAGGTGAACACGATCCAGCCGTAGCGGCCGGTGACCAGGCCCTTGACCGCGCGGTCCATCTGGGCCGGGCTGCGCGGCGGCTCGACCGCGATCGTCGGCACCTCGACCGGCACGGCACCGTAGGCCCGCAGCCGGTCGCTCATCTCGCCGGCCTGGTCCTTGGTGCGCGGCACCAGGACCCGCCAGCCGAACAGCGGGCGGCTCTCCCACCACGACATGCGGGCCCGCTTGTCGACGGCGGCACCGACGGTGGCCACCACCGCCCCGCTCAGCGGGTCCAGCCCGGCGGTCTTCTCCGCGATCGCCGACAGCTTGGCGACGATGCTCTTCTGCCCGGTGCCCGAGCCCCCGGTCGTCACGACCACCGGAGTGCTGCCCGACAGGCCGCCCTCGACCAGCCGGACCGCCGCGTCGGGGAGCTCCTCGGCGGTGCCCTGGAGCACCAGGGTGCCGCCGGCGCTGCTGACGACGCCGGCCAGCGCGGTGACGTCCACGCCGCTGCGCAGGTCCGTCGTCACCGAGGTGCTGCCCATGGCGACACCGGCGAACGCCGGGACGGCGGTGGCGGTGGCGACGCCGGGCACCACGTCGAAGGGCACCGAGGTGCGGCCGACGGCGAGCACCTCCTTGACCACCGCGTCGGCGGTGTAGGGGTCACCGCTGACCAGCCGCACGACGACCGCGCCGTTCTTCGCGGCGGCGACGGCGCCCTTGGCGACGTCGGCGGGCTCGCCGGACACGGGGGTCAGCTCGGCCGCGGGGTTGGCCTCGCGGACGGCCTCCTGCACGGCGGGCGGGACGTCGGCGTCGACGAGGACCACCGCCGCCTCGGCCAGCGCCGCGGTGGCCCGGGCGGTCAGCATGCCGGGGTCACCGGGACCGGCGCCCACGAACACGACCCGGCCGGACTGGCCTGCGGTCTTGCGGAAGCGCGTCATCGCGTGCTCCTGATCCTGGCCCGACTGCGTCGGGCATCTGGTCTGGCCCGAAGTGCTCGGGCGTCTGATGGGGTCTGGGGGGAGGCGGGGCTCATCGACCGGCTGCCATGAGCGCGGCCGCGCCCCGGTCGAGCAGGTCGGCGGCCAGGGCCCGGCCGAGCGCCGCGGCGTCGGCCGGCGGGCCGGTGAGCGAGCCGCGGACGGAGTCGCTGCCGTCGAGGGCGGTCACCGACGCGCGCAGGAACAGCTCGGGGCCGGCCTCGCCCTCGGCCACCTCCGCGTAGGCGGCGACCGGTGCGCTGCAGCCGGCCTCCAGGGTGGCCAGCGTGCTGCGCTCGGCCACCACGCAGGCGCGGGTCGGGGTGTCCTCGAGCCGGCCGAGCAGCTCCCGGGTGCGGGCGTCGCTGCTCCGGCACTCCACGGCCAGGGCGCCCTGGGCGGGAGCGGGGAGCACCTGGAGCGGATCGAGGGTCTCGGTGATCCGGTCGGTGTGCCCGATCCGGCTCAGCCCGGCGCGCGCCAGCACGACGGCGTCGAGGTCACCGGGGCCCTCCAGGCCGGCCAGCCCGCGCACCCGGCCCAGCCGGGTGTCGACGTTGCCCCGGATCGGCACGATGTCCAGCCCGAGGCCGAGCGCCCGCAGCTGGGCCACCCGGCGGGGCGCGCCGGTCCCGATCCGCGAGCCGGGCGGCAGCTCCCCGAGGGTGAGCCCGTCGCGGGCCACGAGGGCGTCGCGCGGGTCCTCGCGCACCGGCACCGCCGCGAGGCTGAGCCCCGGCGCCGGTGCGGTCGGGAGGTCCTTGTAGCTGTGCACCGCGAGGTCCACCTCGCCGTCGGTCAGGGCCCGGCGGATGGCGGTCACGAACACCCCGGTGCTGCCCATCTGCGCGATGGTGGCCGACGACCGGTCGCCCTCGGTGCTGATGAGGACGAGCTCGACCGGCACTCCGGTCGCGGCGGTCAGCGCGTCGGCGACGGCCTGCGACTGGGTGCGGGCCAGCACGCTGGCGCGGGTGCCCAGCCGCAGCGGGACCGGGCTCCCCGCGGTGCCGGCCGGGGTGGCCGCCGCGTGGATGGCGGTCATGACGCACCTCCGTGCCGGTCGGGGTCGACGGTCACCGCATCGGCCAGCCGGCCGGCCCCGGGGGTGACGTCGGCGTCGATGCCCAGGCCGAACAGCGCCCGGAGGGCACCGGCGTAGTCGGTGCCGCCCGGGGTGGCCGCCAGCTCCTTCACCCGCACCGTCGGCTCGTGCAGCAGCTTGTCGACGACCCGGCGCACGGTCCGGGCGATCTCCGCGCGGGCGCGGACGTCCAGGTCGGGCAGCCGGCCGGCCAGCCGGAGGAGCTCGGCGTCGACCACCTCGGCGGCCTGGCTGCGCAGCGCGGAGACCGTCGGCCCGACCTCGGCGGCCTGGCGCTCGGCACGCAGCAGCGCCGTCTCGGCCTCGATCATGGCGCGCGCGGCGGAGATGTCGTCGGCGGCGACCGGACCGGCCGGGGAGTCCGCGTCGGTGCGCTCGCCCTGCAGCAGCGCCAGGTCGACGACGTGCACGCCCGGCAGGCCGGCCACCCCGGGGTCGACGTCGCGGGGCAGCGCCAGGTCGATGACCACCAGCGGCCGGTCGGCGCGGCCGGCCATCGCGGCGGAGACCACGTCGGTGCCCACGACCAGCCCGGTGGCGCCGGTGCAGGTCAGCAGCACGTCGGCGCCGGCCAGCTCGCGGCCCATGTCGGCCATCGGTGCCGGCCGGCCGCCGACCGCGGTGGCGAGCCGCTGCGCCGAGGCCTCGGTGCGGCTGCTGACGACGACGTCGGCGCCGCGGCGGGCCAGCGTGGTCGCGGCCAGCGCACCCATCGAGCCCGCGCCGACGACCAGCACCGGGCGGCCGGCGAGGGCACCGATCCGCGCCTCGGCGCGGTCGAGGGCGACCGAGACGAGCGAGGCACCGGCCCGGTCGATCCCGGTCTCGGAGTGCACCCGCTTGCCCACCCGCAGGGCGCGCTGGGCGACCGGGTGGAGCGCGCGGCCGACCGTGCCCTGCTCGCGGGCGAGGGCGTAGGCCGCCCGCAGCTGACCGAGCACCTGGGTCTCGCCGACGACCATCGAGTCGAGCCCGGCGGCCACGGTGAACAGGTGGGCGACGGCCTGGTCCTCGTAGTGGACGGTGACGTAGGGCGAGAGCTCCTCCACCGTGGCGCCGGCCTGGCGGGCCAGCACCCGGCTCACGTCGGTGACGCCGCCGTGGAACCGCTCCACCTCGGCGAACACCTCGACCCGGTTGCACGTCGCCAGCACGAGGGCCTCGGTGACGTGGTCGCTGTCGAGCAGCTCGTGCAGCGCCTTGACCCGGTCGTCGGCGTCCATCGCGAACTGCTCGAGCAGCGCGACCGGTGCGGTCTGGTGGCTCACGCCCACCGCGAGGAGGGTCACGCCGACACCTCCCCGGCGGGCACGGCCCGCTGCTGCCCGAGGAAGGCCAGCACCTGCAGCTCCACGGACAGGTCGACCTGGCGGACGTCGACCCCCGGGGGCGGCGTGAGCGTCACGGGGGCGAAGTTGAGGATGCTGCGCACCCCGGCGGCGCACAGCCGGTCGCAGACCTGCTGCGCGACCTCGGCCGGGGTGGCGATGACGCCGATGGCGACCGCCGTCCCGGCGACGGTCTCCTCCAGCTCGGCCATGGGCTGCACGGCGAGGCCGCCGATGCGCTGGCCGATCCGCTCCGGGGCGGCGTCGAACAGGCCGGTGAACCGGAACCCGCGGCTGCCGAAGCCGGCGTAGTCGGCCAGCGCGGTGCCGAGGTTGCCGATCCCCACCAGGACGCACGCGCGGGACCGCTCGGCGCCGAGGACGCGGGCGATCCGCTCGCGCAGCGCACGCACCTCGTAGCCGACGCCGCGCACCCCGCAGGAGCCCAGGTGGGAGAGGTCCTTGCGCAGGCCGGCGGGGTTGACTCCGGCGGCCGAGGCGAGCTCACCGGAGGAGACGGTGGTCCGGCCGCCGTCGGCGAAGCTGGTGAGCACCCGCAGGTACACGGCCAGACGAGCGACGGTGGCCTCCGGGATGGTCCGGGGCCGCGGCTGGATCACGGGGCACTCCACTGCGGTCGCGCCCGGGGCCCGGCGGGCGCCGGGGCGGAGCTGCGACATCGGGACGCGGGCGACGATCGCCCGCGAACGCCACGGTAACCGCTTGTGAACGCAGGAACAAAGTCGCCGACGGGCCGACGGGCCGCTGACCGGCCCCCTTCGGGTGGCGCTGTGGTGGACACCACGGTAACCACCGGCTCCCGGCCCCTCCGCAGGGCCCCCGCGGGGGGCGGTGCCGGCGCGGCCCGGGTCAGCGGAGGCCGAGGTCCCGCCGGAGCCGGGGCACGTCGAGGGTGAAGTAGGAGTGCTCCTGCCCGTCGAGCAGCAGCACCGGCACGCGGTCGCCGTACTCGGCCTGCAGCTCGGGATCGGTGTCGACGTCGACCTCCCGCACCTCCAGGCCGGCCTCCGCGGCGATCGGTGCCAGCTGCTCGGCGGCGGTCAGGCAGAGGTGGCAGCCGGCCCGGCCGAGCAGCTGCAGCCGCGGCTCAGCCATCCGCCGGCCCACCCGCCCCGGCCGGCACCGGGTCCTCGACCCCGGTCAGCCCGAGCTCGCGCAGCCGGGCCCGGCTCACCTTGCCGGTGAGCGAGTGCGGCAGCGACGGCAGGAAGTGCACCGACGTCGGCACCTTGTACCGGGCCAGCGACGCCGCGGCGTGCTCCTGCAGCTCCGCCACCGGGAGCTGCGCCCCCGGCGCCACGACGACGACTGCCCGCACCGCCGCACCGGTGCGCGGATCCGGCACCCCGATCACCGCGCTCTCCAGGACGGCCGGGTGCTGGTCGAGGACCCGCTCCACCTCCGCCGGGTAGACGTTGAAGCCGCTCACCAGGATCAGGTCGCTGCGCCGGTCGACCAGGTGGAGGTCGCCGTCGGCGTCGCGGTAGGCCAGGTC
The DNA here is from genome assembly GCF_008124835.1 of Blastococcus xanthinilyticus. Classification (GTDB taxonomy): domain Bacteria; phylum Actinomycetota; class Actinomycetes; order Mycobacteriales; family Geodermatophilaceae; genus Blastococcus; species Blastococcus xanthinilyticus. Next base: position 98,958 of record NZ_VNHW01000002.1, on the reverse strand, counting down.
GCCGGTGCGCAGCCAGCCGTCGGCCCCCGGCCCGTCGGCGCCGTCGGGCCAGTAGCCGGAGAAGAGGTTCGGGCCGCGCACCCAGATCTCGCCCGGCCCCTCGTCCGAGCCGTCGTGGGAGTCGTCGTCGTGGGTGTCGTCGGTGGCCTGCTCGGAGGCCCGGTCCGGGGCGTCGCCGTCGGCCGGTTCCGAGCCGGCGGGCCGCTCGTCGCCCGGACCGTCCGAGGCGGGCGCCCCGACGGTGGCGGTGTCCCGGAGCACCAGCTCCAGCCCCGGCACCGGGCCGCCGATGCACGCCGGCTTGGCGCGCCCGGTGGCGAGCGTGCTGGCCACCACCGGCGCGGCCTCGGTCAGGCCGTAGCCCTCCCAGACGGTCACGGCCGCCCGCTCGCGCATCGCCGTCCAGACGTCCTCGGGGAGCGGGGCGGCGCCGGCCGAGGCCACCCGGACGGCGGCGAAGCCGCGGCGCAGCTCGGCGTCGCTGCCGGCGGCGTCCGCGGCGGCCAGCCACGCCTGGTACATCGGCGGCGCGCCCGGCACGGCGGTGACGTGCTCCTCGGCCATGACCGCCAGCGAGCCGCGGGGGTCGAAGCTCTCCTGCAGCACCGCGCACGCGCCGGTGGCGGCCACCAGCCCGAAGCCGGCGTTGAGCCCGTAGACGTGGAACAGCGGCAGCACCAGCAGCACCCGGTCGTCGCGGCGCACCGGCAGCGGCGTCATCGCCAGGCACTGCTCCTGGTTCGCGCGCAAGGCTCCGGAGGTGAGCATGGCGCCGCGCGGCCGGCCGGTGGTGCCGCTGGTGTAGCAGAGGAAGGCCAGGGCGTCGTCGTCGTCGGGCACCCCGGCCGCGGGGCCGTCCCCCTCCGGTGGTCCCGGGCAGACCGGCACGCCGGCCAGCTCCGCCCGCGGCGACGGGGCCACGAGGAGGACCGCCCCGGAGTCGGTGAGCACGTGCTCCAGCTCGGGATCGGTGTAGGCGGTGTTGACCGGGACGACGACGAGGCCCGCCCGCAGCCCACCGAGCACCGCCCGCAGCCACGCCAGCCCGTTCGGCAGCTGGACGGCGACCCGCTCCCCCGGGGTCAGCCCCCGCTCGGCGTACCCGGCGGCGACCCGGTCGGCCTCGGCGTCCAGCTCCCCCCAGGTCAGCCGGCGGTCGGCGGTCACCACCGCCGCGGAGTCCGGGTCGCGCTGCGCGGCCGCGCGGACCAGCGCGGCCAGCGAGAGGCCTGCCTCGGACACTGACATCTCCTGTCGTCGGAAGCGGCGCCAGCCGCCCCGACGCGCGCGCAGGGGCGCACCCGGGCAGGCTGCCGTGGACGGGCTGGAGCGATGTTGTCACCATGGGGCCAGCGCCGCAGCCGCGCGCGCCGCTCCGGCGTGCGCGGCGTTCGAGCACGGTCCAGGCACGGCGGGCCGACGAGGAGGTCGATCGCCCGCATGCCGCACCCGCTGGATGCCGAGCGGTCCACCGGCGCGCCCGCCCGGCCCACCCCGTTCCCGCGCGCGAGCGCGGAGGCGCTGCGGGCGCCCGCTGCCGCCGCCGTCCCGCTGCCCGGGGCGGCCCGGCCGGAGCCGGACGAGCTGCCCGCCGGGCTGGTCGCCGAGCTGGCCGCGGCCCGCCCCGCCCACGTGGACGTCTGGCAGCTGGTCCGGCGCGCCCAGGCCGGCGACGCGGAGGCGTTCGGCCACCTCTACGACCACTACGTGACGCTGGTGCACCGGTACGTCTACCACCGGGTGGGCGACCGGGCCACGGCCGAGGACGTGACCAGCGAGACCTTCGTGCGCGCGCTGCGCCGGATCGACTCGCTGTCCTTCCAGGGCCGGGACGTCGGCGCCTGGCTGGTCACGATCGCGCGCAACATCGTCCGCGACCAGGTCAAGAGCAGCCGGTTCCGCCTCGAGATCAGCACGGCCGACATGCGGGACGCCGACCGAGCCACCGACGGGCCCGAGGACGCCGTCCTCCAGCACCTCACCAACGAGCAGCTGCTGGCCTGCGTCCGGCAGCTGGGGAGCGAGCAGCAGGAGTGCATCGTGCTGCGCTTCCTGCAGGGTCTGTCCGTCGCCGAGACTGCCGAGATCATGGGCAAGAAGGAAGGCGCGATCAAGGCGCTGCAGCACCGGGCGATCCGGCGGCTGGCCGGGCTGCTGCCCGACGGGCTGCGGTGAGCCGGGCGGGCGCACGCGTAACCGGCCGACCGGTCGGTCGTTGATCAGGTACGGGCCGTCCGGCACGGACGGACACGGCGCGAGGACGGGAGGGCACGGGTGACCGGGCACGGCGACGCGTCCCCCTCCGGTCCGCTGGCCGTCCGCGATCGCGAGGACTCGGTCGTCACGCGCCTCCAGCTGCTCGGCGACCAACTCGACGGCGCCCCCGACCCGGCCTACCACGCGCGGGCCCGTGCCCGCCTGGTCGCCATGGCCGCCGTGCGCACCCCCGGGCCGGCCCGCGCCCCGCTGCGCGAGCGGCTGCTCGCCGTCCGGGCCGTCGACCGGGCGCCGTCGCGCTGGCGGGGCCGGCTGACCGCCGCGCTGGCCGGCGCGGCCGTCGGCGTCACCGGTCTGGCGGCGCTGGTCGCCGTGGCCGCGGGCGCCCAGCCCGGTGACCCGCTCTACGACCTCAAGCGCGGCACGGAGCAGACCCAGCTCGCCCTCGCCGGCGACAGCCGCGGCCGGACGCTGCTCGAGCTCGCCAGCACCCGCCTGGACGAGCTGGAGGAGCTCGCCGCCGACGGCCCGGTGGCGCTGGTCGCCCAGACGCTGCGGACGATGGACGAGCACACGGCCGAGGGCGCCGCGCTGCTCACCGGGCTCGCCGTCCGGACCGGGGACGCGATGGTCCTCGACGCGCTCGCCCGGTGGACCGGCGGGCAGTCCGCCCAGCTGGACGCGCTGGGGCCCGGGGTCCCGGTCGACGCCGCGGCCGCCTACGCCGACTCGACCGGCCTGCTGCGGGCGCTGACCGTGCGCGCCTCGGGCCTGCGGATCGCGCTGCAGTGCTCCTCGGGCCCGGCCACGGTCGGCGACGACGACCTCGGGCCGGTGCCCGGCCTCTGCCTCGCCGACCTCCCGCCGGCCGCACCGTCACCGGCTCCGGCTCCGGCTCCGGCACCGGCACCGGTCGCCCCGGAGGTGACCCCGGCCCCCGACCCGGCGACGCCGCCGTCCGCGGGCCCCGGGACGCCTGCTCCCCCGGTCGCCGTGCCCGACGGGCCGGCCGATCCCGGGCAGGGTGCTGCGCCCACCGAGGCCGCCACGCCGCCGTCCGTGGTCCCCCCGGCGCCGGACGGCAGGCTCGTGCCGACCCTCCCGCCGGTGCCGCAGCCCGGCGGTCCGGGAGCGTCCACGGGCACGCCCCCGCGCCCACCGGTCATCACCGTGCCGCTGCCCGGCCCCGTCCGGATCTGCCTGCCACCGCTGGCCATCGGACGGTGCTGACCACGACCTGACCCGGCCCGTGGCTGCGGCTAGGGTCGGGAGCGCCGCTGCCCGGCCGCCTCGCGGCGGACCGGGACGGCGGATCGATACCGAGCGAGGGCAGGGAGGTCGCCGTGCCGCGACTGTCGGTGCGCGGCCGCCGGGGCGCAGGAGCCCAGGCGGGTCCCGACGAGGAGACGCGGGCGCACGTCGCCGGCGCCGCGTCGGCCGCCGCCGCCGAGGTGGCCGCGCCGGCGATCGCCGAACCCGACCTCGCCGCGGCGGCGTTCTTCGACGTCGACAACACGATGATGATGGGCGCCTCGCTCTTCTGGTTCGCCCGCGGACTGGCGGCACGCAAGTACCTCTCCAGCCGCGACATCGCCCGCTTCGCCTGGCAGCAGGCCAAGTTCCGCATCGCCGGCAACGAGAGCGCCGACGACATGCACACCATCCGCGAGAACGCGCTGGCGTTCGTCGCCGGGCGGGAGGTGTCGGAGATCGCGCAGGCCGGCGAGGAGATCTACGACGAGCTGATGGCCGACCGGATCTGGTCGGGCACCCGCGCGCTGGCCCAGAAGCACCTCGACGCCGGGCAGCGGGTGTGGCTGGTCACCGCGACGCCGGTGGAGCTGGCCTCGATCATCGCGCAGCGGCTCGGGCTGACCGGCGCCCTGGGCACGGTCTCCGAGATCGTCGACGGCCGGTACACCGGGCGGCTGGTCGGTGAGCTCATGCACGGCCCGGCCAAGGCCGAGGCGGTGCTGGCCCTCGCCGAGCGCGAGGGCCTGGACCTGTCCCGCTGCACGGCCTACAGCGACTCCGCGAACGACCTGCCGATGCTCTCGCTGACCGGGACGGCGGTGGCGGTCAATCCCGACACCGAGCTGCGCGCCGTCGCCCGGGCCCGCGGCTGGACCATTCGCGACTACCGCATCGGCCGGAAGGCGGCGCGGGTCGGCGTCCCGACGGTCGCGGCCGCGGCGCTGTCGGGCGGGCTCGTCGGCGGGGCCGTGGCCCTGCGCCGGCGCAACAAGCTCCCCTTCTACAGCTGAGCGGGGAGCCGGGAGCGGAAGACCGCGTCGTGCGGACCCACCGGCGCATCGCGCAGGTCGGCGACGAAGAAGGCGAGGAACCCGCTGTCCGGCCCGGCCGACCGGAGCAGCTCCCGCCACGACTCCAGGTTCGGGTGCGCCAGGTGCGCGGCCGCCTCGGCGGGGGCCAGCAGGTCGACCGCCCGCTGGAGCTCCGCCGCGGTCAGCCGGAAGGTCGCCGTCCGGCCCCGGTAGCCGCAGACGTGCCCCAGGACGGCGGCGGACAGCAGCGCGGCGTGGCCGGGGCCGTTCAGCCGGCCGAAGGCCAGGTCGGCGCCGTCGAGCCGGGCGACGGCGAAGGCGGCGGGTACCGCGTAGCCCGGCGTTCGCCGGGCGAAGTCCGCCGTGGCGGCCGCCAGCTCCTCGCGGGTCCGCCACTGCGCGGCCGGTTCGCCCCCAGCCACCGCGCTACTTCCCGAAGACGCTGCTGCGCCGCAGGAGCAGCTGGTAGATCGAGTGCTGGATGGTCTCGCGCACCTGGTCGGTGAGGTTGAAGACGAGCATCGGATCCTCGGCGGCGGCGGGCCCGTAGGACGCCGTCTCGATCGGCTCCCCGAAGGCGATCAGCCACTTCGAGGGCAGCGGCACCAGCCCCAGCGGCCCGAGCAGCGGGAACGTGGGCGTGATCGGGAAGTACGGCAGGCCCAGCAGCCGGGCGGCCGTCCGCGCGTTGCCGATCATCGGGTAGATCTCCTCGGCGCCCACGATGGCGCACGGCACGATCGGCGCCCCGGTGCGCAGCGCGGCCGAGACGAACCCGCCGCGGCCGAAGCGCTGGAGGGTGTACCGCTCGCGGAACGGCTTGCCGATGCCCTTGAACCCCTCGGGGAAGACGCCGACCAGCTCGCCCTCGGTGAGCAGCCGCTCGGCGTCCTCGTTGCAGGCCAGGGTGGCGCCGAGCTTGCGCGCCATCGCGCCGATCACCGGGATCTCGAACACCAGGTCCGCACCGAGCAGGCGGAACCGGCGGGCGGCGGGGTGCTCGTCGTGCAGCGCGACGGTGGTCATCAGGGCGTCGATCGGCACGGTGCCGGAGTGGTTGGCCACCACCAGGGCGCCGCTGTCGGCCGGCACGTTCTCCAGACCGACGGTCTCCACCCGGAACCACTTCTGGAACAGCGGGCGCAGCGCGGGCAGCAGCACGTGGTCGGCCAGGTCCGGGTCGAACCCGAACTCGTCGGTGTCGTACCCGCCGGTGAGCCGGCGCTGCAGGAACTCCAGCCCGCCGGCGACCTGACCTTCCCAGCCGGGCGAGGACGGCGGCGGGACGTAGGGGTCGTCGTCGTCCGGGCGCAGCGGGATCACGCGCGCCTCAGGCATCGCGCACCGCCCGGAGCCCGGGCGCCGGCGGCGCCGGACGCAGCCGCTGCTCGACCGCTGTCGCCGCGCCCCCGACCCGGCCCAGGAGCGACCGGAGACCGTCCGTGACGGAATGCACGGTGCCCGGATCGACCACCGGGGGCACCGTCCGGGCGTAGTCCGCGAGCGCCGCCGCCGTGGTGAAGCGCGGCGAGTAACCGAAGTCGGTGCGCAGCACGGAGGTGTCGACGACCCGGCCGAAGTTCAGGAAGCGCATCTGCTCGGGTGAGTAGTCGACGAAGCCGAACCGGCGGGAGAGCCGCCCCACCGAGCCCAGGGCCGGCGAGGGCAGCGGCAGCTCGATGCGGCCGAGCCGGCGGATGGCCTGGGAGAGCAGCAGGGTGCCGGCGCCGCCGACGTTGACCGTGCCGGTGAAGCTGCCGGTGGTCGCGCGGCGGAGGACCGCCAGCGCGTCGTCCTCGTGCAGCAGCTGGACCCGGGCGTCGTAGCCGAGCGCGGTCGGGACCAGGGGCATGCGGAGGAAGCCGGTCAGCAGCGAGTCGATCCGCGGGCCGATGAAGTTGGTGAAGCGCAGCACTGCGACCTCGACGTCGGGGCGGCGGCGGGCGAAGGAGCGCACGTACCCCTCGATGTCCACGCTGTCGCGGGCGAAGCCACCGGAGGGCACCTGCCGCGCCTGCATGGTCTCGGTGAAGACCGCGGGGTCACGCGAGGAGGCGCCGTAGACAGCGCTGGTGGACTTCAGCACGAACCGGCGCACCGACGGCGCCCGCTGGCACGCCGCGAGCAGCTGCATCGTGCCGATGACGTTGAGCTCCTTCATCGGCACCCGGCCACCCGAACCCGCCGGCGTCGAGCTGATGTTCATGTGCACGACCGTGTCGACCGACGCCGCCGCGATGACCTTGCCGATCAGCGGGTTGCGGATGTCGGCCCGCACGAACTCCGTGCGCCCGAGCCGGCGCAGCATCTCCGGCGACGGCGGGACGGTGTCCACGCCGATGACCCGGGTGATGGCCGGGTCGGCTGCGAGCTCGGCCGCCAGCGCGCCTCCCAGCCACCGGCTCACGCCGGTGACGAGGACGACCGCGGGCGGCACGAGCGTCAGCTCACTTCTTGTTGCGGCGCTGAACGCGCGTCTTCTTCAGCAGCTTGCGGTGCTTCTTCTTCGCCATCCGCTTGCGCCGCTTCTTGATGACCGAACCCACGTGTTGCTCCCGACGTCGACACTCAGATGATCAGCTCGCATGCGGCACCGGTTCTCCCGGCTGCCGCCCGGCGACCGAGCGTACCCGAGCCACCCCACGGCGGTGCCGTGACATCGCGGTCCTCCGGACCGCACCGCGGGCCGTGACACCGTCACCCTCCGGGCGACACCGCGGCCACGAGCCCACTTCCGTCGGGCGGAGCGAGCCCGTCACGCCTGCGCGGACCCTGACCCGGTCACCCTCCGGGCGACACCGCGGCCACGTGCCCGCTGCTGTCGGGTGGAGCCGCTTCGTCGCGCCTGCGCGGACCCTGACCCGGTCACCCTCCGGGCGACACCGCGGCCACGTGCCCGCTGCTGTCGGGTGGAGCCGCTTCGTCGCGCCTGCGCGGACCCCTCCGGGGTCCACTCGGCGCGCACAGCAATCGGGCGACGACGCTGTCGCCGTCGTCTTCTCTCAGGCGATGTCGGTGTAGGCGTCGCGGAGGTAGTCCTGCACGGCGCGCTCCGGCACGCGGAACGAGCGGCCGACGCGGACGGCGGCGAGCTCACCGGCGTGCACGAGGCGGTACACGGTCATCTTGGAGACGCGCATCATCGAGGCGACCTCGGCGACGGTCAGGAAGGTGACGGCGGCGCGCGGGGCCGGGACGGCCGGGCGGCCGAGGGGCATGGCGGCGGGGTGCGCGGCCGGCACGGGGCGGGCGACGGCGGCGGCGCTCATGGGGCGACCCATCTGGCGGGGCATGGGCATCCCCGGACGGACGACGGTGGCGGCAGCGTGGCGCTGGGGCATGGTCATGTCTTCGTCTCCGGAACCTAGCTCGTGTCGTGGCGCCGGCTTCCCCACCGGCAACTGAACACGCACGCGCTGGTACTGAGAGTAAGGGGACGGGCGTGACTGATGCGATGGTTGAAACGAACAGGCGGACCGGTCCGTCCTAGGCAGAACTACACCTATGCAACACGGTGCACACCCGCATCGGCGCGTTTCGCGACACGGTGAAAAGCTGATGACGCTGAGTGCGCGGTTTCCACTCGCTCGTGCACTACCGTGTTCGCCCGCTCACGCCGCGTCGCCAGCGCCGGTGTCGACGTCAGGACTTGTCGACACCGAGCTCGACGGAGCGCGCGTGCGCCGCCTCGATGGCGGCGATGAGCGCCGCGCGCACCCCGTGCCGCTCGAGCTCGCGGATCGCGGCGATCGTCGTCCCGCCCGGACTGGTCACCGCCTCGCGCAGCTGGACCGGGTGCTCCCCGGAGTCGCGCATCATCACCGCCGCGCCCAGCGCCGTCTGCACGATGAGGTCGGCGGCCAGCGCCCGGGGCAGCCCCAGCAGGATGCCGGCGTCGACCATGGCCTCGACCAGGAAGAAGAAGTACGCCGGGCCGCTGCCGGAGAGGGCGGTGACCGCGTCCTGCTGCGACTCGGGCACCCGGCGCACCTGCCCGACGGCGGCCAGCAGCGCCTCCGCCTCGTCGAGGTGCTCCTCCCCCGCGTGCGCCCCGGCCGAGAGGACGCTCATCCCCTCGTCCACCAGGGCCGGGGTGTTGGGCATGACCCGCACGACGGGCACGCCGGCCGGCAGCGCCGCCTCGATCCGCTGGGTCGGCACCCCCGCGGCCACCGAGACGACCAGGTGCCCCTCGTCGACGTGCCCGGCCACCAGACCCAGCAGCGTGTCGATGTCCTGCGGCTTCACCGCCAGCAGGAGGACGCGGGCGCGGGCGGCCGCGTCGGCCAGGCCGACCGCCGGGACGCCGTAGCGCGCGGTCAGCTCCGCGCCGCGCTCCGGGCTGCGCTCCACGACCAGGATCCCGTCGGCACCGGCACGGCGCACCAGGCCCGACAGCAGCGCCTCGCCGATCTTCCCGCCGCCGATGATGGCCAGCCCCCGCCGGCCGGCGGCGGTCATGCCCGGTCCCCCGCGACGGGCACGAGCACCCGCACGGCGTAGCCGGCGGCCAGCACGCGGTGCTGGTCCTCGGTCGGTTCTCCCCAGGGCATGACGTGCTCCCAGCTGTCAGGCGTGCGGCCGTTCCAGGCCGCCCGCTCACCGGTGATGGCGATCAGTCGCGGATCGACGGTCGCGACGGCCGGCTCGCCGGCGCCGGCCATCAGGACGTTGAGGCAGCGCACGAACGCGAGCTCGGCCCCGGTGCCGCGGCCGGCCACCAGGCGCACCCGCCGCCCGGCGAGAGCACGGCAGCGGTCCTCGGCCGCCGGCGAACCCGCCGCGACGACCACCCGCGCCCCGGGCAGCGCGCGGGCCACCGGGTCGACCACCGCGGCCGGGCCGGCCAGCGCCAGGTCCACCGTCAGGCCGGCGAGCCGGGCGACCGGCACACCGGACGACCCCCCTGGAAGGGCCCCCGACGACAGCGTCACCTCGCACCGGTCGGCCAGCCCGGCGTCGACCACGCCGGCCGCCACCACCGCGACCGCCGCGGGGTCGGCGACCTCCAGGGAGACCCGGCGACCCGCGGCGACCAGCGTCCCGGCGGCCTCCACCGCCTGCTGCGGGGAGAGCTCCGGGTGTGCGCGCCGGGCGAGCAGCCGGCGGGGACGCGGTCGTGCGGGCACATCCGAAACCGTAGTGCCGCGGCGTGTGCCCGCTCCGGCGGCCGGGTAGCGCCGCCGCATGGCAGGAGAACTGGACGGGATGAGGGTGGCCGTGCTGGCCACCGACGGTGTGGAGCAGGTCGAGCTGGACCGACCGTGGCAGGCCCTCGAGGACGCCGGCGCCGAGCCGGAGCTGGTGTCCTTCAGCACGGGGACCATCACCGCCTACGAGCACATCGACAAGGGCGAGCAGCGGACGGTCGACACCGACCTGGGGTCCGCGGATCCCGACGGCTACGCGGCGCTGGTGCTGCCGGGAGGCGTGATCAACGGCGACTTCGTGCGCGCCGACGCCGACGCGGTCACCTTCGTCAAGGCGTTCTTCGACGCCGGCAAGCCGGTGGCCGCCATCTGCCACGCCCCGTGGGTGCTCATCGAGGCGGGCGTCGTCCGCGGCCGGCGCATGACGTCGTGGCCCTCGCTGCAGACCGACCTGCGGAACGCGGGCGCGAACTGGGTGGACGAGGAGGTCGTCGTCGACGGCAACCTGGTCACCAGCCGCAAGCCCGACGACCTGGACGCCTTCAGCGCGACGATCGTCGAGGAGTTCGCCGGGTCCCGCGAGGAGGAGCCGGCCGAGGCCTGAACCGAGCGCCGGCGGTCAGGACGTGGCGAGCAGCCCGGCCGCCGGCGCGATGGTCAGCAGGGTCCCGGCGAAGACGAGCACGGCGAGCAGCCTGGCCCCCACGGGTTCGGCCCCCTGCCGCTGGCGCCACAGGTTGACCCCGCCCACCAGCCCGGTCACCGCGAGCGGGGCGAGGAGGAGTGCCAGGTGGGGCACCATCTCCCAGAGCACGGTGGCGGCGAAGTAGATGCCCACCCCGGCGGCGAGGGCGATCACCAGCTCACCGGCGAAGCGCAGCCAGGCCAGCGCGCTCTCGCGGGGCGTGGCGTCGAGGTCGGTGTCGGCGACGTCGTCGGCCCGGACGACCGGGATCGGCCCGGTGGACGGGTCTCCGGCGCGCGCGGCCGGGCGGGCTGGTTCGGGTGCACGGGCGGCGGAGCGCTGGGGTCCGGCCGCCTCGGTCGCCCGCCGCAGCGGGGGGACCGGCGCCGACGGCTGCGGGACGCCTGGCTTGCGATCGGGGCGCAGCCCCGGGATCGCGGCGGTCTGCGGGCCGGCGGGGGTGCGCCGGGGCGGGCGCGGCTCGCGCGCCGGCGCCGCCGGGGGCTCGGCGGACTGCAGGTCGCTGCGGCGCCGGCCGTACCCGGCGCGGTCGGCCTCGGCCGCCGCGTCGGCCCGGCGCTGGCGGATCCCGGTGTCGTCGTCGTCGATACGGCGGCGGCGGGCCGTGCGGGCGGCGGACTCGATGCCGGCCTCGCGCAGGATCTCGGCGAGGGAGCGACCTCCCGTGTCCGGGTTCCAGTCCGGCTCGGCCATCACACCCCTCCCAACGAGTCCAGCCTGCGGAGGATGACTCCCTCGCGCAGCGCCCACGGACAGATCCGCACGCACCGTACGTCGAGCGCACGCAGAGTTGCGGCAGCCACCACGGCACCGGCCGGAACCTGGTGCGCGCGATCGGGCGAGACCCCCCGGAGCTCGGCCAGCGCCGAGCTCTCGATCCGCGAGATGAAGCCGACCAGCTGCTCCAGGCCGTCGGCGTTGAGCTCGCGCGGCACCTGCAGCCCGGCCGAGTACGGAGCGGCCCCGGTCAGGCGGGCCAGCGTGCGGAAGGTCTTGCTGGTGGCGGCCACGAGGTCCGGCTCGCCGGCTCCGCGAAGCTTGGTCGCGGCAGGCTCGAGCAGGCCGCCGGCGTAGGCATCGAGCCGGTCCAGCGCCGCCAGGTCCGGCCGGCCACCGCGCTCGGCGTCGGGGAGGTACCGCCGGGTCATGCGACCGGCGCCGAGCGGGAGCGACAGCGCGACGTCGGGATCCTCGTCGATGCCGCTGGCCAGCTCGAGGGAGCCGCCGCCGATGTCGAGGATGAGCAGCCGCCCGGCGCTCCAGCCGAACCACCGGCGGACCGCGAGGAAGGTCAGCCGGGCCTCGTCCTCCCCCGACAGCACCTGCAGGTCGACACCGGTCCGCTCACGGACGCGGTCCAGCACCTCGAGGCCGTTGACGGCGTCCCGGATGGCGGAGGTGACCATGGCCAGCAGCTCTCCACAGCCCTGCTTCTCGGCCTGGTCGCAGGCCTCCTGCACGGCGCGCAGGAGCGCCTTCTCCCCCGCCTTCGACAGCAGCCCGTCGTCCCCGATCTGCTCGGCGAGACGCAGGAGCCAGCGGTCGTCGTGCATCGGGGTGGGGTGCGCGCCGCGATGGGCGTCGACCACCAGGAGGTGCACGGTGTTCGATCCGACGTCCAGCACCCCGAGTCGCATGGCGGCGATTCTGCCGGTCGCCGACGACCTAGGCTGGGCCGGTGCGCAGCGACCCCCCCGAGGAGGTCGGACCGGACTTCGCCCGGGAGTGGGTGGAGTTCCCCGACCCCGCCGACCCCGAGCACGTCGTCCGGGCCGATCTGACCTGGCTGACCTCGGCGTGGACCTGCGTCTTCGGCCGGGGCTGCGCCGGCGTCGTCGAGGGCCGGCCGGACGACGGGTGCTGCAGCCACGGCGCCTTCTTCACCGACGAGGACGACCTGCACCGGGTGACCGCGGCGGTCGCCGACCTGACCGACCAGGACTGGCAGCTGGCCCCCGTCGGGCGCGGCGCGTGGACCGAGGAGGACACCGCGGACGACGGCGACGGGGACGCGGCAGCCGTGCGGTCGCTGCGGACCCGGGTCGTCGACGGCGCCTGCGTCTTCCTCAACCGCCCGGGCTTCGCCCGCGGCACCGGCTGCGCCCTGCACGGCATGGCGCTGCGCACCGGGCTGCACCCGCTCACCACCAAGCCCGACGTGTGCTGGCAGCTGCCGGTCCGCCGCGAGCAGGAGCACGTGGACCGACCCGACGGCAGCCGGGTGCTGGTGTCGAGCATCGGGGAGTTCGACCGGCGCGGCTGGGGGCCGGGAGGCGCCGACCTGCACTGGTGGTGCACCGGGTCCCCGACGGCGCACGTCTCCCCCGAGCCGCTGGTGCTGACCTACGCCGCGGAGCTGACGGCGCTGCTCGGCGAGCCCGCGTACGCGGAGCTACGCCGGCTGACCGAGGCCCGCCTCGACCTGGGTCTCGTCGCGCCGCACCCGGCCAGCCCCGACCTGGCTCCCCGCCGTGCGGTGCCCGTCGAGCTGCACCGGCACCGGCCCGCTCCCTGACCCGGTGGCGCGGAAGGTCTGCCGGTAGGCGCGCGGGGAGACCCCGCGCCGGCGGCCGAACTGCTCGCGCAGCCCCGCCGCGGTGCCGAACCCGACCAGCCGGGCGATCTCCTCGATCGAGGCGTCGCTGTTCTCCAGCAGCTCCTCCGCCGCGGCGAGCCGCTGCGCGAGCAGCCAGGCGTGCGGGGTCGTCCCGGTGGTGGCCTTGAACCGCCGAGCGAAGGTGCGCGGGCTCATGAGCGCGCGGCGGGCCAGGTCCTCGACGCCGATGTCCTCGGCGAGGTGGGCCGCGGCCCAGCCGAGGACGATGCCCAGCAGGTCGTCCTGGCAGGCGGGCACGGGGGCGTCGATGAACTGTGCCTGCCCGCCGTCCCGGTGCGGGGGCACGACCATCTCGCGCGCGAGGGCGTTCGCAGCGCCGGCCCCCCACTCGCGCCGCACGAAGTGCAGCAGGGTGTCGACACCGGCGGCCGTCCCCGCACCGGTGATGACCTGCCCGTTGTCGACGTAGAGCACCGACGGGTCGACGTCGAGAGCGGGATAGCGCGCGGCCAGCTCGCCGGCGTACTTCCAGTGCGTGGTGACCCGCCTGCCGTCGAGCAGCCCGGCGGCGGCGAGCACGAAGGCACCGGTGCAGTGGCTGATGATCGTGGCGCCGCGGGCGTGCGCCGCCCGGAACGCGTCGAGCAGCGCGGGCGAGGGGACGCGGTCGAACAGGTCCCACGCGGTGATCGAGACGATGTCGGAGTGCGCCAGGCGCTCCAGCCCGTGCTCGACGGTGATCGGGATGCCGGTGTCGGTGCGCAGTGCGCCCGGCGCCTCCGTCACCAGGCCGAAGTCGAACGACGGCAGGCCCATGGACCGGCGGTCGTAGCCGAACACCTCGCAGGAGACGCCGAGGCCGAAGCTGCCGACGAGGCCGTCGGCGACGACGACGCTGACCACGAGCGGACGGTCGGGGAGAGCCATGCCGTCATCATGGCAGGAACCATGCGGTAGTGGTCACTCCTGCCACTCGTGCGGACGGGTGGGCGGCGCCAGGCTCCTCCCATGTTGCTGATCACCTGCCCCGTCACCGGGACCGACGAACTCGTGGCCGACCGGCGCATCCGTTCGGTCACCAACCACCCGACGCACATCGCGCTGCACGTCGAGTGCCCCACCTGCGGCGCGGTCCACGCCTACCCCACCGGCCGCCGGTGGGCGGCGACGCGGGCCGCCCGCGCCGCCGCCCCCGTCCGGCAGGCGCCGGAGCTGCACCCGGCCTAGCATCGAACACATGAGCGAACCGACCGCTGCCGACCAGACCACCGAGAAGGACCCGGACACCTGGGTGACCGGTGACGAGCCCGCCACCGGAGCGCAGAAGAGCTACCTCGAGACGCTCGCCCGGGGCACCGACGAGGAGATCCCCGAGGACATCTCGAAGGCCGACGCATCCAAGAAGATCGACGACCTCAAGAGCTGAGCAAGGCGAACCCCGGCCCCGTCCCGGGTCCCACCCCGAGCGTGTGCGAGGGGTGGGGAGGACGGGGTCCTTCGTCAGGTCTCGAGCTTGTAGCCCAGGCCCCGCACCGTCAGCAGGTATTTCGGGTTCGCGGGGTCGGGCTCGAGCTTGGCCCGCAGCCGCTTGACGTGGACGTCGAGGGTCTTGGTGTCGCCGACGTAGTCAGAGCCCCAGACGCGGTCGATCAGCTGCGCCCGGGTGAGCACCCGGCCGGCGTTGCGGAGCAGGAACTCGAGCAGGTCGAACTCCTTGAGCGGCAGCGCCACCTGCTCGCCGTCGACCGCGACCACGTGCCGCTCCACGTCCATCCGGACCGGCCCGGCCGTCAGCACGCCGCCCTCGCCGGCGGCCGGCGCGTCGGCGACCTCGCCGCGCCGGCGCAGCACCGCGCGGATGCGGGCCACCAGCTCCCGCGCCGAGTACGGCTTGGTCACGTAGTCGTCGGCGCCGAGCTCCAGCCCGACCACCTTGTCGATCTCGCCGTCCTTGGCGGTGAGCATGATGATCGGCACGTTCCCCCGGGACCGCAGCGCGCGGCACACCTCGGTCCCCGGCAACCCGGGGAGCATCAGGTCCAGCAGGACGATGTCCGCCCCGCCGCGGTCGTACTCGGCGAGGGCGTCGGGGCCGGTCGCGGCCACAACCGTCTCGAACCCCTCCCGGCGCAGCATGTAGGACAACGCGTCGGAGAAGGACTCCTCGTCCTCGACGACCAGCACTCGGCTCATGAACGCTCGATCTCCATCTTCTGGGAGGGGGGAACGGAAGGCGGCTCGGCCGCCGGCTGGTCGACCGCGCCGGCCAGCGGGATGCGCAGGGTGAACGTGGACCCCAGCCCCTCCTCGCTCCAGACGGCGACGGATCCACCGTGGTTGCTCGCGACGTGCTTGACGATGGCCAGACCCAGCCCGGTACCTCCGGTGCTGCTGGCCCGGGACTGGTCGACCCGGTAGAACCGCTCGAAGACCCGGTGCCGGTCGGCCCGCGGGATGCCGATCCCGCTGTCGGTGACGGCGATCTCGGCGAACCCCGACCGCGCGCGGGCGCCCACCGCGACCCGGCTGTTCCCGGTGCTGTACGCCACCGCGTTGGCCAGCAGGTTGGTGACGGCGGTGACCAGTTGGCTCTCCACGCCGCGCACCACCAGGTCGGGCTGCCCGCCGAGCACGATCTCCAGGTTCTTGGCGCGGGCCGCGGTGCGGGTGCGGTCGACCGCCTCGCCGAGCACCCGGTCGACCTCGACCGGCACCAGCTCCGGGAGGGGCTCACCGCCCTGCAGCCGGGAGAGGTCGATGAGCTCGCGCACCAGGCGGGCCAGCCGGTCGGCCTCGTGGGCGATCCGGGCGGCGAACCGCTGCACCGCCTCCGGGTCGTCGGCGGCGCCCTCGATGGCCTCGGCCAGCAGGGCGAGGGCGCCCACCGGCGTCTTGAGCTCGTGCCCGACGTTGGCCACGAAGTCGCGGCGCACCGCCTCCACCCGCCGGGCCTCGGTGACGTCCTGCAGGACGAGGGCCACCGGCCCGGGCGGCCGCCCGGAGCCGCTCTCCAGCCGGACGGCGTGCACCCCGACCAGGCGGGGCCCGGCGCCGACCAGGTCACCGGGCAGGCGGATGTCCCCGCGCCGGCTGGCCCCGGTCCGGGCGGCGTGCGCCAGCTCGAGCAGCTCGGGCACGAGCAGCCGGGTGCCCCGCACGATGCCCAGGGCACGCGCCGCCGGGTTGGCCAGGACCACGGCGTCGTCCACACCCACCACGACGATCGCGGGGTCCATCAGGTCCACCAGCCGCCGGACCAGAGCGCTCTCGGGCACGGGGACGGTCGCTCCGTCGGGGGCCTGCCCGAAATCGGAACGAGAGCGGATGATGACGGTGGCGGCCACCACCCCACCCAGGAGGAGGCCGACCACCAGGGCGACCAGTGGACTCACAGCTCAGATGCTAGGTCCGTTACGCCGGGTGAACAGCAATCCGGCCCGGGTTCACCGCTCGGACGGGTCACTGTTCACCGTGGGGTGGACCGACGTTCACCGGGCGGCGACCGGGCCGGTTCCTGGCCCGCCTACTGTCGCCAGGGAATCACGACGAGAGGACGACCCGTGCGGGACAGCTACCGCGAGGAACTCGACGACATCAACGGCTGCCTGGTCGCCATGGCCAACGCCGTCGGGTCGGCGATGAGTACCGCGACGACCGCGCTGCTGGACGCCGACGTCGCGCTGGCGGATCTGGTGATCGCCGGCGACCAGGAGATCGACGCCACGCGCGAGAGCATCGAGCAGCGCTGCTTCACGTTGCTGGCCCGGCAGCAGCCGGTCGCCGGCGACCTGCGGGTCATCACCACCGCCATGCGGATCGTCAGCGACCTGGAGCGGATGGGCGATCTCGCCGAGCACATCGCCAAGGTGGCTCGCATGCGCTTCCCGGATCACGCCGTGCCGCAGGACGTCCGCCCGGCGTTCCTGGAGGCCGGGCAGGTCGCCGAGCTGCTCATCACCAAGGCGGCCACGGTCATCGCCAAGCGCGACCTCGAGGCCGCCCGGGAGCTCGAGACCGACGACGACGCCATGGACACCCTGCACCGGGGGCTGTTCCGGCAGCTGCTCAGCGAGGACTGGCCGCACGGCGTCGAGACGGCCATCGACATCACCCTGCTCGGCCGCTACTACGAGCGCTTCGCCGACCACGCGGTCAGCGTCGCCCGCCGCGTGGACTACCTGGTGACCGGGGAGCGCTACGCGGTCTGAGCCGTGACATCGCGGTCCTCCGGACCGCACCGCGGCCAGCAGCCGTCCCCGGCGCGAGCTGAGCCGCTGCGTCGCGCCTGCCCGGACCGTGACATCGCGGTCCTCCGGACCGCACCGCGGCCAGCAGCCGTCCCCGGCGCGAGCTGAGCCGCTGCGTCGCGCCTGCCCGGACCGTGACATCGCGGTCCTCCGGACCGCACCGCGGCCAGCAGCCGTCCCCGGCGCGAGCTGAGCCGCTGCGTCGCGCCTGCCCGGACCCCCTACGGGGGTCCACTCGGCGCGACAACGCGTGGTTGCGCAGAGTGAGCCCTCGCAGGGCGGCTCCAGCACCTCCTCACCGACCCCTCCGGGGTCGGTTCATCAGTGCTTGCCCTGGTTCTTGACCGCCTCGATCGCGGCGGCGGCGGCGTCGGGGTCGAGGTACTGGCCACCGGGCTTCACCGGTCGCAGGTCGTCGTCGAGGTCGTAGCGCAGCGGGATGCCGGTGGGGATGTTCAGCCCCACGACCTCGTCCTCGCCCATGCCGTCGAGGTGCTTCACCAGGGCACGCAGGCTGTTGCCGTGCGCCGCGACGAGCACGGTCCGGCCCATCCGCAGGTCGGGCACGATCGCGTCGTACCAGTAGGGCAGCATCCGGACGACCACGTCGGCCAGGCACTCCGTCGTCGGCCGGGCCTCCGGCGGCAGGAAGGCGTAGCGGGCGTCGCCGTCCTGGGAGTACTCGCTGCCCGGCTCGATCGGCGGGGGCGGGGTGTCGTAGGAGCGGCGCCAGGTCATGAACTGCTCCTCGCCGTACTCGGCGAGCGTCGCGGCCTTGTCCTTGCCCTGCAGCGCGCCGTAGTGCCGCTCGTTGAGCCGCCACGACCGCTGCACCGGGATCCACTGCCGGTCGGCCTCGTGCAGGGCGAGCTCGGCGGTCATGATCGCCCGCCGGAGCAGCGAGGTGTGTGAGACGTCGGGGAGCACCCCGTGCTCGACCATCAGCCGGCCCCCGCGGGCGGCCTCCTGCCGGCCCTTGTCCGTCAGCGGGACGTCCACCCACCCGGTGAAGAGGTTGGCCTTGTTCCACTCGCTCTCGCCGTGGCGGAGCAGCACCAGCGTTCCGGGGGAGGTCGTCACGGGCGCCATCCTGCCCGACGCCGTGCGGCCGGGCAGCCCCGGCCACCGACATCTCCGCTGCACCGGGGGCCGATCAGCCGCGCGGGTCCGCTTCCCGCTCGCGCCGGCCCGGGAGCCACAGGAGGACGACGACCGCCGCGACGGAGGTGGCCGCGGCGGTGCCGATCGCCGTGGTGTGCATGGCCGAGACGAACGCCTCCCGGGCCGGCGCCACCAGCTCGCCCGCGGCCCGGGCCGCCTCCGGCGTCCCCTCGGCCGTCACGCGCCGCACCACGTCCAGGGTCGCGACGATCGACTGGCTGGCCCCGTCGCGGGCGCCGGCGGGCAACCGGTCGACGTCGTCCCCCAGCTGGGCCGCGTAGGACGCGGCGAGCAGCGACCCCAGGATGGCGACGCCGAGGGCACCGCCGACCTGGCGGACCGAGTTGTTCACCGCCGCGCCCGCGCCGGCCTTCTCCCGGGGGACGACGGACATGATCGACTCCGTCGCCGGCGCCATCACCGCGCCCATGCCCAGGCCCTGCACCGAGAGCACCGCGAGGAGCAGCCACACCGGCGAGGTGAGGTCCAGCAGCTGCACGCCCAGGAACGACAGCGTGATCAGCACGAAGCCCGTCGCGCAGACGGCCTTGGCCCCGAACCGCTCGGCCAGCCCGGAGCTCCGGGGCGCCATGAGCGCCATGCCGAGGGCCACCGGGATCAGCGCCGCACCGCTCTGCAGCGGCGAGTACCCGCGCACGCCCTGCAGGTAGAAGACCAGGTAGAAGGTGGCGCCCAGGAGCGCGAAGAAGTTGAGCCCGAGCGCCGCCGCGGCCGCGGAGAACGCCGGGTTGCGGAACAGCGAGACGTCCAGCGCCGGGTGGGCCGACCGCCGCTGCAGCCAGACGAAGAGCGCCAGCAGGACGACGCCGCCCACCAGCGGCACCAGGACGCCGGCCGTGCCCCAGCCGGCGCCGCTGCCGCCGTGGATGATCCCGTAGACCAGGCCGGCGAGCGCGACGATGGACAGCAGCACGCCGGGCAGGTCGAGCCGGCCCGGGGAGGGGTCCTTCGACTCCGGGACGAAGGCGAGCACGGCGACGACGCCGAGCAGCGCCACGGGGACGCCGACGAGGAAGACCGCCCCCCACCAGAAGTGCTCCAGCACCGCGCCGCCGGCCAGCGGGCCACCCGCGACGGCGATCCCCGCCGTCCCGGCCCACACCCCGATCGCCCGCCCGCGCTCGCGGGCCGGGAAGACGTTGGTGATGACCGCCAGCGTCGTCGGCTGGACCGCCGCACCGCCGAGGCCCATCACCGCGCGCCAGCCGATGAGCTCCAGCGGGCTGTCGCTCAGCGCGGCGAACACCGAGCCCACGGCGAAGATGCCGAGCCCGATCAGCAGCACCCGGCGGCGGCCGATCCGGTCGCCGATGACGCCCCAGGTGAACAGCAGCCCGGCGAACACCAGGATGTAGGCGTCCACCACCCACTGGAGCTCGCCCTGGGTGGCGTCCAGCTCCCGCTGCAGCGTGGGCAGGGCGACGTTGAGGATCGTGTTCCCCATGATCACGACGAGCAGGCAGACCGTCATGGTGGCCAGCACCCACCAGCGCCGCGCGTAGCCGGGTGGCAGCTCGTCCCCGGGCGCCACCGCGCCCGGCTGCGACTTGTCCGTCGCGGTCACGCCCCCGAGGCGGGGTCGGCGCCGGTGGGATGCCCGCCGGTGCGCTGCGCGGACTCGACGAAGGCGGTGAACGCCTCGAGGTTGCGCAGGGACTCCCCCCGCTTCACCCGCCACTCCCACTCGCGGCGGATCGAGGTGCCGAACCCGATCTCGAGCATGGTGTTGAAGTGGTCGTCGGCGTAGCTGAGCACCGCGCCCAGGACCCGGTCGAGCTCCTCGGGCGTGACGGCGGCGTGCGGCAGCCGGCCGGTCAGGTAGATGTCGCCCACCGCGTCGACCGAGTAGGCCACGCCGTACATGCGGGCGTTGTGCTGGAGCAGGTAGGTCCACAGCTGCTCGCGGTTCTCGTCGGGCTGGCGGCAGACGAACGCCTCGACCCGGAGCGAGTGCTCCCCCACGATCAGCCCGCAGACGGTCTTGAGCTTCTTGCTGCCGGGGAGGTCCACCAGCCAGGTGCCCGGGCGCGGGTGGTCGTGCACCAGCTCGCTGTCCCGCAGCGTCTGCTCGATCACGGCGTCAAGCTCGGCGACGCCGCGGGCTCCCGACGACCGGCTCACCGGGCCACCCCCATCCCCGGCAGCGCCCGCAGTGCCCCGCCGCGCCGCTCCCGGGCCGGGCGCACCGGCCCGGCGGCCATGTCCACGGCGGCCGATGCGTACGCCTCGACGAGGGCGTCCGCGGTGCGGTCCCAGGAGAACCGGGCGGCGTGCCGGCGGGCGCCGGCGGCCAGCAGCTCGCGGCGGGCCAGCACCGCCCGGACCGCGGCGGCGTAGTCGCCGGGGTCGTGCCCGTCGACGAGGACACCGGAGACGCCGTCCCGGACCGCCGTCGGCAGCCCGCCGACCGCTGCGGCCACGACGGGGGTGCCGCAGGCCTGGGACTCCAGCGCGACCAGCCCGAAGGACTCGTTGTGGCTGGGCACCACGGTGACGTCGGCGGCGCGGTAGAAGTCGGCCAGCCGCTCGGGCGGCTGCGGCGGGTGGAACCGGACGAGGCGGGCGATGCCGAGGGCGGCGGCCAGCTCCTCGAGCTGGCGCGGGGCCTCCAGGCCCGAGCCGCTCGGCGCCCCGACCACGTGCACCTCAAGCCGGGACCGCAGCGCGGGGTCCGCGGCCAGCATCCGGGCGGCGGTGGTCAGCAGCACGTCCGGCGCCTTGAGCGGCTGGATCCGGCCCACGAACAGCAGGACGACGGCGTCCTCGGCCATGCCGGTCGCCCGGCGGGCCGCCGGCCGGCTGCCCGGGGTGAACCGGTCCAGGTCGACCCCGGGCGGCACGACCAGCGTGCGGGCGGGGTCGGCGCCGTAGAGCCGCACCAGCTGGCGGGCCTCCTCGTCGGTGTTGGCGACCAGCCGGTCGGCCTCGGCCACCACCTGCTCCTCGCCGATCACGCGGGCGCGGGGCTCGGGGCGGTCGCCGTCGGCCAGCGCCTCGTTCTTGACCTTGGCCAGGGTGTGCGCGGTGTGGATCAGCGGCACGCTCCACCGGTCGCGCGCCAGCCAGCCCACCTGGCCGGAGAGCCAGTAGTGCGAGTGCACGACGTCGTAGTACCCGGGCTCGTGCTGGGCCTCCTCGCGCAGCACCGCCGCGGTGAACGCGCACAGCTGCGCGGGCAGCTCCTCCTTGCCCAGGCCCTCGAACGGGCCCGCGCTGACGTGCCGCACGGTGACCCCGGGGCACATCTGGACCACCGGCGGAAGGTCGCTGGAGGTCGCCCGCGTGAAGACGTCGACGGCGATGCCGCGGGCGGCCAGCCGGCGGGAGGCCTCGACGATGTAGACGTTCATGCCCCCGGCGTCACCGGCCCCGGGCTGGTCCAGCGGGCTGGTGTGCACCGAGAGGGTGGCCACCCGGGACGGCATGCGGGAGCCGGGGTAGCGGCGAGCGGGCACGTGGACCTCCGCTCTGCTCTGTGCGAGGGTCCCCGACCAGCACCCCTGTCGGTCCTCCATCTTGCAACAGGGTCAGGATGGGGGCATGTCAGGTACCTCACCCTCGACCCCTGCGGGGGACGGCTCCCTGCCCGGCACCGGTCGCACCGCCGTCGTCACCGGGGCCTCGAGCGGGATCGGCGCGGCCACGGCCACCCGCCTCGCCGCCGAGGGCTTCGACGTCGTGATCGGCGCCCGCCGGGTGGACCGGCTCGAGGCCCTCGCCAGCTCGATCGGCGCCCGCGCCCTCCCCCTCGACGTCACCGACCCCGGCTCGGTCGACGCCTTCACCGCCGCCCTCGACCGGGTGGACGTGCTGGTCAACAACGCCGGCGGCGCCTTCGACTCCGCCCCCGTGGCCGACGCCGACCTGGACTCGTGGGCCCGGACCTACGACGTGAACGTGCTCGGCACCGTCCGGCTGACGAAGGCGCTGCTGCCGAAGCTGCGCGCGTCCGGCGCCGGCGACGTGCTGTTCGTGGGCTCCACCGCCGGGCTGATCTCCTACGAGGGCGGGGCGTCGTACACGGCGGCCAAGCACGGGGTGCACACGCTGGCCGAGACGCTGCGGCTGGAGCTGTGCGGTGAGCCTGTCCGGGTGATCGAGATCGCCCCCGGGATGGTGAAGACGGAGGAGTTCTCGCTCAACCGGACCGGCGACCAGGGCAAGGCCGACGCCGTCTACCGGGGCGTGCGCGAGCCCCTGGTGGCCGACGACGTCGCCGACTGCATCGCGTGGGCGCTCACCCGGCCGCACCACGTGAACGTCGACCTGCTCGTGCTGCGCCCGCGCGCCCAGGCCGCGCAGCACAAGGTCGCCCGGGAGGACTGAGGCGTGCAGATCCGGGAGGCGACCGAGGACGACTGGCCCGCGATCCACCCGATCTTCCGGGCGGTGGTCGACGCCGGGGAGACCTACGCCTACCCCGCCGGGCTGTCGATGGAGGCGGCCCGTCCGCTGTGGATGGAGCCGTCACCGGGGCGCACGTTCGTCGCCGTGGACGGCGACCGCGTGCTCGGCAGCGCGAAGACCGGCCCGAACCGCCCGGGGCGGGGCTCCCACGTCGCGACGGCGAGCTTCATGGTCGACCCGGCCGCGCAGGGCCGCGGGGCGGGCCGGGCGCTCGGCGAGCACGTGGTCGCCGCGGCGCGTGCGGACGGCTACCGGGCGATGCAGTTCAACGCCGTGGTCGAGACGAACACGGCCGCCGTCGCGCTGTGGCGCTCGCTGGGCTTCCGCGTCGTCGGCACCGTGCCCGAGGCCTTCGAGCACCCCGAGCACGGGTTCGTCGGGCTGCACGTGATGCACCTGGACCTGCGCGCCGGCTGAGCGTGGTCGCGCCGAGGAGGGCCCGGAGGGTCCCGGGCAGGCGCGACTCAGCGGCTCAGCGCACGGGGGGAACGGCAGCTGGATGCGGTGTCGCCCGGTAGGGCGACGGTGTGGTCGGCTCCCGCTCCAGGGTGACGC
Source organism: Blastococcus xanthinilyticus (assembly GCF_008124835.1). Classification (GTDB taxonomy): domain Bacteria; phylum Actinomycetota; class Actinomycetes; order Mycobacteriales; family Geodermatophilaceae; genus Blastococcus; species Blastococcus xanthinilyticus. The sequence continues at coordinate 75,652 of NZ_VNHW01000002.1, read as the reverse complement.
CGAACCGCTCCCGCACGGTGTCGACGATCCGCCCGGCGAAGGCGAGCAGCTCCGCGGCGGTGGCGCCGTCGGAGGTGGTGAGCGCGAGGCTGTGCCGGGACGACGTCCCCACGCGCCCCTCCCTCGTGCCGCGGCCGAACCCGGCGTGCTGCACCAGCCAGGCGGCGCTCAGCTTGACCAGCCCGTCGCCGGCCGGCCAGCTGGGGCACGCCTCGACGGCCGAGCCGGCGGGCACGATCGGGTTGGTGAAGAACGACCCGGCGCTGCGGGAGTCGGGGTCGGCGGGGTCCCAGACCATCCCCTTGCCGCGGCGCAGCGCGAGCACCGCCTCCCGGACGTCGGCCAGCGGCGCGCGCTCCCCGATCGCGACGCCGAGGCTGCGGGCCAGCTCCGCGTAGCCCACCGGCCGGGACAGGTCGCCGGCGTCGAGGGCGAAGGTCACGTCGAGGACGACGAACCGGCCCGGCTCCCGCTTGAGCCGGCTGTCGCGGTAGGCGAAGCCGCAGTCGGCCGGGGACAGGGTGCGTTCGGCCTTCTCGGCGCGGTCGTACACGCGGACGGCGGTGATGGTCTGCGCCACCTCCTGGCCGTAGGCGCCGACGTTCTGCACCGGGGTGGCCCCGGTCGAGCCGGGGATGCCCGAGAGCGCCTCCATGCCGGCCAGCCGGTCCGCCACCGTGTGCGCGACGAGGGCGTCCCAGTCCTCCCCCGCCTGCACGGTCAGCGCGTCGCCCCGCCGCTCGATGCCCCGGCTGCGGACGGCGACCACGTCACCGGGCCAGCCCTCGTCCGGGGCGATCAGGTTCGACCCACCGCCGATGAGCAGCAGCGGCCGGCCGGCCTCGTCGGCGTCGCGCACCGCCGCCACCAGCTCGTCGGCGGTCTCGGCCTCCACCAGCCGCTCGGCCGGGCCACCCACCGCGAGGGTGGTGAGCTCCGCGAGCGGGACGTCGGATCGCAGCTGCACGGGTCGACGGTAGCCGGGACTAGGCTGCCTCCCGGTGAGCGAGGCGGGCGACGAGCACAAGCGCCGGGCCTCGCTGTCCCCTCAGCCCCGGCGCCGGGCCCCGCGGCTGGCCGCGGGACGCGCCCGCGCACTCGGCCTCCCGACCCGCGGCACCACCAACGCCAACCGGCTGCGGCGGGTGGACCGGTGGATCGTGGCGACCCAGGTGCCACGGCTGCGCGACTCCGCCCGGCCGCTGGTCGTCGACCTGGGCTACGGCGCGTCGGCGGTGACCACGCTGGAGCTGGTCGAGCGCCTCGGCCCCGAGGTGGCCGGGCTGGAGGTCGTGGGGCTGGAGATCGACCCGGAGCGGGTGGCGGCGGTGGCCGCGGACCGGGATCCGCCGCGGGTGGACTTCCGGGTGGGCGGCTTCGAGCTGGCCGGCCTGCGACCGGTGCTCGTGCGGGCGTTCAACGTGCTGCGCCAGTACGACGAGGAGTCGGCCGCCCGGGCCTGGGACACCATGTGCGCCGCCCTGGCCCCCGGCGGGCTGGTGGTCGAGGGCACCTGCGACGAGTGGGGACGCCGCTCCACGTGGGTGGCGCTGGACGCCGACGGCCCGCTCACCCTCACGCTGGCCACCCGGGTCTCGGACATCGCGACGCCCTCGGACCTCGCCGAGCGGCTGCCCAAGGCGCTGATCCACCACAACGTGCCCGGGCAGCCGGTGCACGAGTTCCTCCGCGCCTTCGACGCGACGTGGGCCGCGGCGGCCGGGATGAGCGCCTTCGGCCCGCGGCAGCGCTGGACCGCGGCGGTGGAGGCGCTCGGCGAGCAGGGCTGGCCGCTGGTGGGCTCGAGCCGGAGGTGGCGGCACGGTGAGGTGACCGTGCGCTGGTCGGCGGTCGCGCCGGTCTGAGCGCCCCCCTGGGCTCCGGGGCGGCTCAGCCGGGGTGCCGGCGGATCCGGTCGAGGATCGCGTCGAGCATGGCGACCTGCTCCTTCTTGGGGGCGCTGTGCGGGTAGAGCGCCGCCTGGATGCTCAGCCCGTCCATCAGCACGTGCAGCTCGCGGACGACGGCCTCGACGTCGACCTCGGGCTTGAGCTCCCCCTGCTCCTGGGCCTCGACCAGGCGGATGCGCAGCTTCCGGCGGAAGCTGTCCATCTCGTTGGCGTTCACCTCGACCAGCCGGGGGTTGCCGACCGCCTGCCCCCAGAAGCTGACCTCGATGACGGCCAGGAAGCGGCGGCGCTCGTCGAGCGGCAGGCACTCCAGCATGTACTGGCGCACCGACGCCACGCCGGTCAGCCGCGGGTCGAGGCGGACGTGCACCTCGGCGTGCGCGGCCAGCATGGCCGAGGCCATGATGTCGGCCTTGTCCTTGAAGTAGTGCGCCAGGATCCCGCTGGAGCAGTTGGCCTCGCGGGCGATCTCCCGCGTGGTCGCGTTGGCGATGCCCTCCCGGGCGATCACCCGCCAGGTCGCCTCGATGACGGACTGACGGCGTTCGTTGTGGTCGACGATCTTCGGCAAGCTGTGCCCCCCTGGGCCTATCCCGCGCCGGTCGGTGAGAACTGGGGGCGCACCCGTGAGTCGCACCCGATTCTGCCGGTTCCGCCCGGGGTCACTCGCAGAGGTCCGGCTGCATCCCCACCATGCTCCCGCACAGCGGCCGGAAACTGAACCACCCGGGCTCGAACCGTCCGGGGAACTGCCGCTGCACGGCGGGCTCTCCCGGCGGGACGCGGCGGTCGGGCGGGTGCCCGGAGCGGGCGGTCACGGCAGCGCCGGCCACCGGTCGGTGAGCGCCAGGTGCTGCTCCAGCACGTGCGCGAACTCCAGCACGTCGATGTCGGAGTTCCGGCGGCCGACGATCTGCACACCCACCGGTAGCCCCGCCTCGGTCCAGCCGCACGGGACGGTGATGGCCGGCTGCCCGGTCAGGTTGAACGGGTTGACCGCGTAGGACCGCCCCATGTGCGGCGGCAGCGGCGTCCCGTCGATCTCCCGGAGGCCCGGCCCCGGTTCCGCCGGCCACGCCACCAGCGGCATCGCGGGGGTGACGAGGAAGTCGATCTCCTCGAAGAGGCTCCGGGCGGCGTTGTAGAGCGCACCCCGCTGGATCTCCGCCGTCTTGAGCTCGACCGCCGAGAACGACCGGCCGACCGAGATCAGCTGCATCAGCGTGTCCTCGATCCACTCCGGGTGGCGGTCGGCGAGCGGGCCGATCCCGGCGGCGATCTGGCTGGTGTAGATGACCCGGTGGAAGGAGCTGGGGTCCTCCCACCCGGGGACCTTCTCCTCGACCTCGCAGCCCAGCTCCGCCAGCCCCTGCACCGCACCGGCGACGACGCGGGCCACCTCCGCGCTCACGAGCCCGTACCCGAGGTCCGGGCTCCAGCGGACCTTCCGCCCGGCCAGCGGGTGCGCCGACGGCGGCGGCGGCAGGAACTCCCCGAGCTCGGAGGTCAGCGACAGGGCGTCGCGGTCGTCGTCGCCGGCCATCACCGCGGTCATGAGCGCGGCGTCCGCGACGGTGCGGGTCAGCGGGCCGTTGTGGGTGCGGTGGGACCAGTACTCCCGGCCCGGGTGCACCGGGATGCGACCGAACGAGGGCTTGAAGCCGACGACCCCGCACAGCGCCGCCGGGATCCGGATCGACCCCGCCCCGTCGGATCCCTGCGCCAGCGGGCCGAGCCCCGCGGCCACGGCGGCCGCGGCACCGCCGGAGGAGCCACCGACCGTGCGCGTCGGGTCCCACGGGTTGACGGTGGTCTCGGCGACGAGATTGTCGGCCATGTCCTTGTAGCCGAAGTGCGGGGTGTTCGTCTTGCCGAGCAGGACGCCACCGCTGGACCGCAGCCGGCCGGCCACCACGCTGTCGGTGTCGGGGACGTTGTCGGTGAAGAACATCGACCCGAGCGTGGTGCGGATGCCCGCGGTGTTCTCCAGGTCCTTGATCGAGTACGGGATGCCGTCCATCGGCCCGATCAGCTCACCGCGCCGCGCCCGCTCGGCCGCCGCGGCCGCCTCTGCCCGCGCCAGGTCGTCGGTGACGGTGATGAACGCGTGGACCGTCGGTTCGACGGCGTCCAACCGGTCGAGCACCGAGTCGAGGATCTCGACCGGTGAGACCGACTTCTCCCGGATCAGCTCCGCCAGCTCCGTGGCCGGTCGCGCCCACAGCTCCGTGTCGCTCACGTGCACTCCTCTGGTCGTGCCGCGCGGCGGCCCGGCGGCGATTGCGGCTGCTGGACGCGGTCAGTCGACGGCGGGAGCCGCCGGGGAGCGACGGCGGCGCTGCTCCTTGCCCTGCTTCTTCCGCACCCGCTCGAGCTCGAGCACCGCGCGCGCACGCTGGTCGATCAGGCCGCGCGCCCCGTCACCGACCAGGTTGAGCGCCATCACGCTGATCACGATGGCGAGGCCGGGGAAGATCATGAAGCCTGGCGCCAGGGTGATGAAGGTGCGCGCCTCGCCGATCATGTTCCCCCAGGTCGGCGTGGGCGGCTGGACGCCCAGGCCGAGGAAGCTCAGCGCGGCGTCGGCCAGCAGCGCCGACGCGTAGACGAACACCGCCTGCACCAGGATCGCCGGGGCCGCGTTGGGCAGGATGTGGGTCAGCAGGATCCGCGGCCCGGAGACACCCGCCGCGCGGGCAGCGGTGACGTACCCGCGCTCCCGCAGCGTCAGGACGCGGCTGCGCACGACGCGGGCGACGTAGGGGATGAAGACGACGCCCAGGGCGATGATCTCGCTCCAGATCCCCGACCGCAGCGAGATGACCAGGGCGATCGCGAGCACGATCGCCGGGAAGGCCATCAGCGCGTCCATCAGCCGCATCAGCACGCCGGAGGAGCGCTCGTAGAAGCCGGCGACCGAGCCGACGAGCGTGCCCATCACCACGGCGACGACGGTGATCAGGATGCCCAGGCCGAGCGACACCCGGCCCGCGGAGACGACCCGGGAGAGCAGGTCACGGCCGTACTCGTCGGTGCCGAACGGGTGGTCCGCCGAGGGCGGCATCAGCCGGTTGGCCGGCTCGATGGCGTCGGGTGAGGTCAGGAAGAACGGCCCGAGGGCCGACACCAGCACCATGAGCAGCAGCACGACCGCCCAGATGACGGCCGGGGCGTCCCGCTGCCACAGCCCCGACAGCCCCCGCCGCCAGCCGCTGAACCGCCCGCGCCGCGGAGGGCGCTGGTCGCCGACTACCCCGGGCTCCTCGTTCTTGATGAGGACCGCTTCGACGCTCATCGGACACGCACCCGCGGGTCGGCGACCAGGTAGAGCAGGTCGGCGATGAGGTTCACGACGACGTAGACCACGGCGATCATCAGGGTGACCCCGATGATCAACTGGTAGTCGCGCGAGGTGATCCCGTTGTAGAGGAGCTGCCCCCACCCCGGGATGGAGAACACGGTCTCGATCACGACCACCCCGCCCAGGACGTTGCCGAAGCTGCTGCCGATGACGGTGATCGCGGGCAGCAGCGCGTTGGGGAGCGCGTGCCGGTAGAGCACCCCCCGTTCCCTGACGCCCTTGGCCCGTGCCGAGCGCAGGTAGAGGCTCAGCAGCTCGCCGGACATGCTCTCGCGCAGGGTCGCGACGAACAGCGCGGCCTGGTGCGCGACGAGGACGACGATCGGGAGGACGAGGTACTTGACCGCCTCCCCCGGGTCGGACCCGAAGTCCACGTACCCGCTGGTGGGCAGCACCTGGAAGATGACGCCGAAGACCAGGACCAGCACCAGCGCCAGCCAGAACGAGGGCATGGCCAGGCCGAACGCGGTCACCGGCGTCACCATCCGGGCCCACAGCGACCGCGGTTTGGCGGCCGCGTGGATCGCCAGGGGAACAGCGATCACGGCGCTGATGATCGTGCTGCCCAGCGCGAGCAGGATCGTCGGCGTGACGTGATCGAGGATCACCGGCAGCACGGGCTGGGCGAAGATGAGCGAGCTCCCCATGTCGCCCTGCACGAGATTGCCGAGCCAGGTGACGTACTGGGTGAACAGCGGCTGGTCCAGCCCCAGCGAAGCCGTGAGGTCCGCGATCTGCTCCTGGGTCGCGTACGGGCCCAGCAGCGCGATCGCCGGGTTCCCGGGGATCAGGTGGATGATGAAGAACATCGCCGTGCCCACGAGGAACAGGACGATCACGAGATCCCGGATCCGTCTGAGGACCAGACCAGCCATCTGCCGCTCCTTTCCACTCCTCCGTCGAGGGCCTAGCCGGCCAGCCAGGTGTTCCAGAAGACCCCGGGCCGGAACGTGGACAGGTTCTGCAGCTTCGAGCTGGAGACCTGCAGGCTCTTGTTCGGGGAGATCGGGATGACCGGGATCTCGTCCCACACGGTCTGCTGGATCTGGTCGACGATGTCGTGGGCCTCGTCAGCGCTGGTGGCCTGGTTGTACTCGGCCAGCAGTGCGTCCATCTTCGGCGACTTGTACCCACCGGGCCAGGTCGGCGTCAGGTAGTTGACCTGGCTGGGCGCCCCGGGGATGCCGCTGAAGCCGGTCATGCTGATGTCCCACGAGGTCGGGGCGGTGGTCAGCCGGTCGATCATGGTGGGGAAGTCGAAGACGTCCACCTGAGCGGTCAGGCCGATCTCCTCCAGCTGGGCCTGCATGACGACGGCCATCTGGTAGTACTTCTCGTAGGTCTGGGTGGTCGCGATGCGGATCGGGGTGTCCGCGGTGACCCCGGCCTCGGTGAACAGCTCCTTGGCCTGGTCCGGGTCGTACGTCTCGTAGACGTCCTGCCCGGCGTCGGAGTACATCGGCTCGTTGATCTCGAAGGCGAACGATCCGCTCAGCGGCGTCCACAGGATGTCGGGACCGAAGGCCGCCCGGGACATGGCCTCCTTGTCGATCAGCATGTTCATGGCCTGCCGCGCCTTGAGGTCGCTGAACGGGGACGCCGGGTCGTGGTTCAGCAGCACCGTGCTGACCAGGCCGGTGTCGGTGACCTCCACGGTGAGGGCGGGGTTGTCCTTGATGGCCTCGTACTGGTCGGGGCTGACCGACTGCGCCCAGTGGAACTGCCCGGTCTGCAGGCCGTTCAGCTGCTGGGTCGGGTCGGCGACGAAGCGGAACTCGAGCTCGTCCGCGTACGCCCGCTTCGCGCCGGCGAAACCGCCCCAGTCCTCCTCGATCGCCGTGTACTCCGGGTTCTTCTCGAGCACGATCCGCTGGCCGTGGGTGTACTCCCCCAGCTTGAACGGGCCGGTCCCGATGATCTGGTCGTCGGCCATCGGCTGGTCACCGGCCGCCTGGGCGATCTCGGCGGGGACGATGATGGCGGCCTGGACGTAGGCGGCCAGGTCGCTGATCAGCGAGTACCGGGGCTTGTTCAGGACGATCTCCACCGTGGCGTCGTCCGTGGCGGTGATGGACTCGACGTCCTCCGCGACGAGCTTGCCGGGGCCGGACACGACCATCCACCGCTCGAGGCTGGCGACCACGTCCTCGGCGGTCATCGGCTCACCGTTGTGGAAGGTGATCCCCTCGCGCAGCGGGATCGTGTAGGTCAGCCCGTCGTCGGACATCGTGTAGTCCTCGGCGAGCATCGGGCGCGGGGTCAGGGTCTCGTCGAACTGGAACAGCTGCTCGAAGACGTTCTGGCCGACGTAGATGGTCAGCGCCCCGCTGTTCTGGGCCACGTCGAGGGTCTGCGGGTCACCCGCCAGGGCGGCGACGATGGTGCCGCCCTCGACCGGCGTCCCGGATTCCTCGGCCGCGGGGGTCGCCCCCTCCCCACCCGATCCGCAGGCCGCGAGCCCCATCGCCAGGGCCGTCCCCACGGCGGCCAGTCGCAGTCGGGACAACCGGAACGAGCGCTTTCCCTGGAACGAGCTACGAGTTCTCATGTCATTCCTTGTCTCGGGTACCTGCGGACATCGGTGGTGGCGGGCGGGAACGGGTGCTGGATCAGTTGAGCGGGAAGTGGCAGGCCGCGAACTGGCCCGGCTGCCGCTCGGTGAGCTCGGGGGACTCGACGTCGCACCGCTCCTGGCGCCGGGGGCACCGGTCCCGGAAGCGGCAGCCCTGCGTCCGGTCGACGAGGGCGGTCTCGGAGTCCAGGCCGAGGGCCTGCGGGTGCGCCGTGTCCGGCGTCCGGCGCCGGGGGTTGTGCGGATCGGGGTTCGCCTGCAGCAGCACCTGCGTGTACGGGTGCGCGGGCGCACGGACGAGCGTCGCGGCGTCGGCGATCTCCACCAGCGCGCCCAGGTACATGACCCCGATCCGGTCGGCGACCGACAGCACCAGGCTCAGGTTGTGGGTGATGAACACGTAGGTGAGGCCCAGCTCGCGCTGCAGCCGGCGCAGGACGTTGACGATCTGGCCCTGCACCGACACGTCGAGCGCGGACGTCGGCTCGTCCGCCACCACGAGCCGCGGGTCGCAGGCGATCGCCCGCGCGATGGCGACGCGCTGGCGCTGCCCGCCGGAGAGCTCCGAGGGCATCTTGGAGAAGTAGGCCAGGGGCAGGCCGACGGTCTCGAGCAGCTCCTTGGCGCGGGCCTCGAGCGCCTCGCCGCGGACGTCGGTCAGGGACCGGAGCGGCTCGCTCACCGAGCGGCCGATGGTCTGCCGGGGGTCCAGCGAGCCGGTGGTGTCCTGGAACACGATCTGCACGTCCCGCCGGAAGCTGCGGACCCGCTTGCGGCCCTTGAGCTGCTCCACCGAGACGTCACCGACGCTGATCGATCCGCTGGTCGGCGCCTCGAGCTTGGCGATGAGCCGGCCGAGGGTGCTCTTCCCGGACCCGCTCTCGCCCACCAGGCCGAAGAACTCGCCCTTGGCGATCGACACCGACGCGTTGTCGACGGCGAGCACGCCACCGCTCGCGCGGCGGGATCCCAGCGACTCGCTACGGGCGCTGGCGGCGTAGCGCTTGGACACCGCGTCGAGGACCAGGTAGGGCTCCGCTCCCCCCGAGGGCGCCACCAGGGCGTCGGCGAAGCGCGCGGACTCCCCGGCATCCTGCGGCTGGAGCGCGGGCTCGGGGTGCCAGCAGGCGGCCAGTCGCTCGCCGGGCGGGAAGGCGGCGGCCGGAGGGGCGGCCGCGGCGCCGACGCCGACCGCCACCGGCACGGGGGTGAGCGCGGGCTCGACCGACGTGCACCGGTCGGAGGCGTTGTGGCACCGGGGGGCGAACCGGCAGCCCGGCAGGTGCATGCCCGGGTGCGGCACCGAGCCGGGGATGGTCTTCAGTTCCTTCTGCGCGATCAGGCCGACCCGCGGTACGCACTCCAGCAGGGCCCGGGTGTAGGGGTGGCGCGGGCTCGCCAGGATTTCCTGCACGGGGCCGATCTCCACGAGCCGCCCGGAGTACATGACCGCCACCCGGTCGGCGATCTCGGCCGCGACGCCCATGTCGTGGGTGATCAGGATGCAGGCCATCCCGCGCTCGCGCTGCAGCCGCACCAGCAGCGTGAGGATCTCGGCCTGGATGGTGACGTCGAGCGCGGTCGTCGGCTCGTCCGCGATCAGGAGCTCGGGGTCGCACATGAGGGCCATGGCGATCATGGCCCGCTGCTGCATGCCGCCGGAGAGCTGGTGCGGGTACTTCCCCATGCAGCCGACGGGGTCGGGGATGCCGACCTGCCGCAGGAGGTCGACCGCCTTTGCGCGGGCGGCCTCGACGAGGCCCCGCCGGCCGGACCCGGCGGACTCGCCGAGTTCCCCGGGGTGCTGCTGGACGGCCTCGATCAGCTGGGCGCCGATCACCTTCGTCGGGTTCAGCGCCTCCATCGCCTCCTGGAAGATCATGGCGATCTTGCGGCCGCGGAGCCCCGCCATGGTCTCCTGGCTGGCCGCGACGAGGTCCTCGCCGTCCAGGAGCGCCTCCCCGGTCTGGGAGGCCGGCGCGGTGAACTCCAGCAGCCGCATCAGCGAGAGCGCGGCCACCGTCTTGCCGCTTCCGGACTCCCCGACGATGCACAGGAACTCCCCCCGCTCCACGGAGAAGGAGAGCTCGCGGACGAGCGAGATCGGGGCTTCCTCGCCGTCGAGGTCGACGGTGAAGTCGGCAACGTCTAGCAGCGACACGGTGGTCCTTCCTCGCGGGGGACAGCACCCCGCCTGCTGTGAGGAAGTTCATCTCCAGCAGGTGTGGGATGTCGGTCATCTTGTAGCGAGCGGCCGAAATAAGGAAGAGCGTCGGCCAAGAAATCTGCGGGCACCACGACGCCCCGACCAGCACTCGGAGCGGCGGACGAGTCGGCTGGTTGCCTTTAGGGCACGGGGCGAAGCGAGCCCTTCTCGCCGGTGCCGCGCCCTGCTAGTCTCGCCGCCACGGGGCCGCCGTCGGCGGTTTGTTTTAGTACGAACGTCCGATCTGCGCCTCGTGTCAGCGATCCCGCCAGAACGCGGTCGCCCCTCCGGTCCGCAGGCCTGGCCCCAACCACCTGTGCCCTCCGAGAAGGACGTGGACCTGCGCATGAGCCACAACGACCTGCTCTTCGTCCCGGCGACGCGGGCCGCGGCCCTGATCCGGGCCAAGGAACTCTCCCCCGTCGAGTACGTGGACGCCGTCCTCGACGCGATCGACACCGGCGACGCGGACGTCAACGCGTTCGCGACCGTCACCGCCGAGTCGGCCCGGGCGGCGGCCCGCCGCGCCGAGCAGGCGGTGATCGACGGGGCCGAGCTCGGCCCGCTGCACGGCGTGCCGGTCAACATCAAGGACCTGTTCGCCACGGCGGGGGTCCGGACCGCCTACGGGTCCGTGGTCTACGCCGACAACGTGCCCGACCACGACGACGTCCTGGTGCAGCGGCTGGACTCCGCCGGGGCGATCATGGTCGGGAAGTCGACGACTCCCGAGTTCGGCCACAAGGGCGTGACCGACAGTCCCGTGTTCGGGGTGACCCGCAACCCCTGGGACCTCTCGCGCGCGGCCGGCGGCTCCAGCGGCGGAGCCGCGGCGGCGGTGGCCGCCGGGTTCGGCCCGCTCGGCCTGGGCACGGACGGCGCCGGCTCGATCAGGATCCCGGCGGGCGCGTGCGGCGTGGTCGGGCTGAAGCCGACCACGGGCGCGGTGCCCTACGAGCAGGCCAGCGACGTGTTCGCCAACTACGCGGCGGCGGGCCCGCTGACCCGCACGGTCGCCGACGCGGCGCTGATGATGGAGTGCCTGACCGGCCCGACGCCGATCGACCCGTGGACGCTCGGCGGCGGCCGGCCGCGCCGCCTGCCCCAGCTCACCGGGAACGACCTCTCGGGGGTCCGCATCGGCTACGTCCCCCGGATGGCGAACACCTCGGTCGCCGAGGACGTGCAGGACCGGACCGCCGCGACGCTCGCCGCGCTGGCGGACCTGGGCGCGCAGGTCGACGAGGTCGGGAGCGGCCTGGACTGGAGCCCCGAGGCCGCCCGCGTCCTCTACTTCGCCCACCAGTTCGTCGCCTACGGCCCTTTCCGGGACGAGTACGGCGACCGGCTGGACCCCACGCTGATCGACTTCATCGAGAAGGGCAGCGTGTACACGGTGCGCGACTACCGGCTGGCGGGGCTGGCGCGCAGCGCCCTGTACCGGAGCGTGCAGGCGCTGTTCGAGCAGGTGGACTTCCTCGTCACGCCGACCCTGCCGACCACCGCGCCGGCGGCGGTGGACAGCGCGGACAGCCGGGAACCGCGGCTGATGAACGGCTGGAACGCCTACCTCTACCCGTTCAACCTGACCGGGCACCCCGCGGCGTCGGTGCCCTCCGGGTTCGGCGACGACGGCCTCCCGACCGGCCTGCAGATCGTCGGGCCGTGGTGGGCGGACGCCGACGTGCTCCGACTCGGCGCCGTGGTGGAGAGCGTCCGGCCGTGGGCGCAGCACCGCCCACCGGCGCGCTGACCCGCTGCCTCCGGCGTCCCGACCACCGCCCCCGGTCGGGACGCCGGGGCGCCGGCCTCCCACGGCGCGACGGCCGGGCTAACCCGCCGCCGGCCGCTCGTCGGCCGCCGGGCGGAGCAGGCGGAGCTCGCCGACCGCCGCGATGGTCGTCCAGTCGTACCGCATGGGGACCAGCTCCCCGGCCGCCCAGGTGCGGTGCTGGTCGAGGTAGTGGGCGTCGTCCGGATCGCCGGAGGCCCCGGTGAGCACCACCCACGCGCTGTTGTCCCAGGCGCCCACGTCGAAGACGTACCGCGCCACGGCCCCGTAGACCGCGCGCGTGCCGGACGCCGACAGGCAGCCGTTGGCCAGCACGGTGTCGTTGTCGCCGCCCACCGGCGCTCCGGCCGGGGCGAGCCGGTCGGCGGCGCCGGGGAGCACGCCGGACAGCGGGTGGACCATCGTGGCCCGGTGCCGCTCCGCCCAGGGCCCGGCGTCCCCGGCGTCCGCCGTGCGCCGCAGCGCCTCGCCGACCGCCTGGTCCCAGGTCCACCCGCCCAGGAGCGTGGTGTCGTCCGCGCGCAGGAGCCCGGGCAGCGCCCACCAGAGCTGGTTGCGGACGTCCACCCCGGGCGGCAGCGCGACCACCAGCGGATCGGCCGCCGCCGGACCCAGCCCCGACCGCTCGGTCAGCACCTCGGCCAGGGCCCAGCGGAACGACGTGTAGGCGGCCGCGGCGACGGAATCCGGGTCCAGCCGCGCGTCCCAGCCGACGACGAGGTCGCGGAGCCCGGCGCACCGGTCGTCCGGCGCGTCGGCGGCCGCGAGCGCCCGCTGGAACACCGGAGCGCTCAGGCTGAGCACGTCGCCGTGGATGGCCCGCATGTCCTCGGTGGTGGCCGCGGGGAGGTCGGCCAGCCGCTGCTCGACCCGGCGGGCGCGGTAGGGGGGATGGCAGTCGGTCATCAGGTAGTGCCCGTCGGCCGAGTCGGCGACCACCCGGTTGTTGGCCGTGACGAGGTAGCCCCGGGCGGGGTCCGCGGTCCGCGGCATGGCCTCGAACGGGATCATCCCGTCCCACTCGTGCTCGCCGGTCCAGCCCGGGACGGGGAGCCAGCCGTTGAGCCGCGGCCGGGCGGGGACGACGGCGCGCACGAGGTGGCCGATGCCGCCGGAGGTGTCCGCCGCGACGAGGTTGTGGTCGATCAGCCCCCAGCCCCGGCACGCGTCGAAGAGCTCGTCACAGGTGCGCGACCGGAGCATCGGCAGCAGGCAGTCGAACGACCGGTCGGTCTCGGCGAACTGCATCGACCGCAGCGTGAGGGCGGTGCCGCTCGCGGGATCGCCGGCGACGACCGGCCCGTGGTGGGTCTCCACCACCTGCACGTCCACCGGGTCGCCCCCCTCGACGAGGATCCGCTCGGAGCGGGTGCTGGTCGGCTGCCAGCCGTCCCGGAACCGGTACCGGGAGGCGTCGGGGGAGAACTGCTCGACGAACAGGTCGTGGATGTCGGCGAAGGCGTGGGTCACCGACCAGGCCACGGAGCCGTTGTGCGCGAAGTGCGGAAAGGCCGGCACTCCCGGGACGGTCAGGCCGATGGCGTCGAACCGGTCGCACGCCAGGTGGGCCTGGGTGTACATCCCCGGCATCTCGAACGCGCGGTGCGGGTCGCCGGCGAGCAGCGGCCGGCCGGTCGCCGTCCGTGTCCCGGACACCGCCCAGTTGTTGCTCCCGCCGCCGGTGGCGTCCGCGCCCGCCAGCCCGGCCAGGGCCTCGAGGGCGGGGGCCAGCTCCTTGAGCGTGGCGACCCAGCGCTGCGCGTCCGCGCCGGGCGGGATGCACAGCCGGTCGGTGCCGCCGTCGTCGTACCGGAGCAGGCCGACGCGGTCGGGCCCGATCGCCCGCACGGCCGCGGCCCGCCACAGCTTGAACCAGACCGACCCCATGAGGTAGCCCCGCTGGCGCATCGCGGCGATGCTGTGCCACGGCTCCCATGGCTCGGGCTCGACCCCCAGCAGCCCGTATTCCTCCGGCAGCCGGTCCAGGCCGGCGAGGTGGGCGTTCACCCCGGCCGCGTAGGCGCCGAGCATCGCCTGCGTCTCGTCGTTCGCGACGTCGAGATCTCGCCGGCAGGCCGCCGTCACCCCCAGCCGGCGCGCCAGGGCATCGGCCGGCACCCCCGCCGGCCCCACCCACTCGGCCCAGCGCCCCTCCATCCGCCGCCGGGCGGCGTCCATCTGGAACAGCCGGTCCTGGGCGTGGACGTAGCCCTGGGCGAAGAAGAGGTCGTCCGACGACCGCGCGCGCAGGTGCGGGATCCCCCACTCGTCGCGGAAGACTTCGACGGCGTCGGCCAGGCCGGCCAGGTGGACCGCGCTCCCGGGACCGCTGCTCATGACTGCTCCGCTTCTCGTGCGGGCCGGTGGTCGGCGAGGAAGGCGAGGGTGGAGTCCAGGTCCCGCAGGCCGGCGTCGGAGCCCAGGCCACCCGCGGTGAGCGTGCCCGAGGCGATGCCGAGCCCCGCGGCCTCGCGCAGCGGCCAGCCGAGGGAGAGCCCGCGGATGACGCCGGCGCAGAAGGCGTCGCCGCAGCCGGTGGAGTCCACGACCTCGCCGGGGATCGCCGGCAGGGCGAACTCGCCGTCCGCGCTGACCGCGAAGCACCCCTCGGCGTCCATCTTGACGATCACCGCGCCCGGCCCGAGGTCGAGGATGGCCCGGGCGCCGTCGTAGGGCGAGGAGAGGCCGGTCAGCAGCGCGACCTCGTCGCGGTTGGGCATGAACACGTCGACGTGCCGCAGGGACGCGGCGAACAGCTGCAGCGCGTCGGGGCGCTTGACGCCCAGGCAGTCGGCCGTCGTGATCGCACCGTGCGACCGGGCGAAGGCGAGCAGCTCGCAGGACGGCTCGCCGTCGAGCCCGGGCAGCGCGGACACCCCGCCGTAGTGCAGGACGTCGACGCGGGCGAGGGCGTCCCACGGCAGGTCGTCCCGGCACAGCTCGGCGTTCGCGCCGCGCACGTGCCAGGCGGGACGCACCCCCGCGCTGCTGATCGGCAGCATCGTGGCCGAGGTCGGCACCCCGGGCTTGACCACCAGGCCGCTGACGTCGACGCCCTCCTGCCGCAGCAGGGTCTGCACGAAGGCCCCCACGTTGTCCTGCCCGACGGCCCCCACCGCGAGCACGTCGGCGCCGAGCCGGGCGAGGTCGACCGCCGTCCCGCCGGCCGTGCCGGCCACGGTCATCCGGATCTCGTCGATGATCAGCGACCGCTGGGTCGTGGGCAGCTCGTCGATCGTCCGGCCCAGCACGTCCAGGATGTAGATCCCGACGCAGGCGACCCGCGGCGGCGCGCCACCCGGGTCCGGCGTCGGGCTCACGGCGTCAGCGGGCATGCCCGCCCCCTCACTTGGTCGCCAGTCACTTGGTCGCCGGCTACGTGATCCGCCGGTCACTTGATCGCCAGGGCGTTCGCCGGGGAGCCGATGCCGCCGGGCACGTTGACCGGCGCGCTGCACAGCAGGAACTCGTACCGCCCGTCCGCGGCACAGTCCTCGGCGAGGTCGTCCAGCTGCCAGAGCTCGCCGATCGCCAGGCCGAACTGGCCGATGAGGATGCGGTGCAGGTAACCGAACGGAGCGGCCTCGGGGCGGGGGTCCGGCGGCCACACCTCCAGCCCCGGCGCATCGCCGGCGACCGCGGCCGCGCCGCTGTCCCACACGTAGCGCGCCATCGCCTCGGTGTGCTCGATGCCCGCGGCGCGGAGCCCTCCGGGCCGCGACATCGCCAGCCGCGCGGCCTCGTCCTGGCGCTGGTACCACTCGACGAAGCCGGTGCGGATCAGCACGACGTCACCCGGGTGGAACTCCAGTCCCGCCTCGCGGCGGGCCAGCTCGAGGTCCGCCACCGTCACCGCGGTGCTGGACCCGGGGTCGAGCGGCCGCCCGGCCGCCGCGAGCGCCCGCGAGACGTCGAGGAGGATCCCCCGGCCGGCGATGCCGCGCTCAGCCCACGCCTCGATGCCGTTGCGCTCCCCCCGGGCGATCTCCGCCCCGGAGACCCCCTGGTAGAAGACGTCGGGCCGGTACCCCTCGTGCGACAGCGCGTCCCACTGGCTCGACGCCTGGGGGTAGTAGTTGTCGTAGACGTCGTCGAAGGCCGCGCCACCGGCGATCGGGAGCCGGGTGTGGCGGAGCCGGCCCCGGCCGAACAGCGGCGGGGTGAACAGGTCGTGCGGCGCGTTCAGCGGGAAGACCGCGCCCCTCACCACCGCCCGGGCCGCCGCCGCGACGGCCTCGGCCGACTGCAGGTTGACCCGCCCCACGGCGTCCCCCGGGCCGAACACCCCCCACCCGACCGGTGCGCCGGCGGCGTCCCGGGGCAGGTCGTCGTACGCGGGGGTCCCGCGCGCGCCGGGGCCGCTCATCGGCCGGCGGCCTGCGCCGCGCCGTACCGGCGGCGGGCGGACTCCGAGGCCACCTCGCCGAGCTCCTCCGCGCTGAGGATCCGTGGCGGGCCGAGCCCGAGCGCGGCGAGGTAGACGTCGGCCAGCCACTCGACGAGCTGGGCCCGCTCGTAGGCCTCGGCGAGGTCGGGGCCGTACGCGATGGCGCCGTGGTTCTGCAGGATCACCGCCGTGCGGTCGGCGAGCCCCTCCAGGGCGACCCGCGCCAGCGCGTCGGAGCCGAAGCGCTCGTAGGGCGCGACCCGGATGGTCGGGCCGCCACCGGCGCGCAGCACGCAGTAGTGCACCGCCGGCACCTCGTCCACCACCGTCGACGCCGCGACGGCCCGCGGTGAGTGCGTGTGCACGATCGCGGCCGCGTCCGTGTCCCGGTAGACGGACAGGTGCATCGGCGTCTCCGCCGAGAGCCTCCCCTGCCCGCCGACCTGCTCCCCGTCGAGGGTCACGAAGCAGATCGACTCGGGGGTGATCTCCTCGTAGCGGATCTGCGACGGCGTCACCGCGACGACGTCGCCCAGGCGCACGCTCAGGTTGCCGGCCGGGCCCACCGCCAGCCCGTCCGGGGCCAGCCGCCGCCCGTACTCGATCAGGTCGGCGGCGGCCGCACGTCGTTCGGAGTCGGGGATCATCGCTGCTCGCCATCCTCGTGCCGGGGCTCTCGGGCACCCGGGGATCGGGACGCCCGCCTGCATCTCGGTTCGGTCGCGCCGGAGCCGGGCGGCCCGTTCCCGCCCGGCCTCCCCCGCCGGGTCAGCCCACGAGGCGGCTGAGCTCGGCGAAGGCGTCGTCGGTCCGCTCCAGCGCCTGGTCGACGTCCTCCGGGGTGTGGGCGGCGCTGACGAACCAGTTGTGCACCGGGTGCAGGTACACGCCCCGCTTGACCGCCTCGTTCGTCCAGATCCGGGCCAGCGTGGAGTCCGCGGTGTCGTCCGCGAAGCGCATCAGCGGCATCTGGACCGGCCCGGTCTGCCGCACGGCGAAGCCGTGGGCCGCCGCCTGGATGGCCAGCCCGTCGCGCAGCCGCCGGCCCGCGTCGGCCATCCGCGCCAGCGCGTCGGTGTCCCGCAGCTGGGTCAGCGTGGCGATCGACGCCGCCATGGACACCGCCGAGTACCAGAACGACCCGGTGATGTAGATGCCCGTCGCGCCCTGGCGCAGGCTGTCCCGGCCGGTGATCGCCGCGAGCGAGTACCCGTTGGCGATGGCCTTGGACCAGGCGGCGAGGTCCGGCTGGACGCCGAGCGGCTCCCAGCTCCCGCCGAGGTCCAGGCGGAAGCCGCACCGCACGTCGTCGAGGATCATGACCGCGCCGGTGCGGTCGCAGATCGTCCGGATGGCGCGGGCGAACTCGACGGTGGCCATCTCCTGGTCGCGCGCGAGCTCCTGGCGCACCGGCGCGATGATGATGCCGGCCAGGTCGTTCCCGGCCTCGGCGACGGCGGCCTCCAGCGACGCGACGTCGTTGTACTCGAAGTACCCCAGGTGCGCCCGGTCCTCGGGCAGCACCCCGCCGGCCCGGGGCGTGCACCACGGGATCGCGCCGTGGTAGCCGCCGGTGGCGATGAGGATCTTCCGCCGCCCGGTCGAGGCCCGGGCGATCGTGACGCAGGCGGTCGTGGCGTCGGTGCCGTTCTTCGCCAGCATGGCCCAGTCCGCGTGCGGGACCACCTCGACCAGCAGCTCCGCCAGGTCGACCATCACCGGCGAGGGGCCGTCGAGAAGGTCCCCGGTGTCCAGCTGGGCGCGGACCGCGGCCTCGACGGCCGGGTCCTTCCGCCCGAGGACGACCGGCCCCCAGCCGCACATGAAGTCGATGTACTCGTTCCCGTCGGCGTCCCACAGCCGGCTGCCCTCGCCGGCCGTGAAGAACTGCGGGAAGGCGTCGGGCATGCCCGCCACGTTCATGTGCCCGTACATGCCACCGGGGATCACCGAGCCGGCCCGTGCGCGGAGGGCGGCATCCGCCGTGCGGGCGGCGAGGACCTGCGTCATCTCATCAACTCTTTCGCTTGGGTGGCGATGCCGGTCGCATCGAGCTGGTAGTGCGCGTAGAGGGCTGCGGGTGGGCCGAGGATCACGTGCTCGTCGGGTACTCCCAGGCGCTTGAACCGGGACCCGGAGACGCCGGCTTCGAAGAGCGTCTCCGCGACCGCCGTCCCGAGGCCGTTGGTGACGTTGTGCTCCTCCACGGTGAGCACCGCGCCGGTCGCCGCCGCGGAGGCGACGACCTCGTCCTTGTCCAGCGGGCTGACCGTGAACATGTCGACGACGCGGGTGGAGTAGCCGTCGTCGGCCAGCAGGGCGGCGGCGTCGAGCGCCGGGCGGACGGTCGAGCCCGTGGCGAGGATCGTGAGGTCGCTGCCCTCGCGCAGCCGGATCGAGCGGCCGAAGACGATCTCCGGGACGGTGGGGTAGACCTCCGGATCGCGTCCGCGCCCGAGCCGGATGTACATCGCGCCGGGGTGGTCCATCGACGCGCGCAGCACGGCCCGCAGGTGGTTCTCGTCCGTGGCGCACACGACGGTGAGGTCGGCGATCGTCCGCATGATGCCGAGGTCCTCGAGGCTGTGGTGACTGGTGCCGTAGAAGCCCATCGACATGCCGGAGTGGTGTCCGACGACGCGGACCGGCATCCGCGGGTACGCGCAGTCGGTGCGGATCTGCTCGCAGCCCAGCAGCGCGGCGAACGAGGCGAAGGTCGCCGCGAAGGGGACGTACCCGCACGAGGCCATGCCCGCGGCCGCGGTGATCATGTTCTTCTCGGCGATCCCCACGTTGACGAACCGCTCGGGGTGCCGCCCCTGGAAGTCCACGGCCCGGTTCGAGCGGGCCAGGTCGGCGGTGAGCACCGCGACGCGGGGGTCCCGGTCGGCGATGTCGGCCAGCTCGTCGCCGAAGACGAAGGCGGTCGTCCCGCGCCGGTCGTTGCCGTCGGCCGACCGCGCGTCCTTGAGCGCGGTGTCCGCCGTCCCGTTGAAGATCTCCGACTGGTCCTGCCACTCGCTCATCGGGGGGTCCCGCCGTCCGAGAGGCCGGCCGACAGCTCCGCGACGACGTCGTCGTAGTCGGCCCCGACCAGGTTCCCGACGTGCCAGTCGGGGCTCAGCTCCATCCGGCGCACGCCCCGGCCCTTGACCGTGTCGGCGATGATGCACTGCGGCCGGCCCCGGTCGGCGTCCGGCAGGCTCGCGAAGGCGGCCAGGATGCCGGGCAGGTCGTGCCCGTCGATGCGCCGGGTCTCCCAGCCGAACGACTCGAACCGCGCGGCGATCGGCTCCACCGTCATGACGTCCTTCGTGAAGCCGTCGATGCCGAGCTGGTTCACGTCCACCACCGCCCGCAGCCGCCCGAGCCCGTAGTGCCCGGCCGACATGGCCGCCTCCCAGATCTGGCCCTCCGCCAGCTCCCCGTCGCCGAGCATCACCCAGGTGCGGTAGTCCGCCCCCGA
Organism: Blastococcus xanthinilyticus; assembly: GCF_008124835.1. GTDB lineage: Bacteria > Actinomycetota > Actinomycetes > Mycobacteriales > Geodermatophilaceae > Blastococcus > Blastococcus xanthinilyticus. The sequence goes on along the minus strand of NZ_VNHW01000002.1, from coordinate 55,958 downwards.
CATCCGGCCGGCCATCGCCATGCCGAAGCCGACGGAGAGCCCGTGCCCGAGGGAGCCGGAGCTGAAGTCGATGCCGGGGATCTTCTTCATGTCCGGGTGGTCACCGAACGCGCTGCCCAGCCGCGTGTAGTCGTCCAGCAGGGCCGGCTCGAAGAACCCGAGGTCGGCCAGGACCGGGTAGAGGCCGATCGCGGCGTGCCCCTTGCTCAGCACGAAGCGGTCGCGGCCGGGGTCGCGCGGGTTGCGCGGATCCACCCGCAGCTCGGAGTAGTACAGCGCGGCCAGGAGCTCCGCGGCGGAGAAGACGGCGGAGTAGTGGCCCGCCCCGGCGATCCGGCTCAGCCGCACCGTCTCGAGCCGGATGAACATCGCCTTCTGCGCGAGCGATTCGGGGCTCGCGGCGGCCGTCGCCGGCCGGACCGTGCTGAGACTCATGGCTCGTTCCTTCGGTCGCCCGCACCGGGGTGCGGGATCGAGGTGACTATATTGGCCGGGCGTCCGGTATATCAAGGGTTCAGCGTGCCGGTACGGGGTCGCGTGACCGCGCCCGCGTGGCGCTAGGAGGACGCGCCGGGCAGCACCGCACCGAGCTCGGCGACGGGCAGGGCGTGGGCCTCGGCGACGGTCCCGGCCACCAGGGCGCCGGCGACGGTGCTGACCCCCGCGGCCAGTTCCGGGTCCTCCACCACCGCCCGGCGGGTGCCCTTGTCGGCGAGGGCGAGGACGTAGCGCAGGGTCGCGTTCGTCAGCGCACGGGTGGACGTCGACGGGACCGACCCCGGCATGTTGGCGACGCAGTAGAAGAGCGAGCCGTGCACGGGGTAGGTGGGGTCGGCGTGCGTCGTCGGCCGGGAGTCCTCAAAGCAGCCGCCCTGGTCGATCGAGATGTCCACCAGCACGCTGCCGGGCTTCATGCCGGCCACCTGGGCGTTGTCCACCAGGCGTGGCGCGCGGGCTCCGGGCACCAGTACCGCGCCGATGACCAGGTCGGCCCCGGCGACGGCCCGGGCGATCTCGTAGGCGTTGGAGCTCGTCGTCCGCACCCGCCCGCGGTACAGCGCGTCGGCCGCCCGGAGGCGGTCGGCGTCCAGATCGAGCAACTCGACGTCGGCGTGCATGCCCACCGCGATGGAGGTGGCGTTCAGGCCGGAGACGCCCGCGCCGATCACCACCACCTTCGCGGGCGCGACGCCGGGCACCCCACCCATGAGGACGCCCGCCCCGCCGCTGTGCCGCATCAGGTGGTAGGCGCCGACCTGGGCCGCCAGCCGCCCGGCCACCTCGGACATCGGCGCCAGCAGCGGCAGGGAGCGGTCGGCACGCTGCACGGTCTCGTAGGCGATCGAGTCGATCCCCGAGTCCAGCAGGGCCTCGGTGCAGGCGCGGGAGGCCGCGAGGTGGAGGAACGTGAAGAGCGTCTGCCCGCGGCGCATCCGGGAGTACTCGGACGCCACCGGCTCCTTGACCTTCAGCACCAGCTCGGACTGCGCCCACACGTCGTCGGCGTCGTGGATCTTCGCCCCCGCGCCGAGGTACTCCTCGTCGGCCAGCCCGGAGCCCACCCCCGCGCCGGTCTCCACGTGCACGTCGTGGCCGCGGGCCACGAGCTCGTGGGCACCGGCCGGCGTGAGGGCCACGCGGAACTCGTTGTCCTTGACTTCCTTGGGAACTCCGACTCTCAACGGGACTCCTCGTGCACCGGGGAAGGAGCTGGCGAGCGGTCGGCATCCGCGGCGACCGGTGCGGGTTTTATATCACTCGTCCGGAATAATCACCAGGGTCTGACGGGCGCCGGGAGCCGGCACCCGCCCGGGCGGTCAGAGCTCCGGACGACGCGCTCCCGCGGGGTTCGCCAGCTCGAACGAGGCCGCGACGCGGAGCAGCTCCACCTCGCCGTACGGGCGCCCGACCAGCTGGATGCCGACGGGCAGCCCGGCCGCGGTGAAGCCGCAGGGCAGGGAGATCGCCGGGAGCCCGGTGAGGGTGATGTACCAGCACGACCGCATCCACGTCAGGTAGTGCTCCTGCGGCTGACCGGCCACCTCGTGCGGCCAGTCCCAGTCGACGGGGAACGGCGGCAGCTGCACGGTGGGCATGGCCAGCACGTCGACGCGGTCCAGCGCCGCGAGCACCCGCGCCCGGACCGCCGACTGCTCCTGGACCGCCCGGTACAGCCCCTCGGCGGTGACCCGGAAGCCGTCCTCGACGTTGGTCCGCAGGTTCGCGCCGAGGACGTCGGCGTGCTCCCGGTACATCCCGCCGAACCGGCCCGCGACGCTCCACGCCCGGATGGTGGAGAAGGCGACGTCCGCACCGCGGAAGTCCGCCGCCCAGTCCACGACCGAGGCGCCCAGGCGCTCGAACGCGGTCCGTCCGTCCCGCTCCAGGACGGCGGTGACCTCCGGGTCGACCGGCAGGCCGCCCAGGTCGGGCGTCCACCCGACGCGGAGACCGGGCATGCGGTCCCGGGCCGGCTCGTCGGCGAGGGCGAGGAACTCCTCACCGGTCCCGGGCACCGAGTTCGGGTCCGCGGGGTCGAACCCGCTCAGGACGCCGTGCAGCAGGGCGGTGTCCCGCACGGTGCGGCCCAGCGGGCCCAGCACGGCGAGGTCGGGCCAGCTCCCCCGCTCCACGGGAGCCTGCGTGACCCGCCCGGGCGGGGGGCGCAGGCCCACCACGTTGCAGAACGACGCGGGGTTGCGGAGGGAGCCGCCCATGTCCCCGCCGTCCGCGAGGCTGACCATCCCGGCCGCCAGCGCCGCTGCGGCCCCACCCGAGGAGCCCCCGGCGCTGCGGTCGGGGGCGTAGGGGTTGCCGGTGCTGCCGAACACCTGGTTGACGGTGTGCGAGCCGAGCCCGAACTCGGGGACGTTGGTCTTGCCGACCCGGACGGCCCCCGCCCGCGCCATGCGCGCGGCGGCGTGCGCGTCCGCCGCCGGGACGTGGTCGGCGAACAGCCGGCACCCCCACGTGGTGCGCATGCCGCCGGTGGCCAGCAGGTCCTTGTGCGCCATCACGAGCCCGTGCAGCGGGCGCAGCTCCCGGCGGTGCGCGAAGGCCTCGTCCGCGGCGGCCGCCTGCCGGCGTGCACCCTCCGGATCGAGGGTCACGACGGCGTTGAGCACCGGGTTCACCTGCTCGATGCGCGCCAGCGAGTTCTCCAGCAGCTCCCGCGCGGAGAGCTCGCCGGAGCGGAGGAGCGACCGCTGCTCGACCGCGGGCAGGTGGCACAGCTCGACGTCCACGATCGCCTCCGGGTCGGGTGGAGGCGAACCTAGCCGCCCCGTCAACGCCGCCGGTCCGGAGCGATCGGGCGACCGGCACCGCGCCGACGTGCGGTTCCTCCCCTAGCGTGGGCGCGCGGAGTGCGGCGACGCACGGCCCCGGCCGACGACGGAGGCACCACCATGGCAGCGTTCCCGGCATCGGGCACCGACGCGTCCGAGGTCCTCGGGCGGATCGAGCAGCTCCAGCACGAGGACATCGGCTGGCGGGACGGACGCGCCTTCGCCTACGTCTACCACGCCGGCGAGGCGCTGGAGGAGCTCCTCCAGGACGCCTACCTGGCCGGCTTCTCGACCAACGGCCTGAGCCCCGCCGCGTTCCCGAGCCTCGGCCGCATGGAGCGGGACGTGCTGGAGATGGTCGGCGACCTGCTCGGCTGCCCGGCGCCCGCCGGGAGCATGACCTCCGGCGGGTCGGAGAGCATCCTGCTGGCGGTCAAGACGGCCCGGGACGCGCTGCTGGCCAGCCGCCCCGAGGTCGCCCGGCCGCGGGTCGTCCTGCCGGTGTCGGCGCACCCCGCGTTCAGCAAGGCCGCGCACCTGCTGGGCATGACCACCACCCGGGTGCCGGTGGACCCGGCCGGCCTGCGGGCCGACCCGGAGCGGATGCACCGGGCCGTGGCCGACGACACCGCGCTGCTCGTGGCCTCCGCCCCCTCCTATCCCCACGGGGTCGTCGACCCGGTGGCGGACCTGGCCGCGGTCGCCGGCGACCACGACGTGCCCCTGCACGTGGACGCGTGCGTCGGCGGCATGCTCCTGCCGTTCGTGCGGGACCTGGGCCGCCCGGTCCCCGCCTTCGACTTCACCGTCGCCGGTGTCTCGTCCATGTCCGTGGACCTGCACAAGTTCGGCTACGCGGCCAAGGGCGCGTCCCTCGTGCTGTACCGGGACCCGTCCTACTTCGCCCACCAGCCCTTCGTCTTCGACGACTGGTCGGGCGGGCACTACGCGGCGCCGAACGTGGCGGGCACCCGGCCGGGCGGGGCCATCGCCGCCGCGTGGGCCGCGCTCACGCACCTGGGCCGGAAGGGTTACCAGGACCTGACCCGGCGGGCCCTGGCGGCCACCGATGAGATCCGTGCCGGGATCGAGCGGATCCCCGGGCTGCAGGTCCTCGGCGCCCCCGACGCCAGCCTCCTGGCGTTCGGCTCGGCCGGGCCCTCGCTCCCGGCGATCGTGAAGGACATGCGCCGCCGCGGGTGGGCCATGGGTCTCCAGGGGCCGCCCGAGTCGATCCACCTGACCGTCACCGCGGGGCACGAGCGGGTGGTCGACGCGCTGCTGGCCGATCTCCGGTCGGCGTGCTCGGCCGAGGACACCGCCCCGGCCGAGCGGGCGCCCGGCTACACCTGAGCCGCCCCTGCCCGCCGGGAGAGCTCAGCCGGCCGAGCAGGCGCCGACCAGCGCCCGCGGGTCGGCCGCGCCGCGGGCCGGGCCGTCCAGCGGGAGCTCGATGAGGTGGGCGTGCCCGAACCCCACCAGGTCCCGGCCCGCCGTCTCGACCTCGTGGCCGCGCTGCTCCAGGCCCGCCCGCCAGGAGGCGGGGGCGTGCTCCTCGATGCGGACCCGGTGCGTGTCGGGACGCTCCCACACGTTGAAGCCGGTCCCCTCGTCCACCGCCAGGACCCAGCGCGGAGCGCTGAGCAGGGTGCCCGGGTCCTGCCCGGCGACGAGCAGCCGGGCCAGCATCTGGAGCAGGACCTGGGTCTGCGAGTCCCCGCCCATCGTGCCGAGCACCGCCCGCAGGGACCCGTCGGGACGGGTCACCAGTGCGGGAGCCAGCGTGTGCGGCGGGCGCCGGCCCGGCCGGTACTCGGCCGGGTGCCCGTCCTCGAGGCTGAACCCGAGGCCGCGGTTGTGCAGGAGCACGCCCGTGCCCGGGACCGCCACGTGGCAGCCGAACCCCTTGGCGTTGGACTGGATCAGGCTGACGCCCATGCCGTCGGCGTCGGTCGCGCACAGGTAGATGGTGCCGCCGGCGCGGTAGCGGTCACCCAGCCGCGCCGGACGCTCGGGGTCGAACATCGCGGCGCGCTCGTCCAGCCGGCCGGCGGCGATCAGCGCGGCGCCGTCCGCGCCGTCGAAGAGGCGCTGCGGCCGGTCGAACCCGGCCAGCCGCGCGGCCTCCACGGTGGCGTGGGCCCAGGCGCCGTCGTCGGGGTCCGCGGGCAGCCCGAGCCGCTCGGCGATGCCCGCGCCGGCCAGCCCGAGGTAGCCCTGCGAGTTCGGCGGGACGGTCCAGACGCGGTGCCCCCAGACGTCCAGGGCCAGGCCGTCCACCCACTCGGCCTGCGACCGGGCCAGGTCCTCGGGGAGGTACTCCCCGGCCCCCACCTCCAGGAGCCGCTCCCCGAACTCTCCGCCGTAGAAGCCGTCGCGCCCCTCGGCGGCGACGGCGCGCAGCATCCGCGCGGGCCCCGGCCGCAGCAGGAGGTCTCCCTCGGCGACCCCGGACCGCACCAGCTCGTCGCACCCGGTCACGCCGGCCAGCCGGGGCAGTGCGGCGGCGAGGAGCGGCGACGTCGGGAAGCCGGCCTCCGCCAGCTCGACCGCCGGCGCCAGGACGTCGGCGAGGGGCAGCCGGCCGAGCCGGCCGTGCAGGGTGACCCAGCCGTCCACGCACCCCGGCACCGGCGCGCTCCGCACGTCGGCCACCAGAGGCATGGTGCGGTGCCCCTCCGCGCGCATCCGGTCCGGGTCGGCCCCGCTCCCGGCCCGGCCCGAGGAGTTGAGCACCAGCGGCTCCGCCGAACCGGTCCCGGGGCCGCCGACCAGCGCGAACAGGTCCCCGCCCAGCCCGCACATGTGCGGCGCGGTGACCGCCAGCGCCGCGCTGGTCGCGATCGCCGCGTCCACCGCGTTCCCACCGGCCCGCAGCACCGCCGTCCCGGCCTCGGAGGCCAGCCGGTCGATGCTGCACACCAGCCCGTCCGTGCCGGGAACCGTCTCGGTCTTCCAGGACATGGGTGCCGCCTTCGGTCGGAGGCCGGGTGCGCCGGGTGCGCACGGCCACGGGGTCGGACTGGACGGGACGGACCCGGCGGACCGGTCCGTCCGGCGCGTCAGAGGTCGGGCCGGGCCGCCGCCCACGGCCGGCTCGCCTCGAAGGCGGCCGACGCGGTCAGGCAGAGGGCGTCCGCGTGCCACGGGGTCATGATCTGCAGCCCGATCGGCAGGCCGTCGGACGTGAAGCCGCACGGCACGGAGGCCGCGGGCCACCCGAGCGCGTTGGCCGGGAACATCAGCGGCCAGCGACCGCCGGGCACGGCCTGCACGGGCCGGCCGCCGATGTCGCCCGGCTGACCGTCGTAGGGCCACGCACCGCTGGTCATCGTGGGGCTGAGCAGGATGTCGTAGCCGTCCATGAACGTCCGCGCCTGGTCGTAGAAGACCGATCGCTGCCCCTGCGCCTGGACCAGCTGGGTCATGGTGATGTCCCTGCCGGCCTCCATGAGCGCAGCCATGCTGTCGTCGATCCACTCCGGGTGCTCCCGGGCCCGCTCGCCGAAGCTGCCGACGATGCCCGCCCGGAACAGCGTGCGGTGCCACTCGGAGGGGTCGTCCCAGCCCGGGTCGACCTCCTCGACGGCGCAGCCCAGCTCGCTGAACCGGTGCGCCGCCGCCTCGGTCGCCGCGCGGACCTCCGGGTCCACCCCCACCCGGTCCAGCCCGAAGTCCGGCGTCCAGGCGACGCGCAGGCCGGTGAGGTCGCCGTCGCAGGCCGCGACGTAGTCCTCCGGCGCGTTGTCGATCGACAGCGGGTCGCGGCGGTCGGGACCGGCCATGACCGAGAGCATCAGCGCCGCGTCGCGCACCGTGCGCGCCATCGGGCCGATGTGCGACCGCGCGCCCCAGTAGTCCCGGTTCGGCCAGAAGGGCACCCGTCCCGCCGACGGCTTGACGCCGTAGACCCCGCACAGGGCGGCCGGGATGCGGATCGACCCGGCGCCGTCGGAGCCCAGCGCGATGGGCCCCATGCCGGCGGCGACCGCCGCTGCCGCTCCCCCGCTGGAGCCGCCGGCCGTGCGGCTCAGGTCCCAGGGGTTGCGCGACGCCTCGGCCACCAGGTTGTCGGACATGTCCTTGTGGCCGAAGTGCGGGGTGTTGGTCTTGCCGATGATGACCGCACCCGCCGCCCGCAGGCGCTCGACCGCGACCACGTCGAAGTCCGGGACGTGGTGCTCGAAGAACTTCGACCCCCACGTCGTCCGCAGGCCGGCCGTGGCGAACAGGTCCTTGATCGAGACGGGGATCCCGTGCAGGGGGCCCAGGTCCCGCCCCTCCGCGACCGCCTGCTCCGCATCGCGCGCCCCCTGCCGAGCCCGCTCCTCGTCGAGGGTGATGAAGGCGTGCAGCGACGGCTCCACCTCGGCCACCCGCTCGAGGACGGCGTCCATGAGCTCCACGGGCGACAGCTCGGCGGACCTGATCCGCGCCACCAGCTCCGTGGCCGGCGCGTACACGAGCTCGTTCGTCGTCGCGGTCATGTCGTCGCGGTCATGGCGTCGCGGTCATGGCGTCGTGGTCATGGCGTCGTGGTCATGCGGGGCCTGCTCTCGTCAGGGACGCGGAGGATCGTGGTGCCGTGGCCCCGCGGGCACCGCATCCGTCCCGGAGACCGCTGCCGTCGACCGGCTCGCGGCCACGATCGGTGCCTCCCGGAAGCGGATCGGGAGCCGACCCGCGGTCGGTGATCCGGAACGGAGCGCACGCTACGACCAGGCGCCGGGCGCACGCAAGGATCACCGGGGGGACCAGCGGGCGGCTGCTCTAGGGTCGCCCGGGTGACGATCCCGGCGCTCGGCGGAACCTCCTCCCGGGAGGCGGCGCCGCTCGCCGAGCCCGACAGCGCCCGCGGACGATGAGGGTTCCGCCCGGCCCGGTGCCGGTCGCCGGTGGGACGGCCGAGCTGCTCGCCGACGCCGACCGGGACGGCAGCTGGGTGCTGCTGGTCGACGACACCCCGCAGTCGCACGTGGATCTCGAGGACCCGGCGCACCTGGAGTTCGAGTACGTGCGGCGGATGGGCCACGTGCTCGACCTCGCGGCCGGGCCGGGCGCGCCGCTGGACGTGGTGCACCTCGGGGGCGGCGCGCTGACCCTGCCGCGCTACGTCGCGGCCACCCGCCCCGGGTCGCGGCAGCGGGTGGCCGAGATCGACCAGCCGCTCACCGACCTGGTGCGCGCCCACCTCCCCCTCCCCCGCAACGCCCGGGTCCGGGTGCGTGCCGCGGATGCCCGGGCGGCGCTGGAGTCGATGCACGCGGCGACCGCCGACGTCGTCGTCACCGACGTGTTCGCCGGGGCCCGCACGCCCGCGCACCTGACCACCGTCGAGTTCGCTGCCCACGTGGCCCGCGTGCTGCGGCCCGGCGGGATCGCCGTCGCGAACGTGGCCGACGGCCCGCCGCTGCGCTTCGCGCGGGCCCAGGTGGCGACGCTGCGGACCGCCTTCCGGCACGTCTGCCTGCTCGCCGAGCCGGGGATCCTGCGCGGCCGCCGCTTCGGCAACCTCGTGGCGGTCGCCTCCGACGCCGAGCTACCGGTGGCCGGACTGAGCCGGGCGTGCGCCCGGGATCCCATGCCGGCGCGGGTCGTGGACGGCGCGGACCTGGAGCGCTTCGCCGGGAACGCCCAGCCGGTGCACGACGTCGACGCGGCGCCGTCGCCGGAGCCGCCCGCGGGCGTCTTCAGCCGCTGAGCCGGACGGCTGCGGGCCGACCTGCTACCAGGTGTTGCCGCGGGGCAGGCCGCGGACCGCGGGCCGCACGTCGACCAGGTAGACGACGGCGGCGATCACCGCGGGCAGGCCGAGCAGCGACATCGGCGTCTGCTGCCAGAAGATGACGAGCGCGGCGAGGCCGGTGATGGCCGCCCAGCCGGGCTTGGTGAGCTTGCCGGCGGCGACGTACCCCGCGGCCGGGCGGACGAGCGCGTCGGCGAAGGCCCAGACGGTGAGCGCCTGGGACGCCAGGTACAGGATGAACAGCAGCCATCCGTCGAACACGCCCATGCGGGGCAGCGTACCCGCGCCGGGGGGCCTCCCGGCCGGTTTCGCCCGGGCGGCTTCCCCCCGGAGAGGCAACCGCCCCGGACGCGACAGGGCCCCGGAGCGCTCAGCGCGGCTCCGGGGCCCTGGATCGTGGACCGTTCGGTCAGTTCTTCTTGGCCGGCACGGCGGTGGGGTCCGACCGGCGGGCGGTGCGGGCGCGGGTCACGCGCACCGACGTCGTCGGGGCCTTCTTGGTCGCCGCGCTGTTCTTCTTCGCCGCCGCCTTGGCCTTCGGGGCCTCGACCGGCTCCTCGGCCGCCTCGGCCACGGTGGCCGTGGCGGAGTCGGCCGTCTCCTGGACGGTCTTCTCGGCCTTGGCCGCGGTCCTGCCGGCCTTCGCCGCGGTCTTCTGCGCGACCGAGGTGACCTCGTCCGACGCCTCGGCGACGGTCTCGGCGGCCTCCTCGATGGCCTCCTCGAGCGAGCCCTCGACGGTGTCCACGGTCTGCTCGGCGCGACGCACCACGCGGCGGAAGCCGGGCTGGCGGCGCAGGTTCTCCACGACCTCGGCGCCGTGCTGGGCCAGGTCCTCGACGGTGGTGACGGCCTGCGTGCGGGCCACCTCGACGAGCCCGGCGACGGTGCTGCGCAGGGCGTCGGGACGGACCGCGGTGGCCAGCTGCTGCGCGGTGGAGCGCGCGGTGGTGGCGGTCTCGGTGGCGCGGGTGCGCGCCTCCTTCACGGCCAGGTCGGCCTGCACCTGGGCCTCGCCGGGCAGCGCGAGCACCGAGGAGGTGGCGCGCGACCGGAACTGCGACACCACGGTGCGGGCGCGCTCGACGGCCAGGTCACCGGCGCCGATGGCGGCCAGGAGGGGGGTCTTGGTGGCGGTGACGACGGTCTCGCCGTACTGCTTCACGGTCTGCGTGGGGGTCATGCCTGCTCCTAGGGGAGGAAGGGGGAACGGTCAGCGGGAGGGACGGTCAGCCGGCGGCCGGGGTGGTGACCCGGTGCTCGCGGACGTAGGTCTCGTAGAGCTCGAGCAGCACGGCCTTGTGCCGTTCGGACAGCGCCTCGTCGTTGCGGATCGCCGCCACGGTGTCCGGGTTGCCGGCGCGCCGGTCGAGGATCCCGGCCTGCTCGTAGAGCGTCTCGGCCGAGATCTTCAGGCCCCGGGCGATCGAGGCTAGGATCTCCGCTGACGGCTTCCGGAGGCCTCGCTCCACCTGGGACAGGTAGGGGTTGCTGACGCCGGCGGTGCGGGCCAGCTCGCGCAGCGAGACCCGCGCGGCGCTGCGCTGCTCGCGGATGAAGTCACCCACCGAGGTGCTGACCGACGAGACGCCCGGGGCTTCGGCGACCGAGTCCGCCACGGTGCCGGCGACCCGGTCCACCGTCTCTCGGACCGACGTCACCTGCTCTCGGACGAACTCACCGGGGGTCTGCACGCCTACGACGTTAACCCCGGGTGCTAGCTCCTGCAAGCGGAACGGTTAGCACGCCGGCGTGAAGAGCCTCACAGGGAACAGCCCAGCTCAGGGGTTCAGCGACGGGGCCGGGCGGACCTCTCCGACGACGCCGTCGCCACCCTTCACCGCCGGGCGGGCCCAGGGAGCAAGCGCCTCGGCGGGGACGCCCAGCCGGTGCAGGCCGGCGGCGAGCGCCGGGGTGCGGCCGCGGTCACCGCCGTCGTCGAGCTTGAGGGCCACCGCGCCGGCGCCCGGCAGCGCCGCGACGTGCACGCCGTCGGCGCCGCCCTTCACCAGCAGCCCGGGCAGCGCCGTCATGAGGTCGGTGTCCTCGCGGCCGGTGCCGGCGACGAACCACGGGTGCGCCCGCATGGCGTCGGCGACGGCGCGCTCCCGGGACCCCTCGGCCGCCGCCACCAGGGACAGGACGCCGCGGGCCAGCCCGGTCAGCGACAGCGCGTGCTGGGGCGCCCCGCAGCCGTCGACGACGACCGCGGTCACCGGCTCCCCTGCCGCGCCGGCCAGCCGCGCCTCGATCGCCTGCTGGAGCGGGTGCTCGCGCTCCAGGTAGCCCGCCGTCGGCCAGCCGGCGGCCACGCACGCCGCGAGCATCGCCGCGTGCTTGCCCGAGCAGTTCATCGCCAGCCGCTCGGGGGCGCGGCCGGCGACGATCCACTCCGACTGCGTGCCGATGTGCTGCGGCAGCGCCGGCGGGCAGCCCAGGTCGTCCGGCCCCAGGCCGGCGGCGGCGAGCATGCCGGCGACCAGGTCGCGGTGGCCGTCCTCGCCGTTGTGCGAACCCGCGCCGATGGCCAGCTCCGGCCCGGTCCGGGGCTGCCAGCCGGCCGCCAGCATCGCGGTGGCCTGCACCGGCTTGTTCGCCGAGCGGGGCAGCACCGGCCGGTCTCCGTCGCCCGCGGCGAAGGCCACGTCGCCGGCGGCGTCCAGGACGACCAGCGAGCCCCGGTGGACCGACTCCAGGAACCCCGACCGCCAGACCTCGACCAGCACCGGCGACGGTGACGTGCTGGAACGGCCCCCTTGCAGGGCCCCACCGCGAGCCTGCGAGCGGTGGGGGGCAAGGGGGTCCTCCATCAGTGCCGGCCCTCGTCGGCGAGCAGCGCCGCGACGTCGGCCTCGCCGTCGCGGTACCGCCGGCCGAGCTCGGCGGCGAGGCCGTCCATGACCTGCTGGACGCCGCGGCGCCGCTCCGACAGGCCCTTCTCCGCCGCGGCGAGCGACCGGGCCGCCTGCTCCAGCTGCGCGTCGGAGAGGTCGCTGATGGCCGAGAGGTCGGCGCCCCTGGTCAGCGAGTTCACCCAGTTCTCGTAGGCGTTGGGATCGGCCGGCTGCACCGTCTGGTGCCGGCCGAGGCCGTGGGCCGGGCCCCGGCCCTTCTCCGCCAGGATCTCCGGCAGCAGGTCGACCAGCGACCGGCCGTCGTGCTCGGCCCGGCGCTGCAGCTCGCGCCGCACGATGTCCAGGCGGCCCTGCAGGAGGCGCCGGGTGTAGGAGAGGTTGACCTCTTCCTGCTCCGCCTGCCGGCGCAGCCGCCGCACGTCGCTCATGGGCTGCTGCAGCGCGTCCTCGAGGAAGGCGGGGTCCAGCAGCGCGTCGACGGTGGCACCCCCGGCGGGGGACGGCTCGGAACTCACGGGGGACCTCCAGGTGCGGGACACCCGGCATCCGGGCATCGGTCTCGACGGGCGCGGGGACGAGCTCGGCAGCCGACCTCCGGACCTGGGCGGAGCGTAGGTCAGCTCGTCCGGCCTGCCCACCCGGGAGCGGGCGGCCGGATCAGGCGATCGTCCCAGACCGGACCGCCCGCACCCGGTCGCGCGCTGCCGTCCGGGTGTCGTCGAGCGCGTCGGGGCCGTCGTCGGGGTCGATCGCCGCCGTCGAGCCGCCCACGGTCAGGGCGGCGTCCTGGGCGACCGACTGCTTGACCAGCGCGAGGGCGATCACGCCGAGCTCGTGGTGCCGGACGACGCTGCCCACCCGGCCCACCGCGCGGGTGCCCGACAGCACCGGCTCACCGGGAGCGGGCAGGTCCTCGCTGACCCCGTCCAGGTGCAGCAGCACCAGCCGCCGCGGCGGGCGACCGAGGTTGTGCACGCGCGCCACGGTCTCCTGGCCCCGGTAGCACCCCTTCTCCAGGTGCACGGCGGTGTGCAGCCACTCCAGCTCGTTGGGGATGGTGCGGTGGTCGCTGTCCACCCCGAACCGCGGACGGCGGGCCTCGACGCGCAGCGCCTCGTAGGCGGAGCTGCCGGTGGGGCGGGCTCCGGCGGCCAGCAGCCGGTCAGCGGTCCCGCCCAGCTCGGCGCGCGGCACCAGCAGCTCGAGCACGACCGCCCCGCCGTCGCCGACCGGCGGCATGCGCCGCACCCAGCCGGCACCCGCCGGGGCGACGCGGTACGCAGCCTCGGGCACGGGGAGCCCCGCCGCCGCGACCACCCGGGGCGCCTCCGGTCCGACGACGCCGAGCAGGGCCCAGTCGTCGGTGACCAGCTCGGGCTCGACGCGGAGCATGAAGCGCATCCGCTGCAGGAAGGCGTGCAGCCCCGCGCCGGTCCCCGGCTCGACGTCGGCCCAGGTCGTGCCGCCCAGCTCGGCCACCACCAGGTGGTGCTCGACGTGCCCGTTCGGGCTGAGCACCAGCGCCTCGCTGCCGGAGCCGTCGGCCAGCCGCTCGACGTGCTGGCTGGTGATGCTGTGCAGCCAGGACAGCCGGTCGGCACCCGGTACCGCGAGCACGTCGCGGTCGCTGCGGTCCACCAGCCCGGCGCCCTCGGTGAGCACCCGCTGCTCGCGGAGCGGGTCCCCGTAGTGCGCCGCCACCACGCGGGCGGCGTCGCCGGCGACCTCGACCGGCACCGCACCCGGGAGGGAGAGCAGCGGCGAGGGCGTGGGCCTCTGGGGGGCGGGGCTCTGGGGGGCGGGGCTCTGGGGTGCGGTCATGACGACTCCGTTCCGGCGCGGTCTCGGCAGGCGCGGCACGTGCCCGACAGGGCGACATGACCGACGTCCACGGTGAAACCCAGATCCGCCGCCAGACGTTCCGCCGCCTCGTCCAGCAGGTCCGGCGCCACCGAGGAGATCTCCCCGCAGGAGGCGCACACCACGTGCAGGTGCGGCCGCTCGGCGGCGTGGTAGACCGGCGCGCCGCGCCCCAGGTGGGTGTGCCAGACCAGGCCGAGCCGCTCCAGCAGCTCCAGCGTCCGGTAGACCGTCGAGGTGTCCGGCGCGCTGCCGCCGGGACCGGCCTCCTCGCGGAGCCGGGCGCCGATGGCCTCCGGCGTCGCGTGCGCCAGCGCCGCCACCGCCCCCAGCACCCGGGCGCGCTGCGGGGTGAGGCGCAGCCCCCGGGCCCGCAGCTGCTCGGCGAGCGGCGCCGCGATGTCGTCGGTGCCCATGGCAGGAGCCTAGGCCCGCCGTGCGGCAGGCTGGAGGGGTGAACGAGCAGCGCAGCGTGGCGGTCTGGCGGAACGGGACGACCGAGGTGGTCCCGGCCGAGCAGCCGGTGGTGACCGCCTTCGACCTCGGCCTGGCCCGCGGCGACGGGATCTTCGAGTCCGTGGCCGTCCTGGGCGGCCGCACGCCGCACCTGGACGCGCACCTCGCCCGGCTGGCCCGGTCGGCCGCGGCCCTCGCCCTGCCCTCTCCCGGGGAGCCGGCCTGGCGGGCGCTGGTCGACGCGGTGCTGGCCGGCTGGACCTCCGCGGCCGAGGGGGTGTGCCGGCTGGTCCTGACCCGCGGGCACGGTGCGGGCACCGAACCCACGGCCCTGGCCCTGCTGTCCCCCGTGCCGGCCGAGACGCTGCGCCAGCGCGCCGAGGGGCTGTCGGTCGTGACGCTGGGGCTGGGCATCCCCGCGGACTTCCGCGCCGGGGCGCCGTGGCTGCTGGGGGGCGCGAAGACGCTCTCCTACGCGGTGAACATGGCCGCCCAGCGGCACGCGCACGACCTGGGCGCCGACGACGTGGTGTTCACCAGCCTGGAGGGGCTGCTCCTGGAGGGGCCCACCTCCACCGTGGTGTGGGCCGCGCGCGGCACCCTGCACACGCCGCCGGTGGAGACCGGGATCCTCGCCGGCACCACCCAGGCGCGGCTGTTCGCCGCCGCGGAGGCCGCCGGCTGGCCGACGTCGACGACCTCGGGCACGGTCGCGGACCTGCACGCCGCCGACGCCGTGTGGCTGCTCTCCGGGGTGCGCGGCGCCACCCCCGTGCACACCCTGGACGGGGTCCCCCGCGGGGACGCCGGGCTGTCCCGGCGGGTGCGCGACCTGCTCGCCGGGTAGCGTGGGCCCGAGGTGAGCCGGGAAGTCTGGTCGGCAGTCCCTTTGCCGACCCTCGCCACCGGAGCCGCCGCATGACAACGCCCGAATCCACCCGCCTGCTCGGCCGGGGCTCCTGGGCCGAGGCCCAGCGGGTCGCCTCCGTCCTCCGCAAGGAGACCGTCGGCGGCGCCCTGCTGCTGATCGGCGCCGCGATCGCGCTGATCTGGGCCAACTCGCCCTGGGCGGGGTCCTACGAGGCCCTGCGCGACGCCCGCGTCGGGCCGTCCGCGCTGCACCTGGACCTTTCGCTGGGCACCTGGGCGGCCGACGGGCTGCTGGCGATCTTCTTCTTCGTCGCCGGTCTCGAGCTCAAGCGCGAGTTCGTCGCCGGGGATCTCCGCGACCCGCGCCGGGCGGCGCTGCCGATCGCCGCGGCGGTCGGCGGGATGGCGATCCCCGCCCTGTTCTTCGTGCTGCTCAACCTGGGCGGACCCGAGGGAGCACTGCGCGGCTGGGCGATCCCGTCGGCCACCGACATCGCCTTCGCGCTCGCCGTCCTCGCGGTGATCAGCACCCACCTGCCCAGCGCGCTGCGCACGTTCCTGCTGACCCTCGCCGTGGTCGACGACCTGCTGGCGATCGTGGTCATCGCGATCTTCTACACCGACGAGCTGGTCGTCCCGGCGCTGCTGCTCTCGCTGCTGCCGCTGGCGGTCTTCGGTTTCCTCGTGCAGAAGCGGATCCGCTCGTGGTGGCTGCTGCTGCCCCTGGCGCTGGTCACCTGGGTGCTCATGCACGAGTCGGGCGTGCACGCCACGGTCGCCGGCGTGCTGCTGGCGTTCACCGTGCCGGTGGTGCGCAGCGACGCCGCCGGCGGACCGGACGCCGGCCCGGGGCTCGCCGAGCACTTCGAGCACCGCATCCGCCCGCTGTCGGCCGGGTTCGCCGTCCCGGTGTTCGCCTTCTTCTCCGCGGGCGTGGCCGTCGGAGGGCTCTCCGGCCTGGGCGAGTCCCTCGGCGACAGCATCGCCATCGGCATCATGGTCGGGCTCGTGGCCGGCAAGGCGATCGGCATCACCGGCGCCACCTGGCTGGTCTCCCGCTTCACCCGTGCGCAGCTGGACGAGAACCTCGGCTGGCCGGACGTGGTGGGGCTGGCGCTGCTCGGCGGGATGGGCTTCACCGTCTCGCTGCTGATCACCGAGCTCGCCTACGGCGCCGAGAGCGAGAGCTATGAGCACGCGAAGGTCGGCATCCTCTTCGGGACGCTGCTCGCCGCCGTGCTCGCCGGGGTCATCCTGCGGCTGCGGAACCGTCGCTACAAGCAGATGTACGCGGCGGAGAGCAGCGACGTCGACCGGGACGGGATCCCGGACGCCTGGGACACCGTCGACGACCGGGCGGAGCACCAGCCGGGGTGGGAGGGCGCGCCTCCCCCCGGCAGCACCTACGCCGGCAACCCGCTCGGGGAAGAGAAGGACGCGCCTCCGCCCGCCTACGAGACCGTGGACGACGAGGCCGAGCACGACCCCGACTGGGAGGGCAGCCCCCCTCCGGGACGGTCGGCCAGGCCGTTCGCTGACGGCTGACATTCTCGGTTGCCGGAGCGCTCGTGGCCGTCGTACCGTCGTCGTACACGAGAGAGGAGGTGGTCCGTAACTTTGCATAGCTACAGGACTCGTGAGGTGGCTGTCCGCTAGCCGCCGTCCAGATGGGCCGCCCGTTCAGACGACAGTCTGAGCGACGGCAGATCGCCCGTCCGTCGTACGGCGGCGAGCGAGAACCGGACAGTCACCCGACCCCCGGGCCGCCGACATTTGTCCAGTCGGCCCGCGAGCTGCTCCCCTCCGGGGGAGGCGCCGCGGAGCAGCCCGGGGGTTGTCCGTTCCCGGGGGGAGTTCGCGTGCAGCTCGGCGGCCTGCGGGTCGAGCCGGACGTCTCCGTCGGCACCTGGATCGCCGAGGCCGTGGCGCGGTCGCACTGGAGCACCGTCGGCTCCCTCGTCCCGCCGGGGTACCTCGCCTACGCGCGGGTGCTGCACCCGGCCTACCGCTACGACGGCGACGACGACGTCGAGGTGCCCTGGGCCGACGTCGCCGCGCTGAACGGCGCCGCCGGGCACCCTCGCATGCAGTGGCCCGCGATCACCGGCGGCTGGGAGTACCTGTCCGAGGACAGCCAGCCCCCCACCTGGGACGGCGCCCCCGCCGAGGGCCACCTGCCCTGCACCGTCGCCGAGCGGATGACCGCGGTGCTGGCCCGGCACACCGCCACCCCCGACAGCTGCCTCTTCGGCCGCTGGGCCGGGTTCGCCTTCGACACCCCCGACGTCCGGGGCGCCCCGCGGCTGGAGCTGCCGCGCGCGCGGGACGTCCTGCTGGTCCGCGGGCAGGTCGACCACGCCGTCCGCAACCTCGCCCCGGAGCCCTCCGAGCAGAGCGCCAACCTGTGGTGGCCGGCCGACCGCGCCTGGTGCGTGGCCACCGACATCGATCTGATGAGCACCTACGTGGGCGGCACCGAGGCGTGCATCGCGGAGCTGCTGGCCACCCCGGGGCTGGAGGTCGTCCGGGCGGACCCGGCCGACCGGGTCGGCCACGGCGACGACCCGGTCAACCCGGTGCCGCCCCGCGGCTGAGCCGGGCGCCGCTCAGGGCTCCAGGACCACCCAGTCCCCGGCGACGTCGACGAGCACCCCGTCGTCCACGGGCCGCACGTCGGTGATCCGCTGCGCGAAGGGCAGGGGGTCCAGGGGCACCCGGAAGGAGAAGCGCTCGCCGAGCAGCAGCTCGCTGACCCCGCTGAGGCCCGGCACTCCGCCGAACTCCCGGGGTTCGACGACCAGCGCACCGCCGTCCGCGCCGAGTTCCACGTCGGCGGTGGCCTCCACCCGGCGGCCGAGGAGGTCGGCCGAGCCGGTGACCTGCAGCTCCCCGGGGTCGGCCGCGTCGAGCGCGAGCGGGCGGCCGCTCAGGTCGAGGTACCGGTTGAGGTCGTCGTAGCTCAGGAACGCCTCCGCCTCGGTGCCGGCGATCAGCAGCCGGTCGGTGTTGCCGTGCAGCAGGTCGTGGAAGGACAGGTAGACGTCGCCCAGCCGGGCCTCGACGGACTGGATCCGCAGCGGGCCGGAGCTGACGTCCTCCATGGCGATCTCCACCTCGTCGTAGCGCCCGCGGAGCACCTGCGGGAGGAAGAACGCCCCGCGTACCGTCACGGCGGGTTCCTCCACCGTCCCGGTGTGCTCCTGCAGCGCCTGCGCGACGAGCCCCTCGGCCGCCCGGCGGGCGAGCAGGTCGGCGCCCCACAGGAGCAGGACGATGCCCAGCAGGATGCCCGCGGCGATCGCCGCACCCCGGCGCCCCTGCCGCCGGCTCGCCGCTCCGATCCGCCCCAGCAGGCTCGTCACGTGGCCGGCCCCGCCGTCCCGGCGGTCGCGGGCTCCCGGCCCGCGCCCTCGGCGGCCGCCCGCTCCTCGAGCAGGGCGTCCTGCTCCGCCGCGCCCAGCGGCGCCTGCGAGATCCGGATCCGCCCGCTGGGCCACCCCGCGGCCCGGCCGAGCAGGGTCAGGACGGCCGGCGTCAGCACCGGCCGGATGAGGAAGGTGTCGATCAGCAGCCCGAGCGCCATGATGAAGGCGACCTGCCGGAAGCTGTCCAGCGGGATGATCGCCACCATGGCGAACGTGGCGGCCAGGATGACGCCCGCCGCGCTGATGGCCCGGGCGGTGGCCGGCATGGCGACGACGATCGCCTCGCGCAGCGGGCGGCGGCCCGCCTCGTCCCAGATCGAGCCGACCGCGAAGACGTTGTAGTCCGAGCCGAGCGCGAGCAGCAGCACCGCCGTGGTGAACGGGACGTAGAACGTGAGCCCCGGATCGTCGAAGAGCCCCTGGAAGACCAGGACCGAGATGCCGAGGGAGGCGGCCACCCCGAGCGCGCTGGTGACCAGCAGCAGCAGCGGGGCCAGCACCGCCCTCAGGAACAGTGCCAGGATGACGAACTCCACGATCAGCGCGGCGAGCATCGTGCGCCAGAGGTTCTCCTGGGTGATCAGCGCGAGCTCGGCGGCGACCGCCGTCTGCCCGGCGACCCCCACCGTCGCGCCGTCGACGCCGGCCTCCTCCAGCAGGCCGGGGAGGCGGTCCCGCAGCAGCCGGAGATCCTCGATGGCGTCGGCCGCGAGGGGGTCGCTGTCCAGGATCACGACGAACCGGGCGATGTCGCCCGCGGCGGAGAAGACGATCCCGAACTCCTCGGGCAACGGGTTCTGCGCCGGGCCCAGGACCTGCGCCACGCCCGGCTGCGCCGCGATGGAGCTCTGCAGCCGGGCCAGCGCGCCGCGCTGGTCGGCGATGCCGGGGGCCTCGACCAGCACCTCGGTGGGCGCCACCACGCCGCGGACGCCGGACTCGTCGAGCAGCTCCGCGCCCTGCCGCACCGGGTCGTCCGACGGCAGCCCGGAGCTGAAGGACAGGTCCAGCCGGAGGTCGGCCAGCGGAACCGCGGCCGGCACGAGCACGCCCAGACCGATGAGGACCGCGATCCACGCCCCCCGGCGGGTGGAGGTGGCTCGCGCCATCCACCGGGCGCCGCGCCCGGACCGGCGGTCCAGCGCGCCTCCCCGCGCCACGCCCGACGGGAAGAACAGCCGCGGGCCGAGGACGGCGATCAGCGCCGGCACCAGGGTCAGCGACACCGCCACCCCGACCACGACGGTGAGCGACAGCGCCGGGCCGAACGCCCGGAACAGCTCGAAGTCGGCCACCAGCAGCGCCGCCGTCCCGGCCGCGACCGTGAGGCCCGCCACCGCGACGATCGGGCCGTCGGTGGTCACGGTCCGCCGGGCGGCCTCCTTCGGCGTCATCCCCGCCTCGAGGTGCCGGCGCATGCCGGAGAAGAACAGCACGCAGTAGTCGGTGACCACGCCGATGAGCAGGGCGGCGGTGAGCGGCCGCAGCTGGTCGGGGAGCGAGAACCCGAAGGCGGCTGCGGCGCGCGCCAGCACGTAGGTGGCCACCACGTAGCCGATCCCCGCCGCCGCGAGCACCACGAGCGGGGCGACCACGGAGCGGAAGGTGAGCCCCACGACGACGGCGATCAGCACCAGGGTGGCGACCTCGAACAGGTGCAGCCGCGCTCCGAGGTGCTCGGCCTGCTGGACCCGCGCCGGGGTGATGCCGGTGACGTAGGTCTCGACGTCCGGCTGGTTCCGGAAGTGCTGCGCGTACTGGCGGGCCAGCGCGGTGCCCTCGCTCAGCGACGTCCCACCGGTCGTGTAGAGGTAGGTGACCGCCGTCTCGGGGGTGGACGTCGGCAGCGGCACCGCGGCCACGATGTTGCCGTCCGCGGTCGGGGCCTCGCCCCGGAGCGCGGGCTGGGTGTGCTGCAGGGCCCACAGCGCGATGTCGGCGCGGGTGAGGGCGCTGAGCCCGCCCGGGTCGTGGACGACGACGGCGGTCTGGGACAGCACCGGCACGCGGAACTCCGTGAGCGACCGCTCCTGCACCTGCGCCGCCTCGCTCTCGGGGGGCAGCAGGCTGCCGAAGTCGTTGCTGCCCCCACCACCCGAGGGCGTCGGCAGCAGCACCGCCGCGACGGCGGCGGCCAGCCACAGACCCATCACGACCCAGCGGCCGGCCACCACGGCCGCGCGGAAACCGCGGCCGACGGCGGACAGCCCCCTGGCCGGCGCCCGCACCGCGGCCCGCGCCGCCGACCGTGCAGTCACCACGGCCTCCAAGCCTGTGATCGGCACCCGAGTACCGCCGGTGGGAGAAGGGTAGGGCGAACCCGCATCAGCCGCAGGCGGAAGGACTCCCCAGATGCCCGAGCACCGCGCCGAGCCCCCGGCCGGCGCCACCGCAGTCGCGGCGGCGGAACCCGAGCCCGCCGGGGAGGGCGCGGGATCCGGCGGCCCGGCGGGAGGCATCCGCACCTGGTGGCTGGTCGCTCCGGCCTTCGTCCTGGGCCTGTTCGCCGGCGCGATCCTCCTCGGGCTGCTCCGCGAGGACCCGCCCGCGGTCCCGGCGAGCGCCGCGGAGTACCCGGCCGACAGCGAGGCGGCGGGGCAGGGCCCGTCCGGCGAGGACGAGGAGCCGGGCGCGAGCGCGGAGTTCGCGGTGAACGCGGCCTGCCTGCGCGTGGTCAACGGGACCCGTGACCTGGTCGACGTCATCGGCGACCTCGGCACCGCCGCGGCGGACCTGGACATCGCCGGCCTGGACCAGGGGATCCGCGAGCTGCAGCCGCTGGAGCGGCGGCTGCGGGAGGACCTGGACGGCTGCGAGAGCGAGACCACGCTGCCCGGCGGCCGGGAGCCCGAGGACCCGGATGCCCCGGAGTCCGCCGACCCGTCCGGTGAGGACGGGTCGGAGGAGCCCGACGGCTCGCCCACGACCACCGCGCCGCCGGACTGAGGCGCCCACCCGGGGCCGGGCTCAGAGGACGGCCAGCTCCGTGGCGAGGTCGTCGAGCCCGAGCGAGCCCTGGGAGAGCGCGGCCATGTGCCAGGCCTTCAGCGCGAAGTCCGCGCCGCGGGCCCGCTGCGCCGCCGCACGGCCGTCCAGCCAGGCGCGTTCGCCGAGCTTGTAGCTGATCGCCTGCCCCGGCAGGCCGAGGTAGCGGACCAGCTCGCTGTCCAGGAAGCCGGGGTCGGCCCCGGAGTTCTCGCCGAGGAAGGCACGCGCCAGCTCCGGCGTCCACGGCCGGCCGTGGTGCCCGGCGAGGCTCCCCTCGGCGTCGTCGGGCACCGGCAACCCCAGGTGCATGCCGATGTCGATGACCACGCGCACGGCGCGCAGCTGCTGCGCGTCGAGGAACCCCAGCCGCTCCCCCGGGTCGGCGAAGTAGCCGAGCTCGTCCATCAGCCGCTCGGCGTAGAGGGCCCAGCCCTCCACGTTCGCGCCGACCGACCCGAGCGAGGTCTGGTAGGTCGAGAGCTCCCCCGATACGTGCGCCCACTGGGCCAGCTGCAGGTGGTGGCCCGGAACGCCCTCGTGGTACCAGATCGACACGAGGTCCCAGAGCGGGAAGCGGGTGCGGCCGAGGGTGGGCAGCCAGGTGCGCCCGGGGCGGGAGAAGTCCTGCGCCGGCCGGGTGTAGTACGGCGCCGCCGCGCTGCCGGGCGGGGCGATCATCGCCTCCACCCGCTTCACCGGCGCCGCGAGGTCGAAGTGCGTGCCGTCCAGCGCGACGATCGCCTCGTCCATCATCGCCTGCAGCCGCTCGCGGATCTCGGCCACGCCCTCGACCGCCGGGCCGTTCAGCGACAGCCACTGCATGGCCTCGA
This sequence comes from Blastococcus xanthinilyticus, assembly GCF_008124835.1. GTDB lineage: Bacteria > Actinomycetota > Actinomycetes > Mycobacteriales > Geodermatophilaceae > Blastococcus > Blastococcus xanthinilyticus. Next base: position 33,641 of record NZ_VNHW01000002.1, on the reverse strand, counting down.
GCGGAGTGGCGCCGGGGCGCACCCGCTCGGCCTCGACGCGCTGCTCGGCCAGGATCCGGCGGTGCTCGGCCCAGCCCCAGGCGTAGGCCTCCTCCAGCCCCTGGCCCGCACCCAGGTCCGAGCCGGTCCAGCGCCGCGCCGCGACGGCGTACCGCTCGCGGCCGACGGCGTCCGGCGTCCCCACGGCGGAGGCGGCGTACTCGTCGCGCAGGTAGTCGCGGATCTCCGCGACGGCCGCGTCGGCCGCCTGCGCGGCGGCGTCCAGCTCCCCGCGCAGGGCGGCCGGGCCCGGGGCCACGAACCCGGCGAAGAACGGCCCGGCCAGCCACTCGTCGAGCTGGGCGACGACGCTGCGCACCTGCCGCGGCGCCACCACGAGACCGCGGCGGACGCCCTCCTCCAGGGTCTGCCGGTAGCCGCGGCAGGCCTCCGGCACGCGGGCGAGCCGGCGGCCGAGGACCGACCAGTCCGCCTCGCTGGCCGAGGGCATCAGCAGGAACACCTGACGCACACCGTGCAGCGGGCTGAACAGGTTGTTCAGCGACCGGAAACCCTCGCCGGACTCGATCACCGCGAGCTCGGCGCCGAGCCGCTCGCGCAGCAGCCGGGCGCACCGGCGCTCCACCGGGTCGTCGTCCAGCGCCGGATCGGCGGCGAGCACCCGGTCGAGCTCGGCCAGCGTGGCGCGGGCGAGCGCGGCCTCCGCCTCGAGCCCCGCCGGGCTCGTGTCGGGCAGGCGGTCGTCCCCGGGCCGGGTGCCCAGCGACGTCGCCACGATCGGGTCGAGGTCGCAGACGGCGTCGACGTACCGGTCGGCGACCTGGCGGGGGGTCGAGGGGGTGCCGGGCACCGGGGCGCTCACCGCAGGCGCTCCAGGCGGGCCGACATCGTCGGGCGCAGCGGGGCGTCGCCCGCGGCCCGGTCGATCGCGTACATCAGCGCGCCCTCGACGATGCCGTACAGCCGGACCGCGCGGGTCACCTCGGGGGCGTCGGGCGTGCGGGCCAGCACGTCGCTGGTGAGCTCCCAGCTCGTGGTGGTGCGGGCGGTGCCCACGTAGATCTCCACCAGCCCGTCGGGGCTGGCCACGAGCAGCTCGACGTCGTCGGAGCCACGGGGCCGCCAGAAGCCGGACTCACGGACGTCGGGCCCCACGATCCGGCCGTCGTCGGTGAGCCGCCAGGTGCGGGACTCGTAGGCGAGGAAGCCGCGACCGTCGTGGCCGAACCGGATCCACTGGCCGAACCGGACGTCCTGGTCGGAACCGGCGGCGGCGCCGCTCAGGATCCCCTCCCCGTGCCACTCCCCCAGCAGGGGGAGCATCGACAGGAGCTCCTCCGAGACCTCCGGGCCGCTGCGGACGTCGGCGGTGTCCGGGACCGGCAGCTCCGTCGGGCCGCTCATCGCCGGGCCGCCTTCGGGCCGCGGGACAGCCGGACGGCGCCGTAGCCGAGCGGCAGCGCGAGCAGCGCCGAGACGGTGACCAGGATCCAGGCAGAGACCATGGGAACCACCGTAGTGACGGCGCCGGGGCGCGGCCTCAGGCGGCCGCGACGGCGGCCTGCGCGGTGGCGGCGACCGCCTCGTCCCACCCGGTGGCCCGGAGGCCGAAGGTCGCGGTCGTCGCCGACCCGTCGATGACGTACTCCTGGTCGAACTGGTGCCGGATCGCCACGACCTCGCGCATCATCGGCACGGCGAGCCCGACCGCCCGCAGCACCGGCCACGGGATGCCCCGGACGGTTGGCGCGGGGACGCCCATGGCCGCGGCGAGGTCGGTCAGCGCCTCGCGCTGCGACCGCGGGGGCGCGCTGGGCACGTGCCACACCCGCCCGAGGGCGCGCTCGTCGGTGCCGAGCGTGGCGAGGGTGGCGGCCACGTCGGGCAGGTACGCCCAGCTCCGCGGGACGTCGGGGTTCCCGACCACCCAGGCGGTGCGCTGCCGCCGGAGGGCCGTGAGCTGGCGGGTGAGGTGGGACTGCGCCGGCGGCACCTGCGGGCCGACGAAGTCCGCGGCGCGCGCCTCGGTCACCCGGACCCGACCGGCCTCGTGCGCGGCCAGGGCGTCGGCCCACATGCGCGCCCGCACCAGCCCCTTGGTGTCGGTGGCGGAAAGGGGGCTGTCCGGTGCCATCGGGCCGGAGGGCCGGCCGTAGGGGTAGAGGTTGGCCATCGTCACCAGCACCGCCCCGGTGCGCTCCGCGGCGACCAGCAGGGCGGCCGCCACGGGAGGCCAGTCGGTGGCCCACCGGTGGTAGGCGGGGTTCACGGCGTTGTAGAGGGCGGCCGCGCCGTGCGCCGCCGCGGCGAGCGCCCCGGCGTCGGCGGCGTCGACCCGCCGGTGCTCGATGCCCTCCCCCGACGTGCCGCCGCCGCGCGAGAGCACCCGCACCTCGTAGCCGCGGTCCCGCAGCTCCCGGGCGGTGGTCAGGCCGACAGGCCCCTTGCCGACGACGACGTGCAGTGCCATGGGTGCTCCCTGGTCGCGGTGTGAGCAGTGCTCTCGTTCGTGGACGATGCTCGCCCTCTGCGAATCGAGTGTCAAGAGCGGTGCTCTCGATTGCGTGCGGCGCTCCGGACCTGGCAGGCTGGCGGCCGTGCCCACCGCCCGCGACCGCGTCCGCGCCGAGATCACCGCCGAGATCGCCGACGCCGCGCGCCGCCAGCTGGCCGAGGTCGGTGCGGCGGCGCTGTCGCTGCGCGCGGTGGCCCGGGAGCTCGGCATGGCCTCCTCGGCGGTCTACCGCTACGTGCCGAGCCGCGACGACCTGCTCACCCGGCTGATCATCGACGGCTACGACGCGCTCGGCGCCGCCGCGGAGCAGGCGGACGACCCGGCGGCGGCGCCCCGGGAGCGCTGGCTGGTGGTGTGCCGCGCGGTGCGGGCCTGGGCCCTGGCGCACCCGCACGAGTACGCCCTGCTCTACGGGTCCCCGGTGCCCGGCTACACCGCGCCGCGGGACACCGTCCCCGCCGCGACCCGGGTCGGCGTGGTCCTGGGCCGGATCCTCGGTGACGCCGCCCGGGCCGGCGCGCTGCCGCCGGTGTCCGGTGCGGCCGCCGCGGGGCTGGTGACCCCGGAGGCCACCGCCGTCCTGGGCGGATCCCACCCCGCAATCGACGAGGACGTGCGCGTGCGGGCCCTGCTCACCTGGAGCTCGCTCTTCGGCCTGATCAGCTTCGAGCTGTTCGGGCACTTCGTGGGCACCGTGGCGGACAGCGACCGATGGTTCGACCGCGCCGTGGCCGAGCTCGCCGGCACGCTCGGCCTCTGAGCCCGCGGCAGGACTGAGTCCGACCCGACAGCCACGGTCGCTGGTGGCGGCGGGGGGTCGTACGGCAGGCTGGTGGACCGGCCCCGGACGGCGGGGAACCGGTGGGAGGAGCAGTCATCGAGATGGCCGAGGCCGGCCGCGGCACCGCGCCGACCCCGGACGTCGACGCGCTGCCCGGCACCCCGTCGTGGTACTCGGTGCTGCACGACTCCTCCTTCATGTTCGCCGCGGTCTGCGACACCGCCGGCACCCTGCTCACCGCCAACCGGCTCGCCGTGGAGGGCCGCGGCTTCGACCGCCGCCGGCAGCTGGGCCGGCCGTTCTGGGACGCCGGCTGGTGGGCCGGCGACCCCGAGGTCCGCGACCAGGTACGCGCCTGGGCCCTCGAGGTGGCCGCCGGCGGTGCGCCGGTCCGCGCGGTCACCAGCTTCTTCCTCGCCGACGGCACCCGGCGGACCGCCGACCTGACGATGCAGCTCGTCCGTGACGGGGACCAGCAGGAGTTCCTCCTGGTCACCGGCATGGACATCACCGACCGGCTGCAGACCGAACGGGTCACCGCCGAGGCGCGCGCGGCGGGCATGGAGGCCTCCACGCTCCGCCAGATCGCCACGGCCCGGGCCCGCGACCTGGAGGTGCTGCGAGAGACCGAGGCGAAGCTGTCCCGGGCGCTCGCCATCTCCGAGCGGGTGCTGGCCAACGTCGCCGACGGCATCTACGGCCTCGACAGCGAGGGGCGGGTGGAGTTCCTCAACCCCGCGGCGTCCCGGCTGACCGGCTACCGGCCCGAGGAGCAGCTCGGCCGTGACCAGCACGCACTGATCCACGGACGGCGCCCGGACGGCTCGGAGTACCCCCGCGAGGAGTGCCCGGTCTGGCAGGCCCTGCGTACCGGCCGCACCATGATCGCCGACCACGAGACCCTCTGGCGCCGCGACGGCACGCCGATCCCGGTGGAGATGGTGGTGGTGCCCACCCTCGAGGACGGCGTGCACACCGGCGTGGTGGTCTCCTTCCGCGATCTCACCGACCGGCTGGCCGCCCAGCGCCAGGCCGCGGAGCTGGAGGCGCTCGCCGCCCGGACCGCCGCCGACCGCGCGCTGTCGGACCGGCTGCAGCAGTCGCTGCTCACGCCGCCGCCGGAACCCGACCACCTGCAGATCGCCGTCCGGTACAGCCCCGCGGCGCACGAGGCCCAGGTGGGTGGCGACTGGTACGACGCCTTCCTGCAGCCCGACGGCGCCACCATGCTGGTGATCGGCGACGTCGTCGGCCACGACAGCAGCGCCGCCGCGGCGATGGGCCAGGTGCGCGGGCTGCTGCGGGCCCTGGCCTACGACCAGGACGAGGGGCCGGCGGCGACCGTCACGCGGGTCGAGCACACCGCCCGCGGGCTGGCCGTGTCGACGCTGGCCACCGCCGTGCTGGCCCGGATCGAGCGGCACCCCGACGTCCCGGTGACCGGCCGGCGGCTGCTGCGGTGGAGCAACGCCGGGCACCTGCCCCCGGTGCTGCTCGCCCCCGACGGCACGACCACGCTCCTGACGACCCCACCGGAGCTGATGCTCGGCATCGACCCGGACGCGCCCCGCAGCGACCACGTCGTCGACCTGCACGACCGGCACACCCTGCTGCTGGTCACCGACGGCCTCGTCGAGCGCCGGGACATCGACCTCGACGAGGGGATCGCCCGGCTGCAGGAGGCGCTGCGCGACCTCGGCTCGACACCGCTGGAGGAGCTGCTCGACACCGTGCTCGCCCGCCTGGTGCCCGAGCCCGGCGCGGACGACGTCGCGATCGTCGCCGTCCGGGCCTTCCCCGAGGACCGCCCGCGCCCGGCCGAGGCCGGCCCGAACCGCCTGCCGCCCGGCATCGACTAGCAACGGCAGCGGCCCGCCTCCCCGGAGGGAGACGGGCCGCTGCGCGGAATCGTCACTCGACGACGACGGTCGTCTCGTTCAGGCCGACCTCGGCCGAGACCACGCGCTCGCCCTTCCCCACGGACGCCAGCGAGCGGACCTTCCACTCACCCGGCGCGGCGAAGAACCGGAACTCGCCCTCGGGGCTGGTGACCACCTCGGCGGTGAACTCGTCGGTCGAGTCGAGCAGCCGCACGTAGGCGCCGGCCACGGGTGCGCCGTCGTGCCACACCGAGCCCTGGATCACCGTCTGCGTGCTCAGGTCGATGCCGGCGAGACCACCGCCCTGCTTCGGGGCTCCGCACATGTCAGCTCACTTCTCGATCGGGACGCCGACGAGCGAGCCGTACTCGACCCAGCTGCCGTCGTAGTTCTTGACGTTCTTCTTGCCGAGGAGCTCGCTGAGCACGAACCAGGTGTGGCTCGACCGCTCGCCGATGCGGCAGTAGGCGATGGTCTCCCGGCTGTCGTCGAAACCCTGCTCGCCGTACAGCGCGGCCAGCTGCTCGTCGGACTTGAAGGTGCCGTCCTCGTTGGCGGCCTTGCTCCACGGGATGTTGATCGCCGTGGGCACGTGACCGGCCCGCTGCGACTGCTCCTGCGGCAGGTGCGCGGGGGCGAGGATCTTGCCGGAGAACTCGTCGGGCGAGCGGACGTCGACCAGGTTCTTGCTGCCGATGGCCGCCACGACCTCGTCGCGGAAGGCGCGGATGGAGAGGTCGGGCTCGCTCGCCACGTACTGGGTGGCGGGCCGGTCGACCTCGTCCTTCGACAGCGGGCGCCCGTCGAGCTCCCACTTCTTGCGGCCGCCGTCCATGAGCTTGACGTCGGAGTGGCCGTAGATCTTGAAGTACCAGTAGGCGTACGCGGCGAACCAGTTGTTGTTGCCGCCGTACAGCACCACGGTGTCGTCGTTGCCGATGCCGCGGGCCGACAGCAGCGCCTCGAAGGCGGTCTTGTCGAGGTAGTCGCGGCGCAGCGGGTCCTGCAGGTCCTTCTTCCAGTCGAGCTTGACGGCGCCCTCGAGGTGGCCGCCGTCGTAGGCGCTGGTGTCCTCGTCCACCTCGACGAAGACGATGCCGGGCTGGCCGAGGTTCTCCTGGGCCCAGTCGACGGTGACGAGCACATCGGTGCGACTCATGGTTCCTCCGTTGGTCGGTGTGCGGGGGATCGTTCTGCTGCGGGGCGGAACAGGTCCGCGGACGAGCCGGCGCGCCGGACCGGGCGCGGCGCCGCTCGAGGGGCTCACGGGAGACAGGGGCGTCCCGGCGGCACGCGAGGCGCGTCCGGGCGGTGCGGTGCCGCCCTCAGGGAGCCGGACACAGGCTGCTGCCGACGCGGCACAGGTCCACTGCGCGGCGCGAGGTCAGCAGGAAGCCCACGGCGCGAGAGTAGCCGATCACGCGCCACCGGCCCCGTGGGCGTCTACCAGCGCGACCAGTTCCGCCAGGCCAGGCGCGCCGCTGCTCCGGTGGACCACCCGGCCCGCGCGGTCGAGGTAGAACAGCTCGGGCGTGCGGCGGACGCCGAGCTCCCGCACCTCGGCCAGGTGGCTCTCCGCGTCGACGTGCAACGTGGCCAGCCCCGGCCGGGTGGCCTGCAGCTGTGCCAGGCGGGCCTTGGTGGCCCGGCACGGTCCGCAGAACGCGGTGGAGAACTGGACGACGGTCAGCTCGGCCCGGTCCGGGTGCACACCCAGCCGCTCGAACACCGCCCGCTCCTCCACCCGCCGTCCAACCCGGGTCGCCGGGGCCGCATTCCGCCCGGCCCCCGCGGCTACCCCGCGCCGATCAGCGCGTCATCGGCCGCGACGCGCACGTCGACGCCGTCCGGGGCCGGGGCCACGCCGGTCAGCCGGAGGCCGAAGGGCAGCTCGATCGGGTAGCGCAGGTCGAGCAGGTCGCTGGCCGGGCCGACCAGGAAGCCGGGCAGGGCGACCCCCGCGCTCTCGGCGCGTTCGACGTTGATGACCAGCTCGTCGCCGTCGAGGGAGACCGTGCCCACCGCGGCCAGGGGCACCGGTCCGCCGAGGAGGTCCACGGTGCGGGTGATGCGGAGCCGGTCGCCCTCCGGCTCGAGCGTCGTGTCCCCGCCGATCTCCTCCGCCAGCAGGTCGTAGGAGAGCGTCGCGACGCCGTCGATGCGGCCGACCGGCAGCTCGCCCACGTCCCCGGCGAGGACTGCCGACAGCGGCAGCTGCACCTCGCGCAGGACGACCTCCGCCCGGGTGCCCTCCGGCCGGCCGAGCTCGGCGCCGGTCAGCGCGATGCGCACCTCCTCGTAGCTGCCGCCGACCGCCTGGGTCAGGAACGGGAAACCGCGGATGTCGACCGCCGGCACCCCCGCCAGACCGGCACGGTCGGCGAGCTGCGCGGCGACCTGGTCCTCGGCCACGGCCACCGCGATCCGGTCGAGGAGGACCCCCAGACCGACCAGCAGGACGAGCAGGACCGCGAGGACCCTCACAGCACCGTCAGCACGCCGAGGGCCACCGGTGCGCAGGCGGCGACCGGCAGCAGGACCTGGACGACGGTCGGCGCCCAGGGCGAGAGGGCGTCGACCCGGCCCTCCGCCGTCGTCTCCACGGCGAGGTAGCTGCCGGCCACCCCGGCCAGCGCCACGACGCCGGCGAGGACCGCGCCGGCCAGGAGCGCCCGCAGCATGCCGAGCTCGGCGACGTCGCGGACCGCCCAGGCGGTGGCCGCGCCGGCCAGCACGGCGAGCACCATGCCGGTCAGCCCCCGGGGGACGCCGGGCGCCAGCTGCGGTCGCGGCAGCACGGCGTCGGTGAGGTGCCCGACCACGAGCGCGGCGCCGATCACGAGGCCGGTGACCACGAGCGGCCCCTCGCCCGACCGCTCGAGCAGCAGCACCGCGCCGAGCGCGGTCACGGCGGTGAGCAGCACCGCCGACCCGGCCAGCGAGTCGACCAGGTCGGGCCGCGGGAAACGCACCATCTGCTGGAGCACCAGGGCGAGGAAGCCCACCCCGAGGACGGCCAGCAGGCCGCCGAGGACCGGTCGCGCGGGGAGCAGGAGGGCCAGGTCCGCCGCGACGGCGGCGGCCGTGCCGACGGTGAGCGCGGCGGCGAACCCCTGCACGCCGGTGGCCAGCACCCAGGAGAGCACCAGGGCCAGCTGCAGCACCAGCACCGCGGCCAGCGCCCCCACGTCCCCGAGCAGCCCGGGTAGGCCGGCCAGGAGCGCGGCCACGACGACCGCGAGGCCGGCCGCCGGCAGGTGGTGCGGCCGGGCCGGCGTCGTGGAGGGGACGGCCGTGGAACTCACCGGCCGATCGTCTCAGAAGCGCGGCGTCCGGTCCGCCCGACGAGCGGAGCCGTCGCACCGGGCGTGTCCGGAGCCGGGGCACCCCGGGCGCGGGCTCCGAGGGTCAGGCGCCGTTCCCGGGCGCGACCCGGCGGAGGCGTTCCTCGGGCCAGCGGGCGACGGCCTCGGCGAGCACCTCGTGCAGGAAGGCCAGGAACTCCCGGGTCTCGGCCAGGCGGCGCCCGCCGGGGCGGTCGGGCCCCAGCAGGTCGATGCCGGCCGCGACGATGTCCTCCATCCGCTGGAGGGAGCTGAGCTCGGCACTGGTGAAGCGGGTCCAGAGGTCGGCGTCGTCGAGGACGTAGAGGTCGCTGCGGGTGCCGGGCTCCCGCTCCCGGACGAGGAAGCCGATCTGCACCAGCTGGCGCACCGCCCCGCTGATCGCGGCCGGGCTGACCCGCAGCCCCTCGGCGAGCTCGGCGGCGGTGTACCGGTCGGCGTCGTCGGCCAGCGCGTAGGCGAAGACGCGCGCGGGCATCGGGGCCATGCCCGCCTCCCGGAGGAACAGCGCGAAGCGCTCGACGAACCTGAGCAGCGTCTCCCGCTCCTCCGCCGTCGCCTCCGCGCTGGTCACGTCCCCACGGTACCTGAGCGTCGCTAATTCAATGAGCTTCACAAATTTGTGAAGGACGCGTAGCTTCGGGTGCCGTGACCACGACCACAGCCATCTCCGTGTCCGGTCTGGGAAAGAGCTTCGGCGCCACCCGTGCCCTCGACGGTCTCGACCTCGAGGTCGCCTCGGGCGAGGTGCACGGCTTCCTCGGTCCGAACGGTTCCGGGAAGTCCACGACCATCCGCGTGCTGCTCGGCCTGCTGCGCCCCGACGAGGGCCGCACCGAGCTGCTCGGCGGCGATCCCTGGCGCGACGCCGTGGCGCTGCACCGCCGGCTCGCCTACGTCCCCGGCGACGTGACGCTGTGGCCCACCATCAGCGGCGGCGAGACGATCGACCTGATCGGCGCGCTGCGCGGCGGCCTCGACCCGCGCCGCCGCGCGGAGCTGCTGGAGCGCTTCGACCTCGACCCGCGAAAGAAGGCGCGCACCTACTCGAAGGGCAACCGCCAGAAGGTCGCCCTCGTGGCCGCGCTGGCGTCCGACGCGGAGCTGTTCATCCTCGACGAACCCACCTCGGGGCTGGACCCGCTCATGGAGGCGGTGTTCCAGGAGTGCATCCGTGAGCTGCGCGCCGACGGGCGCACGGTGCTGCTGTCCAGCCACATCCTGGCCGAGGCCGAGGCCCTCTGCGACCGGGTGAGCATCATCCGGCTGGGCCGGACGGTGCAGAGCGGCACCCTCGCCGAGCTGCGCCACCTCACCCGGATGTCGATGGTCGTCGAGACCGAGCGGCCGGCCGACGCCCTGGCCGACCTCCCCGGGGTGCACGACCTCCGGCACGACGACGGCCGGGTGCGCTTCGACGTCGACACCGACGCGCTCGACGACGTCCTCCGGCACCTCGCCGGCCTCGGCGTGCGCGGCCTGACCAGCACCCCGCCCACCCTCGAGGAGCTGTTCCTGCGCCACTACGGCGACGAGCTCGCGGCCGACGGCGTGCCGGCAGGCCAGGGAGCGGGGCGGTCGTGAGCACCGGCTCGAGCACCCTCGCCGGCACCGGCGCGCTGTTCCGCTTCGCGCTGCGCCGTGACCGGCTGCGGCTGCCGGTCTGGATCGCCGCCGGCACGTTCATGGTGGTCACCCAGTCGATCTCCAGCCAGGCCCTGTACGAGACCTCCGCGGACCTGGCCGCCTACCGGGCCTCGGTCGGCAGCAACGCGGCGACCATCGCGCTGGCCGGCCCCCCGGTCGGGCTGGACACCGTCGCCGGCGCGGTCGCCTTCGAGATCTCCGCGACCGTGATGCTGATCGCCGCGCTGATGGCGATGTTCACCGTCGCCCGGCACACCCGGGCCGACGAGGAGGCCGGCCGCACCGAGCTGCTCCGGTCGGCGCGCGTCGGCCGGCACGCACCCCTGCTGGCGGCCGTGCTGCTCGCCGCGCTGGCGTGCGGCGCGCTGGCGCTGGCGATCGGCGCGGCCACGACCGCGACCGGGCTGCCGGCGCCCGGGTCGTTCGCGCTCGGCGCCGCGGTGGGCGCGTGCGGCCTGGTCTTCACCGGGATCACCGCCGTCGCCGTCCAGGCGACCGGGCACACCCGCGGGGTCTACGGCCTGGTCGGTGGGCTCTTCGCGGTCGCGTTCGTGCTGCGCGCCATCGGCGACATCGAGGGCAACTGGGTGGTGTGGACCTCCCCGATCGGCTGGGCGCAGGCCACCCACCCGTTCACCGACGACGCCGTCGTCCCGCTGCTGCTGTGCCTGGCCGTGGCCGCCGCGCTCGTCGTCGCGGGGTTCGCCCTGCTCGACCGGCGCGACCTCGGCTCCGGCCTCCTCCAGCCGCGCCCCGGCCGGCCCGCCGCCCGGCGGACCCTGCTCTCCCCCCTGGGCCTGGCGGTCCGCCTGCACCGGGGTGCGCTGATCGCCTGGACCGTCGGGCTGGGTCTGCTCGGGGTCGTCTACGGCGCCCTGGCGGAGTCAGTAGAGACCCTGATCGGGGAGAACGAGGAGGCGCTGGCCCTCTTCGGCGACCCGGACGTCGACCAGCTGGTCGACGCCTACCTCGGCACGACGTTCGCGGTCACGGCGCTGCTGGCCTCGGCCTACGCGGTGTCAGCGGTGCTGCGGGCCCGCGGCGAGGAGTCCGAGGACCGGGCCGAGGTGCTGCTGGCCACGGCGACCAGCCGGTCGGCCTGGCTGGGCAGCCACGTGCTCGTCGCCCTGCTCGGCTCGGCGCTGGCGATGGCCGTCGCCGGGGTCACCACCGGCCTGGTGCGCGCGGCGCAGACCGGGGAGGCGGCGGCGCTGGGCCGGATGGTCGGAGCCGCCGTGTCCTACGTCCCCGCCGTCTGGGTGGTGGCCGGAGTGGCGGTCGCGCTCTTCGGGCTGCTCCCCCGCGTCGCGGCGGCGGCGGCGTGGTCGGCGGTCGGCCTCTTCCTGCTGATCACCTTGTTCGCCGAGTCCTTCGACTGGCCGGGCTGGGTGAGCGACCTCTCGCCGATCAGCTGGGTCCCGACGCTGCCGCTCGAGGAGTGGACCCTCGCCCCCCTCGCCGGGCTGGTCGTGGCGGCCGCCGTGCTCCTGGCCGCCGGGCTCACCGGCTTCCGGCAACGGGACATCGCCCTGGGCTGACCCGCCCGGGGTGGGCGAGAGGGGCTGGTGGCCGGGCGCGTCCGCTATCCTGCTGCCTCACCTCGACAGCGTCGTCGTAGGTCCGGCCGTCGCCCGCCGGCCCTGGACCCCAGAGGAGACGACATGCGACTCGTGCTCATGACCTCGGCCCGCCAGGCCACCACCGAGGTGCTGCCGGCCCTGGGGCTGCTCGGCCACCAGGTGCGCGTGGTCGCCCCCGAGCTCTCCAGCCTGCTCGACGGCGACTCCGGCGACGTGGTCCTGGTCGACGCCCGGCACGACCTGATCCAGGCCCGCACGCTGTGCGGCCTGCTCTCCTCCACCGGCGTCGCCGCCGCCCTGGTCGCCGTGCTCTCCGAGGGCGGCCTGGTCGCGCTGTCGGCCGACTGGGGCGTGGACGACGTGCTCCTCGACACCGCCGGCCCCGCCGAGGTCGACGCCCGGCTCAAGTGGGCCACCGCCCGCCGCCTCGCCGCCGCCGCCCCGGCCGACGGCGCCGACGCGGCCGTCACCCAGGCCGGCGAGCTGGTCATCGACGAGCACAGCTACTCCGCCAAGCTGCGCGGCCGCGCCCTCGACCTCACCTACAAGGAGTTCGAGCTCCTGAAGTACCTGGCCCAGCACCCCGGGCGGGTCTTCTCCCGGGCACAGCTGCTCCAGGAGATCTGGGGCTACGACTACTTCGGCGGCACGCGCACCGTCGACGTCCACGTGCGCCGGCTACGGGCCAAGCTGGGCATCGAGCACGAGGCGCTGATCGGGACGGTGCGCAACGTCGGCTACAAGCTGGACCGGCAGGTCGCCGACGCCACCGCGCAGGCCGCCCGCACGGAGAGCGACGCCGAGCTGGTCTGATGGGCACGTGACCACCGGCACGGACGTCCTCGAGGTCCGCGCGCTGCTGCGGGCCGCCGCCACCGCGGACGGGGTGCGCCCCCTGTCGGAGGAGGGCGAGCTGCGGTTGCAGCACGGCTCTCCCGGCGGGGTGGACCTGGTCGTCCGTGACGGCGGGGACCTCGCCGGCTACGCCCGGCTCGACGACGGCACCGCCGAGCTCGTGGTGCACCCCGCCTTCCGGCGACGGGGGCACGGTACGACGCTGGTGCGGCGCCTGGTCGAGGCGGCGGCGGACCGCCCGCTGGACGTCTGGGCCCACGGCGACCTCCCCGGGTCGGCGGAGCTGCTGGGCGCGCACGGTTTCCGGCGCGCCCGCGTCCTGCTGCAGCTGCGCCGCGACCTGGCCGGCGTGGACCCCGACCCGCGCCCCGAGCTGCCCGCCGACGTCCACGTGCTGCCGTTCCGCCCAGGCCGAGACGAGGACGCCTGGCTGGCGGTCAACGCGCGCGCCTTCGACTGGCACCCCGAGCAGGGCCGGATGACGCGTGCGGACCTGGCGCTCCGGGAGGCCGAGCCCTGGTTCGACCCGGCGGGGTTCCTCATGGCGTGGCGCGGCGACCCCGACGCCGGCGGGACGCTGCTCGGGTCGCACTGGACGAAGGTGCACCCGCCGGGGGACGCCGGGGACGACGCGGTCGGCGAGATCTACGTGCTCGGGGTCGACCCCGCGGCGCAGGGCATGCGGCTCGGCCGCGCGCTCACCGACCTGGGCCTGGCCCACCTCCGCGGACGGGGGCTGGGCGAGGTCCTGCTCTACGTCGAGGAGGACAACGCGGCAGCGGTGCGGCTCTACGAGGGACGGGGCTTCCGCCGGTTCGCCGTCGACGTGTCCTGGCACCGGGAGCCGCAGGGCGGCTGAGCCCGTCCGCGCCGCCGCCGGGACGGCGGTCAGCCGGGGACGGGCACCGCGCACCGGGCGACGGCTCCGGCGGCGATCTCCTCGGCCCAGCCGCGGACCGCGCGCCAGTCCCGGAGATCGCCCGCCGCGCTCCCGGCCGGCCAGACGCTCCGCTCGGCGGCCGACAGCAGCCGCCGCTCGAGCCGGCCGGGGAAGGCGCGGTGCCCGCGCGCGCCGATCCGGTCGCCGAACGCGCGCACCTCCGCGTCCTCGCCGCCGGGGCCCCACGGCTGGTCGCCGCCCAGGCCGCTGGAGAACAGCCACGTCGGCCGGCGGCTCAGCTCCGGTGCGACGTCCGCGAGGTAGCGGCGGGCCGGCTCCAGCCACCGCCCCGAGTACAGGGCGCTGCCCACCACCACGGCGTCGAAAGCGGAGGGATCTGGCTGCAGCTCGACCGGCGCCAGCGCGGCGGTCAGCCGGCCGCCGCGGCCGGCCTCGGAGGCGCACGACCACCGGGCCAGCTCGGCCGCGATCTCCCGGGTCGCCCCGTGCCGGCTGGCGAAGACCACCAGCACCCGGGGGCCCCCACCAGCCACCGCGGGGAAGGGCAGGAGGCCCGCGCGGGCGGGTGCAGCGGTCCGGAGGACCGGCACGGCGGCGGCCACTCCGGGATCCATCACCAGGGAGTCGGTCATGACCGGGACGTTATGCGGGGCGGGACGGCACCGAGTGAACTCGGAGGGAACACCGCACCACCCGCCGGGGGGCGACGCCGGGATGCCCGCTGCGCCCGACGGCAGGAGGAGGCGGGCGGACGCACTCCCGACGAGGCGTCCGCGAGGTGAACGCCGGGCCCCGACCGTTGTCGAGGGGTTCGCCCGCGGGACGGCTCAGCGCCTCCTGCCCTCCCTAGCGTCGGCCAGGCCCTGGGGCCACATCAGCCCCGCGGACCACACAAGGAGAAGCGGGTTCATGACCACCTCGTTCGATCGACGCAAGTTCCTGGCGCGTGGCGCAGCGGTCACCGCCGGGACCATGCTCGCCAGCGGCACCCAGCTCCTGGGTGCCCACGGCGCACTCGCCGCCCCCGGCCGCCGCGGCCCGGAGCTGAAGGCCCCGGACAACGGCGGCTACGGGCCGCTGCAGCCCACCAAGGACCGGACCACCGGGCGCACCCTGCTGAGCCTGCCGGCCGGCTTCGAGTACGCCTCGTTCGGCCACGCGGCCGAGTACGCCGCAGCGCTCGGCCTGCCGGCGGCGATCGGCTCCGACGGCTACCCCACCCCCGGCCGGCACGACGGCATGGCGACCTTCAAGGAGCCGCAGAGCTACCGGGGCATCATCAAGCTGGTCCGCAACCACGAGCAGGGCTACTCCCCGATCGACGCGGGCCAGGAGCCGGGCGACTACACCGGCCGCGACTACGACCGCGACCTCATCGGCAACCCGGCGTCCGCCTACGACCCGATGGCCGCCGGCGGTACGACGACCCTGACCTTCGACACGCGCTCCCTGACGCTGGTCGACAGCTTCATCAGCCTCAACGGCACCTCGGTCAACTGCGCCGGTGGCCCCACCCCCTGGGGTTCCTGGCTGAGCTGCGAGGAGACCGTCAACGGCACCCAGAACGGGTTCGCGAAGAACCACGGCTACATCTTCGAGGTGCCGGCCAACGGTCCCGACCGCAAGCGCACCCAGGGCCCCTACCCGGCGATGGGCCGCTTCGCGCACGAGGCGGTGGCGGTCGACCCGGCGAACGGGACCGTCTACGAGACCGAGGACAGCGGCAACACCTCCGGCTTCTACCGCTTCCTCCCCAACAAGCCCGGCTACCTGGCCGAGGGCGGGACGCTCCAGATGCTCGCCGTGAAGGGCCAGCCGCAGCTGAGCACGTACCAGGGGTTCAGCGGCCGCGTGGGCGAGCCGCTGCAGGTCGAGTGGGTCACCATCGACGACCCGGACCCGGCCGACATCACCACCGAGTCGGTGTTCAACCAGGGCTTCGCCAAGGGCGGCGCGGCCTTCGCCCGCCTCGAGGGCTGCTGGTACGACGGGGGCAGCATCTTCTTCAACGCCACCAGCGGTGGTGACGTCGGCGCCGGTCAGGTGTGGGAGTTCCGCCCGCGCGGCCGCTCCGGCGGCACGCTGACCCTGCTCTTCGAGTCCCCCTCCGAGGAGGTGCTGGACTCGCCGGACAACCTGACCGTCAGCCCGCGCGGCGGCCTGGTCCTCTGCGAGGACGGCGGCGACGAGCAGTTCGTCCGCGCCCTCGACGAGCAGGGCCGGATCTTCGACTTCGCGCGGAACACCATCGAGGGCGAGGAGGCGGACATGAACAACGAGTTCGCCGGCGCCTGCTTCAGCCCCGGCGGCGAGGTCCTGTTCGTCAACATCCAGACCCCCGGCGTCAGCTTCGCGATCCGGGGCCCCTGGGACAAGGGCGCGATCTGACCCCGCGCACACCCGCGCGGCCCCTGGCCGCGTGCTGACGCACGACCTCCGCGTGCGCCCCGGCATCCCCGGATGCCGGGGCGCACCCGCGTCTCGTCGCCGCATCGTCGGGGACATGCTGGCTTCCGGCCACCGGCTGTCCACCTGCGCGCGCCAGCCTGCCCGCAGGCGAGCCCGTCCGGGGCTCGCGGACAGCGAGGTCGCCGTGATGCCCACCCCCGCCCCGCCGGCCCGCCCGCCCGGGCCGGCGCGCTACCGGACGTCCCTGGCCCGGCGCTCCGAGGTCCCCGCCGCCCAGCGCCTCCGCGCCTCCGTGCTCGCGGCCGGGTCCGCCGCCCGGGCCGGCACGGCGACCTCCGCCAGGGACGACCTGGACGAGTGGGACGACCTGTGCGACCACCTCGTCGTCCGGGACGAGGCCGACGACGAGGTCGTCGGCACCTGCCAACTGCTCCCCCCGGAACGCACCATGGCGCTGGCCCGCAGCTACGGCGACGACCGGTTCGACCTGGCCCGGCACGCGCGGCTGCGGCCGTGGACCGTCGCGGCCGGGCGCAGCTACGTGCACCCCGCGCACCGCCCGGCGGCGGTCACCAGCCGGCTGTCGGCCGGCGTGCTGCGGTACGTCCTGGAGCGGGGACACCCGTTCCTCGCCGGTTGCGCGTGCATCCCGCTCACCGACGGCGGGTCGACCGCGGCCGGCATCTGGGACGTCGTCCGCCCGCGGCACCTCGCCCCGGCGGCGCTCCGGGTGGTGCCGCACCTCCCGTTCGACGTCGAGGGCCGGGGCGTCCCCGGGCAGCCGCCCCTGCCGTCGCCCCTGCGCGGCTGCCTGCGCTCCGGCGGGGTGGTGTGCGGCCGGCCCGCCCACGACCGCGCCGCCGGCATCGCCGAGTTCTACGTCGTCGTCCCGCTGAGCGCGGTGGCCGCCCGCGCGCTCGGCTCCGCCGGGGGCCGGCGATGACCGCCCGCACGCGGGTGCACCCGCCCGGCACGGTCGGACCCGACTCGTCCCGGCCGTCGGTCGACCGGGCCACCCGCCGTCGCCGCCTGCTCCGCCTGACCGGGGTCCTGATCGGCACGGCCGTCCGGATCCGGGTCATGTCCCGCGCCGGCCGGCGCACCCAGCGGCGGATCGCCGTCTGCGCCGCGGCCGGCGTGCTGACCGCGCTCGGCGTCCGGGTCGAGGTGGTCAACCCGTCGGCGCCCTGGCCCCGCACCGGGCGGGGTCACCTCGTCGTGAGCGACTCCGGCACGTGGCTGGACGAGCTGGCGCTGCTCGTCGCCGTCCGGGCGACGCCCGTGGCGGACGCCGCGATCGGCGACCGCGCGCTCGTCGGCGGCCTGGCGCGGCGGCTCGGCGCGATCCCGGTCTCCCGCGACCGGCCCCGCTCGGTGGCCGCCGCCGTCGACCGGGCCGCTGCGCTGCTGCGCCGGGGCGAGCCGATCTCCGTGCGGCCAGGGAGCAGCGCCACCCGCCGGTCCGGGCCGGGGCGGTTCTCCCCGCCGTTCTTCCAGGCCGCGGTGGACGCCGGCGCGCTGGTCTGCCCTGTCGCGATCCGGCACCGCGCCGGCGGGGTGCCGGCGCCCGCGCTGCCCGCCCAGGTCCGCGACGGCACCCTGCTGGGGAGCATCGTCCGGATCGCCGCCCTGCGGGACCTCGTGGTCGAGGTGCACCTCCTGCCGGCCCTGGACGCGTCCGCCGGCGGCCGCCGCGCCCTCGCCGCCCTCGCCCAGCACGCCGTGGCGCAGGTGGCCGGGACCGGGCGGCCGGTCGCGGTGGTCCGCCCGGGCGCGGCACGGAGCTGGGCACCGGCCGCCGGCCGGCCCCCCGGGCAACCGCGTCGCGGGGTGCCCGACGCCGCCTGAGGCACCGGCGCGGACCGCGGCTCCGCACCGCGGGACACGCTCGTGCACGTGCGCGAACGACCGTTCCGAGGCTAAGGTGACGCTCGCCACCCATGATCATCTGAGTCCTCGGCGCCCGTTCACCGGCCGTTCACCTGACCTGGGCCGAGCAGCCACCTGGGCTCCCTACCGTCCCTCTCGTCGGTCCCACGCTGCCCGGAAAAGGTCCGGGCGAACCTGAGAGGCCCTGAGTTGAAGCTCAGCACGAAGACGCGCGCCACCACGCTCACCGTGGCGCTGGCGAGCACCCTCGCGCTCGCCGCCTGCGGTGCATCGAACGAGACCGAGACCGCCGGCGGAGACACCGGCGGTGGCGAGGCCTCGCTCAGCGGCGACCTCGTCGGCGCCGGTGCCAGCAGCCAGCAGGCAGCCATGGAGGCCTGGCAGGCCGGTTTCCAGGGCGAGTACCCGGACGTCAACTTCAGCTACGCCCCCGAGGGCTCCGGCGCCGGCCGCGAGCAGTTCATCAGCGGCGCCGTCGACTTCGCCGGCTCGGACGCCGCGCTGGACGAGGAGGAGCTGACGGCCGCGCAGGAGCGTTGCGCCGGTGGCGAGGTCTTCGAGCTGCCGAACTACATCTCCCCGATCGCGGTCGCCTACAACCTGGAAGGCGTCGAGGACCTCAACCTCTCGGCGGCCACCATCGCGAACATCTTCTCCGGGACGATCACCAACTGGAACGACCCGGCGATCGCCGCGGACAACCCGGACGCCACCCTGCCGGACCAGGCCATCACCCCCGTGCACCGTTCCGACGACTCGGGCACCACGGAGAACTTCACCGACTACCTGTTCCAGACCGCCGGTGACGTCTGGACCGCCGAGCCCGACGGCGTCTGGCCGCTCCCCGGCGGCGAGGCCGCCAGCGGCACCTCCGGTGTCGTCAGCGTCGCGGGGCAGACCCCCGGCGCGATCGTCTACGCCGACGCCAGCCGCACCGAGAACCTGGGCGTGGCCAACATCGCGGTCGGTGAGGACTTCGTCGCACCCAGCGCCGAGTCCGCCTCCGCCGTCGTCGAGAACTCCCCGGCCGTCGAGGGTCGCGGCGAGTACGACTTCGCCATCGAGCTGAACCGCCAGACCGAGGGCTCGGGCGAGTACCCGATCGTGCTGGTCAGCTACCACGTCGGCTGCATCGAGTACGACGACCAGGGCACCGCTGACAACGTGAAGGCCTTCATGGAGTACGTCATCAGCGAGGCGGGCCAGCAGGCCGCCGAGGAGAATGCCGGCAACGCGCCGATCTCCGACGCACTGCGCGAGCAGGCGCAGGGCGCGATCGACGCCATCACCGCCGCGAGCTGATCCAGCCCGCCGCGATGGCCCGGGACGTCGTACCGACGTCCCGGGCCATCGCACCGCCCGGACCCCGGGCACAGGACCACGACGACCCGGATCCACGAACTCCGACGGAGCAGCGGTGACCGCCACGAAGGCCCCGACCGAACCCCCCGGGCAGCGCACGGTGCGCCGGCCGGGCGACCGCCTCTTCGCCGCGAGCGCCAAGGGCTCCGGGATCTTCATCCTCCTGGTCCTCGCCGGTGTGGCCGCCTTCCTCATCAGCAGGGCGCTCCCGGCGCTGGTCGCACCCGCCGAGGACATCCCCGGCGGCGCCGGACTGGCCGGCTACATCGCGCCGCTCGTGGTCGGCACGCTCCTCGCGGCCGTCCTCGCGCTCCTGGTCGCGACCCCGCTCGCCGTCGCGATCGCGCTGTACGTCGCCTACTACGCGCCCCGCCGGGTCGCCGCCGCGCTGGGGTACGTGATCGACCTGCTGGCCGCTATCCCGAGCGTCGTCTACGGCTTCTGGGGCCTGACCGTGCTGGCTCCGGCCCTGCTGCCCTTCCACGAGTGGGCCGCCGAGTACCTCGGCTGGATCCCGCTGTTCGCCGGGCCGGCGTCCAACACCGGCCGGACGATGTTCACCGTCGGCCTCGTGCTCGCGGTCATGATCCTGCCGATCATCTCGGCCATCTCCCGCGAGGTGTTCATCCAGGCGCCCGCGCTGCACCGCGAGGCCGCGCTCGCCCTGGGTGCGACCCGCTGGGAGATGATCAAGATGGCGGTGATTCCCTACGGCAAGTCCGGCGTCATCGCCGGCGCGATGCTGGGGCTGGGCCGCGCGCTGGGCGAGACGATGGCCGTGGCCATCGTGCTGTCCGGTGGCGCCGCCGCGACGCTCAACCTGATCAGCAACTCCAGCCCGTCGACGATCGCGTCGAACATCGCGCTCCGCTTTCCGGAGGCCACCGGGCTGGACGTGAACACCCTGATCGCCAGTGGCCTGGTCCTCTTCCTCATCACCCTGGCGGTCAACATGCTCGCCCGGTGGATCGTCAACCGCCGCGCCGACTTCTCCGGAGCCAACTGATGAGCCTCGAGACCCAGTCCCCGGTCCGGGCCGCCGAGGAGCCGAGCGGCCCGATCCGTCACCGACGCAAGCTGCCCCGGCTGGCGCCGCTCGCGCTCTACGCCGCCGGCGTGGCGGTCGGCGCCCTGCTGTCGGCGCTGACCGGCTTCAGCCTGGCGCTGACCGTCTTCTACGGCGCCGTCCTGGGCACGCTGGCCGTGTACGCCGGGTCGCGGGCCGTCGAGGGCCGGCGCAAGGCCACCGACCGACTGGTGACCGCGCTGGTCACCACGGCCTTCGCCGTCGCGATGGTGCCGCTGGTCTCGCTGGTCTACACCGTGCTCGACAAGGGCCTGGCCCGCTTCGACGGCCAGTTCTTCACCAACTCCATGTTCCGGGTCGTCGGTGAGGGCGGTGGCGCCTACCACGCGATCCTCGGGACGCTGATCATCACGGCGCTGGCCGCGGCCATCTCCGTGCCGATCGGGCTGCTCACCTCGATCTACCTCGTGGAGTACGGCTCCGGGCGGCTGAAGAAGTCGATCACCTTCTTCGTCGACGTCATGACCGGCATCCCGTCGATCGTCGCCGGTCTCTTCGCCTTCGCGCTGTTCACCCTGATCTTCGGCAACGGCATCCGGCTCGGCGTCATGGGCGCCGTGGCCCTCTCGGTGCTGATGATCCCGGTGGTCGTCCGGTCCTGCGAGGAGGTGCTCAAGCTCGTCCCGAACGAGCTGCGGGAGGCCAGCTACGCCCTCGGGGTGCCCAAGTGGCGCACCGTCGTCAAGGTCGTCCTGCCCACCGCCATCGCCGGCCTGGGCACCGGGGTCACGCTGGCCGTCGCCCGCGTCGTCGGTGAGACGGCACCGCTGCTGGTGACCGTCGGGCTGATCACCGGCACCAACCTCAACCCCTTCGACGGCCGGATGGCGACGCTGCCGGTCTTCGCCTACTACCAGCTCACCCAGCCGGGCGTGGACGCCCAGGCCTTCCTCGACCGGGCCTGGACGGCGGCGCTGCTGCTCATCATCATTGTCATGGCGCTCAACATCGTGGCTCGCCTGATCAGCCGCTTCTTCGCTCCCAAGACCGGTCACTGACCGGGACCGACGCTCCGACCGACCAGAGGACACGCACGTGGCCAAGCGCATCGAGGTCTCCGACCTCAACATCTACTACGGCAACTTCCTGGCCGTGGAGGGCGTCAACGTCGCCATCGAGCCGCGCAGCATCACCGCGCTGATCGGGCCGTCCGGCTGCGGCAAGTCGACGTTCCTCCGCTCGCTGAACCGGATGCACGAGGTGCTGCCCGGCGCCCGCGTCGAGGGCAAGGTCGTCATGGACGGCCAGGACCTGTACGCCGCCGACACCGACCCCGTCGACGTGCGCCGCTCGATCGGCATGGTCTTCCAGCGCCCCAACCCGTTTCCGACGATGTCGATCTACGACAACGTCATCGCCGGCAACCGGCTGAACAGCAAGCGGATGAAGAAGGCCGAGGCCGACGAGGTCGTCGAGAAGTCGCTGCGTGGCGCCAACCTCTGGGCCGAGGTCAAGGACCGCCTCGACCGCCCCGGCTCGGGCCTCTCCGGCGGGCAGCAGCAGCGGCTGTGCATCGCCCGGGCGATCGCCGTGGAGCCCGACGTGCTGCTCATGGACGAGCCGTGCTCTGCCCTGGACCCGATCTCCACGCTCGCCATCGAGGACCTCATGGCCGAGCTCAAGGAGCGGTTCACCATCGTGATCGTCACGCACAACATGCAGCAGGCCGCGCGGGTGAGCGAGCAGACCGGGTTCTTCAACCTCAACGGCGTCGGCCAGCCCGGCCGGCTGATCGAGTTCAACCCGACCGAGAAGATCTTCAGCAACCCGGACGAGAAGGCCACGGAGGACTACATCTCCGGCCGCTTCGGCTGAGACACGGCGATCCTCCGGATCGCACCGCGGCCACGTGCCGTCCCCCCGCGCCCGGAGCGCGACCGTCGCTCGGTCGCGGAACCCTCCCGGCCCCACTCCTCACGACCCTGCTCACCGCGGCCACGTGCCGTCCCCCCGCGCCCGGAGCGCGACCGTCGCTCGGTCGCGGAACCCTCCGGGCCCCACTCCTCACGACCCTGCTCACCGCGGCCACGAGCCCTGCTTCAGCAGGTGACGGCGGCCGCCTCCGGCTCGGGGGCGGCCGTCGGCGTGTCCGGGGCCACCGGCTCAGCCACCGGCGCCGCCCCGATCTCCACCGGGACGACGGTGGTGTACCCGGGGCCGATCACCAGCTGCACCGAGTCACCGATGGAGTCGCTCGGCTGGAGCACCGATCCGGGCACCGCCGCGGCCACGGTCCGCGCCCGCTCCAGCGCCGCCGGGCCGTACCGGACGACGCTCTCGTTGACGGTGCCCGACTCGTTGCCGACCGTGCCGACGCCGAACCCCTGCGCCCGCAGCGCGTCGGCGACCGTCGCCGCCAGCCCGGTGGTCCCGGTCCCGTTGAGGACGTCGACGGTGATCTCCGCCTGCGGAACCGTGAGCGGATCGGGGCCGGCCGGCTCCGCGACCTCCGGTGCGGGGGCGGCCTCCGTCCCCCCGGCCTCCGCGGCCGCTTCCGCAGCAGCCGCCTCCGCGACCTCCTCGGCGCGCTGCCCCTCGAGCACCTCGGCCGGCAGCTGGGTCCCGTCGATGACCTCGTCGAAGAGGCTGCGGGTCGCCGGCCCGTCGAGGACGACGAACGCCTGGTCGGAGCCGGCCGGGACGTAGCCGACCTCCGCCACCGGCAGACCGGCCCGCTGCACCGCATCGCCGGAGAGATCGCCCAGGGTGCTCGCCAGCACCCGCAGGTCCCCCAGCGTCGTCTGCGCGTCGAGGGTGAGGGCGTCGGAGGCGCGGTTCAGGAAGCGGGTGAGCGCGATCGGGTCGAGCAGGGTGTCGGTGGACATCGCGGCCCGCATCGTGGAGGTCAGCAGCCGCTGGGCCCGCTCGGCGACGGCCGCACCCGTGACGTCCGTACCGGTGTCCCCCGGCTCGAGGAAGCCGGAGGCGCCGCTCGCGGAGAGCTCGGACGGCCCCGCCGGCGGGGGGACGGCGGCGGCGGCGATCGCCTCCGAGGGCACCACGCAGACCGGGACGCCGCCCAGCGCGTCCACCATGCCCGGCAGCTGCGCGAGGTCGACGCCGAGGTAGTGGTCGATCCGCAGCCCGGAGAGCTGCTGCACCGCACGGACCATGCACGCCGGCCCGCCGTCCAGCAGCGAGCTGGCGAACGCCTCGGTGACCGGGTTGCGCAGGTCACCGTCGGGGGTCCGGCAGGTGGGGGTGTCCACGAGGGTGGTGGGCGGGACGCTCACCAGCACCGCGCGCTCGCCGTCGGCGGCCACCGAGACCACCAGGGTGGCGATCGAGGCGGCCCCGGTCTGGTCGGGGATGCCGCTGCCCACGACGAGGTAGGTCTCCGCGGCTTCCTGCAGCTCCGGCGCGAGCACCTCCGGCCCGTCGAGGGCCAGCGCGTCGACCCGGTCGATGCGCTGGTCGACGTAGAAGTACAGCGCCAGGTGGTAGAGGACGACGACGCCGACGATCCCGGCCAGGGCGGTCGCCACGCGAACGAGCCGGCGCCGGCGGGGGCTGCGCGGGGGGCGTTCCGCGGGCGGGCGGCGCCGGGTCGCACCGGAGGACGGCGGCGGGGCCAGGCCGGGCAGCGGTGGGACGGGGCCGCTGCGCCGGGACGGTCGCTCGTCCGGCGCCCAGACGGCCGGGCCGCCGGCGGGTGGAGCAGCGGGCGGCGCAGCGGACGAGCCGTGGACGACCGGTGCGCGGGCCGCCCCGGGCACCGGCGGCAGGCCGTTCTGGGCCGATGGACCCGGGTGGACGGCGGACTGCGCCGACGGGACCGGCGGGAACCCGGGCTGTGCCGACGGGGAGCCGGGCTGCGCCGCCCCGGGACGCGCGGGGACGGGGGGCAGCCCGGCGCGGACCGACGGGCCACCCGCGTCTTCCGCCGCCCCGGCGTCACCGGGCCGGGCCGGGCGGCGGTCGGGCCTGCGGCTCGGCTCCGGTCGTTCCGCCGCGCGCCGGGGCCCGGGATCGGGATCGGCGTGACCGCGCCGGGCGGCGCGTCGGCTGCCGACGGCGCCACCCTGCCGCGCGAGGAGCTGCTCGACGGTCACCGGCTCGGCGGTGCCACCCTCGGCGGTCCGTGCGCGGCGGGAGCGCCCGGGGACGTCGCGGTCGCCCGCACCGTTCCGCGTCGGCTGATCGCCCACAGGTGTCGACACCTTCTCGTCGTCCGCACGTACGTGTCCCGTCGGTCCACGATACGGGCGTCGGCGCCTCCGCCACGCCGACGCGCGGCAGGAACGGCTGCGGGATGCAGGCAACCGAATGGTGGCCCACCGGGGGGATGCGTAGCGTCCTCCCGGTGCGCCTGCCTTCCGTGCCCGGTCCCTCCGACGTCATCGCCCTGGTGGAGAGCCTGCGGGACGGCGTCGGCGAGGCCGTCGCGCTGGTGCCCCGCGCGGCCGGCGCGCTCGGTTCCCTGGAGGAGCTCCTGGAGCGGGTGAACGGCGTGGTGGGCCGGGTCGAGACGGTCGTCGACCGGGTCGACGGCGCACTGGACCGGATGAACGGCGCCCTCGACCGCGCCGACGAAGCCATCACCGGGCTCGACGCCACCCGGGGCCGCGCCGACGAGGCCATCACCGGGCTCGACACCACCCGCGCCCGCGCCGACCAGGCGATCACCGACCTCGAGGCCACCCGGGGTCGCGCGGACGACGCGATCACCGAGCTCGGGGCCACCCGCGAACGGGCCGACGGCGCGATCACCGACCTGATGAGCACCCGGGGCCGCGCCGAGGACGCCATCACCGACCTCGGCGCCACCCGGGAACGCGCGGACCAAGCCATCACCGACATGGACACCACCCGCGGCCGCGCCGACCAAGCCATCACCGACATGGACACCACCCGCGGCCGCGCCGACCAAGCCATCACCGACATGGACACCACCCGCGGCCGCGCAGACGACGCGATCGAGCAGGCCGGCGGGACGCTCGGCCGGGGAGACGTGGTCGTGGGGCGCGCCGAAGGCCTGCTCGGGCAGGCCGGCGGGCTGCTGGGCCAGGGCGAGGAGATGGTCGGACGGATCGCCCCGCTGGTGACCGACTACGAGCCGGCCCTGGTCGCGCTCGCCCCGTCGATCCGCCGGCTGGCGGCGTCGTTCGACGCCTCCGAGGTCGACGCGCTGATCACGCTGATCGACCGGCTGCCCCGGCTGCTCACGCACCTCGACGAGGACATCCTGCCCGTGCTGGAGGGCCTGGAGAGCGTGGGCACCGACGTGCACGACCTCGTCGACACCGTGCAGGACATGCGCCGGATCGTGAAGGGGTTCCCCGGCTCCAAGCTGTTCCGCCGGCGGGGAGCCGAGGAGATCGCCGACGACGAGGCGCGGGAGGGCGCCGGCGCCTGAGCCGGCGCCCTCCCGCGGCCGGCGCTCAGGGGCCGTCGGCGCCCGGTCCCGGACCGGTCTCGGTCGGGTAACCCAGCGCTCGGACGACGTCGCCGATCCGCTCGAAGGTCTGCCCCTCCGGCAGCCGCTCCAGCTCGGCGGCGACGACGTCGGGGGCGCGGTGGTCCCGGGCGGCCTCGACCAGCTCGGGGCCGGTGCTCGGGAAGTCGGCGCGGTCCAGCCAGCGGGCCAGCTCGGCCCGCGCGACGACGGCGTCCTCCGTCATCCCCACCGGCACCCCGCCGGTCAGCGTGCCGGCCGGGTCCGCGTCGATGTCCGGCTCGCCCTCGGCGACCGGCTCGACCTCGCGCCACTCGTGTGCGCGGGTGGCCCGCTCGGCCTTCATCATGCCCTGGGTCTCGTGCTCGAGCTCCTCGTCGAGCCGCGGGTTGTGCTTGGTGCTGCGCGAGCCGGCGAAGTCGCCTGCGGACTCGGTCACGTGTGCCTCCAGTGTGTCTCGGGCCCGGCGGCGCCGGGTCGTGGTTCCGCCCGCGGCAGGGTCAGGCCTCGTCGAGCGCGCCGGGCTTGTGCACCGCGGTCTTGCCGCTCTTGTCGCTCTTCACCTCGTACTGCGGGTCGTCCTCGCTGGCGCGCACGGTGCGGCCGGAGGCCTCGGTGTCGGAGGTGATCTTCCGTTCCACCGTGCCCTCGGTCTCGCTCCCGTGGCTCTTCCAGGTGACGTGGTCACCCTTCTTCAGGTCGTCGGACATGGCCTCTCCCCGGTCGCGGACGGTGCTGCCCCTGCCGTGCCCGGAGCGGGCGGCCGACACACATCGCCGGCGCCGAGGCGCCGTCCTCCTAGGCTCGGCAGGCGTGACACCAGCTGACGCCGCCTTCGTCGAGGGCCTGCGCCCGGTCGACGTCCTCACCGTCGTCGGCGTCACCGACGTGACGCCGTCGGTCCGCCGGGTCACCCTCCGCGGCACCGCCGAGGCGGTCGCGGCCGCCGGGCCGACGGTGAACCTGCTCGTGCCCCGGGTGGACGACGCCGCGCCGCACTGGCCGCAGGTGCAGCGCGACGGCCGGATCGTCTGGCCCCAGGGCAGCCACGGCGTCGCGCTGCGCAGCTACACGGCCCGCCGGCAGGACCCGGGAGCGGGCGAGATCGACATCGACTTCGTGCTCCACGGCGACGGGCCGGCGGCCTCCTGGGCCGCCGCCGCACGGCCGGGTGCCCTGCTCGCCGTCGCCGGGGCCGCCTCGCTCGCGGAGCGCCCCGCCCGCTGGGTGCTGCTGGCCGGCGACGAGACCGCCCTGCCCGCGATCAGCCGGCTCCTGGCGGCCCTCGCGCCGGACACGAGCGGGATCGCCCTCCTGGAGGTCGCCGGCCCCGAGGAGGAGCAGCCGCTGACCGCTCCCCCGGGCGTCGCAGTGCGCTGGCTGCACCGCGGAGCGACGGCGCCCGGGGAGACCACCCTGCTGGCCGACGCCGTCGCGGCGCTCGACCGGCCCGAGGGCGAGGACGTCTTCGCCTGGGTGGGCGCGGAGTCCGCGGCGGTGCGCACCATCCGGGCCGACCTGCGGGGCCGCTGGGGCCTGGGCCGGGCCCAGCACCACGCGATCGGCTACTGGCGGCGCGGGCGGGCGATGGCGCCCGCGGGCTGACCCGGGCACAGGGCAGCGCTCCCAGCACGTTCACAGGTAGCGTCCAGTTCCAGCGCAGCGGGGACCTCGATCCTCGGACCATGACCACCACATCGGTACACGGGACCGGAGGCGCAGTGGCCGGGAACCAGCCCACGGGCGGCACCGCTCCGGAGGCGCGCCTGCTCGTGGTGGACGACGAGCCGAACATCCGGGAGCTGCTGTCGGCGAGCCTGCGCTACGCCGGCTTCGAGGTGGCCACTGCCGCGGACGGCCAGCAGGCCCTCGCGCTCGCCGCGTCCTTCCGGCCGGACCTGCTGGTGCTCGACGTGATGATGCCCGGACTCGACGGCTTCGGCGTCGTCCGGCGGCTGCGCGAGACCGGGCGGCACACCCCCGTGCTGTTCCTGACCGCCCGCGACGCCGCCGAGGACAAGATCTCCGGCCTCACGCTGGGCGGCGACGACTACGTCACCAAGCCGTTCAGCCTGGACGAGGTCGTCGCCCGCATCCGGGCCGTGCTCCGGCGCACCACCGGCGCGCAGCGCGCGGCGGAGGCGCCGCGGCTCACCTTCGCCGACATCGAGCTCGACGAGGAGACCCACGAGGTCATCAAGGCCGGCGAGGTCATCAGCCTCTCCCCCACCGAGTTCAAGCTGCTGCGCTACCTGATGGCCAACGCCGGACGGGTGCTGTCGAAGGCGCAGATCCTCGACCACGTGTGGAACTACGACTTCAACGGCGAGGCCAACGTCGTGGAGTCCTACATCTCCTACCTGCGCCGCAAGATCGACACCACCGAGCCCCGGCTGCTGCAGACCATCCGCGGCGTGGGCTACACGCTGCGCCTGCCGCGTGGCTCCTGACCCGAGCGCGGGCGGCGCCCCCGCGGGACCCCTGGGCAGCCGGGTCCCGCTCCGGGTGACGCTGGTCGCGCTGCTGGTCGTGCTGGTGGCCGCGGCGCTGGCGGTCACCGGTTTCACCGCGACCTACCTGCTGAAGACCTACCTCCAGGACCAGCGGGACACCGAGCTGGTCGACAACCTGCACGCCTACGAGCGGCTGCCCGGCCTGGCGGAGGCCTGCCTCGACCCGCCGGCGTGGCCGCAGCCCAGCCCCGCCTACGTCGCCTGCCTCGCGCCCGAGGACGACCTGCCGCTCGTCCTGGCCGCGCCCCGCGGGCGGTACGGCGACGTCCCCGAGCTGGACCCCCGGGACGTGGCCCGGCTCCGCCAGGACGACGGGCCGATGAGCGTGCGCACCGGCGGCCGCACGGACTGGCGGATGGCCACCGCGGAGCTGCCCGGCGGCTACACCCTCGTCGTCGGCACCGACCTGAAGGCCACCGAGGCGGCCATCGGCCGGTTGGTCCGCATCGAGGCCGTCGTCGGCCTGATCGTGCTGACCCTGCTGGCCGCCGCCGG
This sequence comes from Blastococcus xanthinilyticus, assembly GCF_008124835.1. GTDB lineage: Bacteria > Actinomycetota > Actinomycetes > Mycobacteriales > Geodermatophilaceae > Blastococcus > Blastococcus xanthinilyticus. Next base: position 4,987 of record NZ_VNHW01000002.1, on the reverse strand, counting down.
GTACGTGCTCGTCCGCAACAGCCTGCGCCCCCTGGCCGACGTCGAGCAGACCGCCCGGGCCATCGCCGCGGGCGACCTCTCCCGGCGGGTGCCGATCGGCGACGAGCGCACCGAGGTGGGCCGCCTCTCCACCGCGCTCAACGGCATGCTCGCCCGCATCGAGAGCGCCTTCCGCGCCCAGCAAGCCTCCGAGGAGCAGGCCCGCGGCTCCGAGCACCGGATGCGCCGGTTCGTCGCCGACGCCAGCCACGAGCTGCGCACCCCGCTGACCTCCATCCGGGGGTTCGCCGAGCTCTACCGGCAGGGCGCGGTCCGCTCCGAGAGCGACGTCCGCCGGCTCATGGAGCGGATCGAGTCCGAGGGCGCCCGGATGGGCGTGCTGGTCGAGGACCTCCTGCTGCTCGCCCGGATGGACCAGCAGCGCCCGCTCAACCTGCGGCCGGTGGACCTCGCCGCGATCGCCGGCGACGCCGTGCACGACGCGCGGGCCGTCCAGCCGGCCCGGCCGATCAGCCTGCACCTCGACGAGTCGCTGACCGACGCGCCGGTGGTCGTCGGGGACGAGAGCCGGCTGCGCCAGGTCGTCGGCAACCTGATCACCAACGCCCTCACCCACACCCCGCCGGGCACGCGGGTGCAGGTCTCCGTGGCCCAGGACCCGGCCGCCCCCGACGTGCTGCTGCTCCGGGTCGCCGACCAGGGGCCGGGCATGGCCGCCGACGACGCGGCGCGCGCCTTCGAGCGGTTCTACCGGGCGGACACCTCCCGCACCCGCGAGGCCGGCGGCACCGGGCTGGGCCTGGCCATCGTCTCCTCCCTCGCCGCCGCGCACGGCGGATCGGCGTCCCTGGAGACCGCGCCGGGGGCCGGTCTCGCGGTCACCGTGCGGCTGCCCCGCGGCGGCCCGCCCGGGGGTGGCACGCCCACCGGCTGAGCGCGCTTGCGACGATCTGCCGGTGACGACGACCGACGGCTCCCCCGACACCGCCGCACCCGCCGACGGCGAGCTGATGACCGCCTCGGTCGAGCTGGCCGCCGCGCTGCGCGCGCTGATCGAGCTCTCGGCGACCACCACGGCCGACGCGGCGGCGGTGCGCGCGGCCACCGATCTCGTGCGCGCGGCGACCGGCGAGCTCGAGGGCCCGCGCCGTCCCCTCTCCCAGCTGCCGCGGCTGGACGACCCCGCCGCCCGGCGGCGGACGTTCAACCCGGTCAGCGGCGTGGCCAACGGCATCGCCCCGCCGCTGCGCTTCCGCGTGACCGACGGCGTGGTCACCGCCGAGGCCACCCTCGGCGCGGCCTACGAGGGGCCGCCCACCTTCCTGCACGGTGGGATGAGCGCGCTCTTCATGGACCAGGTGCTGGGTGACACGGCCGCCGTCAACGGGCTGTGGGGCATGACCGCCCACCTGGAGCTGGACTACCGCGGACCGGTGCCCCTCGGCCGCCCGCTGGCGTTCCGCGGCTGGGTCGAGGAGACCTCGGGCCGCAAGTCGGTCATCGCCGGGACGATCGCCCTGGCCGACGCGCCGGACCAGCCCCTGGTCGAGGCCCGCGGCATCTTCGTCATGCCGCGCCCGGAGAAGCTGGCCAGCTACTTCGGCTCGGTCACCGACGCCTCCGGGACCCACCGCCCGCCGGGCAACGCCGGCGACGCCACCGCCGTCGAGCCGCAGCGCTGACGGGCGTGGACGCCGACGTCGAGGTCGCCCGGCTGGCCGCCCGCGCGGCGGCCGACGCGCTGCTGCCGCTGCGCTCGTCCGGCCGGACCGGCCGGCCGCTCGGGGACGCCGGCGACGCGGCCGGCCAGCGGGCGATCGCCGCGGTCCTGGCGGCCGAGCGGCCCGGGGACGTGGTGTTCAGCGAGGAGGCCACCGACGACGCCCGGCGGCTGTCGGCCGACCGGGTGTGGATCGTCGACCCGCTCGACGGCACCCGGGAGTACTCGGCCCCCGGGCGCGCCGACTGGGCGGTGCACGTGGCCCTGTGGGTCCGGGGGGAGCTGGCGGCCGCCGCCGTCGCGCTGCCCGCCCTCGGCGAGGTGCACGGGACCGATCCGGCGCCCGCGCTCCCCGCCCGTCCGGACGGACCGGTCCGGATCGCCGTGAGCCGGACCCGCCCACCGGCCGAGGCCGAGGCGGTGGCGACCACCCTCGGCGGCCGGCTGGTCCCGCTCGGCTCGGCCGGCTACAAGACGCTGGCCGTCGTCCGCGGGGAGGCCGACGCCTACGTGCACTCCGGCGGCATGTACCAGTGGGACTCCGCCGCACCGGTCGCCGTCGCCCGGGCCGCCGGCCTGGTCACCTGCCGGCTCGACGGCTCGCCGCTGGTCTACAACGGGCCCGACCCCGCCCTTCCGGACCTCGTCGTGGTCCGTCCCGAGCTGGCCGACGAGGTGCTGGCTGCGGTGCGCGCGGCGCGATAGCGGACACTGGTCGGGAATCCGCACCAAGTCGATGGAGTTGGCCGGTGCGGTAGGACCACCTGATCCCGAGCCTCCGGAGCACGCCCGCATGAGGACCCCCGACTACCGGCTGAGCCAGCTGGAGACGCTGGAGGCCGAGTCCATCCACGTGATCCGCGAGGTCGTCGCCGAGCTCGAGCGGCCGGTGCTGCTCTTCTCCGGCGGCAAGGACTCCATCGTGATGCTGGAGCTCGCCCGCAAGGCGTTCGCGCCGGCCCGCATCCCGTTCCCGGTGATGCACGTGGACACCGGGCTGAACTTCCCCGAGGTGCTGGAGTTCCGCGACAAGCGGGTGGCCGAGCTCGGCGTGCAGCTGGTCGTCGCCTCCGTGCCCGACGCCATCGCCGCCGGCACGGTCAAGGAGGAGCCCAACGGCTCCCGCAACCGCATCCAGACCCCGGTGCTGCTCGACGCGGTGGAGGAGCACGGCTTCACCGCGCTGTTCGGCGGCGCCCGGCGCGACGAGGACAAGGCGCGGGCCAAGGAGCGGGTGTTCTCCTTCCGCGACGAGTTCGGCCAGTGGGACCCGAAGAACCAGCGCCCCGAGCTGTGGGACCTCTACAACGGCCGGATCCACCTGGGCGAGTCGATCCGGGTCTTCCCGCTGTCGAACTGGACCGAGCTCGACATCTGGCAGTACATCGCCCACGAGGAGATCGCCATCCCGCCGCTCTACCTCGCCGAGGAGCGCGAGGTCGTGGAGCGCCAGGGGATGCTCTACGCGGTCAACGAGTTCATCTCCCCGCGCGAGGGCGAGCAGGTCCGCCGGCAGAGCGTGCGGTACCGCACCGTCGGCGACGCGAACCTGACGGCGGCCGTACCGTCGACCGCCACGACGGTCGACGAGGTCATCGCCGAGATCGCCGTGACCCGCATGACCGAACGGGGCGCGACCCGGGGCGACGACAAGGTCAGCGACGCCGCCATGGAGGACCGGAAGAAGGAGGGCTACTTCTGATGGGCACCGAGACCGCCGCCCAGCCGGGCGCCCACCCCCTCGCCCCGATCGACGTCCACTCGGCCGCCGCCGAGCAGGCGCACGACCTCGCGGTCGCCCGCAAGGACATCCTCCGGATCGCCACCGCGGGCTCCGTCGACGACGGCAAGAGCACGCTGATCGGCCGGCTGCTGTACGACAGCAAGGCCGTGTTCGAGGACCAGTACGCGGCGGTCGAGCGGGCCAGTGCCGGCGGTGACTACGTGAACCTGGCCCTGCTCACCGACGGCCTGCGGGCCGAGCGCGAGCAGGGCATCACCATCGACGTCGCCTACCGCTACTTCGCCACCCCGCGGCGCACCTTCATCCTGGCCGACACCCCCGGCCACGTGCAGTACACCCGCAACATGGTCACCGGCGCCTCCACGGCCGACCTGGCGATCGTGCTGGTCGACGCCCGCAAGGGGATGCTGGAGCAGAGCCGGCGGCACGCCTTCCTCGCCTCGCTGCTGCGGGTGCCGCACCTGGTGGTCGCGGTCAACAAGATGGACCTCGTCGACTGGTCGGAGGCGACCTTCGAGGCGATCCGCGACGAGTTCACCGCGTTCGCCGCCAAGCTCGACGTCCCCGACCTCACCGTCGTCCCCATCTCGGCGCTGCGCGGCGACAACGTCGTCCGCCGGTCGGAGAACACCCCCTGGTACGAGGGGTCCTCGCTGCTGCACCACCTCGAGCACGTGCACGTGGCCAGCGATCGCAACCTGGTCGACGTCCGCTTCCCGGTGCAGTACGTGGTGCGCCCGCAGTCCGACACCCACCACGACTACCGGGGCTACGCCGGCACGGTCGCCAGCGGCGTGCTGCGCACCGGCGACGAGGTGCAGGTGCTGCCCAGCGGGCTGACGACGACGATCGCCGGCATCGACGGCCCCCGCGGCCCGGTGGACGAGGCCTTCGCGCCGATGGCGGTGACCGTGCGCCTCGCCGACGACCTCGACGTCTCCCGCGGCGACCTGATCTGCCGCCCGGCCAACGCCCCGCACGTGACGCAGGACCTCGACGCGCTGGTGTGCTGGATGACCGACGAGCCGCTGCGCCCGCGGCAGCGGCTGGCGGTCAAGCACACGACCCGCACGGTGCGCGCCATGGTCAAGGACGTGCAGTACCGGCTCGACGTCAACACCCTGCACCGGCAGCCGGACGCCGGGGAGCTCGGGCTCAACGACATCGGCCGCGTGCGGCTGCGGACCACCCAGCCGCTGTTCGTCGACGACTACGCCCGCAACCGGGTGACCGGCCGGTTCATCCTCGTCGACGAGGCGACCAACGCCACCGTCGGTGCCGGGATGCTCGTCCCCGGCAGCTGACCGGCGTCCCCGGCAACCAACGGGCGTCCTGGCTCACCTGACGGGGTCCTGGCTCACCTGACGGGGTCCTGGCTCACCTGACGGGGTCCTGGCTCACCGTCGGTGCTGAGCCAGGACCCGGAACGATCAGGACGCTCCTATGACGGGTCAAGCCGCGAGCGGTGGTGATTCGAGGCGTCGGTAGAGCTCGCGGGCGATGTAGCGCTTGAGGCAGCGTTT
>NZ_VNHW01000001.1 GCF_008124835.1 Blastococcus xanthinilyticus | reverse complement strand
TCGGCCGGGTCGCCGCCTTCCTCGTCTCCGGCGCCAACACCTACCTCACCGGGCAGAACCTGCTCGTCGACGGCGGACTGGTTCGGGCCATCTGATGCGCATCGTCCGATACACCACTCCGGACAACAGCACGCCCGCCTACGGCGCGGTCGAGGGCGAGGGTGACGCCGCCACCGTCGACCGGCTCGAGGGGACGCCCTTCGACGGTGCCCGGCGCACCGGCGAGCGCACGCCGCTGGCCGAGGTCACCCTGCTGGCGCCGGTCGAGCCGAGCAAGGTCGTCGCCCTCGGGCGGAACTACGCCGAGCACGCCAAGGAGCTCGGCAACGAGGTGCCCGCGATCCCGATCGTGTTCCTCAAGCCCTCCACCGCCGTGGTCGGGCCGGACGCCGACGTCCCGTACCCGGCGCTCACCTCCGACCTGCACTACGAGGGCGAGCTGGCCGTCGTCATCGGGAAGCGGTGCGTCGCCGTCGCGGAGGAGGACGTCACCGGCGTCGTCCTCGGCTACACGGTGGCCAACGACCTGACCATGCGGGACATCCAGAAGTCCGAGGGGCAGTGGACCCGCGGCAAGGGCTTCGACGGCTCGTGCCCGCTCGGCCCGTGGGTGGAGACCGAGATCGACCCCTCGGCGCTGTCGCTGAAGTCGACCGTCAACGGCGAGCTGCGGCAGGACGGCACGACCGCCGACATGCTCCGCGACGTCGCGGCGTGCGTCTCCTGGGTCAGCCAGGCGATGACGCTGCTGCCCGGCGACGTGGTGCTGACCGGTACCCCGGCCGGGGTGGGCTCGCTGCAGCGCGGCGACGAGATCGCGGTGACGATCGAGGGCATCGGCACGCTGAGCACCCGCATCACCGGCTGAGCCGCACCCTCGCTGACCCGGCCGGCTGCGGCCGGGTCAGCGAGGAGCCGGCAGCCCCAGCGACTGCGCCCAGAGCCGGGTCATCGCCCGCACCAGGCGCTCCTCGTCGAAGTTCCCGCCGAGCACCAGCCAGTAGTGCACCAGGGCGTTGACCATGGCGACCAGCGCGTGCGCGCTGTACTCGGCGTCCAGGTCGGCGGCGACCAGCCCGGCGGCCTGGAACCCCTCGATGCTGTGCCGCACCCGGCCGACCATGCGCTCGCGGGCCGCCTGCCGGAGGGCGCGCACCTCGGCGTCGAAGGTGGTCACCTGCTCGAACAGGGCCATGAGCGCGGTGTTCTCCCGGTACATCGCCACGAACCGGCGGTTGGCCCGTTCGATGGCGGGAAGGGGGTCCGCGGGCCGGTCGCGGACGCCGCGATCGGTCTCCGCAGCGCTGCCCAGGGAGGCGTAGAGCTCGTCCATGGTCGCCGCGACGAGCGCCCGGAAGACGTCGGTCTTGGACCGGTAGTAGGTGTAGAAGCTGCCGTGGGCGACCCCGGCGGCCGCGGAGATGTCGGTGACCCGGGCGTCGAGGAAGCCGTCCCGCTCGAACACCTCGCGGGCGGCGGCGAGCAGCCGGGCGCGCATCGCGCGGGCCCGCTCGGTGGACGCGCCCTCGACGGCCGGGGCCGCCGGGTCAGTCGTGCGCGGCTGCTGGACCACGGGTACGCCTCCTCGGTCGCCGGGTCGCTGTTGACACTGACATCGACGTCAACTTAGCTGCTGGTGTCCACCCGTCGCCCGCCCGGAAGGCGGTTCCCCGTGACCGTGCCGTCGTGGTGAGCGGGCCGCCCGGTGCCCGCCCCGAGGGGCTCGGCGCGCTGCTGCGTCCGCGGGGGATCGCGCTGCTGGGCATCTCCGGCCGCGCCGAGAACCTCATGTCGCGGCCGCTGCGCTACCTGGTCGAGCACGGCTACACCGGTGGCATCTACCCGGTGAACCCGAACTACGAGGAGCTGGTCGGGCAGCGCTGCTACCCGACGCTGGCCGACGTCCCCGGGCCGGTCGACCTGGTGCTCGTGCTGGTGGCCGCCGACCGCGTCGAGGACGCGATCCGGCAGGCGGCCGCGGTCGGGGCGTCGGCCGCGGTCGTCTACGCCTCCGGCTTCGCCGAGGTGGGCCCGGAGGGGCTGGCCCTGCAGCACCGCCTGGCGGCGGTGGCCCGGGAGACCGGCGTCCGGGTGCTCGGCCCCAACTGCCAGGGCTTCCTCTACGCGCCGACCGGGGTGGTGGCCACCTTCACCGCGGCGGCCGACCGGCCGCTCACCTCCGACAGCGGAGTCGCCTACGTCGGCCAGAGCGGCGCCGTCGGTGGCTCGGTGCTCGACCTGGCCACCGACATGGGCCTGGGCCTCTCGTTCTGGGCTAGCACCGGCAACCAGGCCGACCTCGACCTGGTGGCCGTCTCTTCGGAGCTGCTCGACGACCCGGCCGTCCGGGTGCTCATGCTCTACGTCGAGGCCACCGACGACGGGCAGGCCTACGCCGCGCTCACCCGCCGGGCGCGCGAGACCGGCACCCAGCTGGTGGTGCTCCGCTCCGGGCGGTCGAGCGCCGGTCGCCGCGCGGTGGCCAGCCACACCGGCTCCATGCTGGGCGACGACGTCGCCTTCGTGCTGACGTCCGAGGACTCCGGCGTGGTGCTGGTGAACGACATCGACGAGCTGCTGTCGGTGGCCGCGCTGCTGTCCACCGGCCGGCGGTCGGAGGGGCGGCGGGTCGCCGTCGTCACCACCTCCGGGGGCGCCGGCAGCCTGGCGGCCGACCAGTGCGAGGACCTCGGCCTGGAGATGCCCGAGCTGTCGGCCGACACCCAGGACCGGCTGCGCCCGCTGATCCCGGCGTTCGGCGCGCTCGCCAACCCTGTCGACGTCACCGCCCAGCTGTTCAACCGGGGTGCGCACGCGTTCGGCGACGTCTGCCGGATCGTCGCCGACGACCCGTCGGTGGACGCGATCGCGGTCTTCGTGACGATGGTGGTCGGCGACGCGGGCGCCCGGCTGGCCGAGGACCTGGTGGTGACGGCGGCCAAGCTGCCGGTGCCGCTGCTGGTCGGCTGGATCGCCGGCCAGGAGCTGACCGTCGAGGGCCGGCGGGTGTTCCGCGAGGCGGGCATCCCGGTGTTCGGCTCGGTCGGCGACGTCGCCCGGGCCGCCGCCCGCATGGCACCACCGGCCCACCGGGGCAGCGCGCCGGCCCTGCCGTCGCCGCCCGAGGTGCCGGCCGGCCGGGTCCGCGAGCTGCTGGCCGCCGATGTCGTCGACGGGCCGGAGCTGCTGCGCGCGATCGGCATCGCGCAGCCGTCGTCGACGCTGGTCACCACACCGGAGGCTGCCCGCGACGCGGTGGCGGCGCTGCCGGGGCCGGGGGTGCTCAAGCTGGCCGCCGGCGACCTGGCGCACAAGAGCGAGGTCGGCGGCGTGCGGGTCGGCGTGCCGGCCGACGACGCCGCGGCGGTCTTCACCGAGCTGGTCGAGGCGGCCCGCCGGCACCACGTCCCGGACGTCGAGGGCGTGCTGGTGCAGGAACTCATCCCGCCGGGCACCGAACTGATCCTGGCCGCGACCGCCGGCCGGGACGGCTTCCCACCGGTGATCACCGTCGGCCTCGGGGGGATCACCACCGAGCTGTACCGCGACATCGCCTCCGGGCTGGCCCCGGTGACCCCGGAGCGCGCCTGGTCGATGCTGCGTGGCCTGCGCGCCTGGCCGCTGCTGGCCGGCTTCCGCGGTGCCCCGCCGGCCGACGTCGCCGCTGCCGTCGACGCGGTGGTGCGGCTGTCGCAGGCCGCCGTCGCCGGTGGCGAGCGGCTCGCCGAGTTCGAGATCAACCCCCTGATCGTCGGGGCCAGGGGCGGTGGGGCGACCGCTGTCGACGTACTGGTACGCACGACCGGGCACCGCGCCCCGCTCGGTGAGTAGCAGGACCGGGCACAGCACGTCCGACAACAGAGAGGCAGGGCTTCCCCCGTGGGACAGGTACAGCTGGAGAAGAGGGGCGGCGTCGCCGTCCTCACCGTCGACAACGTCGAGGTGAAGAACGGGCTGACGCCCGAGATGGGGATGCAGCTGTCGGAGCTGTGCGACGACATCGACCGCGACCCGGCCATGGGCGCCGCCGTCGTCCTGGGCAAGGGCGGCACGTTCTGCTCCGGCGCCGACCGCCGGCGCTGGACGGCCGGCGCCGACCAGGCCGAGGACAAGACCTACAAGGAGCTCGGCGCGGTCTACCAGGCGTTCCGCCGGGTCGGCCTGCTGCAGGTGCCGACGATCGCCGCCGTCCGCGGCGCGGCGGTGGGCGCCGGCATCAACCTGGCGCTCTCCACCGACCTGCGGATCGTCTCGGAGACGGCGCGGCTGATGGCCGGCTTCCTGCGCATCGGCCTGCACCCCGGTGGCGGGTACTTCACGATCAGCTCCCGGACGGCGGGCCGCGAGGCCACCGCCGCGATGGGGCTGTTCGGCGAGGAGATCGACGGCGTGCGCGCCGCGGAGATCGGCATGGCGTGGAAGGCCGTGCCGGACGACCAGGTCGAGGAGCTCGCGTTCGAGCTGGCCGGCCGGGCCGCGAAGGACCCGGAGCTGGCCCGCGAGGCCGCCCGCTCCTTCCGCACGGAGGCCGGTCCGCCCGGGATCGGCTGGGAGGCCGCGCTGCACTTCGAGCGGGCCACCCAGATGTGGTCCCAGCGGCGGCGCGAGACCGCCTGACGAGCCCCCGCCGGGTCGCCGAGTCCCGGCGGCCCGGCGGGCTCCCGACCGAAGGAGGTCCGGCGATGCAGTTCAGCGCCACCACGCTCAGCCCCGCCGAGGAGAAGTTGCGCGCCGAGGTGCGCGACTTCCTCGCCGAGCAGCTGCCGCCGGACCACCGGCCCGCGCTCGGGTTCGCCGGTCGGCACGACCCGGCCTTCTCCCGCACGCTGGCCGCCCGCGGCTGGGTGGGCATGGCGATCCCGCCCGAGTACGGCGGCCACGGCCGCAGCGCGGTGGACCGGTTCGTCGTCGCCGAGGAGCTGCTGGCCGCCGGCGCACCGATCGGCGCGCACTTCGTCGCCGACCGGCAGACCGGGCCGGCCCTGCTGCACTACGGCACGGAAGAGCAGCGGCGCCGGTTCCTGCCAGGTATCGCGGCCGGGGAGGTCTACTTCTCCCTCGGCATGAGCGAGCCCGACTCCGGCTCCGACCTGGCGTCGGTGCGCACCCGGGCGACGAAGGTCGACGGCGGCTGGACGGTCACCGGCACCAAGGTGTGGACCAGCGAGGCGCACCGCAACCACTGGTTCGCCGTCCTCTGCCGCACCTCCCCGATGGAGGAGGGGCGCAAGCACGCCGGGCTCTCCCAGCTGATCGTCGACCTGCACGCCGAGGGCGTCACCGTCTCGCCGATCCCGTTCCTGGACGGCTCGCACCACTTCAACGAGGTGGCGCTGGAGGACGTCTTCGTGCCCGACGACATGGTGCTCGGCGAGATCGGCTCGGGCTGGCAGCAGGTGACCAGCGAGCTGGCCTACGAGCGCAGCGGCCCCGACCGCTGGCTGTCGACGTTCCCGGTGCTGCGCGAGTTCGTCCGCGAGCACGCCGGCCCGGCGGTGCGCGACGACGCGGCCGCCGTGATCGGCCGGTTCGCCGCGCGGTTCTGGGCGATCCGGCAGATGTCGCTGTCGGTGGCCCGCGCCCTGGACGCCGGGCAGGCGCCGGCGGTCGAGGCAGCGCTGGTCAAGGAGGTCGGCACCCGGTTCGAGCAGGACCTCGTCGAGGCGCTGCGGGTCGCCGCCGAGACCGAACTGGACCAGGGCACCGGCACGCTGTTCCAGCGACTGCTCGCCGAGGCGGTGCTGACCTCGCCCAAGGTCACGCTGCAGGGCGGGACGACGGAGATCCTGCGGTCCGTGGCCGCGAAGGGACTGGGCTCGTGAGCGCCACCGACGCCGGCACCGACCGCGCCATGCTCACCGAGGTCGCCACCGGGATCCTGCGCGACCTGTGCACCCCCGAGGACGTCGTCGCCGCCGAGGCGACCGGCTGGAGCGACCGGCTGTGGGGCGCGCTGGAGGCCTCGGGCTTCCCGTACGTCTCGGTGCCCGAGGCGGCCGGCGGCTCGGGTGGCGACGTCGCCGACGCCTGCGCCCTGCTCGCCGTGGCCGGCCGGTTCGCCGCGCCGGTGCCGCTCGCCGAGGCGGGGCTGACCGGCGGGTGGCTGCTGGCGTCGGCCGGCCTGGAGCTCCCGGACGGCCCGCTGACGGTGCCGGCCGGTCGGCCCGGCGACGTGGCGGCGCTCTCCGGCGGCCCCGGGGCGTGGCGGCTGACCGGGCGGCTGACGCGGGTGCCGTGGGGCGGCCGCAGCACCCGGGTGGCGCTGCTGGCCACCGGCGGCGGGACGTCCTACGTCGTCTCGGCGCCGACCGCCGCGGCCCGGGTGACTCCCGGCCGCAACCTCGCCGCGGAGCCGCGGGACGACCTCGCCTGGGACGACGTGCCGCTGGCCGCCGGCACCGTCGCGCCGGCACCGGCGGGCGTGGACGACCTGGCGCTGCGGCTGCGCGGCGCGCTCGGCCGGGCGGCGCTGATCTCGGGCGCGCTGGCCCGGGTGGCCGAGCTGACCGTGCGCTACACCGGGGAGCGGGAGCAGTTCGGCCGGCCGATCGCCCGCTTCCAGGCGGTGCAGGCGCACCTGGTGACCATCGCCGAGGAGGCCCAGCTGGCAGGCCTCGCCGTGCAGGTGGCCGCGGGCAACGCGCGGCCGGAGCCCGGGTTCTTCGACGTCGCGGCGGCCAAGGCGGTGACCGGCGAGGCGGCGACCGTCGCCGCCCGGGCGTCGCACCAGGCGCACGGCGCGATCGGCATGACGAAGGAGTACGAGCTGGGCCAGCTCACCCGTCGGCTGTGGTCGTGGCGGGACGAGTTCGGCAGCGAGCGGTACTGGAACCGGCAGCTCGGCCGGCGGCTGGCCGCCGACGGCCCCGACCGGCTGTGGCCGCGGATCTCGACGGGACTGGGAGAGACATGAGCAGCGACTGGGACGTGGCCGTCGTCGGCGCCGGTGTGGCGGGGCTGACCGCGGCGCGGGTGGCGGCGCAGGCCGGGCTGCGGGTGGTGGCCTACGACCGGATGGCGCCGGGCGGGCAGCTGGTCAACCTGACCGCGCTGCACGACGTGCCGGGTCCGGGGGAGGTCACGCCGTCGGCCGAGCTGCTGGGCCGGCTGGTGGCCGCGGCCGAGGCGGCCGGGGTGACGATGTCGTTCGCCGAGGTCACCCGGGTGCACGCCGGGGCCTCACCGCGGCTGGAGACCTCCGAGGGGGAGGTCGGCGCCGGTGCCGTGGTGGTGGCGACCGGGCTGAGCGCCGGGCGGCTGGGGCTGCCCGGCGAGGAGCTGCTGGTCGGCCGGGGGATCTCCACCTGCGCCGGCTGCGACGGGCCGCTGTTCCGCGGGCGGGCGGTGGCGGTCGTCGGCGACGACGACTGGACCGCCGAGGAGGCGCTGGAGCTGGCCGAGGTGGCCGCCGCGGTGACGGTGCTGGTGCCGGGGCGGCCGGGCTGGTCGGCTGAGCGGGCCGCGCGGCTGGCGGCTTCCGGGCGGATCGAGGTGCTGACCGGTGCGACGGTGACGGCGCTGCGCGGCGAGGGGGTGCTCTCCGGCGTCGTCGTCGCGACGTCGGGAGGGGAGCGGGAGCTGGCCGTCGACGGGCTGTTCCCCTATGTCGGGCGGCGGGGGCCGGGCGCGCTGGTCGACGGGGTGGCGACGGACGAGTCGGGCCGGGTGCGCACCGACGACGGCGTGCGCACCGCCGTCCCGACGGTGTTCGTGGCGGGCGACGCGCGCTCCGGCGCTCCCGACTCGGTGCCGTCGGCGGAGGCCGACGGGGCGGCCGCCGGTGCGGCGGCGGTGGCGGCGCTGCGTCCGGCGGCCGGCCGCGGACTGCGGATCGTCGACCCGACGTTCGGTGTGCAGCCGGCCGGCTCCGCGGCCGAGATCCTGTCCGGGGGGACGGCGGAGTGGACCGAGGTCGCGCTGTTCTCCAACTCCAAGCCCAACGCCACCGAGCTGCTGCGCGGGGTGGGGGAGCGGTTGCAGGCGCACTGGGAGCTGCCGGAGATCGGGTTCGCCAGCAAGCCGAACGCGTCGGCGGCGGCCGACAAGGACGTCATCGACTGGCTCTCGCAGCGCTACAAGATGGTGCTGGTGGCGGTCGGTGATTAGGGCTCGTGCTCGTCGTGGAGTCTCCACGACTCGGTGGAACTGGAGAAGCGTGGCGTCGTGGCACCGCTGCTGGTGACCTCGACCTTCCTGCCCCTGGTGGAGGCGCAGGCGAAGGCCCGGCGGGTGACGCCGCGGGTCGTCGTCGTGCCGCATCCGGTCGGCGGGCTGAACGAGGCGGAGCTGGCGGAGCGGATCGAGGCCGCGGCCGGTGCGCTGCTGCCGCTGGCCGACGAGGCGCGGGGGAGCGCATGAGCGAGGTGATCGAGCTCCCGGGCGTCACCGAGGAGAACTGGCACGAGCTGGCCTGGGAGCGTGGCTGGGGCGACGGGCTGCCGACGGTGCCGCCCACGCCGGCGCGGGTGGCGGCGGCGCTGGCGGCGCTCGAGGGGATCGACCTGGAGCTGGGGCCGGTGCCGCCTTCGGGGCTGGTGCCGACCCCGGAGAGCTTCGCGGCGAACGCGGTGATGGCCGGGTGCCGGCCGGGCGACCTGCCGGTGGTGCTGGCGGCGGTGCGGGCGCTGCTCGCGCCGGAGTACAACCTGCACGGCGTGCTGGCGACGACGCACCCGTGCGCGCCGCTGGTGGTCGTCGGTGGACCGGTGCGGGCGGCCGTCGGGCTGAACTCCGGGGGCAACTGCTTCGGGCAGGGGACGCGGGCCAACGCCGTCATCGGCCGGGCGGTGCAGCTGGTCACCACGCACATCGGTGGCGCCCGGCCGGGTTCGATGGACCGGTCGACCCAGGGGACGCCGGCGAAGTACTCGTGGTGCTTCGGGGAGAACGAGGAGGAGAGCCCGTTCGAGCCGTTCTCGGTGCGCCGCGGGTTCGCGCCGGGGGAGTCGGCGGTGACGGTGGCGGCGTGCGAGGGGCCGCACAACATCAACGACCACGGGTCGACGACGGGGCTCGGCCTGCTCATGACCATCGCCGGGACGATGACCGCCGCCGGGTCGAACAACGTGTACGTGAAGGGCCCGCACTTCCTCGTGCTGGGGCCGGAGCACGCGGCGACGCTGCACCGCGACGGGTGGACGGTCGAGGCGATCCGCGACTGGCTGTGGGAGCGGGCGCGGATCCCGGTGGCGCAGTTCTCCGAGGAGAACCGCCGGCAGTTCGAGGACTGGGGCGTGAAGCCCGACGGGGACCAGTACACGGTGAGCACCGGGTCGGAGATGCTGCACGTGCTCGTGGCCGGCGGAGCGGGGAAGCACTCGGCGTGGATCCCGTCGTTCGGGGCGACGGCGGCGGTGTCGCGCGCGGTGCCGGTCGGCCGGTGACCGCGGCAGAGCTGCCGCTCGTCCCCGACGACGCCGACCCGGCAGCGGTGCTGGGCGAGCTGCTGGCGGCCGGGCACGGGGACGGGCTGCCGGTGGTGCCGCCGACGCCCGGCCGGCTCGAGGCGATGCTGGCCGGGGTGGCGGCGCCGGACGTGGAGCTGGGGCAGGTGCCGCCGCTGTTCGGGGCACTCACCGTGCGGGCGGTGGGCTGGTACGCGGTGCTGGCCGGGTGCGTGCCCGCGGAGCTGCCGGTGGTGGTGGCGGCGTGCCGGGCGGCGCTGGACGACTCGGTCAACCTGCTGGGGCTCTCGACGACGACCGGTGCGCCGGCGGTGGCGGTGCTGGTGCACGGGCCGGTCGCGCGCCGGCTGGGCATGACGGCGGGCGCGGGCGGGCTCGGCACGGGGAACCGGGCGAACGCCTGCATCGGGCGGGCGGTGTCGATGGCGCTGGCCGGGATCGGCGGCGCGACCACGGGGCTCACCGACATGGCGACGATCGGCCAGCCGGCGAAGTACACCTGCTGCACGGCGGAGCACTCGCGCCCGCTGCCGTCGCTGGCGCAGCGCCGGGGGCTGGGGGTGGACGTCGACGCGGTGACGGTGCTCGGGGCGGGAGCCACCGTGGAGGTGCTGCCGGGGGAGGGCTACCGGGAGCCGCCGTCGGTGCTGGGCCCGGCCGCGGCGGCGATGGCCGGGGTGGTGCTGGCGATGGGTGATCCCGCGCGCGGCGCGCTCGGTGAGCAGTTCCTGCTGCTTCCGCCGGAGCCGGCGGAGCTGCTGGCGATGCACGGCTGGGGCCACGAGCGGATCGCTGCGTTCCTGTTCGAGCAGGCCAGCGCGTTGCTGGAGGTGGCGTCGTCGTCGCTGGCCTTCCGGGCCGGGGTGCCGGCGTACGCGGCGCCCGGGCTGCGGGTGGCCGCGTCGGCGGCGGACGTGCACGTGGTCGTGACCGGGGGAGCGGGCGTGAAGATGCTGCTGCTGCCGACGTGGATGGGTGGCTCCCGGTCGGTGACCGCGCCGGTGCTGCAGCTCGGGAGCTGAGCTTTGCCGTCAGACGGTCTCGGGGACGTGCAGGTGGGCGACGACCAGCTCGAAGGTGGCGACCTCGACCAGCTGGGCGCCCATGAGCCGGCTGAACTCCTGGCGCAGCTCGGTGGCGCGGTCGAGGGCGGCCTGCATGGATTCCCGGCTGTCGTAGGTGACGGCGGTGGAGCTGCGGCCCTGGGGCGGGTCGACGAGCATGCTGACCGAGCAGAAGCCAGGAATGTCCTGGAGGCGGGGCACCATGCTCACCCCGAACGCGTCGACCATGTGGTCCAGGCGGTCGGGGCGGCCGCGCGTCCACGTGACTCGGGTGCAGGCCCCCTCCGGTGCCGGGTGCAGCCGGTGCAGCACGGCGATGGTCCACTCCTCGTGCACGGCGGTGCCGGCCAGGATGTCGGCGGCCCGGGCGCGCATGCCCTTCACCTCGTTGGCGCTGCGGTGCAGGGCGGCGCGGTCCTCCCAGGCGCTGGTGGTGACGCATCTGCCCGAGTGCCGGTCGGCGAGCATGCTTAGGCCGACGAATCCGTCCATGCCCATGACGGCGGGCAGGACCTTGTCCCGGACGAAGACGATGCCGCGGTCGACGTTCGCCGGGTCGCCGGTGATGGTGGTGGAGCGCGCGTACATGCGACGGTTCCTCTCGCGAGCAGGCGAGCCCCGGACGGCATCGCCGCCCCGCTCACTCTCCTCGCTCGGCCACTCGTTGTCACCGGTTCCGGACGCGCTGGTTCCGTCGCTCGGGAGCGCCGTCACTCGGCAGGTCCGTCACTCAGCAGGCCGTGGCTCAGCCGTTCCCTCGGTCAGCAGTACTGCGGGTCGGGCGGGTGCTGCTCGTCGAGCCAGGGTGGGTCGGGCTCCGGATCGTGGCACCAGCCCGGTGGCCGGGTGACCCGGGAGACGCCGCTCGGCGTGCGGACGACCAGCCGCCCGTCGTCGAGCAGCTCGAAGTGCCAGCCGCGGGCGAAGGTCTTGATGCGGTGGTGCCGGCGGCAAAGGCAGCAGAGGTTCCAGCAGTCCGTCGGCCCACCATCGGCGTGTGCGATGCCGTGGTCGATGTCGCAGCGACCGGCCCGGCGACGGCATCCCGGCATCCGGCAGTGCCGGTCACGCGTGCGGACGAACCGTTGTTGGCCGGCGGCGGGCCGGTAGGCAGAGACGCCCGGGGGTGGGCGAATGCCGGGGCCGTCGGTGGTCGGTCCGTCGGTGGTCGCGTCGTCGGTCGGCGGGCCGTCGGTGGCCGGTTCGCCGGGCCCGCCGCGACGCCTGCGCCGACGCCGGCTTCCGCCGGCCCGCTGCAGCTCTCTGCGGGTGGCCACGGCGACGAGCCGGCCGGTGACCGGGTCCTCAACGGCCACCCGGACGCAGCCGCCGGCGGGCGCGGCCCCGATCCCGAGCATGCCGAGCTCCCGGAGGAGTTCCCGGCACTGCGCCGCGGTGACGACCTCCCCGGCGATCTCGGCGGCCGGCTGAGGCGAGGGGTCGGCCGGCTCCTGGTCGGCCAGCGCGGCTAGCGGCGCATGGATCGTGAGCTGGGCGGTGACCGGTGGCCGGGAGGTGTCCCAGGGCCGCAGGATGAGGTCGGCGGCAACGGCTGCGCGGATGACGCCGATGGGCCGCTGGTCGCCGTCGGCACGCAGCAGCTGGGCGTACTGGTCGATGGCGTCGACGCAGGCGGCGGCCTGCGGGACCGGGAGGTCGACGACGACCTGGCTCATGCCGTCGCCCGTGGGACGCGCCGTGACGTTGGCCCGGCGGGCCGCCTCGCGCCGGCGCCGCTCGAGCGCCTCGGCGTCGAGTTCGGTGAGCGCGCGGCGGATGCGGTAGCGGAGCTGCGGCACGGTGAGCCGGCCGGCGTCCGGAAGTACTCGCCGCTCCACCTCCTCCACCACCGCGGGCTTGACCCTGCCGAGGAGGTCGACCAGGGCCCGCATCTTCCGCACGTCGATCTCGCCGGCGTACAAGGCGTTCCACGTGCCGACGAGAGTGGTGGTGAGCAGGATCGACTCGACGGCCAGGAACTCGGCCTCCGTCTCGGTGCAGCCGCGGATGAGCGCGAGCTCGGAGACGAAGGTGTCGCTGACCTGGGTCAGCACCGGGTTCTGCCGGAGGCGGCTGTCCAGGCCGGGGCCGCCGACCCGACCGAACTCGCGGTCACGTTCGATCGAGCGGCGTCGGGCGAGGGCCGCGATGGCCTCCGCGCGCTGGGCCGCGTGCCGCGACTCGCGGGCGTCGGCGGCCCAGATGTCGGCGACGAGCTCCAGGTCGCTCGACATCGGAGCCGGGTCGGGCACGACCTGGATGCGGTCGCCGTCATCCGGCTCGCGAGGGGGCCCCAGGTCCAACACACCTGCACCGTAGGACCGACCTCTGACAGTTTTCGCAGGTCAGTCGTAAGGGTTGGTGAGGACGGTGCGGGCTTGGCGGACGTCGAAGGTGACGGGCGGTCCGTCGGTGGTGGTGGTTCCGGGGACGTCGGCTGCGGTGCTGCCGTTGACGGTGAAGGTGGCGCCCCAGGTGACCGTGAGGTGAGCCGTGTAGGTGCCGGTTCGGTAGTCGTGCTCGATCGTCTGATCCGGATAGGGCTGGCCGGGGTCGGTGGTCACGATCTGGCCGGTGGGGTCGCCGGTGTGCCAGGTGAACTGTTCGGCGGTGGCCTGGATGACGACTTGGAAGCCGCGGATGTCGACGGTGAAGGTCTGGGTGGTGGGGGAGTCGGTGTAGAAGATGACCGGCAGGCCGGTCAGCCCGTCGCCGGGTGGCTGGTGCTGGGTGACCAGTTCAGGTAGCGGCAGGGTCTGGAAGTAGCGGAACACCTCGGCCGGTGACGGCGGTGGGTTCAGTGCCGTGATGTCGATGCACCCTCGCGCTCCGACGATCCACGGTCCGACGGGCGTCCCCACCGGCGCGCCGTCGGTGGGGAAGCCGTCGGTCGTCACGGTGCCGCCGTCCGGGTTTCCGTCGCCGTCGACGTCCGGGCCAGGTAGCGCCAGGCGTCGCTGCTCGGGAACGAGATCCTCGACGACGCGGTCCGGTGGCGCGGGGCATTCGCGGAAGTCGCTGGCCCGGCAACCGCCGTTTTCCCGGTCATCGACGACACACGGGTGCGACAGCCGGTAGGTGTAGGGGTGGTTGGGCGGAGGGCTGTTCGAGGCAACCCCGGATCCGCCCGGCCCCTGCTCCAGGTAGGCCGCCGTGAGCGCGCCCTGGCCCGTCGTCACGACGGGGTCGTCGCAGTCGAGTCCTACGCAGGCCTGAGCGACCGATGCATTGACCACGATCCACGCTGCCAAGACACACAGGGTGATGGCCAGCCTTCGCATCTCAGCCCACCGTCAGACCGGTCATCACCCAGCTCTGGACGTCGTCCTTCCAGAGAAGGGTCGCTCCCGACCGCAGCTCTTGGGGTGTCGCCGCTGATCGGTCCGGGACGACCTGCCCGGCAGGGTCCACCGCGGTGATCGGGCCTTGCACGTACGCGAACCCAACTTCGGCCGTATCGCCGTTGATCAGGGCCGGGCCGTACTCGTCGAACTCGTACTCGTAGTCCCGGTAGCTGTACTGGGCAGCGAGGTCCGCTTCGAACGACTGAGCGATACGGATGCACGTGCGACAGTCCTGGCTCAAATCCACCAGGGGCGTCGGATCTGCGGAGTTGAGTGCCAGGTGCTTGGTGAGAGCGACGTAGTAACGAACGAACTCAACAGCACCATCGGGCGTCTCCGCACGCGCTTCTTGAGGAACCGGGAAGTCAGCCGGCCCGAGCGGCGGGAGCTCCGGCGTGGTCTCGGTTGCCGAAGGCGTCGGGAGGGTGGTGCTGGCCTCCTGCTTCTCCGAGCAGCCGGTGAGCGCGAGCGCCCCCACGGCCAGGGCGAGCGACGTCCGGACCAGGCCCCCACGGAGATCACGCACAGCGGGAGACTACGCACGGTGGGGACGTATCCGGTTCCGTAACTGTGGACAGACAGCGATTCGCCGCCGGATCGGGTGACCGGCCCACGTTCTCGCCGGCCAGATGGCGAAGACCGCGCCCGGCCCGGAGCGCGTCGAACGTCAACGCTGGATCGCGAGATGGCGGTGCTGCATCAGCCGAACGTCAGGGAGGTCATCCGCCACGACGTGGAGGTGGGATCCCAGGCGAGGGTGACGTCGGCTGGGACGCCGACGAACGCGTCGGAACTCCCCCTCTCCAGGCGAGCACCCGAGGCATCCAGCACCGCCAGGGCTGTCTGGTCGAGGCGGAGGGTCACTTCCGCCTGGTCGCCGGTAACCAGTGGCGGTGCCACCTCGGTGAGCGTGATCTCGCCGCCCTCGTACCGGTATCCCGATCGGGCGCTCAGCTCCGCGTTGGACGCGATGCGGTCGCAGCCCTGGCAGTCGGCGCTCAGTTGACGGAGCGGCCGAGCGTCCAACGTCGTCGACATGCGGTTGACCAGATCGAAGTAGTAGCGGACGAAGCTCTCCGCACCGTCGGGGGTCTTCTCGCGGGCTTCCTCGGGCATCAGAATGTCCTCGGGCCCGATCGGCGGCAGCTCCGGCGGCGTCTCGCCGGCTGATGACGTCGGGCTGGTGATGCGGGTCTCGTGTTGCTCCGAGCACCCGGTGAGGGTCACCGTCGCGAGGAGGATGCAGCCGAGTGCTGCATGGATCAGGCCGTTCCGATGGTCACGCATGGCCTCAGTCGTAGGGGTTGGTGAGGACGATGCGGGCTTGGCGGACGTCGAAGGTGACGGGTGGTCCGTCGGTGGTGGTGGTGCCGGGGACGTCGGCTGGGGTGCTGCCGTTGACGGTGAAGGTGGCGCTCCAGGTGACGGTCAAGGACGCCGTGTAGGTGCCAGTTCGGTAGTCGTGCTCGATGGTCTGGTCGGGGTACGGCCGGCCGGGGTCAGTGGTGGTGATCTGACCGGTGGGGTCGCCGGTGTGCCAGGTGAACTGTTCGGCGGTGGCTTGGATGACGACCTGGAAGCCGCGGATGTCGACGGTGAAGGTCTGGGTGGTGAGGGAGTCGGTGTAGAAGATGACCGGCAGACCGGTCAGGCCATCGCCGGGGGGTTGGTGCCGGGTGGTCAGCTCCGGCAGGGGGAGCGTCTCGAAGTAGCGGAACACCTCGGCCGGCGACGGCGGTGGGTTGAGTGCCGTGATGTCGATGCACCCGCGTTCGCCAACGATCCACTCGCCGACGGGAGCGCCTACCGGAGCATCCCTTGGGGGGTACCCGTCGATGGTGGTGGTCGTGTTGTCAGGGCCAGGAATAACAAGACGTCGCTGCTCGGGAACCAGGTCTTCGACGACGCGGCCCGGTGGTGCGGGGCACTCGCGGAAGTCGCTGGGCCGGCAACCGCCGTTCTCCCGGTCGTCTATGACGCACGGGTGCGACAGGCGGTAGGTATAGGGGTGATGGATCGGAGCGTTGTTGGAGGCGAGCCCGGACCCACCCGGCGCCTGCTCCAGGTACGTAGCAGTCAGGTTTCCCTCGCCCGTGGTGACATCTGGACAGAACCGGGCGCCGCAATCGGCAGCCGCAGCTGGAGACGCTGCTGACACCAAGGCAATGAGGCTGACCGGAGCAAGCAGCCCAAACGCTCTCATCACGTTCATCCGACGGTGAAGTCAGTGATCAGCCATGATTGAAGGCGGTCATCCCACCGCAGCCCGATACCGCCTGGTAGACCGGGATAAGCTTCCGAGCTGCCATCTTCAACGCGATTGCTGGCTGAGTCGACGACTGTCAGTTCTGCCTGGTCAAAGGTGATCGCCACTGACGCGACTGTTCCGTTGAGAAGTGGTGGTGCGAACTCGGTGATTGTGATCTGGCCGTCGCGGTAGGCGCGACCGGCCGCGCTTGCTTCTTCGGTGTTGTCGGCAATGCGATTGCAGTCGCGGCAGCCATCGCTGAACTGGCGGAGCGGTTCGGCGTCCATGACCCTGGACGTCCGGTTGATGAGATCGACGTAGTACCGAACAAAGGCCTCCGCCCCCGCTGCGTCCTGGGTGCGGGCCTCGTCGGGCATGGGCATGTCCTCGGGCCCGAGCGGCGGCAGCTCCGGCGTGGTCTCGCTGGCCGAGGGGGTGGGCAGCGAGGTGCTGGCCTCCTGCTTCTCCGAGCAGCCGGTGAGCGCGAGCGCCCCCAGTGCGAGAGCCAGCGACGTCCGGACCAGGCCCCCACGGAGATCACGCACAGCGGGAGACTACGCAGGGTGGGGACGTATCCGGTTCCGTAACTGTGGACAGCCACGGATCGGGTGACCGCCCACCGCCACCGAGACCTGGCTCACGAGCGCAGAATCCGGACCCGGCAGCACCGGAGATGGGGGAGCGCATGGGCACGCAGACAACGGCAGAGCAGTACCCCTTCGACACCAGTGGCATCGCGGCCGGCGCGGACGGAATCCGGCGCTACACCGACCTCCCGGTCAACCTCGTCCGCGTCCTCCTCGCCCAGGCAGCCACGCGCGCCGAGAGCACCGCGATCGTGGAGCTCGGCGGCGGTGAGCTGACCTACGGCCAGCTGTGGGAGCGCGCCATGCGCGTCGCCGGCGGTCTGCGGGACGCCGGAGTCGGCACCGGCGACCGGGTCGCCGTGCAGCTGCCCAACGGCGTCGACTGGGTGCTCGCCTTCTGGGGCGCCCAGCTCGCCGGAGCGATCGTCGTCCCGATGAACACCCGGCTGGCCCCCGCGGAGGCGGACTTCATCCTCGCCGACTGCGGCGCCGCCCACGTCGTCCGCCCGGGGGAGCCGCTGCCCGACGGCGAGCCCGGCGAGCTGCCCGACCCGGCGCACACCGACGTCGCCGCGCTGTTCTACACGAGCGGCACGACCGGCCGCCCCAAGGGCGCGATGACCACGCACGAGAACTTCCTCAGCAACATCGAGTCGGTGCTCCGCTGCCGCGAGCTCAGCCGCGACCGGGCCGTCCGCCACGCCACCCTCATCTCGGTGCCGCTGTTCCACGTCACCGGCTGCAACTCCCAGTTCCTCACCCAGGTCGCCCTCGGCGGCACGTCAGTGCTCATGCCGCGCTTCGACGCCACGGCCTTCCTGGCCGCCATCCCCGAGCACGGCATCACGCTGCTCACCAGCGTCCCGACCATCTACGAGCTGGTGCTGCGCCACTCGGCACTGGCCACCACCGACGTCAGCACCGTCCGCACGCTCAGCTACGGCGGCGCGCCCATCGCCCCCGAGCTCGTGCAGCGGCTGGGCCCCGCCTTCCCCAACGCCCGGCTCGGCAACGGCTTCGGCCTGAGCGAGACCTCCGCGCTGGCCACCTTCCTCCCGCACGAGTACGCCGGGACACACGCCGACGCCGTCGGCTTCCCGACGCCGGTGAACGACGTCCGGCTCGACCGGCCCGATCCGGTCACCGGCGTCGGCGAGCTGCTGGTGCGCGGCCCCAACGTCGTCGCCGGGTACTGGGG
The DNA here is from genome assembly GCF_008124835.1 of Blastococcus xanthinilyticus. Taxonomy (GTDB): domain Bacteria; phylum Actinomycetota; class Actinomycetes; order Mycobacteriales; family Geodermatophilaceae; genus Blastococcus; species Blastococcus xanthinilyticus. The sequence continues at coordinate 580,717 of NZ_VNHW01000001.1, read as the reverse complement.
CGACCCCGCGCGGACGGCGGGGACGTTCGTCGACGGCTGGCTGCACACCGGTGACCTCGCGACCATCACCGACGGCATCGTCCGGATCGTCGACCGGGCCAAGGACATGATCAACCGCGGCGGCGAGAACGTGTACAGCGTCGAGGTGGAGAACGCCCTGGCCGAGCACCCCGACGTGCTCGAGGTCGCGGTCGTCGGCGTGCCCGACCCGGTGATGGGGGAGAAGGTCGGCGCGGTCGTCCTGCCGCGGCCGGGCGTGACCGCCGAGCAGCTGGTGCCGGCGCTGTGCGGCTTCGCCCGCGAGCGGCTGGCCGACTTCAAGTGCCCGCAGTTCGTCCGGGTCATCGACGGGCCGCTGCCGCGCAACGCCGGGGGCAAGGTGCTGAAGGCCCCGCTCCGGGACGCCGAGGGCTGGGTCGCCGTCCCGCGGTAGGGCTACGTTGCCGGTGACCGCGTCCCCGGCGACAGGAGCCCCCGTGCGCATCGGCATGCCCATCTCGTACAGCGGCGGCTTCGACCGCACCACGGCGGTCATCGCCGACTACGAGCGCGCGGGGCTGGACACCGTCTACGTCGCCGAGGCCTACTCCTTCGACGCGGTCAGCCACCTGGGCTTCCTGGCCGCGCGGACGACGACGGTCGAGATCGCCTCCGGCATCCTCAACATCTACTCCCGGACGCCGACGCTGCTGGCCATGACCGCCGCCGGCCTGGACTTCCTCTCCGGCGGCCGGTTCACCCTGGGCATCGGCGCCTCCGGCCCGCAGGTGGTCGAGGGCTTCCACGGCGTGCCCTACACCGCCCCGCTGGCCACCACCCGCGAAGTCGTCGAGGTCTGCCGCGCGGTGTGGCGCCGGGAGAAGGTCGACCACCACGGGAAGCACGTCGACGTCCCGCTCACCCCCGAGCGCGGCGGAACCGGCCTCGGCAAGCCGCTGAAGCTGATCAACCAGCCGGTGCGGCCGCGGATCCCGATGCTGCTGGCCGCGATCGGGCCGAAGAACGTCGCCCTCGCCGCGGAGCTGTTCGAGGCGTGGCAGCCGGCGTTCTTCCTGCCCGAGGGCAGTGACGCGGCCTTCGGCGACGCCCTCGCCGAGGGGAAGGCCCGCCGCGACCCGGAGCTCGGGCCGCTGGACATCTCCGCCGACACCCAGCTGCTGATCACCGAGGACGCCGCCGAGCAGGCCGCGGCGCTGGACCAGGTGCGGGCCAAGCTCGCGCTCTACATCGGCGGCATGGGCGCCCGCGGCAAGAACTTCTACAACGACCTGGCGGTGCGCTACGGCTACGCCGAGGACGCCGCCCGGGTGCAGGACCTCTACCTCGACGGGAAGAAGGACGAGGCCGCCGCGGCGCTGCCCGAGGACTTCGTGCGCGGCGTCGCGCTGGTCGGGCCGCGCGGGCACGTGGCCGAACGGCTGGCCGCCTTCCGCGACGCCGGGGTGACCACGCTCAACGTGGTGCCGCTGGCCGCCGAGCACGCCGACCGGGTGCGCGCCATCGAGGACCTCAAGGGCATGGACTGATCCCGGGCGTCGTCACCACCGCCCGTCCACCACGGGCAGCACCCGGCCGGCCGCGGCCAGGTGCAGGCTCCACGCGTCGCCGTCCAGCACCGACCGCAGCGCCTCGGTCCACGCGTCGTCGTCCCCGGTGACCTCCGCCGGCCCCGGCCGGCACAGCGCCAGCGCGAGGTGGCCGGCGCCCCCGAGCTGGCCGTGCAGCACCCCGGCGTGCACGTCGCACAGCCTGACCAGCAGCACCGGATCCGGCGTGCGGGGGAGGTCGTCGACCGGCACCACCACCGGCAGCCGGCGGCCGTCGCGCCCGATCCAGGTCAGCCACAGGCTGCGCCCGGCGAACGCGAGCGGATGGAGCAGCGACCGCCATCGGTCGGCGAGGTCGGCGGCGGACCGGATCGGGGCGGCGTCGAGCGGCGTCGTCATGCCCGACACCGTGGCAGCTCCGGCCGGTCGGCCGGCGCGCTGTCCACAGGCGGCGGACGGGACCGGCGTGGCCCGTCCGCCGCCCGGTCAGCCCCGCGCGGGCGGCGGCGGCGGGGCGAAGACCTGCTGCTCGAACGCGTGCGAGGCGCGCAGGATGGTCCGCTCGTCCCCGTGCCGGCCGACGAGCATCATCCCGACCGGGAGACCGGCCTCGGACATCGCACAGGGCACGTTCATGGCCGGGTGCCCGGTGACGTCGAACGGCGCGGTGTTGACGATCATCTCCAGCGCGCGGGCGACGACGTCGGCAGCGGGCGCGTCCGCCGGGGGGAGCGCGGTGGCCACCATCGGCAGGGTCGGCATCACCAGCAGGTCGACGTCGGCGAGGACCGCGTCGTAGGCGGCGGTCGCCACGGGTACCAGGTTCATCGCCTTGGCGTAGTAGGCGCCGCCGTAGGTCTCGAGCATCCACTGGCCGGCGAGCAGGGTCAGCTTCACGGTGGCGGAGAGCTGGTCGGCCTTCTCCCGCCGGCCCTGGGCGAAGTGCTCCAGCAGGCCGGTCGTGTACCGGCCGCGCCACCCGGTGCCCATGCCGTTGCCCCGGATCATCGTGTTCGCCATGCCTTCGCTGGCGACCGCGCTCCACACCGGCATGGCGGCCTCGTGCCACGGGATGGAGACCTCCTCCACGACGGCGCCGAGCTCGGTGAACCGGGCGACCGCCGCCCGCACGAGGGCGTCGACCTCCGGCTCGGAGAGGCCCTCGATGGCGAACCCCTCGCGGACGACGGCGAGCCGCAGGCCCGCGACGTCCCCGGTCAGCGCGTCGGCGTACGAGGCCTGCCGGGGCGGCGCCGACTGCGGGCCGCCCTGCCGCGGGTCCATCCCGTCGGGGCCGGCGATCACCTCCAGGAGCAGGGCGACGTCGGCGGTGGTGCGGGCCATCGGGCCGAGGTGGTCGACGGTCGGCTCGATCGGCATCGCGCCGGTGTAGGGCACCAGGCCCCAGGTGGGCTTGAGCCCGTAGATGCCGGTCCAGCCGGCGGGCATGCGCACCGAGCCGCCCTGGTCGCCGCCGATGGCCATGTCGACCTCCCCGGCGGCCACCAACGCGGCCGAGCCGCTGGAGGAGCCCCCGGCGGAGCGGGTCAGGTCGTAGGGGTTGCGCACCGGCCCGGTGTCGGAGGTGTGGCTGCCGCCGGAGAAGCACAGCGCCTCGCAGACCGACTTGCCCAGGATCGTGCCGCCGGCGGCGAGCACCCGCTCGACCACGGTGGCGTCGAGCTCGGGCACGTACCCCTCGAGCGTCACGGTGCCGTTCATCATCGGGACGCCGGCGACGCAGACGTTGTCCTTGATCGCGAGCGTCCGCCCGGCGAGCGGGCCCTCGGCGGCGCCCTCGATCCGGCTCTTCACGTACCAGGCGCCGTAGGGGTTGTCGGCGTCGTCGGGCCGCTCGGCCGGGCCGCGCGCGTAGCGCACCTCCGGGGCCGGGGTCTCCATCTCGTCGAGCGCGTCGTAGCCGACCCACGGCCCGGCCTCCAGGAGGTCGCCGAAGGCTTGCAGCTGGTCGGCGTCGAGCGTGAAGTGGAACTGCTCGGCGATCCGGGACAGATCGGCGGCGGACGGACGGGCGACCGGCATGGCGCGCTCCTGGGGGAGGGGGAGTCGAGGGGAGGAGCATCCCGTCACTCCCGCGCTCCGTGCCAGGTCTGGTGCGCCCGCCGTCCGGCCGACGGCTGGTCAGAGGCGGTGGCCGATGCCCCCGGGGCCGTGGTCGGCCGGCACCTGCTCGCCGGCCGGCGGCGGCCCGGGCGGCGTCCCGTCGCCGAACGGCCGCTCGCCGAGCTGCTCGCGGAAGTGGGGGAGCAGCCAGCCGGAGGTGTCAGGGCCCTTCGGGATGATCTGCGTCGGGTTGATGTCGGCGTGCACCACGTAGTAGTGCTCCTTGATCTGCGGGAAGTCGATCGTGTCGCCGAACCCGGGGGTCTGGAACAGGTCGCGCGCGTAGGCCCACAGCACCGGCATCTCGGCGAGCTTCTGCCGGTTGCACTTGAAGTGGCCGTGGTAGACGGTGTCGAACCGGGCCAGCGTCGTGAACAGCCGGACGTCGGCCTCGGTGATCTGCCCGCCCATCAGGAAGCGCTGGCTCTCCAGCCGCTCGCTGAGCCAGTCCAGCGTGCCGAACAGCCGGTCGTAGGCCTTGTCGTAGGCCCGCTGCGAGCCGGAGAACCCGCACCGGTACACGCCGTTGTTGACCTCGGTGTAGACCCGCTCCATCACCTCGTCCATCTCGTCCCGCAGGTGCTCGGGGTAGAGCTCGGGCGCACCGGCCCGGTGGTGGGCGGTCCACTGGGTGGAGAAGTCCAGCGTCATCTGCGGGAAGTCGTTGGTGACGACGGCGCCGCTCGGGACGTCGACCATCGCCGGTACGGTGATGCCGCGGGAGTAGTCCGGGTCGCGGGCGAAGAAGGCCTCCTGCAGCCGCTCGTAGCCGAGCACCGGGTCGCGGCCGCCGGGGTCGAGGTCGAAGGTCCAGCTGCGCTCGTCGTGGGTCGGCCCGGTCATCCCCATCGAGATCACCGGCTCCAGCCCCAGCAGCCGGCGCACGATCACCGAGCGGTTGGCCCACGGGCAGGCGCGGGCGACCACCAGCCGGTACCGCCCCCGCTCGACCGGCCAGCGGCCGGAGCCGTCGGAGGTGATCCGGTCGGAGATGTACTTGGAGTCGCGCGTGAATTCTGCTTCGACGTAGCCGCTGCCGCTCTTGTTCTCACTCACCTCTCAACTTTCCCGGACCTGGGGCGGGCGCGCGAGATGGCGTCACGGGGGCCGCCTCAGAGCCGGCTCGTCGTCGCCTCGTCCTCGGCCCCGCCGAAGTAGTGCTCGAGCACCTCGCGGAACACCGGCTGGGCCGGGTCGGCGTGGGCGAACAGCGTCATCGACGAGCGCAGCTTCTGCGCGTCGATGCCGCCCATCACGGCGCCGGCGTCGTCGGTGTCCAGCGCGGTGAGCGCGCGGGCGCACTCGACCAGCCGCCGGCCGAGCACCGGGTGGGCCAGGTACGCGCGGGCCTCGTCGAGGTCGGCGATGGCGAAGCGCTGCGCCATGCCGCTGCGGCCCAGCCCCGCGATCTGCGGGAACACGAACCACATCCAGTGGGTGCGCTTGGCGCCGGCGCGCAGCTCGGCCAGCGCCTGGTCGTAGGTGTGGGCCTGGGCATCGACGAACCGGCGGAGGTCATGGGGATCGCTCACCCCCGCAGCCTGCCCCAGGCGATGAGTTCCACACCGCGAACCCGTCTCCAGATGCATGGAGACGACTGCTGTGGATCTGGGCCCCACGACCGCGGAGACGGCGCGGGTGGTGGCCGGCGTGCGGGACGACCAGCTGGGCGATCCGGCCCCCTGCGACGGGATGCCGGTGGCAGCCCTGCTCGACCACCTCGCCGGGCTGGCCCTGGCCTTCCGGCACGGCGCGGAGAAGACGCCGTTCGCCGGCGGCCCGTCGGCGGACGCGGCGAACCTGCCGGCGGACTGGCGGACCCTGCTGCCCGAGCGGCTGGCGGCCCTGGCCGCCGCCTGGCGGAACCCGGCCGCCCACGAGGGCGTGGCGGAGGTCGCCGACGTCCGGATGCCGGCGTCGGCGATGGCGCTGGTCGCGCTCGACGAGGTGCTGGTCCACGGCTGGGACCTCGCCGTCGCCACCGGGCAGCCCTACCGCCCCGATCCCGCCGCCGTGCGGGCCTGCCGGGAGTTCGTCGGCGAGCGCGCCGATACCTCCGCCGAACCCGACGGCCTGTTCGGTCCGGTGGTGCCGGTACGGGGCGACGCCCCGGAGCTGGACCGGCTGCTCGGTCAGACCGGCCGGGATCCCGAGTGGGCCGCCGTCTCCAGGAGGGCCTGACCCAGGACGACGGCGTGGCTCAGCCGCAGCGTGCTGCTGAGCCACAGCAGGACGTCGTGCACGCGTAGCCGGGTGAGCGCGAAGCCGTGCCGCGCCAGCCCGGCCCCCAGCTCCGAGAAGGCCGCCGCGTTCGCGCGCAGCTCGCGGTGCACCACGGCCTCGACGCCGCTGTCGCCCTCGCGGACGTGCGGCAGCAGCTGCCAGCGGGTGACGCGCACCAGCAGCGGGACCAGCTCGGGGTGGCGGTGGTGCAGGGCGGCGGTGACGTGCGCGGCGGGGACCGTCCCGGCGGTGAGCTCGTCGATCCGCCGGAGGGCGGCGCCGACGGTGCCCGGCTCGGCGAGCACCGAGAACTCCTCCTCCGGCAGCTCCCAGAGCGGGCGGCCCGCCGCGCGGCCGACCGCGGCCGCGGCGAGCGGCTCGACGTCGGCCAGCACCGCCTTCATCGCCGACCACGCGGCCGGGTCGAGCCGGCCGTGCAGACCTTCGGCGGTGAGGATGTCCGCCTCGCCGAGCGGGCCGGTCGCCGGGAGCCGGGCGTCGAACCGCTCGTAGCCGAACGCGGGGATCTCCACCCACCGGCCGGTCCGGGCGTTGGGGGCGCGGAAGTGCAGCGGCCGCCGGCCCCGCGCGTACCCGACGACGGCGGCCAGCGCGGTGCCGACGGCGATGGGCCCGGGCCCGGCGCTGTCCAGGACCAGCTCGGCGTCGCGCGCGGTGGCCACCCTCGCACGGTAGCCGCGCTCGCCGGCAGGCGGGACGGTCCGCACCACCCGGCGGGCAGATGTCGAAGCCGTGTCAACTCCGGCCCGCACCGCGTGCCCGGCGACCCCGCCGGGCACGCGGAACAGGACATCGCGACGACCCGAGGAGAGTCATGCGCACGACCACACGGACGTTCGCCGGCGCGCTGCTCGCCGCCGGCCTGGGCCTCGGCGGCTGCGCCTTCGGCAGCGACGAGGCCGACCTCGACGGCACCGGTGTCCCGGAGGTCTTCCAGAGCGAGGAGGTCGGCGGCCCCGACCGCGTCGACGGCGGCGACGAGGACGCGGACGGCGTCGACCCGGGCACCGGTGGCATCGACGACGACGACGACGTCGTCGGCGGCAGCGACGCGGACGACGTCGACCAGGACGGCGCCGTCGACTGACGCGCCGACACCCCGGCGTAGTCCGCGAGATCGGTCACGGTGCCGGGGTGGCCGCCAGCTGCCGATGAGCACTCGTGGGTGACGGTCCTTCGCGATCCCCGTCGCCCGGGGGTGCACTGCATGAGCGAGCGACGACGGCGGATCGGCGACGCGCTGACGGTCCTGGCCGGCGCCCGTCCGGACGTGCTGGCGGCCGCACCGGGAGCCCGGCAGCGGTTCGTCGCGCTGGGCGGTGTGCTGCTGAGCACCGGCGCGCTGGCCGCCGTCTCGGCGGCCTTCGCCGTCGCCATGGCCCTGGGCGTCTGGTGGCCGCTGGCGGTGCTGGTCGGGCTGGGCTGGGGCACGGTCGTGGTGAACCTGGACCGGATGCTGCTGGTCGGCATGGCGCACGACGCCTCGCTGAAGCGGAACCTGGTGATGGCGGTGCCGCGGGTCGGGCTGGCGCTGGTGCTGGGCGTCGTCGTCGCGACGCCCCTGACGCTGCAGGTCTTCCACAAGGAGATCGACGCCGAGATCGTGACCATGCAGGCCGAGGCCGCCGACGCCTACCAGGCCACGCTCGCCACCGACTCGCGGTTCGCCCACCTGCCGGAGCTGACCGAGGAGATCGCCGCCCAGGAGGCGATCATCGCCAGCGGGGGAGCGGCCGACGCCGGCCTCGCCGTCGTGCGCGACGCGGTCGCCGGGAAGCAGGTGACCTTCGACGCCGCCGTCGCCACCGCCCGCGAGCTGGAGGCCAAGGCGCAGTGCGAGCTGGACGGCACCTGCGGCACCGGTGACGCCGGAACCGGGGAGGCCTACGCCCAGGCCCGGGCCGCGGCCGACGCCCAGGCCGCGGTGGTGGAGACGGCGCGGGCCGACCTCGCCGCCGCCGTCGCCGCGGTCGGCGCCGCCGAAGGGCGCAGCGCCTCGCTGGCCGCGTCGTCGCTGGACGGCGACCGCGCGGAGCTGGCCCGCCTCACCGCCGAGCAGGACCGGCTGCAGGCCGCCTTCGACGAGCAGAACGAGGGCTCCGGCGGCATCCTGCTGCGCCTGGAGGCGCTGGACCGGCTGGGGGACGGGAACGCCACCCTGGCCGCCGCGCAGTTCATGCTCTCGCTGCTGTTCATGTGCGTCGAGGTGCTGCCCGTGCTCATGAAGCTGCTGCTGAACTTCAGCCCCCCGACCGCCTACGACCGGCTGGCCGCGCTGCGCGACTCCGGCGACGTGGACCTCGAGGAGATGGCGCAGGAGTCGCGGCGCACCGTGGCCCAGGCCCGGGAGGAGCTGCTGGTGCTCGCCGAGCGCGAGCGGGTCGACCGGCAGAAGGAGGCCATCCTGGCCCGGCGCCGGGCGGCGCTGGCCGAGGTCGCCGCCCGCGCGGAGGCCCTCCGGGCCGAGCCGGAGGTGGCGGCCGAGGTGCAGGCGGAGCAGGCCCGGCAGATGTGGGACACCGGCCCGATCCGCGAGCTGGCCCGCAGCGCCGCCGTCCGCACGGTGCGCTCGGTGCGCCGCCGGCCGACCGACCGGGAACCCACCCCGGTCTGAGGCTTGCCGGACCGGGCCTTGCCGGACCGGGCCTTGCCGGACCGGGCCTTGCCGGACCGGGCCTTGCCGGACCGAGGCTTGCCCGGCCCGAGGCTTGCCGGCCCGAGGCTTGCCGGTCCGGGGCCCGCCGGCGCTGTGGCACTGTCGCGCTGACCGCCGGGCCCCGCCCGCTGCGCGAACGACCGCCCGAACCGAACCGAAGGACGCACCGTCATGAGCACCGACAGCCCGAACCCGGCCGGCAGCAGCGCGAGCGGCTCCGGCGAGCCGGCCCCCGGGCAGCCCGTCGTCCCCCCGGTGTTCCCGGCCGCCACGCCGACCGACGGCGTGGGCTACGGGATGCAGCCGGGTGTGGTCGCCGGCGCGCCGAGCGGCGACCCGGGCTGGGCGAAGCAGAACAGCGGGCTGCTGGTCGCGGCGATGATCGCGGTCGTGGTGGTGGCGATCGCGATCGCCGGGCTCATCCTGTGGCGCGGCGGCATCGACGACGACAACCGCGCCACCGAGGCGGCGGTGGTCGAGGCGATCGCGGGGCAGGGCGGCGAGGTGCAGAGCGTCGAGTGCGACGGCGACACCTGCGCGGCGATCATCGGCGGCCAGGCCTACACCGTGCTGGTCCAGGTGGACGAGGACGGCGAGCAGCAGTTCGGCATCGGCGCCTACGTCGGCGACTGATCTCCCGGTCCGCCGCGAGCCTCGCATCCACCCCGGAAGTGGGGCTCGCGTCGTGTTCGCGAGGTGCGTCGGATAGACAGTGCCCATGACGGACGTGACGACGGCGACCGGTGCCGGCTGGCTCTCCCGCGAGGACATGGACGCCGCGCGCGAGCGGCTGCCGATCCTGTACGTCGACGTGGTGCCCGTGCGGGTCGACGACACCGGCACGGTGACCTCGGTCGGGCTGCTGCTCCGGGCCGGTGAGGACGGGCAGATCAAGCGGGCGCTCGTGTCGGGGCGGGTGCTGTACCACGAGCGGGTGCGCGCGGCGCTGCTGCGGCACGTGGAGAAGGACCTCGGCCCGCTCGCGCTGCCGCGGATCCCCCCGGCGCCGCAGCCGTTCACCGTGGCGGAGTACTTCCCGACCCCCGGGGTGACGCCGTTCCACGACCCGCGCCAGCACGCGGTGTCCCTGGCCTACGTCGTCCCCGTCGAGGGCGACTGCGAGCCGCAGCAGGACGCGCTGGAGCTCACCTGGTTCTCCCCGCTCGAGGCGCGGGACCCGGCCGTGCTGGCCGAGCTGATGAACGGGCAGAGCACGCTGCTGCTGCAGGCGCTGGCGCACCTGGGCGTCTGACCGCCGGACTTCGGTTCGCGGGGGAAATGCGCAGGTCAGCCCACCCGGCGGGGTGAGTCCGGGCGGTCGGAACTCGGGTCCGGCCCGGCCGGTGCCGAACGTGATCCCGTGATCACTGACCTGACGACGGTCGAGGACAAGCTGGGCGCCCTGCACCCCGACGGCGAGGCGGGCGCGGCGTTCACGCTCGACGGCCTCGCCCGGTCGGTGCCGGTGCTGTCGGGCAGCAGCAGCTGCGAGGACCTCGACCGCGTCTTCGGACGTTCGCACGACACGGGCTGCGCCGTCGTCACCCACCCCGACGTCGAGGGCCTCGTGGGGCTGGTCGAGCGCGGCCGCTTCGAGGCGCTGATGAGCGGGCCCTACGGCTACGGCCGCTCGCTGTACGGGCGGCGCGGGCTGGCCGACGTCGCCCAGTGGGACGCGCTGACGCTGCCCTCGGGGACGACGGTGGTCGAGGCCGCCAGCCGGGCGATCACCCGCGCACCGGAGCACGTGCAGGACCACGTGCTGGTGCACGGTGCCGGCGGCTTCCGCGCCGTCCCGATGCCGGTCCTGCTCTCCGCGCTGGCCCGCGCGCTCGCCGGCCAGGCGCTGCGCGACCCGCTCACGGGGCTGGCCAACCGGCACGCGTTCTTCGGTCGGGTCGAGGAGTCCTGCCGGCGCAGCGCGACCCAGCCGGGCCACCAGACCGCCGTCGTCTACTTCGACCTCGACGGCTTCAAGCTGGTCAACGACGACCTCGGGCACGACCGCGGCGACGCCCTGCTGCGCGAGGTCGCGGCCGCGCTGACCGAGGCGGCGCGGCCGGCCGACCTGGTCGCGCGGCTCGGCGGCGACGAGTTCGCCGTGTGCCTCGACATCGACGCCGCCCTGGCCCGCCGCGACGGGGCGCCCGACACCGACATCGCCCGCTCCATCGCCGCCCGCATGCACGAGGCGGTGGCCACGATCAGCCGGACCGACGGGGTGGCCCAGCGGGTGCGGGTGAGCGCCGGGATCGCCGTCAGCGTGGGAGGCTGCGTCGACCCCGGCGAGCTGGTGCGGGCGGCGGACCTGGCGATGTACACCGGCAAGCGGGACGGCGGGGACCAGGTGACCGGCCCCGTGCTGGTGACGACGGCGGTGGACGCCGACCCGCTGGTCGGCACCAGCGTGGGCGAGGCGGTGGCGCGCGGGGAGTTCCAGCTGCTGTACCAGCCCATCGTGCGGCTGGCCGACGGCCGGCTCGGCAGCGTGGAGGCGCTGGTCCGCTGGCAGCACCCGCGGCTGGGCCTGCTGACCCCCGACACCTTCCTGGCCTCCGCCGCCCGGGCCGGCCAGCTCAGCGAGCTCGACGACTGGGTACTGCGCGCGGCGACCCGGGAGTTCGCCGCCTGGCAGCGCGCGGGCGGACCGGAGGCGGCGGACGTCGCGCTGAACGTCAACGTCAGCACCGACCGGCTGCTCACGCCGGGCCTGGGCGCCGTGCTGGTCGAGGCCACCCGCGCGGCCGGCCTCGACCCGGCGCTGGTGCGGGTGGAGGTGCCGGAGTCGCTGCTCGTCGACCAGCTGCACGCCGCCACCGAGCCGCTGGAGGAGCTGCGCGCCGCGGGCTACAAGGTCACCTTCGACGACGTCGGCGCCGGTGGCACGTCGCTGCGCCACCTGCGCGAGGTACGCGCCGACGGGCTGAAGATCGACCGCTCCTACGTCCAGGGCATCCTCACCGACGACCGGGACCGCGCGCTGGTGCAGCTGCTGGTCGACTTCGCCGAGGGCGCCGGCCTGGTGGTCACCGCGGAGGGCGTCGAGACCGACGAGCACCGGGAGGCGCTGCGGGCCATCGGCTGCCGGTACGCGCAGGGCTGGCTGTTCTCCCGGCCGTCGGCGCTGAGCGAGCTGCGGACGCGTTTCCCGTCCTGACGGGTGAGGTGGGCTCCAGAACCGATCGCGCGCAACCGATCACCTGTGGGTGCGGATGAGTCGGACGGCCCCGGACCTGGCCACCCCCCGGGTCGTCGCCCGGATCACCGGTCTGCTCACCGCGATGGGCGGACTGGCCGCCGTCGCGCTGGTGCTCGGGACGCCGGGCGGGCTGGACCACGTGCACCCGGGCGTCGCCGTCCTCGGGCCGCTCACCACGCTGCTGGGCCTGGCGGTGATCCGCTGGGGGCACCTCGTGCCGCGCGGGTTCTTCCAGGTGCTGCTCGCCGTCGGCGTCATGGGCATCGGGGTCTTCGCCCACCACTCGCCCACGGTGAGCGGCGCGGTGGCGGTGCTGGCGCTGGCGGTGTTCGCCGCCATGGCCGCGTTCCTGTTCTTCTCCCTCGCCTGGGGGCTGGGGTTCCTCGCCGAGCTGCTGGTCATCGGCGCGGTCGTGGTCGTCCTCCGCGGCGACATCGCGGCCGGTACCGCCGGAGTGCTCGCGGTGCTCGTCCTGGGGTCCGCGGGCGCCATCGGGGTGCTCGGCCGGCGAGCGGCCAGCGCCGAGGAGGACGCGCTGACCGGCCTGGTGAACCGGCGCGGCTTCGACGAGGCGCTGGACGCCGCCGTCCGGACGGCGCTGTACCGCGGGGAGCCGCTGTCGGCTGCGCTGTTCGACCTCGACCACTTCAAGGCCGTCAACGACACCTCGGGCCACGCCGCCGGCGACCAGCTGCTGCGCTCGGTCGCCGACGCCTGGCGGCCGCGGCTGCCACGGGGCGCCGTCCTCGCGCGGCACGGCGGGGACGAGTTCTCCCTGCTGCTGCCCGGGTTCGACGGGGACCGGGCGCTGCGCTGCGCCGAGGAGCTCCGCGCGGCGCTGCCGGGCATCGGCACGTCGGTCGGCGTCACCCAGCTCGAGGTCGGTGACGCGCCCTCGGACCTCATGCGGCGGGCCGACGCGGCGCTGTACCGGGGCAAGACCCTCGGCCGGGGGCGCAGTGAGCTGGACGCCGGAGGGCAGAGCCCGCTCGCCCGTGACCTGGCCGCCGCGCTCGCTGCCGGCCCCGGTGGTGGCCTCGCGGTGCACCTGCAGCCGATCGTGACCACGCACGACGGCGGGCTCGCGGGCGTGGAGGCGCTGGTGCGCTGGACCTCCCCCGGGCGCGGTGCCGTGCCACCGGCGGAGTTCGTGCCGGTCGCCGAGCAGGAGGGGCTGGTCGGCGCCCTCGGTGCATTCGTGTGGGCGACGGCCTGCCGGGACGCCCGGACCCTGTCCGAGGCGACCGGCCGGGCGCTGTTCCTCACGGTCAACGTCTCCGGCCTCGAGCTGTACGACCCCGGCTTCCCCGACCGGGTGCTCGCCGCCCTGGAGGCCGCCGGCTGGCCGGCCGCGCGGACCGTGGTCGAGGTGACCGAGAGCCTGGTCGAGGCCGAGACCGCCCGGTCGGTGGCGGCGCTGCACGTGCTGCGCGAGCACGGGCTGCGGGTGGCGATCGACGACTTCGGCACCGGCTACTCGGCGCTGTCCCGGCTGGACACCCTCCCCACCGACTACCTGAAGCTGGACAACTCCTTCGTCGCCACCATCACCACGTCCAGCCGGCGGGCCCGGCTGCTGCGCAGCGTCGTCGCGCTGGCCGACGCCCTGGAGCTGGTGCTGGTCGCCGAGGGCGTCGAGACGCCGGAGCAGGCCCGGGCGCTGCGGGAGCTGGGCTGCCCGCTGGCGCAGGGCTACCTGTACGGCCGGCCGGCGCCGGTGGCGGAGCTGGTCGCCGAGCTCGCCCGGACGACGGCCGCCGTCCGGGCGTAGCGGTCCGCCGGCGGCGGACCGGCGATCAGGTCCGGGATGCGGCCGGCTGGCTCCGGGCCCACAGCAGGAACCTCGCCGCCTCCTGCAGGTCGGGGATGTCGTTGCCGACGAGGGAGCGGAGCAGGTCGTTGCTCCAGGTGGCCAGGCGGCCGATCGTCCACGTGGTCTTCGCGACCGGGGGCAGGTCGAGGTCGAAGACCAGCTTGGCGATCTCCTTCTTGCCGTCGGTCGCGGCCGAGTACGTCAGCAGCGGCAGCCAGCGGTCGGGCTCGACGACGCAGAGCACCTTGGTCAGCAGCGGCTCCTTGTTGAACGACGGGAGGCCGATGGCCCGGCCACCGATCAGCTGGGTGAGCCGGTCCTCCAGGCGCAGGGTCTCCGGGCCGTGCAGCAGGTGGCCGATGGACTCGCGGACCTTGTCCGCCGCCTCGTCCGCGCCCAGGGTCTTCCAGGCCCGGTTGAGGCCGGACATGTTGCCGGGCGAGGCGAGGGTGCTCGAGGTGGCGAAGTGCAGGAGGTCCTCGGCCGGCGCGGTCGCGAGACCGTCCCGGGTGAACAGCTCCTGGTAGCGGGCGCGGTACCCCGCGACCTCGGGGTCGGGCTCGGGCCGGTCGAGCAGGAACTCGGCCTGCAGCGCGGCGACCCGTTCGCGGATCTCGTGGCGGACGGCGGCCGGCGTGGGGAAATCGGCGTGCAGCGAGTCGATCGTCTGCAGGGCGGGGCGACCGGGGTCGCGGCGGGCATCGCCGCGCAGCCATTCGGTGCCGCAGTCGTTGCAGTGGATGAGCAGCCGGCTGTCGGCCTGAGGCGTGCCGTTGATGTCTTCACTCGAGCAGTTCGGGCAGGCGATCAGCGCCATCACAGGTCCTCGTTCTTCCGTCGTCTCCGCACACGAGCAACGCGGTCTCGTGCGCCTCGCCGTCGAGGACGCCGGCCAGGTGGGTCGAGCCTCCCACGGCACCGGCGACGGCCCGCCGGCCGCGGCCATCGGAGTGGTGCTGCGGGCGTGCATGACGCCCTCCCCTCCGGGGACAGGCGCGCGGCGCCCGGGCGGCGTCGCCGGCGGACGTCATGGTTCCCGGCTGCCGTCCGGTGTCAACGGCTGTGCGCGCGGAGCGGTCCCACGGGCCCGGGTGCGGGCCCGCCTCCGGGCGGTTCCGCACCGAGCCGCGCCCAGTCGTCGGCCAGGGTCGCGCCGTAGCGGTGTCCTGAACCCTCCGGCTGGTCGAGGGCGCCGACGAGCGCTCCGGTCACCTGCCAGAACGTGACCGCCGGCAGCCAGGGCAGGCCGCCGCGCGGCGCGACCACCAGCCCGGGCCGCCACCGGGTGACGGGGTCGTCGTCGTTGCCGACGTCGGTGCACCCCGGGACGGGCGCCGCGCCGGCCGAGCCCGGCCGTCCGGCCAGCAGGCAGCCGTCGACGTCGCCGACCGCGGTCACCGCGGCCGCTGCCGCCGTCGCCCCCAGGCTCTCGCCGAAGATCAGCAGCCGGGGGCGCTCCGCGGCCGGCAGGGTCGCCAGCTGGGCGCGGACCGCCCCCAGGAGGGTGGTCGCCGACCGCGCCGCCCGGTCGGTGCCGCGCAGGTACTCCACCCAGCTCGGGTGCTGCGCGTACTGCACCGTCACCGTGGCCAGGTCGCCGCCGGTGAGCTCCTCCAGCGCCGCGACGGCGTCGTCGTCCAGCCAGCCGGAGCCGGTGGGCACGGCGATCAGCAGCGTCGAGCGGGTGAGCCCACCGCCGCGCACCAGCTCCTCGACGGCTCGCCGGGCCCGCGCCTCGTCGGTCGGCGCGTCGCCCAGGCCGATCCGCACCCGGACGGGCGTGCCGCCCGGCAGCTCGGGCGCCGCGCCGACGACCGGCCGCCATGCGGGCGCCGCGGCCGGTGGGCTCGCGGGCGCCCCGCCGCATCCGGCCAGCACCAGCACCGCCGCCATCCCGGCCGCCAGCCCGGCCGGCCGGGCCCGCCCGCGCAGCACCTCCCGCACGCCGGCGGCCGCGGCGCCGGCCAGCCGCGCGGCGGCCCACCAGGTGAGGCCGGTGAGCAGCCCGGCGAGCAGCCGCACCTCCAGCGGCGGCTCGACCAGCCACGGCGTGACCACGCAGACGACGGCGGCGGACGTCGCGAGCACCGCCGCCACCGGGTGCCGCCTCACGCCGTTCCCCCGGACGGTGCGCCGGTGACCACGCCGGCGAGCCCCGCCAGCGCCGCCGAGCCGGGGCGGAAGTAGCCGTCGTGCCCCCGGACGTCGTCGCCGGGCAGCAGCCGCGCCCCGAAGCCGGGCGACGCCGGATCGGCGCCGTGCCCCAGGTCGCCGACCGCGAGGTGCGGGACGAACCGGATCCAGTCCCCGGGGCCGCGGGCCGCGAACACCCGTGCCGAGGTGCGCAGGTCGGTGACGTCGGAGGCCCGCGCGCCGGGGCTGGCCAGCAGCACCAGGTCCTCGGCAGCCAGCTCCGGTGCCGCCAGCGAGACGACGACGGCGCCGTAGCTGTGCCCGATCACCGTGAGGTGCGGCGGCGTCCCCGGCCGGGAGCGGAGCCCGGCGACGGTGTCGACGAGGGCGGGCGCGGCCGCCCGCGCGAGCCGGCCGGTGGCCACGTCGACGCCCGGACCGTGCGGCGTCTCGTAGCCGACCCACAGCACGACGGAGGTCGCCGGCCCCGCCGCGGACGCCAGCGACCGGGCCCAGACCCACGGCCGGTGCTGCGGGTCGGGGGCGTCGTCGAGGGTGGTCAGGTCGATGCCGGAGCCCGGCACCAGGACCGCGACGTGGTCGGCGGTGGCCGGATCGCCGACCGCCACCACCGCACGGCCCCGTCCGGCCGGGTCGCAGCCGAGCACGTGGACGGCGTCGTCGGAACCGTGCGTCAGCCGGGCGACGAGCTCGGCGGCGCAACCGGCATCGAACGGAAGCGGCGGTGCGGGGGAGGAGACCTGCGGCTGGGCGGCCAGGGTCAGGCTGCCGGCCAGGGACAACAGGCCGACGAGGAAGGCGAACTGCGGGGTGCGCATGCCGATCGATCGAAGCCCGGAGCCGCCCGCCGGTCGTCACGCCGCGGAGCCGTTCTCGGGCGCTACCGGCGTCGTCCGTCGGGCGCCGTGCTACTGCGGTAGGGGGCGGATCTGCCCTTCCGGAGGGACGCCGGTCGTCGTCCCGCGTGGCTAGGCTCGCTCCGCCATGAAGCCGACCACCCTGCGCAGCATGTCCGCCACCGGCGCCTCCGGTGCGTGGTCGGCGGTGCTCGCGGCGGTCCGGCCGGAGCACCAGGCGTGGTCGGCGCCATGGTCGAGGCTGCCGCGGGCCTCGACGGTCGTCCCGGCGCTGTTCGGGCTGTACGGGCTGGTGGTGGCGATCGCGACCGCGAGCGCGGTGCTCAACGGGCGCGGCGGGCTGCTCGGCGGGGTGGCGTTCCTCTACCTGCTACCGGCGGTCCTCGGCCTCGCCGTCGCGCCGCGTCGTCCGCTCGACGGCTGGCTCGCCGTCACCTGCTGGCTCGTCGTGCTGCGGCTGCTCGTCCCCGCGGCGCCCGAGCAGCTCCCGGTGATGGAGACCTGGCACTGGCTGCTCTGGCTGCCGGTCCTGCTGCTCGCCGCCTGGGCCGCCCGTGGCCGGGCCCTGCTCGGCGTCGCCCTGATCTCGCTGGCCGCCCTGATCGCGTGCGCGATCGTCGACCCCCTGGCCGTCGACGCCGGCTCCTGGTCGACCGCGCTGGTGTGGCTCGGCGCCCCCCTGGTGCTCGGGAGCGCGCTCGGCGCCCGGCAGCGGGCCCGCTCCGCGCTGGTCGACGAGCAGGAGCGGGCCGAGGAGGCGCTGGCCCGGCAGGGTGCGCTGGCGGAGCGGGCGCGGATCGCCCGGGAGATGCACGACGTCGTCGCGCACCACATGTCGATGATCGCCGTCCGTGCGGAGACCGCGCCCTACCGGCTCCCGGACGTGCCGCCGCCGGTGCGGACCGAGTTCGCCGAGGTGGCGACGGCGGCCCGCCGGTCGCTGGCGGAGATGCAGGGCCTCCTGGGCGTGCTGCGCTCCGAGGACGGCGCCGACCGGGCTCCGCAGCCGGGTCTCGGCGACCTGGAGGAGCTGCTGCGTTCGGCGCGGGCCGCCGGTGCCCCGCTGGAGTGGGAGCTGGACCTGCCCGAGGCCCCGGCGGCGCTGGGACTGTCGGCATACCGGATCGTCCAGCAGGGGCTCGCCAACGCCGCCCAGCACGCGCCGGGCGCGCCGGTGGAGGTGCGGGTCACCGGGGAGGACGGGGTGCTGCGGATCGAGGTGGTCAACGGTCCGGGCACGGCGCCCTCCGCCGCCTCGGGCGGCGGGAACGGGCTGCCCGGCATGCGGGAACGCGCGGCGCTGCACGGCGGAACGGTCGACGCCGGCCCGCTGCCCGACGGGAGTTTCCGCCTGGCCGCCGAGCTGCCGGTGGCCGGCCGGTGATCGGCGTCCTCGTCGTCGACGACCAGTCGATGGTGCGCGAGGGGTTCGCCGCACTCCTGTCCGCGCAGCCGGACATCGAGGTGCTGGGAACGGCCGGTGACGGGCAGGCCGGCGTGGAGCTGGCCGCGGCGCTGGCCGCGGAGGGCCGCGGACCGGACGTCGTGCTGATGGACGTGCGCATGCCGCGGCTGGACGGCATCGAGGCGACCCGGGCGCTGCTCGGCGGTGGGGTGGAGCCGGCGCCGCGCGTGCTGGTGCTGACCACCTTCGACCTGGACGACCACGTCCACGCGGCGCTGCGCGCGGGGGCGAGCGGCTTCCTGCTCAAGCACGCGCCGGCGGCGGAGCTGCTGCACGCGGTGCGGGTGGTGGCGGCGGGAGACTCGCTGCTCGCGCCGGAGGTCACCCGGCGGCTGATCGCGCACTACCTGGCCACCGGCCCCACGCCGGCCGACGAGCGGCGCCCGGCGAAGCTGGCCGCGCTCACCCCACGGGAGACCGAGGTGCTGACGCTGGTGGGCCGGGGCCTGTCCAACCGGGAGATCGCCGATGCGCTGTTCGTGGTCGAGCAGACGGCGAAGACGCACGTCAGCCGGGTGTTCGCCAAGCTCGGTCTGCGCGACCGGGCGCAGGCGGTGGTGCTGGCCTACGAGACGGGCCTGGTGCGGCCCGGCGGCTGACCGGTGGTCAGACCAGTTCGGGCACCCGCAGGTGGTGCAGGGCGACGTCGAACTCGGCCACCTCGGTGGCCGACATGTGCAGCCGCCGGCGGAACTCGTCGCGGATGTACATGGCCCGCTGGCGGGAGGCCTCCATGGCCCGGCGGTCGGCGTAGACGGCGGTGAGGGAGTTGTCGCCGGTCTGCCGGTCGAGCAGCAGGCTGAGGCTGCGGAAGCCGGGCATCTCGTCCATCCGCGGGATGAGGTCGGTGCGGAAGACGTCGAGGACGCGGTCGATGGTGGCCGGGTCGACGCGGGACCAGGTGACCCGGGCGCAGGCGGCGTCGCCCGGGGCGTGCAGCCGGTGCATGGCGGCGATCTCCCACTCCCGCACCTCGGGTGCGGTCGCGCCGAACTCCTCCGCCGCGCGCTCGCGCATCCGGCGGATCGCCTCGGAGGTCGCGGCCATCGCCGCCTCGGACTCCCAGGCGGTGGTGACGATGCAGCGGCCGGAGTCGCGGTCGCACAGCATGGACAGGCCGACGCAGCCGTCCATCTCGCTCACGGCGGGCAGCACGGAGTCGCGGACGTCGGTGATCCCGGCGTCCAGGTGGTCGGGATCGGCCATCAGAGTGGTGCTGCGGGCGTGCATGACGCCCTCCCTTCCGGGGGACAGGCGCGCGGCGCCCCTGCGGCGTCGCCGACGGACGTCATGGTTCCCGGCTGCCGTCCGGTGTCAACGGCTGCGCGCGCGGCGCGGTCCGACGGCCGCGGCCACCCGTGGATCAGCCGGTCGACGCCGTCCGCTCGCCGGAGCCGGCCGACGCGATGAAGTCGCGCAGCACGGGGTGGACCTCGGCCTCCCAGCGGGAGCCGCTGAAGACGCCGTAGTGGCCCACGCCCGCCTGCAGGTGGTGCCGCTTGTGCTCCGCCGGGATACCGGTGCACAGCGCGTGCGCCGCCTCGGTCTGGCCGGGGGAGCAGATGTCGTCGTTCGCGCCCTCCACGGTGAGCAGCGCGGTGTTCCGGATGGCGCCGGGGTCGACCCGCCGGCCGCGCCAGGTGAAGCGGCCGCGGGCGAAGTCGTGCTGCTGGAAGATGCGGGCCACCGTCTCCAGGTAGAACTCGGCGGGGACGTCCATCACCGCGCCGTACTCGTCGTAGAAGGCGCGGGTGGTGGCGGCCGCGGCCGTGTTGCCGGCCACCAGGTCGCGGTAGAGCCGGGCGTGGGCGGTGAGGTGGCGGGTCGGGTTCATCGACATGAAGGCGGTGAGCTGGACGACGCCGGGGTACACCCGCCGCCCGTGGCCGGGGTACCACCTCGGCACGGTGTCGACGACGCGGCGCTCGAACCAGGAGATCGACCTGGTGGCGGCCGAGGTGTTGACCCGGTTCGGGTTGACGCGGGTGTCGACCGGGCCGGCCATGAGCGTGACGCTGCGCGGCTGCGCGGGGTCGTCGGCCTCCGCGAGCAGCGCCACGGCGGAGAGCACCGGGACGGCGGGCTGGCAGACGGCGACGACGTGGGTGTCCGGGCCGAGGAAGCGCAGCGCCTGCATCACGTGCTCGATGTACTCGTCGAGCCCGAAGGGGCCGTGCTCGGCCGGGATGTCGCGGGCGTTGTGCCAGTCGACGACGTGTACGTCGTGGTCGGACAGCAGGGTGCGGATCGTCGGCTGGATGAGCGTGGTGAAGTGGCCGGACATCGGGCCGACGACGAGCACCCGGGGCTGGGGCGGGGCCGACGGCTTGGCGAAGTGCAGCAGGGTGGCGAACGGCGTGCGCAGCGTCGGGTGCTCGACGACCTCGGCGTCCCGGCCGTCGACCGGGACGACGTCGATGTCGTACGCCGGGCGGTGGTGCGTGGGCCGGGCCCTGGCGAGGATGTCGCAGGCGGCCCGCACGTGCCGGACGCCGGGCGTCCTCGCCAACGGGGCGGGGAGGGCGTGCAGTGCTCGCGCGGTCAGCTCGGACGCCGCGACGACGGGTGCACCGGCTCGGCGGTTGATCTCGTAGGCGGTGTAGAGCATCGGCCTGCCTGTCGCAGAGTCGGCGGGGGAGTGACCGGCGTCACTCCACTGGAAGGTAACCGCAGCCGCCGACCGGAGCACGCGGCGGCTCATCACGATGCGGTCGCGGTGTTCTCCGTTACCCCGGCCGGTCGGCGGGCGTGCCGCTCGCGGACCGCGGCGCGGGCGTCGCCTACGGTCGGCATCGCGCGCTTCCCCGGCTCCCGGCGCACTGGTTCCACGGTCGTTCCCCGGCCGTCGTGGGCCTTGCTGTCCGCGCCCGTGAGCCCTGGGGAAGGCGTCCATCCGGTCCGATCCAGGGAGCTCAGCAGCGTTGTCCGGCATGTCGCCCGATGCCATCTTGCGTCCGATGTCGACGGGCAACCTGCTGGCCGACTGCGAGCGCTGGTGCCGGGACACCCTGCCCCGCCGCCCGGTGCGGACCGCGCTGCGCGTCGTGCCCGCTCCGGTCGAGGTGCCCCGGCCCGCGCCGCTGCGCCGCGGGACGTTCCGGCCGGGGGCCGACTGGCCGGGCCTCGCCGCCCTGCGCACCGGGAGCTGAGCCGCGCCGGGTGCCGCTCACGCGGGAGCCGGCGAGCCACTCCCTGACGCCGGCCGTCGGCCGACCAGCCGCGGAACCAGCTCGGCGCCCGCGGCGCCGGCCGCGGCCGAGCCGAGCACGACCGACCAGGAGACCGGGTCCAGCGGCGTGCACCCGAAGAAGCGGCTGACGCCGGGAGTCTGCACGATCGCGACGAGGGCGGCCAGCGACCCGGCCACGGTCGCGAGCACCAGCGGGCTGCGCCGTCCCGACCACGCGGTCTGCGCCAGCTGGGTGCTGATCAGCGCGGCCAGGCCCATCGTGCTGGCCCGGCCGGGGAGGACGGGGGTGGCCCGGCCGATCGCCCAGGCGCCGGTGGCGCCGGCGGTCGTCGCGGCGCCCCGCACCAGCACCATGCGCTTCACCTCCCGCGCGAAGCCGCGGTGCGGGCCGGCGCACAGCACGGCGGCGAGCGGGTGGCCGGCGAGCGGGCCGTCGTCGTCGGTCGGCTGCACCTGCCGCGGCGCCGCCACGGCGACCGCGAGCGCCGGGAACATGTCGGTGAGCAGGTTGACCAGCAGCAGCTGACGGGTGCCCAGCGGTGCCCGGCCGCCGACGGCGGTGCCGAGCACGGTGAACGTGACCTCGCCGGCGTTGCCGCCCACCAGGATGGAGACGGCGTCGCGGACCCGGGACCACATGGCCCGCCCCTCGGCGATGGCGTCGACCAGCCGGGTGAGATCGAGGTCGGTGAGCACCAGGTCGGCGGCGGTGCGGGCGGCCGGTGACTCGGCGCCCTCGACGCCCACGCCGACGTCGGCCAGCCGGATCGCCGCCGCGTCGTTCACCCCGTCGCCGGTCATCGCCAGGGTCGCGCCGGCCTTGCGCAGCGCGGCGACCAGGGTGACCTTCTGCTCGGGGGAGAGGCGGGCGAACACCGCTGTCTCCGCGACCATGCGGGCGCGCTCGCTGTCCGACGCCCGGGCCAGCGTCGCGCCGGTGACCACCCGGTCGGCGTCGGGGATGCCGGCCTCGGCGGCGATGGCGCTCGCGGTCTCCGGGTGGTCGCCGGTGGCGACGACGACGCGCACCCCGGCGGCCCGCAGCTGCTCGACCGCGCGCACCGACGACCCGCGCAGCGTGTCGGCCAGCCCGATCAGCCCGCGCAGGCCGAGACCGGTGGCGGCCTCGTCGAGGTCGTCGGGGACGCCGTCGACGGCGCGGTCGGCGACGGCGAGGACCCGCAGCCCCTCGCCGGCCAGGGCTCGAATGCGGTCGCGGACGTCTGGCGCGTCGGCGCAGCGGCGGAGGACGGTCTCCGGGGCGCCCTTGACCACCAGCCGGCCGTCGCGGACGGCGGCGGAGAAGCCGCGGCCGGCGGCGAAGGCGAGGCTCGCGTCGGGGGCGTCGTCCCAGGCGTCGCCGGCGGCGTCGAGCACGGCGCGGTCGGTCTCGTGCGCGGTGTCGTCGCCGTTGCCCATGCCGGCGGCGGCCAGCCGGAGCAGGTCGTCGTCGGTGCCGTCGAGCGGGACCAGCCGGGTGACCCGGAGCCGGTTCTCGGTCAGCGTGCCGGTCTTGTCGAAGCAGACGGTGTCGACCCGGCCGAGGGCCTCCAGCACCCGGGCGCTGCGCACCACCGCGCCGCGCCGGGACAGCCGCCGGGCCGCCGCCTGCTGGGCGACCGTGGCCACCAGCGGCAGCCCCTCGGGGACGGCGGCGACCGCGATCGCCACTCCCGCCGACACCGACTCGCGAAGCGGCCGACCCCAGAGCACCGAGAGCAGCGTGACCGCGCCGCCGCCGACGAGGGTGATCGGCAGCACCGAGCGGGTGAGCTCGGCCAGCCGCGCCTGCACGCCGGCCGGGGGAGCGGCGCCCCCGGCGGCGCGGGCGGCCCGCCCGGCCTGGGTGGCGGCGCCGACGGCGACGACGACCGCCCGCCCGCGCCCGGCGACCACCGTGGTGCCGTCGAAGAGCATGCAGGTGCGGTCGCCGACCTCGGCGCCCGGCGTCGCGGTCACCGACTTGCCGACCGACAGCGATTCGCCGGTGAGGCCGGACTCGTCGACCTCCAGGTCCTCGGCGTCCAGCAGCCGGGCGTCGGCGGCGAGCACGTCGCCGGCCTCGACGACCACGACGTCCCCGGCCCGCAGCGCGCTGCCCGGCACCTCCTCGGTGCCGCCGTCGGTCTCCCGGCGGACGCAGGTGTCCTGCTCCAGCAGCAGCGACTCCAGCGCGGTCTCGGCGCGCAGCCGCTGCAGCCCGCTGACCACGGCGTTGATCGCGGTGACGCTGCCGACCAGCACCGCGTCGGTCACCTCGCCCAGCACCGCGGTGGCGCCGGCTCCGGTGACCAGGATCGGGGTGAGCGGATCGGCGAGCTCGGCGGCGACGGTGCGGGCGAAGCGGGCGGGCGGGAGCGCGGCCGCCCGCCGGGTCATGGCCGCCACCCGGTGCGGCCGCTGCTCGGCCTCGTCCGGCCGGTCGGCCAGCCGGCGCAGGACGTCGTCGGGCTCCAGCGCGTGCCAGGGGGTGTGCACGGTGGGCGCCGGAACGGGTCGGCTCGCGATCCGGGCGGCGGCCCAGGTGCCGGCGGTCATGGTGCTGACGGTCGCCCACTTGCCCGGCGTCGTCGCCCGGCGCTGGCCGTAGCGGGGGCTGCCGACGGCAGCGAGCAGCCCGCCGAGCACGTTGCCGGTGAGCGCGGTGCCGGCCGACCTCCGGCTGACCGCCTTCGCGACCGGGACGGCGGCGACGATCCGGCAGGCGTCGGCGAGGCCGGGGGAGGTGACCAGGTCCGCGCCCCACGCCGGAGCCCGCCCGTCGAGCACGGGGATGACCGCGATGTCGGCGGCCAGCAGTGCGGGGCCGTTCACCGGAGAGACGAGCAGCACGCCGCGGCCGTCGTCCTGCAGGTCCCGGACGGTGTCGACCAGGGGCGCGTCGATGACGTCGTCGGCGAGGCCGGTGATCTCGCGGGCGCCGACGTGCGGGGTGAGCACCAGCCGTAGGCCGGCGTCGGTGGCGGTGCTGAGCAGCGCCTCGGCGTGCGGGTCGAGCTCGGCGGCGATCGTGACGGTGCCGACCCTGCGGCGGCCCCGGAGGAGGCTGCGCACCTCGCCGCCGGGGGCGTCGTCGCTGCTGCGGGGCGGGCCGAGGCGGATGCGGGCGCCGTCGTCGTCCTCCCCTCCGGTGAGCAGCCGGGTCGCCGCCGACCAGACGGCGGCGTCGTCCCAGCCATCGGCTTCGCCGGTGGCCTCGACGACCACCGGCGGGCCGGTGCAGAGCGCGGCGGAGTCGACGACGACGGTGTCGATCCGGTCGAGCCGTCGGTAGGCCGAGCCGTCGAGCGGGAGGATGCCGCGGCGGCACAGCAGCAGGTCGAGGGTGGCGGCGAACGACTCCCGGCCCTGGACCGCGGCCTTGGGGGTGAGCGCCTTGAGCAGGTCGGCGCCGCGGCCGGGGCTGCGGGTGAGCGCGAGGACGGTGAGCGCCGCGGCGAGCTCGCTGGGGGCGAGGCGGTCGCGGTAGGTCTCGACCGGGCCGTTGCGCAGCGGCGCCGGTCGCGGGCCGGGCGGCTGCTCCGGCGTGGCCTCGTCGTCCTCGGGCCCGGGGCGGCAGAGCTCGCGCTCCCGGTGGCGCCAGACCTGGCGGCGGGCGCGCATCTCCACGGCCCGCTGGGTCGCGGCGGCGGCGTTGAGCGCCGGCACGGTGGGGCTCTGGGTGAGGGCGTGCAGCAGGGCGCTGGTGCCCTCGAAGACGAGGTCGGTGCCGACCGGGCCGATGCGGCCGGAGATCGCGTTCTTGAGCCACTGCTGGGTGTCGAGCAGCGCCATGAGCAGGGTGGCGTGCCGGTGCACCGCGGGGATCGGCAGGTACTTCGCGGCGGTGGCGACGCCGAACGCGGCGGTGTCGACGGCGGCGGCGAGCACCGCGGCCAGGAGGGGCTCGAGGTCGGCCGGGTGGTCGGGGCGCTGCGGGTAGACGCCGGTGCCGCCGCGGGCCTGCTCGATCTCGGTGACCACGCCGACGACGTCCTCGACCCCGACCCGGCGGGCGTCGACGGCGACCATCACCCGACCGACGACGTCGTTGACCGTGGCCCACTCGACGCCCTCGAGCCGTTCGAGCCGGCTGCGGAGGGCGGAGCGGGCGGCGGGGGCGTCGTCGTCGGTGGGGGCCTCGACCTCGATCTGCAGGCGGTCGCGGTCGCCCCAGACGCGGCGCGTGTGGCGGGCCAGCGGAGGTTCGAGCATGCCCTTGGCGGCGTCGACCAGGTCGTGCAGGTGCCCACCGGGGAGCGGGTCGGCGCCGGTGACCAGCGTGCCGACCGCGCGGGTGGTTTGCGTGGCCGCGTTCTTGGCGAGGTGCGCCCCGGTCCTGATCCCGGCCGCCGCGACGCGGGTGGTGCCCGAGGCGGTGCCGCCCAGCAGGCCGGCGCCGAACACCACCGGAACGGTGGCCAGCGCGGCGACGCCGGTCGCCAGGGAGGTGGCCTCGCGCGCGGCTGCGTGGGCGGTGCTGCCGGCCCGGGCGAGCCGGCGGAGCAGTGTCATGGCGCCCCCGTGTGACGACGGTCACTGGGAACGGTACGTCGTCGGGCGGATGCGGGCAGCCCGCCGCGGCTCAGCCCTGGTCGGCCTTCGCGCGACGGTCGGCGACGGTCTCGCCGGCGACCGAGATCTCGGTCGGCGGCACCTCGACGATCCACGCCCGGACCGTCTCCGGCGGCGCACCGATGCTGTCGGTGGTGGCCTGGCTGACGGCGGCGAGCAGGTCGCGCTTCTGCTGCTCGGTGCGGCCGGCGATCATGGTGATCTGGATGAAGGGCATGCCGGTATGCCTAGCAGCCGTCCGCCGGAAGGGCCCGGCGGACACCGGCGGGTCCAAGGCCCCTGGGGTGCGGAGCGAACCGCTCCTACCGTTCCGCCATGCGCAGGTTGCTGCTCGCCGTGCTGCTCTGTGCCGGGCTCGTCGGGGTCGGGGCCACTCCGGCCGCCGCGTCCGCCCGGGTCGCCGCGGACGGGACGTTCACGGTCGCCGTCACCGGGGCACCGGCGCTCCAGCCGCTGCCGGGCGGCCGGTGCCTGGCGACCCTTCCGGTCACCCTCGGCTTCGCGGGCACGCTCGAGGGGACGGCCCCCGGCACGATCCGGGTCGCCGTCGATGCGGCGTGCGACGTCGCGTTCGCCGTTCCGCCCGGCACCTACGCCGACGCCTTCCTCTTCACCGGGACGTTCACCGGCACCGTGGCGGGGGAGGAGGCCGGCGCGCGGCTGGTCTACAGCGGCGTCACGCGGGCCGGCGGGCAGGTGCGCGGGCTGATGGCGCTGCACGGCGACGCGCACGGGCTGCTGCGGGTCGAGGCGAGCGCCGGCGCGGGCGGCACGTACCGGGGCTCCGTGCGGGCCTGAGGTCGCCGTCGTCGGGGCCGCCGCTCAGCCGCCCAGCGCCCGCCGGCCGGCCGCGAGCAGGCCGGGCTGCGCCGCCCGGATCACCTGCTGCGCGGCCAGCAGCCCGCTCGCCCCGCCCAGGCCGGGGCCGGGGTGGGTGGAGGCGCCGATGTGCCACAGCCCGTCGACGGCGGTGCGGTGCCCGCGGGTCTGCGGGGTGGGCCGCCAGAGCAGGAACTGGTCGATGGTGCAGGCGCCGGCGTAGGGGTCGCCGCCGACCAGGTTGCGGTTCCAGGACTGCAGGTCGGCCGGGGAGAGCACCCGGCGCGCGGTCAGCGCGGAGTCCAGGTTGGTCACGTGCCGGGAGAGCTCGTGCACCACCCGGTCGGCGTACCGCTCGCGGAGATCCTCGGTCCAGGTGCCGTCGCCGACGTCGATGCTCCCGGCGGCGTCCCCCTGCGGTCGGCCCGGGGTCTCCTGCAGCTGCAGCCAGAGCACCCCGGCGCCGTCCGGCACCCGGGTGGGGTCCAGCGCCGCGGGCTGCCCCGCGACGATCGTCGGGTGCACCGGCAGCAGGTGCCGCTGGGCCTCGTTGACCGCGCGGCTGACGCCGTCCAGCCCGTCGCTGACGTGCACGATCGCCGCCTGGGACATCCGGTCGTGGTCCTCGGCCCAGCGAGGTGGCTCGGAGAGCGCCAGGTGGATCTGCATGTCGCCGCGGCCGTAGCGGTAGCCGCGGGCCGCCTGCCGCACCCGGTCGGGCACCGTCGCGACGCCGTCGAGCAGGTCCAGGTACAGCTGCTGCGGGGTGACGCTGGCCAGCACCGCCTCGCGGGCGGTGACCACCTCGCCGTCGGCCAGCCGGACGCCGGTGGCCCGCCCGCCGGAGGTCTCGACGGCGACGACGTCGGCATCGGTGCGGGTGGTGCCGCTGGCGTCGGTGACGATGCCGGCCAGCGCCTCGACGAGCCGCACGCCGCCGCCCTCGGGCACCGGGCAGCCGCCCTGGGCCAGCGCCAGCGCGATCACCTTGTTGATGAAGCCGCTGAACGCGTCGTCCGGCCCCAGCCCCTCGTGCCCGACCCACGGGGAGAGCAGGCCGTGCACGGTGGGGGAGGTGAACGTGCCCGACAGCCAGCTGCGGGCGGACTCCAGCCCCTCGGCGCCGAACTGCTGCAGCCCGCGGGGGCCGAGCTGCCGGAAGGCCTGGCCGGCGAGCTTCAGCCCGTCCAGCGACAGCAGCTCGGTGCCCAGCGCGCCGAACGCGATGCCGGCCCTGCTGCCGAACTCCTCGAGGAAGGTGCGCCAGGCCTCGCCGTCGCCGGGGGAGAGCCGGTCGAAGTCGGCGGCGGTGACGTCGGCGTCGGTGGAGAGCACCGCCGTCGACCCGTCGCGCAGCGCGGCGGCGGCGGGGAGGTCGGTGTTGCGGTAGACGACGCCGCGGGCGGCGAGGTCGTCGGCGAGCGAGGGGTAGGCGGGGCCGCCGACGAACAGCGGGTGCCAGCAGGAGAAGAGGTCGGTGGTGAAGCCGGGCGCCGGGGTGTCGGCCTCGGTGCGGATCGCGCCACCCAGGCGGGGTGCGCGCTCGTAGATGCCGACGTCCCGGCCGGCCTTGGCGAGGGTGGCGCCGGCGACGAGGGAGTTGATCCCGCTGCCGATGATCACGACGTCATGTGCGGCCATGGGTGTGGCACTGCCCTGGTGCGCAGGGGAGCGAAACCGCCTCAGGGCGCGGCGAGCTCCAGGGGGGCGTTCGTCTGGACCTCGCGTGCTGCCGTGGCGCGGGCGGAGACCGTGTACGCCACGGCGGCGGCGACCACGAGCGCGGGGTCGACGGCGTCGCCACCGCGACGCTCACGCGCCGGGCTGTCGGTTGCCCGGCGCTGCAACCTCGGTGGCTGACCTGTGGTGCTGGCGGCGGAACTCGTCGCTACTCGGCTTCCGAATGCTCGTCATGCGGGACCTTGCGCATTTCTGCGCCTCGTTCGTAACAGCGATCACCCAGGAAGCAGCGTGCTCCCTTTCCCCACCGGCTCGGCAGAGGTAGCGATACCGTCCCGTGCCACTACGGGGAATGGAGAACGATCGTGTCTGATACCGCTGTCCTGTCTGGTGCTTCCGCTGCTGTGCCGGCCGAGTCCGGCAAGAGCCCGAAGCGTTGGCTGAAGTGGGCGATCCCGCTCCTGGCCTTCCTGATCGGCGTCGGTGTTGGGGGTGCCGGCAAGGACACCGATGTCCAGGCCTCTCCCGCGTACATGACGCTCAAGAGCGAGCTGACGGACACCCAGGAGGAGGCGGCCGACCTCGAGGCCGAAGTCGCGGACGCCGAGAACAGGATCCGGCAGGCCACGGCCGAGGGTGAGTCGCGCCTCGCCGCACAGGCGGCCGAGTTGGCCCAGCGCACCACGCAGCTCGATGAGCGGGAGCGCGCCCTGGTGGCCCGTGAGTCGGCGGCTGTCCCGGCCGCGCCCGCTCCCCAGGCTGCCCCGCGGTCGACGGCGCCCGCACCCGCGCCGGTAGCACCGGCGCCGCAGGCAACGAGTACTTACTACAAGAACTGTGACGCCGCGCGAGCCGCCGGTGCAGCTCCGGTGCGCACGGGAGACCCGGGCTACGCCGGTCACCTCGACCGGGATGGGGACGGCGTCGGCTGCGAGTAGCCGGTAGACCAGGCGTTTGCTCCATCGGCCCGGAGGTCGTTCAGTGAACGAGCGCCGGGCCGATGCATGTCCTCATGTGGCCTCGTGCTGAGGACAAGCGCGGCCGACTGTGTCAGCCGACGAGGCGCTCCAGAAACCGCTGCGTCTCCGGATCAGTTGAATGCAGGTACACGCCGCGCAGCCCGCGGGTGAGTAGCACCTTGTAGACGTTGCGCACCAGCAGGTCGAAGTCGGCGTCGCTGACCTTCTTGGTGTTGCGGAAGTCGGGGTCGCGGTTGGCGCTACGGACGGCGACCCACCGGTCGCCGCGCCACACCAGGTCGGGGCCGATCAGGACACCGTTCCACTCGTACTCGAACCCCTGCGCGGTGTAGACGCACCCGACCTGGCCGAAGCCGCGGTCGTCGCTGGCCCACAGTGCGGCGGGTGGCGCACCGCCGACGGAGCGATCGCCCTTGAGGTTCCACGGGCGCGACCAGTCGCCGATCCGTACGTCGGGCACGAGTGAGCCGTCGGCGCGGGGGTCGCTCCAGGTCCAGCAGTAGCCCGCCGCCATACGTGCGTTCTGGTGATCGGCGAGCTTCTCGGCCAGCAGGGTCTCCATGGCGGACGGTGAGGGTGCCGTGCGGACCTCGAACCGTTCGTCACCGGTCCAGGAGGCCGGGCCGCCGGGTGTCAGGCCGAGGAGCCGCTCGACCCACTCGATGTACTGGCCGCTGCCGCCACTGCGGTACTGGGTCGATAGGTCGATCTGGTGGACGTCGAGGCCGCGTCCGCGGGCGTGCTTCTCGATGTCCTCGACGGTGCCCATCTCGCCCGGGCGCACGACCTGGTTCTGGTCGAGCAGGAAGACCGGCACCCGTGCGGCGTCGATCAGTTCGTCGATCTGACGCTTGCCGGTGCGGTGCTCGGTCTTGGTCCACCGGTTGGCCGACGTCTCGCGCAGTCGGTGCGCCTCGTCAGCGATGAGGACGTCGAGGCCGTTGCGGTCGGCGTCCATGAACTGGTTGAAGTAGCGGAACAGCGCGGCCGTGCGAGGCGCGCGATGGCCGGCCACCCGACGCAGTGTCTGGGTGAATGACCGGGACCCGGTGGCGTGCGCGGCGCGGATTCCGCGGCGCCCGAGTTCACCGAGAAGGGACAGCGCGATGACGCTCTTACCGCTCCCGGGCCCGCCGGAGACGATGACGACGCTCTTGTGGTCGCCCCTGCGGGCCTTCTCCACCTCGTGTAGCACCAGGTCGAAGGCGACGCGCTGCTCGTCGAGGAGCACGAACTGCTCCCGGGTACGCAGCTCCTCGGCGGCGACCGCGAGCAGCTGCTTGCTGGGAGCGACGGAGGACCGCAGCAGTCGGTCGGCGTGGACGGACGCGTTGGTGGGGGAGAGGCGGCTGCGGAGGAAGGCGTGGAAGTCTCCGCGGTCCTGGGCGGTGAAGAAGCGGCCGAGCTCGTCCTGCGGGTAGCCGCGTAGGGCGGCGACGCCATCGTCGGTGGCGTTGTGCAGGTAGGCGGCGCCGGCGAGGACGTCCTGCGCTCCTTCGAGGACGCCGAGGAAGTCGAGCAGGTACTCGCCGTAGCCGCGAACCTGGGCCACCGGGTGCAGCACCGGCCGGTTGCCGTAGCTGGGCTGGAGCACGAGTTCCGGCTCGTCCTCGAACAACGAGGCCTTCGTCCACTGCTTCAGCTCGACGACGACGTACGAGGGGCCACCGCGGCGGGGGTGCTCGCCGGCCAGGACGACGTCGATGCGCTTGCTGGACAGCGGCAGCTGGTACTCGGCAAGCACTTCGACACCGTGGAGGCCGGCCTGCTCGAGATCGGCGGCGAGCGCGGCGAGGCTGGCGTCCCAGGAGCGAACCTCGGCGGCAGACGGCGAGCGGCTCATCCGGTGTGCCATCTGGGTGGCCAGTGTGGAGCCGATGCGGCCGGCTCGCGCGAAGTCGGCGAGACCCTTGCCGGACGTACGAAGGAGTGGCACGAACCTGTCCCCGGGCAGCACGAATCAACGTGCGGTGGGGGCATGTCCAAGGTCCGGAAGCCAGTCGGTCCGCTTTCCGGTCACCCTAGCCGGGGCAGGCTCGATATCCCGACATCGATACTCGACCGGTGAACGACCTGGCGGAGCTGACGGCGCGCATGCGGACCTTCACCGAGGAGCGTGACTGGCGACGATTTCACGACCTCAAGTCGCTGACCCTGGCGTTGACCGGGGAGGTCGGGGAGGTGGCGGAGCTGGTGCAGTGGCTGCCAGCTTCGGCCGCGGAGGGGGACATCGATGCCCGGCTGCGCGAGCGGCTGGGGGACGAGTTGGCCGACGTCCTGCTGTATCTCGTGCGGCTGGCGGACGTTGTCGGAGTCGACCTCGGCGCCGAGGCGACGAAGAAGCTCGCGACGAACGAGTCCCGCTTCCCTGTTGATGGCCATCGGGGTGTCGCGCCTGATCGGCGGTGACCGTTCCGCACTATGGCTGGGCCGCCGTTCGGCGGTAGCGAACCGCGGCCCAACAGGCTTCCGGCCAGGACATGCCTTCACCCCGGTGATCACGGGTGAGGTCATGACCGTTGACGGGCTGGATCGGCGCTATCGCCGTGGGTACGGAATCGAACTGGGACATCGCCAAGGCGAATGCGCTGTGGGGCACGCCGTCCGGTAGCGGCGCCCGAGTGCGGCGCGGCGACGACCTGTTCCTCTGGAAGAGCGGCGAAGGCTGGCTGGCGCACTGCCGGGCGACGACAGACGCGTGGGCGCCGCGCAGTGTCGACGAGGTGCCGTGGCCGGATCCAGAGCGGTACCGCTATCTCTTCGCAGTCGCCGTGCTGAACGAGCCGCCCACGCCCGTCGTGATGGCTGGAGCGGACGCTGCAGAGCTGGCCGGTCTTGGACGGCGGTCGACCATCCGGCTCGGGCAGTTCCCGGCTCTGGACGACGTGTCGACGGCGGCGGTCGCTGATGTCTTCGGCCCGCCGGCCAGCACTGTGGAGCAGGCGCTCGCCGACTTCCTGCGCGCCGCGGGCATCGACGTGCCGCCGACGGGCGATGAACGCGACTACGCCCAGCGGCTGATCGCGGTCCGTCGCGGGCAGCAGGCATTCCGGCAGGGCCTGCTGCGGGCTTTCGACCGGACCTGCTGCATCTCCGGGTCCCGGGTGGAGGCGACCTTGG
This sequence comes from Blastococcus xanthinilyticus, assembly GCF_008124835.1. GTDB lineage: Bacteria > Actinomycetota > Actinomycetes > Mycobacteriales > Geodermatophilaceae > Blastococcus > Blastococcus xanthinilyticus. The sequence goes on along the minus strand of NZ_VNHW01000001.1, from coordinate 548,315 downwards.
AGGCGGCGCACATCCGCCCGTACCGGGGGACCGGCTCGCAAGTGGCCGGGAACGGGTGCTGCTGCGGGCGGATCTGCACACGCTGTTCGACCTGGGCCTGGTCACTGTGTTGCCTTACGGGACGGTGCGGGTCGCGCCGGATCTCCGCGGGAGTGAGTACGAGGAGTTCGACGAGCGGCAGATCAGACGGCCGATCGATGCGGGGCATGTGCCGCTGCGCGAGGCGCTCGCGGAGCACAACTCATTCTGCGGGTGGCTGGACTGAGCGCTCGCCTCATCAGGGTGCCGGCTCAACCTGGAGTCGGTCGTGGCCTGATGCCTGTCAGGTGGTCGTGGCTGTCATCGGAGTCGGCCCGTTCGGCAGGAAGGTGGGCTGGTGGCTGGCTCCGGTGCGGTTCTGCTCGAGGTGGCCGGTGGCGTGGCGATCGTTGACGCTCAACGCGCCGGCCCGGCGCAACGCGCTGACCTTAGGGATGGCAGAGGAGCTGATCGCCACCTTCGACGAGGTGGACGCCAAGCCGGGAGTCGGAGCGCTCGTCGTTCGCGGCGTCTGCAAGTCTGCGCGGGCGGCGACGTCTCGACGCTGATCTCGGCCGGCAAGGGCCCGGCGGCGCCCCCTGCCAACGAAGGCAAGATCTACGCCTCCCTTTCCGGTTCGGACAGCTCCGTGCACCCAGGCCATGACTCGTTCGCCGCTGTGAAATAGGGGGAGTGCGTCGCGGTTGAAAATGCTCGGGGATAAGGTCGTATCCGGAGTAGGTTTGTTATCGCCCCAGCGCTGCCGCGAAATGTGCTCCCAGCTCGCGCGCAAGCTCGACCGGTACGGCATTACCGATCTGTCGTGCGATGTCGAGTTTTGAGCCGCACCATTGGAACTCGTCAGGAAACCCTTGAAGGCGTGCCGCTTCATGGTGCGTGATCGCACGGTGCCTATCGGGGTGCAGGTAGCGGCCTTTCTCGGGCTTGAAGAACTCCGTGCGGATGGTGACCGAGGGGCGGTCCCAGTGCATTCGGCCCATGACGTCCATCGAGCCCTTGTCGTGGGTGATCCAACAGGGTGCCTTGAGGCGGTCCGGTAGATCGAGCCGGTTACCCCCAGGGCGGATGTGCCCAAAGCGCTCCAGCGACTTGTCCGTGTAGTTGCGGGTGATGTGCAGGTCGGGCGACTTGAAGACGCCCGGAACGATTCTCCCAAAGTATTGCGTCGTCGCTGACGGCAGCAGCTGATCCCTAGGGTCCACGTCCGGCGCGAGCCCTTCCAGGGCCCGTCGCACCGTCTTCCACTCGTCCTTCGGCACCGATCCGGTGGGAACTGGGATCTTGGTGAGATCCCGATGGGTTCCGATAACAATGAACCGGCGTCGGAGCTGTGCAGCCCCAAAGTCGGTGGCGCGAACGACTCGCGCGTCGATCTGATAGTCCTCGAGCAGGCCCCCAGAGAGGGTCTCCTGCCGAAGCATCTGGAACTGATCGCTCGCACCGAAGCGATCGACATTCTCAATAAGGAACGCCTTCGGGCGGACGGCGATTAGCGTCTCCATGTAGTGGCGCCACAGTTCGTTGCGCGGATCCAAAGGGCTTCGCTTGCCGAGGTTTGAGAAACCCTGACATGGAGGCCCGCCGACGACGACGTCCGCCTCGGGCAGGTCACCCGTCACCCAGTCCTCGATCTTGCCCCAGTACACGTGGTCCTCGCCGAAGTTGGCGGCGTACGTGGACGCTGCTGCGAGGTCGTGTTCGACAGCGGCCACGGGGGTGTATCGACCCGTCGACGCGAAACCGGCCGTGAGGCCTCCGCAGCCGGCGAAGAGGTCGATCACCCGTAACGGTCGAGCCTCTGAGGGTTCGGGACCTGCTCCGCGATCAGCTTCGTGCACCGACGTTGCCCCCACCGTTCAGCCGGCGCGACCGCCGTGCCATGGCGCCCGCGTACCTTCGCTCGACCCTATCGATCGCAACTCGGAGGTGACGTTAAGCGCGCCGACTGACAGTTCCTGCGTCGAACATACGTTCACGCGTGCTTCGCGGCACCAAGCTGGCGGAAGATCGAGCGGTGAGCCGGGACGGGGGTGGGCAGCGTGACCGATAGGCCGCCGGCATCCAGCCCTGAGGTGGCCGCCCGCATGAGTAGGGCCCGACGTCGGGACACGGCTCCCGAGGTCGCCATCCGTCGTGAGGCCTACCGGCGGGGCCTGCGGTACCGGGTCGATGCCGCGCTTCCCGGACTGCCACGACGGCGGGCCGACATGGTCTTCCTCGGCCGGAAGGTCGCCGTGTTCGTCGACGGGTGCTTCTGGCACTCCTGTCCGGTGCACGCCACTACTCCGACCGCCAACCGCGAATGGTGGGTCGCCAAGCTGCAGCGGAACGAGCAGCGCGATCGGCACACCGACGAGCACCTCGGAGCCCTGGGGTGGACTGTGCTCCGCTTCTGGGAACACGAGGACCCAGGTGCTGCAGTCGACGTCATCGAACTCGCGGTGCGGAGAGCCCCGTGCCGCTGATCAGACGCCGGCGTGCCGTGGGCCTGCGTCTGGTGCTTGTGCGCGCAGGCGCGCGGCCGACTCGATCGCGGCGTCCAGTACCTGACGTCGCAGTTCGTCGTCGTCCAGCGACTCGAACTCCACGACGGCCCCCCAACGGGACAGGCGCTTCAGCACGTCGATGAGCACCTCTCGCTCGGGCACTCGACCGTGGTCCACCGCAGGCCAGATCTCGGCGATCGTGCGGACGAGTGCTCGGCTGCCGCCGATCGAACGCCGGCGGGCGAAGATCTGGTCGAAGGCGGCCTCGCCGAAGGTTTCGAGCAGTTGATACCGGTCGTACTCCCGTGGAAGGGCCAGTAGGTGGGCGCGCCACCACAGTCGTCCCCAGACGTGGCGCGTGATGTCCGTGCCGAGGACGCGGTCCCCGGGAGGCCGCGGGTAGCGCCAGTAGGAGACGTCGGGCAGCAGTACAAGGGCCAGGAACGCCCAGATCGGTCGCACGGCGGCCTCGCCGGCGACGAGGCCGCACCTCTCGTGCAGGAGTCGGGCGATCTCGAGGTCGAACGACACCCTGTCCTGCCGCCGGCCTTCGTCGGGGAAGCCGGCGCGGCGGGCGACCTCGAGGACGTCGTCGCGCAGCTGCTGAAGCTCGTCCTGGGTGATGCGTCGGCCGCCCGTGGCAGCGAAGACGGCCGCAGGATGGCGGAGCGCGTGTCGGGCGCTCAGCGCGGATATCGAGGACTGCAGGTGTTCCTGGTGGAGCCTCTTCGCGGCATCGCCCAGGAGCCGGGGGTACAGGACGCTCACGGGCCCACCATCACCTGGGAGGTCTCCTGGATCCGGCTGCTGAACAGCGCGGGCGCTGCCTGTCGCTCTCGCCGTAGTGCCTCCATGGAGAAGGCGGGGAAGGCGTTACGGACCACGGTGACGAGCAGGGCGCCGAGCGAGCCGATCGGGTAGTCGCTCTCCTCGGTCAGGTCCTCGCTCGTGAGGGCACGTTCGACGAGGACTCGGAGGACGTCGGAACGCAGCGCGGACAGAACCCTCATATCGGCCTCCGTGGGCGAGGAGGCCGCCTCCACCGCGCGGATGACGACTTCGTGACGCTCGTTCACCACCAGCAGGATCGAACCGAGGGCGGCTGCCTCGAGGTCCTCCTCGATGTGGAGGTACCAGCCTGCGCCGGTGGGATACGGCAGGTCGTGGAAGTCGGCGGTCGCAATGGGGAAGAGGGTGTTCTCGCCTTCGAGGAGCACGCGCTGCCGGTCCGCCCAGAGCACACTGCCCGGCCGCGTTGCCGCCGCCATGGATGCCCCTGGAGTTGGACGCCGGAGCGTGATGCTGGTGATGAGTTCGAGGGTCCCCCCGAGGTCGTCCCCGGGGAGCGAGAAGTCGATGGTGACGTCCGAGCCGTCATCGGCAGGAAGCTCCGCGTGCCAGGCCCGCCCGCGCAGCGCCGAGCTGGTGGCCAACCACTGGACGCTCAGGTCGACGGCCGCGTCCTCCGGCAGGCCGCTGAGCCGGCGCAGGCGAAGACCGTCGACCTTCAGCGGTCGGTGCAGGGACAGGGTGGTGCTGTAGTCCCAGTCGGTGAGCGTTTCGGGCAGCGGTTCCCCTCCGTCGGGGGTGAGGCGTGACCACGGGCCCACGGTCACGACGTCGCCGGGCGGACGCAGGAACGGGAAGACGCGCGTCACGTGGCACTCGCAGGAAGGGTTTCGGTCGCGGGCGTCGCGACCAGACCGATCTCGGTCGCGGTGTCCGGCACGGGAGTCACCACGAGGTCCACCTCGGCCGGCCCGACGAGCGTGCACGAGTCCCCCGCGACGACGCCGTCGGGGGTGCTCCAGTGCCTGACGCGGGGCCGCTCGGCTCCTGCCGGGGGCTCGTCCTCACGCCCCTCCCACGTCGCGACGGCCAGGCGGGCCTCCAACCGGACAGAGCCGAGGGCGTCGATGCCGTACCGAGCGACCACCACGAGTGCTCCTTCAATTTCTTCGAGGTGGGGCTCCACGAGTGTCGTCACCCGCGCCCTGCCAGCGGCGGCCGGCCGTCGGTCGTCGACCGCACCGGAGGACTCGGGCCGTGTGCCTCCGGCCGTCGCAGCGCCCTGGGAACGGCGGACGCCAGCCGAAGCGGTCGAGTTCTCCGGCGCTGCTGCGAACGCTGCCGCGACGAGGCCTCCCAGGTAGCTGCTGGCGGCGCCCAGAGCGGTGCGCGACCTGGTGGAGACTGCCGCCTGTACCGGCGCCCGGAAGACGGTGAGCTGCTCCCGGAGGCGGGTGAAGGTGACCCGGACGAAAGTCCGGTCGGGGCCGGTCAACTGCTCGTAGACCCAGTTGTCGTGCGTTGGGGGTTCAGAGGCGGCGTAGACCTCGTCCAGGTCGTCGTCGGCGCGGAAGACGCCCGCATAGACGCTGTGCACCGAGCTGGTGGTCGGTCCCTCGTAGTAGCGGACGACGAGCTCGGGAGAACGCATCAGGCACACGTGGTGCGGATCGCCCTCCACCCCGGCGAATCCGGCGGCCATCGACGCGGCCCCGGCAGTCATCGGCACGACCACCGCGCGCTCGAGCGCGAAGCGGCCGAGGCGCTTCCTGGGGTTGCCGCTCTCGAGAGTCGTCGCGGCGTCCGACTTCAGGCCGCGATACGCCGCGACGAACATTCGCAGCGGATAGGTACGGGCCGGGTCGGGGACCGGGTGAGGAACCCCGGAGGACACGACCTCCGGGGTCAGGCGCTGAGCACCGCGCTCGGGAAGCATGATCGGCCAGAGCTGCCACGCGATCGTGTCGGCCAGGTGGCGTGCCGCGTGGTCCATGTCGTCGAACTCGTCCAGGTCGGGGTCGATGACGACCAGGGTCGTACCGGACTCCCCGGGGCCGAAGGGGGTGAGTCCCAGCGACCGGGCGACCTCGTCGGCGTCCTCTCCGAGGAGCGGTTCCACGTGGTCGTCACGGACGTCCCCCCACCAGTGCCGCCCGGTGAAAGGCCGGCTCTCGGTGTCGACGCGGCCGCGGTTGTCGAAGGAGCTGCCGAGCGCGATCCCGATGAGACGGGAGGAGAGTCCTCCGTGCTCGTCTGCCGTGCGGGTGTAGACGAGGATGGTGCCCACACGGGAGAGCCGATAGAGGACGGCCTTGCCGTAGCCGTACGTGCCGCCGCCCTGGGTGGTGTCTCGCTTCTCGCCGACGTTGAGCACGAACGAGATCCAGTCGCGTCGCCCGTCCGCGAGCTGGTCCGCCCTGGTCGGGCCACCAAGCCCCTTCGTGCCCCGGTCGACCACCGACAGGAGTCGCAGGTTGGGCGTCCGTACGGCACGTCCGACGCCCAGGTGTTCCTGCACGCCGGCTGGCGGGGTGAGCAGTCGCTCCCATGTCGGACGGTGGGTAGGCGCGACCGTCGTCAACTCAAGGCGGTAAACCGTCTCCACGTCCGGCAGTCGGGCGTCCCAGGAATTCTGTGCGGTCTCTCGGACGAAAACCGTCAGGGGATCGACCGGTGGCCGGCCGAGCTGGTTACGAATGCCCTCCGACGCAATTGCGCCGGTGGGAGGGAACGGCTGGGACCACCAGCGCGGTGTGATCACGGGCCCGCCAAGAGAAAGTCCGCAGGGTCCACATCTACGCGCTTCGCGTCCGCAGAGGGGGCGTCCAGGTCGAGTGTGTAGTCGATGGGGCCGAGGCCCGGAGCCGCGGCGTCGCCGGTGAGCCCCGACGGCGTGATACGTGGGAAACCGGGGCCCACCTCGTACACCCGCTCCTCGAGCACCTCGAATCGCGTGCGGTCGTAGACCTGCCGATCCGCCTCGCGATAGCCGACCTTGTGCAGCAGCAGACGAAAGGCGGTGCTGTCGTCCGTCAGGCCGAGGATCTCCGTCACCAGGTCCGGGACGGACGTGCCTTGATCGGATCGGACTCTCAGCCAGCGAAGCAGGAGTCGGCCCGGTGCCTCCACGTCGAGCTGGTCCGCCCCGTGGACGCGGATCGACCGGCCCTCGGGAGCAGTCGTCGTCTTGACCTCCACGGCGTGGCGGCCGTGGTGGAAGTCCTGGGCGGAACCACTGGGACCGGTCCAGAAGGCGACGGCGCCGGGGTCACGACGGAGCGCGGTCCGAAGTAGATGAAGCTCCCCGAAGAGGCCGGCCAGTGCCGTCGCGCTGAGAGGACGGCTGTTGCCGGCAAGCAGCGCACGCCACTCCTTCAGCACCTCGCGAAGTGCAGCGACGGCCCGGTCGGGGGTCGCGGCGATGCGTTCGACCACTTCCACGCACAGCGCCTTGAAGAGGTCCCCGAGTCCCTCGTCGACGAGCTCCAGGGAGGCGTAGGGCTGATACCTGTTCTCGTCCTCCAGAGCTCGCCGTCGGAGGACGACGGCGTCACCGTCGAGGACCTCCTGCAGCGTGTGCCTCGCCGCAAGGGGCACGAGCAGGTGTCGGTGCCCCTGGGCGTCGAGGCCCGCCTGGACCGGCCCCTGCGGCGTCTCGACTCCGACGGGAGCCGTGCGGAAGCTGGTGACCGCTGGGCGACCGGCTGCGGCGTTCCAGATGAGATCGAGGTCCCGGGTGCTGACGGTCACGCGGCCTCGTCGTCGTAGTCGAGGATGGACGTGTCCTCCACCTCCACGTTCACCTTGGACAGGTCGGCGCTGTAGTACTCGACCTCGGAGTCGCGGCCGCCGGAGGGCGGGGTGGGGAACAGCAGGGCCACGCCGATTACGACGTCCTCGGTCGGTGCGCGCAGCGGTAGCCGGCCACCCTTGCCCGTGTCGGACTCGGGTTCGATCGGATACACCAGGACAAGCCCCTCACCCGGCCGCTGCTCCTGACGGAGATCGAGGATGCGCTGCCGGGAGCTGGTGTCGGCGCCGTCAGTGTTCAGGTCGACGTGTTCGTCCCTGCGGCTGGACAGCGTCTTGATGTCGGCGACGCCGTCGAAAGCGGTCTCCGACGGCTGGCCCAGCCGGGCGCGCTTGACCATGCGCACGTCGACGCCCGAGCCGAGATCGCAAGAAGGAGTGTCCGAGGTTGCCTGCGAGTTCCCGATAACCGCGACGGTCCACCGGTTGAGCCCGCCATCGCGCGCCCGCTTCGTGATGTAGTCGACCAGCCGATCTCGGTTCCCTTCCTCCGAGCGTTCGTGGAACGCATACGTCTGCAGGAAGGCAACCACGTCGTCGGTGGGCACCGCCGTGAACAGGGCCGTCTCTGGTCGCGGAGCTGGCCCCACGATGCCGTGCTGACGTGCTGCACGAATCAAATCCCGCGCAGCACTCGCGTTCGCCTCGAGGACGCCGCGGCCGCGCTCGGTCACGTCAAAGAACCGGGACTCGACGAGCGTTCCCCCATACTTCGCGTGCGCGAGGACCGCCGACTTCATCTTGGCCTTGGACGTGATGGCCATCTGCGGGTGAGACCGGAGTCTCACGGCGAACGTCAGCGGCGTCTCTGCAGGGTTGTGCATGTAGCGATCGATGTCGCGACGCATGTCCGCCTCAACCGTCGCCAGGTGGCTGAACCACATGCCCAGCTCTTCGGTCATCCAGATTCGAGGGAGGTCGGCGTAGCCGTTGCGGTACCCGAACCAGCGACCCATCTGCAGCAACGTGTCGTACGCGGACACGGCTCTCACGAAGAGGCTGGACACCAAACCTTCCAGCGTCAGCCCGCGAGACAGGGTGTTGCCGCCCACCGCAATGGCGGTGACGGGCCCCGACTCATAGTTCAGCCGGTCGCTGCTGCGGTAATTGTCGATGACGACCCTGGTCTCGCGAACGACCTTCGGGAGATGAGTCATCACCGTCTCGAACGGGACCTTCGCCTCGCCGAGATCGGCAGCCGGCACCAGGTTGGTCTCGCGTTCCCACGTCGTCCGTAGCCGTTCCACGGTGCGGGACTCCGAAAGGTGCAGCCGTTCGAGCAGTGACTGCCGCAGGTGCTCCAGAGGCTCCTTGAAGGCCTCGTGCACGGCGGTCTCGGTCGTCGTGTGGACGAGCATCGTCGAATGGGGGTTACCGCCTCCCCGCGCGCGGCGTGCCGCGGTCGCCAGCCAGAACCACTCCACCGCTGCCTGCAGCGATCGGGTTAATGCCGGCTGGAAGGTGGCGGCCTCCTTCTTGTTCCGCGGCTTGAGGTCGTCGACCTCGTCGTCCGGCACCAGCCGCACCATGTCGTAGCCGCCCGGCAGATCCGCCGGATCCTCACCGTCCAACAGGTCGCGGCCGAAGAGAATCTCGGTACCGTGATACCCGGTTGGTCTCGGAAGGTTGACGATGAAGTCTCGCGGATAGAAGTTCTCGTCCGCTGACGGGTCGATCAACAGATTGGCGAACGGGGTCGCCGTATATCCCACGTAGCCGACCTTGGGGAACTTGTCGAGGACCTCGAAGAGCAACGGGTTTATCTTCGCGGTCGCAACCGTGGACTGGTCGGCCTCATCGTCGATGATCAAGGTCGGGCACTGGTCCAGGTACTCCCCGGCCGAGGCGAGCCAGTTGCGCAGTTTTCGCAGCACTGCGGCGTTCTTCTTCACGACCAGGAGCAGGTGCTGGTCCTTGGCGGCGAAGAAGGCCTTCGGGTTCGGCGGGGGTGTGAAGTCGTGGACCTCGTTGGTGACCTGGTGCCACTGACTGGGGTTCGTGTCGACGAGGTCCTTGACCAGTCGGATCTGGGTCTGCCGGCGAAGGGTGTTGTGAATGCCGGAGAGAACGATGAAGAGCTTGAAGCCCTTGTCGGCGGCCTTCGCCATGACGGCCGTGAAGTTGGTCGTCTTGCCTGACTGGACGTAGCCCACGACGAGGCCCCGGGTCCGGTACCGGTCCTGCTTCGGATGGTCCAGCAAGGACACGATCTTGGTGGAGGACTTGTCGATCGAGGTGATGTTGTCCTCGCCGAAGTCCTTACGCCTCATCGACGCCACCAGCGCAGGCCAGTTGCGGTCGTTCTCCATGTCGGGGCCCGTGTACCAGGTCTGACGCCCGTCGAGGTACACCGATGCGGGCTCATCCAGATTCCGGATGCGCAGGCTCTCCGTCTCGTGACGTGCCCGGACCGCGCGGATCATCCCGTCGTTCGCCCCGAACAGCTGCAGGTTCTTCACGGCCTCGTGCGGCGTCATCGACTGTGTGATCTTTTGAAAGACCTGGTACAGCTCGTCTACCTGCTCTTGCGTGACCCCCGCGGCTGTCACCACGAGCCCCCTTCCGTAGGTGCGTCGAGGCGAGGGTAGTCACAAAGCGCAACTACGCAGTGACACCAACCCGGTAGGTCGGCACATGGGGCCAGGCGTGCTACCGAGACAATGGAGGCTGCTGTCGTGGGGGTCGCCCGGTGTTGCGGCGCACGGCCCATTGCATGGTCACCAGCGGAAACGTCTACGGGACGGCGGATCACGGTCGTCGAGCAAGGCGCTCGAGCGCGGCGGCGAAGCTGTCGTTCCACAGACCCAGGTGGGGCCAACGCTCGGCGACGTGGGCCGTCGCCTCCTCGACCGACATCCCGTGCTCGCGGATTAGGTAGCCGCGCAGCACCAGCCCGGTTCGGGAGGCGCCGCCGTGGCAGTGCACCAGCAGCCGGTGGCCCTCGTCCTGGAGCGCCTTCATGTCGTCGAGGACGTCGGCGAGCATCACGTCGAGATCGGCGTTGTGCTCGTTGTCGGCGATGTAGGCCATCCGGTGCACCGGGTGCGGGAACGGCTCGCCCAGCCGGCACAGCGAGGTGACGGCGAAGTCCTCCTCGCTGTAGCGGGCGCCATCCAAGTTCCCAGCCCAGATGCCGGGCAGGACTTCGGTGGGGCCGATCCGCGGAATGGCCCCAAGGTCGTAGTTCTGCCACACCCCGCCGTCGAGCGAAGCGGCGAGCTGCTCCACGACTGTCTGCTCCGCGACCGCCGGAGCCCGAAGAATCCTGCCCCTGGCGCATGAGGCTTCGTCGGGCCCGGAGCTCTTCACCGGCCCGATCTTCCAGGCACGGCACCAAGGGGGGCGACCGCCGCCTCGCCTCGGCCCACCGAGAGCCCCGGCCAGCGATCCGTGCCAGCCGACCGGGCGTACGCGAGGCGCGGCTCCGACACGCCGCCGCCCCTTCCCGCCCGCCCGCCCGCGGTGGGACGCTCCGCACGCCAGACAGCGCCCGCTGGGGGCGACCGGACGTCCAGCCCACGCCCCGGCGAGCGCAATGCGACCGCGGCGGCGGGGGGAGCGCGCGATGCCGGAAGGGTTCAGCAGCATCCCGGACTGGTCCTGGTGGGAGAACGCCGGCGCGGGGGTGGCGGTCGCCGACCTCGACGGCAGCGGCGTGCCCGACCTGGTGGTCCTGACCGTCGACGCCCCCGCGGGGCTGAACGCCGGCTTCTACCGGGTCGGCCGCGGGCTCGTCGACAACACGGTCACCGGCGGCTGGGGACCGTGGCAGCAGGTTCCGGACTGGTTCTCCGAGTCCACCGCGGACGTCGGGGTGGCCGTGGCGGACGTCGACGGCGACGGGCAGCCCGACCTCGTCGTCCTCATGGTGGACGCACCGCCCGGACCGAACGCGGGCTGGTACCGGATCGGTCACCGGCTGGGTGCCGACGGCACGGTGACCGGCGGCTGGGACCCGTGGGTCCAGGTGCCGGGCTGGGACGTCTGGGAGAGCCAGGGCGCCGACGTCGCGGTGGCCGACATCGGCGGCGACGGCTCCCTCGACCTGGTCCTGATCATGGTCGACGCCCCGGAGGGGCCCAACATCGGCTACTACCGTGTCGGCCGCGGGCTGGCCGCCGACGGCGCGGTGGACGCCTGGGGGCCGTGGATCGCGATCCCGGAGTGGAACGTCTGGGAGAACCAGGGCGCCGGCCTGGCCGTCACCGACCTGGACGGCGACGGCCGCCCCGAGCTCGTCGTCTTCTCCGTCGACAACCCGGCCGGGAACAACGCGGGCCTCTGCACCATCGGCTGGGGCCTCGACGGATCGGGACGGGCCGTCGACGGCTGGGGCCCGTGGACCCGGCTGGCTGACTGGCCGTTCTGGGAGAACGCGGGAGTTTCCGTGGCGGTTCTGCCCGGTGCGGACGGTGGACCCCCCCGGCTCGCCGTCGTCCTCGTGGACGCCCCGGAGGGGCCCAACGCAGGCTACCTCCACGTCACCGACCTGGAGACCGGCCTCGAGACCGCGGCCGAGCAGGGCGCGTGGCGGCTGCTGGACTTCGACGCCGAGGTCAACCCCGTGCACGCCGCTCTCCTGCACACCGGGGACGTCCTGCTGTTCGCCGGCTCCGGCAACGACGACGTGCGCTTCACCGCACGCGACTACCGCACCCGGGTGTGGCGCCACCCCTCGCCCGTCCTCGACGCCCCGGACACCCCGATCGACCTGTTCTGCTGCGGGCAGGCGTTCCTGCCCGACGGTCGCTTGCTCATCGCCGGCGGCACCGAGCAGTACGACCCCTTCCACGGCCTGCGCGACGCCTTGGTGTTCGATCCGGCAACCTCGGCGTGGACGGCGGTGCAGCCGATGGCCGGCGGCCGCTGGTACCCCGCCCTCCTGACGCTCCCCGACGGCCGGGTCCTGGCTGTCTCGGGGCTCGGGCAGGACGGCCTGCTCAACCTCGTCCCCGAGGTCTGGTCCCCGGACACCGGCGACTGGACCGTGGTGGCGTCCCCCGGGCCGTGGCCGATGTACGCCCACCTGGTCCTGCTCGACGGCGGCCGGATCTTCTTCACCGGCGGCCGGTATGGCGGCGACAACGGCGTCCGGCCGACCGTGTGGGATATCGCCTCGGGGGCGACGATCGAGGTGCCCGGGCTCAACGCGCCGGAGAGCCGCAACCAGTCGGCCAGTGTGCTGCTGCCGCCCGCCCAGGCGCAGCGCGTGCTGATCGCCGGCGGCGGCGCATGGGACGTGCACAGCCACGCGCCTGCGGTGGCGGCCGCCGCGGTGGCCGACCTGACGGAGGCGGCCCCGGCCTTCCGGCCGGTGGCTCCCATGCACTCCGCCCGCATGCACCTGTGCGCCACGCTGCTGCCCGACCGCACCGTCCTGGTGAACGGCGGAGCGGCCATGGAGGAGGACGCCGCGATGGCCGCGCTCGACGCCGAGGTGTTCGACCCGGTCACCGAGACCTGGACGGTCGTCGCCCGGTCGCGGGTGCCCCGCCTCTACCACTCCGTGGCGCTGCTCGCCCCCGACGGCACGGTGCTCACCACGGGGGCCAACCCGGCGCGCGGGGTCGAGGAGCTCCGCATCGAGGTCTACCGGCCGCCCTACCTGTTCCGCGGCGCCCGGCCGGTGCTCAGCCTCGCCACGGACACGGCCGGTTACGGCGCGACCGTGACCGCCACCGTCGAGGGGGAGCGGGCGCTGGGCTCTCTGTGCCTGATGCGCCCGGGCGCCACCACCCACTCGTCGGACAACGAGCAGCGGCTCGTCGATCTCACGTTCACCGCGCAGGCCGGCGGGCAGCTCGCCGTCGTCCTCCCGGACGACCCCGCCCTGGCGCCACCCGGCTGGTACATGGTCTTCGCTGTGGACGACGGGGGGGTTCCTTCGCGGGCGGGCTGGCTGCGGCTCGGATAGGCCCGCCCGCCCGAGGCCCGCGGCGGCCCGACGCCGGGTGACAGCCGTCGCGGGCCGTGCGGGCTCGCGTGCGAGCATCGCCGGGCGGCTGGATCCTCACCGCCTGCTGATCGGCGATCGGGGGAGATCGCCCTCCGCATCGCCCGGGCGGCCGCGGTCGCGGGGATGACGTCCGTCGCGGTCGCGGCCGCCGACGAGCCCGACGCTGCGCAGCTCACCGCCGCGGATCCTCGTCGTCACACGTCACGACCGCCGAGTCACGCGCCGGCGGATCTCGTCGACGTCCATGGCAGTCATCGCTTTCCTCCGTTGTCATCGGACCGCCCGGCGAGGCGCTCGAGCGCGGTCGTGAAGCTGTCGTTCCACAGGCCGAGGTGCGGCCAGCGCTCGGCGACGTGTGCCGTCGCCTCCTCGACCGACATGCCCTGCTCGCGGATGAGATAGCCCCGCAGTACCAGCCCCGTGCGCGAGGCGCCGCCGTGGCAGTGCACCAGCAGCCGGTGCCCCTCCGCCTGCAGCGCCACCATGTCGTCCAGGACGTCGGCGAGCATGACGTCGAGGTCGGCGTTGTGCTCGTTGTCGGCGATGTAGGCCATCCGGTGCACCGGGTGCGCGAACGGCTCGCCCAGCCGGCACAGTGAGATGACGGCGAAGTCCTCGTCGCTGTACCGGGCGCCGTCGAGGTTCCCGGCCCAGATGCCGGGCAGGACCTCGGTCGGGCCGATCCGCGGGATCACGCCGGGGTCGTAGTTCTGCTGCACCCCGCCGTCGAGCGCTGCCGCCAGCTGCTGCAGGTCGGGCAGCCGCCACACTTTGTCACCGTGGCCGGGCACCCGGCCCTGCACCACCGACGCCCACCGGCTCGGGATCCCGCCCATCCCGTACACGGCCCCGGCCAGGCCGCCGGCGACGCACGCCACCGTGTCGGTGTCGCCACCGAGGTCGATGACCAGCCGCAATACCTCGGCGAAGTCGTGCCCGTGCCGCAGCGCCCACACCGCCTGGCCGAGCGTCGGCCACACCGCGCCGTTCGACTCGGTGGCGTCCTCAGGCGTCCAGTCCGGGGCCAGCACCGTCGCCCACCGCTCCCGGTGCTCGGGTGCCACCGCCTCCAGCGCGGGGGGAATGGCCGCCAGCGGGTCCTCGCCGTCGAGGGCTACCCGCATCAGCTCGTGATGGATCGCGCAGCCCTCGCCGGCCGACGGGTCGCCGTGGGTGAGCGCCGAGATGCGCCGGGCGGCGTCCATGGTCACCTCCCGCCCCTCGCGGGAGAACCGGATCGCGGCGGGCGTCGTCCGCATCAGCGAGCCGTTGCCCGCCGCGTGCCCGGAGAGGGCGAAGTGCTCGGCCGCGGCGACGTCCCACGGCCGGCCGGAGCCGAGGACGGCGCGCGTCTGGTTACCGATGTCCGGTGGCCCGGCCGCCGCCCAGGTGCGGAACCGCTCGAAGACGTCGGCCTCGTCGAGCCCGCCGCGCTCCGCCAGCGACCCGGCCAACAGGAGCGCCATCTGGGTGTCGTCGGTGAACTCGCCCGGCTCCCAGCCCAGCGAGCCGCCGCCGCACATCTCCGTCCTCGACCCGCGTGCCGGCACCGGGAAGCGCTTCGAGAACTGCCCGGGCGGTCCGAACTCGAACGGGGCGCCGAGGGCGTCGCCGACGGCGGAGCCGACGAGCGCGCCGGCCACGCGGTGGGAGCGGTGCATGCGCGTGGTCACCCCGGCATCCTGGCCGACGGCGGGAACGCCCGTGCGGGCGACGCCGCCGGCTGCGTCAGCGGGCCTGCACGAGCAGCGGCTGGGCGACCTCGCCGATCGAACCCCGTTCGTCGGACAGCTCGCCGTGGCACAGCCCGATGCCGTCGGCGGCGATCCGGGTGCGGCAGGCCAGGTGCACCCACTCGCCGTCCGGCTCGCGGGTCAGGTGGGTGGTCATGCCCGGCGGGATGGACCACCAGCTGTCGATGGGCAACTCCACGGAGATGCCGTTGGCGGCGTCGGCGGCGACGAGTGCGCGGGCGAGACCGGTGAGCGGCCGGCCGTCGACCAGGGGGACGCGGACCCGGGTCCAGACGTCGGCCGGCCCCGGCTCCTGCGGCGACCCGGCGGTGTACCGCCACTCGATCGCCTGCCCGTAGCCCCAGTCGGGCAGGCCGAACAGCTCCACGGGCGAGGAGTCGGGGACGGCGGGCGGCGGGCTGAGCTCGGTGACCACCGGCGGCGTCGGGCCGGTGGCGAGCGACCACACGCGGGCGACGGCGACGGTGCGCCCCTCCACGGTCATCACCGCCTCGGTCAGGTCGATCCGCCGCCCCGGGCGCAGGGGGGACACCTCGACGGCCAGCTCGCGGCGGGGGATGGCGCCGAAGAAGTCGACGCTGATCCGGGCCGGGCGGGACGCCACCCCGGAGGCCCGGGCGGTATCGGCGGCGAGGGAGGCGAGCAGCGCGGACGGCGGCCCGCCGTGCTGGGCGCTGTGGTCCCACGGGCTCTCGGTGGCCCGGGTGGGCTCGAACCGGTTGTCGCCCAGCGGCAGGTAGAAGGCCTCGAACTCCATGCGTCGCAGTCTGGCCGAGGCGGTCGGTCGGCCACCGGGCGGACCTGCCGTCGCCCGTACGGGTGGCGCTGCGGCCGATGCCCGCCCGGGCCGCCGCTCGCTGTCGGTGGTGCCTGCCATCGTCCGCCCCTGCCGTCACGGGGACGGCACGGACCAGGGGAGCGGCATGGGCGGATCGGTCGGTGTGCAGGCGGGGCGGGTGTGCCCGGACTGCGGTAAGGAGGACTCGGTGCCGGTGCTCTACGGGCTGCCGGGTGCCGAGGCCTTCGAGCAGGCCGAGCACGGGCACGTCGTCCTCGGCGGCTGCATCATGCCGGGGGAGGAGGCGGCGTTCCGCTGCCGCACGTGCGGCCTGGAGTGGGGAAGCGAGGCCGACCCCACCGCCGGCGAGGCCGAGCTGGCCGGGCTGCTCGACGTCGGATTCGGCGACCTCGTCCGGGCACTCGGCGCCGGCTGGCGGCGGGAGAGCGCCGCCGACGGGGCGGACGGCGTGCGGTGGTTCGTCAGCGGCGAGCCGGTGCAGCTCGCGGTCGGCGTCCAGGGCCCGTGGTTCGTGCTCGACCGCCCGCGAACCTCGCCGGGAGATCGCCGGCCCGGTCCGCTCCTGACCGACGGCGGGCGGTTCACCCGCGACGAGCTGCTGCACGACCCCTGGTACGTCAGCCAGGTCGCCGAGGACATCGCCTCCCGGCGGCGCCGCTCGATCCGCTGGTGCCGCACCTGCCGCCGGGCCACCGCGCCGGAGTCGTTCGTCGCCTCCCAGGGCTCGTGCGAACGGTGCGTGTCGGCCTACGCCGACCGGGAGGAGTGGCCGTCCGCGTGATGGGGCCGTGCCAGGCTGGAGCCGTGGTCGACGACCTGCTCGTGGCGCGCAACCCCGACCCCGGCTCGACGCTGCCCTACCTGGTGCGCATCCCGCTCGGTGCGGCCGGCGTCGTCGTCAAGGCGAAGGAACCGTGGCCGCGGGCGGCCAAGGTGTACTGCCACCGGGCCGAGGAGTGGCCGGCCGACGCGGAGATCATCGGACGGCACGCCGTCCGCTCCTGCTCCCGGCGTGGCCCGGCGATCGACCTCGTGCTGGCCCGCGCCAGGGAGAACCGCTCTCAACTGGTCATCACCCAGGCGCGCGGCCGCGAGATGATCTTCTGGCAGTCCCCGCGGACGACGAAGCAGGCGCGGCCCGGGGTGCACCTGCCCACCGCCCGCGCGCACGGCCAGGTGCTCGACATCCTCGTCGACACCGGCGAGAAGTACCCCTACGCGTTCGGGGCCCAGCAGGCCACCCCCCGGCGGCAGCGGCTCTCCGCCGGCGACTATGCCGTCGAGCTCGACGGCGAGGTGGTCGCCGCCGTCGAGCGCAAGACCCTGGAGGACCTGGCCGGCAGCCTGATGTCCGGCAAGCTCACCTACGCCCTCGCCGAGCTGACGGCGCTGCCGCGCGCCGCCGTGGTGGTCGAGGACCGCTACAGCCGGCTCTTCAAGCTGCCGCACACGCCCGGCGCCCGGGTCGCCGAGGCCCTGGCCGAAGCCCAGGCCCGGTTCCCCTCCGTGCCGGTGGTCTTCTGCGAGACCCGGCCCCTGGCCCAGGAGTGGACCTACCGCTGGCTCGGCGCCTGCCTCGCCGAACTGGGTGCCCAGCG
Organism: Blastococcus xanthinilyticus; assembly: GCF_008124835.1. Taxonomy (GTDB): domain Bacteria; phylum Actinomycetota; class Actinomycetes; order Mycobacteriales; family Geodermatophilaceae; genus Blastococcus; species Blastococcus xanthinilyticus. Next base: position 531,084 of record NZ_VNHW01000001.1, on the reverse strand, counting down.
TGCCACGGAGGCCGTCGAGGACTCCTTCGCTCCCGGCCGGCCGGTGCCGCCCCGTCCCGCGTCACCCGCCGAGATCCGCGCCTGGGCCCGGACGCAGGGCATCGACGTCAGCGACCGCGGCCGGATACCGGCCGATCTGCTCCGTCGCTTCCACCAGTCGGCCGGCTGATCAAGGCAGCGGCGCCAGCGCGGGAGCGCCGACGTGGTCGCCCACCGCGGCGCGGACGTCAGGCCCAGGGGCGGGTGCCTGCGGCCAGGCGCGCGGCGATCGGCGCAATCTCGTCGAGATCTCCCGCGGACACGGCGATCACGAGGTCGTACGCCTCGTCGTTCGAGAGGGTCAGCCGGAGGCCGTTGAGACCGTAGAAGGCGATCGTCCCCGCCAGCGCCAGTCGCTTGTTGCCGTCCACGAGGGCATGGCTGCGGGCCAACGAGTGCAGCAGGGCCGCAGCCTTGTCGTGGATCGACGGGTAGGCGTCCTCGCCGAAGGCGGTGGCGCGTGGCCGGGCCAGCACGGACTCGAGCAACCCGGCATCCCGCACCTGTACCTCACCCAGCGTGCGGGTGGCCACGTGCAGCAGGTCGTCCAGGTCGAGGTGGATCACCGGCCGAGGCGCTCGAGAGCTTCCGCGTACCGAGGCAACTCCTCGTCGAGAACCCGGCCCAGCAGTTCGCGCTTGCTGGTCCGCTCGATGTAGTCACGCACCGCCTGCCGAGCGACCTCCTGCATCGAGCGCCCCTCGAGTTCCGCCCTGCGTCGCAGAGCTTCCGTCTCCTGGTCGTCAAGGCGCAGGGTCATGGCCATGCGGCGACGATACCGCAGGTGATACCACCCGAGGCGGCTTCGTCCCCCCGGCGATCCTCGCGACGCCGCCGAACCACGTGTGGTCGATCAGCTCGACGTCGTCCGCCTGCGACTGCAGCGGCTCCCAGAAGCGACGTCGGGAATCGGCCTGCGCCAGCCGGCGGTAGTAGGCGTTCGCGACGCCGCTGGTGCGCTTGCCGTCAAGATTGAGATCCATCACGACGACGCGACCGCCGGAGCGGACCAGGCCGAACATGCGCTCGAACACCTCGCGCCAATCCGGCACGACGCTGAGGCCCAACACGCAGATCGCGGCATCGACCTGGGGCAGCCCCACCAGTTCGGCGTCGAGGGTGCGGGCGTCCGCCTCGATCAGGTCGACGTTGTCCCAGCCGGTCTTCCGCACCTTCGCAGCCGCGCGGGCGAGCATGCCGGGGGAGTAGTCGATGGCGCAGATCCGCCCGGAGGCGCCGATGCGCTCGATCAGCAGCGGGAAGTTCGCGCCGGTTCCGGCCGCCACGTCGAGGACGGTCGCGCCGGGCTCCAGGCGCAGCAGGTCGATCGCCTCGCGTCGGTGCCCGCCGTGCAGCAGTTCGGTGCCGTACTCGTAGACCCAGGAGAGGACGTCGTAGTGCTGCATGGGTCGCGGAGAATACCGGCGAATCGGGGCACCCCGACGTCGCACCATGCGGTGTCGGCCTCGGACGTCAGCCGACCAGATCGATCGGGCAGCGGACCCCGGACGCCCGTGCCAGTCGGTGGTCGCCGGTGACGAGGCGGGCTCCGAGGAGTTCCGCCAGCGCCACGTAGACGGCGTCGTAGGCGCTGACGGCGTCTCGGAGTTCCAGCACCCGGTCGAGCAACGGCTCGTGCGCGTGCCGGTCGACGGCCAGGTCCTGGAGATCCCGCAGGGACATCCGGGCGTCCTCGGCGGTCAGCCGGCCGGACAGGACCCAGCGTCGGATCGCGGACGTCGCCTCCACGTCGAGGAGGTGGGGCGCGTGCAGCGGCCCCAAGCGCAGCACTTCCCGGGCTGCGTTCCCCACCGGGTCGCCGATCAGGAGCCCGGTCACGACGACCGAGGCGTCGAGGACGATCACCTGTCCGGGCGCTCGGCACGGATGGTGTCCACCACCTCGGCCACCGACAGATCGAGCCGTCGAGAGGCCGAGCGGGCGAGCACCTCCTCTACCGGCGGCCGGGCGGCGACCCGCTCGAGCTCCCGCAGCACGTACTCGGACAGCGAGACGCCGGCTACCGCCGCGCGGCGAACCAGTTCGGCGTGGACGGCGTCAGGAACGTGCCGCACCTGCAGCATCTTGCTCACCCGACCGAGCTTACATGCAAATCGCATGCGATACCCCGGCGCGTGGTCGGGCGACGTGCCCGGGGTCGTGGTGGCCGGATGTGTCGCCCCGTCGCCATCGGCGTTCACCAGGGGGCTCCCCGGTTGGGTAGCGCCGGGCAGACCAGCCGGTCGACGGCATCGAATGCCGTCGTCGTCCGGCGTGGCATGGACGGTTGCCACCGACCCTTTGCACAATAGGGCGTGTAATACGCCTGTTTGTGCCAACGAGGGGACCGGCATGCTGACCGTCGACCAGGCCGCCGAGCGTCTCGGTGTCGAGCCGGAACAGGTCCGCCGACTGATTCGCGCCGGAAAGCTGGCCGCCCGCCGGGTCGGCCGGACGCTGGTGCTCGACGAGGACGCCGTGGAGAGCCGGGCTCGGCTGCCGATCACCGCCGGGCGGGCCCTCGCCCCGCACACTGCGTGGGCTGCCCTCTGGCAGCTCTCCGGGGAGGACGTTGCCTGGCTGCCGCCGGCGGACCGTTCCCGGCTGCTGGCCCGGCTGCGCGGCTATGACCCCGACCAGCTGGTCGCCGCCTGCCGGGACCGGGCGGAGCGCCACGAGCTGCGGGTCCTGCCCGCCTACCGGCAGCGGCTGCTCGACACCGACGGCGTCGTCCCCTCCGGGCTGACCGCGGCGGCCGCCGTCGGCGCCGACATCGTCGCTCGGGAGGCGGCGGTGGAGGTGTACAGCAGCCAGGACACGCTGGACGGGCTGCGCGGCGATCTGGGCGTCTCCGACCGTGGGGAGCCCAATCTGGTCGTGCGCGTGCCCCGCTACGACGAGCTGACGCTGACCGGCCGCGCGCACATGCCGGCCGCGGTCGTCGCCGTCGACCTCGCCGAGTCACCCGACGTGCGCACCCGGCGGGCCGGCCTCGACCTGCTCGCCGCCGCGCTGGGCGACCTGCCGCGGTGACCGCGGCCGGGGGAGCGGAGCCGCGCGTCGAGCTGCCGCCGCTGACCGGCCCGCTGGACACGCTGTGGGACCTCGTCCTCGAGCTCGCCGAGCAGCTCCCGCCCACCGGCTGGGTGCTCGTCGGCGGCCAGATGGTGATGCTGCACGGCCTGCTCGCCGGCCGGGTGGCCACCCGGGCCAGCCAGGACGTCGACGTCCTCGCCGACTTGCTCACCGACGACGCCGGGCTGGTGCGCTGCGTCCGCGCGGTGCGGGAGCTCGACCTGGAACCGCAGCCCGACGCCGCCGGGAAGGTGTACCGATTCGTCCGCGCCAGGGACCAGGCCCGCGCCGACGTCCTCGCCCCCGACCACACGCCTCCGCGGCGGCGGCTGCGCACGGTCGGCGGGGACACGATCCGCATCGAGGGCGGCACGCAGGCGCTCCGGCGGGCCATGCCGGTGCACGTGACCAAGGGGGAGCGGACGGCGCTCGTCCCGGTGCCGGACCCGCTCGGCGCCCTGGTGCTCAAGTCCGCGGCCTGGGCGACCGATACCCGCGACCGGGAACGGCACAGCGGCGACGCCGCGTTCCTGGCCGGTCTGATATCCGATCCGCTCGCCGAGCGTGACCGGTTCGCCGGGAGCGACCGCAAGCGGCTGCAGCGCCTCGACGAGGTGCTCGGCGATCCGGACGCTCCCGAGTGGCGCCGGCTCGGCTCCGCCGCCGACGACGGCTACGCCACCTGGCGGCTGCTGCTCGGCTGAAGAAGCATGACCGCCATGCGTGCCGACCAGAAGGAGCTCGTCGAGCGGTACCTGCGCGGGGAGACCGACGTCGTGCCGCCTCGGGACGCCGCCAGCATCGTCCTGCTCCGCGACGGCGCGGCCGGTCCGGAGGTCTACCTGCTCCGCCGTCGCCCGACGATGGCGTTCGCCGCCGGGATGCACGTCTACCCGGGCGGCTCGGTCGACCCCCGCGACCGGGAGGCCGCCGCGCACTGGGCCGGCCCGCCGCCCGCCGCGTGGGCCGCGGCCTTCTCCTGCGACACCGAGTTGGCCACCGAGCTCGTCGCGGCCGCCGTCCGCGAGACCTTCGAGGAGTCCGGCGTCCTGCTCGCCGCGCGCGCCGACGGCACTCCGGTCACCGACACGACGGGGGAGGACTGGGAGCGCGACCGGCTGGCGCTGATCGCCGGCGAGCTCGCCTTGGCCGACTTCCTCGAGGCGCGCGGCCTCGTGCTGCGCGCCGACCTGCTCCGCGCCTGGGCGCATTGGATCACGCCGGAGTGGCAGACCCGCCGGTTCGACACCCGGTTCTTCCTCGCCGCGCTCCCGGCCGGTCAGCGCACCCGAGACGTCGGCGGCGAGGCCGACCGGGTCGCCTGGCTGCCGGTCGCCGAGGCGTTCGAGGGCTTCCGCGACGGCTCGCTGACCATGATGAACGCCACCGCGGCCACCCTGCGCGACCTCACCGCCCACCCCGACGTGGCCTCGGCGATGGCCGCCCCGCGCCGCATCCGCCCGATCCTCGGGCGGCCGGTGCTCACCGACGGCCGGCTGGACTACCTGTACGACGGGGACGACGGCCCGGTCGGCCTGGCCGAGCTCGTCGAGCCCCTCGGCGCCCGCCCGTCCGGAGGCTGATCGCGCCTGCCAGGCTGACCGGGTGCCGCCCGTCCGCAGCTCCGGCGTCCTGCTGTACCGCTTCGCCGACGGCGAGCCGCAGGTGCTGCTGGGCCACATGGGCGGGCCGTTCTGGGCGAGGAAGGACGACGGCGCCTGGACGGTCCCCAAGGGCGAGCACGATCCGGACGAGGACGGCGAGGCCGCCGCGCGCCGGGAGTTCGCCGAGGAGCTGGGCTGCCCGGTGCCGGCCGCGACGCTGCACCCGCTCGGCGAGGTGAGGGGGCGCAAGCTGCTCGCCGTCTGGGCGGCCGAGGGCGACCTGGACGCCGATGCGATCACCAGCAACACCTTCGCGCTGGAGTGGCCGCCGCGCTCGGGCCGGGTGCAGGAGTTTCCGGAGATCGACCGCGCCGCCTGGTTCGACGTGGGCACCGCCCGCACCAAGCTCGTGAAGGCGCAGCTGCCCTTCCTCGACCGGCTGGCCGCGCACCTCGCCGGCTGACCGTTTCCGCCACATTCGTCACGCCGGTCCCAGGCGAACTGCACTTTTCCGCCGCGCCGGCGACAGGCCGGGCGCAATCCGCGATCAGGACGCGCGAGCACGCAAGATTCCTCCCGTGACCAAGCACCTCCTCGACGAGACGGCCGAGTTCAAGATGCCCCGGATCGGCCGGCACGCCGCTCCGGACACCGACGAGCTGGAGATGACCCAGCGCTTCGACGCCGGGTTCTCGACCCAGCGCCCCGTGCCGAACCCGCAGCGCAGCCGCTACCCCGAGGCCCGCTGAGCGGTACCGGCCTGATCGCCGGGCGCACCGTCAGGCGGTGCCCTCCTCGGCGATCAGGTCGGTGACCTCCTCCGGCGCCGTCGAGCAGTCGTCGCCCGAGGGCTCCTGCTCCGACGCCAGGCCCTCGACGCCGGCATCCTCGACCGGCGTGAAGCCGAGCTGGTCGAGGTGGCGGGGCACCCGGGCCTGGGCGTTCAGCACGTGCGAGCGGGACAGCCAGCCCAGGCCGTCCTCGACCTCGAAGTCCATGCCACCGCCGGGTGCGCGGCGGACGTGCCCGGGGGAGGGCAGCAGGCCGACCAGCATCACGGCCTGCTCGGCGGTCAGCTCCGCCGGCGAGGAGTCGAAGTAGTACCAGCCGGCCGCGCAGACGCCGTAGATCGTCGGCCCGAACTGCGCGTAGTTGACGTACAGCTCGAGCATCCGGCGGTCGTCGACGAACGCGGCGAGCTCGACCGACAGCGCGGCCTCCACCGCCTTCCGCCAGGCGCTGAGCTCCTGGTTCAGGAACATGTTCTTCGCGACCTGCTGCGGGATCGTCGACCCCGACGGGTCCTCCTCGCCGGAGAGATGGGCGGTCGCGCGGCTCCACAGCGCATCCCAGTCGAACGCGCCCGAGCGGTAGGGGAGTTCGGCGTCCTCGTGCGCGATGACCGCGGCGAGGACGTTCCGGGAGACGTGCTCGACCGGCACCGACTCCTGGATCGCGCCCTCGGGGTTGGCCGCCATGAACGCCGTCGTCGGCGGGTCCACCCAGCGCAGCGAGAGCACGACCAGCGCCTGCACGATGGCCAGCGCCGCCAGCACCCGGAAGATCCGGCCGAGCAGCCTGCGGCTCCGCCGTGGCCGGCGGCTCCGGAAGCCCCGGCGACCGCGCTCCGGTGGGAGCGGGCGCCCGGGCGGCGCCGGCGGGAACGGGCGCCCGGGAGGCGGCGGCGGGAACGGATCCGCCGGGCGGGCCGACGGGCCGGGGTAGCGGGCGTCCTCGCCGGGCCAGGGAGGCTCCGGCTGCCCGTAGGGCGGCGGGCTCCCGGCGGCCGGGGGCGCGCCGTACCAGTCGTTGCCCGCGGGCGGCGGGCGGTCGAACCGGGGACGGCGGGCCGGTTCGTCCTGCTGCCGCGGCTGCGCGGGGCCCCGGCGCAGCCACCGCGTGGTCCGGGAATCGGGCGGGACGTTGGCCATGAAGCGGTGCTCCTCTGGTCGGCGTCAGGTCGCCAGGGTAGGGGGGGCAACCTGTGAGGACCCCGCCCCCACACCACCCAGCACACCGCCCACCGTCCGCCGCGGGCGTCCCCCACGCGGGGGAAATCCGGACGGAGATGCCCGGCCGACCCTCAAGGACGGCGCCGGATCGGCCGACGTCCAGCAGGTGAGCCGTTCCCGAGCGCCCGAGGTGGCCACGGTCCGCGTCATGGCGCGCACGCTGGCCACCTTCTACGCGTTCGGCGGGGCGGCAGGGTTGTGCATCTGCGCCGGCGCTCCGGCGGGTGCGCGCCGGTCGGCGCTCGTCGTCCTCTCGCTGGTCGCGCTGGCGGCGGCCGCCGTCGTCGCGCGCTGGGGCGCCCGCTGGCCGCGGCCGGTGTTCCACGGAACGGTGGGCGTGGCGACCGTCCTGATCGCCACCGCGGTGGCGATCAGCCCCGACTCCCTCACCGCGCTGGGCGCCAGCGTGCTGATCGCCTTCGTGGTCGTCGATGCGCACCTGTTCTTCTCCGGGCGCCAGGCGCTCGCGCACCTGGTCGGCGCCGTCGTGGCCGTCACGGGGGCCCTGCTGCTGTCCGGCGTCCCCCTGGGGACCGCGCTCGGCGTCGACCTGGTGCTGATCGGCCTCGGAATGGTCATCCGCCGGCTGGTGATCCGGGCGTCGGGTGCCAGCCGCGACCCGCTGACCGGGCTGCGCAACCGGCGCGGCTTCGACGAGGCCATGCGCGAGCTGATGGGCGAGGCGTCCCGCACCCGGGAGCCCCTCTCGGCCGTGCTGATCGACGTCGACCACTTCAAGTCCGTCAACGACTCCCACGGGCACGAGGCCGGCGACCGGGTGCTGTGCCGGGTCGCCGAGGTGTGGGGCGAGGCGCTGCCGCACGGGTCGGTGCTGGCCCGGCACGGCGGCGACGAGTTCTCCCTCCTCCTCCCGGGGATCGACCCTCCCGAGGCGCTCGCCCTCGTGCGCTCCGTCTGCACGCTGCACCCCGACATCTCGCTGTCCTGCGGGGTGGCCGGCTACTCGTTCGGCGAGAGCGCCTCGCAGCTCATGCGCAGCGCCGACCGCGCGCTCTACGACGCCAAGGTCCTCGGCCGCGGCCGGGCGGAGCTCGTCGGCGGCGCCGGTTCCGGCGGCGCGGTTCCCGGGAGCGCTCCGGCGGCCTGGTGACCGGGCGGCCTGGTGACCGGGCGGCCTGGTGACCTGGCGGCGAGGCACGCCGCCGCAGGTCACAGCGCGTCCTGCGGCTCCTCCGGTGGGACGGCGGCCGGCCCGGCCGTGACCCCGGCGGCGCGCAACGCCGCGAGCTCGTCGGCCGCGAGCCCCAGGTCGGCGGCGAGCACCGCGTCGGTGTCCGCGCCCACGTCGGCGGGGCCGGGGCGGCCGATCCGCGTGCCGCCGTCGGAGAACGACGGGTAGGCGCCGGTCATCGCCAGCGGGCCGAGGTCGGGGTCGTCGACGGTCACGATGGAGCCGCGGTGCCGCACCTGCGGGTTGTCCAGCATCGTCGCGACGCTCTCCAGCGGCCCGACCGCGCAGCCGCCCGCGGTGAGCTCGGCGATCGCGTCGTCCCGGTCGCGGGTCCGGCACCACGCGGCGATCAGGTCGTCCAGCTCCTGCACGTGCTGCACGCGGTCGGCGTTGGTGGCGAACCGCGGGTCGACCACCAGCTCCTCGCCGCCGATGGTCCGCAGCACGTGCTGGGCCATCGGCTGGGTGCTGCCCGACAGCGCGATCCACAGCCCGTCGCGGCACTGGTAGCTCCCGCGCGGTGCGGCCGGGCCGTACCGGTTGCCGGTGCGGCCGTGCTCCGCGCCGGTCTGCTGGTACTCCAGCACGTTGATCTCCACGAGCTTCAGCGCGGCCTCGTAGATCGCCAGGTCGATCGTGTCGCCGGTGCCGGTGGCCTGCCGGCGCATCAGCGCGGCAAGGACGGCGGTCGCGCCGAGGTTGCCGGCCATGATGTCGGCGAGCGGATAGGCCGGCAGGAGCGGTGGCCGGTCGTCGTACCCGGCGACCGACGCCAGCCCGGCGAGCGCCTCGGCGAGCGTGCCGAAGCCGGGCCGGTCCCGGTACGGGCCGTCCTGCCCGTAGGCCGTCACCCGCAGCACGACCAGCCGCGGGTTCACCGCCCGCAGGTCGGCCGGGGCCAGCCCCCACCGCTCCAGCGTGCCCGGGCGGAAGTTCTCCACCAGGACGTCGAACTGCCCGATCCAGCGCAGCACCAGGTCGCGGCCCTCGGGCCGGCGGAGGTCCAGCGCCACCGACCGCTTGCCTCGGGACAGCGTCTTCCAGTACAGGCCCTGCCCGTCCACCTGCCGGCCGAAGCGGCGGACGAAGTCGCCCGTCCCGGGCATCTCGACCTTGACGACGTCGGCGCCGTAGTCGCCGAGGATCGTCGCGGTGGTGGGCGCGGCGATCATCGTGGAGAGGTCGAGGACCCGGACGCCGTCGAGCAGCAGCGCCGTCACGCCGGCACCAGGAAGCCGAGCACGATGATGATCGGCATCGCCACGACCGAGGCCAGCGCGGTGACGAAGGTCAGCGCCTTGAGCGCGCCCTGGGTGGAGATGCCCAGCAGGCTCTGGAACATCCAGAAGAAGTTGCTGTTCACCTGCAGCGCGAACAGCGCGCCGGCGCCGATGGCCAGGCCGACGACCACCGGCGCGACGTCGAGCGAGCCGAGCACCGGCGCGAGGATGCCGGCGGCCGCGATCGCGGCCACCGAGATCGAGCCGATCGCGAAGTGCAGCAGCGCGGCGATCAGCCAGGCGAGCAGCAGGGTGAGGATCACCGAGGTACCGGTCGAGGCCGAGAACAGGTCGCCGAGCACCTGGTCCAGCGTCGTCTCGCCGATCACCGCGCCCAGCGAGCCGCCGATGCCGGTGATGAGCAGGATCTGCCCGGTGGTGCTCAGCCCGGTGGTGACGGCGTCGTCGGTGCGCTCGCGGCCCAGGGTGCGCCGGGCCAGCACGTAGGCGCCGACCATGCCGAGGAAGAGGGCGAAGACCGGGTTGCTGACGAACGCGATGACCGAGTTCTCGACCCCGGCGGCCGAGGCGATCGCCCCGCTCGCGATGAGCAGCAGCGGCACGATGACCGGCAGCAGCGAGACGGCCAGCGGGGGCATCGCCGCCTCGTGCTCGGCGTCCTTCTCGTCGGCTGCCTGCTCGGCGTCCTGGAGGGCCTGGGTCTCGTGCTCGTCGTTCGCCGGCGTCCAGAAGCCGCGCTTGAGCACCAGGCTGAACAGGAAGGTGGTGACCACCGCGGTCACCGGCCCGACGACCAGGCCGAAGATCAGCATCGTGCCGAGCGGGATGTCCAGCAGGCCGGCGATCGACAGCGTGCCCAGCCCGGGGACGACGAACACGTAGCCGACGAGGATCCCCGCGGTGAGCGACCCGGCGAGCAGCGGCAGCCCGCCCCGGCCGATGTGCGGGGCCGCCGAGCGGGCCAGCGGCGAGGCCAGCACCAGCTGCACGTCGACGTAGATCGAGGGGAACAGCGTGGTCAGCGCGGCGCTCATCGCGTACGGCAGCCGTTTCGCCCCGAGCAGCCGCAGCAGCAGGGCGACGAACTTCTGCAGCGCGCCGAGCGCGTAGAGCAGCGCCCCGAGCAGCACGCCGAAGCCGATCAGCAGCCCGACCTCGGCCATGATCTCGCCGAAGCCGACGGCGATGGTCTCCACCGTCCCGGCCAGGCCGATGCCGCCGGCGATGCCGAGGTACAGCGAGCCCAGCACCAGCGCGATGACCGGTTCGACCTTGAGCGCGATGATCAGGAGCAGGACGCCCAGGATGGCGATGCTCGCGTGCAGGATGATCACGTGGATCTCGATTCCGGAACCGGGTCGGGGCGGTGGGTCCCCGACGGCCTGATGTGATCACGGTCCGGCGGCAGCCGCCAGGGGACCGGCGGTGGGATCAGGGCAGCCCGGCGTGCGGTACGGCGACCTCCGTGCTCACCAGCACCGCCTCGCGCACCGGCGCGCGGGTGTGCTCGTAGAAGTCCGGCGCGCAGCACAGCAGCAGCTGGCGGCCGTCGTCGCCGCCGAGGGCGCAGGCGAAGACGCCCATCCCGTCCGGCGCGGCGATCTCGTCGACGATCCCGCCGCCGGCCGCGACCCGCAGCACCCGCGACCCGAGCCCGTCGGCGACCCAGACGTGCCCCTCGGCGTCCAGGGCGCAGCCGTCCGGCGCGACCACGACCTGACCCAGCAGCTCCTCGACCGAACCGCCCACCGGCTCGGGCCCGAACGCCGCCCACACCCGCCGGTTGCCCAGCGAGCCGTCGGCGGCGATGTCGAAGGCCGTGAACCGGTTGCCCCACGTCTCGCCGACGATCAGCGTGCCGTCCGGGGTGATGACCGAGCCGTTGGGGAAGCGCAGGTCCTCGGCCACCACGGTGACCGAGCCGTCGGGGTCGACCCGCTTCACCGAGGCGGACGCCGGTGCGCCGCCGCCCATGAGGTCGAAGCCGAAGTCGCCGACGAACGCCCGCCCCGACCCGTCGACGACCATGTCGTTGAGGTGCCCGCCGCAGACGCCGGACAGGTCGGCGTGCGTGGCCACCTCCCCGTCGGTCACCCGCAGCAGCCGGTGGTCCTTCATCGACACGACCAGCAGCGAGCCGTCGGGCAGCCAGCCCAGCCCCGACGGCTGGTTCTCCACCTCGACGACCACGGTCTCGCCGCCGCCGGGTGCCACTCGGCTGACCGTGTGCCGGTAGAAGTCGGACGCCCACCAGGCGCCGTCGTGCCACCGCGGCCCCTCGAAGTACGAACCGCCTTCCAGCACCGTCCGGAACGATCGCGTCGCCATGAGGCGGACGCTACGGCCTTTCCAGCTTCCCGACGACTCGTTGTGGACGGGCGCCTGACCTGTGGATTCGCGCTCCGGGCTGTCACTGTCCGGCGGTATCGTTCGTACAAGCGTTCGACGGATGGGAGGCCTGGTGAGCGAGCTGCAGTCGGCACTCGACGCGCTCGCCGCCGACGACCGTCGCCACCCTTCCGCCCCGACGTCAGCTGGACGAGATCACCGAGCTGCTCGAGGCCCGCAACCGCATCGACGCGCAGCTCGCCCGCCGGGTGCGGGCGGCGGACCTGCAGCAGGCCTCCGAGGACGATGGCATGGCCACCATGCGGTCGTGGCTCCGCGGGCGCGGCCGACTGAGCGCCTCGGCCGCCGGGCAGCTGGTGCGCAGCGGCCGGGCGCTGGACCACCTGCCCGCGCTCGCCGGCGCCTTCGCCTCCGGCGCCGTCACCGCGGAGCAGGTGGCCGTCGTCGCGCCGATCGCGTCGGAGGAGCGGCGCGCGGCCGCCCTCCGCCAGGGCCTCGACCTCCCCGAGCTGGACCGGCTCTTCGCCGGCCTCGCCGCCGAACGCGACATCCGGCAGCTGACCCGCGCGGTGCAGCACTACCTGTCGCGGCTGGATCCCGACGGCCCCGAGCCCGACCCCACCGAGGAGCGGTCGCTGACCCTCTCCTCCTTCGCCGACGGCACGGTGGCGATCCGCGGGCAGCTGGACGCGGTCGGCGGGGAGAAGCTGCGCGCGGCACTGGAGGCCGTCGCGCAGGCCGATCGGCCGAGAGGCGATCGGCGGACCCGCGCCCAGCAGCTCGCCGATGCGCTGGTCCAGGTCGCCGACAACCAGCTGGCCTCCGGGGACCTGCCGGTCCTGCGCACGGTGAAGCCGACGGTCGTCGTCACCATCCCGGCCGAGGGGGTGCTCGACCCGGCGACCGGTCCGGCCGCCGCGACCACCGCGTTCGATGCCCTCCTGTCCGCCGCGAAGGCACGCCAGCTCGCCTGCGACGGCAGTGTCGTCCCGGTCCTGGTCGACGACCGTGGGTTACCGCTGGACGTGGGGCGCACCAGGCGGGTCGTCCCACCGCACATCCGCCGGGCCGTCGAACTCCGTGACCAGGCCTGCGTCTTCGCCGGCTGCGGAGCGCCGCGGCACTGGTGCGACGTCCACCACGTGATCCACTGGCTCTTCGGTGGGGCGACCTCGCTGGAGAACTCCGCGCTGCTGTGCGAGCGGCACTCGCGCGTTGGTGCACCACGGATTCCGGGTGGAGCGAGATCCGGGCGGCCGATGGCGCACCTACCGGCCCGACGGCACCGAGATCCTGATCGGCACCCCGCAGCCCTGCTGAGTCGCCGGGCGCCCGAGGCCGCCACCTGCCGTTTCCTCCCGGCGCGGGTGGGGAACCGGCATGGAATGGGTCGACGAGACGTGCGCCGGTGACCGTGCGAGCGGTGTTCGAACGGGTCCTGCGGGCCGTCGAGCGCTGGGAGGTGCTCGACGCGCCGAGCTATCCGGTCGAGCACGGCGTCTCCCTGACCTTCCTCCTCACCGGCCGGTACGCCCGGCCGCTGCAGGACGTGCTGCACGGGGTCTGGCTCGGGCACCCGCTGCACCCCGCGCTGGTCACCGTGCCGATCGGGTCGTGGACGACCGCGCTCGTCCTCGACGTCCTCGATGCCACGGGCCGCGGCGGAGCCGGCGCCCGGCCGGCCGCCCGCACCGCCGTCCGGGTCGGCGTCGCCGGTGCCGTCGCCTCGGCCGCCACCGGGCTCACCGACTGGCAGCACGCCCACGACCAGGCCCGCCGGGTCGGGCTCGTGCACGCGGGCCTCAACAGCGGCGCCCTCGCGCTCTACACCTGGTCGCTGGCCGACCGGGCCCGCGGCCGGGCCGCCCGCGCCCGCGTCACCGCGGCCACCGGTTACGCCATCACCCTCGGCAGCGCCTGGCTCGGCGGCGCCCTGACCTACCGGCACGGGATGGGCACCGACCACGCCGCACGCAGCTACGAGCCCCGGCGCTTCACCGACGTCGCCGCGGCGGCCGACCTCCGCGACGGCGATCCGCTGCCGGTCGACGTCGACGGGATGCCCGTCGTGCTCGTGGCATCGGGGGACACGGTGCACGCGGTGGGCGGCCGCTGCCCCCACCAGGCCGGTCCCCTCGGCGAGGGCTGGCTGCACCGCGGAGAGCTGGTCTGCCCCTGGCACGGCTCGCGCTTCGACCTGGCGACCGGTGAGCCCACGCAGGGCCCCTCCACCGCGCCGCTGCCCTGCTTCGACGCCCGCATCCGCGACGGCCGGGTCGAGGTCCGCCGCCGGGCCGACTGGCGCACCCCCACCGCGGTCACCGCGATCCAGGAGGCATCCCGGTGAAGGCCGACGAGGTCCTGACCGCCCACCACGACGTGCTGCGCGGCCTGCTCCGCGACCTGGCCGAGACCACGGCGGACGAGCTCGAGCGGCGGGAGCAGCTCCGCGACCGGCTGCTGCGCGAGCTGGAGATCCACACCCAGATCGAGGACGAGCTCTTCTACCCGGCGGTCGTCGACGTCTCGCCGCTGCTCTCCCTCGCGCACGCCGAGCACCGGCAGATCGACGACCAGCTGGCCACCGTCATGCGGACGGCGCCCGACGACCCCGAGTTCGTCGTCGAGGTCCGCATGCTGGAGAAGACGCTGCGCCACCACACGATGGAGGAGGAGCAGCGCATGTTCCCCCAGTCGCACGCCCTCGGCGCGGAGCGCCTGGAGGAGCTCGGTCGCCAGCTCGAGGACCGGCAGCGCGAGCTGACCCGCTCCGGCGGCATGCGGCTCATGATCCGCCTGAAGCGGGCGGTCCTCCGGCTCGTGTGACCGCCCGCGGCACGTGCCCGAACGGGGGAGCGGGCGTCGCGCGTAAGGGTGACCGACGTCCCCCGTTCTCACCCCGACGAGGGGGAGATCAGCACTTTCCGTGACGAAGAACCGATCCGCCCGCCCGATCGACCTAGCCTTTCGTTGCTCACCGTAACCGGCACCCGCTCCGGCAGGCGTCGGATCAGTCGCACGACGGGGGCGTCCACGGGGATCGGCGATGCGGCACGACCGTCGCGTGCGCCCCTACGGAGAACCGGCGGGGGTGCGGCCCGCCACGGGGGTGGAGCGGTGACGGCAGGCACGGGGACGGCCGGGCGGCCGGGCGGGTCCTACCGCTCGCTGCCCGTCACCTGGCTCGTCCGCTGGCGGCTGCGGTGGCTCGCCCGCTCCGACCGCCGGGCCGGGCTGCCGCGCGGGCTCTCCGCCGACACCACCCCGGTCCTGCACTCCCTGCTCGCCGGCCGCGACGAGGCGTGCGAGGCCGAACGCAGCCGGCGCGACGCCGACATCGCGGCCATCGACGCCCGGCTGGCCGAGATCGACGCCCGTCTCGGGGAGCTGCAGCGCGCCGTGGTCCGGCGCACCGACGAGGCGCTGCGCGCCGCCCTGCCGCCGACCGAGGAGGAGCTCGGCCGGCGGCGGCCGGGGGAGCGGCACCTGCCGGCGGTGCTGGTCCGCGCCCGCCGCGCCCGCGAGCACCGGCGGGCCGCCGCGGCCGCCCAGGCGGAGCGGCGCAGCGCCCGCCGCGCCCTCGACGCGGCTCTCGCCGAGGAGGCGTGGCTCGAGGACCGGCGCCGGGAGCGCTCGCACGCGTACCGGTCGCGGGTGCTCCGGACGGTCGAGTACGTCGACCGCCTGGCCACCGTCTACCGGCGTGCGCTGATCCGGCGGCACCCCCAGCGCGACGTCCTGGTGACCCGGTGGCAGGGGGACCTCGTCGTCCCCCCGGCCTGGGTGCTGACCGACGACCTCGTCGGCGGCCGCCGGCCCCCCGGACGCTGCGCCTGAGGCGTCAGACGACCCGGCGCGCGGTGTTGTACCCCCACACCGCATCCACCGGCACGACCGCGACCGGCTGGCCGTAGGTCGAGGAGTGCACCATCTGCCCGTTGCCGATGTACATGCCGACGTGGCCCACCGGGTCGTAGAAGAAGACCAGGTCACCGGGCTGCAGGTTCGCGCGGTCGACGTGGACGCCCGCCGTCGACTGCGCACGCGAGGTCCGGGGGAGCTGCACGCCCGCGGCCTGGTAGGCGAACGTGGTGAGGCCCGAGCAGTCGAACACGTCGGGGCCGGTGGCGCCCCAGCCGTAGGAGTCGCCGAGCTGCGCCAGGGCGGTGTCGACGGCGACCTGCGCGGCGGCGGTCGGCGCGGGGAGCGGGGCCACGACGGTCGGGTCGGTGATCGGCGGCGTCGTGGTGCTGGCCGACGCGGTCAGCGGGCTCAGCGCGATGCCGGCGCCGGTGAGGACGGCGAGCCCCGCCGCGCGGAGGGAACGGTGGCGGGTGGACGTGCGCAAGGTCGTCATGGACGACGGTTCTCCTGTTCTCCATCGACCGCCTACCGGGTTAGCTGACGGGTTCGGGCGGGGAACTCGCCCGGCGCGACCGGCCTGCCGGCCGCGCTTCACCCCAGTACTGCCCTGGGTCCCCGGCCCGGGCAGCGGAGGGATCCGCAGCCCGGTTCGGCGGCGCCGGTCGGGTGTCACCGGGAGCGGTGACGAGGGGGATCCCGTCCGGACGGCGCCGACGCTAGGTCGGCACCCGCTGCTCCACCGAACGGCCGACACGCGCGGGAACGACCCGGCGGGAGCAGGGCCTCGGGGGAGCGGCGCGCCGGCGACTCGCGGTGCGACCTGAGCGGACGCGCGGCGGCCATCGAGCGCCGGGTGCCCTCGCATGACGCGGCGTCAGCGGCCGACTACTTCCCGCCGGTCGGCGGGCCAGCACGCACCGCGCCCGAGTCGTCACGGTCGCCGGCCGACCGGCCACGACGTCGGTGCGCGAATCCTCGGTGTAGTCACTACATCCGGTAGCGGCACGCGACGGTGCCGATCACGGCGCGATGAAGGTGTCCCTCCCGCGGTGGCATCCCTGGCAGCTTCCCCGGCGTCCACGGGGGATACCGATACGAGGGGAAGAAGATGAGGCGTAGCAGGGCGGCCGTGGGTGCGGCCGCGGCGATGGCGCTGGTGGCGGTGTCGCCGGTGACGGCGCTGGCCGACGACGGCGGCGAGGACGGGATCACCACCGTCGCGACGGGCCTGGACGGGCCGCGTCAGCTGAGCGAGTTCAAGGCCCACCAGCTCGTCGTGGCCGAGTCCGACACCGGAGAGGTGTCGTCGGTGGACCTGCGCGACGGCCGGGTCCGGACGCTGCTCAGCGGCCTCGGCAACGCGCAGGGCGTCGACTACAAGTACGGCGGCCTGTTCGTCGCGGTCGGGGAGGCCCCGCCGGCCGAGGACGGCGCTCCGCCGCCCCCGCCCGGCACGCCCACCCAGGTCGTCATCGAGGCCAAGCCGAACGGGCAGCTGCTGCGCACGTGGGACCTCCTGGAGTACGAGCTGGAGAACAACCCCGACGGCCAGCAGCAGTTCATGGAGGTGGACGGCGAGGAGGTGCCGGTCGAGACGCTGTCCAACCCGTACGCGGTGCTCGCCCAGGGCAACCGCCTGCTGGTCAGCGACGCCGGCGCCAACGCCGTCCTCGCCATCGACCTGCAGACCGGGAAGATCAGCACCTTCTTCGTCCCGCCGGTGGTCACCGACACCCCGGAGTGCGCGGAGGCGGAGAACAACCCCGGGACGGTCGGCTGCGACCCGGTGCCCACGGAGATCGCCGAGGGCCGCAACGGGCTGATCTACGTCGGCACGCTCGGCGCCGAGGCGCCGGGGGCCGGCCGGGTGTACGTCCTCGACCGGCACGGCGACGTCGTCGACGTCATCACCGGGCTGGACTCGGTGACCGGCGTGGACGTCGACCCGTACGGGAACGTCTACGTCTCCAACGTCATCGAGGGCTTCCCCATGGGCCCGCCGCCGGACGACTTCGACCCGTCCACGGTCGGGGAGGTCACCCGCATCTCGCCCGACGGCGAACGGGCCACCGCCCAGGTGACGATGCCGACCGGCCTGGAGTGGACGCACGGGCACCTCTACGCCTCGGCGTGGAGCCTGGCCGGGTTCCTCGGCATGCCGAGCGCCGGTGAGGTCCAGCGCGTCGGGTCCGGGGCGTTCAGCGCGGCGCCCTGATCCCTCCGCACACACGGTGCCGCGGCCGGTCGGACCGGCCGCGGCACCGTCGTGATTGGCGCGGCCCCCGGCTGGGCAGGGAATCCGGAACCGACAACCAGGAGGCGAACATGGGAATGATGCGCAAGCTCATCGCGTCCGGCGTCGCGGCGAAGGTCTTCCAGGAGGCCAAGAAGCCGCAGAACCAGGCGAAGATCAAGAAGTTCATCTCGGACTTCCAGAACAAGAACAGCGGCGGCGGCAAGAGCCGCACGCGCTGACCCGCGCACCGCACGCCGGCGCCCCCTCCCCGGATCTCCGGGTGAGGGGGCGCTGTCGTGTGCGGGCTATCCGGCGTCCCGGCGCAGCAGGGACCAGCCGCCGGCGGCCAGCGCCGCCACCGGCCAGCCCACCAGCAGCGCCGTCGCCTGGCCGGCGGTCATGTCCGGCTCGCCGATCAGCGTCCAGATCGCGGCCGAGCCGGGGAGCAGCTCGGCGAGGTCACGCATCCACTCCACGCCGATGCCCTGCAGCAGGAAGGGCAGGATGAGCTGCAGCAGGAAGACGGCGGCCAGCGCCCCGGCGATGCTGCGCAGCAGGAACCCCAGGCCCACGGCCAGCGCGCTGCCGGAGGCCAGCACCGCCGCGACCCGGCCGAGGCTGTCGGCCAGGTCTCCGGCCGGCAGCGTGAGGTCCGCCGCGATGCCCCATGCGGCGACGTCCGCGCCCAGCGCGAGCAGCACCCCGGCGGCCGTGGCGACGACGACCGGCACGGCGACCCGGGCGGCGAACAGCACCCCGCGCCGCGGGGTCCACTGCAGCGTCGGCCCGATGCCCCCGCTGGCGTACTCCTGCGTCACCGCCAGCAGCGCCAGCACCAGCAGCGCGAACTGGCCGAGCAGCACGCCGAACTCGCCGGCGAAGGTCGCGGGCAGGCCGGCCAGCGGGTCGGCCGGTCCGCTGGCCTCGTCGATGGCCGCGGTGACCCCGATGCCCACGATCGTCACCGCGGCGGCCAGCAGGCACCACCACGTCGTCCGCACGGTGCGCAGCCGCAGCCATTCCGCCCCGGCCGCTCGCGCGAGCACCGCGCCGGTACCCGGCCGGCCCGTCGCGGCAGCAGCGGGCACCGGGCGGGCGTCCACGGCGCTCATCGCGCACCCTGCCCGGTGAGCTCCGCGGCGGGGGAGACCTTGTACTGCACGCTGTCACCGGTGAGGTCGAGGTAGACCTCCTCGAGCGAGTGCTGCTCCTCGGCCAGCCGGTGCACGGCCACCCCGAGCTCGAGCGCGACGTCGCCGACGGTCTCGGCGGTCGTCCCCTCGACCAGCAGCTCGCCGTCGGCGGCGGGGTGCACGCGCAGGCCCCGGCGCAGCAGCGCCCCTGCCAGGTCGTCCGTGGCCGGCGTCCGCACCCGCACCGTGCCGCCGGCGCGCGCCCCGCGCAGCACCTCGGCGATCGGGGCGTCGGCGATCAGCCGGCCGCGGCCGATGATGACCAGGTGGTCGGCGGTCTGCTCCATCTCGCTCATCAGGTGGCTGGACAGCAGCACCGTGCGCCCGTCGGCGGCCAGGTCGCGCACCAGCCCCCGGATCCACCGCACCCCGTCCAGATCCAGCCCGTTCATCGGCTCGTCGAACAGCAGGATCTCCGGGTCGCCGAGCAGCGCGGTGGCGATGCCCAGCCGCTGGCGCATGCCCAGCGAGTAGCCCTTCATCCGCCGCCCGGCCGCGGAGCCCAGGCCCACCTGGTCGATCACGGCGTCCACCCGGCTCAGTGGGATGCCGTTGGACCGGGCGGCGACCCGCAGGTGGTTGCGGCCGCTGCGCCCGGGGTGGGTGGCCCCGGCGTCGAGCAGCGCACCGGCCACCCGGAGCGGCTCGGCGAGCCCCGCGAACGGCCGGCCCGAGACCAGCGCCTTCCCGGAGGTCGGCCGGTCGAGGCCGAGGACCATGCGCATCGTGGTGGACTTGCCCGCGCCGTTGGGGCCGAGGAAGCCGGTCACCTTCCCCGGCTGGACGTCGAAGGTGAGGTCGTCGACCGCGGAGACCGCACCGTACTTCTTGGTGAGGCCGCGGACCTGGATCACGATGACGATCCGGTCGGGACCCGGCGGCGCGGCCGCCGGAGGAGGGAAGCAGTCATGCCGACGAGCCTGTCCGCTCCGGGGACCGGCGCGGATCACCCCGCAGCGCCGATCTCGCTCCCCCGCGCGGGGGAGGGGCGGAGCACGCCTGCGGGGGAATCGCCCGGCCGCCCGCTCGGTCAGGATCGATCCGTGCCCCCCACGACCTTCCCGCGGTCCGCCGCCGAGATCGCCGTCCGCCTCCGCGCGGTGGTCGCCACCGCGGCGAGCCCCGGCTGGCCCGGCCGCCTCCTGTACGCGCTGGCCGGCCTGCCGATCGCCGTGCTGTCCGTGGCCTTCTACTTCGCGCTGGTCGGCTCGGTGGTCGCGGTGATCTACGGCATCGGGATCGTGCTGATCCTCGCCGTGCTGGCGGGGATCCGCGGGTTCGCGGGACTGGAGCGCCGGCTGGCCCGCAGCCTGCTGCTCGTCGACATCCCCGACGGGGAGCGGGTGCGCCGGCTGCCCGGCGTGGTGACCCGGGTGCGGCGGCTGGTGATGTCGGCCGGCACCTGGCGGGCCGTCGGCTGGCTGGGGGTGCGGGTGCTGCTGGGGGTGGCCACCCTCGGGATCATCTTCTTCGGCGCCGTGGCCGTCGGCGGGCTCGGGTTCGAGGCCGACTGGAACCTGCTCTCCACGCTGCCGCTGCTGGCGCTCATGGCCGTCCTCACCGTCGGCACCCTGGTGCTGCTCGACCTGGTGGTCCGGCTGGCCGCCGCCGTCGCACCCCGGCTCCTGGGCGCCGGGGCCGAGCAGCAGATCGCCGCGCTGCAGCAGAGCAGCCGCCGGCTGGCCGACCGCAACCGGCTGGCCCGCGACCTGCACGACACCATCGGGCACGCCCTCACCGCCAGCCTGCTGCAGGCCACCGCCGCCCGCCGCACGCTCACCCCGGCCGGGGACCGGCCGCTGCAGCCGGAGTTCGCCCGGCAGGCCCTCGAGCACATCGAGACCAACACCCGTGCGGCGCTCGCCGAGCTCGACCGGGTGCTCTCCGTCCTGCGCGCCGAGGACGACGGCCGGGACGCCGCCCCGTTCGCCGCCCCCTCGCTGGCCGACCTCGACGACCTGCTCGCCGGCCTGCGCGACGGCGGCCTGCCGGTGGCCCTGGTGGTCGACGGCGAGGTCGACGACGTGCCGCCCGGCGTGCAGGAGCTGGCCTACCGGGTGGTGCAGGAGGGGACGACGAACGTGCTCCGGCACGCCGGCACCCCGCTCACCGTGGCGCAGGTCGTCCGCGACGGCGCCGTCCTCGTCGTCCGCGTCTGCAACGAGCGGGCCTCGCAGCTGGACAGCCGGCCCGGGCCCGGTGGCGGCCGCGGGCTGGCCGGGCTGCGGGAGCGCACCGCCGCGGCCGGCGGCACGCTGTCCGCCGAGCCCACGCCGTCCGGCGGCTTCGAGCTGGCCGTCACCCTGCCCCTGTCGGGCGCCGCATGACGCTGCGGCTGCTGCTGGTCGACGACGACGTGCTCGTGCGCTCGGGGCTGCGGGTGATCCTGGAGAGCGAACCGGACCTCACCGTCGTCGGGGACGCCGGGACCGGCCGGGAGGCCCTCGACGTCGCCGCGCGCACCGATCCCGACGTCGTGCTCATGGACGTGCGGATGCCCGACATGGACGGGATCGCCGCGACCGCCCAGCTGGTCGCCCGCGATCCCCGGCGGCCGCGCGTGCTGGTGCTGACCACCTTCGAGGACGACGACTACCTGTTCCGCTCGCTGCAGGCCGGCGCCAGCGGCTTCGCGCTGAAGCGGTCGGACCCCGACGAGCTGGTCGACGCGATCCGGGTGGTCGCGCGCGGAACGTCGCTGGTGCTGCCCGACCTCACCCGCCGGCTGATCGCCTCGCACGCGCCCTCACGCGCCCGCGGGGCCGCCGCGCTGCCCGAGCTGACCGTCCGTGAGGCCGACGTGCTGCGGCTGGTCGCCGGGGGGCTGTCCAACGCCGAGATCGCCACCGAGCTGTTCCTGAGCCGGGAGACGGTGAAGACCCACGTGAGCAGCGTGCTGCTCAAGCTGCGCGCCCGGGACCGCACGCAGGCGGTGATCGCCGCGTACGAGAGCGGCTTCATGACCGCCTGACCGGCTCCGGGCCGCCGCACTACCGTTCAGGCGGTGGCGACGCGCGAGGAACGCTGGCAGGAGCGCCTCGCCCTCCCGGTGCTGGTGGCGGCGCTGGCCTCGCTCCCGGCCATGTTCCTCACCGTCGCCGACGGCGCCCTGGGCACCGCGGGGCACGTCGTCGACATCGCCAGCGGGGCGGTGCTGGTCGCCGAGACGGTCATCCTGTTCGCCGTCGCCGAGAGCAAGCGCGCCTGGATCCGCGGCCACCTCGGCCTCATCGCCCTCACCGTGGTGGTCGTGGTCGCCGTCGTGTTCGCCCTCGGCCCCGCCCAGGTGCTGCGGCTGGTGCGCACCGTCGGGGCGCTGCGCATCCTGCGCGCCGGGCGCATCGTCAAGGCGGCCCGCAGCGTGGGGGACCGGCTGGGCTTCACCGGGCGCATCGCGCACCTGGCCTCGGCCGGCGCCGGGCTGCTCGTGGCGGTCTTCGTCGGGGTGGTGCTCGCCGACCCGACCTCCCGCTCGCACGACCTGCTCACCGCCGTGCTCGGGGACATCGGGACCCCGGCGATCGTGGGCCTCTCGGCGGTGGCCGGCGTGGTGCTCGGCGTGGCCACGTACCTGCTCGCCCGCGACCCCGGCACCGGCCCCGACGCAGAGGACGCGGGCCGGGCCGACGGCACGCCGGCATGACGATCCCGCTACGAAGGGTTCCCGGCCGCCCCGGTGGGCACAGCACCAGGCATGGGACTCATGAGCAAGTTCGCCAAGGCAGGCGTCGCCAAGAAGGTCATGGACGAGGCCAAGAAGCCGCAGAACCAGAAGAAGATCAAGGACGCGATCTCCAGCTTCTCCAACAGGGGCAAGGGCGGCACCACCAAGCGCCCCTGACCGCCGGCGCGGATCCCGGGCAGCGGGACGCCGGAACGCGCTGACCCGCGGCCGGTGTAGTAGACCGGGCACGTGCACCGCATCGCCGTCCTGGACGACTACCAGTCCGTCGCCGCCGAGTTCACCGACTGGTCGCGGCTGCCCGCTCCGGCCGAGGTGGTCGAGTTCCACGACGCGGTCCCGGACCCGGCAGAGCTGGTGGCGCGCCTGCAGGGCTTCGACGTCGTCGTCGCCATGCGGGAGCGCACCCGGTTCAGCCGCGACGTGCTGTCCCGGCTGCCGGACCTGAAGCTGCTGGTCACCACCGGCATGCGCAACAAGTCCATCGACGTCGAGGCCGCCACCGAGTTCGGCATCACCGTCTGCGGCACCGGCTCCGGCGCCACCGCCACGGTCGAGCTGACCTGGGGCCTGATCCTCGCGGCGGTGCGGCACATCCCGCGGGAGGACGCCGCGATGCGGGCCGGCGCCTGGCAGCAGACCATCGGCGGCGACCTCGCCGGCGCCCGCCTCGGCGTCGTCGGCCTCGGCCGGCTCGGCAGCCGGGTGGCGACGATCGGGCAGGCGTTCGGGATGGACGTCGTCGCCTGGAGCCAGAACCTCACCGACGAGCGCGCGGCGGAGGTCGGGGTGCGCCGGGTCGAGAAGCAGGAGCTGCTCGCCACCGCCGACGTCGTCACGATCCACCTGCTGCTGTCCAAGCGGACCCGCGGGCTGATCGGCGCCGACGACCTGGCGCTGATGAAGCACAACGCCGTGCTGGTCAACACCAGCCGCGGCCCGATCGTCGACGAGGCCGCCCTGATCGAGGTGCTGCGCCGCGGCGCCATCGCCGGGGCCGGCCTCGACGTCTACGACGCCGAGCCGCTGCCGCGCGACCACCCCCTGCGCGAGCTGCGCCGCGCCGTCCTCACCCCGCACCTGGGCTACGTCACCCGCGGCACCTACGAGGTCTTCTACGGCGAGGCCGTCGAGGACGTCGCCGCGTGGATGGCCGGCACGCCCATCCGCGTGCTCGGATGAGTCACGTCTACCTGTCGCGGCAGCTGACCCCGCCGGCGACGGCGGCCGCCCGCGACCTCGGGCTGCCACTGGTGATGCACGACGACCCGGACACCCCGCCGTCCCGGGAACGGCTGCTCCGCGACGTCGCCGGGGCGGCCGCGCTGATCACCCTGCTGACCGACCGGGTGGACGCCGAGCTGCTGGACGCCGCCGGGCCGGGGCTGCGGATCGTCGCCAACTGCGCGGTCGGGTTCGACAACGTCGACCTCGCCGCGGCCTCGGCGCGGGGCGTGGTGGTGACCAACACCCCCGGCGTGCTGGACGAGGCGACCGCCGACCTCGCCTTCGCGCTGGTGCTGGCCACCGCCCGCCGGCTGGTCGAGGCCGACCGGTTCGTCCGGGGCGGGCGGGAGTGGATCTGGGGCCCGCAGTCGTTCGTCGGGCTCGACGTCAGCGGCGGGGCGACGCTCGGCATCGTCGGGCTCGGCCGGATCGGGATGGCCGTCGCCCGCCGCGCGGCCGCCTTCGGGATGCGCATCCTCGCCACCGGCAGCCGGGCGACCGGCGAGGAGGCCCGCCGGTACGGGGTGGCGGCCGCCGACCTGCCGCGGCTGCTCGCCGAGAGCGACGTGGTCAGCCTGCACTGCCCCCTGACGCCGGACACCCACCACCTGATCGGCGCCGCCGAGCTGGCCGCCATGAAGCCGACCGCGATCCTGGTCAACACCGCCCGGGGGCCGGTCGTCGACGAGGCCGCGCTGGTCACCGCGCTGGAGACCGGGGTCATCGCCGCCGCGGGTCTCGACGTCTACGAGGACGAGCCGCGGCTGCACCCGGGCCTGCGCGCCCTGGACAACACGGTCCTGCTGCCGCACATCGGCAGCGCCGGCCGGGCCACCCGCGACGCGATGGGGCTGCTGGCCGTCGACAACGTGCGCGCGGTGCTCGCTGGAGAACCGCCGCGCACCCCCGTCCCGCGCCGGTAGTCGGCGGCCGGGCGCGGGGCCGCTCAGATCAGGAAGCGGTAGGCGGTCGTCCCCGGCGCGACCAGCTGGATCCGCAGCGGGCTCGCCTCGATCCGTTCCAGCAGGCCGGGGAACCCGTCGGCGCTGCCGAGCTCGATGCCGGTCAGCGCGGCGCCGGTCTCCCGGTTGTCCCGCTTCACGTACTCGAACAGCACAATGTCGTCGTCCGGGCCGAGCACCTCGTCCAGGAAGCGGCGCAGCGCGCCGGGCTCCTGCGGGAACTCGACCAGGAAGTAGTGCTTGAGGCCTCGGTGCACCAGCGACCGCTCGACCACCTCGGCGTACCGGCTGACGTCGTTGTTGCCGCCGGACAGCAGGCAGACCACGGTCTGGCCGGGCTCGACGGCGACCGCCCCGCCGCTCAGCGCCGCCGGGGCCAGTGCCCCGGCGGGCTCGGCGATGATCCCGTCGGCCTGGTAGAGGTCGAGCATCTCGGTGCAGATCTGGCCCTCGGGCACCACGACCAGCTCCGCGCCGGCGTCCCGGACCAGCGGGTGCGTCACGGCGCCGGCGCGGCGGACGGCGGCGCCGTCGACGAAGGTGTCGATCTCCGGCAGGTCGACCGGGCGCCCGGCGGCGAGCGCCGCGGCCATGCTCGCCGCGCCGGCCGGCTCCGCGCCCACCAGGCGGGTGGTGGGGGAGGCCGCGCGCAGCCAGGTGCCGCAGCCGGCGAGCAGCCCGCCGCCGCCGACCGGGAGGACCACGACGTCGGGCGCGGCGCCGAGCTGCTCCAGGATCTCGACGGCGACCGTCGCCTGCCCGGTGACGGTGGACAGCGCGTCGAAGGCCGGCACCAGCGTGGCGCCGGAGGTGACGGCGGCCTGCGCGGCCGCGGCCGCCGCCTCGTCGTAGGAGTCGCCGACGACCACCAGCTCGACCATGTCACCGCCCAGCGCGGCGATCCGCGCGCGCTTCTGCCGCGGCGTCGTCCCGGGCACGAACACCCGGCCGTGCACCTGCAGCGCGCGGCACGCGTAGGCGACGCCCTGCCCGTGGTTGCCGGCGCTGGCGCAGACGACACCCGCGGTGCGCGCCGCGGCGTCCAGCCGGCTGATCGTGTTGTAGGCCCCCCGGATCTTGTACGAGCGGCCCACCTGGAGGTCCTCCCGCTTGAGCCACACGTCGGCGCCGGTGAGGCCGGACAGCCGGGCGTTGCGCTGCAGCGGCGTCCGCTCGGCCACGCCGGCGAGCCGGCCGACGGCGTCCCGGACCTGGGCGGGGAAGTTCAGCGGGTCGTCGCCGGGAGTGCTGGTCACACCGCCCATCGTCGACGACGGACCGGGCGGGTCGACCGGGGGTTGAAGATTCTCGGGGTGATCTGCCCCACGGCGGCCGATCAGGGCCTACCGTCGACGGCCCGCAGTCCGCGCAGAGGCGGTGACCGTCCATGGCCCGAGCCCTGGTCGTCTTCGAGTCCGACTCCGACCCCACCCGGCAGATCGCGATGGCCCTCGCCCACGGGCTGGCCACCCGGCTGCCGGTCGACGTCGCCTGCGCCCGCGAGGCGCCGGTCGCGGTGCCCGGCGACGTCTGCCTGCTGGTCGCCGGCGGCCCGGCCCACCTCCCCGGTGGCGCCGGTCGCACCCGCTACGGCCTGGACCGGTGGCTGGGCTCGGTGAGCCTGCCCCGCGGCGTGCACGCCGCCACCTTCGACCTACGCCCCGACGAACCGGCGCGGCTGGCCTCCGACGGCGCGATCGCCGCCGAGATGCGGCTGGTGCGGGGGCTCGGGGCCACGCCGGCGGCGCCGCCCGAGCACTTCCTCCTGGTCGGGGAGGCGGCCGGTCTGGCCGAGGGCGAGGAGGACCGGGCGCGCCGGTGGGGTCAGGCGCTCGCGGAGGTCGTCGCGCCGCGCCGGGTGGTCAGCGCGGGTCGAGCAGGCGCAGCCGCGGCTGGCTGACCAGCTCCTTCTCGAACGTCACCCGGTGCCGGCCGTCGGCGTCCTGGACGAACTGCAGCCGGTCCACCAGGGCGCGCATGAGCATCAGCCCGCGACCGCGGTCGTCGGTCGGCTCCGGGTCGGACTCCGTGGCGCTGTCGACGTCGAAGCCCGGGCCGTCGTCGAGGACGCTGATCCGGCAGACCTCGTCGTCGATGGAGACGTCGACCTGGTAGGCCTCCTGGTCGGCGGCGTGGTCGACCACGTTCGCGCAGGCCTCGGTGAGCGCGAGCACGATCTCGTCGATCACCAGCTGCGGAACGCCGAGGTGCTCCAGCGCCTGGCGCAGCAGCCCGCGCACCAGCGGCACGCTGTGCGCGTCCGTCGGCAGCCGCACGCTGAAGTCGATGTTCATGGCCGGTCTGCCTCCTCTCCTCGGGTGGCCTACCCTCGCTACGCCAGGACGACGAGGTGAGGGAGGTGGACGGTGCTCTTCGACGTGCAACGGACGACGGTCGCCGGGCGACCGGCACTCACCGTACGGGGTGAGCTGGACATCGCCACCGCACCGCAGCTCGCCGAGGCCGCCGAAGCGGTCTTCGCCGGTTCGCCGGCCGCGCTGGTGGTCGACCTGACGCCGACCGAGTTCCTCGACTCCTCCGGGGCCCGCTCGCTGTTCCGGCTGGCCCGCCGGGCCGCCGACGAGGGGGTCGCCTTCCACGTCGTGGCCCCGCGGAGCAACCGGCCGATCCGGCTGCCGATCGACCTGATGGAGCTCGACTCGGTGATGCCGATCGTGAACTCCGCCGGCGAGCTGCCCGCTGCCGCCGTGGGGCGTGAGGGGACGTAACGTCCCGGCGGTGACCAGCACCGCCGTCGACGCCGACGCGCTCGCCCGCTGCGCCGACGAGCCGATCGCCGTCCCGGGGGCGGTGCAGCCGCACGGGGTGCTGCTGGCGGTCCGCGAGCCCGGGCTCGACGTCGTCGTCGCCTCGGCGAACGCCGCTGCTCTCTTCGGCCGCCCGGTGCGCGGGGCGACGCTGGACGAGCTGCTGGACGCAGCGGAGGCCGAGCGGCTGCGCGCCGGGCTGGCCGACGAGCTCGCCGAGGTGAACCCGCTGCGGGTGACCGTGGGCGGCGAGGACGTCGACCTGGTGCTGCACCGCGCCGACGGCCTGCTGCTCACCGAGTGGGAGCCGGTGCGGGGCGCCGCGCAGGCCGGTCCGGAGTGGCACCGCCGGCTGCCCACGGTGCTCCAGCGCCTGTCGGCCGCGACCACGCTCGGCCAGCTGGGCGAGGTGCTCGCCCGCGACGTGCGCGCGGTCACCGGCTTCGACCGGGTGATGGTCTACCGCTTCGACCGCGCCTGGAACGGCGAGGTGATCGCCGAGGACCGGCGGGCGGACCTGGAGCCCTTCCTCGGCCTGTGGTTCCCGGCGAGCGACATCCCCGCCCAGGCCCGCGCCCTCTACGCCACCAACTGGATGCGGCTGATCCCCGACGCCCGCTACGAGCGGGTGCCGCTGGAGCCACCGGTCGCGCCGGGCAGCGGCCGCCCGCTCGACCTCTCCGGCGCCATGCTGCGCAGCGTCTCCCCGGTGCACCTGGAGTACCTGGCGAACATGGGCGTGGCGGCGTCGATGTCGATCTCCCTGATCGACCGGGGAGTGCTCTGGGGGCTGATCGCCTGCCACCACTACGCCGGCCCGAACCGGCCGTCCTACACCGACCGGGTGGCCGCGGAGTTCCTCGGCCGCACCGCGTCCCTGCTGCTGCCCACCCTGGGAGACGCGGGGGAGCAGGCCGGGGTCGTGGAGGTGGCCCAGCGGCAGGCCGAGCTCGCCGCCGCGATCGGCCGGACGCCCCGGACGCCGGCCGCCGCCCTCACCGGGGGCGAGGTCACCGCCCTGGACCTGCTGCCCGCGGACGGCGCGGCGGTGCGCCTGGGCGGGCGGCTGCACCTGCTGGGGACGACGCCGCCGGCCGACCGGGTGCTCCCGCTGGTGACCGCGCTGCGCGCCGCCGGGGTGACGGCCACCGACTCGGTCGGCCGGGTGGTGCCGGGAGCGGCCGATCTCGCCGGCACCGCCAGCGGCGTGCTCCTCGCCGAGGTGGCCGGCGGCCGGGACGACTTCGTGGCCTGGTTCCGGCCGGAGACGCTGCGCGAGGTGACCTGGGGCGGCAACCCCTACACGTCGAAGACGGCGCAGACCGACGCCGGCCCGCGGCTGAGCCCGCGCCGGTCGTTCGCCGCCTGGAGCGAGACGGTCCGGGAGACGTCGCGGCCGTGGCTGGCCCACGAGGTCGCCGCGGCCGGCCGGCTGGCCGCCCTGCTCACCGAGGCCGCGGTCAACCGGGCGTCGGAGGACAACCGGCTGGCCGGGGCCCTGCAGCGCACCCTGCTGCTCGACCGGCTGCCCGAGGTCCCGGGGGTCGACCTGGCGGCGCGGTACCTGCCGAGCCAGGAGGACGTGGTCGGTGGGGACTGGTACGACCTGGTGCCGCTGCCCGGCGGCCGGATCTCCATCGTGCTCGGCGACGTCGCCGGGCACGGGTTGGCGGCCGCCGCGATCACCGCGCAGCTGCGGCACGCGCTGCGGGCCCACCTGCTGCGCGCCCCCGGCCCCGGTGCGGCCCTCGACGGGCTCAACGAGGTCATCGGCGCGCTCCTGCCCGGGGAGCTGGCCACCGCCGTCGTCGCCGAGCTGGACCCGGCCACCGGCGAGGTGGTCATCGCCAGCGCCGGGCACCTGCCCGTGCTGCACGCCACCGCCGGCGCGGCAGCCTTCCTGCACGAGGGGCGGGGCCCGGCCCTCGGCCTGCTCGACGTCGCCGGCTACCGCGAGACCCGGCTGCGGCTGGCCGGGGACGACCGGTTGCTGCTGTTCAGCGACGGGCTGGTCGAACGCGGCCCCGGGGGCCTGGACGCCGGGCTGGCGGCGCTGCGCGGCGCCGTCGCCGCCGGGCCGGTGCCGCCGAAGGCGCTGCTCGACGCCGTCCTGGCCACCCTCGACCCTCCGGGCACCGACGACATCACGCTGCTCGCCGTCGCCCGCACCTGAGCGGGGCCGCGGGCCGTCGGCCTACGCAGCCCGCAGCGCGTGCACCTTGGCCTGCACCCAGCCGGCGAGGCAGTGCAGCGCGGCGCCCCCCTCGGCGGAGGCGTAGCCCTTCTCGAAGGCGATGGCCTCGAGCAGCTCCGCGCTGTCGACCTCCCCGCCGCGGAAGAGCCGCTCGAGCAGCTGCCCGGAGTCGGTCCGGCTCACGAAGAAGCCGGCGATGCCGAGCGCGACCGCATCGGTCACGGCGACGGTGACCGGCGCGTGCGCCATGGAGCCGCGTCGGTCCAGGAGCTCCTGGACGGCGGTCACGACCTGCGTCTCGCTGGCGGGCACCGTGGCCCGGCAGGTGATGTACATGGTGCTGCTGCCTCCCCGGTTCGGACGTCGTCGTCTCCAGGGATATCGGCCGATCCGGTACCGCTGCACAGTCCGCATCCCCCGGGAGGGTCAGGCGGTCAGCAGGCCGGAGGGCTGCTCGGTGAGCCGGCCGGCGTCGAGTGCGAACGCCAGCGCCTTCTCCAGCGCCGGGGTGATCGAGGCCGCCCGGCGCTTGTAGCCGAACACCGCGGCGGTGGCGGTCAGCAGCTCGTCGCGCTGCATCCCGGCCGCGGCCCGGCACAGCGCCGCCATGGCGTTCGCGACCTCCTCCGGCGCCACGTGCTCGATCGGCCGGTCGGTGCTCGACACCTGGCGGCGGAACCCGGTCCAGGAGGCGCGGTCGAGCCCCTCGGGCCAGAGGTGCTCGCCGTCGATCGCCGACGGCGGCAGCAGGGACAGCAGGGCCTGCTTGCGCGTCTCGGTGATCCGGTTGAGCCCGAACGCCCCGACGGTGAGCTTGGCCAGCCGGTCGACGTGGATCGGCCCCTCCGCCTTGATGCCGGCGGTGAGCACCCGGCGGACCACGCGCGCCGCCTTGGCCACCGGGAGCTCGTCGAGCACCGACTTCTCCCCGGCGGTCTTCGGGATCCACGGCACGAACGGCAGCTCGCCCTCCAGCGCCGGAGCCGCGGCCGGCTTCCGGGCGGGGGCCTTCGCCGGTGCCGGGCGGGTGGCGGCCGGCACCGCCATCGACGTCACCGAGGAGCGCAGCGCCGCCACGCCCCGGAACGACTCGACGGCCGCCGTCGGCAGCTGCAGCGGCTCGGGCAGCGGCAGCGAGGACACCGGTGCGGTGTCGACCGCGGCGACCAGCCGGTCGGCGACGGCGGCAGGGTCGGCCAGCCAGGTCGGCAGCCAGACCCGCTCGACCACCGGCCAGCGCAGCAGGTCGCCGAGCACCTCGACCGGCAGGCCGTCCCGGTCGCCGACCGTGCCGCGACGGGCCCACGCCGGGCCGTCCAGCAGCACGGCCATCACCGGGGTGGCCGGGTCGGCGGCCCGGGAGACCGAGAGGTCGACCCGGAACTCCGAGAGGCCGACGTCGGTGCGCACGGCGAGCCCGCGCTCCCGGAGGGCGGCGGCGATCTGCTCCCGGTGCCGGTCGACGACGGCGGCCGACCGCGGTGAGCGCGGGAGCACGTCGGTGCCCTGCTCGGCCAGGTCGAGGTAGGCCCGCAGGTGCTTGATGCCGACCGAGGTCGTCTCCTCGGCCCGCAGCTGCGCGGGGTCGAAGGAGGAGAACACCACGACCTGCCGGCGGGCGCGGGTGATGGCGACGTTCAGCCGCCGCTCCCCGCCCTGCCGGTTGAGCGGGCCGAAGTTCAGCGGCAGCGTGCCGTCGGCGGTGGGGGAGAAGCCGGTCGAGAAGAAGACGACGTCGCGTTCGTCGCCCTGCACGTTCTCCAGGTTCTTGACGAACAGCCCCTCGCCGTCGGAGCGGTCCAGCGCGGCCGACAGCCGGTCGTCGTCGGCGTCGCGCAGCAGCCCCTCGATGTAGGAGCGCTGCTGGGCGTTGAAGGTGACCACGCCGAGCGAGGGGACCGCGCCGGGGGAGGCGTCGAAGCGCCGCCGGATCTCGGCGACGATCGCCGCCGCCTCGATCGGGTTGGTGCGCAGCAGCCGGCCCGCGCCCGAGCGGTGGAACGTGCCGGGCACCCGCACCAGCGAGACGCCGCGGCCGTCGGGCTCCGCGGAGGCGCGCCCGTGGGTGGGCGCCGGGAACGACGACAGCCGGCTCTCGTAGTACTGCGCGTTGGAGAACGCGATGAGGGACTCGTCCTGGCTGCGGTAGTGCCACGACAGCCAGTGCCGGGGCACCCGCGCCATGACGCACTCGCCGAGGATCGACTCCTCGTCCTCCACCGCGGTCTCCACGACCTCGACGTCGTCGGAGTGCGCCGTGGAGGGCTCCAGGAACGACGTCGGCGGCATCTGCTTGGAGTCGCCGACGACGACGGCGGCCCGGGCCCGGCCGAGCGCGCCGACCGCGTCGGCCACCCGGATCTGCGACGCCTCGTCGAACACCACGAGGTCGAACTGGCCGGACTGCGCCGGGAAGAAGCGGGCCACCGAGTCCGGCGACACGAGCACGCAGGGCATGACCGCGGTGATCAGCTCGCCGTACTGGGCGAGCAGCTGGCGGACGCCCAGCCCGCGGCGCTGCTTGGCCAGCTCGCGCTGGAGCGCGCCCACCTGGCCGGTGCCCATCGCGGCGTCGAAGGGCCGCGAGCCGAGCACCGCCGCCGGGAGGGCCGCGGTGAGGTGGCTGCGCACCGCGCGCGAGGCCGCGGTGAAGCGGGAGATGGCGGTGCCGTGCGCCTCGGCGTCGAAGACGTCCAGGCCGGAGGCGTCCAGCCGCTCGGTGACCGAGGCGGTGGCCAGCCCCCGGTCGAGCGCCCGCACCGCGTCGTCGGCGGCGACGGCCCCGGTGACCAGGAGCGTGCGGGCGTCGAACAGCCCCGCGTAGCGCAGCGGCTCGAGGGTGTCCAGGAAGGAGATCCAGCGGCGCAGCGACATCAGCACCGCGCCGCTGCCGCCGGCCGCCGAGGGCGTCAGGATGCCCCGCTCGGGCCGCGTCATCGACCAGCGGAGGACGAGGCCGTCGTCGCCGGCCCACGCCGCGAGCTGGTCCGGGGAGCTGCGGCACACCCGCAGCAGCGCCTCGACGGCGTCCCGCAGCCGGGCCACCGCCGCCGCCGTCCCCGGGCCGGTGGGCATCCCGGCGACGATCAGCTTGCGCAGCGCCACGTGGAAGGCCGAGGAGCCGTCGACCGCGGCGCCCGCCCGGCGCAGCCACTCGACCTGGCGCTCCAGCAGGCCCGGGTCGGTGAACGGGTTCCAGTCCTCGGGCGCGGCCAGCCCGGGCACCGAGCCGGCCCGTCCGGCGATCGCCTGGACCGCGGTCTGCACCCGCCACAGGTTCTCGACGACGGCCGGGACGTCCTTGGGCCGGACCTTCGCCCCCGGCCGCAGGCAGCCGGCGATCTCGTCGCGGACGGCGATCAGCCGGCGGCGGCGTCCCCACCAGCCCGAGGCCGCCGCCGTCTGGGCGGAGACGTAGACCTCCGCGAGCGGCAGGTCCAGCGCCTCCGGGACGGCGACGTCGAGGCCGGGGTGGCGGAACGCGGTGAAGGCCGCGACCTCGCCGAGCACCGCGCCGGTCGCCGTCGTCCACCGGCCGCTGAAGGTCTCGTCGAGCACGTCGAGGCCCACCGGCGGGCCGGAGAGCAGGTGCACCAGGGCGTCGAGGTCCGCCGGCGTGCGGGCGTGCCGCAGCACGCCGCCGAGCTCGGGGAAGGCGGCGACCTCGCGCACCCCCGCGTCGACCTCGGCGGCGGCCGCCCCGGCCGCGGGGAGGTCCAGCTCGGGGGAGTCGACGAAGGCCCACGGGTGCCGCGGCGAGGGCCGGGTCAGGTCGGCGATGTCGGGCAGCAGCGCCAGGGCCCGTCGCACCGCCGTGAGCACCTCGGCGGGGGCGTTCGCCACGAACGGCAGCGGCACCGGCAGGGTCGGGACGTCGGTGCCGGCGGCCAGCTCCGCCGTCCGCGCGGTGTACAGCGACAGCCCGGCGGCGTTCTCGGCGTGCAGCCGGTCGGCGTAGCGGGCCAGCTGCCGGCGGGCCGAGCGCAGCGTCTCGGAGTCCGCGGCCAGGCCCTGGGAGTCGACGGCGACCGCGTGCTCCAGGGCCAGCCGGATCTGGGCCCGCACCATCGAGGCGCGTGAGCCCTTGTCGTGCAGGTCGAGGGCGAACATGCCCATGCCGACGGCGTCCAGCCGCCGGGCCACGACGTCGAGGGCCGCCCGCTTCTCGGCGACGAAGAGCACCCGCTTGCCGTCGGCGACCGCGCGGCTGAGCAGGTTGGTGATCGTCTGCGACTTGCCGGTGCCCGGCGGGCCCTCCAGCACGAAGGTGCGCCCGGCGGACGCCTCCGCGACCGCGCGCAGCTGGGAGGCGTCGGCGGGGGCCGGCAGCTGCCCGGCGAGCTCGTCGAGGTCGACGTGGGCGCCCGAGTCGCGGGCGGGGTCGAGGAACGGCTCGGTGGGCTCGTGCACCAGGTGGTGCACCAGCGGGTTGGCGGTGAAGTCCGCCCAGTGCTCGTCGAGGTCCTTCCACAGCCGGTACTTGGCGAACTGCAGGATCGCCAGGTCCGCCGTCGCCTCGACCCGGTAGGGCAGGCCGTGCCCGACCAGGCCGACCCGGACCGCCTCCAGCGCCCGCTCGAGGTCGGGGGTGGTCTCGGCGGTGTCGCTCAGCGCGGGGACCACCAGGCCGTGCACCTGCCGGAGCTTCTCCAGCAGGCAGTAGTTCGGGGTGCTGGCGCCGGACTCGTCCAGGGCCAGCCGGTAGGAGCCGGTCCGCCCGACCGGCGTGAGGACGACGGGCACCAGCAGCAGCGGCGAGCGCAGCGGCCGCCCGTCCAGCTCCCACACCAGCGAGCCCAGCGCGAGGAACAGATTGTTGGCGCCGGTCTCCTCCTGCACCGTCTTGGCCCGGTAGGCCAGGTTGCGCAGCCGGGTCAGGTAGCCGCCGGAGGGCACGTCGGTGTGCACCTCGCGCCGCTCCACCAGCAGCTCGGTCAGCTGCTCGGCGGGGAGGTCCGCGGCGCCGGTGAGGCCGCGCTCCCGCTGCACGGCGGCGAGCTGGTCGCCCGGAAGCAGGTTGATCGGGGTGCCGTCGTGGACGAAGTTGTCCAGGATCGGCAGCGCGGTGCCGGGCAGCGTCAGCGGCAGCCCCGAGCGCTCGGAGTAGTTGATCAGCCGGTTGCGCAGGCTGAGGTCGAGCAGCGCGTTCTTCCACTGCTGCACCCGCGGCGGCGCCTCGGGGCGGCCGCCCGGCTGCGCCGGCGCCGGCCCGGTCGGGAAGGCGGGGAGGCTGTGCTCGGCCGGGTGGTACTCGACGACCTGCAGCAGCCCCTCGGGCGTTCGGGCGCGGGCCGGCAGCGGCAGGATCCCGTCGCGCCGGGCCCGGTGGACGTCGGTGACGCCGAGGATCCGGTCCAGGTCGCTGCTGAGCCAGCCGCTGTACGCGGCACCGTGCAGGTCGGCGCCGGGCTCGCCCGCGCCGGTGAGCAGGGTGGTCTCGACCAGGCCGATCAGCCCGAGGTCGACCAGGTTCACCAGGGGAGCGGCGTCGGTGGTGGCGGCGCTCTCCCAGCTGCGTTCCTCCCGCCAGTACCCGAGGAAGCAGTGGCCCTCAGCCAGCCAGAGCAGCGGCCGGATGCCGGCCTGCTCGCAGGCGGCGGCCAGCAGCACGACCGTGTCCAGCGGGGTGCCCACCCGCCAGGTGAGGACGTCGCCGGGGGAGCGGACCTGCTGGCCGAGGTCGGCCCAGCTGGCCGGTGGCTCGGAGTGGCGGACGCCGCGCCGGCGGAGGACCTCGGCGAGCGCCTGCACCACCTCGTCCACCCGCTCGGCGGTGGCCGCGTAGCCGACCATCGCCCCGCTGCCGGTCCGGGTCTCCAGCAGCTCGGCCGCCTCGGCCACCAGGGCGGTGACCGCCGGGTGGTTGGGCAGGACGTGCGCGGCCAGCATCTCCAGCGCCAGCGGCAGGGGAGTGGCCAGCCACTGGCTGGCCGCGAGCACCTGCACCGCCGCGCCGGCCTCACCGAGCAGCTCGCCGTCGACCTCGACCTCGACCTCGACCACGCCGGGGCGCTGCTCCTCGACCTGCAGCATCGCCGCCGGGTCCATGACCACGCCGAGGTCGGTGAGCACGGTGGTGCGGCCCTCGTCGACGTCGGCGAGCAGCTCGACCGGGTGGGCGATCGGGCCCTCCGCGTCGCGGACCGAGACGCGCACGGTCGCCCCGCGCAGCGTTCGGTCGGCGGTCAGCGCGAGGCGGGACACCACGGGCAGCCGGTTGTGCGCCAGGGCGTAGCTGAGGACCGGGGTGGAGGTCAGCTCGATGGAGACGGCCGAGGGCGCGACGACATCACCGAGCTCGATGTCGGCAGTGCTCTCCATGTCACCTGTCTACCGGGTCGGACGGACTGGTCCGCCCATGGTCCCCGACAGGTGGGGCGCGTGTGACGGGTGCGGTCGATCGTTGCGCGGATGCGCCGGTTTCCCGCGCGCGGACGGTTCCGGCACCCCGGAGTCCTGCCGATGAGGCCGGGTTGCCACCGGTCCGCCGACGACGGAGGTTGTCGGCATGAGCGATGCCCACCGCCACGACTCCGGACTGCTCGTCGAGGACCGCGAGCACATCCGCGTGCTCACCCTCGACCGGCCCGAGCGCCGCAACGCGCTCTCCACCGACCTGCAGGCCGACCTGGTCGAGCAGCTGCTGCGGGTGGTCGAGGACGGCGTCCGCGCGGTCGTGCTCACCGGCACCGGCCCCGCCTTCTGCGCCGGGCTGGACCTCAAGGAGATCCGGGCCGCCGACGAGCGCGGCGAGCGGTTCCGCCCCCCGATGAACCGGCCGGCCCGGTCGCTGTTCGAGGTGGTGACCGAGACGCCGGTGCCGGTGCTCGCCGCGCTCAACGGCCCCGCGGTCGCGGGCGGCTTCGAGCTGGCGCTCGCCTGCGACCTGCGGATCGCCTCGCCGGCGGTGCGGTTCGCGCTGCCCGAGGCGGCCATCGGCATGGGCGCCAACTTCGGCTCGGTGGTCCTGCCCAAGCGGATCCCGGTGGGCATCGCGCTCGAGCTGCTCTTCACCGGCGACGCGATCGACGCGGTCGAGGCGCAGCGGTGGGGCCTGGTCAACCGGCTGGTCGAGCCGGAGCAGGTGCTGCCCACGGCGCTCGAGCTCGCCGGGCGGATCGCGGCGAACGCGCCGATCTCGGTCCGCCGGATGAAGGAGACCGCCGTCAAGGCGCTGGAGCTGCCGCTGTGGCAGGGGCTGCGGCTCGACGTCGGCCCGAACCCCTACCTCAGCGAGGACCGGAAGGAAGGCATCTCCGCCCGGCTGGAGAAGCGGCCGCCGCGCTGGAGCGGCCGCTGACGTCACTTGTCCGGTGCGGCGTACCGGGCCCGGACGTCGGCCTCGAGGAACGACTCCTGGCGGATGGCCTCCAGTGCGGCGGAGCCGAACACGTCCTGCTGGGGGGCGACCTCCCCGCCGTGCACCCACTGCCACCGCGGTGCGAGCCGGACGTCGTCGCCGTCGCGCCGGGCCCCGAGGGTCAGGTAGACGCCGTGCTGGTACCGGTGCGCCCGGGCGAGGGACCGGACGCTGTCGAAGGAGCCCCCGGTGCCCGCGCTCGCCTCGGTCACCTTCAGCTCGAGGACGAGCAGGTTGTTCCCCGGCCCGGTCCGGCCGCGCCGGTGGACGAGCAGGTCCGCGCGCAGCGTCTCGCCGCCCGCGCCCCGCTTCACGGCGTCGTCGCCTGCCCGGTTGTACTCGCAGTCGACGTCCCAGCTCCGGGGGAACTGTGGCCTCAGGTGCCATCCGAGGTGGGCGCAGATGCTGACCTCGGACACGGGCCGACCGGCCGCCCACGACGTGAACAGCGTCCAGTCGTCGACCAGCAGTTGCCGGAGTGCGGTGCGCAGTCGCGTCCGCACCGTGTTCGGCTGCATGGTTCGTGCCTCCCTGTGTCGGCTGACGGGAACCGCATCCTGGCCGGAGCGACCGGCATCCACGGGCGACGCGCCGTTCGGGAGAAGCGGTACGGGACAGTTCATGACGGTCGCGTAACGGCTCGTCACTCCCGTCGACAGCGGCCGCAGCCCGGTGGCGCGGCCTGCCAGGGTCCGGGTGTCCACGTCGCCACCGATCCCCGAGGAGTCGTCATGAACTGCGCGAACTGCGGAGCCGTGCACCAGCGAGGCCGCTTCTGCGTCGGCTGCGGCCGGACCATGCCGCCCTCGACGCTGCCGCCGCGCCCCGTCCGGCTGGCGCCGCGGCCGCCCTACGAGGTCACCGACGACATGACTCAGCCGGTGCTGCGCTTCGACGTCCGCCCGCGGCGCGCGCCGGCACCGGAGCGGGCGGTCGCCGAGGCCGGCTGAGCGGCGCCGGACTCGGGCCTCCTCACCCGAACGGGTGACGAGGCTCACTGCTAGCAATCTGCTTGCTCTTGTTAGCACTCCCGGGTCTTGGGGCATGTAAGAGACCGTCAGGTCATCCCCAAGTCCCTGGAGCTGTTTCCGTCATGACCGACAACAACGCCAAGCTCGTCAACCAGCTGCGCGCCCTCGTCCTGCTCACGCAGACCGAGGAGCAGATCGCACGGACCCGCATCTCCCAGGCGCGCACCGACGCCGTCCGCCGGGAGCTGACCCAGAACGCCGACAACGCGGCGGCCCGCTCGCTCGAGATCACCGAGCAGCTGCGCGCCCTCGGCGGCGTCCCGGACGTCGTCACCCCGCTGGTCGGCCGGCTCTCCGCCGGGCTCAAGGCCACCTTCGAGCAGGCCGGCTCCGTCGAGGAGGCCCTGCTGCAGGACCTGCAGCTCGAGCACCAGCTGCTCGACCGCGCCACATACCTCAAGGTGCTGGCCGACACCGCGGGTGAGACCAAGGTCCGCCGGCTCGCCGAGAAGCTCATCGAGGCGCACACCGCCACGGTCGAGTGGCTGACCGTCGTCCTCGCCGAGGAGGCCCTGGGCGGTCCCGCCGCCCTCGTCGCCACCCCCGCGCAGCGGGTCGCCGGCGCCGTCGCCCGCGGCGTCAACGCGCCGGTCCGCTTCTGGGCCAACACGGTCAACAACGCCGTCGACACCGTGAAGCACGCCGGCGAGGAGACCTCCGACCGCTTCTCCGCCGTCTCCGACCGGGCCGCCGCCCTGAGCGACGCGGTCCGCGAGACCCTCACCGTCGGTCGCGCCGCCTCGCTGCGCCGGGCCGAGCGGATCGCCCAGCGCGAGGGGAACCAGGACGCCGCCGAGGTCGCCCGCGCGGCCCGCGAGGAGCTCGGCGACGTGACCGCCGACGAGCTGCCCATCAAGGGCTACGACTCGCTGTCGGTGCAGGATGCGGTCAAGGCCGTCAAGCAGCTGAAGACCCCGCACGACATCAACGTGATCATCCGGTACGAGGAGACGCACAAGAACCGGGCGAACGTGGCCAGCGCCGCGCAGACCCAGCTCGCCGCGCTCGCCAAGGACGCGGTAGGCGTCACCAGCTGAGCAAGGATCCCCTGCTCGCGCAGGGGGGTGCACCGAGAGG
The DNA here is from genome assembly GCF_008124835.1 of Blastococcus xanthinilyticus. Lineage (GTDB taxonomy): Bacteria > Actinomycetota > Actinomycetes > Mycobacteriales > Geodermatophilaceae > Blastococcus > Blastococcus xanthinilyticus. The sequence continues at coordinate 491,978 of NZ_VNHW01000001.1, read as the reverse complement.
GCCCGCGCTGCCACAGGCAGTGCGGGCCCTCTGGTGTGCGCGACATCGCCGGCCGGCCGCGTTTGGCGCGCCGGGGAGAACGGGGATCCCCGTTCTCATGAGCATCACACCCGAGGCCCTCGAGGCGGAGTTCTCGCTGACGACGGCCGCGACCCGGCTGGACTTCCTCAGCCGCCGCGACAACGGCGACACCGCACTGAACACGGTCCACGACGACGAGGACTCCTGGGCCGCCACGCTGCGCGACACCGGCACGCAGCTCGACGTCCACGAGTCGCTGGAGCTCCTGGCGCTCGGCGAGGTCGTCTCCCGCAAGGCGCACGACAGCCGGCTGGTCGGCATGCGCGCGGCCCTGCGCGGCGGCGCCGACTGGGAGCAGATCGCCGCCGCGCTCGGCACGACCCCGCGGCGGGCCTGGGACACCTTCACCGAGCTGGTCGGCGGGCAACTCGACGCCGACGCCGCCGCCTCCGCCCGGGAGCTGGCCGGCAGCCGGCCCGGTCGCTGAGCCCCCGCGCATCGTCGGCCCAGCCCACCACGACCGCTCAGCGCACCTCGACGCCCTTCCAGAAGGCGACCCGCCCGGCGATCTCCCGGGCGGCGTCCTTCGGCTCCGGGTAGTACCAGGCGGCGTCCCGGTTCCTCTGCCCGTCGACCTCCAGGGTGAGGTAGGAGGCGGTGCCCTTCCAGGGGCACACGGTGTGCGTCTCGGAGGGCCGTAGCACGTCCTCGCGGACCGCGTCCCGCGGGAAGTAGGCGTTGCCCTCGACGGTGACGATGTCGTCGGACTCGGCGACGACGAGCCCGTTCCAGGTGGCAGTGGTCATGCCCCGATCGTCCTCGTCCCCGGGCGGTCGTGCTCGCCGGCAGGAGTGACCGCCCCCGAGGTGGGCAACGAGCCGGGGAGGCGGTCTGCCGGCCGCCGTGCCCCGTCAGGAGGTACCGCGCATGTCGCACCCGTGCACTCGAACGACCGCCCCGAGCAGGCCGGTGGCTCCCCGGAGGGGCGCCGCCGCGGCCGGTTGATCATCCCCCTGGTGATCGCGCTCGTCCTCGTCGTCATCTTCGGCTGGCTGCTCATCGTCGGGCTCGGCGCCGACGAGGCCGAGGAGGTCGGCGCCCCGACGCCCGCGGCGGTGGTGGCGGCGGCGCCCGCCTGACGCTGCCGACCCCTCAGCGGTGCAGCAGGGCGAAGGTCGCGACCGCGTGCGCGAGGGACCGGTCGTCCTGCTCGACGTCGGCCTCGCACACCGTCAGGTGCTCGCCGCGGGTGCGCACCCGGGCGGTGACGATGAGCGGTCCCGGCTTCCCCGGGCGCAGGTAGGTGACGGTGAGCTGACTGGTCGCGGGCACGTCGCCGTCGCCGGTGGTGGTGCGCACCGCCATGCCCATGGCGGTGTCGACGAGGGTGGCGAGCACGCCCCCGTGCAGCGTGCCGGCCGGGTTCAGGTGGTCCTCGGTGACCTCGAAGGCCAGCCGGGCGGAACCGTCCTCGGTCGCCTCGGGGCGGGCCCCGAGCCGGGCGGCGAACCCACCCGCGGCCACGTCGTCGCTGCTCATGGCCCGGCCCTACCCCCGGCGCCGCCCCGCCACGCCCGCGGAAGGGCCGGGCTCGCGGTCGTTCAGGCCGCGGTCCGCTCGCCCGTCCCGCGGTCGAGGTAGTAGGCGCCGAAGGCGCCGGCGAGCGTCGCGAAGACGGCCACCGAGTAGACGGCCAGGGCGACGTCGAGGACCCGGGCCAGCCCGCCGTCCGCGGTCAGCGGCTCCCCGCTGACGGTGGCCAGCGCCGCGTCGTACAGCGCGGTGGCGTAGGAGTCGTAAGCGCCCAGGACGTAGAGCAGCTGGCTGACCGCCAGCACCACGACGACCGTCACGGCGCCGAGCCAGCCGATCCGGCCGCTCAGCAGCCGGCCGGCCGAGCGCGAGCCGCGCACGGCCGCCGACACGACTCCGCCCACCCGCGCCGCGCGGAGCAGCGTGAGGGCGCGGGCGAACCGGAGGAACGGCACGGCGAGGAAGACCAGCTGCCACCAGTTCCGGGTCCAGAAGCGCCGCCGGTCGGTGGCGGTGACGGCCCGGTAGCCGAACTCGGCCACGAAGACCGCCCACAACACCCACCCGACGACGCTCAGCGTGGTCACCAGCCAGGCCTCGCGGGCCAGCGACTGGCCGAGCACCACGAGGACGAACACCAGCCCGAGCGCGCCCATCGGCTTGTCCAGCCGCCGGGCCAGCCCCTCCTTCTCGGGGGCGGTGTCGGCGGGCTCGCCGGGGTGCGGGCCTCCGGGTTCGGGTGCCGGACGTGGACTCATGCCCGGCGACTACCCAGTGCGGCCGCGCTCAGGGCAGCCGCCGCAGCAGGTGCCGGGCGACCGCGGCCGCCTCCGGCGACGCCGCCCCGGTCGACGCCCGGAGCCAGGCCGCCAGCGGACCGGCCAGGGCGGGGGAGAGCGCGGCGATCCAGGCGCCGCTGCGCTCCCGCGCCTCGGCGACGTGCTCGGTGCCGCCGTCCGGCGCGTGCGCGACGACCTCGGGCCGGCTGGCCAGCAGGCCGGCCACGCGCCAGTCTCCGCCGGTCGTCCGCGCCGCCAGCCGCTCCAGCCGGTCCGCCGCCTCCCGCAGCAGCGTGTCGTCCCCGGTCACGCCGGCTCGCGGCGCATCGGTACGTGCGGGATGCCGTCCTCGAGGTATCCCGGTCCGCTGCGCCGGAAGCCGAAGCGGGCGTACCAGTCCTCCAGGTGGGCCTGGGCGCCGAGGGTCAGGGGGAGGTGGCCGTAGCCGGCGATGCCCTCCTCGATGAGCCGGGCGGCCAGCCCGCGCCCGCGGGCGGTCGCCGCGGTGGCCACCCGCCCGATGGCGCGGGTGGCGCCGTCGTCGAGCACGCGGATGGTCGCCAGCACCTCGCCGTCGGACTCCAGCCACAGGTGCTCGGTGGCGGGCTCGAGGTCCCGACCGTCGAGCTCGGGGTAGGGGCACTCCTGCTCCACCACGAAGACGTCGACCCGCAGCCGGCAGAGCGCGTAGACCTCGAAGGGTGTCAGGTCGGCGAACCGCGCGCGGCGCAGGTGGGGGGGCTCGGCACGGGTGGCGCGCATGGGGTCCGTTGTATCCCACGGTGCTCCCGGCCGAGGCGGCTGGCCGCGCTCCCGGCGCACGTGCTTAGGTGTGCCTCGCCTATCTGCAGGAGGACTTCGTGACCAGGCTCGGGCGCGCGACCGCGGGCGCCGTCTCCACCCTCACCCTGGCGGCGTCGCTGGCCGCCTGTGGTTCGGACGCCGACACGCTCACCGTGTACAGCGCTCAGCACGAGAGCCTGGTCCGCACGATGCTCGCCGACTTCACCGAGGAGACCGGCATCGAGCTGGAGTTCCGCGACGCCAACGATTCGGAGCTGGCGAACCAGATCATCGAGGAGGGCGACGCCTCGCCCGCCGACGTCTTCCTCACCGAGAACAGCCCGGCCATCGACGCCGTCGACGCTGCCGGGCTCCTCGCGCCGCTGGCCGAGGGCACGCTCGGCCGGGTCGGCGAGCAGTTCCGCCCGTCCTCGGGGAACTGGGTCGGCTTCGCCGCCCGCTCCACCGTGCTCGCCTACAACGCGGAGGCGGTCGGCGAGGACCAGCTGCCCGCCTCGATCCTGGAGCTCGCCGACCCGGAGTACCAGGGGCGCGTGGGCATCGCCGCCGGCGGCGCGGACTTCCAGGCGATCGTCAGCGCGGTGCTGGCCCTCGAGGGCGAGGAGGCCACCCGGGAGTGGCTGGCCGGCCTGGAGCGCAACGCCGAGATCTACGCCAGCAACACCGCGGTGATGAAGGCGGTGGACGAGGGCGAGGTCGACCTCGGGGTCATGTACCACTACTACTGGTACCGCGACCAGGCCGAGGGCGGTCTCGTGGGCGACGACGCCGAGCTGCACTACTTCGGCAACGCCGATCCCGGCGCCTTCCTCAGCGTCTCCGGCGCCGGCGTGCTCGCCTCCTCCGACCAGCAGGAGCAGGCCCAGCGGCTGGTCGAGTACCTGACCGGCCCGGCCGCCCAGGAGCGGCTGGCCGACAGCGACGCCCTGGAGTACGCGGTCGGCACCGGCGTCGCGTCGGCCGACTCGCTACCGCCGCTGGCCAGGTTGGGCGCACCGCAGCTCGACCCCGGCGACCTCGACGCCGCCCGGGTGACCGAGCTGATGCAGGAAGTGGGTCTCCTCTGACCGTTCCCGTGCTCGACCCCGCGAGCCCCGGAGCGCCGGTACCCCCGGCGCCCCGGGGCTCCGGCGTGGCCGCCCGCGGCGGTCGCCGGCTGCGGCGCTCGCCGGTGACCTTGGCGCTGGCCGTCTGCGTGGCCGTCCTGGCGCTGCTGCCGCTGGGCTACATCGCCGGCTACACCGTGGACGTCGGCTGGTCCGGCGTCCGTGAGCTGGTCCTGCGGCCGCGGGTGGCGGAGCTGCTCTGGAACACCTGCCGGCTGGTGCTCGGGACGGTCGCCGTGTGCGCCGTCCTGGGGGTGGGCGCCGCCTGGCTGGTCGAGCGCTCGACCGTGCCCGGCCGGCGGATCTGGCACGTGCTGCTCGTGGCGCCCCTGGCGGTCCCGGCGTTCGTGAACAGCTTCGCCTGGATCTCGCTGCTGCCCGGGCTGGACACCTACGCCGGGGCGCTGCTGGTCGTCTCGCTGTCCTACTTCCCGTTCGTCTACCTGCCGGCGGTGGCCGCTTTCCGTGGCCTGGACCCGGCGCTGGAGGAGACCGCGCGGGGCCTGGGCCTGTCCGGCTGGGCGGTGTTCGCCCGGGTGCAGCTGCCGCAGCTGCGGGTCGCCCTGCTCGGCGGCAGCCTGCTGGTGGCCCTGCACCTGCTCGCCGAGTTCGGTGCCCTGCAGATGCTGCGGTACCCGACCTTCACCACCGCCATCTACGACCAGTACCGGGCGACGTTCAACGGTCCGGGCGCGACGATGCTGGCCGGGGTGCTCGTGCTCCTGTGCCTGCTCCTGCTCGTCGCGGAGCTCCGGCTGCGCGGTGCGCGCAGCTACGCCGGGAGCGGTCGCGGAGCCGTCCGCCCGGTCCGCCCGGCGGCTCTCGGCCGGTGGACCCTCCCGGCGCTCTCCGCGCTCGCGGCGCTGGTGGTGGCGGCCCTGCTCGTCCCGCTCGGCGCGCTGGCGTACTGGACCCTGGCCGGGGCCGCCGGCGACCTCGACGTCGCCGACCTGGCCACCACCACCGCCACCACGCTGGCGCTGGCCGCCGTCGCGGCGGTGGTCACCACCGCGCTGGCGCTGCCCACCGGGCGGCTCGCCGTCCGGGCGCGCAGCCGGGTGGCCACGCTGCTGGAGCGGGCCACCTACGTGGGCAGCGCGGTCCCCGGCATCGTGGTCGCCCTGGCGCTGGTGACGATCAGCATCCGGGCCACCCCCTGGCTGTACCAGACCGTGCCGGTCCTGATCGCGGCCTACGCGATCCTGTTCCTGCCGCGGGCGGTCGTCCCCGTCCGGGCGGCGGTCGAGCAGTCGCCGCCGCTCTACGACGACGTGGCGGCGTCCCTGGGCTCCTCCGGCGCCGACCGGCTCCGGCGGATCACCCTCCCGCTGCTCGCGCCGGGGCTGGGTGCCGGGGCCGCGCTGGTCTTCCTGGCGGTGGTCACCGAGCTGACCGCCACCCTGCTGCTCGCCCCGACCGGGACGACGACCCTCGCCACGGCGTTCTGGTCGGCGAGCTCGGCCTTCGAGTACGGGGCGGCCGCTCCGTACGCGGTCGTCATGGTCCTGCTCTCCGCCCCGGCCACCGTCCTGCTCTCCCGGAACACCCGACGAGGTCTGCTTCCATGAGCTCCCTGACCGTCACCGCCCTGACCAAGGCGTTCGGGTCCACCCCGGTGCTCACCGGAGTGGACCTGCACGTGCCGGCCGGGGGCCTCACCGCCCTGCTCGGACCCTCCGGGTGCGGCAAGACGACGCTGCTGCGGCTGGTCGCCGGCTTCGACGACCCGGACAGCGGAAGCGTCACCCTCGGCGACCGGCTCGTGGCCGGCGCCGGGCGCGGCGTGCCCGCCCGCAGCCGCGGTATCGGGTTCGTCCCGCAGGAGGGCGGTCTCTTCCCGCACCTCACCGTCGCCGGCAACGTCACCTTCGGGCTGGCCCGGCAACGGCGGCGCGACCGCGGGCTGGTCCGCGAGCTGCTGGACCTCGTCGGTCTGGACGTCGACCTCGCCGACCGGTCGCCGCACCAGCTCTCCGGCGGCCAGCAGCAGCGCGTGGCGCTGGCCCGCGCGCTGGCGCCCGAGCCCTCGATCGTCCTGCTCGACGAGCCCTTCTCCTCCCTCGACGCGGGGCTCCGGGAGGACACCCGGCAGGCCGTGGGCGCCGCGCTCGCCGCCGCCGGGGCCACCGCGCTGCTGGTCACCCACGACCAGGCCGAGGCGCTGTCGATGGCCGACCAGGTGGCGGTGCTGCGCGGTGGGCGGCTGGTGCAGCTCAGCGATCCGCGGACCCTCTACCAGCGGCCGGCCGACCTCGACGTCGCCGCCTTCGTGGGGGAGTCGGTGGTCCTGGCCGGCGACGTCCGGGACGGGCGCGCGGAGTCGGTGCTGGGCAGCCTGGCCGTCACGGGCGCGGTCCCCGCCGGCCCGGCGCGGATCCTGGTGCGTCCCGAGCAGCTGCGGCTGGTCGCCCCGGCTGGCCGCGGGCCGCGTGGCCGGGTACGCGCCCTCGACTACTACGGGCACGACTCCCGGGCGCACCTCGAGCTGCCGGGTGGCCAGACCGTGACCGCCCGGCTGGAGGGCGCCGACCTGCCCTCGGTGGGTCAGGAGGTCGGCATCGAGGTGGTCGGTGCGGCCGTGGCCTTCCCCGTCGCCGGCGGTGCCGCCGACGTCGCCGGGCCGGCCGGCGCCGCCGGTCCGGTGGATGCGGAGCCGACGCGCCGACGCCCCGCCGAGGCGATCAGTTAGGGAAGCCTAAGCTGCCTGCCATGGATCTGTTCCTCTTCACCACCGACGCCGCCTGGGGGCGCGACGTGGTCGCCGCGGGCGCGGCGGGCCTCGTCGTCGACTGGGAGCGCCGGGGCAAGGCGCGCCGCCAGGCAGGTGAGGGGACGCAGATCAACGCGGACACCCCGGCCGACCTGAGCCGGGTCCGCGACGCCACACCGGGCACGGTGATCTGCCGGGTCAACGGCTTCGGCCCCTGGACCGCCGGCGAGGTCGGCGAGGCCGTCGCCCGGGGGGCCGACGAGCTGCTGCTCCCGATGGTGCGTTCGGCCGAGGAGGTCGACCGGACCCTGGAGGCCATCGGTGGACGCTGCCCGCTCGGCATCCTGATCGAGACGCAGGACGCGGTCGACCGGGCGGCGGAGCTCGCCCGGCGGCCGCTCGCGCGCATCTACGTGGGGCTCAACGACCTGCGCATCGACCGCCGCTCCACCGAGCTGTTCCGGCCGCTCGTCGACGGCACGGTCGACGAGGTGCGGGCGCAGGTCCCGATGCCCTTCGGGGTGGGCGGACTGACCCTGCCCGGGCACGGCTCCCCGCTGCCGGGTGACCTGCTGGCCGCCGAGCTGGTGCGGATCGGCGCGCAGTTCACGTTCCTGCGCCGGGCCTTCACCGCCGACATGGCCGGTCGTGACCCCTTCGTGGAGGTGCCGCGGCTGCTGGCCGGCCTCGCGGAGCTGCGCGGCGCCGACGCCCCGCGGGCCGCCGCGCTGCGGGAGGCCTTCATCGCGACCGTCGACGCTCTGCCGGGCGCGCAGGTGGCGCAGCCGGCGTGAGGGCACTGGTGACCGGCGCGGGCGGCTTCGTCGGACGGCACCTGGTGGCCCGGCTGGAGCGTGAGGGCTGGCAGGTCACCGGCCTCACCCGCCGGGACGTCGACCTCGCCGATCCGGTCGCCGGTGCGGCGGCGGTGCGGGCGGCGGATCCGGACGTCGTCTTCGCCCTCGCCGCGGGCCGGGCCAAGGGCACACCGGCGGAACGGGCGGCCACGGTGGCGGTCAACACCAGCCCCTGGCTGGTCGACGCGCTGCCCGACCGCTGCCGCACGGTGGTCCGGCTGGGCTCCTCGACCGAGTACGCCGCCGCCTCCGTGCCCCTGGCGGAGGACGCGCCCCTGGAGCCGCGTGGCTTCTTCGGCGCCACGAAAGCGGCCGGTTCGCTCCTCGTGCAGGCAGCCGCCGCCGAGCGCGGCGTCCGCGCCGCGGTGCTGCGCGCCTTCCAGGTCTACGGGCCCGGTGACCACCCGACCCGGCTGGTCCCGGTGGTGATGGCCGCCGCCCGCGGCGGGGGCACGGTCGACCTGCCGGCGCGGCTGAGCCGGCGGGACTGGGTGTGGGTCGGGGACGTGGTCGAGGCCTGCCTCCGCGCCGCCACGGACGACGGTCTGCCTCCGGGCGTGGTCCTCAACATCGGCACCGGCGTGCAGACCAGCACCGAAGAGCTCGTGGCGACCGCCGAGCGGGTCACCGGCCGGCCGATCGCCACGGCGCCGGGCGCGCACCCCGGCCGGGGCTGGGACACCGCCGACTGGGTCTGCGATCCGGCGCTCGCCCGCCGGCTGCTCGGCTGGGAGCCGACCGTCGACCTCCCCGAGGGGCTGGCTCGCACCTGGGCTACCGGGTGACCGCCGCGGGAGCCGGGTGGCGGGTGGCCGTGGTGGTGCCGGTGTACGGGAACGAGGCGACCCTGCCCGAGCTCGCCGGCCGGCTGGCCGCCGCACTCGCCGGCCGGGACTGGCGGCTGCGGCTGGTCATCGACGCCTCACCGGACGACAGCGCGCGGGTGGCCCGTGCACTGGTCGCGCGGGACCGGCGGATCGCGGTCACCGGCCTGACGGTCAACGTCGGGCAGCACGCCGCGCTGGCCCGCGGGCTGGCCGAGGAGTCCGGCGCCGACGTGTGGGTGTGCCTGGACGCCGACCTGCAGGACCCGCCGGAGGCCGTGCCGCTGCTGCTGGATCGGCTGGCCGTCGGGGACGTGCAGGCGGTCTTCGCCGGCCGGCGCGGCCGCTACGAGTCCCCGTTGCGCCGCGTGACGGGCGCGCTGCACCGGCGGGTGGCCGCCGCGCTCACCGGACTGCCGCCCGACGCCGGCGCGTTCCTCGCGATGGGCCCGGCCGTGCGCACCGCCGTCGTCACGGCGGTGGAGGAGCGGGGTGCTCCCAGTGTGGTGCTCGCCGTCGGCCGGTCCGGTCAGCCGACGACCAGCCTGCCGGTGATCCGGGACCAGCGCCCGGTCGGGCGGTCGGCCTGGACGCCGGGCGCGCGGCTGCGGCAGTCGGCCCGGTCGCTGGTCTGGGCGCTGCGCTCCCGCCGCTGAGCTCCCGCCGCTGAGCCGATCGGTTCAGCGGCTCCAGCGCTGGAGGACCAGGAAGGTCTTGTCCGCCGGGAACTCGTGCTGCTCGACCATCCGCAGGCCGGCATCCCGGAGGATCGCGTCGTCGTCGGTGGGAACGGGCTCGCCGCGCACGATCCGGCGGACCAGCCACACCTGGTCGGCGTCGGCGGGGGCGTCGTCCGGCGGCAGGACGACGTCGCGCCGCAGCTCCGGGGCGGACGTCCGGATGTAGTGGTCCAGGCCGATCGCCGAGCGCTGGTCCGCGGCGACGATCGGCTCGCCGGGCTCGTGCAGCTCGCTGAGCAGCGCCACGACCTCCTCGGCCCGCTCGCGCGGGGGGCGCTCGGCCAACGGCGAGGCCGCGAGCAGCGAGCAGCCGAGCAGCAGGGCCGCGACCGGCGCCCGAGCCGCCCGCGGGAACGCCATGGCCCCCGCGGCAGCCAGCACGCCCAGACCGAGCAGCCCGGCCAGCAGGTACCGGGGGAGGAACACCGGCCGCACCAGCTCGGCGGCGAGCAGCAGCAGCGGCGGCACCACCACCCAGCTGGTGGCGACGACACGAGCGCCGCGGGCACGCACCGCGCCCACCACCGCGAGCACGAGCGTGACGTGCAGCAGCGGGGTGCGCCCGCCGGCCCACGCCTCCGCCGCCATCCCCAGGAGCGCGCCGTCGGTGTCGCGCAGGTGCTCGGCGTTGCGCGCCCCGGTCCCGTTGAGCACCGCGAGCACGACGAAGCCGACGGGTGGGAGGGCGGCCAGCGCACCGGCGAGCACGACCGGGAGCGCACGCCGGCGGCGCAGCACCACCGCCGCGGTGACGAAGGCGGCGAGCACGGTCACCGCGTACCAGTGCGCCAGCCCCATGCCGGCCCCGGCCAGCCCGAACAGCAGCAGCCCGCGGGGTGCCTCCTGCAGCCAGCGGACCAGCCCCAGCGCGGTCGCCCCCGTCGCGAGCACCGCCAGCCCGTAGCTGCGCGCCTCGACCGACTGCTCGAGCACCAGCGGGTTCGCCGCCAGCACCAGCCCGGCCAGCACCCCGGTGCCCCGGCCGGCGAGGCGGGCTCCCGCGCGGGTGACCAGCGCGAGCCCGCCCGCCGTCGCCAGGAGGGAGAGCACCCGCAGCGAGGTGTCCCCGCCCAGACCCGGGACGGAGTTCCACAGGTGGACGACGAGGTAGTAGGGGGCGTTGTACGACGGCGGGACGTCGGCCAGGTAGCTGCTGGTCCCCTGCCCGGTCGCGATCGCGGTGAGGATCTCGCCCAGGGGCAGCCGGCCCACCTCGGCGGTGAAGAGCTCGTCGAACCACAGACCGTGCCCCGGCGCCAGCAGCACGATGCCCAGAACCGCGACGAGGACCGCGGGCAGCAGCTCGAGCGGCGACCAGCGGACCCCGGGAGCGAGTCCCGGGTCAGCCGCGGAGCCGGCCCGCGGCACCACCTCCGCCGCCGCCGCCATGCACCGAGGTTAGGCGACCCTGTGTGCCGGCCGGCTCAGCGGGTAGGCACCCGGCCATGTCGATGTGGAGCCCCATGGAACCGCACCTCGGTCGTCAGGACGACGGCATCCCGGCCGCCGATCCCGGGGCGGGCGCGCCGCCGCCCGCCGAGGGCTTCGGCGTCGGCGGCGAGGAGACGGACCGCCCGGCAGAGGCGACCGAGAGCCCGGCCGAGGGCGGGGCGCAGGCCGACGCACCGGAGGACCCGCCCTTCCGCACGCCCGATCCGGACGACGTCGGGCCCACCGGGAGCTGAGCCGGTCAGGTGCCGTACCGGGCCGCCGACCGGGCGCGGGCCTTGGCCGCCTCCACCTCCCGGTCCTTGGGTGGCCCGGTGGTGACCAGCGCGTCGAGCAACCGGGCGGAGGCCTCGGCCACCTCGGCCACCGCCCGCTCGAACGCCTCGGCGTTGGCGCGCGACGGCTTGGTGCTGCCGCTGATCTTGCGGACGTACTGCAGGGCGGCGGCGTGCACCTCGTCGTCGGCCGCGGGCGGCTCGAAGTGGGCCAGGGGACGGATGTTCCGGCACATGCCGGCAGCGTAGGAGCGGAGGAGGGCGGCGGCCATGACCGTGCTCGCGGTGGATGTGGCCAACGTGGTCGGGTCCCGCCCCGACGGCTGGTGGCGGGACCGCGCCGGAGCCGCCGGCCGGCTGCTGGACCGGCTGGCCGCGCTGCCGGGGGCGGTCCTCCCCGGGCCCGACGGGGGGCCGTTGACCTGCACCGGCGTGCTCGCCGTTGTCGAGGGCGCGGCCCGCGGCGTCCCGGCGCCGGAGGGGATCGAGCTGGTCCGCGCCCCGGCCGGCGGCGACGACGCCCTGGTCGCGGCGGTCGGCGGGCTGGCGGCGCCGGCGCTCGTGGTGACCGCCGACCGGGGGCTCCGCGCGCGACTCCCCGCCGGGAGCGCGGTCACCGGGCCGGGCTGGCTGCTCGCCGAGCTGGACCGGCGCGACGGCATGACCGCCGGGGGAGGCGGGTAGTCGATTGCGGACAACCGGTGTGCCCGAGTGCGCCGGCCGCACCACGCCGAGGAGCTGCTAGTGCCGAATTCCCCGACCAGCAGAGCGCCGCTGACCGTCCTCATCACCGGGGGGTCCAGCGGCATCGGCCGGGCGACGGCCGTGCAGCTGGCCCGGCGCGGCGCGCGGCTGGTGCTGGTCGCCCGCGGTCGTGAGGCCCTGGAGGCGGCGGCCGACGAGGTCCGCGCCACCGGGGCCGCCGCGGTCACCGTGTGCCCGGCCGACGTGCTGGACGAGGAGGCGATGGCCGCGGTCGTCGACGCCGCCGTCGCCGAGTTCGGCCGCCTGGACGTGGTCGTCCACTCCGCCCAGGTGATGGCCTACGGCCGGATCGAGGACGTGCCCAAGGAGGTCTACGAGCGGGTGGTCGCCACCGCGGTGAACGGCACCGCCACGGTGGCCCGGCAGGTGCTGCCGGTCTTCCGCCGCCAGGGCGCCGGCCACCTGGTCATCGTCAACTCGCTGCTCGGCACCGTGACCACCCCACTGCTGGGCAGCTACGCCGTCGCGAAGTGGGGGCAGCTGGCGCTCGCCCGGGTGCTGCAGCAGGAGACCCGCGACGAGCCGGGGATCTCCATCTCCATCGTCCAGCCCGGCGGCGTGGACACCCCGATCTACTACCAGGGCGCGACCTGGGCCGGCAGCACCGGCCGGCCGCCGCCGCCGGTCTACTCGCCGCAGCGGGTGGCCAGCCGGGTGTTGGGCACCTTGGACCGGCCGCGCCGGGTGGTGCAGGCAGGGGTGTTCAACCCGGTCATCACCGCCGGCTTCCGGCTGCTCCCGGGCCTGTACGACACGCTGGTCGAGCCGCTGCTCCGGCGGCTGGCGATGGCCGGCGACGAAGTGGCGCCCACCGAGGGGAACGTCTTCCGCTCCCAGCCGGCCGGCAACGCCACCGAGGGGCGCTGGCGCAGCATCTGACGCCGGCACCGACCGGTCGACGTGTCGCCCGGGCGACACGTCGACCGGTCGACACATCGGTCAGAGGCGACCGGCCGAGCCGCCGGTGGCGATCCCCCGGGCCACCTCGGAGGGGCGCTGCTGCTCGCCCGCGTAGGAGCTGAGCGCGACGAGCGCGCCGGTGAGGGCGGGGATGACCCACTGCAGCGTGTCCAGCTGCTGCTGGGCGGCGGCGACGTCCGCCCGGAGGGCCTTGGTGCGCTTGCTCGGCCAGGTCCCGGACTTGGACGGGACGGCGCCGGCGGCCGACACGCGCTGGCCGAGGACCCGGCTGTAGGCGGTGGCGCCGAGGGCGGCGGCGGTCAGCAGGGTCTTGAGGCCGGACATGGACGCCACGCCCTCCTGCTGCGCGACCCGCGCCCTGTTGGCGCGCAGCTGCCCCACGCTGCCGGTCAGGTGCGCGCCGATGGCCAGGGCGTTGACCGGGGTCCAGCGGTCCCAGCCGGCGTTGGCGACCCGGCCGGTCGCGGAGTCGGTACCGGCCTCTCCGGCCGCGGCGTTCAGGGCGACGGCGTTGGCGAGCGTGCCGCCGAACCAGGCGGAGAGGCCGAGGTCGTGCAGCGAGCGGGACAGGGTGTTGCGGGCCATGAGGGCTCCTCGGCAGACGGCTGAAGTCGTCTGGGTACCCCGCACGGGCGCGCTCACGCGCCGAGCCGCGGCCGGGGAGGGCGGTGTGCCTCCTCCCCGGTCGCGGAGCTCAGCGGGTGCGGTCGTCCCCGTCGACGGGACGCTCCACCGACACCGCCTCGGTCAGCCCGTGGTGGGCGTGCGCCTCCTCGATCTCGTGGACGGCGTCGGACAGCACCGGGACGGCGGCCTTCCGGGGCAGCAGCAGGCGGACCAGCGGCCAGAGCAGGATCAGCGCGACGACCACGTACACGGTTCCCGAGACCGGGGTGAGCAGGCCGGCGGGGTCGCCGTTGCTGATCTGCAGCGCCTGCCGCAGCCGCTCCTCGGCGAACGGGCCCAGGATCGCCCCGATGATCGCCGGCAGCACCGGCAGGCCGTACCGGCGCATCATGAAACCGAGCCCGCCCATGACCAGCAGCAGCAGCAGGTCGAACGGCGAGGCGTTCGCCGCGTAGGCACCCAGGCTGGAGAAGAACAGGATCCCCGCGTACAGGTAGGACCGCGGGATCCGCAGCAGCTTCGCCCACAGGGGAGCCAGCGGGAGGTTCAGCAGCAGCAGCGCGGTGTTGCCGATGAAGAGGCTGGCGATGAGACCCCACACCAGCTCGGGCTCGGTGTCGAACAACCGCGGCCCGGGCTCGATCCCGTAGCTCTCGATCGCCGCGAGGATCACCGCCGCGGTCGCCGTCGTCGGGATGCCGAGGGTCAGCAGCGGGACCAGGCCGCCGGCGGCCGAGGCGTTGTTCGTCGCCTCCGGGCCGGCGACGCCCTCGATGGCGCCGTGGCCGAACTCCTCCGGGTGCTTGGAGAGCTTCTTCTCGGTGACGTAGGAGAGGAAGGTCGGGATCTCCGCGCCGCCTGCCGGGATGGCCCCGAACGGGAAGCCGATCGCGGTGCCCCGCAGCCACGGCTTCCAGGAGCGGCGGAAGTCCTCGCGGTTCATCCGCGCCGCACCGGTCGGGATGACCTCGATCGGACGGCGGCGCAGGTGCGCCGCCGTCCACAGCGCCTCGCCGACGGCGAAGAGACCGACCGCGACCACGACGACGTCGATGCCGTCGGCCAGCTCCGGGACGCCGAAGGTCAGCCGCTGCTGCCCGGAGGTCGCGTCGATGCCGACCAGCCCGATGGTCAGCCCGAGCCCCAGCGAGGCCAGCCCGCGCACCCGGGAGCTGCCGAGCACCGAGGTGACCGCGATGAAGGCCAGCACCATGACCGCGAAGTAGTCGGGCGCGCCGATCTGGACGGCGAGCCGGGCGATCGTGGGCGCGACCAGGGCCAGCAGCAGGGTGGCGATCGTGCCGGCGACGAAAGAGCCGATGGCCGCGGTGGCCAGCGCCTGCGCCGCCCGGCCGCTGCGGGCCATCTTGTTGCCCTCGACGGCGGTGACCACCGAGGCGCTCTCGCCGGGGGTGTTGAGCAGGATCGAGGTGGTCGATCCGCCGTACATGCCGCCGTAGTAGATGCCGGCGAACATGATCAGCGCCGGGACGACGTCCAGACCGAAGGTGAGCGGCAGCAGCAGGGCCACCGTCATGGCCGGGCCGATGCCCGGCAGGACGCCGATCGCGGTGCCCAGCAGCACGCCGAGCAGCGCGAACATCAGGTTGCCGGGCGTCAGGGCGGTCGCGAAGCCGCCGATCAGCTGGTCGAAGGCGTCCATCAGAGGATCCCCTCCAGGATGCCGACCGGCAGCGCGGTGCTCAGCCCGAGGACGAACAGGTACCAGGTGCCGACCGACAGGACGACGGCGATCACCGCGTCGCGGATGTAGTGCCGGCTGCCCAGCGCGAACGCCGAGCCCCAGAAGAGGATGGCGCCGGAGACCGGCCAGCCCAGCGGCTCGATGAGCAGCGCGTTCGCGGCGAAGGCGGCCACGAGCATGCCGATGGTGAGCCAGTCGCTGCGGCCGGTGAGGTCGATGTCCTCACCGCCCTCCGGCTCGCCCCGGCCGCCGCGCAGCACGTCGGCCGCGAGGAAGGCCGCGACGGCGAGGAGGAGGCCGCCCACCACGAGGGGGACCGTCCGCGGCCCGACCGGGCCCCGGGCGATGAGGCTCTCCGGCAGGAGGAGCGCCTGCACGATCACCAGGGCGCCGAGCGCTCCCAGGAAGAGGGCCACGCCGAGCTCGGAGCGGCCCTGCTCCTTCTGCTCCTCGTGGTGGGCGGCCGTGCTCACGCCAGCCCCAGCCGGCCCAGGACGGTCTCCACGCGCTCGCTCTGCTCGCCGAGGAACTCGGTGAACTCGTCGCCGGCGAGGAAGGCGTCGGTCCAGCCGTTGTCCTCGAGCTCCTGCTGCCACTCCTCGCTGGCCTGCATCTCGGTCACCGCGTCGACCAGCCGCTGGGTCTCCTCCTCGGTGATCCCGGGCGGCGCCACCAGGCCGCGCCAGTTGGTGAAGACCAGGTCCACGCCCTCCTCGGTGAGGGTGGGGGCGTCGAGACCCTCGATCGGCTCCTCGCTGGTGACCGCGAGGACGCGCACGTCACCGCTGGCGGCCGACTCGGTGATCTCGCTGATGCCGGTGGCGCCGAAGGAGATCTGCGAACCGAGGATGCCGGCCAGCAGCTCGCCGCCGCCGTCGTAGGAGACGTAGTTGACCTCGGTGGGGTCGATGCCGGCCTCCTCGGCCAGCAGCATCGGGGTCAGGTGGTCCGGGCCGCCGGGGTTGGACGCGCCGCCGACCGGGACGTTGCCCGGGTCGGCCTTCCACGCCTCGATGAGCTGGTCCAGCGTCTCGTACGGGGAGTCGGCGGGGACGACGATCGCCTCGGCCTCCTCGATCAGCCGGGCCACCGGCGTCGTCTGGTCGAGCGTGGCCTCGGACTGGTTGCTGTACTGCGCGCCGACGACGCCGAGGCCCATCTGCATGAGCATGTCGGCGTTGCCCTCCTCGTTCACGAGGCGCTGCAGGCCCACCGTGCCGCCGGCCCCCTCGAGGTTGAACACCTCGATCGAGGAGGCGAGGTCGTTGGCCTCGAGCACCTGCGCGACGGTGCGCGCGGTGGTGTCGTAGCCGCTCCCGGCCGAGTTGGGCACCAGCATCCGCAGGCCCTCGATCGGGCCGTCCGCGCCGCCGGCCGCGGCGGAACCGCCCTCGGCCGTCGTGCCGCAGCCGGTGAGCGCGAGTCCGGCGGCCACGGCGCCGACCGTCAGCCTCCGCAGTGAAGCAGTACGCATCGTTCCTCCTGGGTCATGTCGGCAGGACGCCGTCGGAGCCGACAATGGGGAGCCACGGAAGCGGTGTCACGGTTGCGTGCGCATTGAGCTTTGTGGTCGTTGTGTCCACGGTCACAGGGCCGGGGGATCCGTGGTGAAGTGGCTCCCGGGCGCGACCGGCGCCCCACCGGACATCAGGAGGAACCGTGTCCCGGCGGCTGTCGCTGGCCGGCCAGCTGCTGGCCCTGCAGGTGGTGATCATCTGTGTCGTCCTGGTGGGCGTCACCGCGGTCACCGTCGCGCAGACCACCAAGCGCGCGCAGGAGACCGAGGGCCGGCGGGCGCTCGCGGTCGCCGAGACGCTGGCCAATGCCCGCATCTTCCGCGAGGCGATGGACGAGGGTGGGGTGGCCTACCTCCGGGTGGCCGCCGAGAGCACGCGCAGCGTGTCGGGCTCGGCCTCGGTCGTGGTCGCCGACGCCGACGCGACGGTGCTGGCGAGCCCGAAGCCGGCACAGCTGGGCACCCGCTTCCCGCTCGGCGACAGCACGGTGCTCGAGGGCCCGGCGTGGGTGGGGGAGCGCGAGGTCGACGGCCAGCACGCGGCGGTGGCGATGGTGCCGGTGCTGACCGGCCCGCGCCGCGAGCCGGCCGGCTTCGTCGCGGTCACCCGCGAGTACCCGTCGGTGCTCGACGGACTGGCCGCCGCGGCGCCCAATCTGCTCACCTACCTCGGGCTCGCCAGCGCGCTGGGGATCGGGGGCTCCCTGCTGGTCGCCCGGCGGGTGAAGCGGCAGACCCTGGGGCTGGAGCCCGCGGAGATCACCGGCCTGGTGGAGCACCGCGACGCGATGCTGCACGGCATCCGGGAGGGCGTGGTCGGGCTGGACCTGCGCGGCCGGGTGACCCTGATCAGCGACGAGGCGATCCGGCTGCTGCGGATCCCCGGCGACGCGCTGGGCCGCACCCTCGAGGACCTGGGGGTGGGGGAGGAGATGCGCGACGCCCTGCTGTCGGGCGAGGTGGAGCGGGACCGTGCGGTGGCCAGCGCGGGCCGGGTCCTGGTGGTCAACCGGCTGCCGATCGCGAGCCGCGGCCGGGAGATCGGCTCGGTCACCACCCTCCGGGACCGCACCGAGCTGCTGGAGCTGCGCCGCGAGCTCGACCTCACCCGGCACGTCACGGATACGCTGCGCGCCCAGGCCCACGAGTTCAGCAACCGGCTGCACACCATCGCGGGCCTCATCGAGCTGGGGGAGTCCGACGAGGCGGTGCGGTTCGTGCACCGGATCAGCTCCAGCCGCTCGGCGCTCACCGGCGCGGTCACCGAGGCCGTGGCCGATCCGTCGGTCGCGGCGCTGCTGATCGCCAAGGTCAGCCAGGCCACCGAGCTCGGCGTCGAGCTGCGCATCGCCGCCGACTCCGAGCTGCCCGTGCTGGACGGCGAGCTGAGCGCCGACGTCGCCACCGTCGTCGGGAACCTCGTGGACAACGCCATGGACGCCGCGGCGGCGTCCGGGCAGGGCTGGGTGGAGGTGGCCCTCGGGCTGGTGGACGGAGAGGTGGACGTCGTCGTGCGCGACTCGGGGCCCGGGGTGCCGGCCGGGATGGAGCGGGAGGTCTTCCGCCGGGGGGTGTCGACGAAGACGGCCGGCTCGCGGGAGCGTGGGATCGGGCTGTCGGTCGTCCACCTCGTCTGCACCCGGCGGGGCGGTGAGGTGACGGCGTCCTCGGCGGGGGGAAGCACGTTCACCGCAGTGCTCCCCGCCGCGCCGGCCCTGGTGCGCCCGTGATCGGCGTCCTCATCGTCGACGACGACTTCATGGTGGCCAAGGTGCACGCCGGCTTCGTCGGCGCCCTCGACGGCTTCCGGGTGGTCGGGAGCGCGGCCACCGGGGCGGCCGCGCTGGACGCCGTCGCCGAGCTCGCGCCCGACCTGGTGCTCCTCGACGTCTACCTGCCCGACATGACCGGGCTCGAGGTGCTGCGGCGCCTCCGGTCGGCCGGGTCGTCGGTCGACGTCATGGTGATCAGCGCGGCACGGGACGTGGACAGCATCCGCAGCGCCCTGCACGGCGGCGTGCTGCAGTACCTGGTGAAGCCCTTCGACCGGCGGGCCTTCGAGACCCGGCTGCGCGACTACGCCCGGCTCCGGGCGGACCTCGAGGTGCTGGACGAGGCGGGCCAGGCCGACGTCGACCGGATGCTCGCCGGTGCCCGCGGCGCGCCACCGGCGCCGGTGCACACGCCCAAGGGGATCGCGCCGGAGACCCTGGAACTGGTGCGTACGGCCCTGCGGTCGGCGGGAGCCGACGGGCTGTCCGCCTCCGAGTGCAGCGAGCGCACCGGCCTGGCCCGGGTGAGCGCCCGCCGCTACCTCGAGCAGCTCGTCGCCCAGCACGAGGCGGAGGTGCGGCAGCGGTACGGCACGGCGGGTCGTCCCGAGCGCCGGTTCACCCTGCGGGCCGGCTGACGTCCTCCGACGCCCGCATCGGCTGACACACCGGCTGACGCAAGGACCGAAACGACCGTTAGGCGCGCAATGCTGACCTGCCCGGCGCGGGCGGGGAGGCTGCCCGCATGACGATCGTCGTGGGCTACGTCCCCACTCCCGAAGGCGAGGCGGCGCTGGCCGCCGGTATCCGCGAGGCGACGCTGCGCGAGCAGCCGCTGCACGTCGTCAACACCTCGCGCGGCGACGCGTACGTCGACAACAGGTTCGCCTCGGAGGAGGTGCTCGCCGACGTCCGGGGGCGGCTGGAGGCCGCCGGTGTGGTGTACGAGATCGATCAGCACGTCGGCGGTCACGACGCGGCCGAGGAGGTCGTCGAGATCGCCGACCGCGTCCGGGCCAGCATGATCGTGATCGGCCTGCGCCGGCGCACGCCGACCGGCAAGCTGATCACCGGCAGCCAGGCGCAGCGGATCCTGCTCGACGCCCACTGCCCGGTGCTGGCGGTCAAGGCAGACCAGGGCTAGCAGACCAGGGCTAGCCGAGCAGGTCCAGCCCCTCGCCGGGCCCCCGTGCGAGGTTGCGGAAGATGGTCGCCAGGCTCTGCTCGAGGTGGTCGGCGATCGCGGCCGCGGCCCCGTCGGCGTCCCCGGCCAGCAGCGCGTCGCACATGCGCAGGTGCTCGGCGACGGAGACCTCGACCCGCTGCGGGTCGACGTGGGAGAGGTTCCGCAGGCGGGCGGTGTGCGGCCGCAGCTCGGCGATGGTGCGGCGCAGGTGCTCGTTGCGGGTGGCGCCGATGATGGCCCAGTCGAACCGGTCGGCCAGCTCGTAGAACGCGCGGGAGCGGGCCTGCGAGGGCACCCGGCGCACCGTGCGGGCGAACTCGTTGCGCATCGCGGTGAAGAGCCGGCGCAGCTCCGGGTCGGCCGCGGCGGCCTCGGTGGCCTGACGCATCGCCGCCGGCTCCAGCAGGGTGCGGAAGTCGAACAGGTCGCGGACGCTCTGCAGGGACACCCGGGAGACGCGGGCCCCCTGGCGCGGCACGAGGTCGACCAGCCCCTCGGCGGCCAGCCGCCGCAGGGCCTCCCGGACCGGGGTGCGGGACGCGCCGGTGCGCTCCACCAGCCACAGCTCCGACAGCGGCGTGCCGGGTGCCAGCTCGCCGAGCTCGATCTCCTCCTTGAGCTGCCGGTGGACCAGGTCGGCCTTGCTGGCGTCGCCGCCGGCGGGGCCGCTCACCGGAGCGGCCCGAGCGGGACGCCGGTCGTGCCGGCCAGCTCGCGCAGCTCGGCCAGGGAGCCCTCGGCGAGCGCGATGCCGCCGGCGGCCAGGGCCGCGGCCTCCGCGCGGTCCTCCACCTCGCCCGGGAGGAAGACCTCGTCGAAGCCCTGCGCCAGCGGCACCGAGCGCACCTCGTCCACCAGCTGCCGGACCCGCTCCTCGTAGCCGGCCGGGTCGCCGAACGCCGCCGGGTCCAGCGCCAGGAACAGGTGCCCGCAGCCGCTGCGGACCCCGGCCTCGTACGGGCCGTGCACGCCGGTGCCGACGGCGCTGCCGGTGAGCGCGCCCGAGAGCACGTCCATGAGGAACGTGATGGCGTAGCCCTTGTGCCCGGCCATCGGCAGGATCACGCCGAGCACCCCCTCCGCCGGATCGGTCGTCGGCGCGCCGTCGGCCGTGAGCGCCCACCCCTCCGGGATGGCCTCGCCGCGGCTCTGCGCCAGGTAGATCTTGCCCCGGGCCACGGCGGTGTTCGCGATGTCCACGGCCACGACCCGGCCGTCCGGCGCCGGGGCGGCGATCGACCACGGGTTGGTGCCGAGCACCTTCTCCCTACCGCCCCAGGGCGCCATCGCGGGGCTGGCGTTGGTGGTGAGGACCGCGACGAAACCGTCCCGGGCGGCGCGGCGGGTGAACCACATGGCCGTGCCGAAGTGGTTGGAGTTCCGCACGCCGACGACGCCGACGCCGTGCGCGCGGGCCCGTTCGGTCGCCAGCGACCGGGCCCGGTCGGCCAGCACCTGCCCGATGCCGTCCCGCCCGTCCAGCAGCAGCAGGGCCCCGGTGTCGGAGAGGACCACGGGCTCGGTGACGGCGCGCATGGCGCCCGAGCGCAGCCGCGCGGCGTACCAGGGCAGGCGCAGCACGCCGTGCGACTGGTGCCCCCACAGGTCGGCCTGCACCAGGCTGTCGGCCACCAGGGCGCCGTCGTCGTCCGGCACGCCCAGCGCGGTCAGCACGCGGGCGCAGAAGGTGCGGAGCTGCTGGGGGTCGATCCGGTCGGTCATCGTGCGTCCTCTTCCCATCGGCTGCCGATACTGTATACAACTTGTATACAAACTCGAGCGATGGAGGCGCGCATGTTCAGCCTGGTGGTCCAGATGCAGGTCCGGCCCGGGAAGCGGGAGCAGTTCCTCGCCGGGATGTCGGCCAACGCGGAGGCGTCCGTCCGCGACGAGCCCGGCTGCCTGCGGTTCGACGTCAGCGCGGTCGAGGGCGACGAGAACCGCTTCCTGCTCTACGAGCTCTACACCGACGCCGAGGCGTTCGAGGCGCACAAGCGGGCGGCGCACTTCGCGCACTGGCGCACGATCGCCGGCGAGGTCGTCGCCGAGCAGGTCAACACCCCCGGCGCGCTGCTGGTCTCGCACGCCGCGGAGGGAACCCGGTGACCCCGGCCGGCTCCCGCCCCGTCCCACCGTCGATGGTGCTGCTGCCCGACGACATCGAGCGCTTCGACCGCGGCAACGGCGTGGTCACCATCCCGTTCGTCGGCAAGTGGAACTGCGCGGAGAACCGGGTGACGACGGGGATGACCGTCTTCTCGCCCGGCACCGGCATCCCGCTGCACTCGCACAACGTCGAGGAGACCGTGCTGGTCTACGAGGGCGAGGCCACCGCGGTCATCGGGGACGACGAGTTCGACCTGGTCGCCGGGCAGGCGACGTGGGTGCCCGCCGGGGTGCCGCACTGCTTCCGCAACCGAGGCGAGGGCTCGATGACCATCTACTGGGTCTACGGCGGCCGCGACGTCACCCGCACCGTCACCGCGACGGGGGAGACCTTCGAGCACCTGTCGGAAGCCGACCGTGGCGGGACACCGGCATGAGCGCCGTCGTCACCGTCAACCCGGCGACCGGCGAGCCGCTGGCCGAGTACGCGGCGTTCACCGACGCGGACGTCGACGCCGCGCTGGAACGGGCGGCCGGGGCGCAGCAGGAGTGGGCGGCGCGGCCGATCGACGAGCGCGCCGTCGTGCTCCGCCGGGTGGCCGGTCTCCTCCGCGAGGAGATCGACGACCTCGCCCTCCTCGTCACCCGGGAGATGGGCAAGCCGTTGGTCGAGGCGCGCGCCGAGGTCGAGAAGTGCGCCACCACCTGCGACTTCTACGCCGACAACACCGCGGCGTTCCTCGCCGACGAGCCGGTCGAGACCTCCGCCGACCGGAGCTGGATCTCCTACGACCCCGTCGGCGTGGTCCTCGCCGTCATGCCGTGGAACTTCCCGCTCTGGCAGGTGCTCCGGTTCGCCGCCCCCGCGCTGATGGCCGGCAACGGCGCGCTGCTGAAGCACTCGCCGAACACCACCGGCTGCGCGCTCGCGGTGGAGCGTCTGCTCGCCGCCGCCGGTGCGCCGGCGGGCCTGTTCGCCGCTCTCGTGGTCGCCGAGCCCGACGTCCCGGCGGTGACGGCCCGGCTGATCGCCGATCCGCGCATCGGCGCGGTGACCATCACCGGCAGCGAGCGCGCCGGCCGCGCGGTGGGCGCTGCCGCCGGCGGGGCCGTCAAGAAGTCGGTGCTGGAGCTCGGCGGCTCCGACCCGTTCGTCGTGCTCGCCGATGCGGACCTTCCCCGCGTGGCGGCCCTGGCGGCTCGCGGGCGGCTGATGAACGCGGGCCAGAGCTGCATCTCACCCAAGCGGCTGATCGTCGAGGCGTCGGTGGCCGAGGAGTTCACGCGACTGCTCGTGGCCGAGGTCGACGGCCTCGTCGTGGGCGACCCCGAGGCGTCAGGCACGCACGTCGGGCCGATGGCCCGCGCCGATCTGCGCGACGGCGTGCACCAGCAGGTCGAGGCGTCGGTCGCGGCCGGCGCGCGGCTGCTCGCCGGTGGGCACCCGCTGCCCGGCCCGGGGTGCTTCTACGCCCCGACCGTGCTGGCCGACGTGGTCCCCGGTGTCCCGGCCTACGAGGAGGAGGTCTTCGGCCCGGTCGCCGTGGTCATCGTGGCCCGGGACGAGGACGACGCCGTCCGCATCGCCGACGACACCCGCTTCGGCCTGGGCGCCAGCGTGTGGACCGGCGACCCCGCCCGGGGGATCGCCGTGGCCCGCCGGATCCGTTCCGGCGCCGCCTTCGTCAACGCGCTGGTCGCCTCCGACCCGCGCATGCCCTTCGGCGGCACGCGGGCCAGTGGCTACGGCCGGGAGCTGGCCGCCGCGGGGATCCGCGAGTTCGTGAACGTCCGCACCTGGTGGGTCCTGGACGAGCCCGGCGGCGCGGCCCCCGTCAGCGAGTGACCCGGAAGCTCCCGAGGAGAGACATGACCACCTCCCGCACCTATCACCTCGGCGTGCTGCTCGGTGACGGCATCGGGCCGGAGCCCGTCGACTGGCACGAGCTGCCCCTGGGGGCCGCGGCCATCGAGTCGCACGGCGGCGCGATACCCGCGACGACGATGGCCGCGCTCGGCGAGCTCGACGGCTGGCTGCTCGGACCGCACGACAGCGCGGCCTACCCGGAGCCGTTCCGGTCGCGGCTCAACCCCAGCGGCGCCATCCGCAAGCACTTCGACCTGTTCGCCAACATCCGCCCGGCGCGGGCCTTCGAGGGTGGGCGGGCGATCGCCCCGGACACCGACCTGGTGATCGTGCGGGAGAACACCGAGGGCTTCTACGCCGACCGCAACACGTACGCCGGCACGGGGGAGTACATGCCGACGGCGGACGTCGCGATCGCGATGGGCGTCTTCACCCGGCCGGCGATCGAGCGGATCGCGCGGACCGCCTTCGACCTCGCCCGGCGGCGTCGCAACCGGGTGACGATCGTGCACAAGGCCAACGTGCTGCAGCTGACCTCCGGGCTGTTCACGAAGGTGTGCCTGGAGGTGGGGGAGGGCTACCCCGACGTCGAGGTCGACGACGTCCACATCGACGCCATGACGGTGCACCTGCTGCGCCGGGCGGCCGACTTCGACGTGGTCCTGGCAGAGAACATGTTCGGCGACATCCTCTCCGACCTGGCCGGCGAGCTGGCCGGCTCACTGGGCATCGCGCCGTCGATCAACGCCTCCGACGACCGCTGCATGGCCCAGGCCGCGCACGGCTCGGCCCCGGACATCGCCGGCACGGGGCTGGCCGACCCGATCGCGATGGTGCTGTCCGCGGGCATGCTGCTGGACTGGCTGGGCCGGCGGCACGGCGACGAGCGGGCGGTCGACGGCGCCGTGCGGGTCGAGGCCGGTGTCCGGGCGGTCGTCCGGGCCGGGGTGAGCACCCGGGACCTCGGGGGCAGTGCGTCGACCGGCGAGTTCACCGACGCTGTCGTGCGGTGCATCGCCGGGGGCTGACCCCGGTCGGTGTCGAGAACGGGCGGCCGGTTCCGTCCCAGGTACGAGGCGGCCAGGATGGGCCGCACCGTGCGAGGGAGTACCCATGGCCAAGTACCTGCTGCTCAAGCACTACCGCGGCGCGCCGGCGGCGGTGAACGACGTGCCGATGGACCGGTGGACGCCGGCGGAGATCGACGCCCAC
This sequence comes from Blastococcus xanthinilyticus, assembly GCF_008124835.1. Taxonomy (GTDB): domain Bacteria; phylum Actinomycetota; class Actinomycetes; order Mycobacteriales; family Geodermatophilaceae; genus Blastococcus; species Blastococcus xanthinilyticus. The sequence goes on along the minus strand of NZ_VNHW01000001.1, from coordinate 467,203 downwards.
ATGACGTACATGGACGACTTCGCCAAGCGGCTGGAAGAGTCCGGCGAGTACGTCGACGGTCAGGCCCTCAAGCCCGAGGGCGCGTGGGTCCGGTCCGACGGCGACGGGCGGCCACCGGTCACCGACGGCCCGTTCGCGGAGACCAAGGACCTGATCGCCGGCTGGATGATCATCGACGTCGACGCCTGGGAGCGCGCCGTCGAGCTGGCAGGGGAGCTGTCCGCCGCGCCCGGGGCGGGCGGGAAGCCCATCCACGAGTGGCTGGAGGTGCGGCCGCTCTTCCCCGCACCGCCCACGGTCGACGACTGACGCGGTGGACGACGTCCGCCTGCGGGAGATCGTGCCCGCGGTGATCGGCGTCCTCGTCCGGCGCGGAGCGGACTTCGCGTCGGCCGAGGACGCCGTCCAGGAGGCGCTGGTCTCGGCCGTCGCGAACTGGCCGGCCGACCCGCCCCGTGACCCCCAGGGCTGGCTGGTCACCGTGTCGTGGCGCAAGCACCTGGACCAGCTGAGGTCCGGGCGGGCGCGCGCGGGCCGGGAGGTCGCGTACGACCTGGAGCCGCCACCGGGGCCCGTGCCCACGGCCGACGACACGCTCCGGCTGTACTTCCTGTGCGCCCACCCGACGCTGCCGCCGGCCTCGGCGGTGGCGCTCACGCTCCGCGCCGTCGGCGGGCTCACCACCCGCCAGATCGCCGAGGCCTACCTGGTGCCGGAGCCGACGATGGCCCAGCGGATCAGCCGGGCCAAGCGGCGCCTCGCGGCGGTGCGGCTGGACGAACCCGGCGACCTCCCGACGGTGCTGCGGGTGCTCTACCTCATCTACAACGAGGGGCACTCCGGGGAGGTCGACCTCGCCACCGAGGCGATCCGGGTGACCCGGCAGCTGGCGGCGGTGGCCGACGAGCCGGAGGTCGCCGGCCTCCTCGCGCTCGAGCTGCTGCACCACGCGCGCCGGGATGCCCGCACCGACGCCACCGGCCGGCTGGTCCCGCTCGCCGAGCAGGACCGGTCGCGGTGGGATCCCGCGATGATCGCCGAAGGCGTCGCGGTCCTGCAGGCCGCGCTCGCCCGCGACCGGCTCGGCGAGTACCAGGCGCAGGCGGCGATCGCCGCCCTGCACGCCGACGCCCGGAGCGTCGAGGAGACCGACTGGGTGCAGATCGTGGAGTGGTACGACGAGCTCGTCGGCCTCACCGGCTCACCCGTCGCCCGGCTCAACCGCGCCGTGGCGGTCGGGGAGGCCGACGGCGCCCTCGCGGGGCTGGCCGCCCTGGCCGAGCTGGACCCCGCCCTGCCGAGGCACACCGCCGCCTCGGCGTACCTGCACGAGCGGGCCGGGCGGCTCGCCGAGGCCGCCGACCGCTACGCCGCGGCAGCGCGGGCGGCGTCGAACGCGGCCGAGCGCGACCACCTCACCCGGCAGGCGGCGCGGCTCCGGCAGTCCGGCTGACCCGCGTCACGTGCCCGGACCACCGTCCACGGCCAGCCGCCGGGCGGCGAACCCGACGACCCCGAGGGCGGCGGCGGTGGCCCAGAGCACGCCGGCGGCCCCCACCCCGGCCGCGACGAGACCGACCGTGCTGGGGATCAGCACCTGGCCCAGGCGGTTGCCGGTGAGCCGCAGCGACATGGCCCGTCCGCGCAGCCCGGCGGGGGCGACCTCGGCGAGCCAGGACATCGTCAGCGGCTGGCCGACGCCCAGGCCGAGGCCGAGGAGCACCACCAGGACGGCGAGGGCGGCCGGTGGCAGGGGAGCCGCGACGGCGGCCATCGACACCGCCGACAGCGCGACGCTGACGATCATCAGCCGGCGGCGGCCCACCCAGGCCACCAGCCGCCCGAGGAAGAACCGGGAGGCCATCGAGGCCACCGCCCGCAGCGTCAGCAGGAGGCCGACGACGCCGGCCGCCAGGCCCCGGTCGGCTCCCAGCGCCGGCAGGTAGACCAGCGTGATGTCGACGGCGGCGAGCACCACGCAGCTGATCACCAGGGCCCGCACCAGTCCGGGGAGGCGCAGCAGGGTGCCCATGCCGCCGGCCTCCGCGGCACCTCCGTAGCGCGCCCGTCCCGGTATCCGCAGCACGACGGTGCAGGCCAGCAGGACGACGCCCAGCCCGGTGGCCGTGAGGAAGATCGGCCGGGTGTCGGGCAGCGCTCCGGACCCACCGACGAGGGTGATCAGCGCGGGGCCGATCGCCTGCCCCAGCGAGGCGGCGAAGGTGTAGTGGCCGAACGCGGTGTCGAAGCGGCCGGGGCCGGCGGTGTTCGCGACCGCGGCCTGCTGGCCCACCACCGAGAGCAGGTGCCCGGTGCCCAGGACGACGCTGCCGAGGACCAGGCCGGCCGCACCACCCCGCTCCGTGGCGAAGACGACGGCCGACAGCGCCAGGAGCACGGCCCCGACGAGCATCACCCGGCGCTCGCCGAACCGGTCGGTGGCCTGGCCCGACGGCACCGCGAGCAGCAGGGGGACGACGGCGAAGGACGCGGTGAGCGCACCCAGCCAGGCGGTCGGGACGTCCAGCTCCAGCGCCCGGTAGGCCGAGGTCGGGCGGAGCACGAAGGTGACCACCTGGGTGAGCGCGGAGTGCGCCAGGAGCAGCCAGAGCATGCGACGGCCGGGACCCGTGCGCCCGCCGTCGGCCGGGGTGCTCACCGGGCGCGCTGCGGCTCGCCCAGGCGGTCCAGCGACCGGGCGCCCAGGCTGGTGCGGACGTGGCGGCTCATGAGCTCGGCGGCGGCGTCGGCGTCCTGGTCCCGGACCGCCTCGAACAGTTGCCGGTGCTCGGTGGCCCGGGCGTCGAGCTCCGCGTCGCTGCGACCCTCCTCGAGCCCGTGCCGCCGGTAGCGGTCGGTCTTGGTCCAGAGGTCGTCCAGCGTCTGCACCAGCAGCGCGTTGTGCGCGGCGCGGTGGATGGCGGCGTGGAACCGGTGGTGGCTCTCCAGCTGGCCGGCCGACGGGCTGGGGCTCAGGGACTCCAGGCCGTCGAGCGCCGCGCGGACCTGCGCGAGGTCGTCGTCGGTGCGGCGCCGCGCGGCCAGCGACGCGGCCAGTGGGTCGAGGGTCTCCCGGAGCTCCAGCAGGTCGCGCGCCTCGGCCGCGTCCAGCGGCCGCACCCGCGCGTCGCGGTGCGCGTCGAGCTCCACCAGGCCTTCCTGCTTCAGCCGGCGCAGCGCCTCGCGCAGGGGGGTGGTGCTCATGCCGATGGTGCGGGCCAGCGCCGCCTGGGGGAGCACCTCGCCGGGCGCCAGCTCGCCGGACAGGATCAGCCCGCGCACGCGGGTGTAGGCCAGGTCGCTCTTGGTCGCGTACTCCGCGGGAACCTCTGCCACGCATCTCCCCTCGTCGCGCTATAGGTTATAACCTCGGTTGCAGGGCAGCGAGCACCGCCACCCGCCAGCGAGCACCGCCATCCAGCAGAGAGCGAGCGAGCCGCATGAGCAGCCAGCCGACGACCTTCGCGACCACGGACGTGTCCGACGCCCATCCGGACGGGCAGGTCTGCGACCCGGTCTTCCAGATCTTCGGCGGGGTGGTCGCCTTCAGCGGCTCGATCGCCACCCTCAAGGTCTTCGAGGACAACACCCTGGTGAAGCAGGCCGTCGAGGGCCCGGGGGAGGGGCGGGTGCTGGTCGTCGACGGTGGCGGCTCGACCCGGTGCGGGCTGGTCGGCGGGAACCTGGCGGTCTCCGCGGCGACCAACGGCTGGGCCGGGATCGTGGTGAACGGGTGCATCCGGGACGCCGACGAGCTGGCCGCTCAGCCGCTCGGCGTCCGCGCGCTCGCCGCCATGCCGCGCAAGAGCCGGCGCGGGCTGCACTCCGGGCAGGCCGGCATCCCGGTGGTCTTCGCCGGCGCGGTCTTCCGGGACGGGGAGTGGCTCTGCGCCGACCGCGACGGCATCGTCGTGCTGCCCGAGGCCCCTGCCCCGGGCTGAGCGGCTCAGCGGCGGCGGAGCACCTGCGCCAGCCGGTGCCGGCGACCGGCGGTCAGCTCGGCCACCGGCACCGGCTCGGGTGCGGCGCCCGCGACCGCGTGCCGCTCGTGCAGCCGGGTGCGGACGTCGTCGGGGGAGTAGGCGCGGCGCTGGCGCTCGTTGCGCGCCAGCACGGTGCCCGTCGCGGCGACACCGGCGAGGCCGGCCAGTCCGATCAGCTTCCAGAGGCGCACCTCCGTAACGTAGCGCCGTGCCCACGCTGACCCTGGACGAGGCGGTCGACCTCACCCGCACCGGCGACGTGTGGATCTTCCGGGGCGGTTCGCTGGCCGACCGCGCGATCCGGACCTTCACCAACGCCCCGGTCAACCACGTCGGCATGGCCGTGGTGCTGGAGGACCTGCCCCCGCTGCTGTGGCACGCGGAGCTCGGGAGGTCGCTGCCCGACGCGTGGACCGGCCAGCACCAGCGGGGCGTCCAGCTGCACGAACTGCGCGACGCCGTCCTCACCTGGCGGCAGCGCTACGGGCAGCAGGCGTGGCTGCGGCAGCTGGTCGGGCCGGCCGAGGACGGCGGCGTCACCCCGGCGATGGAGGACGCCGTGCTGCGCACCGTCGCGCGGCTGGACGGCCGCCCCTTCCCGACCACCCGCGGCCTGGTGCGCGGCTGGGTGAACGGCCGGCTGCGCCGGCAGACCGCCGCCGAGACCGTGTTCTGCGCGGAGCTGGTCGCGGCCACCTACACGGCGATGGGGCTGCTCCCCGGCGACCGGCCGCTGAACGCCTACGACCCGGGCAGCTTCTGGTCCGGCGACGACCTGGCGCTGGAGCAGGGTGCGCGGCTGGGCCCGGAGATCCCGGTCGAGGTCCCGCCGGCCTGACCCGTGGGCGGGAGCGCCCTGCCCGCACGCGTCGTCGTGTGAACTCCGTGTTCCGTCCTGTCGCAGGGCATTGCCCGGGTGGGGGACGGGGGCCAGGCTGTGCCCACCCGACCTGCGGGGGCCCACCCGGGAGGCCCACCCATGACCGCGGATCCACGAGTTCGTCCAGCCCGGCCGGCGTCCCGGCACGCCGGGGTCGAGGCCGAGGCCGTCGAGGCCGGCTACCACCAGAAGCGCCAGCTGCGCGGCGGGACGGCGGGCTGGGTGCTGCTGGCCGGCCTCGGCGTCGCCGCGGTCATCTCCGGTGACTACGCCGGGTGGAACTTCGGGCTGGCCGAGGGCGGCTTCGGCGGGCTGCTGATCGCCGTCGTCCTCATGGCGGTCATGTACTCGGCGATGGTCTTCGGGCTGGCCGAGCTGGGCTCGGCGCTGCCGACCGCCGGCGGCGGGTACACCTTCGCCCGGCGGGCGCTCGGCCCCTGGGGCGGCTACGCGACCGGGGTCGCGGTGCTGATCGAGTACGCGATCGCGCCGGCCGCGATCGCCACGTTCATCGGCGCCTACGTCGAGTCGCTGGGGCTCTTCGGCATCACCGACGGCTGGTGGGTGTACCTCGCCGCCTACGCCCTCTTCATCGGCATCCACCTGCTCGGCGTCGGGGAGGCGCTGAAGGTCATGCTGGCCATCGCCGCGGTCGCCGTGGCCGGCCTGGTGCTCTACCTGGTGGGGGCCATCCCCGCCTTCGACCCGGCGAACCTCACCGACATCGCGCCCACCGACGCGGCCGGCGCCTCGGAGTTCCTGCCGTTCGGCCTCATGGGCGTCTGGGCGGCGTTCCCGTTCGCCATCTGGTTCTTCCTGGCGGTGGAGTGCGTCCCGCTGGCGGCCGAGGAGGCGCGCGACCCGGCCCGGTCCATGCCGCGCGGCATCGTCGCGGCCATGGGCCTGCTGCTGGTGCTCGCGGTGCTCATGCTGGTGTTCACCGCCGGCGCCGGCGGTGCGGAGACGATGTCGGCCAGCGGGAACCCGCCGGTGGAGGCGCTCGAGGTGGCCGGGGCCTCCAGCGCCCTCACCACGGTCATCAACTACGCCGGGCTGGTCGGGCTGGTCGCCAGCTTCTTCTCGATCATCTACGCCTACTCCCGGCAGACGTTCGCGCTGTCCCGTGCCGGCTACCTGCCGCGGGCGCTGTCGGTGACCAACTCCCGCAAGGCCCCGGTCCTGGCCCTGCTGGTGCCCGGGGCCATCGGCTTCGCGCTCTCGCTGACCGGCCAGGGCGCGATGCTGCTGAACATGGCCGTCTTCGGCGCGACGGTCTCCTACGTGCTCATGATGGTCAGCCACATCGTGCTGCGCCGCCGCGAGCCGGACCTGCCCCGCCCGTACCGGACGCCGGGTGGCACGGCCACCACCGGCGTCGCGCTGGTGCTCGCCGCCGCCGCGGTGGTCGCCACCTTCCTGGTCGACGAGGTCGCCGCGCTGTGGACGCTGGGCGCCTACGCGGTCTTCCTGGGCTACTTCGCCCTGTACAGCCGCCACCACCTGGTCGCCTCGGCTCCCGAGGAGGAGTTCGAGCTGCTGGCCGCGGCCGAGGAGGAGGTGCGGTGACGGTCCGCCGGACGACGCTGGGCGGGCACACCCACGAGTTCGCGTCCCTGTCCGACCTGCTCGCCAAGGCCACCCCGGCCCGCTCCGGTGACGCGCTCGCCGGGTGCGCGGCGGAGTCGGCGGCGCAGCGGGTGGCCGCCCAGTCGCTGCTCGCCGACCTGCCGCTGGCCACCTTCCTCGAGGAGCAGGTGGTCGGGTACGAGGAGGACGACGTCACCCGGCTGATCCTGGACACCCACGACCCGGGAGCGTTCGCGCCGGTGGCCGGGCTGACGGTGGGGGAGTTCCGCGACCGGCTGCTGGGCTGGGCCGCCGAGGGCGACGAGGCGTCGATCGGCGCGCTGGCCCCCGGGCTGACCCCGGAGATGGTGGCGGCCACCTCGAAGCTGATGCGCAACGCCGACCTGGTCGCGGTGGGGCGGCGGGCGCGGGTGGTGACCGGCCTGCGCAGCACGCTCGGGCTGCCGGGCCGGCTGGCCTCGCGGTTGCAGCCCAACCACCCCACCGACGACCCGGTCGGCGTCACCGCCTCGATCGTCGACGGGCTGCTCCAGGGCTCCGGCGACGCGGTCATCGGCATCAACCCGGCCACCGACTCGCCGGGGCGGACGGTCGCGCTGCTCGAGCTGGTCGACGCGGTGATCCAGCGGTACGCGATCCCCACCCAGTCCTGCGTGCTCGCCCACGTGACCACGACGCTCCGCGCGCTGGAGAAGGGAGCGCCGGTGGACCTGGTCTTCCAGTCCGTCGCCGGCACCCAGCCGGCCAACCGGGGCTTCGGCGTCACCCTCGACCTGCTCGCCGAGGCCCGGGCCGGCGCGCTGGAGCTCGGCCGCGGCACCGTCGGCCGGAACGTCACCTACTTCGAGACCGGGCAGGGGTCGGCGCTGTCGGCCGACGCGCACCGCGGGATCGACGGGCGGCCGGTGGACCAGCAGACCCTGGAGGCGCGGGCGTACGCGGTGGCCCGGCACTTCGAGCCGCTGCTGGTCAACACCGTCGTCGGGTTCATCGGGCCGGAGTACCTCTACGACGGCAAGCAGGTGATCCGGGCCGGGCTGGAGGACCACTTCTGCGGCAAGCTGCTCGGCCTGCCCATGGGGGTCGACGTCTGCTACACCAACCACGCCGAGATCGACGGCGACGACACCGACACCCTCACCCTGCTGCTCGGGGCGGCCGGCTGCTCGTTCGTCATCGCCGTCCCGGGGTCGGACGACGTGATGCTGCACTACCAGTCGCTGTCGTTCTCCGACGTCCTCACCGCCCGGCAGGTGCTGGGGCTGCGCCCGGCACCGGAGTTCGAGGACTGGCTGACCCGGATGGACCTGCTCGACGACGCCGGCCGGGTGCGGTCGCTGGCCCCGGACGCCCCGGCGGCGAAGGCGCTGCTCGCGGCGGCGCGGGCATGAGCGCGCCGGCCCGCCCGGGCGGCGACGACCCGTGGTCGGTGCTGCGGGCGGCGACCCGGGCGAGGGTGGCGCTGGGCCGGGCCGGGGACGGGCTGCCGACCGCCCGGGAGCTGGAGTTCCGGCTGGCGCACGCGGTGGCCCGCGACGCCGTGCACACCGCCTTCGACCCCGCCGTCGTCCGGGCCGGGCTCGACGGGGTGTCGTCGATCGAGGTGCACTCGGCCGCCGCCGACCGCGCGGAGTACCTGCAGCGACCGGATCTCGGGCGGCGGCTGGCGGCAGGGACGACGCTGCCGCGGGCCAGGGCCGACCTGGCGCTGGTGCTGGCCGACGGGCTCTCCCCGCGCGCGGTCCACGAGCACGGGGCGCCGCTGGCGACGGCCCTGCTCGACCGGCTGGCCGACTGGTCGGTGGGCCCGGTGGTGCTGGCGTCGCAGGCGAGGGTCGCTCTGGGCGACGAGATCGGCGCGGCGCTCGGGGCGCGGGCGGTCGTGGTGCTGATCGGGGAGCGGCCGGGGCTCTCCTCGGCGGACTCGCTCGGCGTGTACCTCACCTGGGACCCGCGCCCGGGGCGGATCGACTCCGAGCGCAACTGCGTCTCCAACGTCCGGCCGCCGCACGGGCTGGGCTACGCGGAGGCCGCCGACCTCGTCGTCCGGCTCCTGGTGGCGGCCCGGGAGCTCGGCGCCTCGGGCGTGGCGCTCAAGGACGAGGGGCCGGCGCTCCCGGGCTGACCGGGATGTGCTCGGCACCCAGCCGGACGACGGTGTCGCCCGGTTCGGCCAGCCCCTCGTCGTGGGTGACGCAGACGACGACCCGCCCGGCCAGCGCGCGGCGCAGGTCGCGCACCAGTGCCTCGGCCGTGGGGGCGTCCAGGTGGGCGGTCGGCTCGTCGAGCAGGACCACGTCCCGCCCGGCCAGCAGCGCCCGGGCCGCGGCCAGCCGGCGCCGCTCCCCGCCGGACAGCCCCGTGCCACCGGCACCGACGGGGGTGTCGAGGCCGGCGGGGAGCGTGGCCAGCAGCCCGCCCAGCCCGCTCGCGGTCAGGGCCGCCCGCATCCGGTCCTCGCCGTCGGCCCCGGCCAGGGCGCCGCGGGGAGCGGCCAGGGCCAGGTTCGCCCGGATGCTCGAGGCGAAGACGTGCGCCTCCTGGGGCAGCCAGGCGGTGCGCGCCCGCAGGTCCGCACCGCGGATCCGGTCGACCGGCGTCCCGTCGACCGAGTAGCTGCCCGCCCGCGGGCGCAGCGCCGCCATCAGCACGGCGAGGAAGGTGGACTTGCCGCTGCCCGACGGGCCGCGGACCACCAGCCAGCCCTCTCCCGCGGCGGCGGAGGCGGCCAGCCCGCGCAGGACGTCCGGACCGCCCGGCCAGCCGGCCGCCAGGTCCTCGACGACCAGCGAGGTGACGGGGGACGGAGCCGGGAGCGGGTCGGCCGGATCGGCCGCCACCGGGGCGTCCAGGACGGCGTCGATCCGCGCCCGGGCGTCGGCCAGCGCACCGCGCCGCTGCAGCGCGGGCACCAGGCCGGCCAGCGGCTCGGCGAGGGCGAGCGGGGCCAGCGCCAGGGCGGCTGCTGCCGGGCCACCGAGGCCGGCCCGCGCGCCGAGGGCGATGGCGAGCACGGCGGCCAGCCCGGTGCCGGCCACGACCAGCCCGGTGCTCAGCGCCGCGGCCCGGGACCCGGTGTCCGCGGAGCGTCCCTGCCGGTCGGCGAGCGCGGCCAGATCGGCCGCCGTCCGGCCGGCCAGCCCGTGGGCGCGCAGGTCGGCGGCACCCTCCAGGGCCGCCGTGGTCTCGCGCAGCGTCGCCACCTGGAGCGTGCCGGCGGCGCGGGCGGCGCCGGCATCGAGGGAGCGGTGCACGAGCAGGACCAGCGCCGCGGTGACGGCGAGGGTGGCGGCGATCGCGCCGGCGGCGAGGAGGTCGACGAACGCCAGGGCGGTGACGGTGACGGCGGGCACCGCCACCGCGACCGCCAGCGGGGGGCGCACCCGCACGGTCAGGTCCTGCACCAGGCCGATGTCGCCGACGACCCGGGCGAGGGCGGCACCCGGGGTCCGGTCGGCGGCCAGGCCCTGCGCGGCCAGCGCCTCCCAGACCCGCACCCGGGTCTGCGTGGCGAGCCGGAGGGCGGCGTCGTGGGCGGCCAGCCGTTCCAGCCAGCGCAGCGCGGCGCGGGCCACGCCGAAGCCGCGCACCCCGGCGGTGGCGACCAGCAGGGTGAGCACGGGCGGCGCCTCCGCGGCCCGGACGATCAGCCACCCCGAGACGGCGGTCAGCGCGACACCGGCGAGGGAGGACAGGGTGCCGAACAGCACGGCGCGGCGCATCGTCCTGGCCACCTTGTCGGCAGCCGGCCCGTGCGCAGCCACATCGGCGGCCGGGGGCGACGAGATCGGCGACGTGGGCGGCACCGCGGCCGGGAGCTGTGCGGGCACCGGGGCGGGGTCCGCGGGACCGGGCGCGGGGAGCGCCACGGTGCGGTCGGCGAGGGCGGCCAGCCGCGGGTCGTGGGTGACCAGGAGCGTGCTGACCGTGCCGCGCAGTCCGGCCACCACGTCGGCGACGAGCGCCGTGCCGTCCTCGTCGAGGTGGGCGGTCGGCTCGTCGAGCAGGAGCAGCCGGGCGCCGCGGCGGATGCGCACCAGCGCGCGGGCCAGCCCGACGCGCTGCAGCTCGCCGGGGGAGAGGCTCTCCGGAGCCCGGCCGGCCAGGTGGCCCAGACCGACGCGGCGCAGCGCCTCCACGACGTAGGCCTCGCCGACGATCTCGTCGATCCCGGGCTCGCAGCCGGCGTGCCGGCGCAGCTCGTCGGCGACCGTCCGCCCGGTGGTCCGGGGGAACTGCGGCGCGTACGCGACCGCGCCGGCGGGGACCCCGGCCACGGTGCCGGCCACCACCGCGCCGGGGGGCAGCCCGCCGGCCAGGGCGGCCAGCAGGGTGGTTTTGCCCGAGCCGCTGGGCCCGGTCACCGACACCAGGTCGCCGGGACGCAGGACCAGGTCGGTGGGCGGCAGCGCGGGCACCGACCGCCCGGGGTGGGCGACGGACAACCCGTGCACCGCGACGTCGGCGCCCCGAGGGTCGTCGTCGGCGCCGGCCGGCGCCGACGGGCCGGCAGCGGGCGCGGCCAGCACCGAGCGGGCCTCGGCCGAGGCGAGCGCGGCGTCCTCGGCCGAGTGGTGGGCGGCGCCCAGGGCACGCAGCGGCGCGAACGCCTCGGGGGCCAGGAGCAGCGCGGTCAGACCGAGCGCGAGGGTCAGGTCGCCGTGAAGCAGGCGCAGCCCGACGGTGACTGCCACCAGGGCCACCGAGAGGGTGGCGATCAGCTCGAGGACGAGCGCGGAGAGGAACGCCACCCGCAGGGTGGCCAGCGTCCGCGTCCGGTGGGTCTCGCCGAGCTGGGCGAGCGCGGCGGTCTGCTCGGCGGCCCGGCCCAGCCCGACGAGCACCGGCAGTCCGCGGACCAGCTCGGTGACGTGCGCCGCGATGCGGTCCAGCGCGCGGGCGGAGTCCGCGGTCGCGTCCTGGGTGTACCGGCCGACCAGCACCATGAAGACCGGGACCAGCGGCAGGGTGACCGCGACGAGGACGGCGGAGAGCAGGTCGGTGGCGGCCAGCACGACCAGCAGGGCCGGCGGGACCACCAGCGTGCGGGCCAGCGCGGGGAGGTAGGTGGTCAGCGCCGGGCCGAGGTCGTGCAGCCGGGTGGTGGCCAGCACGGCGGCCGGACCGGTGCCGCCGGCCGCGGCCACCGCCGCGGGGGAGCCGGCGAAGCGCTCCAGCAGCCGCCGGCGCAGCTCGTCCTCCGCGCGGCGGGCGTCGCGGGCGGCCACCGCCTCGCCGACCGAGCCGGCCGTGGCACGCACCGCGGCGCCGGCCGCCGCCAGGAGCAGGGGGATGGTCAGCGGTCCGTCGGCGAACCCGGACACCCGCGCCACCGCGTGCGCGAGGCCGGCCGCCAGCAGCACCAGGCCCGCCGTCTGCACGAGGGCCGCGAGCGCCGACCGGACCAGCGCGCCGCGCAACCCGGGGACGCCCGCCAGCGCTCCGAGGGGGCCCCGCGGCGACGTCGGGCCGGCGCTCACGCGGGCACCTCCCCGGGTGCGGGCGCGGTGCCGGCGGCCGGCGCGTCCTCGTGCTGCGGCTCGGCGGTCAGCCGCTTGCGGAAGACCCAGTAGGTCCACGCCTGGTAGCCGAGGACGACGGGAAGCCCGAACGCGGCCACCCAGGTCATGATGGTGAGCGTGTAGTCGCTCACCGACGCGGTGGCGATCGTGACGTCGAAGGCCGGGTCGATCGTCGAGGGGACGACGACGGGGTACGCGGCACCGAAGATCGTCGCGGCCGACGACACGAGCATCACCGCCCAGGCGGCGAACGCCTGGCCCTCGCGGTCGACCTTGATGCGGACCCAGGTCACCAGGACCGCGAGCGCGGCGACCGCCCACAGCGCCGCGGTGACCGGGGTCCCGTACCGCAGGTGCGCGACCAGCGCCCACGCCAGCAGCGGCAGCGCGGCGACCGGCGCCCAGCGCAGCGCGAGGGCCCGGGCGCGCAGCCGGATGTCACCGTCGGTCTTCAGCGCCAGGAACAGCGCGCCGTGGACGACGGAGAAGGCGCCGACCGCGACCGCCCCGAGCAGCGCCGTCCAGCCCACGCCGGCGAAGCTGCCGCCCACCCGGATCCCGTCGGCGTCGATCGGCAGCCCCAGGGTGGTGGTGGCCAGCGCGGCTCCCACGCCGAGCGCCGCGATCAGCGAGCCGGCGGTGATCACGTGGGTCCAGGTGCCGTCCCAGCGCGGGTCGTGCGACTGGTGCCGCCACTCGAAGGCGACGGCCCGGACGATCAGCCCGAGCAGGACCAGCACGAACGGCAGGTACAGCACCGGCAGCCAGGTGGCGTACCAGCCGGGGAAGGCGGCGAACACCGCCCCGGCCGCGGTGATCAGCCACACCTCGTTGCCGTCCCAGAGCGGGCCGATGCTGCGCAGCATCAGGTGCCGGTCGGCGGGCCGGCGGCCCAGCACGGGCAGCAGCGCGGCGACGCCGAAGTCGAACCCCTCGAGCAGGAGGAAGCCGGTCCACAGCACGGCGACGGCGGCGAACCACAGGGTCTGCAGGTCCATGACTCTCGTCCTCGGTTGTCTCTCGTCGGGGGTCAGTAGGCGAACTGGAGGACGTCGTCGTCCGGGGTGCGGCGCTCCCGGCCGTCCCCTCCGGCGCCGCCGGCGTCGCCGTCCGGCCCCTCCCGGCGGTCGTCGTCCGGGCCGGTGCCGACCGGGGTGGGGCTGGTGTCGCCGGCGGTGATGCCGGCGCGGATGAACCGGGTGAGCAGGCCGACCTCGATCACCGCGAGCACGCCGTAGACCAGCGTCAGCGCGACCAGCGACGTCCAGACCTCCGCGGCGGTGACCCCGGGGGAGACGGCCTGGGCGGTGAAGAACCAGATCTGCTCGTCCACCGGCACGTCGGGGTTGGGCACGACGACGAAGGGCTGGCGGCCCATCTCGGTGAAGACCCAGCCCGCCGCGTTGGCCACGAACGGGGCACCGACGGCGAGCAGCGAGCCGTAGACGCCCACCCGCGAGGTCGGTATCCGCCCGCGCCGCGTCGACCAGAGCGCGTAGGCGGCCACCCCCGCCGAGACCGCGCCCATGCCGATCATGAGCCGGAAGCTCCAGTAGGTCACGGCGAGCACCGGCTGGTAGTCGACCGGCTCCCCGGCCAGGGCACCGAACCGGGCCGGGTCGTCGGGGTAGGTGGCGCCGTAGACCTCGGCGTACTCCTCCTGGAGCTGGTTGACGCCGGGGACCGCGGTGGAGAAGTCGTTGTGCGCGAGGAAGGAGAGCAGCCCCGGGACCGTGATGGAGTGGACGTCGTCGCACTCGTTGGAGCCGAGCTTGTTCCAGGCGAAGATCGAGAACGACGCGGGCGCCTCCGTCTCGCACAGCGCCTCGGCCGAGCTCATCTTCAGCGGCTGCTGCTGGTACATGAGCTTGGCCTGCCAGTCACCGGTGAGAGCCACCAGGACGAAGGCCGCCAGGGACACCCAGCCACCGATCCGGACCGACCGGTGCCACACCCGGTGGTCGACCTCGTCGACGGACCGGCCGGCCAGCTTCCGCTTGCGCAGGTGGTAGAGCCCGACGCCGACCAGCAGCGCACCGGCGACCATCAGCGAGGCGACGATGGTGTGGGTGAAGGCGGCGAGCGCGGTGTTGTTGCTGAGCACGGCGAGGAAGTCCACCTGCACGGGGCGTCCCGTCGTGTCGTCGGCGACCACCCCGACGGGGTGCTGCATCCACGAGTTGGCGGCGATGATGAAGTAGGCGCTGACGATCGAGCCGATCACCGCGGCCCACAGCGCGGCCAGGTGCACCTTCTTCGGGATGCGGCCCCAGCCGAAGATCCACAGGCCCAGGAACGTCGACTCGAGGAAGAAGGCCAGCAGCGCCTCGAGCGCCAGCAGCGAGCCGAAGACGTCGCCGACGAAGCGGGAGTACTCGCTCCAGGCCAGGCCGAACTGGAACTCCTGCACGAGCCCGGTGGCCACCCCGAGCACGAAGTTGATCAGGTAGACCTTGCCCCAGAAGCGGGTGAGCCGGAGCCACTCGGGGTTGTCGGTGCGCACCCACATGGTGTGCAGGAACACCAGCAGGATGCCCAGCCCGATGGTCAGCGGGACCAGGAGGAAGTGGTAGACGGTGGTGATCCCGAACTGCCAGCGAGCGATGTCCAGGACGTCCACGCCCAGGCCCCTTCCGGTCGTCGTACTATCGACAGGTCCTTTCTACGCCACGTAGAAGACTCTTTCTACAAGGCGTAGAAGAGTGTCGTGTGAGACGGACGACAGGAGGGGTGATGGCGTCGCTGGGGGACCTGGAGCGGGCGGTCATGGAGCGGTTGTGGGCCGCCGACGGCCCCGTCGCCGCCACCACGCTGCGCGACGAGCTGGCCGACCGCGGGGTGGCGCTGACCACCGTGCACACGGTCCTGACCCGGCTGGAGCAGAAGGGCTTCGTGGTGCACGACGACGCCCGGCCACGAGGGTTCTCGGCGCGCTCGAGCCGCGCGGAGCACGCCGCCGAGCTGATGCACGAGGTCCTCGGCCAGGCCGGCGACCGGCAGGCCGTGCTGGCCCGGTTCGTCGGCAGCGTGAACGAGGACGAGGCCCGGCTGCTGCGCGAGCTGCTCGCCGGCTCCTGAGCCGTGCTGCCCACCACCGCGGCCGCCCTCGGCATCCTCGCCGCGCTGCTCGCGTGGCCGGTGCCGGCGCTGCTCGCCCGCTCCCGCTGGCCGGGGCGGGACCCGCTGGTCGCGCTGCTGTGCTGGCAGGCGGTCGGCCTGGCCGGTGGGCTGTCGATCATCGGCGCCCTGCTGGTGCACGGCCTGGCGCCCTGGGGGCACTCGCTGCCCGAGGCGGTGTGGTCGGTCCTGGCCGGCCGCTCCGCCGGCGATCCGGTGCGCGGCGACCACTGGGTGACCCTCACCCTCGCCGCCGTCCTGGCCTCCGAGCTGGTCGGCGTCCTGCTGCTGTCCTGGGTCCGCATCACCCGCACCCGGCGCCGGCACCGCGCGCTGCTCGAGCTGGTGGTGCAGCCGGCGCCGCAGCCCGACGCCCGGCTGCTCGAGCACCCCGCACCGGTGGCGTTCTGCATCCCGGGCGCCCGGCCGCTGCTGGTGCTGTCGTCGGGGATGGTCGCCGAGCTGGACGAGGCGCAGCTGGCCGCCGTCGTGGCGCACGAACGCGCCCACCTGGGGGAGCACCACCACCTGCTGCTGCTGCCGTTCGTGGCCTGGAAGACCGCGCTGCCGGTGCTCCCGGCGGCCGAGCGGGCCTACGGGTCGGTGCGCGAGCTGGTGGAGATGCGGGCCGACGACGTCGCGCTGACCTCGCTGGAGGGCCCCACCCCGCGCCGGACCCTGGCCGAGGCGATCGTCGCGGCGGCCGGCGGTGCGGGCTCCGGCGGCGTGCCCACCGGCGCCCTGGCGGTGGCCGGTGCGGGGGTGCGGGCGCGCGTCGTCCGGCTGCTGGAACCCGCCGACCCGCTGCCGCCGGCTGCCCGGTGGTCGGCGCTGGGAGCCGCCGTCCTGCTGCTCCTCCTGCCGACGGCGCTGCTCCTGCTACCGGCGCTCTGACCCCGTCGGCTCCGACCCCACCGGCCCCGAGCCCACCGGGTCCGATCCCGCCGGGACCTGTCCCGCCAGCCGCCCCGCGGCGAGCGCGGAGGCCGCCGCGGCGGCCCCGCTGACCAGCGCGGCCCGGCGGTAGCGGGGCAGGAGCAGCACCGGCAGCATGCTCGCCGCGTGCAGGCCGTCGACCACCGCCACTGCCCGCAGCGCCCCCGGCCCGGGTGACACCAGGACCACGGCGTGCTGGACGACCAGCCGGGCGCCGAGGAGCCGGGCGACCCACAGCCGGGCCGAGGGGTACTCCGGCGCGACCGCCGCGGTCACCGCGGCCGGACGCGTCGAGAGAACGAGGCCGCCGACCAGACCGGCGGCCGCGAGCAGGCGGGCGGACCGTTGCGCACGGTCGTCGGATCGAGCGCTCACGGTGATCCCTCGGAGTCGGCCGGTGTATCTGCGGATGGTCGGTCTCTGCCCACCATGGTGGGCAGAGACCGACTGTGCACGGGGAACCTGGCGCCTACTGCTCCCTGGCGCCTACTGGTCCCTGGGCCACTGCTCGCGGTCCGGCCTCCTGGCGGGGGCTGCTTCCCGGGAAGTCGGTCTCTGCTTCGCCGGGGAAGCAGAGACCGACTCTCCGTGGAGGAGCATGGCAAGGGCGACCGGACGTGCCCCGGACGCCCGGCGCGGTCGCTCGCGGCAGCTACCCCGCCGGGACGGTGCGGTCCGGGTCGGCCGACGCGTCGGGGCGGCCGCCGGCCACGGCGAGAGCCGCGTCCCGGTTCTCCGGCAGCGGCGCGAAGCCGCGCAGCCGCAGGCTGTTGGACACCACGAACACCGAGCTGAACGCCATCGCGGCGCCGGCGATCATCGGGTTCAGCAGCCCTGCGGCGGCCAGCGGCAGGGCGGCCACGTTGTAGGCGAAGGCCCAGAACAGGTTGCCCTTGATCGTGCCCAGCGTCCGGCGGGCGAGCCGGATGGCGTCGGCCGCGGCCCGGAGGTCGCCGCGCACCAGGGTCAGGTCGCTGGCCTGGATGGCGACGTCGGTGCCGGTGCCCATGGCCAGGCCGAGGTCGGCCTGCGCCAGCGCCGGGGCGTCGTTCACCCCGTCGCCGACCATGGCGACGGTGCGCCCCTCCTGCTGCAGCCGGCGGACGACGTCCACCTTGTCCTGCGGCAGCACCTCGGCGATGACCTGGTCGATGCCGACCTGGTCGGCCACCGCGCGGGCGGCCTGCTCGTTGTCGCCGGTCAGCAGCACGGGGGTGAGCCCGAGCGCGCGCAGCTGCGCGACGGCGGTCGCGGAGGTGGGCTTCACCGCGTCGGCGACGACCAGCACCCCGCGGGCGGCGCCGTCCCAGCCGACCGCGATCGCGGTCCGGCCGGCGCCCTCCGCCGCGGTCACGGCCCGCGCCAGCTCCTCCGGCAGGGCCATCGCCCAGTCGGCCAGCAGCCGGCGCCGGCCGACGACCACCGCGGCGCCCTCGACCACGCCCTGGACGCCGAGGCCCTCCACGTTGGCGAACTCGGCCACCGCGGGCAGCGCGCCGGTGCGCTCGGTCGCGCCCCGGGCCACGGCCTGGGCGATCGGGTGCTCCGACGCCTGCTCCAGCGCGCCGGCCAGCCGGAGCACCTGCTCGGGGTCCTGCCCGGGCGCGGGGACGACGTCCAGCAGCGTCATGCGGCCGGTGGTCACCGTGCCGGTCTTGTCCAGGACGACGGTGTCGACGCGGCGGGTGGACTCCAGCACCTCCGGGCCCTTGATCAGGATGCCCAGCTGCGCCCCGCGGCCGGTGCCGACCATCAGCGCCGTCGGCGTGGCCAGGCCCAGGGCGCACGGGCAGGCGATGATCAGGACCGCCACCGCGGCCGTGAAGGCAGCGGGCAGCCCGGCGCCGGTGCCGATCCAGAAGCCGAGGGTCGCCACGGTCAGGGCGAGCACGACCGGCACGAAGATGCCGGAGATCCGGTCGGCCAGGCGCTGGACCTCGGCCTTGCCGTTCTGCGCGTCCTCCACCAGGCGGGCCATCTGGGCCAACTGGGTGTCGCTGCCGATGCGGGTGGCGCGCACCACCAGGCGGCCGCCGGCGTTGACGGTGCCGCCGGTGACGGGGTCGCCGGGGCGCACCTCGACGGGCACCGACTCACCGGTCAGCATGGACGCGTCCACGGCGGAGGCGCCCTCGGTCACCTCGCCGTCGGCGGCGATCTTCTCGCCCGGGCGGACGACGAACGCGTCGCCCACCCCGAGGTCGGCGACCGGCACCCGGCGCTCGGTGCCCCCGCGCAGCACGGAGACCTCCTTGGCGCCGAGCTCGAGCAGCGCGCGCAGCGCGGCCCCGGCCCGCCGCTTGGAGCGGGCCTCGAACCAGCGCCCGGCGAGGATGAAGGTGGTCACCCCGGCCGCGGCCTCGAGGTAGATGTTGGCGCTGCCGTCGGTGCGCGCGATGGTCAGCTCGAACGGGTGCGTCATGCCGGGGACGCCGGCGGTGCCCCAGAACAGCGCGTACAGCGACCAGCCGAACGCCGCCAGCGTGCCCAGGGACACCAGGGTGTCCATCGTGGCGGCGCCGTGCCGCAGGTTGGTCCAGGCCGCACGGTGGAACGGCAGGCCGCCCCACACGACCACCGGCGCGGCCAGGGTCAGCGAGAGCCACTGCCAGTACTCGAACTGCAGCGCCGGCACCATCGCCAGGGCGATCACCGGCACGCTCAGGAGCGCCGAGACGACGAGGCGAGTGCGCAGCGCGCGCACCGGTGCGTCGGCGGGATCGGCGTCGGCCTCCGCGTCGAGCTCCGGCTTCGGGGGCTCGGGGAGGTGCGCGGTGTAGCCGGTCTTCTCCACCGTGGCGATCAGGTCGTCGGTGCTGACGCCGTCGCCGAAGCTGACCTTGGCCTTCTCGGTGGCGTAGTTGACCGTGGCGCGCACGCCGTCGAGCTTGTTGAGCTTCTTCTCGACCCGGGCCGCGCACGAGGCGCAGGTCATCCCGCCGATCAGCAGCTCGACGTCCTGCAGCGTCGTGCCAGGGGAGGGGGTGGTGGTCATGATCCGTGCTCCTCGTGGTCCCCGGTGTGCGGGGCCGCCCCCTCGACGGGCGGGGCGGGCTCTCCCGCGGGCACGGTGAACTCGGCGGTGTGCACCTCGCCGTCGTGGCGGAAGTCCAGGAACAGCCGGTACGTGCCTCCCGACGGGGCGGTGGTGGCGAAGCGGAGGTGCGGGCCGGGCGCGGGTTCGACGGCGTCGTCCCCGGCCGGGTGCACGTGCAGGTAGCCGAGATCGCCGTCGCGCAGCGCGACCAGGTGCCCGAAGGCGCCGAGGTAGGGCTGCAGGTCGGTGACCGGGGCGCCGTCCCGGCTGACGCTCAGGGTCAGCTCCGATTCGGCGCCGGGGGTCAGCTCGCCGTTCAGGACGACGGTGTAGCCGTCCACCTCCGCCACCTGCGACGGTTCCGGCAACGGGGCGGGCTCGTAGTCGCCGGCGACGGCGAGATCGGCGCCGAGGACGCGGTTCTCGCCGTCGGCGGCCGCGGTGAAGTCGGTGAACAGCCGCCAGCTGCCCGGGTCCAGGGCCAGCGGCGCGCGCCAGACGCCGTCGTCGCCGAGCTCGGGGTGCACGTGCTGGTAGCCGGTGAGGTCGCGGCGCACCGCGACCAGGTGCAGGTCGACGTCGTGGTCGGTCTCGTACCCGGTCACCGGGGCGCCGTCGGGGCCCACGATCGTGAAGGCGACCGGGACGGCCTCGCCGGGCGGCGCCGTGTCGTCGGCCAGCGCGAGGGTGTAGCCGTCCTGGGAGACCTGGAGCCCGGCGGGCACCGGGGGCGGCGCGGCGGGAGCGGAGCCGCCGTCCGCGTGCGGTGCGGCGGCGGCCCCGGGGGAGCCGGCGGCGGGGGAGTGCTCGGTCGCCGCCGGGCCCACCGGGCCGACCGCGGAGCCCACGCCGACCGCCGCGCCGAACACGGCGACCAGGCCGACGGCGAACGCGGCGATCTTCGCGGGGGTGTTCATGGGGCCGGCCGCATCAGCGGCCGCTCACCTCGTATCCGGCCTCTTCGACGGCGGCGCGGACGGCGGACTCGTCGACCGGCTGCTCGCTGGTCACGGTGAGGCCGCCGGTCGCGAGGTCGACCTCGACGCCGGTCACGCCGGGGAGAGCGGTGACCTCCTCGGTGACCGAGGTGACGCAGTGCCCGCAGGTCATGCCGGTGACGGTGTAGCTGGCAGTGGTGGTCATGGTGTTCCTCCCGGGGGGATGGGTGGTCAGGAGCGGACGAGGCGGGCGATCGCCTCCGTGGCCTCGCGGACCTTCTCCTCGGCCTCGCGGCCACCGGCCCGCGCCGCGTCGACGACGCAGTGGCTCAGGTGTTCCTCGAGGAGGCCGAGGGAAACGGCCTGCAACGCCTTCGTCATGGCCGAGACCTGGGTGAGGATGTCGATGCAGTACTTCTCGTCCTCGACCATGCGCTGCAGCCCGCGGGCCTGGCCCTCGATCCGGCGCAGCCGCTTGAGGTAGTCGTCCTTGCGGTGGATGTAGCCGTGCGCGTGGTCGTGCCCGCTGCACGCGTCCGCGGTGGGTTCCACGTCGTCCTCCTGCCGGCGCCGCTGCTCGGCGCCCACGGAGAACCATACCCCCCTAGGGTTCCTTGCGCACCCGGTCGGCCGGATGGTCCTGGTCGTCGTCCCTGAGGCGGGCGAGGTCGGCCTGTGCGGACGCCAGCTCGTCCTGGAGGCCCACGATCACCTCGGCCGAGGCCAGGGGGTGCCCGTCGTCGAGCAGCCCGCGCACGCGGGCGGCGATGGTCAGCTGGGAGCGCGAGTAACGGCGGTGCCCTCCGGGGGAGCGGTGCGGCTGCAGCACACCGGAGCCGTCCAGGCTGCGCAGGAACGCGGCCTGGACGCCCAGGAGCTCGGCCGCCTGGCTCATCGTCAGGGCGGGGTAGTCCGGGTCGTCCAGCCGGCGCAGCGGCTCGCCCGGGTCGGGGCTGATCACGTGGCTCTCCTGTCGTCGGCCGCCCGGACGCCGCAGGGGCCGGGCCCGGTCGGGCCCGGCCCGGGGGCTGCGGTCAGCTCTCGACCGCCGCCTGGTCCTGCTGGGGCTCGCCCTCGATCGTGCGGCTCCCGACCGCCGCGGGGACGTCGGCCCGGGTCACGGTGATCTTCCGCGCCTTGGCCTTCTCGGCGACGGGGATGCTGATGCTCAGCACGCCGTCGTGGTAGCTGGCCTCCAGCCGGTCGGTGTCCAGGCTGCGGCCGAGCACCAGCTGCCGGGTGTAGCTGCCGAAGGGGCGTTCGGCGACGGCCCACTCGGCGTTCTCCAGCTGCGGGACCGAGCGCTCGGCGCTGACGGTCAGGGTGTTGCCCTCGACCGACAGGTCGATCGAGCCGGGGTCGACCCCCGGCAGGTCGAAGTGGGCGACGAAGTTGTCACCGACCCGGTAGGCGTCCATCGGCATGCCCGACAGCTGGCGGGCCGTGCCGGTGCCGGCGCGGCCGGTGAGCTGGTCCAGCGCGCGGAAGGCGGCGGACGTGGCGGCGAACGGGTCGTACGCGGTCAGCATCATGGCTGGAACCTCCTGCGGGGGTCGTTCGGGAGTTCGCTGCCCGAGGCGTCAACCTCTAGTGGCGACTGCAGATTACCTCGCCTCGACGACCCGGTAAACATCTCCCGCGGAGAAAACTTCGTCGCACCGCTGACCCGGTTGCCGCCCGGCGGAGGCGTGAAGCGGGCCTCCGCGGGGCAGGACGTGCCCGTGGAGGAGACGACCAACGCCGCCCCGCACGCCTCGCCCGAAGGCTCCGCCGCCGAGCCGGTCGTCGGGCACGTCGTCGAGGGGGACACCGCCCGGCTCACCGTCAGCGGCGAGCTCACCGACACCGCCCGGCGCCCGCTCGTCCGGATCGTCACCGACCTGCTCCTGGCCGAGCAGTCGCTGCGCCGGCTCGAGCTCGACCTGCGCGAGGTGACCTTCATGGGCTCCGCCGGGCTGGCGGTGCTCGTCCAGCTGCAGAAGCTCGGCGTGCCGCGCGCGATCGAGACCGTGCTCGTCGAGCCGCCCCCCTCGGTCGCCCGGCCGCTCCAGCTGACCGGGCTGTGGCACCGGTTCACCATCGTCGAGGCCGACGGCGGCGGAGTGGCCGAGCAGGCCCCGGACGGCGGCCCCGGGTCGCGGGGCACCGAGCACTCCTGACCCCGGTGTGGGGTGCGCGTGGGGCGGGCGCGGCCTCCTAGCCTGACCGGGTGTCGTCTCCCCACGCCCACACCCACGGTCCTGATCCGGACGCGCCGCCACCGACCCCCGAGGCGCTGACCCGGCGGCGGCGGGCCGTGTGGCTGATGCTGCTGGTCCTCGTCCCGGTGGGGCTCGCCACGGTCATCGGCCTGCTGGCGCTGTGGCCCGACGGGGAGCCGAGCCGCGCCCAGCAGGCGGCCGCCGCGGCGCTGCCGCCGGGCACCGAGTACCCCGACGGGCGGGTCGTGTCGGTCGACCCCTACGACTGCGGTGCGGAGGGCCGGCCGGCCACCTGCGCGTTCGCCGTGGTCGAGGTCCTGGACGGCCCGGGGAGCGGCGACTTCGTGCGGATCGACCTCGACGCCGTCGTCGTGGCCAACGGCGTCGAGGAGGGCGACACGCTGGTCCTGACCCGCGACCCCACCGCGGAGGGCGGGCCCGCCTACTTCTTCTCCGACTTCGCCCGCGACGTCCCGATGATCACGCTGGCCGTGGCCTTCGCCGTCGTCGTCGGGCTGGTGGCCCGATGGCGTGGGCTGGCGTCGCTGCTCGGGTTGGGGTTCGCGTTCTTCGTGCTGCTGCGGTTCGTGCTGCCGGGGCTGCTCGGGGACACCTCGCCGGTGCTGGTCACCCTCGTCGGCTCCGCGGCGATCATGTTCGTCGTCCTCTACCTCGCGCACGGCTTCTCCGCCCGGACGACGACCGCGCTCGTCGGCACGCTGTTCGGCCTCACCCTGGTCGCCGTGATGGGCACGCTGGCGGTGGCCACCGCCCGGCTGACCGGGCTCACCAGCGAGGAGACCGTGACGCTCCAGGGCTACGACCCGACGCTGGACTTCTCGGGGCTGGTCCTCGCCGGGGTGGTCGTCGCCGGGCTCGGCGTCCTCAACGACGTCACGATCACCCAGGCCTCGGCGATCTGGCAGCTGCACGAGGTCGACCCCACGATGACCTGGCGGGAGCTGTACACCCGCGGCATGGCGGTGGGCCGGGACCACATCGCCTCGACCGTCTACACGATCGTCTTCGCCTACGCCGGGGCGGCCCTGCCGCTGCTGCTGCTCTTCGAGCTGTACTCCCAGCCGTGGAACGTCGTCCTGACCTCGTCCGCACTGGCCGAGGAGGTCATCCGCACGATGGTCGGGGCCATCGCGCTGGTGCTCGCCGTCCCGGTGACGACGGCGGCCGGCGCCTTCTTCGCCAAGGCCGCCGACACCGAGACCGGGGCGGCCGCCGAGCGGAGGGTGACCGCGCTGCGGGCCCGGTTCATCCCATGAGCGAGGCTGTCGCCGTGCGCACCGACCTCCTCGCCGCCGCCCGGGCCGCCGCCGGGTTCATGCCCGACGACGAGGGGCGGGCGCTGTACGAGGCGGCCCGCGCGGTGACCGTGCCGGGGCCGCTGCTGGAGGTGGGCAGCTGGATGGGGAAGTCGGCGCTCTACCTCGCCGCCGCCGCGCGGGAGGCCTCCCGGCTCGTCGTCACGGTCGACCACCACCGGGGGTCAGAGGAGCACCAGCCCGGCTGGGAGTACCACGACCCGTCGCTGGTCGACCCCGCGGTCGGTCGCATCGACACGCTGCCCAGGTTCCGCCGGACCATCGCCGAAGCCGGCGCCGAGGACGTCGTGATCGCCGTCGTCACCCGCTCGGAGCTCCTCGCTCCGCTCTGGAGCACGCCGCTGGCGCTGCTGTTCCTCGACGGCAGCCACACCGAGGAGTCCGCGCGGCGGGACCAGGACGCCTGGGTCGCGAAGCTCGCCGTCGGCGGCACGCTGGCCATCCACGACGTCTTCCCCGACCCGACCGACGGCGGGCAGGCGCCGTACGGCGTCTACACCCGGGTGCTGGCGTCGGGGGACTTCACCGAGCTGCCCGGCACCGGCTCGCTGCGGCTGCTCCGCCGGGCGCGCTGACCGGCCCGGGGCAGGTTGTCGGGGGTCGGGGGAGCATGGGGGAGTGACCGATCCACTGAGCGCCGAGCGGGCCGCGGCGCAGGCGCAGGTCGAGGCGCTGACCCGGGAGTTCGACGAGGTGGTCGCCGCCTCGAAGTCCTCCAACGCCGACGACGAGCACGACCCGGAGGGCGCCACGATCGCCTTCGAGCGGCAGCAGGTGGTGGCGCTGCTGGAGCGCGCGCGCCGGCGGCTGGCCGACGTCGACGCCGCGGTCACCGCCGTGGAGGCGGGCACCTACGGCCGGTGCGAGAGCTGCGGCCGGCCGATCGCGGCGGAGCGGCTCGCCGCCCGGCCCACGGCCCGCACCTGCATCGACTGCGCCCGCTGAGGCACCGGCCGCCGGTCACCCGGGGTCGGACACCTCCTCCTGCGTCCAGTCGTCGAGCTCGACCTCGTCGTCGGGGAGCTCGCGGCGCAGGTCGCGCAGCAGCTGGGGACCGTCCGCGGCGAAGCGGGCGCGGGCGTCCGGATCCCGCCAGCCGCCGTTCCAGTGGAAGTGCTCCTGGAAGAGCTCGTTCCAGGCGGCCAGGCGGGCCGTGAGCGCCGCGGAGAGGCCGAGGGCGGCGGGGGTGGTGAGGCCGTGGTCGATCCACAACGGCCACGCGGCCATGTAGTCGGTCATCAACCGCACGTGCCGCCGCCGGTGCTCCACGGCCGGCAGGGTAGGCCGATCCGGCGGCACGAGGTCAGCTGACGTACTTGCGCGCGGACGAGGAACGCTGCGCGGCCTCGAGCGCGGCGAACCGCGCCTCGGCGTGCGGCGGCAGCACCCGGCGCTCGCGGAGCACCCACGGCATCCCGCGGAGCGCCTGGGCCAGCCCCCGCGCGGTCACCCGGTCGCGCGGGACCGTGCGCAGCAGGTGCACGGTGCGGCGCAGCGCGGGGCGGAAGGGGCGGCGCAGCCACGTCGTCCAGAGGGTGTTCCGGATGCCGTCGGCCCGCCGCTTGTGCGGGTCGCGGGCGGTGCTCGCCTGGTGGTGGATGGTCAGCGCGGGCAGGTGGCACAGCTCCCAGCCGCCGGCGGCCAGGTCGCCGGCCATCAGCTCCTCCTCGCCGCCCAGCCAGAGCCGCTCGGAGAACCCGCCCACCTCCTCGAAGGCCGCGCGGCGCAGCACCGAGGCGCCGGCGAGGAAGGAGCCGAGTGCCGGGCCGGGCAGCCAGGCGGCGCCGCGCACGGGGGAGTCGCGCAGCTCGGCCACGATCGGGTCCTCGGTGCCGCCGGGCTCCACGAGGATCCGGGCGGTCACCACCGCGAGCCCGGGATGGGCGTCGAGGGTGTCGGCGGCCGCGCGGAGCGAGCCGGGCTCCCACCAGGTGTCGTCGTCGCAGAACGCGACGTAGGGGGTGTCGAGGCGGGCCACCCCGAGGTTGCGGCCGACCGCACCCAGGTTCTTCGGGCTGGCGATCAGCTCCACCTGGGGGAACCGGTCCCGGACGGCGTCCGCGGTGCCGTCGGTCGACCCGTTGTCCACGACGACGACGTGCGGCTGCTCGGGCAGGGCGACGAGCCGCTCGAGGGCGGCGAGGAGCTCGTCGCGGCGCTGGTGGGTGATCACCACGACGGCGACGCGGGGATCCGCGCTCATGCCGGTCCGCCGGCGAGCCGGCGCAGGTCGGTCAGCACGCCGGCCGGCAGCGTCCGCCGCCGGCGCAGGGCGGCGGGCAGGTCGGGCAGCGCCCGGAGGACGCCCTCGACGCCGGGCCGCCCCGCCCGCAGCGCGCGCCCGGCCGTCCGGATCACCTCCCGGGCCGGCAGCCGCATGGCCGCGGTCAGCACCCGGCTGCGCCAGATCCCGGTCTGCCGGCGGCCCGGGGCATCCCGCCGCGGCGACGGGTGGTGGTGGATGGTGACCGCGTCGACGTAGGCCAGGCCCCAGCCGGCGGCGGCCAGGTCGAGGGCCAGCCGCTCCTCCTCGCCGGGGAAGCGCACCACCGGGTCGAAACCGCCGACGGCCTCGAAGGCCTCGGTGCGCACCAGGGCGGCGCAGGCGACGAAGCCGAGCAGCGAGGGCCCGGGGAGGTCGGGCGCGGTGCCCAGCGGGCTCCCGGCCATCTCGGTGCAGACCGTGTCGAGCCGCTCCTCCGGCCCCACCAGGATGCGCGCGTTGAGCAGCGCCAGCCGGGGATGGGCCCGCATGATCGCCACCGCCCGCGCGAGGTCGCCCGGCGCCCACCAGGAGTCGTCGTCGGCGAAGGCGACGAACGGGGTGTGCGCCTGCGCGGCGCCCAGGGTGCGGCCGTGCGCCCCCTCGTTGCGCCGCAACGGCAGCACCGTGACCTCGGGGTGCGCCTGGCGCACCGCCGCGACCGTGTCGTCGGTGGAGGCGTTGTCGACGAGCACCACCGGCGCCTCGTGCCGCGGCAGGGAGGCGAGGAGGTCGTCCCGGCGGTTGCGGCTGGCGACGACGACCGTGACGTCGGCCGCCGGGAGGCGGGGCGCTTCGGAGCGGGGCGGTGCGGTCACGGTGTTCCCGTGCCCGCTGGTCCGGTCGGCCAACCGGCCCCGGCAGTGGGATCGGCCATGCCCGCCGGGGGCAGGCCGGCCGGATCGGCGAACAGCCCCGCCGCCGCGGAGGCCCCGGAGAGCGCGTCGGCCGCCAGCACCACCGCCGCCGCCGTCCAGGTGGTGCGCTCGACCGGCCACCGGGCGTCGTCGGGGTAGACGTACCCCGTCCAGTAGGCGCCGTCGTCGTCGCGCAGGTGCTGCATCGCCGCGACCTGCTCCAGCGCCGCGTCGCGCTGCCCGGCCGCGACGAGCGCGAGCGCGAGCTCGCAGGTCTCCGCGCCGGTCACCCAGGGCCGGTCGTCGACGCAGCGAATCCCCAGCCCGGGGACGACGAAGCGGTCCCAGCCGGCCGCCAGCCGGGCGCGGGCGGCGTGCCCGGTGACCGCGCCGCCGAGCACCGGGTAGTACCAGTCCATCGAGTACCGCGACCGGTCGGCGAAGGCCGCCGGGCGCTCGCGCAGGGCCGCGCCGAGGTCGGCGACGGCCAGCTCCCAGTCCGGCTGCCCCTCCCCGACGAGTTCGGCCAGGGCCAGGCCGCAGCGCAGCGCCTGGAACAGGCTCGCGTTCCCGGTGAGCAGCGCGAGGTCGTCGGGTGTGCCGTCGGGGCGTAGCGCCCAGCCGATCGCGCCGCCCGGCAGCTGCATGCGCGTGACCAGGTCCAGCGCTGCCCGCGCCACCGGCCACAGCTCGGCCACCAGCGCGGCGTCGCCCGAACTGAGCCAGGAGTGCCACAGCCCGACGGCGAGGTACCCGGCGTGGTTGCTCTCGGCGCCCGGCGCGGTCACCGCACCCGCGCGGTACTCGGCCGCCCAGCTGCCGTCGGGTCGCTGCCGGCCGGCCAGCCAGCGGTAGGCGGCGGCCGCGCGGGCGTGCTCGCCGCCGACGTCCAGCGCCATCGCCGCCTCGACCGAGTCCCAGGGGTCCAGCTGGCCGCCGGCGAACCACGGCAGGGCGCCGTCGGCCGCCTGCTCGCCGGCGATCCAGGCCACCGTCCGCCGCACCTGGTCGGCGCCGAGCAACCCGGGCAGCTCGGGCAGCAGGAGGCTGGCCCGGTCAGCCGGCGGCAGCGGACCGCTCCCGGTCGGGCCGGCCGGCGCCCGCCGTCCAGGTGCGCGCCGACGCGGTGCGCTCGGCGGCGGGCTTGTCGGCGTACACCACGAAGCTCTTGCCGATCAGCGGGTCCAGCAGCCGCTCGGCGGTGCGGGTGAGCCACGGCCGGTGCATCAGGTCCCAGACCAGCAGCCGGTGGTAGCCCCGCACGACCGCGGCGTCGCGCTCCACGCCCACCGCGCACTTCAGCCACCAGTAGGGGGCGTGCAGGGCGTGCGCGTGGTGGCTCGGGCCCGGCTCCAGGCCGGCGGTCGCCAGCCGCGAGCGCAGCTCGCCGCCGCGGTAGATGCGGATGTGCCCGCCCTCGTTGGCGTGGTAGTCGTCCGACAGCGCCCAGCAGATCCGCTCCGGCCCGTAGCGCGGGACGGTCACGGCGGCCCGGCCCCCCGGCTTCAGCACCCGGAAGATCTCGGCCATCGCGGTGGCGTCGTCGGGGACGTGCTCCAGCACCTCCGAGGCGATGACCCGGTCGACGCTGGCGTCGGGGAAGGGCAGGTGCAGCAGGTCGCCGCGCACCACCTCGTAGCGCGCCGCCGTCCCGTCGTCGGTCCGCCCGGCCTCCCCGGCCTCGGCGATCGCGCCCAGCCAGCGCTTCGTCGTCTCCACCTCCGACCGTCCCCAGTCGACGGCGACGACGTGCGCACCCCGGCGGAGGGCCTCGAAGGCGTGCCGGCCCTCGCCGCAGCCCAGGTCGAGCACGGTCATCCCCGGCCGCAGGCCGAGCAGGTCGTAGTCGACGGTCAGCACTGCTCGTCCCCCTCGCGCCGGGCAGCCCGGCGGTCCAGCGTCTCGGCGTACCAGTCGGCGGTCCGCGCGGCCGTCGCCCGCCAGGTGTAGCTCTCCAGCACCCGGCGCCGGCCGGCCCGGCCGAGCTGCTCGGCCAGGGAGGGGGAGTCCAGCACCAGCGCGAGGGCGGCGGTGAGCTCCCCGACGTCACCGGCGGCGACCCGCAGCCCGGCCTTGGTGCCGACCACCTCCGGCAGCGCGCCGGCGTCGGTGGTCACCAGCGGGGTCCCGCAGGCCATGGCCTCGACGGCCGGCAGCGAGAAGCCCTCGTACAGCGAGGGGATCGCCACGACGGTGGCCCGCTGGAACAGCCCGACCAGCTCCGCCTCGGGGACCGGACCGGTGAACCGGACGGCGTCCCGGAGCCCCAGCCGGTCCAGGGCCGCCTCAGCGGGACCGCCGGGCCGGGCGGTGCCCACGACGGTCAGCCGGACGGGGCGTTCGGTGCGCAGCTTGGCGACGGCCTCCAGCAGGTGCACCAGCCCCTTGAGCGGGACGTCGGCGCTGGTCACGGCCAGGATGGACGTGGCGTCCCGCGGCTGCCCCTCCGGCGGCGGGGTGAACCGCAGGGGGTCGATGCCCACCGGGATGACCGCCGTGCGCTCCGGCGGCAGGCCCATGCGCGCGGCGATGTCCCGCCGGGAGTTCTCCGACACGGTGGTGATCCCGTCGAGCCGGCCGGCGACCCGGGCCTGCATCCGGGTGAAGGCGTACCAGCGGCGCAGCGTCAGCTGCCGGCGCAGGGTCGGCGCGGCGGCGAGCTCCAGCTCGCGGTCGATGGCCACCGGGTGGTGGATCGTGGCGACGGTCGGCAGGCCGGCCCGGACCAGGCGCAGCAGGCCGTAACCCAGCGACTGGTTGTCGTGCACGATGTCGAACTCGTCCCGGCGCGGGAGCAGCCGGCGGGCCGCCCGCAGCGTGAACGTGAGCGGCTCGGGGAAGCCCGCGGTGCACATCGTGGCCCACTCGGCGAGGTCGACCCAGTCGCGGATCTCCGCCGGCCGCGGGGTGCGGAACGGGTCCGGCTCCCGGTACAGGTCGAGGCTCGGCACGCGGGTGAGCGGGACCCCGCGGTCCAGCTCCGGGTAGGGCTGGCCGCTGAACACCTCGACCCGGTGACCGAGCTCGGCGAGCTCCCGGGACAGCGCGCGGACGTAGATGCCCTGGCCACCGCTGTGCGGCTTGCTGCGGTAGGACAGCAGTGCAATGCGCAACGACCGTCCCATGGAAACGGACTCTAACGACCCGGCCCGCCACCCCGGCTACCAGTCGGTAACCCGTCCCGTCGGGCCGACGGGGCGGGCAGGCTGGGAGAGTGCCCGCATGATCCGTCACGTCGTGCTCTTCACCTGGTCCCCGGACGCCGACGCGCAGCGGCGGGCCGCCACCGTCGAGGCCCTGCGCGCCCTCCGGCAGGACGTCGGCGGGATGACCGCGCTGACCGTCGCCGACGACGCCGGCCTCGTGGAGGGCAACGCCGACGCGGTGCTCGTCGCCGACTTCCCCGACGTCGAGGCGTTCCGCCGCTACGCGCAGGACCCGGTGCACCTGGCGGTCATCGCCGAGCACGTGCGGCCGGTCCTGGCCGCGCGCAGCGCCGTCCAGTACCGCCTCTGACGGCGGCCGCCCGGCTCCCGTGCCGGCGGCGGGCGGCTACGTTCGTCGGCATGGCTCTCGCGAAGCGCGCCGCCGGCCGGCGCCGTCTCCCGGGCGTGCTGGTGGCCGGCTGCGCCGCCACCACGCTGCTGGCCGGCTGCGGGGGCGAGGACGCCTCCGACCGGACCGCCGCGGCGTCCTCGGCCGCGGCCTCCTCGTCCGCTGCGGCCTCTTCCTCTCAGGAGCAGTCGCGGGAACCCGACCTCGCGTCCGGTCTGCTCCCCGCCGGCGCCTTCGGCCCCGGGGCCACCGTGGTCGCGGTCTCGCCGGAGCAGCTCCGGCAGGGGGCGGGTCTCGCGGCGGCCGGGGCGGACGTGCAGATCACCCCGGAGAGCTGCCGGGCCGCCGTCGACGGCACCCAGCCCGACCTGGACGACGTGGACGACATCGCCGCGCTCAGCGCCGTCACCGGTGCGGCGACGACGGTCGAGATGCTCGTGCGCGGCGGCCCGACCGAGGACTCGGTCGACCAGCTCGCCGCGGCCGCTGGGCGGTGCCCGCAGGCGCAGATCAGCTCCCCGGAGATCGGCCAGGCGACCGTCACCTTCGAGAACCTGCCGGTCGACGACCTCGGGGACGGCGCGGCACTGGTGCGCTACACCACCTCGATCACCGGACCGGACGGGGTGCAGGTCTCGGTGCCGACCCTGATCGGCGCGGTGGAGGACGGCGACCGGCTGCTCCTCCTGCTGAACATCGACGCCGGCCAGGACGCCGCGGCGACGACGGACCCGGCGGCCTTCGCCGACCTCCTGGCGCAGGCGTACCAGGTCCAGGCCGACGCGCTCGGCTGACGCGGTCCTCCCGTCCGCCGCGGGGCCGGGCGAGCCGCCGCGACGGAGCCCTGTCCACACCTGCCCGCCGGATCCACAGCTCGGGCCGGCGCACCCCGCGCCGGCCGGAGCAGCGCCAGGGTCGAGGGCATGGACGCCACCGCTGGGCCGTACGGGCCCGACCGCCCCGAGGTCCGGCTCTCCGATCCCGGGGAGGTGGCCGCCGCGCTCCCGCACCTGCTCGGCTTCCACCCGCGCGAGTCCGTGGTGCTCATCGGCCTGGGCGGCCCCTCCGGCGGCCGGGTCGGCCTGACCGTCCGGGGCGACCTGCCGCCGCCGGGCCACGTCGCCGCGCTGGCCGGGCAGCTGGTCGAGAGCCTCTGCACGGACGGGCCCGCGGCCGCCCTGCTGACCGTGGTCTCCGAGGCGCCGGACGAACCGGAGACCGGAGTCGGGGGCGCGCCGGGCACGGGGCTGCCGCACCGGCCGGTCGTCGGGGCGCTGCTGCGGGCGCTGACCGAGGCCGGGGTCCCGCTGTGCGACGCGCTGCTCGTGCGCGGCGGCCGCTGGTGGTCCTACGACTGCCCGCACCCCTGCTGCCGGCCCGGAGCCGGTACCCCGCTGCCCGGCGGGGTGAGCGAGCTGGCGGCGGCGGCGGTCGCCACCGGGCAGGTGGTGGCCGCCGACCGGTCGGAGCTGGCCGGTCGGATCGCCGCCCCGCCGGGGTCCCGCGCCGGGATCTGGGCCGCCTGCCTGCGGGTGGCGGGCGCGCGGGCCGCCCGGATCGGCGCGGTGGGCGGGGCGGTGGTCGCCGAGGAGTCGTGGCCGGCGGTGCAGCGGGCCCTCGCCCGCTGCCGTCCCGGGCCGGCGGGCGGCGGTGGTGCCGGGCTGGACGACGAGGAGCTGGCCGTCGTCCTCTGGGCGCTGCGCGACACCCGGGTGCGGGACCGGGCGCTCCCGATCGCCCTCGGTGCCGACGCGGCCGCGGCCGAGAACCTCTGGACAGAGTGCACCCGGCGGGCACCGGTGCCGCTGGACGCGGCGCCGGCCACCCTGCTGGCGGTCAGTGCCTGGCTGCGCGGCGACGGCGCCATGGCCGGCGTCGCCCTGGACCGCGCTCTCGACAGCGACCCGGGGCTGGAGCTGGCCCGGCTGCTCCGCCGGGGGCTGGCCGCCTGCGTGACGCCGTCGGACCTGCGGGCGCTGATCGAGCAGGCGGCCGTGGCGGCGGAGCCCACCCGGCGGCCCGCCTGACCGGCCGGACCCGCGCACGGGCCGCGGCCGGGCGGTCGGACCGGGCTTTCGTGCCCGGCCCGACCGCACACCCGCCGGGCCTATCCCTCGCCGGGCTGCGGCGCATCCGCGAAGGAGAGCCAGGTGCCCGCCAACGGCTGGAAGCCCACGCTCGGCTGCGACCAGTCGCAGACGCCGTCGGGGAAGATCGCCCGGAGGCGCTCCGCCTCGGCCGCGGTGAACGGGACCTCGTAGCCGGCCGGGTCGACCGGCATGAGCTGGCACTTCCACACGTCGTCGGACAGCGGCCCCCCGGCGGCGATCCGCGGGCCCGAGTGGGGCGGGAACAGCTCGTTGCACCGTCCCTCGCCGGAGTACGTCGCCGGCTCCTCGATCTTCGTGCCGTCCTCGGTCCAGCAGGCGTCGACCAGGTCGTCCGGCTTGGCCCGGAGGACCTTGACGGCGGCAGGAGCACTGCTCCGGTCCTCACCGAGCGCGGTCAGCCAGGCGTCCATCTGGGCGAGGAACTCCCGCTCGACGTCGTCGTACACGCTGGCGTGGGCTCGCAGGATGACCTGGTTGTCCGCGTGCCCGTTGGCCTTGACGAGCCGGTCGCGCATGGAGAACGAGCGCACGCTGTCGTGGAAGTTGGCCTCGAGGTCCAGGTACGGACGGGCGTCGATGATCGGCACGGTCGCGAGGCCGCCGGCGCCCGTCGTGGTCCGCCCCGTGGAGTAGGCGGCCTCGATGGCTGCGATGTCCCCCTCCACTCGCTCGGGGGTCCAGTTCATGTCGATGTCGTAGCCACCGATGCCCTCGTTGAGCGCCAGGAACTGCTCGGTGGTGATGACGCCGTCGTCGAGCGCCTCGAGGCCGTACTGCACGCCCACGTTGTCGTGCGGTCGGCGGGCGAAGCCCGTCGCCGGGTCGACGCCGAAGATGTTCCGCATCCCGTCGTAGATGGAGCAGCGGGCACCGTCCGGGTTGCTCTCGGCGTCGTACCGCCACGCCTCGGGGATCGCGGGATCGCAGTCCTCCGGGTCCAGCCGGCCGGGCCGCCCGGCGTGCTGGACGTCGCAGGTCTCCCACTCGGCGTAGCCGCTGATCGCCTCCTTCTGCTCGTCGGTGAAGTCGTGCGCGTTCAGGTAGGGACGGAGCAGCACCCGGCAGTCGTCCGCGCCGATGAAGTAGGTCGTCGCGTCGGGGAAGCTCATCGTGGGCGTGATCCCGTCGAGCAGGCCCGGGTAGTTCTGCGCGATCTCGTACTGCTGCATCGCCCCGCCGGACGCACCCCAGCCGATCGTGTGCAGCGGCACACCGATCTGCTCGATGACGTGCTCCTTGACCATCATCGTGGTCTCGGCCGACACCACGTCGTTGCAGTTGGTGTTGTTGACGTTGAGGGTGGAGGAGGCCACCGCATAGCCCTGCGACAGGTGCAGGTCCTGCATGACCCCACCGGTGGCGGTGCCCTGGTGGTAGCCGGACCGGCAGCCGCCGCCGTAGGTGTAGACGAGCCGCTCGTTCCAGCCCGGCTCGTCGGTCCAGGGATCCGGCCCGGCCGTCGCCGGGTCGTCGAGCACCGCGAGCTCGTAGACCGCGCGGTTGATGGTCCCGGTCTCCACCCGGACGATGTAGGGAACCCGCTCCCCGGTGCTCGTGGTGGTCTCCACCAGGTCGTCGGGGCGGGTGTCGCCCGGAGGCAACGGCTGGAAGGCGCCGTAATCGGTGCGGTACTGGTAGGCCACCTCCGTGGCCGCTGAGCACGGTCCTCCGTCGGCGGGGACCAGGCCCCACTCGTGGGTCGTGCACGCGAACGGCATCTGCTGGGGGCCGGAGAAGATCGGCCCGCCGACGGCGTGGTTCACCACCGTCACGTCAGCGGTCCCGGCGCGACCCCCCTCGGCGACGAGCGCGTTCTCGCCGTCCGCCAACCCGGTGACCAGTCCGAGCAGCGACCGCCCGTCAGCGGCCGGGCGGAACACCTCGGTCACGTCGTCGCCGTTCAGGCGCACCGTGACATCGGCCGCCGGGAGCCGCCTCGGGAGGTCGACCCGCACGAGGACGTCGCCCCCGCTCACCATGTCCGGTGCGGTCGACAGCGTGGTCACCTGCAACCGCGACGGACCCCCCGCCGTGCCCCGGTCGTCGCCCGGTGGAGCGGCGGACGCGACCGGGACGGCCACGATCCCCGCGACGGCGAAGGCCGTCGCGGTGGCGAGGGCGACGCCGGCGCGGAGGGGACGGTGGAGGAGCGGGCGAGGTCGCATACCGGGGTCTCCCGTCAGGGATGGCGATCGGTCCCGCGGTGAACGCGTGAGGGACTCGGATCGGGTCCCTGTCGGCCGCGAGCGGGCCGATGTGACGCACGGCACGTTAGCCACCGCAGCCGCCGGCCGCCACCCGCACCTCTCGCGTCACCTCGGTGCGGCCCGCCCGCGCCGCCTGCCGTCCCCACCGTCGGCGCTACAGCAGCGCGGGCCGCTCCCAGTCCTCGTCCAGCACGTGCTCGGCCAGGAAGGCGAGCACGGTCTCGTACCAGACCTGCGAGTTCCCGGGCGTGAAGACCCAGTGGTTCTCGTCGGGGAAGTACAGGAACTTCGCCGGGACGCCGCGCTTGCGCAGCCCGTACCAGAGGGCCAGCGCCTCGCCGATCGGCACCCGGTAGTCCTTGTCACCGTGGATGACCAGCATCGGGGTCCGGATCTGGTCGACGTAGCGGTGCGGGGAGTGCTGCTCGTAGCGGCGGGGCTCGGTGAACGGGTCGCCCCACTCCTTCTCCCAGTAGTACGCCGCGTCGGTGGTGCCGGTGAACGCCTCAAGGTTCCACAGGCTGGCGTGGGTGACGATGGCGGCGAACCGGTCGGTCTGCGTGGCGATCCAGTTGGCCATGTAGCCGCCGAAGGAACCGCCCATGGCCGCCGTGCGGGTGGCGTCGATGTCCGGTCGCTGCTCGGCCGCGTCGACCGCAGCCATGAGGTCGGTGTAGGGCGCGTCGCCCCACTCGCCCCAGCCGCGGCGGACGAACTCCTGCCCGAAGCCCTGCGACAGCGCTGGGTTGGGCAGGAGCACCGCGTAACCCTGCGCGGCCAGCACCCACGGGCACCAGCGCCACGACCAGGAGTTCCAGCTCATGAGGGGCCCGCCGTGCACCCAGAGCACCAGCGGCGCCGGCCGCTCCGCCGAGGCGCCCTCGGGCAGGACCAGCCAGGACTGCACCCGGGTGCCGTCGACGGCGGTCGCGTGCAACTCCTGCAGGGTTCCGGGCAGGCGGTCCACCGCCGCCGGGCCGGGCAGCGGCTCGGGGTCCTGGAGCGGTGCCGCCGGATCCAGCCGGACGGGCAGCGGCGGGGAGTCGTAGGCCGAGCGCAGGGCGTACAGGGCGCCGCCGTCGCGGGCCACCTGGAGATCGCTGTACGCGCCGTCGCCGGTCAGCCGGACCGGCTCGCCGCCGTCGAGGTCCACCCGGAAGACGCAGTGCCGGCCGTCCTCGTCGGCGAGGAAGTAGACGGCGTCGCCGGCGGCGGCGAACTGCGGTGCGCTCGGCCACCGGTCGAAGCCGGCGGTCAGCTCCCGGGCGCCGCTCTCGGCGACGTCCACCAGCAGCAGCGTGTAGTCCGGCGGCTCGGCGTAGCTGGACATCGCCTCCCGCACGCACACCACCTGGCTGCCGTCGGGGGAGAACGCGGCGGAGTGGATGTCGGCCAGCGGATCGTCGACGAGCACCCGCGTCCCGCCGTCGGCCGTGTCGGTGAGCACCAGCCGGCTGCGCCGGCCGGCGGGCCCGTCGGGCACCTCCTCGGTGCGCACCAGGGAGCGCCCGTCGGGGGACAGGGCGATGTCGTCGCCGGCGCCCGTGGGCGGCAGCGCCTCCGGGGTGAGGTCGCGGAGGACGGCCGGCGTCCCCCCGACCGGTTCCTCGTCGGCGCTCGGCCGGCCGGCCCAGAACAGGTGCGGAGCCGCCGGTCCGAGGTCGTGGTCCCAGTACCGCACCGGGTAGTCCTCGTGCAGGATCGCCGAGACCCCGGCGTCCTTGCGGCGCTTGCGCAGCTCCTGGTCGGCGTCGGGGTCCGAGCCGCCGGGCATCGTCCCGGCGACGACCACCACGTCGCCGCTCGCCGCGGCCACGGTGAAGGAGGAGATCCCGCCGGGCCGGCTGAGCACCGGGCGGGCCTCACCGCCACCCGGAGGCAGGCTCCACAGGGCCGGCCGCGGCTCGTCCTCGGCCGCCGCGTCCGGGTCCGGCCGGGCGGAGGTGAACAGCAGCGAGCCGTCGGGCGCCCACCGGGGCGCGCTCTCCCCGGGGGCGCTCCGGGTCAGCCGGCGGGCCGGGCGCGTGCCCTCCGGGTCCAGCTCCCAGATCGCCGACTGCCACTTCTTCCGCTCGGCGTCGAGCGTCTGCAGCGACACGGCCAGCCGCGACCCGTCGGCCGACAGCGCCAGCCCGCCGATGCGGGGCAGCGCGACGAAGTCCGACAGCCGGTGGAACGGCGTGGGCGCCGGCTCGGCGATCGGGTCGGCGGGGGGAGGAGCGGAGGAGCTCACCGGTGGCCTTCCTCGGAACGGCAGGGACCGCCTCACCGTAGTGAGCGGGTGGCCCCGGCGCGCCCGCGGTGGCCGTCCGCGGCTCCGTCGGCCGATCAGAGCAGCGGGGCCGCTTCCAGCGGGGTGAGCTCCTCGTCGACGGCGCTGACGAACATGTGCTGGGCGACCCCCGCGGGGAGCACGTAGCCGTCCAGGCTCACCGAGCCGTCGACCAGCTGGGCGGTCATCGTGACGCCCGCGCGGACCCCGTGCTCGGCCAGCGCGCGGAGCAGCGGCGCGTTCTCCTGCAGCTGCTCGCTGATCCGGCGGACGACGACCGGCCGGCCCTCGGCGGTGGCGGTGGTGGACAGCAGCGTCAGCGAGTCGAGCACCGCGGAGGTCTCCCCGCCGACGGGCTCGTCGCCACGCAGCGCCTCGAGCCCCGGGATCGGGTTGCCGAAGGGGGAGACCGTCGGGTTGCCCAGCAGCGAGAGCAGGCGGCGCTCGACCGCCTCGCTCATCACGTGCTCCCAGCGGCAGGCCTCCTCGTGCACGTCGGCGTAGTCCAGGCCGATGACGTCGACGAGCAGGCACTCGGCCAGCCGGTGCTTGCGCATCACCGCGGTCGCCAGGGCGCGCCCCTCGTCGGAGAGCTGCAGGTGCCGGTCGCCCTCGACGGTGAGCAGGCCGTCGCGCTCCATCCGGGCGACGGTCTGGCTCACCGTGGGGCCGCTCTGGTGGAGGCGCTCGGCGATCCGGGCGCGGAGGGGGACGATGCCCTCCTCCTCCAGCTCGAAGATGGTGCGGAGGTACATCTCCGTGGTGTCGATCAGGTCGTTCACAGGTACTCCTCCGGGTCGGAGGCCAGTCTACGGGGCGGCGGGACCCGGAGCGGTGATCCCGCGGGTGGTCTCGGCGGCGTACCCGCAGGCGGCCCACCCGGTAGCGTCCGGCGGGAGCAGGCGCACCCGGCCCACCCGGACCGGGCGCCGGCAGGGGGAGGGCCGATGAGCGACTCGGTGGCCGTCGTCTGGGACGACGCGTTGCTCGGCTACACGATGGGCGGGGACCACCCGCTGCACCCGGTGCGGCTGGACCTGACCATGCGCCTGGCCGATGGCCTCGGCGTCCTGCGCAGCGACCGGCTGCGGGTGCTCGCGCCGACTCCGGCGGGGGAGGACCTGCTCACCCTGGTGCACGACCCGCTGTACCTCGAGGCCGTCCGGCAGGCGCCGGTGGTGCCCGACATCGGCCACGGGATGGGCACCCCCGACAACCCGATCTTCCCGGACATGTACGACGCCGCGGCCCTGATCACCGGCGGCAGCGTGCTCGCCGCGCAGCAGGTGCACAGCGGTGCCGCGCAGCACGCGGTGAACATCTCCGGCGGGCTGCACCACGCCATGCGCGACCGGGCCTCGGGGTTCTGCGTCTTCAACGACGGCGCGGTCGCCATCGCCTGGCTGCTGGAGCAAGGCTACGAGCGGATCGCCTACGTCGACCTCGACGTCCACCACGGGGACGGCGTGCAGGCCGCGTTCTACGAGGACCCCCGGGTGCTGACCGTCAGCATCCACCAGACCCCGCTGACCCTGTTCCCCGGCACCGGCTACCCCGAGGAGACGGGGGACCCGGACAAGGCGCTGGGCAGCGCGGTCAACCTGGCCCTGCCCAACGGGACGGACGACTCCTCCTGGCTGCGCGCCTTCACCGCCGTCGTCCCCAGCGTCCTGAGGGCCTTCCAGCCGCAGATCATCGTCACCCAGTGCGGCTGCGACGCCCACCACGAGGACCCGCTCGCCGACCTCGCGCTCACCGTCGACGGGCAGCGGGCCAGTTACAAGGCCATGCACGAGCTCGCCCACCAGCTCTGCGACGGCCGGTGGATCGCGCTGGGCGGTGGCGGCTACGGGCTGGTCCGCTGCGTGCCGCGGGCGTGGACGCACCTGATCGCCGAGGTGAGCGGCTCCCCGCTGGACCCGGCCACGGAGATCCCGGAGTCCTGGCGCGAGGACGTCCTGCGCCGGGGGCTGCGGGCCCGCCCGCCCACGCACATGACCGAGGGCGGCTACACCGGCTTCTCGCGGTGGGACACCTTCACCGAGTCCCGCGTGGACCGGGCGATCATGCGCACCCGACGCGCCAGCTTCCCCTACTTCGGCCTCGACCCGGACGACCCCCGTGACTGAGCAGACCCCCGTCCAGGAGGAGAACCCGACCCCGCCGCCGGGCTGGGAGGCCGACATCGTCGCCGCCGACGGCGGGACGGTGCACCTGCGGCCGATCTGCCCGGAGGACGCCGAGGGCCTCAACGGCCTGATGGAGCGCAGCAGCGACCAGACCCGCTACTACCGCTTCTTCGGGCCGATGAAGCGGCTCTCGGACCGCGACCTGCACCGGTTCACCCACGTCGACCACGTCGACCGGGTGGCCTTCGTCGTGCTGCTGGGCGAGCAGATCGTCGCCGTGGGCCGCTACGACCGGTACCCCGGCACCGACGACGCCGAGGTGGCGTTCCTCGTGGAGGACGCCCACCAGGGCCGGGGCCTGGGCTCGGTCCTCCTCGAGCACCTGGCCGCCGCCGGCCGGGAACGCGGCATCACCCGCTTCGTCGCCGAGGTCCTGGCGCAGAACAGCAAGATGGTGCGGGTCTTCCGCGACGCCGGGTACAAGGCCGAGCGCTCCTACGAGGACGGCGTCGTCCACCTCACGTTCCCGATCGAGCAGACCGAGGACGCCCTCGCCGTCGCCTACGAGCGCGAGCAGCGCAGCGAGTCGCGGTCGATCGCGCGGCTGCTGACCCCCTCGTCGGTGGCCGTGGTCGGCGCCAGCAACGACGCCGGCAAGGTCGGCAACGCGGTCCTGCGGCACCTGCTGGACTACGGCTTCGCCGGGCCGGTCTACCCGGTGAACCCCGGGGCGCGACACGTGCGGGGAGTTCCCGCCTACGCCGACATCGAGTCCATCCCCGACGACGTCGACCTCGCGGTGCTGGCGGTCCCGGCCGACGAGGTCGCCGGGGTGGTCGAGGCCTGCCGCCGCAAGCGGGTCCGCGGGCTGGTGGTCATCTCCGGCGGTTTCGGCGAGTCCGGTCCCGAGGGGCGCGCCGCCGAGCGCGAGCTGGTGGCGTCCGCCCGGGCGTCGGGCATGCGGGTCGTCGGGCCGAACTGCCTGGGCATCGTCAACACCGACCCCGAGGTGCGGCTCAACGCCAGCCTCGCCCCGATGGTCCCCGGCCGCGGCCGGGTCGGCTTCTTCGCCCAGTCCGGCGCGCTCGGCGTCGCCCTGCTGGAGCGGGCCCGCAGCCGCGGCATCGGCCTGTCGACGTTCGTCTCCGCCGGGAACCGGGCCGACGTCAGCGGCAACGACCTGCTGCAGTACTGGGCCACCGACCCGGGCACCGAGGTGGTGCTGCTGCACCTGGAGAGCTTCGGCAACCCGCGCAAGTTCGCCCGGCTGGCCCGCACGGTGGGGCGCACCAAGCCCGTGGTGGCGGTGAAGAGCGGCCGGCACGTCGGGGTGACCCCCGGGCTGGCCGGCACCTCGGTGGCCGTGCCGGAGCAGTCGGTCGCAGCGCTGTTCGCCTCCGCCGGCGTCATCCGGGTGGAGACCGTCGCCCAGCTGTTCGACGTCGGCACCCTGCTGGCCCACCAGCCGCTGCCGGCCGGCGACCGGGTGGCGATCGTGGGCAACTCGACGGCCATCGGGGTACTCGTCGCCGACGCCGTCCTTGAGGAGGGGCTGGAGCTGTCGCACGAGGCGCCGGTGGACATCGGGGTCCAGGGCAGCCCGGAGGAGTTCCGCGCGGCGCTGCAGGCGGCGGTCGACGACGACGGCGTGGACGCCGTCGTGGCGGTCTTCCTGCCGCCGCTGATGGCCGGTTCGCACGAGTACGGACCGGCGCTGCGGGAGGTGTCGACGAGCTCGGGCAAGCCGATCGTCGCGAGCTTCCTCTCGACCGAGGGCATCCCGCCCGAGCTCGCCGTGTGCGACGAGGACGGCATGCCGCTGCGCGGCTCGGTGCCCTCGTACAGCACGCCCGAGCGGGCAGTGATCGCGCTGGCGAAGGCCTGCGAGTACGCCAGCTGGCGCCGCCGGCCGGTCGGTGAGGTGCCGGAGCTGCCCGACGTCGACGAGGCCGCCGCGCAGCGGATCGTGCACGGCGCGCTCGCCGAGGCGCCCGGCGGCAGGGAACTCACCGACGACGAGCTGATCGGGCTGCTGGGCGCCTACGGCGTGCCGCTGCTGGGCACCCGGACGGTCGCCGACGCCGATGCGGCGGTGGCCGCCGCCGACGCGGTCGGCTACCCCGTGGTGCTCAAGTCGACGGCGCCCTGGCTCCGGCACCGCTCCGACCTGGGCGGCGTGCGGCTGGACCTGCCCGACGCCGACGCGGTGCGCGCCGCCTTCGCCGCCATCCCGTCGGGCGACCCGGTGATCGTGCAGGAGATGGCCGCCCCGGGCGTGGCCGCGGTGGTGGAAATCGTCGATGACCCCTCGTTCGGCGCCCTGGTCAGCTTCGGCCTCGGGGGAGTGGCCACCGACCTGCTCGGCGACCGGGCGTACCGGACCCTGCCGCTCACCGACCTGGACGCCGCCGAGCTGGTGCGCTCACCGCGGGCGTTCCCGCTGCTGAACGGCTACCGCGGGTCCGAGCCGGTGGACCTCGCCGCGCTGGAGGACCTGGTGCTGCGCGTCGCCCGGCTGGCCGACGACCTCCCGGAGGTGCTGCGGCTGACGCTGGAGCCGGTGATCGTCGGCCCGCCGAACCCGTGGCACGGGGGACGGTCCCTCGTGGTGGCCGGCGGCACCGGACTGGTCGGCCCGCCCACGGCCCGCGTCGACCCGGGACCGAGACGGATGCGCAGCCCTGTCTGATCGCCGTCCTGGCTCACCATGACGGGTCCTGGCTCACCACCGGTGCTGAGCCAGGACCCCGAACGATCAGGTCACCTGATCATCATGACGACGAGAGCCCGGCCCCGGATCGGGGACGGGCTCTCGCGACCAGCGGTCAGGTCGCCGAGGTGAGCCGCTCCGCGAGCAACGGCGTCCTGACGCGGGGCCGCAGGCTCCCGGCAGGACGTCCGTGGACACGCTCAGCGCAGCCGGGGACGGCTCGTGGATGCGGTGTCGTCCGGAGGACGACAGTGTCATCGCTCAGGCGAGGTAATCCCGTAGCGCGTCGGCGCGCTGCGGGTCGCGCAGCTTGGCCATCGTCTCGCGCTCGATCTGCCGGACCCGCTCGCGGGAGAGACCGAACTGCTTGCCGATCTGCTCCAGCGTCCGGGGCTGGCCGCCGTCGAGGCCGAACCGCAGCACGACCACGTCGCGCTCCCGGTCCTCGAGGGTCGACAGGACCGTGCGGACGTCGCCCTTCATCATCTGGAAGGCGACGGCGTCCTCGGCGACGGCGGCGTCGGCGTCCTCGATGAAGTCACCCAGCCGGGACTCCTCGTCGGTGCCGACGGTCTGGTCGAGGCTGACCAGGTCGCGGCTGTACTCGAGGAGCTCGGTGATCCGCTCCTCGGGCAGGTCCAGCTCCAGGCCGAGCTCCTCGGCGGTGGGCTCCCGCTCGAGCTCCTGGTGCATGCGCCGGCGGGTCCGCACCACCTTGTTGACCTGCTCGGCCAGGTGGACCGGCAGCCGGATCGTGCGCCCGGAGTCGGCCATGGCGCGGGTGATGGCCTGCCGGATCCACC
Source organism: Blastococcus xanthinilyticus (assembly GCF_008124835.1). Lineage (GTDB taxonomy): Bacteria > Actinomycetota > Actinomycetes > Mycobacteriales > Geodermatophilaceae > Blastococcus > Blastococcus xanthinilyticus. The sequence goes on along the minus strand of NZ_VNHW01000001.1, from coordinate 424,758 downwards.
AGGTGGCGTAGGTCGAGAACTTGAAGCCCTTGGTGTAGTCGAACTTCTCGACGGCGCGGATCAGGCCGACGTTCCCCTCCTGGATCAGGTCCAGGAACGTCATGCCGTGGCCGGTGTAGCGCTTGGCGACGGAGACGACCAGGCGCAGGTTGGCCTCCAGCAGGTGGGCCTTCGCGGCCTTGCCGTCGGTGGCCAGCGTCTTGTAGTCCCGCCTGCGGGCAGGGGTCAGGCCCTGCTGCTCGCCGAGCAGCCGTTCGGCGTAGAGGCCGGCCTCGATCCGCTTGGCCAGCTCGACCTCCTGCTCCGCGGTGAGCAGAGCGGTCTTGCCGATGGTGTTGAGGTAGACCCGCACGAGGTCGGTGGAGACCAGCCCGCTGGTGTCGGGCTCCCGTCGGGGAGCGCGCACGTCCAGGGCGTCGGAGGGAGAGGACTGCAGCAGCGTCACGGTGGGTCTTCGTCCTTGCCTTCGGTTCGGATGCATCCGCCGGTCGTCGTCGTCGGCGGAGCGGATCCAGGCGTGGGAGCGGGGGCCACGGCTCCGGGGTCGCCGGCCGGTCCCGCCCTTGTCTGTCCGGTGTGGTACGCCCTGCACAACGGCTGCCACGGGGTCCGGTGTTCCGCAATTCGACCGTTCACAGCAAACCAACAGGGAGTGTTGTCGGTCACCCTCCGATACCCGACCGCCCCGCATCGCAGACATGTCATTTGTGCGACAACGGGGGCCGATCAGGTCTCCAGGAGCAGGGTCATCGGCCCCTCGTTCACCGACGAGACCCGCATGCTGGCGCCGAACGCGCCGGTGGCCACCGCCGCGCCGCGCCGGCGGAGCTCGGCCACCACCTCGTCGACCAGCGGTTCCGCGACCTCGCCGGGCGCGGCCGCCTGCCACGACGGGCGGCGACCCTTGCGGGTGTCGGCGTAGAGGGTGAACTGGCTGACCACCAGGACCGGTAGCTGGAGGTCGGCGGCGGAGACGGCGCCGTCCGGACCGGGGAAGATGCGCAGCTCGTGGATCTTCCGGGCCATCGCCCGGGCGGCGGGGACGTCGTCCCCGTGACCCACTCCGACCAGTGACAGCAGTCCCCGGCCGATCTCCCCGACGACGACGTCCCCCACCGTTACAGCCGCTGTACCGACCCGGCTCACCACCGCCCGCATGCCGCTGATCCTGCCGGTTCCAGGAGTTGCGGTGCGCGCGCGGGACCGCGGGGGCACGGTGGCGCGCGACCGGCTCCGGCGCTAGCTTGCGGGTCGATCGCCGACCGGACAGCGAAGGAGTTCGACCCCGTTGCCGGATTCCGCCGCGCTGACCGGGGCCGGACTGCCGCTGGGGCCCCTGGCGGCCGCGGGTGCGCTGGTGCTCGTGCAGCTGCTCGTCCCCCGGGTGCGCCGGCGGGTCTCCCCGCGCTCGGCGTGGTTCCACTCGCTGGCCGGCGGACTCGGCGTCGCCTACGTCTTCGGCCGCCTGCTGCCCGGTCTGGCGGGGTCGGCCGCACCTCCCGCGGAGGGCCGCGGGGGGCTGCCCGGGCTGCTGGAGACCCACGCGTTCCTGGTCGCGCTCGCCGGCCTGCTCGCCTACTACGCGGTGCTCGACTGGGCCCAGGACCGGGACCGCCGGGAGCGGCACGAGCAGGGCGGCCCACCGACTCCCTGGCCGTTCTGGGCGAGCGCCGTCCTGTACCTGCTGTTCAACGTCTTCGTCGGCTACCTGCTGGTGCACCAGGTGCGGCCCGGACCGGTCGAGCTGGTCCTCTACACGGTGGCGCTGTGCGCCCGGTACCTCACCGGCGAGATCGCGTTGCGTGACCAGGATCCGCGCGGCTACGACCGGCTGGTCCGGTGGGTGCTGGGCGCGGCGGTCCTGGCGGGGTGGGCGATCGGGGCCGCGGTCGACCTGGGGAACGCCGCGGTGAGCGTCTTCTCCGCGCTGCTGGCCGGCTCGATCGTGCTCACCAGCCTCAAGCAGCAGCTGCCCGGATCGGGGCGGGTGCGCTTCCCCGTGTTCCTGGGCTCCTGCCTGGCCTTCACCGCCCTGCTGCTGGCGCTGTAGCGGCGGGGGGAGCCCTCAGCCGCAGCCCGGCGTCCCCGCGTCCGGTGGCCCGGCGCTGCTGTGCGCCAGGCTCGCCCACACCAGCTTCCGGCCGTCCTCGACGGTCCAGCCGTGGTCGTCGCAGATCTTCGCGACGAGCGGCAGCCCGAGGCCGCCAAGAGCGGGGTCGCGGTCGCGCGCCGGCGCCGGTGGCCGGTCGGCCGCGGTGTCCCGGACCTCGAGCAGCCAGCACGCGCCGGTGCGGGTGACCACCACCTCGATCGGGGTGCCGCCGTGCCGCAGCGCGTTGGACACCAGTTCCTCGAACGCCAGCAGCAGCAGCTGCACGGCGCCCTCGTCGCAGCCGGCCGGGCGGGCGCCGTCGTGCAGCGCGGCGTTGAGCTGGCGGCGGGCGAGCGTGAGCTCCGCGAGCGTTCCCGGCTGCCACCGTCCCACGGCGGCGGAGCCGGCCGGTCTCGGAGGCGGCGCATGGCGAGCCCAGGGTGACGTGCTCATCGGCCGACCTCCACGGTCTGTGCCTCTGGTTGGACACAGGCCCTCGTTGGTGACGCGGTCGGCCTCGCCGTTCCGCTGGTGGTCCTGGCCGGGACACCTGGAGCCGACGGTACGCGCCGGTGCCGGTGCCCGCTGGGTCGGCGCGGGTACGCTCCGCCCAGGCCCGGGGACGCCCCGTGGCCGACCGTGCGTCCAGCAGCGGCGCGCCGTGCCAGCACGGGTCCCCAGATCGGGGTCCCGCGGCCGAGGTCACCCGCCCCGGTTCTTCCGACCGGAGGCCCCTGCCATGCCCAGCGAACCGCGAACCGAACCTGCCGACGTGGGCGAGGCCCTCGAGAGCCTGGGCCGCCTGTCCCTGCGGGAGCTCACGATGGAGGGTCTGCTGCAGACCGTGGCCGACCTGACCAAGTCCGTCCTGCCGGGGAGCCCGGAGGCATCGGTGTCCCTCCTCGTCCGGGGCGCTCCCACCACCGTGGTCTCCACCGGCCGGCTCGCCCGCGACGTCGACGAGTCGCAGTACGAGCACGGACACGGACCCTGCCTGCACGCGGCCCGCACCGGGGAACTCGTCGAGGTCGCCGACACCCGGACCGACCCGCGGTGGCCGGACTACATGCCCAGCGCGGTCGAGCAGGGCGCACTCAGCTCGCTGTCGGTCCCGCTCGGCATCGACCCCGACGCGCAGGTCTCCGGCGCGCTGAACATCTACGCGCGGCAGGCCCACGCCTTCGACGAGGACGCCCGCGCGGCGGCGGTCCGGTTCGGCCCGTACGCCGCGGTGGCGGCGGGCAACCTGCACGCCTACCAGAGCGCCCGCAGCATGGCGGACAACCTGCAGGTGGCCCTGGAGTCCCGGGCGGTGATCGACCAGGCCAAGGGAGTGCTCATCGAGCGCTACAAGCTCACGCCCGACCAGGCGTTCCAGCTGCTGGCCCGGGCGTCGATGAGCGCCAACCGGAAGGTCCGCGACATCGCCGACCAGCTGGTCCGGACCGGAGAGCTCCCCGCTGTGGTGCAGCGTGCTGACCGCGACCGGCCCAGCCGTGCGCCGGCTCGCCCGGGTCCGGATCCTCGACCACACTCCTGAGCAGCCGCCCTCGTTCCCCGGGGGGCCGGGGCGGTCAGGCCTCGTCGCTCCAAGTCCGGGGCGGCGGGGCCGTCGCGCCGCCCGTCCGGTGTCCGGAGGCGATAGCGTCCTGACATGGCAGCCGCGGCGAGCGATCCCCGGGGAACGCCCGGCGCGACGCACCTGGCCGACGTGATGAGCCGCACCGCCCGCCGCCTCCAGGAGGAGCACGGTGACGTGGAGGCCACGCTGCAGGCCGTGACCGTCACCGCCGTCGAGATCGTGCCCGGCGCGGCGGGGTGCAGCATCAGCTACGTCATCGGCCGGTCGACGGTCGAGCCGCGCGCGTCGACGGGGGACCTGTCCCGGTCGCTCGACCTCCTCCAGGGACGGCTGGGTCAGGGGCCGTGCATGGACGCCGTCTGGGAGACCGACGCCGTCCGGGTCGACGACCTGGCCGCGGACGACCGCTGGCCGCTGTTCGCGCGGGAGGCGGCCGGGCGCGGTGTCGGGAGCATGCTGTGCTTCCGGCTCTTCGTGGAGCGGAACCGGCTGGGTGCGATGAATCTGTACGGCCGGAAGCCGGGCACCTTCGACGACGTGAGCCAGGACGTCGGTCACCTGCTCGCGGCCCACGCGGCGGTCGCGTTGGCCGGTGCGGAGCACGAGGCGCAGCTGCGCGCCGCCGTGGGCAGCCGGGATGCCATCGGGCAGGCCAAGGGCATCCTGATGGAGCGGCACAAGCTCACCGCCGACCAGGCCTTCGCCGTGCTCGCCCGGGTCTCGCAGGAGCTGAACCGGAAGCTCACGGACGTCGCCGCCGAGCTCACCGACACCGGCGCGGTGCCCGGCGGGGCCCGCCGCCGGGACTGACCACCTCGCCGGCTCCCGTTCCCCGGCCGGAGCGGGGAGGCGGGCTTCCCCGCCGCGGAGCCGATGCGGCACGATCTCGGGCGTGCCGACCCTCCGCATCGCCCAGGACGCCGCCGCCGACGAGCTGCTCGGCCGGGACCCGCTCGCGCTGCTGATCGGGATGCTGCTGGACCAGCAGTTCCCCATGGAGCGGGCGTTCGGGGCGCCGCGGCTGCTCGCCGACCGGCTGGGCGTGGACGCCCTCTCGGCCGAGCAGCTCGCGGCGATGGACCCCGAGCAGCTCGTCCGCCTCTTCCAGGGGCCGCCGGCGCTGCACCGCTACCCCGGGTCGATGGCCGGGCGCACCCAGGAGGTGTGCCGGGCGCTGGTGGCCGAGCACCGCGGGCGGGTCGAGGGGCTGTGGGCCGACGGCCCCGACGGGCGCACGCTGCTGAAGCGGCTGAACGCGCTGCCGGGGTTCGGCGCGCAGAAGTCGAAGATCTTCCTCGCGCTGCTCGGCAAGCAGTACGGCGTCACCCCGCCGGGCTGGCGGGAGGCCGCCGGGGACTACGGCGTGGACGGCTCGCGCCGATCGGTCGCCGACATCACCGGGCCGGAGACGCTGGCCGAGGTGCGGGCGGTCAAGCAGGAGCAGAAGCAGGCCGCGAAGGCGGCGAAGCAGGCCGCCGGCAGCTGATCGCCGGGCTCCTGCACGGGGCCCTCGGCGGTGGCACCATGGGGGTGGTCCGGGAGCCGGCGCGCGGAGGCGCGCAGGCACCGGCCGGCGGAGGGAAAGGTGCTCGTGGCATCGAGCCAGCAGTTCTCACGCTCGCGCAGGCCCGAGCCGGTGGTCATCACCGAGGCGGCTCCGAGCCTGGGCGACCAGCAGGCCGCCCGCAAGCGGCGCTACGCGATCACCATGGCCGTCCGCGGTCTGGCCCTGGTGCTGGCCGCCGTCTTCTACCAGACGGTCTGGCTGATGATCATCCTGGCGATCCTCGGCACGGTGCTGCCCTGGATCGCCGTCGTCATGGCCAACGACCGGCCGCCCAAGCCCCGGACCCGGCTGGCCGGGGTCGATGCCCGGCCCGACCGGGTGCTGGAGAACCCCGCACGGTCCGGGCGGGTCATCGAGGGCTGAGCGGCCGCGCTCAGGCCGGCCCGGCCGCCCCGTCGCCGGCGGAGGCACCGGCCGGCTCCCGCACGTGGTGGCGCCCCAGCGGCAGCATGAGCGGCCGGCCCGAGGTCGGGTCGACCACGACGCGGCTGTCCAGGCCGAACACCACCCGCACGCACTCCTCGGTGAGCACGTCGGACGGGCTCCCGGCGGCGTGCAGCTGCCCCTCGGTCAGGGCCACCAGGTGGTCGGCGTAGCGCGCCGCCAGGTTCAGGTCGTGCAGCACCATGACGATGGTCGTGCCGCGCGCCCGGTTGAGGTCGGTGAGCAGGTCGAGCACCTCGATCTGGTGGCTCACGTCGAGGAACGTCGTGGGCTCGTCGAGCAGCAGCAGGTCGGTCTGCTGGGCCAGCGCCATCGCGATCCACACCCGTTGGCGCTGGCCACCGGAGAGCTCGTCGACCGCCCGGTCGGCCAGCTCGGTGGTCTGCGTGGCCTCCAGCGCGGCGGCCACCGCGGCGTCGTCCTCCCGGCTCCACCGGGAGAACACGCCCTGGTGCGGGTTCCGACCGCGGCCGACGAGGTCGGCGACGGTGATGCCCTCCGGCGCGATCGGTGACTGCGGCAGCAGCCCCAAGGTGCGCGCCAGCTCCTTCGCGGGCAGCCGGTGCACGGCCTTGCCGTCGAGCAGCACCTGGCCGGACCGCGGGGCGAGCAGCCGGGTCATGGCGCGCAGCAGGGTGGACTTGCCGCAGGCGTTGGCCCCGACGATCGCGGTGATCCGGCCCGGGGGCACCACGAGGTCCAGGTCCTCGATGACGGTGCGCTCGCCGTAGCCGAGGGTCAGCTTCTCGGCGGCGAGCGTGTGGGTGGTGGTCATCGCGTTCTCCGTTCGCTCGCGTGCGGCGCAGTCGCCAGTGCAGCACCGCCCCTCACAGCGAGCCTCCGGCCCGGTTGGTGCGGACGATCAGGTAGATGAGGTACGGCGCGCCGAGCACCCCGGTGACGACGCCGACCGGGTACCGGGTGCCCAGCGCGAACTGGCCGACCAGATCGGCGACCAGCACCAGCAGCGCGCCCACCAGCGCGGCCGGGAGCAGCAGCGAGCCGTGCGGACCCACGATGCGCGCCGCGATCGGGCCGGCGAGGAACGACACGAAGGCGATCGGCCCGCAGGCCGCGGTGGCGAAGGCGAGCAGGCCGACCGCGGCGACGATCACCACCACCCGGGTGCGGTCGACGCGGATGCCGAGCGCGGAGGCGGTGTCGTCACCGAGCTGGAGCGCCGCGAGCTGGCGGGCGCAGGCCAGCAGCAGCGGGCCGAGTACGAGCAGGGCGACCAGGGCGGGCACGGTCGCCTCCCAGGTCGTGCCGTTGAGGCTGCCGGTGAGCCAGCGCAGCGCCTCGGCGAAGTCCCAGGCCCCGGCCTCGGACAGCACCCAGGAGATGAGGCTGCGCGACATCGCGGCCACGCCGATGCCGATCAGGATCAGCCGGGTGCCGACGACGCCGTCCTTGAAGGCCAGGCCGTAGATCGCCATGGCGACGCCGAGGGCGGCGACGATCGCGGTGACCGAGACGGCGCTGCCGCTCCAGCCGAGCACCACGATGGCGAACGCGGCCGCGGCGCTGGCGCCGGAGGTGATCCCGATGACGTCGGGGCTGGCCAGCGGGTTGCGCAGCATCGTCTGGAAGGTGACGCCGGCCAGGCCGAAGGCGAGCCCCGCCACGACGGCCAGGACCGCACGCGGCAGCCGCAGCCGGCCGACGGTGAACGAGGCGCCCGGCACCTCCTGGCCGAGCACGACGCGCAGCACGTCGCCGGGTGGGTAGAACGTGCGCCCGACCATGAGCGTGACGGCGAAGGCGACGACGACCAGCACCGCGAGGACGGCGATGACGCTGCGCCGGCGGGCGGCACGGCGGACCCGACCGCGGGCGACGGCGTCGATGGTGGCCGGTGCGACGACGGCGGTCACAGCTCGCGCACCTTCTGTCGGCGGACGATCCAGATGAAGAACGGGGCACCGATCAGGGCGGTGAGGATGCCGACGTCGAGCTCCCCGGGGCGGGCGACAACCCGGCCGACCACGTCGGCGGCGGTGAGCAGCGCGGCGCCGGTCAGCGCGGAGAAGGGCAGCAGCCACCGGTGGTCGACGCCGACCAGCAGCCGGCACAGGTGCGGGACGACCAGGCCCACGAACGCGATGGGCCCGGCGACGGCGGTGGCGGCGCCGCAGAGCAGCACCGAGCCGAGAGCCGCCACGCCGCGGACCAGCGCCACCCGCTCGCCGAGGCCGGCTGCCAGCTCGTCGCCGAGCGCGAGGGAGTTGAGGCTCCGGGCCGACAGCAGGCTGACGGCCAGGCCCACGAGGAGGAAGGGCAGCACGGTGCCGATGCGGTCGAACGTGGCGCCGCCGACCCCACCGATCTCCCAGGACTGGATGCTTTCGGCGATGTCACCACGGGGCAGGGTGATGGCGGTGACGAACGAGGTGAGCGCGGCCGCGGTGGCCGCGCCGGCCAGGGCGAGCTTGAGCGGCGTGGGCCCGCCCCGGCCCAGGGAGCCCACGGCGTAGACGAACACCGCCGCGACGCCGGCACCGGCGATCGCCGTCCAGACGATCGCGGTCTCGGAGAACAGGCCGAACCAGGCGAACCCGGCGACGACGGCGAGCGAGGCGCCCATGTTGATGCCCAGGACGCCGGGGTCGGCCAGCGGGTTGCGGGTGACGCCCTGCATCACCGCGCCCGAGAGCCCCAGCGCGGCGCCGACGACGACCGCCAGCGCGGTGCGCGGGATGCGCTTGGTCACCGCCGCCTCGCCGATGGTCTCCGAGGAGCCCCCGAGGGCGGCGACGATGTCGGCCCACCCGACGCCACGGGACCCGATGGCGACGGAGGTCGCCAGCAGCGCGCCGAGGACGGCGAGCACGACGAGCAGCCACAGGACGCGCGCCGGCCCCGGGCGCCGCACGAGGGCGGCGTCCGGGGCCGGCGCGGTGCCGGTCGAGGTCACGGAGCCTTGGCGGCGGCCTCGGCGAGCATGCCGACGTAGTCCTCGAGCACCCACGGGATGGCGAGCGGGGTCGGGTTCGCGGCGGTGCCCAGCGGGGTGTTGGGCAGCAGCACGATCGACCCGTTCCGGACGGCGGGCATCTGGGACAGCAGGGGGTCGGCCTCCAGCGCGTCGACCAGCTCCTGGTCGCCGTAGGTCACGATCATCTCGACGTCACCCAGGGTGTCGATCTGCTCGGCGCTGATCGAGCCGGAGAACTTGTCCGGGTCGGTGGACGCCGCCGTGATGCTCGCGGGGGTGGCGAGCCCGAGGTCCTCGAAGAACGCGGCGCGGGTGTCGGCCGGGGTGTAGTAGCTGACCTCGCTCAGGTCCGTGGTGTCCACGTGGGTCATGAACATCGTGGCGGTGCCCGCGAGCTCGGGGTGCTCGGCGGCGGCGTCGTCGATCTCCTGCTCGAGGCTCTCGATCAGCTCCGCCCCCTCCTCGGCCATGCCCATGCCGGCGGCGTTGACCTCGATCATGTCCTGCCACGGGGTCGCCCACGGCGCCTCCGGGTAGGCGACGACCGGCGCGATGTCGCTGAGGGTGTCGTAGTCCTCCTGCGTCAGCCCCGAGTACCCGGCGAGGATGACGTCGGGGTCGGTGTCGGCGACCGCCTCGAAGTCGATGCCGTCGGTCTCGTCGAACAGCACCGGCGTCTCGGCGTCGAGCTCCTCGAGGCGCTCCTCCACCCACGGCAGCAGGCCGTTGCCGTCGTCGTCGCCGAAGTTGGCGGCGGCCATGCCGACGGGGACGACCCCGAGCGCCAGCGGCACCTCGTGGTTGGCCCACTGCACCGTCGCGACCCGCTCGGGCTTCTCCTCGATCGTGGTCGTGCCGAGCGCGTGCTCGATGGTGACCGGGGTCCAGTCCTCCGAGCTCTCGGGGGTGGTCTCGGCGGACGAGGTCGACGAGCAGGCGGCCAGCCCGCCCGTGAGCAGTGCGGCGCTGGCGACGGCGACCAGTCGTGGGGCGCGGTGCATGATGTCCTTCCGGTCGGAGCCCGGCGTGGCGGGGTATTGAGGTAAGCCTCGCCTAACCTAGGTCATGGGCGATTCCGCGCAGGTCACGATCGCGTAACGGCCGGTCGCCCGGGGCGGCTCCCGCCGCGATGGCCCGGGGCGGCTCACGCCGCCTCGTCCGGGGCGGCTCCCGCCGCGATGGCCCGGGGCGGCTCACGCCGCCTCGTCCGGGGCGGCTCCCGCCGCGATGGCCCGGGGCGGCTCACGCCGCCTCGTCCGGGGCGGCTCCCGCCGCGATGGCCCGGGCGGCTCCCGCCGCGGCGGCCTACCGGGCCCCGGGACGGCGGACGACGGCGGCCGCGCGGACCAGCCCCGCATCGAGCGCCGCCGCCGGATCCCCGTCCGGGTCGGCCAGCCACGCGCCCAGCAGCCCGGCGGCGAACGCGTCGCCGGCGCCGGTGGTGTCCACGACCGTCGTCGGGTGGGCCGGCCGGTGCACCAGCGCGTCGCCGGACGCCCACAGCGCGCCCTCCGCGCCCAGCGTGACCACGGCGATCCGGTGGCGGGCGGCCAGCGCCCGGGCCGCGGCCGCGACGTCCGCGCACCCGGTCAGCAGCCGCGCCTCGTCGGCGTTGGGCAGCACCAGCGTGGCCGCGGCGGTGTCGCCCAGCAAGCGGTCCACCCCGTACCCGCGCAGCGGGCCGGTGGACGCCGGGTCGACCGACACCGTGCACCCCGCCGCGGTGGCGGCCGCGACCGCGGCCAGGCCGGCGCCGCGCGGGCGCGGGTCCAGCAGGGTGTAGCCGGACAGGTGCAGGTGCCCGCCGGGTGCGGGGGCGGGGACGTCGGACGGCCGCAGCTCCAGGTTCGCGCCGCGGTCGGCCAGCATGCTGCGCTGCCCGTCGGGCTCCACCAGGCTGACGATGGTGCCGGTCGGCGCACCCGGCACCACCCGCAGCCGCGCGTCCACCCCCGCCTCGGTGAGCTCGGCGACCAGCCCGGCGCCGGGCGCGTCGTCCCCGATGCACCCGGCCAGCACCGTCGGCACCCCCTGCCGGGCCAGGTGGACGGCGACGTTGGCCCCGGCGCCGCCGCCGCGGCTGCGGATCGACGCGGGCCGGTCCGAGCCGGGCGCCGGCGCCCCGGAGAGGAGCACCACCACGTCTGTGGCGACGTCACCGACGACGACGACCGGGAGCTGCGCCACGGCTCAGGCGGGGAGGGCGGCCAGCGCCGCGGCGATCCGGCCGGCCAGCTCCGCGTTGCGCAGCACCAGGCGGACGTTCACCGCGAGCGTGGCGCCGTCGCTGGCCCGGTGCAGGTGGTCGAGCACGAAGGGGGTCACGGCCTTGCCGCGGACGCCGGCCGCATCGGCCGCCGCCAGCGCGTCGGCGATGACCCGGTCGTGCAGCTCCGGGTCCAGCTGCTCGTCCGCCGGCAGCGGGTTGGCGACGACGACCGCTCCGGGGGCGAGACCGCGGCGGGCGGCGAAGACCGCCGCGGCCTGCCCGGCGTCGGTGACCGACCAGTCCAGCGTGGCACCGGAGTCGGCCACGTAGAAGCCGGGGAACGTGGTGGTCCCGAAGCCGACGACGGTCACCGACAGCGACTCCAGCCGCTCGAGCGTGGCCGGCACGTCCAGGATCGACTTCACCCCGGCGCAGACCACCACCAGCGACGTGCGCGACAGTGCGGTCAGGTCCGCGGACTCGTCGAACGTCTCGGCGGACTGCCGGTGCACCCCGCCGAGCCCGCCGGTGGCGAAGACGCCGATGCCGGCCGCCTCGGCCAGGAGTGCCGTGCTCGACACCGTGGTGGCGCCGCTGATGCCCAGGGCGGCGGCGACGGGCAGGTCGCGCACGCCCAGCTTGGCCAGGTCGGGATCGGCGCAGACGCGGTCGACCTGGTCGGCGGTCAGCCCGACGTGCGGAACCCCGTCGAGCACGGCGATCGTCGCCGGTACCGCGCCACCGGCGCGGACGGCGGACTCGACCTGGTCCGCGGCCGCGCGGTTGTCGGGGCGGGGCAGCCCGTGCGCCAGCAGCGTGCTCTCCAGCGCGACCACCGGACGGCCGGCGCCCAGGGCGTCGGCCACCTCGGGGGAGAGGACGGGGCGGGGAGCGGGGTTCGCGACGGGCACCCTGTCATCATGGTCGGCGGGTGCGGGAGCCCCGCGGCAGGCCCTGTCGCGCGGCGACCGCCCGCCCCGACCGTCGAGCAGGGAGCCCCGCATGAGCAGCAGCGACATCCTCGAGCGGCCCGACGTCCGCGAATCGGACACCGGCAACGCCAACGAGGTCTTCCACTACGTCCGGAAGAACAAGATCGCCGAGAGCGCGGTCATGGGCACGATGGTCGAGGCGCTGTGCGGTGAGGTCTTCCCGGTGACCAAGAGCCCCAAGCCCGGCAGCCCGGTGTGCCCGGCCTGCAAGGAGGTCTACGAGAGCCTCAAGAAGGACTGACCGCCCTTCTCTCACCGCAGACCCAGGCGCCGCGCCTCCGAGTCCAGCTTCGCCTGCCGGCGCGCCTTCCGGCGGCGGTCGTGGCGGCGCAGCGGCGCGGGCCAGCGCGCCTGGATGGTGGCGTTGAGCTCGGCGCCCAGGAGCACCGCCATGCCGAAGAAGAAGCAGAACAGCAGCGCGCCGATCGGGGCCGCGAGCGCCCCGTAGGGCAGGGCGGTGGTGAGGATGTCGGTGACGTACGAGCGCACCAGCACGGCGGCGACGAGGAAGAACACCAGGCTGAGCAGGGCACCGGGGAGGTGCCGCCGCCACGGCAGCCGGTTGGGCAGCACGACGTGGAAGAAGCTGGTCAGCGCGAGCAGCAGGCCCACCACGACGATCGGCCAGTAGACGGCGCCGATCAGCGTGTCGGTGGTGCTCCGCCAGTCCGGCGGCACCAGCTGGACGAGCACGCCCCGGCCGAGCACCAGCAGCGGCAGCGTCAGCACCGCCAGGACCATGCCGACGACGAACAGCCACAGCGCCTTCAGCCGGGTGCGGATCGGCCCCCGCACGTCGCGCTGGTCGTAGGCGATGACGATCGTGTTCATGAACGTCGCGGTGGCCGAGGACCCGGCCCAGAGGGCCACGAGGAAGCCCACGCTGACGACCTCGAGCCGGCCCGAGCCGAGGATGTCGGACAGGGTGGGGGCGACGAGGTCGTCGACGACGTCGGAGGTGAGGACCTCGGCGGAGGCGCTGAGCAGCTGCTCCTCGATCTGGCGGACGGCGTCCGCGCCGATCAGCGCCCCCAGGTAGCCGAGCGACCCGAGCAGCCCGATGAGCAGCGGCGGCACGGACAGGATCTGCCAGAACGCCGCCTCGGCCGACAGCCCGAGGATCCGGTCCTGCCAGGCCTTGGCCAGCGCCCGGCCGATCACCTGCAGCGGCACCCGTAGCGGCGCCGGCCAGCGGCGGAGCTTCGACGGCGCGGTTCCCTCGGCCCGGGAGGCACCGGTGGCGCCGGGACCGGAGATGACCGGCTCGTCCACCTCGGCCCGGGCGGGCGTGCCGCTGGGCAGGACGGCGCTCACCTGCCCAGTGTGCACGTCAGCGGCCTGCCTGCCGCGTCCGGTGCCGAGGGGGAAGGCGCCGCTGCCCCGCCGTCCGGCCACCCGCGGCCGGGCCGGGCGACGTCAGCCCGGCGCCGGTGCGCCACCGGGCGCCGTTCCCGGCGGGGCGGCCGGGTCGGGCACCGGGACGCAGTTGATGACCGGCTCGGCCGCGTACCGGGTCTGGAAGTCCTCGCGCTGGAGCTCGGCGCCCGTGGTCAGGTCGCGGAAGACGCGGGTGACCGTGATGTCGAACCCGGTGGTCCCGGCCTGCGGCTTGCAGGTCGGGCTGGCGGGCTTGTCCTGCACCACGGGCTGGCGCAGGTTGTACCGGTCGCTGCTGACCGACTCGATCTCGTACCGCTTGGTCCCGTAGAAGGTGACCGTCAGGGAGCCCGGCGTCCAGGCGGTGTCGACGTACACGCCGGTGTCGCTGTCGTTGCGCCACTTGAGGTCGATCGAGTCGTAGTACACGGTCGCCTCGCGGCCGGCCGGGTAGCGGCTGATGTAGTAGCTGTGCGGCTTGTGGAAGACGTCCTCGAGCCCGGCGAAGAAGACCGCGTTGAACATCGTGGTCGCGAACTGGCTGATCCCGCCGCCGACGGCGGTGGTGAACTCGCCGTTGTTGATGACGCCGGCCTCGACGTACCCCTGCGCCACCCCGCGCGGCCCGGTGAAGCCGTTGAGGCTGAACGTCTCGCCCGGCATGATCACCGCGCCGTCGACCTCCTGGGCCACCACGCGGATGTTCTCCCCGCTCGCGGCGTTGCCGATCTTGGTGGTGAAGCTGGAGATCTCCTCCTTGATGCCGAGCGCCTCCGCCTCGGCGGTGGTGAACTCCGCGGGCACCGGCCCCAGCTCCGCGGTCACCGAGCGCGGCGCCGGGGCGTCGAGCACGGGGAGCAGCTGCTCGACCAGGTGGTCCGGCGCGATGCCGGTGCCGTCCACCGAGGGGACGATGCTGACCGCGCCGCCGGACACCTCGAAGTCCGCGTCCTGCGCCGGGGTGCCGAAGACGCCCAGCTCATCGCCGAGGGCGGTCTGCAGCGCCGCCGGGTCCAGCCCGACGACCAGCTCGCCGTCCTCCTGCGGGGTGAAGGTCAGGGCGGTCGCGATGGCCTCCACCGGGACCTCCGCGGACGTGCCGCCGTCCTGGCTGACCACGGTGACCGGCGCGGCGAGGGCCGGGGTGACCGTCTCCTCGAGCACCCGCCCGGCCTCCGCGGCGTCCACGTCGACCGGGCTCACCTGGACCGGCAGCTCGATCGGCGTCTCCGGGTCCCCGCCCGACGCCAGCGCGTCGGTGATGGCGTCGGCCGCGCTGTCGCGGTCCAGCGCACGGCCGTCCGCGGGCTCGACCACCGACGGGGTGGTGCCCTCGATCGCGATCGTGGCGTCCTGCGGGGCGCGGTCCACCTGCGCGGCGATGCCCTCGATCTGGGCCGCCAGCGCGGTCTCCTCGCCGCTGATGACCGGCTCGACCTCGCGGTCGGCCACCAGGGTGACCAGACGGGTCCAGGGGTTGAGGGGCTGGTCGTCGATGGCATCCACGGTGCCGGGGACGTCGAGGGCGATCCCCGCGGCCGCGGGGGAGAGGGGAGCGGTCACGTCGGCGGCGACGACGGTGTGGTCCGCGGTCACCCGGGGGGCGAGCTGCTCCTCCAGCCGCTGGGCCGCCGCGGCCGGCGTGAGGCCGCCCACGTCGACGCCGGCGACCACGGTGTTCCGCGGGATCTCGCCCGAGGCCAGCGCCAGGTCGGCCCCGTAGGCGAGGCCCAGCACGACGAGCACCCCGGCGGGGACCAGCGCGGCGCGCCGCCGCCACCACGGGCCGCGGTCGGCGCCGGCCGGGGCGTCGTCCTCCGGCGGGGGAGCGGACGGCCCGTCGGTACCCGGCTCGTCCTCCAGGGGCGGGACGACGGCGGTGCGCTGCGTGGCGTGGTCGTCCTCGGCCTCCGGCGCGGCGGGGGCCCGGCCCATGCGCTGGGTGTGGTCGGCCTCGTCGTCCCCGGTCGGCTGGGGCACCTCGCCGGCCTCGTCTCCGCCCGTGGCGGGCGCCTCCGGCTGGGGCGCCTCCGGCTGGGCCGCCCCGGATCCGGTGGCCGGCCAGTCGCGGCCCACGGGCCGGGTGTCGTCGGGCTCGCCGCCGAACCCGGTGGCCGGGCCGGCCACCGGCGGCGGAGCACCGGCGCCCTCGTCGGCGCGCATGCGCACCGTCTCGTCGGGCGCCTGGGACTGCTGGGACATGGGGGGTTCCTCCGGTCGCCGCCGACCGGGGGTCCCCGGAGACGACGGAGCCGCCGGCCCGACACCCGCACCAGGCGGGGTGTCGGACGCGGCGGCGTCGTCGGGTGAGGCGGTCATCGCGGGCGCGACGATATCGCCTCTCTCACGCGGTTACGTGCTGCTCGCCCTCTGTGTCGATGATGTCGACGGCGATGTCGCGGAGCTTGCTCTCGTACTCACGGGCGTGGTGCCCGCAGAACACGAGATCGCTGCCGCTGGCGAGCACGACACGAACCTTGGCCAGGGCGCCACAACGGTCGCAGTGGAAGGGCACGACCAGGTCGTCGGCGGCGGGGGTCGTCGTCAGCGTCTGGGTCATCTGGGTCATCACTCGCTCTCTACCGCACGGACCCGCGGCTGCGGATCGGCCTCCTGCACAGCGCCAGGATGGCCCCTCGGATTCCCGTTCCGACCCGGATCGTCGTGGACTCGCCGAAAGAGATGAGTCCGTAACACACCGGGTCTGGGTGGAGCGGGTTCAGCAGGGGACGTCACTGGGGTGGAACTGGTGGAGCACGTGCTGGTGGTCAACTGCCGACTGGCTGGTAGCCGGCCGACCGTGGGTCCGCTGCTGTTCTGACGAGTCCCACGCTACGCCGTCTACCCGACAGTTGTCGGCGTACACCGCGGCCCGCCCCTCCGGGTGACGTCCGGGACCGAACTGTGACCCGCACGAGTGGGCAGTTGCGGTCGCCGACACGTGCCGACGCGCCGCTTCCGACGACCACGACTGCGCACTCGTCCGACGGGGCGTGCCCCCCGGGACGACGAAGGCCCCGACCGGCTGGTCGGGGCCTTCGTGCGGTCGAGCGTCAGTCCAGGTAGTCCCGGAGGACCTGCGAGCGGCTGGGGTGCCGCAGCTTCGACATGGTCTTCGACTCGATCTGGCGGATCCGCTCGCGGGTCACGCCGTAGACCTGGCCGATCTCGTCGAGGGTGCGCGGCTGGCCGTCGGTGAGGCCGAACCGCAGCCGGACGACGCCGGCCTCCCGCTCGGAGAGGGTCTGGAGCACGCTGGTCAGCTGGTCCTGCATGAGCGTGAAGCTCACCGCGTCGACCGCCACCACGGCTTCCGAGTCCTCGATGAAGTCACCGAGCTGGCTGTCGCCCTCGTCGCCGATGGTCTGGTCCAGGCTGATCGGCTCCCGGGCGTACTGCTGGATCTCCAGCACCTTGTCCGGGGTGATGTCCATCTCCTTGGCCAGCTCCTCCGGCGTGGGCTCGCGGCCCAGGTCCTGGAGCAGCTCGCGCTGGATGCGGCCGAGCTTGTTGATGACCTCGACCATGTGCACCGGGATGCGGATGGTGCGGGCCTGGTCGGCCATCGCGCGGGTGATGGCCTGGCGGATCCACCACGTGGCGTAGGTCGAGAACTTGTAGCCCTTGGTGTAGTCGAACTTCTCGACCGCGCGGATCAGGCCGAGGTTGCCCTCCTGGATCAGGTCCAGGAACGCCATGCCGCGGCCGGTGTAGCGCTTGGCGAGGGAGACCACGAGGCGGAGGTTCGCCTCGAGCAGGTGGTTCTTGGCGCGCTCGCCGTCGCGGACGATCCAGTTGAGGTCCCGGCGCATCTGCGGCGAGATCTTCTGGCCCTCCTCCTCGACCTGGCGGAGGCGCTCGGAGCCGTAGAGCCCGGCCTCGATCCGCTTGGCGAGGTCGACCTCCTCCTCGGCGTTGAGCAGCGCGACCTTGCCGATCTGCTTGAGGTAGGCGCGGACGGAGTCGGCCGAGGCGGTGAGCTCGGCGTCCTTGCGGGCCTGCCGCAGCGCCTCGGACTCCTCCTCGTCGTCCCACTCGAAGCCGGCCTCGGCCTCGGGGGTCTCGTCCTCGGCCGCGGCGACGACGACGCCGTCCTTGCCGGTGACGACGGCGTCGTCGAGCTTGAGGCCCTCGGCGCCGGCGTCGACCACGGCGACGGTGGAGCCGTCGGTGGCGACGGCGGTGAGGACGGTGCCCTCGCCGGCGCCCGGCGACGGGACGACGGCGGGCTTGGCCTTCGCGGCGGTCTTCGCCGGGGCCCGCTTCCGGGCCGGCTTCGCGGCCCCGTCCGCGGCGGCCGTGACCGTCTTCGCCGTCTTGGCTGCCGCGGCGCTGGTGCGCGCCCGGTTACCGGTGGCGGCCGCCGTGGAGCGCGTGCTCGCTTCGGCTGCTTCCGGTGCTGGCTGATCGGCGGGCACTCAGGTTCCTTCCGGTGCTGGGTTCGTTCCCCGGGGGCCGTGTGGCCCGCGGGCAGCGGCGCCGGCTCGCGCTCACGACCGGGTGAGGAGCCCACTGACCGGCGCGGCGTTTGGCCGCTGTCGGTGCGGGGGAATCCCTCCCGGCTGAAGGGCGGCGGGCTGGGGCGTCACCATTGTAACGACGTCTCCGGTCGAAACCAGCGCCTCGGATCCGCGGGCATCGCTCGGAGGAGGCGGGGGCCCGGTGCGGTCAGCGTTCCGGGCGCTCGGCGGCGGCCAGGGCCGCCCCCACGATGCCCGCGTCGTTCTGCAGCTCGGCCGGCACGACCAGGGTGCGGGTGGAGAGCAGCGGCACCCACTTGTGCGCCTTCTTGCTCACCCCGCCGCCGACGATGATCAGGTCGGGCCAGAGGCCGGCCTCCAGGACGTCGAGGTACCGGTCCACGCGCCGCGCCCACTCGGGGTAGCCGAGCTCCTCGCGCTCGCGGGCGGCCGCCGAGGCCCGCCGCTCGCCGTCCTCACCGTCGACCTGGATGTGCCCGAACTCGGTGTTGGGCACCAGCCGGCCGTCGACGAACAGCGCGCTGCCGATGCCGGTGCCGAACGTGAGCATCAGCACCACGCCGTTGCGGTCGCGCCCGGCGCCGTAGCGCATCTCCGCCAGCCCGGCCGCGTCGGCGTCGTTCAGCGTCTCCACCGAGCCGGGGATGAGCCGGGAGAGCCCGGCGTCCACGTCCGTGCCGATCCAGCTCTTGTCCACGTTCGCCGCGGTGTGCGCCACCCCGGACTTCATCACCCCCGGGAAGGTGACGCCGATCCGACCGGCCCAGCCGAAGCCGCCGACGATCTCCGCCACGACGTCGTAGACCAGCTCCGGCAGCGACGGCTGCGGCGTCTCGATCCGCAGCCGTTCGCCGATCAACCGGCCCTGGTCCAGGTCGACCAGGCACCCCTTGATGCCGCTACCGCCGATGTCCACCCCGAAGCCCTGCACGCCGACAGGCTAGTGGAGGGCCTCCCCGCTCCCCGTCGCTCACGCGCTCTCGCGGACAGAGGCTGCGGCAGGATCACCCGCATGAGCTATCCCCGCACCGGTGCCCCGGCCGCTCCCGACCCCCGCGCGCTGCTCGAGCTGGCCGTCTCCGCCGCGCGGGAGGCCGGGGCCCTCGTCGCCGATGGCCGGGACACCGCGGCCGAGCAGGTGACGACCAAGTCCAGCCCGGTGGACGTCGTGACGGCGGTGGACGCGGCCAGCGAGGAGCTGCTCGTGCGGCGCCTCCTCGCCGCCCGGCCGGACGACGGCGTCCTGGGGGAGGAGGGGGCGTCCCGGCCCGGCACCAGCGGCGTCCGCTGGGTCGTGGACCCGATCGACGGAACCGTCAACTTCCTCTACGACCTGCCCGCCTACGCCGTCTCGGTGGCCGCCGAGGTCGACGGGGTGGTGACCGCCGGCGTGGTCCTCAACGTCGCCACCGGGGAGCTGTTCACCGCCACGGCCGGCGGGGGCGCCGAGCTCTCGGCCCCGGGCCGGCCGGTGCGCCGGCTGTCCGTCGAGGGCCCGGGGTCGCTGGACCAGACGCTGGTGGCCACCGGCTTCGGCTACCGGGTGGAGCAGCGGCGGGCGCAGGGCGCCGTGGTGGCGGCGCTGCTCCCGGAGGTGCGCGACATCCGCCGGTACGGCAGCGCCGCCCTGGACCTGTGCGCCGTCGCCGCGGGGCGGGTCGACGCCTACTACGAGCTGCACCTCAACCCCTGGGACCACGCGGCCGGCGCCCTCGTGGCGGCGGAGGCGGGTGCGGTGGTGACCGGGCTGCCGGGCACGCGGCTCGGGGAGCCGATGGTCGTCGCCGCCGCGCCCGGGGTGGCCGCGCCGTTCCTCGAGCTGGTGGCCGCTCTCCACCGCTGAGCGCAGGCGCTCAGCAGTTGGGGTCGGGCTCCGGCACGGCCTCCAGGGCCGCGGTGACCGCCTCCGGGGTGGCCAGGCTCTCCGGCCAGACGAACTCCGGGCCGATGACCAGGTCGACCACCGCGTCGGCGCGGGTGTCCCGGTAGGTGCCCGCGCCGGGCATGAACACCGCCAGGAACCGGGCGGGGTCCTCGCCGCGCGCGCCGTACCGCACCTCGCCGACGCCCTCGACCTGCCGGTCGGAGGAGTCGTTGGCGATCTCGCTGACGGTGAACCCCCGGCCGCTCAGGTCGTCGGCGACCTGCTGGGCCAGGCCGCCGGTGTCGGTGGCGTTGAGGACCCGCACGGAGACCGTCGCCGGGTCCAGCGACGGGGGTGCGGCCTCGGCCTCCTCGCACGCCGCGGCCGCCTCGGCCCGCTTGGCGTTGTCCTGGCGGATCACGGTCCACCACACGGCGCCGGCCGCGACGGCCAGCACCAGCAGGAAGATCAGCGGAGGCAGCGGCCGGCGACCACTGCGCGGCCGCACCGGTGGACGGGCGGTGCGCTCGGTCACGGTCGTGCTCCTCGGCAGGGACGCGCAGGGCGGCGCCGGACGTGCCGGGCGCCGGGTCCTGGTGCGGACGGCGGTCGCTCCGAGCTTAGGGGCGCTGCGCCGTTCTAGATCGCACCGTCCTCGAGTGCGGCGCGTCCCAGCTCCACGCAGGGGCCGATGCGCTCGGCGTAGCCGCTGGTGTCCTTGCCCGCCATCGCGCCGGCGGCCGACCGGGCGAGGATGCCGGCGATGATCGCGGCGAACTTGAAGAAGCCGAAGCCGACGTACCAGTTGAGCGCCGACAGGTCGGTGCCGGTGCGGGCGGCGTACCGCTCGGCGACGTCCCGGCGCGTCGGGAAGCCCGGCAGGGCGGTCACCGGGCTCAGCGTGGACGGCCGCTCCTCGCCGGCCTCGGGCCAGTAGACGAGCATCATCCCGAGGTCGGTGAGCGGATCGCCGAGGGTGGACATCTCCCAGTCCAGCACCGCGGCGATGCGGCCGGGCTCGGCCGGGTCGAGCAGGCAGTTGTCGAGCCGGTAGTCGCCGTGGGTGATCCCCGGGCGCTGGGTGACCGGGAGCGTCTCGGCCAGCCGGGCCGCCAGCGCGTCCAGCTCGGGCCGGTCGCGGTCGCGGGTGGCCTCCCACTGGGTCGTCCAGCGACGCACCTGGCGGGCCAGGAACCCCTCGGGCCGCCCGAAGTCGGCCAGGCCGACGGCGGCGGGGTCGACGGCGTGCAGGTCGCCCAGGGTGTCGACCAGCGCGTTCCCGACCGCCCGGCGCTGCGCCGGGTCGTCGGCGTAACCGGCCGGCAGCTCGCGGGCGACGTGCACGCCCACGACCCGCTCCATGACGTAGAACGGCGCGCCGAGCACCGCCGGATCGGTGCACAGGTGCAGCGTCCGGGGCACCGGCACCGGCGTCGGACCCAGCGCGGAGATCACCCGGTGCTCGCGCGCCATGTCGTGCGCGGTGGCGAGCACGGCACCGGTCGGCGGCCGCCGGAGGATCACCGCGGCGTCGGCCGGGCCGTCCTGCGGGCTCACCACGTAGGTGAGGTTGGACATGCCTGCCGCGATCAGCTCGACGGTCACCGAACGCCAGCGCTCGTGCCCCAGCACGGCAGCCAGGTAGGGCCCGACGACGGCTGGATCGGCACCCGGGGGAGTCGCCACGGGCGCAGGGTAACCTCTGGCGCTCCGCACCCCGACCGGCCGTACGGCGAGCCCGATGTGTCACCTCTCCGGAGGCGGGCACAAATCGGGCCCGGACGGCGTTGGGCGGCTGCCGGTGCTTCCACGAGGAGGGGCCGGTGCACGTGGACGGGCGCCGCGGCAGCGGGCTGCGCCCACGACGACCCACCGGTCGCCCACCGGCGATCGGACCAGGACGCTGGCGGCTACCCCGCCGCGTCAGACGAGCGGGCACGACGCCCGCGCCGACCCCGGAGGAGGGGCACACCCCATGGCCACCGACTACGACGCCCCGCGCCGCAACGAGACCGACGAGCTCGGAGAGGACTCGCTCGAGGAGCTCAAGGCTCGCCGCGCGGAGGCCCAGTCCGCGTCGGTCGACGTCGACGAGACCGACTTCAACGAGAACCTCGAGCTCCCCGGCGCCGACCTGTCGAACGAGGAGCTCACCGTCCGGGTCCTGCCCAAGCAGGAGGACGAGTTCACCTGCTCGCGCTGCTTCCTGGTGCAGCACCGCAGCCGCCTCGCCGCCACCCGTGGCGACCAGGTGTTCTGCCGCGACTGCGCCTAGGAGGACCCCCGTGCACCCCGCCACCCGCACGCTCGCGGCGGGGCCCTGCACGGGGGCAGTCGCACCACCTCACCGGGGGGACCGATGACCGAGGGGCCACGCACGGGGGCGCCGCGCGACGTCCCGGCGCCGCGGCCGGTGCCGGCTCCGCCGGCGGCCGAGGAGAGCCCGCTGCTGCGGGCCGGCCGCGCGGTCGCCGACGCCGTGGCGGGACTGGCCGGCACGGCGGCCGGCCGGTCGGCGGCCGGCGGGCTCCGGGACGTCGTCGGTGCCGTCGCCGGTGCGGTCACCGCCGCCTTCTCCGGGGCGGCCGGGACCTCCACTCCGCCGCAGGCCGGCGGGGGAACGGGGGAGGCCCGCAACCCGGGCGCGCTGCTGGGTGACCTGCTGGCCGCCGCGGTGCCGCGGCTGCCGATCCGGGACGCCGCCACCCTGCGCGCCGCTCATCCCGGCGCCTCCGACGAGGAGATCGCCGACGCCCTGGTCGAGCGGGCCGCCCGCCTCACCTCCGGGATCGGCGCCGCCACGGGCGGGCTCTCGGCCGCGCACTGGTTCGCCCCGCCCTCGCTGCTCGCCGTCCCCCTGGAGCTGGGCGCGGAGACCGTCCTGGTCGCCGCGGTCGAGGTCGTGCTCATCGGCGAGCTGCACGAGCTGCACGGCCGCCGCGCACCCGGCGACGCCACGGCGCGCGCCCAGGCGTACCTGGCCGGCTGGTCGGAGCAGCGAGCCGTCCCCGGCGCGGGCGCCGGCGCCGCCGGCCTGGGCTCGCTGCTCGGCACGGCGGGTCTGCGCGCGCTGCGCCGCCGGCTGACCCGCCGGCTGGCCGGGTCCGCGCCGTCGGCCGCGCCGCTCCTGCTCGGTGCGGCGCTCTCCAGCCGGGTCAACCGCAGGGCCACCGAGTCCCTCGCCCGCCGGGTGCTGGGCGATCTCCGGACGCCGCCGCCCTGAGCGAGCCTGCGCGGGGTGCCGGCCGCGGGGGTGCTCATAGGATCGCCGTCGTGCCCGAATCCTCCGCCGACCCGGCCGTGCCGGTCGTCCTGACCGGCCCCGGCGGCGCCCTGCCCGGCTATGCGCTGCCCGGTGACGCCGGCGCCGACCTGACCGCGGCCGAGGACGTGGAGCTCGCCCCGTTCGAGCGGCGCCTGGTGGGCACCGGGATCGCGGTGGCCATCCCCGAGGGGTACGCCGGCTTCGTGCACCCCCGCTCCGGGCTGGCCCACCGGCTGGGCCTGAGCGTGGTCAACGCTCCTGGCACCATCGACTCGGGGTACCGGGGCGAGATCAAGGTCAATCTCATCAACCTGGACCCGACCACGCCGGTGCGGCTGTCCCGCGGGGACCGCATCGCCCAGCTGGTCGTCCAGCCGGTCGCCCGGGCGCGCTTCGTGCCCGTGGCCGAGCTGCCGGCCAGCGAGCGCGGCGCCGGCGGGCACGGCTCCACCGGCGGGCACCGGGCAGCGCCCGCGCCCGGCGACACGACAGCACTCGAGGGGCGGAACTGACATGCCGTTCGGACGGCGGCGCAACCGGATCGACCGCAGCCTGCGCGAGCGGGGGGTCCCGCCGGAGCCGCAGCAGCGGATCCGGGACGTCGAGGCCACCACCGGCCCGTGGGACGAGGGGGACGCCCCGGACGACGGCGTGACCCGGATCGACCTGGGCGCCATCCGGCTGCCCGCGCTACCCGGGATGGACCTGCGGGTGGAGCTCAACCCGCAGCAGAAGGTCATCGGCGCGACCCTCCGCCACGGGAACTCGCAGCTGCAGGTGGCCGCGTTCGCGGCCCCGCGTGCGGCCGGCATCTGGGACGAGATCCGGGTCGAGCTGGCCCGCACCGCGTCGGGGCAGGGGGCGTCCCTGCGCGAGGTCGAGGGCCCGTTCGGCGTCGAGCTGGCGGGCACCGTGGTCGCGGCCCTGCCGCCGCAGCCGGGTCAGCAGGCCCCGCAGGCGGTCCGGCGCCCGGCCCGCTTCCTCGGCGTGGACGGGCCCCGCTGGTTCCTCCGGGGCCTGCTCAGCGGCTCGCCGGTCGCGGGTGCCGAGGCCGAGACCGCGGCGCTGGAGCAGGCGTTCCGGGGCATCGTCGTCGTCCGGGGCAGCGAGCCCATGCCGGTGCGGGAGCCGCTGCCGCTGGCGCTGCCCCCGCAGGCGGCGGCGCAGCTGGCCGCCCAGCAGGCGGCCCAGCAGGCGGCCCAGCAGGCCGCCCAGCAGGCCGCCCAGCGGGCGGCGCAGCAGCCCGGGCAGCAGGCGGTGCAGCAGCCCGGGCAGCAGGCGGTGCAGCAGCCCGGGCAGCAGACCACCCCGCCGCAGGCGGGCGGCCGGCCGGGCGCCGGGCCGGTCCCGCCGCCCGCTGCCGGGCCGGCCTGACCGGCGCGACGCGACGCAGACGACACCGTGCGTGGTCGGCAGGCGGCGCCGGCCCCACTACGCTGGAGCCGTGACGGAGACCCGATCGGCGGGCTGGTGGTCGCGCGCGATGCAGCGACTCACCGCCGACGACCAGACCATCGACGCCCAGCAGCTGAGGGCGGGTACGGCCAGCGCCGGCTGCGAGCCGGTCAGCTCGTGCCGCAAGGGCGCGGTGGTCACGGTGACCGGCCGGCTGAAGTCGGTGGTCTACACGCCGCGGGAGACCGTGCCGACGCTGGAGGCCGAGCTGTTCGACGGCTCGGGCTCGGTGACGCTGGTCTGGCTGGGCCGCCGCCGCATCCCCGGCATCGAGCCGGGGCGCACGCTCACCGCCCGCGGGCGGTTCGCCGCGTTCGACGGGCGGCAGGTCATCTACAACCCCTGGTACGAGCTGGCCGCCGGCTGACCGACGGTCGCCGGGCAGGGCTCGCCGTGCGCGGGCGACAGGTCGTCGAGCAGAGGGGACGAGGGTGACCGCAGCAGGTCCGCCGGCCGACGGCGAGGACGAACGCGAGGCGCCGGCGGCTGACCGCCCGGTCTTCGGCCGGGACGAGGTGCTGTCCCAGCTGGGTGGCTGGCGCGGCATGGTCGACGCCACGGTGCCCACGCTCACCTTCGTGGTCGCCAACGGCATCGGCGGGCTCCGCGCCGGCATCTGGGCGGCGGTGGCCGCGGCCGTGGTCGTCTTCGTGCTCCGGATGGTCCGGCGGGAGAGCACCCAGCAGGCGGTCAGCGGCCTGTTCGGGGTGGCCGTGGCGGTGGCCATCGCCGCCGCCTCCGGGGAGGCCCGGAACTTCTACGCCCCCGGCATCATCCGCAACGCCGTCATCGGGGTGGTCCTGCTCGGGTCGGTCCTGGTGCGCTGGCCCCTGGTGGGCGTCGTCGCCGAGTTCCTGGCGCCCAGCCACCTGGGCAGCCTGAGCGCCGGCGCGGTGCCCGGGCTGCGCGGCACGGGTGGGGCGGTGAGCTCACCGCCAGGGGCGGGGGCCGCGGCGTCGGCCCCGGCGGAGCGGCACTGGCGCACCGACCGGCGGATGGTGCGGGCCTACTCCTGGCTGACCGTCCTGTGGGCCGGCACCTTCCTGCTGCGGGTGGCGGTGCAGGGGCCGCTCTACCTCGCCGACGAGGACGACCTGCTGGGCGTGGCGTCGATCGCGCTGGGCCTGCCGGTCACCGCGGTGGCGCTCCTGGTCACCCTCTGGGTCGTGTCCCGGCTGCACCGCCACCGCACGCCGCCGGCCGAGGACCCCGCTCCCTGAGCGAGGGCGGGGGCCTCGCTCAGCCCTCGGCGCGGCCGGGTCCCTCCGGGGCGAAGACGTACTGCAGCTGCTCCTCGGTGTCGCCGTGCGAGACGAACAGCAGCTCGTCCCCGCTCTCCAGCGGCTCGTCCGGTGACGGCGTGACCACCCGGTCGCCGCGCAGGATGGCCGTGAGGACGGTCTCGCGGGGGAGCGGGACCTCGCGGAGCGCCCGGCCGACCCAGGGGGTGTCGTCGCCGAGGGTGATCTCGACGAGGTTGGCCGCGCCCTTGCGGAAGCTCATCAGCCGGACGACGTCGCCGACGGTCACCGCCTCCTCGACGAGGGCGGCGAGCACGCGCGGGGTCGAGACGGCGACGTCGACGCCCCACGCCTCGGTGTAGAGCCACTCGTTGCGCGGGTCCTTGACCCGGGCGACGACCCGGTTCACCGCGAACTCGGTCTTGGCCAGGAGCGAGACGACGAGGTTGGCCTTGTCGTCACCGGTCGCGGCGACGACGACGTCGCAGGTGGCCAGCTGGGCCTCCTCCAGGGAGGAGACCTCGCAGGCGTCGGCCTGCACCCACTCGGCGCCGGGCACCGAGCGGGTGCGCACCTTGCGGCCGTCCTTCTCGATGAGCATGACGGTGTGCCCGTTCTCCAGCAGCTCACCGGCGATGGAGCGGCCGACGGCGCCGGCCCCGACGATCGCGACGCGCATCAGTGGCCGCCTTCCTGCGGGCCGCGCTCGACGACCTCGTGCACGCGGGCGGTGAGCTCGTCGGTGAGCG
This sequence comes from Blastococcus xanthinilyticus, assembly GCF_008124835.1. Taxonomy (GTDB): domain Bacteria; phylum Actinomycetota; class Actinomycetes; order Mycobacteriales; family Geodermatophilaceae; genus Blastococcus; species Blastococcus xanthinilyticus. The sequence goes on along the minus strand of NZ_VNHW01000001.1, from coordinate 398,505 downwards.
CGACGACGAGCTGGTCGCCGTCCTGGAGGACGGTGGCCGGGGTGGGCAGCTGCGCCTCGCCGAAGCGGACCAGCCAGGCCACCCGCGCGCCGGTGGCGCTCTCCAGGGCGACCAGCTTCCGGCCGACCCAGCCCTCGGTGACGGTGACCCGCACGAGCAGCACCTTGCCGGTCGGCTCCCGCCACAGCTCGCTGACCTTGACCGACAGCAGCTCGCGCAGCAGCCGGTTCACCGTCCACGGGACGGTCGCGACGCTGGGGATGCCCATGCGCTCGTAGACCTCGGCGCGCTTGGAGTCGTAAATGCGGGCGACCACGTGCTGGACGCCGAACGTCTCGCGGGCCACCCGGGCGGAGATGATGTTGGAGTTGTCTCCGCTGCTGACCGCGGCGAACGCACCGGCGGAGTCGATGCCGGCGTCCAGCAGCGTCTGCCGGTCGAAGCCCAGCCCGGTGACCTGGCGGCCGGTGAACTCGGGCCCCAGCCGCCGGAAGGCCTCGGGGTCCTGGTCGATCACGGCGACGCTGTGACCGATCTGCTCCAGGCGCCGGGCGATGGCCGAGCCGACACGGCCGCAGCCCATCACGACCACGTGCACGTGTCACTCCCCGCTGCATCCGGGCACGCCGGCTCCGTCCGCCGGCGCGTTCCCGGGCGCGAAGCTACACCCGCGAGACGGCCCCGACGGGGCAGGGACGCCGGTTCCCCCCGGAGGGGAGGGGTGCGCCGAGTCACCCGCTCGCAACCCTCCGGCGTCCGTACCATCGCGCCGTGCCAACGCTGTCCGACCTCGGCCATCTCCCGAAGAGGCTGGTCCTCGGCCGAGCCGTCCGCAGTGACCGGCTCGGCGAGTCGCTGCTGCCCAAGCGCTACGCGCTGCCCATCTTCGCCAGCGACCCGCTGTCCTCGGTGGCCTACGCCACCCAGGAGATCCTGATCGTCCTGACCCTCGCGGGGACGGCGTTCCTGTACCTGGCCCCGTGGCTGGCCGTCGGGGTCGTGCTGCTGCTCGTCACCGTCGTCCTCAGCTACCGGCAGGTGGTGCGCGCCTACCCGTCGGGGGGTGGTGACTACGAGGTCGCCATGAAGAACCACGGGCAGTTCGCGGCGCTGGTGGTCGCCAGCGCGCTGCTGGTCGACTACGTCCTGACCGTCGCCGTGTCGGTGTCGGCGGGCACGGACAACATCATCTCGGCGTTCCCGTCGCTGAACGAGCACCGGGTGGCCATCGCCATCGGCCTGGTGGCGCTGCTGGCGGCCGCGAACCTGCGTGGTCTGCGGGAATCGGGCAAGGCCTTCGCCGCCCCGACCTACCTGTTCATCACCGGGATCGGGGTCATGATCGTCACCGGGCTCATCCGGTGGTTCTTCACCGACGAGCGCCTGGTCGCGGAGACCTCGCAGTACACGGTCACCCCCGAGCCCGGCTACGAGAACATGGCGGGCCTGGCGCTGCTGTTCTTCGCGCTCCGGGCCTTTGCCTCCGGCTGCACCGCGCTGACCGGGGTGGAGGCCATCGCCAACGGGGTGCCGGCGTTCAGGCCGCCGAAGAGCCGGAACGCCGCCTCGACGCTGGCGCTCATGGGCGGCATCGCGGCCAGCATGTTCGCGGGCGTGACGGCCCTGGCCCTGCTGGCCGACGTCAAGTACGTCGAGCACCCCTGCGACCTCGAGGGGTTCGCGAACTGCGAGACCGAGCCGCAGCGCACGGTCATCGCGCAGCTCGCGGCGGCCGTGTTCGGCGGCGACGGCTCCGTCGGCTTCTTCTACATCCAGGCCGCCACGGCGCTGGTCCTGATCCTGGCGGCCAACACCGCGTTCAACGGCTTCCCGCTGCTGGGCTCGGTGCTGGCCCAGGACCGCTTCATGCCCCGCCAGCTGCACACCCGCGGGGACAAGCTGGTCTTCAGCAACGGCATCCTGCTGCTGGCCGGGTTCGCCGTGCTGCTCATCGTCGCCTTCGACGCCGACGTCACCCGGCTGATCCAGCTCTACATCATCGGCGTCTTCACCAGCTTCACCATCGGGCAGTGGGGCATGGTGCGGCACTGGAACCGCGAGATGCGCGCCAGCCACGACCCGGCCGACCGCCGTCGCATGCGCCGGTCGCAGATCATCAACACCGTCGGCGGCTCGCTGACCACGGTCGTGCTCGTGATCATCGTGACCACGAAGTTCACCCACGGCGCCTGGCTGGTGCTGGTCGCGATGCCGATCCTGTTCGTCCTGATGCGCGGGATCAACCGGCACTACTCGCACGTCTCCGCGCAGCTGGTCCCCGACACCGACGCCCGCACCCTGCCGAGCAAGGTGCACGCCGTCGTCCTGGTCTCCAAGGTGCACAAGCCGACGCTGCGGGCGCTGTCCTTCGCCCGGGCCACCCGCCCCGACCAGCTCACCGCGCTCACGGTGAACGTCGACGATGCCGACACCCGGCACCTGCAGGCCGACTGGGAGCGCTTCGACATCCCCGTGCCGCTGACCGTGCTGGAGTCGCCGTACCGGGAGATCACCCGCCCGGTCGTCGACTTCGTGAAGGGCATCCGGCGGGACAGCCCCCGGGAGCTGGTCGTGGTGTTCGTGCCGCAGTACGTGGTCGGCCACTGGTGGGAGAACGCGCTGCACAACCAGAGCGCGCTGCGCCTGCGGGCCCGCCTGCAGTTCCAGCCCGGGGTGATGATCACGACCGTGCCCTGGCAGCTGGAGAGCTCGGTCGGGCACGACGACGGCGACGGCCGCCGGGGCGGCCCCGCGCCGGGGGACCTGCGGCGCGGGATCACCGACGACCAGCCCGAGGCGTCGCCCTATGGCTGAGCAGGGCCTCGGGTGGCTCGGCCGCGAGTTCGAGGTCGAGGTCGGGCCGGTCGCGCACGGCGGGCACTGCGTGGCCCGGCACGAGGGCCGGGTCGTCTTCGTGCGGCACACGCTGCCGGGGGAGCGGGTGCGGGTCCGGGTGACCGAGGACCGGCACCGCGGCTTCTGCCGCGCCGACGCCGTCGAGGTGCTCGAGGCCGCGCCCGCCCGGGTCGAGCGACCCTGCCCGTACAGCGGCCCGGGGAAGTGCGGTGGCTGCGACTGGCAGCACGTCGACCCCGCGGAGCAGCGCCGGCTCAAGGCCGCGGTCGTGCGCGAGCAGCTGGTGCGCCTGGGCGGGCTGGACGCCGGCGACCCGGTGGTGGCGGACCTGGTCGTGGAAGCGCTGCCCGGCGGTCCCCTCCGGTGGCGGTCGCGCGCCCGGTTCGCCGTCGACCGGACCGGCGCGGCCGGCCTGCGGCGGCACCGCTCGCACGACCTGGTCGTGCTGGACGACTGCCCGATCACGGTGGAACCGGCGGCACGGGCGGTGCTCTCGCGGCGCTGGTCCGGCGCCGGGGCCGTCGACGTGTCCGTCGACTCGGCGGGCGCGGTGACCACCACCCGGCTGGACCGCCGCGGCCGGCCGCAGCGCACCGAGGTGCTCCCGGCCGGGCGGACGACGCCGCAGGAGCCGGCCGGGCGGGCCGGACGGCGGGCCGCGGGCCGGGACTGGGAGGTGGAGGGCACCGGCTTCTGGCAGGTGCACCCCGCCGCCGCGGACGCGCTCGTCGGGGCCGTCGCGGAGCTCGCCGCCGTGCGGCCGGGCGAGACCGTCCTGGACCTCTACGCCGGCGCAGGCCTGTTCGGCGGCGCCCTCGCCCCCGCCGCCGGGGAGCACGGCCGGGTGATCTGCGTGGAGTCCGACCCCGCGGCGTGCGCGGCCGCCGACGCGAACCTCGCCGCCCTGCCGCAGGCCGAGGTCTGGCAGGGCGACGTGGACGCCGAAGGGCTGGCGGAGCTGCTCGTCGAGCTCGGTCCGGCGCCCGAGGTCGTCGTCCTCGACCCGCCGCGCGCCGGCGCCGGCCGGGCGGTCAGCCGGCTGCTGGCGGGCACCGGCGCCCGGGCCGTCGTCTACGTGGCCTGCGACCCGGCCGCCCTGGGCCGGGACGTCGCCGCCTTCGCCGAGGCCGGCTACCGGCCGGCCGCCGTCCGCGCGTACGACGCCTTCCCGATGACCGCGCACGTGGAGTGCGTGGCGCTGCTGGTCCCGGCCGAGGCCCGGTCCTGACCGCTGCGCCCGACGTGGCGCGGTCCACCCGGTGCCGGGCAGCGGGGCGTCGGCGCGCCGTGCCGGGTGGGGTGAGTGGACGCCGGGTGACCGGCTTACCGTCGTGGGCATGAGGACGGAGCGGCGGCGGGCGCGCTGGTGGGCGGTGGTCGCGGTCGGTGCCGGCGGAGCGGTGCTGGTCGGGACCGCGATCGCGGCGGATCCCGGAGCCGGGCCGGAGGTGCAGTCGGTCACCGCGCAGTCGCCGGTGACCGCGGCGCAGACCCCGGCGGTCACCGAGCGGCCGCCGGCGGTCGAGCAGGAGCGGCAGGAACCGTCGTCGGTGGTCTTCCTCGGGGACTCCTGGACCGCGGGCTACGGCGCCTCCGACCGGCACGGCTACCCCGAGCTGACCGGGGAGGCCCTGGGGTGGGACTACGACGTGCTGGGCGTGGGCGGCAGCGGCTACACCCTCGTCGGGGGCGGCGGCGCGGGCAGCACCTACGCCGAGCGCATCGGCCAGGCCCTGGCCACCGGCAGCGACGTGATCGTCGTGCAGGGCAGCCTCAACGAGCGCATCGGGGAACCGGGGGCGCTGGCGCCGGCCGCCCGGGACACGCTGGCCCGCCTGGCCGCCCAGAAGGACGCCGACACCCGGGTCCTCGTGCTCGGGGCGTCCTACAACCCGGGGACGCCGGCCGGGACGATCGACGACATCAACGACGACATCGAGGCCGCGGCCGACGCCGCCGGGCTCCGGTTCGTGGACGTGGCGGCGCAGAACTGGACCGACCCGGCCGACCCGACCATCTGGTTCGACCCGATCCACCCCAACGACGCCGGTCACCGGCTCATCGCCGACCGCCTGGCGGAGCTGCTGCGCGACCTCGCCGAGCACTGAGCGGCGGCGGCCTGCGGCGCCTCGGCTACGGTTCAGGGGTGCCCACGTGGGAGTACGCCTCGGTCATCACCGCCAACGACGCCGAGTCGCAGCGAGCCGGAGTGAGCGTGAAGCTCCCCGGTGGTCAGTCGGAACGACAGCAGGGCGACACCAGCTCGGTGCTCAACAAGCTCGGCGGCGAGGGGTGGGAGCTGGTCAGCTACCACTCCAGCGGCGCCGGCAGCTGGGGCTTCGAGCAGTTCTGGCTGAAGCGGCAGGTCGCCTCCTGAGCTAGCCCGGCCGGCGTGTGCGGCACGTCGTCGAACGCATGTTCGACAGGTGCGGCAGACTGGTGGGGTGGATGCGACCGTGCCGCCGGGATGGCCGGAGGAGGTCCGGCCCCCGGGGGCGCCGGACTGGGAGCGCACCGCCGTGGCGTGGCTGTTCGACCTCGTCCCGCCCGACTACCGCGCGCACGAGGTGCTCCGCCGGTACCCGGTGCTGCTGGCCCGCTTCGCCGGCGACCACGTCGCCGCCGGGCTGGAGGCGGCCCGCCGGGGGTGGCGGACGCTGCGCGTCGAGCTGGCCGACCAGCTGCCCGCCGACGCCCTGGAGGCCGCGATGACGGCCTACGAGCGCGAGGGTGCCCGGCTGGCCGCGGCCGCCCGCGGGGTGGAGGTGGTGGCGGGCGCGTTGCGCGGCGAGCGGTGGGTGCCGCGGCTGTGAGGTGCATCCGGGGCACCCGCTCGACCGGAAGTCCCGCGAAACCGCAGTTACAGTGGGTCGGCGGCTGCCGAGCAGCTGCCGCCCAATCGAGAGGACACCGCCGAGCCGTGCCGCTCCTGCGATCGCTCCAGGGTCCCGAGGCCCTGCGCGCCCTGCCCGCCGACCAGCTCCCCGCTCTCGCGGCGGAGATCCGTGATGCCCTGGTCACCAGCGTGGCCCGCACGGGCGGGCACCTGGGCCCCAACCTCGGCTGCGTCGAGCTGACCATCGCGCTGCACCGTGTCTTCGACTCCCCGCGCGAGCCGATCGTCTTCGACACCGGCCACCAGTCCTACGTGCACAAGATGCTCACCGGCCGGGTCGAGGGCTTCGAGCGGCTGCGCCAGCGGGGTGGGCTCTCCGGCTATCCCAGCCGGGCCGAGAGCGAGCACGACTGGGTGGAGAACAGCCACGCCTCGACGTCGCTGTCCTACGCCGACGGGCTGGCCAAGGCCTTCGCCATCCGCGGTGACTCGCGTCCCGTCGTCGCCGTCATCGGCGACGGCGCGCTCACCGGCGGCATGGCCTGGGAGGCGCTGAACAACATCGCCGCGGCGCAGGACCGGCCGGTCGTCATCGTGGTCAACGACAACGGCCGCTCCTACTCGCCGACCATCGGCGGCGTCGCCGACGCGCTGGCCACCCTGCGGCTGCGGCCCGGCTACGAGAACGCCCTGCTCCAGGTGCGCCAGGCGCTGCACAGGGCCCCGGTCGTGGGCTCGGCGCTGTACGACGCCCTGCACGCCATCAAGAAGGGCCTCAAGGACGTCCTGTCGCCGCAGGGCATGTTCGAGGACCTCGGCATGAAGTACGTCGGCCCGGTCGACGGTCACGACGTCCGGGCCATGGAGTCCGCGCTCCGGCGGGCCCGCTCCTTCGGCGGCCCGGTGATCGTGCACGCCGTCACCACCAAGGGCTTCGGCTACCCGCCGGCCGAGACCGACCAGATCGACGCCTGGCACGCCACCGGCGTCTTCGACCCCGACAGCGGGACCAGCGTCCGCAAGACCGGGCTGGCCTGGACCGACGCCTTCGCCGACGAGCTGGTGCGCGTGGGCGCCGAGCGCCCCGACGTCGTGGCCATCACCGCGGCGATGCTGCACCCGACGGGTCTGGCCCCCTTCGCGGAGCGGTTCCCCGAGCGCACCTTCGACGTCGGGATCGCCGAGCAGCACGCGCTCACCTCCGCGGCCGGGCTGGCGATGGCCGGCATGCACCCGGTGGTCGCCGTCTACTCCACGTTCCTCAACCGCGCGTTCGACCAGCTGCTCATGGACGTCGCGCTGCACCGCCAGCCGGTCACCGTCGTCCTGGACCGGGCCGGCGTGACCGGTGAGGACGGCGCCTCGCACAACGGCATGTGGGACATGTCGATCCTCTCGGTGGTGCCCGGCCTGCACCTGGCCGCGCCCCGCGACGAGTCCACGCTGCGGGAGGCGCTGCACGAGGCCGTCGACATCTCCGACGCGCCGTCGGTCATCCGGTTCCCCAAGGGTGTGCTGCCGCCGGACATCCCGGCGCTGGAGCGGCGCGGTCCGGTCGACGTGCTGCGCCGTGGCGACAAGGACGACGTCCTGCTGGTCGCCGTCGGATCGATGGTGCCGCTGTGCCTGGCGGTCGCCGAGCGCGCTGCCGACCACGGGATCGAGGTGACCGTCGTCGACCCGCGGTGGGTGCTGCCGGTGGCCGGGGAGCTCGTCGGGATGGCCGCCGGCTACCGGCTGGTGGTCACCGTCGAGGACGGCGGCCGGGCCGGGGGAGTGGGCACCACGCTCACCCGGGAGCTGCAGGACCGGGACTGCGACGTGCCGGTGCGCACGGTCGGGCTGCCGCAGCAGTTCTTCGAGCACGGCAGCCGCGGGCAGGTGCTCGCCGACGTCGGCCTCACCGAGCAGGACGTCGCGCGGCGCATCGCCGAGTGGGCGGCCAAGGTCGGCGAGCGCGGCGAGACCGCCGTCGTCGAGCCCGTCGAGGGGGGCCGGCGGTGACCGTGATCGCCGAGATCCAGGTGGCGCCGTCCCCGCCCGGCACCGACGAGAACCCGCACGCCCACGTGGAGGCGGCGATCGCCGTCATCCAGGCGTCGGGGCTGCGCTACGAGGTGGGCGCGCTGGGCACCACGCTGGAGGGCGGGGCCGACGAGGTGTGGGCGACGCTGCGCGCCGCGCACGAGGCGATGCTGGCCGCCGGCGCCTCGGCCGGGCTCTCGCACATCAAGGTGGCCTCGGTGAACCGCACGATGGACAGCCTCACCAGCAAGTTCCGCTGACGCCCCTGATCGGGACGCTGGGCCAGTCAGGTATCGGCTGAGCCTGGCCCGTCCTGCGGCTGCCCGGCATCGCGCTAGTCCGGTCGTCTCACGCCATCCACCGTCGCGCTCATGCGTCCTCGCACGTCACCATGTGGCAGACCGTCGAACTTGTTCCCAGCCCCAGCTCGCGGGGCAGGGATACCCGGGCGACGGCGTCCGAGTTGCATCGGAACGTCGGGCCGACCGGCTTGGACCGGTTCGACTGGAATGGCCGCCTTTGCGACATCTTGCCTTCCCCGATGCGGCAACCGCCGCCCAGCGGCCACCGACGTGCAGTCGTGCCACGACTAGCGGCCCGGTCGCACGTCGAAGTTGAAGGGATCGCTTCGGACAGTGGTGCCATCGCCGAGGTCAGCCGCGAACTGCAGGTCCACCTTCCCCAGGCTGCCGGTAATCGTTTCCATGGTGACCAGGTCGAGGCCCCAACGACGAGACGAGAGACCGTCCACCGTGCCTGGAAGAGGATCTCCGTACAGCGGCCCCGATCGGCTGGCAATCTGGCCGCCTTCGCGCCGGGCTTCCAGCCGGACATGACGGACCTCAATGCTCGCTCGCCCCGAATTGCGGGCGACAACACCGATGTAGCTCGGTGGCCCGTTGGCGATGGTGTCCTTCGCCAGCTGCAAGCTGAACGGGGCGCCCGGTACGTGGTATCCGTCGTAAGAGACTTCTGTTGCGCCGGCGCCCGTGTCGAACCACTGGATGAGCTCCAACCTGACCCGTGCGCCGGCTGCTAGCTCGGCCTCGACGCGACGCTGCTCGGCGGCTGCAGCTGCCTTTTCCACTCTGCCACCGCGTCGGTAGTCAAGAAGCTTTAGGACGAGAGCAAGCAACGAGATGCCAATGGCGGCGATCGCAAGAACGCGCGCCAAGGGATCGGTCGTCGATGGGTCTTCAGCGGCCGCCTGTAGCAGGACGGTAAGGGCCATCTCGCAGTACCTTCCCAGCGACGTCACCGCCTGGCTCACCGGCGGTTCCGGCGCAGCATCGGAAGGTTAAGACACCGGCGGCCCTCACAGTCCAACGCCTAGGCAGGCGCCGCCTACGCTGAGCTGCTGCCTGTAGCGCTCGCCGCGAATTCCTCGTTCAGCGGCGAACGGCCTGCGCCGCCTAGTCGAGGTGCGGGGCCGTCGTCCTGGCTCACCGTGCGGGGTCCTGGCTCACCGTCGACGGTGAGCCAGGACCCGGAACGATCAGGTCACCGGATCATCAGCGGGTGGGCAGGGAGGCCACGCCCTGGGGCAGGAACCGGGAACCGGTGACCCGCTCCGAGACGCCGGTGCGGTCCAGGTAGGCGGAGATGCCGCCCAGCCAGAACGGCCACCCTGCGCCGAGGATCATGGCCAGGTCGATGTCCTGCACCGCCTGCACGACGCCCTCGTCCAGCATCAGCCGGACCTCCTGCGCCAGCGCCTCGACCGCCCGGTCGTGCACCTGCTGCCCGGTGAGCGGGGAGTCGCCGGCGAAGGCGTCCACGAGCTCGGGGTCCACCACGCCGGGCTCGGAGAACACGCTCGCCTTGCCCAGCTCGACCACCTTCCGCAGACCCTCGCCGACGGCGAACCGGTCGGGGAACGCCTCGTGCATGCGCTCGGCCACGTGCAGCGCGACGGCGGGGCCGACGAGCGAGAGCAGCTCGAACGGCGTCATGGGCAGGCCCAGCGGGTCGAGCGCGCGCTCGGCCACCTCCACCGGGGTGCCCTGCTCCACGGCCGCGGTGACCTCGCCCAGGAAGCGGGTGAGCAGCCGGTTGACCACGAACGCCGGGGCGTCGGCGACGAGCACGCAGCTCTTCTTCAGCGCCTTGCCGACGGCGAACGCGGTGGCCAGCGTCGCGTCGTCGGTCTGCTCGGCGCGCACGACCTCCAGCAGCGGGAGGACGGCGACCGGGTTGAAGAAGTGCAGCCCGACCACGCGCTCGGGGTGATCGAGCTTGGCGGCCATCTCGGTCACCGACAGCGCCGAGGTGTTGGTCGCCAGCACGCACTCGGGCGAGACGATCGCCTCGACCTCGGCGAACACCTGCTGCTTGACCGACATCTCCTCGAACACCGCCTCGATGACGAGGTCGGCGTCGGCGAAGACGTCCTTGGACAGCGAGCCGGTGACCAGGCCCTTGAGCTGGTTGAGCTTGTCGGGGTTCAGCCGCCCGCGCTGCGCCAGCTTGTCCAGCTCGCCGTGCACGTAGGCGACGCCCTTGTCCACGCGCGCCTGGTCGATGTCGGTCAGCACGACCGGCACCTTCAGCTGCCGCACGAACAGCATCGCCAGCTGCGAGGCCATGAGCCCGGCGCCCACGACGCCGACCTTGGTGACCTTGCGGGCCAGCGACGTGTCCGGTGCGCCGGCGGGCCGCTTGGCCCGCTTGTTCACCAGGTCGAAGGAGTAGAGCGAGGCCCGCAGTGGATCGCTCATCAGCAGCTCGGTGAGCGCGTCGTCCTCGGCGGCGGTGCCGGTGGTGAACGCCTCTCCGTCCACGCCGGCTCGGGCGAGCTCGAGCAGGTCCACCGAGCGCACGGCGCCGGGGGAGGCGTTGCGGGTGCGGGCGGCGACGACGCCGCGGGCCCGGGCGATGGCCTCGTCCCAGCCGGAGCGGTCGACCTCCGGGCGGGAGACCGCCACCGAGCCGCCGAGCACACCGGCGGCCCACTCGAGCGAGCGCTCCAGGAAGTCGGCGGGCTCGAACAGCGCGTCGGCGAGGCCGAGCTTCGCCGCCTTCGGCGCCGGCGTCATCTTGTTCTGGGCCAGCGCGTTCTCGACGATCACCGTGACGGCGGCGTCGATGCCGATCAGGTTCGGCAGCAGCTGCGTCCCGCCCCAGCCGGGCACCAGCCCGAGGAAGGCCTCGGGGAAGGCGACGGCCGCGCCGGCGCTGATGGTCCGGTAATGGCAGTGCAGCGCCAGCTCCAGGCCGCCGCCGAGCGCGACGCCGTTGACGAAGGCGAACGTCGGGACCCCGGAGTCCTTGAGCCGCCGGAACACCCGGTGGCCGGTCTCGGCGATCTGGCGGGCCGCGGCGGCATCGGTCACCGACGGAACTCCGGAGAGGTCCGCGCCCACGGCGAAGATGAACGGCTTCCCGGTGACACCGATGGCGGCGGGGGCGGGGGAGTGGGCGGCGATCTCGTCCAGGGCGGCGTCCAGCGAGGCGAGCCCGCCGGGGCCGAACGTCGACGGCCGGGTGTGGTCGTGCCCGTTGTCGATGGTGATCAGCGCGAACTCGCCCGACAGGCCGGGGAAGCTCAGGTACCGGACCAAGGCCCGAGTCACGACCTCGTTCTCGAACACCGCGGTGCCGTGAGTACTGCTCACTTGTTGCCCTCCCAGCGGGGGTTCTCCCAGATGACGGTGGCGCCCATGCCGAGGCCCACGCACATGGCGGTCAGGCCGTAGCGGACATCGGGGCGCTCGGCGAACTGCCGCGACAGCTGCGTCATCAGGCGGACGCCGGAGGACGCCAGCGGGTGGCCGACGGCGATGGCGCCGCCCCACGGGTTGACCCGCTCGTCGTCGTCGGCGATGCCGAAGTGGTCGAGGAAGGCGAGCACCTGGATGGCGAAGGCCTCGTTCAGCTCGAACAGGCCGATGTCGTCGATGGTCAGGCCGGTGCGGGACAGCGCGCGCTCGGTCGAGGGGACCGGGCCGATGCCCATGACCTCGGGCTCGACGCCCACGAAGCCGTAGCCGACCAGGCGCATGCCGACGTCCAGCCCGAGCTCCTCGGCGACGTCCTCGGCGGCGAGCAGGCAGGTGGTCGCGCCGTCGTTGAGACCGGCGGCGTTGCCGGCGGTCACGTGCCCGTGCGGGCGGAACGGCGTCTTCAGCGTGCCCAGGCCCTCGAGGGTGGTCTGCGGCCGCGGCGGCTCGTCGACGGTCGCGACGCCCCAGCCGTGCTCGGCCGAGCGGGTCGCCATGGTCACCAGCTCCGGGCCGATCTGCCCGTTGGCGACGGCCTTGGCGTACTTCTGCTGGCTGGCCAGCGCGAACGCGTCGGCGCGCTCCTTGGTCAGGTGCGGGAACCGGTCGTGCAGGTTCTCCGCGGTGGAGCCCATGACCAGGGCGGAGGGGTCGACCAGCTTCTCGCTGATGATCCGCGGGTTGGGGTCGACGCCTTCGCCCATCGGGTGGTTGCCCATGTGCTCGACGCCGCCGGCGATGGCGACGTCGTAGGCGCCGAAGGCGATGCCCGACGCGGTGGTGGTCACCGCGGTCATGGCGCCGGCGCACATGCGGTCGATGGAGTAGCCGGGCACCGTCTTCGGCAGCCCGGCGAGGAGCGCGGCGGTCCGGCCCAGGGTGAGCCCCTGGTCGCCGATCTGGGTGGTGGCGGCGATGGCCACCTCGTCGACGCGGTCGGCCGGCAGCGCCGGGTTGCGGCGCAGCAGCTCGCGGATGCAGCGGACGACCAGGTCGTCGGCGCGCGTCTCGGCGTAGATGCCCGCAGGGCCCGCCTTGCCGAACGGGGTGCGCACGCCGTCGACGAAGACGACCTCGCGCAGGGCGCGCGGCCGGCGCTCTTGGAATGACACAGGACCTCCGCAGGACGTGGAACCGGCCCGGCAGGGCCGGTGGGTATAAGTTACCCGCCGGTAACCGGTCGACCAAGCGCGGCACGACCCCCCGTTCGAGGGGGTTCCGGATCACGGTCCGGCAACGGCCAGGGGGTGTGCTTGCGGTCACAAGCGACCGGCGCGCAAGATGACCCGCCGGAATTTATCTGTAACCCCAACGAATAGAGGTCCCTCTCATGGCGCGACGGCGCACTGTGACGACGGCGATCGCAGCGGCCATGGTCTTCGGCCTGGCCGCGTGCGGTGGCGACGACAGCGGCAACGGCGGCGGCGAGGCCGGCGGCGGCGAGGCTGCTGCCGGCAAGATCGGCGTGATCCTCCCCGACACCGCCTCCTCGGCCCGCTGGGAGTCCGCGGACCGCCCGCTGCTCGAGGCGGCCTTCGAGGAGGCCGGCGTCGAGTACGAGATCGACAACGCCCAGGGCGACAAGCAGCGGATGGCGACCATCGCGGAGCAGATGATCACCGAGGGCGTCACCGTCCTGGCGATCACGAACCTCGACTCGGCCTCCGGTGCGGCGATCCAGCAGCAGGCCGAGCAGCAGGGCGTGCAGACGATCGACTACGACCGGCTCACCCTCGGCGGCGAGAGCGACTACTACGTCTCCTTCGACAACACCGAGGTCGGCCGTCTGCAGGGCCAGGGCCTGGCCGACTGCCTGGGTGACGAGGCCGCGAACATCGCGTTCCTCAACGGCTCGCCCGACGACAACAACGCCACCCTCTTCTCGGAGGGTGCGCACGAGGTCCTCGACCCGATGACCCAGTACACCCAGGTCGCCGAGCAGTCCGTGCCCGAGTGGGACAACCAGCAGGCCGCCACCATCTTCGAGCAGATGTACACCCAGGCCGGTGGCGACATCCAGGGCGTGGTGGCCGCCAACGACGGCCTGGCCAACGCGGTCGTCTCGATCCTCGGCCGCAACAACGCGGCCGGCCAGGTGCCCGTCACCGGTCAGGACGCCACGGTCGAGGGCCTGCAGAACATCCTCGCCGGCAACCAGTGCATGACGGTCTACAAGCCGATCGAGGAGGAGGCCAACGCCCTGGCCGAGCTCGCGGTGGCGCTGGTCAACGGCGAGGAGCCGCAGGTCGACGGCTCGGTCGAGGACGTCGAGGGCGACCGTGAGGTGCCGTCGGTCCTGCTGGACCCGGTCTCGATCACCCGCGAGAACGTCAAGCAGGTCATCGACGACGGCTACCAGACCGCCGCCGACGTCTGCACCGGTGAGTACGCCGCGGCCTGCACCGAGCTCGGCATCTCCTGAGGCATCCGGCCGGGGCACCCGAACGCGGGTGCCCCGGTCGCGTGCTCCCCGCCCGGCGGGTCCCGGGCCTCCCGGGGCCCGCCGGGCGCCACTCCGTCACACCACGGCCCACCCGGGCCGATCCCCTGCAGGAAGGACGCAGCGGTGTCCGCACCCGTTGAGAGCACGACCCCCCCGGCCCTCGAGCGCCCCACGCTCAGCCTGCGGGGGGTCAACAAGAGCTTCGGGGCCGTCCAGGTCCTGCACGACGTCCACCTCGACGTCTACCCCGGCAAGGTCACCGCGCTCGTCGGTGACAACGGCGCCGGCAAGAGCACCCTGATCAAGTCCATCGCCGGCATCCACCCGATCGACTCCGGCACGGTGGAGTTCGAGGGGAAGCCGGTCCAGCTGAACGGGCCCCGCGACGCCGCCCGGCTGGGCATCGAGGTCGTCTACCAGGACCTCGCGCTCGCCGACAACCTCGACGTCGTCCAGAACATGTTCCTCGGCCGCGAGCGCAAGCAGGGCATCGTCCTGGACGAGGCGTCGATGGAGGAGGCCGCGCGGGACACGCTGGCCAAGCTGTCGGTGCGCACCCTGAAGTCGGTGCGCCAGCTGGTCTCCAGCCTCTCCGGTGGTCAGCGGCAGACGGTCGCGATCGCCAAGGCGGTCCTCTGGGAGTCCAAGCTGGTCATCCTCGACGAGCCGACCGCGGCTCTGGGCGTGGCCCAGACCCGGCAGGTGCTGGACCTGGTGCGGCGGCTCGCCGACACCGGCCACGCCGTCGTCTTCATCACCCACAACATGGTGGACGTCTTCGAGGTGGCCGACCGCGTGGCCGCGCTCTACCTCGGCCGGGTGGCCGCGGACGTCCCCATCTCCGACGTCGACCGCACGCAGATCATCGAGCTGATCACCTCCGGCCGCTCCGGCGAGCTGGGGCTCGCGCCCGACGCGCTCGAGGACTGAGAGGACTTCCATGTCGAGCAACACCCTGACCGCCGCCGAGGCGAGCGGGCCGCACAAGCCGGCCGCGGGCTTCGAGGGCGATCGCCAGGACAACACCGTGGGCGGCGCCGTCCGCGGCTACCTGAACAAGCTGCGGGCCGGTGACCTGGGCGCGCTGCCGGCCATCCTCGGCATCATCGTCCTGGGGATCTTCTTCACGGTCCTCCGGCCCGATACCTTCCTGACGCCGCTGAACCTCTCGAACCTGCTGGTCCAGGCCACGCCGATCATCGTGCTGGCGATGGGCCTGGTCTTCGTCCTGCTGCTGGGCGAGATCGATCTGTCCGCGGGCGTGATCAGCGGCGTCTGCTCCGCCGTGCTGGCCCAGCTGCTGGTCCAGGTCGGCGTCTCCTGGCCGATCGCGGTGCTGGCCGCCATCGCCACCGGTGCGGTGATCGGCGTGTTCACCGGCACCCTGGTCGGGATCATCGGCATCCCCTCGTTCGTGGTCACCCTGGCCCTCTTCCTCGGCTTCCAGGGGGTCACCCTGCGGATCATCGGGCAGGGCGGCACCGTGCCCGTGCGCGAGCCGGTCATCCGCGCACTGGCCAACGAGAACGTGCCGGTCACCCTGGGCTGGGTGCTGGCGGCGGTCGTCGCGGTGGCGTACGCGGCCTTCGAGCTGTGGCGCTGGCGGTCGCTGAAGTCCCGCGGCCTGGCCCACCAGCCGCTCGCGCTCGTGGTGGCCCGCGTCGTCCTGATCGCCGCGGTGGTCTTCGGCGTGACCGCCATCCTCAGCGTCGACCGCGCGCTCGCGGCCGCGATCGACCTGGCCGGCATCCCGTACGCGGTGCCGCTGGTCGTGGTGCTGCTGCTGGTGGCCACCTTCGTGCTCGCCCGGACCGCGTTCGGGCGGCACGTCTACGCCGTCGGTGGCAACGCCGAGGCCGCCCGCCGGGCCGGCATCAACGTCACCCGGATCCGGGTCGCCGCGTTCATGATCTCGTCCAGCCTCGCCGCGATCAGCGGCATCCTGGCGACGTCCCGGCTGAGCTCGGTGACGCCCGACGCGGGTGCGGGCAACACCCTGCTGTACGCGGTCGGCGCGGCCGTCATCGGTGGCACCAGCCTCTTCGGCGGCCGGGGCAAGGCCAGGGACGCCGTCCTGGGTGGTCTGGTCATCGCGATCATCAACAACGGGCTCGGCCTGCTGGGTGTCGCGGCGTACCTGAACTTCATCATCACCGGCGGCGTCCTGCTGCTGGCCGCGAGCGTGGACGCGCTCGCCCGCCGACGGGCCGCCACGGCCCGCCGCTGACCCCTGCCGCCCGCCGCGCTCCAGGCCGGCGGGCGGCAGGTGACCACGCCGACGCCGGCGTCCTCCTCGGGAGGGCGCCGGCGTCGTCGTTGGTATGCCCCCGCCAGGCCCCGGCGCAGGGATGGGCATAGGAAGCTCTACCTACGTCCTAGGGGCTCGTTACGCAGGTAAAGCTTCCTATGCCCAGGGGGGTCAGGCGCGGGTGATCGCGTCGGTGAGCAGGTCGGTGGTGAGCTCCACCTGCCACTCGCGCGCACCACCGGCGCGCAGCGCCGCGGCCACCGCGGCGGGATCCCGCGGTTCGGGCGGGCTCCACATGATCCGGCGCACCAGGTCGGGGGAGAGGATGTTCTCCACCGGCATCGACTCGTGCTTCGCCGAGATCTCGGCGAGCCCGGCGCGGGCGGCCTGCAGGCGGGTGGCGGCGGCGGGGTCGCGGTCGGCCCAGCGGTTCGCCGGCGGCGGGCCGTCCCCCGGCTTGCTGTGCAGCGGCAGCTCCGCCTCGGGGAGCGCCTTGCCGCGGGCCAGTGCGGTGAACCAGTGCGCCACCAGGCGCCGGTTGGCCCGGCCGCGGAAGACCGGCAGCTCGAGCAGCGAGCCCTCGTTCTTCGGATCGGCCTGGACGGCGGCGACCATCGCCGAGTCGGGCAGCACCCGGCCGGGGGCGATGTCGCGCCGGCGGGCCAGCTCGTCGCGGGCCTCCCAGATCGCCCGGAGCATGCCCAGCTGGCGGCGGCTGCGCAGGTTGTGCACCCCTGACACCCGGCGCCACGGGTCCTGCCTCGGCGGCGGCGGGCCGGCGGCGAGGATCGCCTCGAACTCCTGCCGCGCCCACTCGGTCTTGCCCTGCTCCTCGAGGATCGCGGCCAGCGCGTCCCGGAGGTCGACGAGCACCTCGACGTCCAGGGCGGCGTAGACCAGCCACTCCTCGGGCAGCGGGCGGGTGCTCCAGTCGGCGGCCGAGTGCCCCTTGACCAGCGAGTAGCCGAGCAGCGACTCGACGACGGCGCCCAGGCCGACGCGGGGAAGGCCGGCGAGCCGGGCGGCGAGCTCGGTGTCGAAGATGCGCGCGGGGACCAGCCCGATCTCGGCGAGGCAGGGCAGGTCCTGGTTGGCCGCGTGCAGCACCCACTCGGTGTCGGCGATCGCGTCCTGGATGACCGAGAGGTCGGGCAGCGGGACCGGGTCGACCAGACCGCTGCCCGCGCCGTGACGCCGCAGCTGCACGAGGTAGGCGCGCTGGCCGTACCGGTAGCCGGAGGCGCGCTCGGCGTCGACGGCGACCGGCCCGGTGCCCTCGCGGAGCGCCGCGGCGTACTCGACCAGCTGGGTCGAGGTCTCGATGACCGGGGGGAGGCCGTCGCGCGGTGCGAGCAGGGGGGTCGCTTCCGGAGCCGGGTCGGTGGCCCCGTCCGGGGCCACGCGCTCCGCGGGCTGGGGAGTGGGCTCGGTGCTCAGTTGCCGTCCACCTTCTCGCCGGTCCTCGTCCACCGGCGCCCCGCGGGTCCGCCGCGGGAACCTCGACGAGGAACACCGGCTCAGCGGGCGGGCGCCCGCCGTGCCAGGTCGATGTTAGAGAGTCTCACTACCCACCCGGTCAGAGGGACCCAGCAGCCGCACTCCCGGCGGCGGCAGGCCCGCGGCGTTGCCGAGGACGTCGAGCCAGGCGAGCAGGTGCCGGGCGAGGTCGGTGTCCTCGGCGGTCCAGGAAGCCCGGATCTCCACGTCCACCGAGTGCTCGGGGCCGGCCAGGTCGCCGAACCGGGTGGAGGCGGTGCGGGTGACCGTGCCCCCGACGCTGTGGTGCCCGGCGCCGGACTCGCTCAGCGCGTCGGTGAGCCAGCTCCAGGCCACCTCGGAGAACATCGCGTCGTCGACCAGTTCCTCGTCGGTCTCGGCGGAGAGGTAGCCCACGCAGCGGGTTGTGCCGTGCCAGGCCTCGTGCCCCGCCGGGTCGAACAGCACGATGAAGCGCGCGCTGGCGATCTCGTCCTCGTCGTCGCCCTCGGGGTCGGTGACCCGGGCGCCGAGCGCGTGGGCGAACGGCGCGAGCCGCTGCGGTGCCGGGATGAGGCCGAGCTCGATCTCCGGCCGCACGCGCACCGCCGCCAGCGACTCCAGGGCAGCACGGAACTCCGCCGGGACGGCGTCGGCCTCCCTGCTCTGGTCCCTGGCATCGGCCAGGTCGCGCGGCTCCACGTCTCGCAGGGTAGGCCGGGAACGAGCGCACCGGCGCCGACGCGCCGCACCCCCGGGGACACGGCGGGAAGCCCGGGGCGGGCGGTCTGGGAGGATCGGCGGTCGTGAGTCCCGCTGCCGCGTCCCCGGCCGATTCCGATCTCGTCCGCGCCGCACGTGGTCTGCCGGTGACCCGGACCCCCGTGTGGTTCATGCGCCAGGCCGGCCGGTCGCTGCCGGAGTACCGGGCACTGCGCGCCGGCACCGCGATGCTGGCGGCCTGCCAGGACCCCGACCTGGTCACCGAGATCACCCTGCAGCCGGTCCGACGGCACCAGGTCGACGCCGCGATCCTCTTCTCCGACATCGTGCTGCCGCTGGTGGTGGCGGGGGTGGACATCGAGATCAAGCCGGGCATCGGCCCGGTGGTGGCGAACCCGGTGCGGACGGTCGCGGACGTCGACGCACTGCCCGACCTGGACGCCGGGCAGCTGGCCTTCCTGGAGACGGCGGTGCGCGCGCTGGTCGCCGAGCTCGGGCCGACGCCGCTGATCGGCTTCGCGGGCGCCCCGTTCACCCTGGCCACCTACCTCATCGAGGGCGGCCCGTCGAAGGAGCACGCCCGCACCAAGGCGTTCATGTACGCCGAGCCGGAGGCCTGGGGGCGGCTGCTGGAGCGCCTCTCGCTGTCGGCGGCGACGTTCCTGCGCGCCCAGGTCGACGCCGGCGCCTCGGCCGTCCAGCTGTTCGACTCCTGGGCCGGCGTGCTGTCCGCGGCCGACTACGCCGAGCGGGTGCTGCCGCACTCGCGCGCGGTCTTCGACGGGCTGGGGGAGCGGGACGTGCCGCGGATCCACTTCGGCGTCGGCACCGGCGAGCTGCTGCCGCTCATCGGCGACGCCGGCGCGGACGTCGTGGGCGTCGACTGGCGCGTGCCGCTGGACGAGGCGGCCCGTCGGGTCGGGCCGGGGCGCTCGCTGCAGGGCAACCTCGACCCCGCGGTGCTGCTGGCCGACCGGGACACCGTCGAGCGGGAGGTGCGGCGGGTGGTGCAGCAGGCGCAGGCGGCCCGCGGGCACATCTTCAACCTCGGCCACGGGGTGCTGCCCGACACCGATCCCGACGTGCTCACCCGGGTGGCCGCGCTGGTGCACGAGCTGACGGCGCGATGACTCCGTCCCGCCCTCCCACCCCGGCGAACCGGCTGGTCGTCGTCGGGGCCGGCATCACCGGGCTGGCCGCCGCCGTCGAGTGGCGCCGGCGCCGGCCGGACGACGAGATCGTCGTCCTCGAGGCCGGTGACCGGATCGGCGGCAAGCTGCACCGCATCGAGCTGGCGGGCAGCTGGTACGACACCGGCCCCGAGGCGCTGCTCGCGCGGGTGCCGGAGGCGGTGCGCCTGGTGGAGCAGCTCGGCTGGGGCGACCGGCTGGTGGCGCCGGCCACCACGCAGGCGTCGGTGGTGCTGCCCGACGGCCGGTACCCCCTGCCGGCCGGCACGGTGCTGGGGGTCCCGGCCTCGGCCGAGGGGCTCGACGGGATCCTGACCCCCGCCGGGGTGGCCCGGGTGCGCGCCGAGGCGGAGCTGCCCCCGCTGTCGCCGGCCGATGGCGACGTCGCCGTCGGCGGGCTGCTGCGCGAGCGGCTCGGCGACGAGGTCGTCGACCGGCTGGTCGAGCCGCTGCTGGGCGGGGTGTACGCGGGGCGGGCCGACGAGCTGTCGCTCACCGCCACGATGCCGGCGCTCGCCGCCGCGCTGCCCGGCGCCGGCTCTGTGCTGGCCGCCGCCGCGGCCGCGCGCGAGGCCGGCAACCGCAGCCGCGGGGACGCCGACGGCCCGGTCTTCGTCACCGTCGACGCCGGGCTCGGCGCGCTGCCCGCGGCGCTGGTGGAGGCGGCGCGGGCCGACGTCCGGCTGCGCACCCCGGCGCACGGGCTGCGCCGGACCGCGACCGGGTTCGAGGTCTCCGCCGGCCCGGTCGCCGCGCCGCACGTGATCACCGCCGACGCGGTCATCGTCACCGCGCCCGCGGGCAAGGCGGCGCGGCTGCTCGGCGAGGTCGCCCCCGATGCCGTCGAGCCGCTGCAGGGCATCCCGTACGCGTCGATGGCCGTCGTCGCCATGGCGTTCCCGGCGCAGGACGTCGCCGCCGGCTCGGGGCTGCTGGTGCCCCCGGTCACCGGCCGGCTGGTCAAGGGCGTGACGGTGTCCTCGGCCAAGTGGCCGCACCTGGCCGGTGGGGAGGCGCTGCTGGTGCGCTCCTCGGTGGGCCGCTTCCGCGACGAGGCTCAGCTGCAGCGCCCGGACGGCGAGCTCGCCGCCGACGTGGTGGCCGACGTCGCCGACCTGCTCGGCCTGTCCCGGCCGGAGCCGCTGGACACCCGGGTGGTCCGCTGGGGCGGCGGGCTGCCGCAGTACCAGGTGGGCCACCCGCAGCGGGTGGCGGCGATCCGGGCCGCGGTGGCCGGGGTGCCCGGGCTGGCCGTCGCGGGCGCCGCGTTCGAGGGGCTCGGCGTGCCGGCCTGCATCCGGGACGCCCACCGGGCGGTCGACGCCCTCGCGTGAGCGGCCGGCCGGTCGCCCCGGCTTGCCGCCGCGCGCCCCAGTGACCATGGTCGGGGGCATGACCGGGTCCTTCGCGCGTGGACTGGCCGCCGGCGCGGCCGGCACCGTCGCGCTCAACGTCGTCAACCACCTCGACATGGCCCGCCGCGGACGCCCGGCCAGCAGCGTGCCCGAGGACGTCGTCGACGCCCTGGCCGCCCGCGCCGGGTGGACGATCCCCGGCTCCGGTCGGGAACGGGCGGCCCGCCGGTCCGCGCTCGGTGCGCTCGCCGGCGTCGCCAACGGCGTGGGCGTGGGGGTCGCGGCCAGCGTCGTCCGGTCCCTCGGCGTGCGCTTCCCGGCGCCGCTCGGGGCCGTGCTGGCCGGTGCCGCGTCGAACGCGGTCACCACCGGCACGGTCGCCGGGCTCGGCGTCGACGACCCGCGCACCTGGTCGGCGGCCGACTGGACGGCCGACGTGGTGCCCCACCTGGCGTACGGCGCCGCGGTGCAGGCGGTGCTGGAGGCGGTGCCCACGCCGCGCGAGCGGGCGACCCCGCGGATCCCGGCCCGTGCGGGGCTGGTGCTGCGCTCGGGGCTGCTCGGCCTGGCCGCCGGGAGCCGCAGCTCGCTCGGCTTCGCGGCACCGGTGCTGACCGCGCCGTCCACCCGCGGCGCCGTCGGCCGGACGTCCCCGGTGAAGAAGGTGTTCGCGGCGGCCGGCGTGCTGGTCGAGGTGGTCGCCGACAAGCAGCCGGGCATCCCGCCGCGCACCGAGCCGGCCGTCCTCGTGTCCCGGCTGTTCGCCGGTGCGGAGGGCGCGTGGCGGCTGGCGCTGCGGGACCGGGCGAATGGCGCCTTCCCTGTGGCCGCGGGGGTCGCCGGCACGCTGGCCGGCTCGTTCGGCGGCCTGGCCTGGCGGCGGTGGGCGGGGGAGCGGATGCCCGACACCCGGGCGGCGCTGCTCGAGGACGGCGTCGCGCTGGCCCTGGCCGCGCTGGCCTGCCTGCCCGGCCGGAACCGCCGGCCGCTGCTGGCGGTCGTGCCAGCCTGAGCGGCGGGGCGGGCGACCCGGGTCACGGCATGCCCGAGGGGCTGCGGGCGTTGGGTCCGGAGTGAGAGAAGTGCACCGCCCCCAACCGATTTCCACCGACCGCAACCGCCCCGCGCGCTGCCTGCGCCACCACGTGTGGATGGCCGCGTGCGGCGACTGCCGCGACGCGCGTCCCGCTCCGTCGCGGCGGCCGAGCACGACCCCCGCCGCGGGCTGAGGTCCGCCGGCGCCCGGAACAGGTGCCGGCCGCACCCCCGGCCCGGCCCTGCTCCGGGCCGGCGCCGGGGGCGCGCGACAATGGGCGCATGAGCGAGCAGCAGGTCGAGGAACGCAGCATCGGCAAGCGGGCGAACGAGCTGAACGCGAGCATCCGCTACACGATGTGGTCGGTGTTCAAGCTGGCCCGGCCCTTCGGCGACGAGTCGCGCACCGCCGCCGCCGACGAGGCCGCCGCGCTGGTGGAGGAGCTGGCCGGCAAGGACGTCGTCGTCCGCGGCACCTACGACGTCAGCGGTCTGCGGGCCGACGCCGACCTCATGGTCTGGTGGCACGCCGAGACGCCGGAGGCGCTGCAGGAGGCATACACCCGGCTGCGGCGCACCGCGCTGGGCCGGCGGCTGGAGCCGGTGTGGTCGCAGATGGCCCTGCACCGGCCGGCGGAGTTCAACCGCAGCCACATCCCGGCGTTCCTGGCCGACGAGGAGCCGCGCCGCTTCGTCTGCGTCTACCCGTTCGTGCGCTCCTACGAGTGGTACCTGCTGCCCGACGAGGAGCGGCGGGACATGCTCAAGGAGCACGGCATGCAGGCCCGGCCCTACCCCGACGTGCGGGCCAACACGGTCGCCTCGTTCGGCCTCGGCGACTACGAGTGGATGCTCGCCTTCGAGGCCGACGAGCTGCACCGCATCGTCGACCTGATGCGCGACCTCCGGGCCAGCCGCGCCCGCCGGCACGTGCGCGAGGAGGTGCCGTTCTACACCGGCACTCGCAAGCCGGTCGCGGAGCTGGTCGCCGACCTGCCCTGACGCACTTCGGGGGTGCTGCTCGCGCTCCCGGGATGCTGCAGGGCCCCGGAGGCGCGAGAACGACCCCCAGAGCCGGGGCGCGACGCCCCGACATGCCAGAGGGCGGCTACCGACGAATCGGTAGCCGCCCTCAGGCGTGATGCGCGCCTACTCGGCGGGCTGGAGCTTGATGCTCACCGAGTTGATGCAGTAGCGGTCGCCGGTGGGCGTCTGCGGGGCGTCGTCGAAGAGGTGGCCCAGGTGGCTGTGGCAGGTGCCGCACAGCACCTCGGTGCGGACCATCCCGAAGCCGCGGTCCTCGCGGAGCAGGACGTTGTCCTCCGCGGAGGCCTCGTAGAACGACGGCCAGCCGCAGTGCGAGTCGAACTTGGTCTCCGAGCGGAACAGCTCGGCGCCGCACGCCCGGCACTCGTAGACGCCGACGGTCTTGGTGTCGACGTACTCGCCGGTCCAGGGCCGCTCGGTGCCGGCCTGGCGGAGCACCGCGTACTCCTCCGGCGACAGCTGCGCCCGCCACTCCTCGTCGGTCTTGCTGACCTGGGGCTTCTGGGGGGAGGTGGTCATGTCCGGGTCAACGACCGGTCCCGGACCGCCATTCCCGGGCGCTACCGCCCCAGGCCGGCCTCCCGGGCGCGCACGATCGCCTGCGCCCGGTCGGTGACCTGCAGCTTGGCCAGCACGTTGGAGACGTTGTTGCGCACGGTCTTCGGCGACAGGTAGAGCGCCGCGGCGATCTGCGCGTTCGACCGGCCGGCCGCGACCAGGTCGAGCACCTCGCGCTCCCGGGCGGTCAGCTGCGGGAAGGCCGTCCCGGGACCGGCCGGCCCGGCCGCGAAGAACTCGGCGATCCGCCGGGCCAGCGCTGCGCCGAACACCGCGCCGCCGCCCGCCACCGTGGTCACCGCGCGCAGGACCTCCTCCTGGTCGGCGCCCTTGAGCAGGTAGCCGCGGGCCCCGGCCCGGACGGCGGCGAAGACGGTGCCGTCGTCCTCGCTCATGGTCAGCACCACCACCCCCACCGACGGCGACTCGGTGGTGATCCGGCGGGTGGCCTCGATGCCGTCCAGCCGCGGCATCTGCACGTCCATGACCACCACGTCGGGCTGCTCCTCCCGGGCCAGCGCGACCGCGTCGACGCCGTCGGCGGCCGTGCCCACGACCACCAGCCCGGGCACGGAGCCGAGCAGCATCGCCAGGCCGTCGCGGTACACCGGGTGGTCGTCGACCACCAGCACCCGCAACGGCTCCTCAGGCTCGCCCATCCGGCCCTCCTCCCGCGGGCAGGACCGCCCGCACCACCGTGCCGCCCGTCGCGGGGCACTCCACCGTGCACCGGCCGCCCAGCTCCGCGGCCCGCTCGCGCAGCGACACCAGCCCGACCCCCGCGGGCGCGGCCGGGTCGATGCCGGCGCCGTCGTCGGCGATCTGCACGACCAGCGCGCCGTCGCCGGCCCGGTCCAGCGCGACGGTGACGTGCCGGGCCCGCGCGTGCTTCGCCACGTTGGCCAGCGCCTCGGAGGCGATCCGGTAGGCGGCCACCTCGACGGCGGCCGGCAGGTCGTCGGTCCCGGGCGCCGCCGTGACGGCGACCGCCACCCGGGGTGCGAGCAGCCGCTCGGCCTGCTGGCTGATCGCACCGGCGAGGCCGAGGTCGTCCAGCGCCGGCGGCCGCAGGTCGTGCACCAGGCGGCGGACGTCACCGAGGGCGGCGGCGACGTCGTCCCGGGCCGCCCGCAGGATCCGGTCGGCCTCCTCCGGGCGGGAGCCGGCCAGGTTGCGAGCGGTGTCGATCCGCAGGACGACGGCGCCGAGCGTCGGTCCCAGCCCGTCGTGCAGGTCCCGCCGCAGCCGGCGGCGCTCCTCCTCGCGGGCGGTCACCAGCTGCTCCCGGCTCACCTGGAGCTCGGCGGCGAGCGAGCTCGCCCGGGCGGCGGCCGCCGCCTGCCGGACGACGTCGGCGAGCAGCCGCTCGTCCCGGGTGAGCAGCTGCGCGCGGGCGCCGTCCCGCGGCAGGAGCAGCCGGCCGACCTCCTCACCCCGGTAGGTGATCGGCAGCGTCTGCACCGCGCCGGGGCGGCGGCCGTGCTCGGCCAGCAGCCGGCCGCCGTCGCCGGCCCCGACCTCCACGCCGACGTACGGGGAGCGGAACGCGTCGGCCACGGCGGCGGCGACGGCCATGAGCTGGGCGTCGGCGTCGTCGGAGAGCTCCAGCCGCTCGGCGAGCCCGGAGACGACGCGGTAGGGGTCCTCGCGCTCGCCGAGCACCCACCGCCGGACCAGCCGCCACAGCGGGGCCCGCAGCGGCACGTAGACGGCGGCGACCAGCAGGAGGGTGAGCAGCGTGGCGTCGTCCTGGCCGAACGCGTCGCCCACCAGGGCGCCGGCCCCGGCGAGGACCGCGAGGTCGAGGACGACGACGCCGACCGCGAGGCCGCCGTAGACGAGGGTGGCGCCCAGCAGCCGGTCGATGTCGACCGCCCGGGGGCGCAGGATGCCGACGGTGACGGCCAGACCGGTCAGGCCGACGGCGACCGCCAGGTCGATGCTCACGGTGGTGCTGGGGAAGAAGATCGCCGAGAGCATGACCAGCGCATCGACCACCCCGGCCCAGAGCAGCCAGCGCATCCGCCGGCGATCGTCGCCGGTGGCTCCGCGCAGGCGGTCGACCACGACGGCCAGCGGTCCGAGGATGCCGAGCGCGCCGAGCGGATAGGCCACCTGCAGCAGCGGCAGGAGGACGACCTCGGGCAGCGGCAGGCTGGTGGGGTCGAGGTCGAGGGATCGGTAGACCGCCGGCACCGGGTTCTGCGACCGGCGGTCGGCGATGTCGGAGGGGGTGACCAGGAGCAGGAGCGGCAGGGCCGCCGCGCAGCCGAGGCTCGCGATCGACACGGTGCGCCACCGGCCCGCCGGAAGCCGGCCGTCGGGGTAGAGCAGCAGCAACAGCGGCAGGCCGAGCAGCAGCCACGCCCCGAAGCGCGACACGAACCAGAACGCGGCGGAGGCGCCCGCCAGCGGCGGATCGCTCTGCACCGCGTACGTCAGCCAGGACGACGCCAGCCCGTCCGCCGCCCAGAACAGGGCGCTGCCCGCGACCACCCACGAGACGGCGTTGCGCGGCGCCCGGTGCAGCAGGAGGGCGCCGGGGACGGCGAGCAGCAGACCGGGCAGCCCGACCTCCCACCCGGGGCCGGCCTCGGCGGCCATCCGAGCCGCCTCGGGGGTGGCCAGGTCGAGGGCGGCGCTGCCGGCCACGGCGGCGAGGGTGGCGACCATCGCCGACCAGCCGAGCACCGGCCCCAGCCGTTCCGCTGCGGACCGGGGAGGGGCGGCCGGGGGCGTCGGTGCGCGGCGCTCCTCGACGTCCACGCGCGGATCATGCCGGGGTCGGCGTCCCGGTGGACAGGGGTCGGCGTCCCGGATCGGCCGGGACACCGGCCGGGATCGTCCGGGCACCGGCGCCCTGGCCGCCCGGGACGCCGGTTCGCCACGGTGGGGGCCGGCGGTGCCACCGGGCACCGCGCCGCAGCTCCCGGAGGACCGCATGACCCTGAACGCCAGCCCGCCGCCCGCCCGCACCGACGCACCCGCGGCGCCCGCGGCGCGGCCCGCGGCGGACCCGTTCCGCTCGATCCGCCTCGGCGGCCTGGCCACGGCCGCCGGCGCGGCCGCGTGGGCCCTGGGCACCGTGCTCACCTACGACGTCGACCCGGCGGTGGGGCAGTACCCCGTCGCCTACAAGGTGTCCTCGCTGCTGTTCCAGCTGGGCCTGGTCGCGCTGGTCTCGGTGCAGCTGCGCACGCGGGCGACCGGGGCCGGCCGGCTGGCCCGCGGCTTCCTGCACGCCGAGCACGTCCTGCTCGGCCTGGCGATCGCCTCGTCGGTGCAGTGGATCGTCGCGCCGGAGCTGTCCGACAACGCGTTCTTCATGGCGCTCGACCTGTTCTGGCCGCTGTCCATGCTGGGCATGGCGGCCATCGGCATCCGGATCGCCATCGCCGGCCGGTGGCGGGGGCCGGCGCGCATCTGGCCGGCGATCGCCGAGACGTGGGCCCTGGTCATGTTCCCCGCCATGACGCTGGTCAGCGAGGAGGCGACCGCCTTCGTCAGCGCCGGGCACCTGCTGATCGGCTACACGCTGCTCGGGGTCATCCTGGCCACCCGGCCGGAGCTGACCGCCGCCGGCGACTGAACGAGGGCCGTCGCGCTCCCGCCCTCGCCGGCGTGCGACGGGCCCCTGCAGGTGGTCCGGCCGGCCGCCGCACCGCGCCCCGCCCCCGTGACCCCGGGGCGGGGCGCCGCCGGCGGTGCGGGGCCGAGGAGACTGGGGGAGTGACCTCCGCTCCCCAGCCGCCCGACGGCCTCCTGCCCGACGTCTGGTTCACCCGTGACCTGCCCGTGCTCCGGGCGATCGCCCGGCTGGTCGACGAGCCGAAGCACGGCGGGGCTCCCTATCTGCTCGGCTCCGTCGTGCCGGGGAGCGGCCTGCCCAAGGCGGACGTGATCGCGGCGGCGAAGGCGCTGGCGTCGGCCGGCTACATCGAGCCGTTGACCAACCACGCGGGGGACATCGTCCGGATCACGGCCATCTCCGCCGAGGCCCGGCGGCTGGCCGGGCTCTGGCCGACCCCGCAGGGGGAGTGGGAGCGGCTGCTCGAGCAGCTCACCGCCCGAGCGGAGAAGGCGCCCACGGACGTCGAGCGGCAGCGCTGGCAGGCCTTCGCCGACGCCGCAGCCGCCGTGGGGGAGCACGACGGGGCACTGCTGATGTCCGCGCTCATCGGCGGGTACGTGCCGCGGGCCCGCTGACCGGCGGCTGATCCGCGGCAGAACGACAGCGCCCCCGCCCGGAGATCCGGGCGGGGGCGCTGTGCTGATCAGGGGATCAGAGCGGGGTGACGTTCGCGGCCTGCGGGCCCTTCTGGCCCTGCTCGATGTCGAACGCGATCCGCTGGCCTTCATCGAGCGAGCGGTACCCGCTGGACTGGATGGCCGAGTAGTGGACGAACACGTCCGGTCCGCCGCCGTCCGGGGTGGCGAAGCCGAACCCCTTCTCCGCGTTGAACCACTTGACAGTTCCTTCGGGCATTGCTCGCTCCTAGCTGAGGTGGTGCGCCGGGGTCCTGCCATAGCGCAGGGCCTTCCCGACGGCCCAACCCTAGCCAAAGATCGCCAGAAGGGAACACCACCGCGGCACAACTGTGACCTGCGACTCTTTCGGTGCAGCCAGGGCGGCCGCCGCCGAGCTCAGAGCAGGCGGCCGGGCTCCTCCGGGAACGACGGCGCCAGCCGCCGCGTCCGGCGTCCGGAGCCGGTGCCGTAGGCGCCCACGGAGTAGGTGCTGTGCGCCGAGGGCCGGGGGGCGGGGGCAGCCGGGAGCGCCAACGGCGGCGGGCGCCACGACCGGACGCCGATCGGGCCGTCCGGGACGATCTCGACGTCGTCGGGCCGACCCCTGTCGAGCAGGCGGGCGCCCCAGCGCCGGGCGCCGAGGTGCGCGGCCAGCAGCGCGGCGAGCCCCACCGAGACGGTGAGGAAGGCGTCGGTCACCGCCGTCGCCACGTCGAGGGCGGTCAGCTGCGCCCAGCCGACGGACTGCAGGGCGGAGCCGATCAGCTCGACGACGACGTAGAGCACGCCGTACACGAGCAACCAGATCCTCACCTGTTCTCCTCCGTCGCGGTCCCGACCTGCATCGGCTCCAGCTACCCGCACCTGGAGGCAGCGCGGCAGGCGGGGAGGCGCCCCTCACCCCTCCGGGGGACGCCGCTCCGACCGGCCGGGGGAGGAGCGGCCGAGACCGGAACGCAGCGCAACCGGGAGCCGCCGGTCTTGCGCTTTTCCTGCGCTTCTCTCGGCGGCACCGTGCGGCTGGCCGCCCAGGGTCAGTGGCAGCACCGGACGGATCCGGCGCGCCACCGTTCAAGGAGAACCGTCATGCAGCACCGCCTCGCCGCCTCGTCCACCCGCACCCCGGCCTCCGACGGCGGAGCTGTCTTCCTGCGTGACATCGAGGACCTGCACGACGCCGACCTCGACCTGATCCTGGCCGACCGGCTGGCCGAGTCGGCCGACGCGCTCCGGGCCGCCGTGGCCGCCGCCGGGCTGGCCCGCGAGGTCGCCCGTCCCGACGCCCTCCGGGCGCACGTGTTCGGTGCGGCCGCCCGCCGGCTGGCCGGCTGAGCTCCGAGCGCGCTGGAGGAGGCGCTCCACCTGCCTACTCCGGGTGCCCGGGTGGCCGGAAACCGCCCGGCAGGCGAAGGCCGCATGACCGGTGCATGTACCCCGCCCGGGTGTCTCGAGCCGGACGGGAAATCTTCCCCGGGAGGCTGGCAGCGGTCTGCGAGCGCGTTGCCCGGGAGAGCAACCGTGCCTGGCCATGGGACTCACCCGCAGAACACTGACCCTTCTCGTCGCCACCGCAGCCGCTCTCACGGCTCCCGCCATCAGCCCGGCCGCTGCCGCGCCACCACCCACCTCCGCCGTCGAACCCCTCGAGCGGGCTCACGCCCACAACGACTACGAGCACGACCGTCCACTGGCGGACGCGCTCGAGCACGGCTTCACCAGCGTGGAGGCCGACGTGTGGCTGGTGGACGGTGAGCTGCGGGTCGCGCACGACCTCGAGGACACCCAGCCCGGGGTGACCCTGCAGTCGCTGTACCTGGAGCCGATGCGCGACCTCTACCGGGAGAACCGCGGCTCCATCCACCCCCGCTGGGACGGGCAGCTGCAGCTGCTCATCGACATCAAGAGCGACGGCCCGGCCACGTACGCCGCCATCGACCGGGCGCTGCGCGCGTACGCGCCGATGATGACCCGCTGGAACAACGGGCAGCTGAGGGAGGGGGCGGTGACCGCGGTGATCAGCGGTAACCGGCCCTTGGCGGACATGGCCGCGCAGCGGGTGCGGCTCGCCGGCTACGACGGCCGGCTGGCCGACCTGCACTCCGGCCTCCCGGCGGCTCTCATGCCGCTGGTGAGCGACAACTGGACGAACCACTTCACCTGGGCCGGCGTCGGCCCGATGCCGGAGGCGGAACGGCAGAAGCTGCACTCCATCGTGGCCACCGCGCACGCCCAGGGATACCGGGTGCGGTTCTGGGCGACCCCGGACATGCCCGGCGCTGCGCGCGACGCCGTGTGGCGCGAGCTGATCGCCGCGGACGTCGACCACATCAACACCGACGACCTGGCCGGCCTCCAGGCGTTCCTGCTCGCCCACGACCCCCAGGAGCAGCAGGCCGCTGCCTGACCGACGCGGGCCTGCCTGGGACGCCTCCCAGGCAGGCCCGCCGGCGGCACGGCATCCGTACCCCCGCCCACCCGCAGCCGGCCGCGGACGGCCGACCTCAGGTCGTGGCGGCGGCTCGGCACCTGGGCGGGTCGCCCAGGGGATCAGCGCTGTGCTGCCACGCTGACGACCCGATCACTCGTCCCCGCTGGTGTGGCCCGCCTGGCGCGGCTGGGCTGCACCCGCGACGTCGCCCGTCCCGACGCCCTCCGGGCGCACGTGTTCGGCGCGCCCGCCCGCCAACTGGCCGGCTGACGGCGTACGCGGCCCTACAGGTCCTCGGCGATCTGCTTGATCGCAGCCAGTCGGCGATCCCACCGGGCGCCGATCACGTCCAGGCGGCGGGCGGTCTCGCTCAGCTGCGAGGCGATCACGCGGAACCGGATCTCCCGGCCGACGCGGACGGGCTCGACCAGCCCGACCTCCTGGAGCACGGCCAGGTGTTTCGTGATCGCCTGGCGGGTGACCGGCAGCCGCCGCGCGAGAGCGGAGGCGGACGCCTCTCCCTCGCCGAGGGCGGCCAGGATGTTCCACCGCGTCTCGTCCCCGAGCGCGGCGAAGACCGGGACCAGTGTCGCCGTGGTCACGAGGCTCCCTCGAGCAGGTCGACCAGCTTGTCGAGCTCCACGTTCCACCCCGTGCGGTGGGTCTCGAGGTCGGCCGCCGGGTCGGCCAGGGTCTCGAAGCCGGTCTCGACCACGGTCAGCCGCGTGCCGCCGGAGGCGTTCTCGAGGGTGAAGGTGACGACGGTGGAGTGCTCGACGTCGACCTGCTCCGGGAGCACGTCGCGGGCGTCGTCGTTGGTCCAGCGGTAGGAGATCACCCGCGGTTCCTCGACGTGCTCGATGCGCACCGGCACGGCGCGGCCCCCGTCGAAGGTGAGCGTGCCGTGCGCCCCGACGCCGGACCCGTGGAGGACCGCCCGCCCGAACCACCGGGAGATGTGCGCCGGTTCGCTGACCGCGGACCAGACCTTCTCGATCGGGGCGGAGATGAGGATCGAGCGGCGCACGGTGAAGGCGCCGCCGTCGACCACGGACGGCTCGTTGACGGTGCTGCTCACGATCATCGCTCCTCGGCGGGCTGTGCGGGGGCCGGTGGGCTGAAGTCTGCGTCCTCGACGGCCCCGGCGGTACCGGCGGGCGGCACGAGCCCTCTGGTCAGCCACGCCCCGGCGATGGCGAGCGCGGCGACGACCGCGCCGGTCAGCACTGCCGCCCGCACGCCGGCCACCTCGATCGCCGCTCCTCCGGCGAGCGAGCCGACCGCGATGCCCGCATTGACCGCCGACGCGGGCAGCGCCGAGGCGAGCGGCCCGCCGGGACCCGCGAGACTCGTCACGCGGAACTGCATGGACGGCGCCATACCCATGCCGAACAGGCCCACCGCGAAGACGGCGACGAACACGAGGAGGCCGTTCCCGCCGAGGAGGAGCAGCGCGAGCAGGGACGCCGTGACCCCGGTGCTCCCGACGACCAGCGACCGCGCCGCGTTCGCGTCGGCGAAACGACCCCCGGCGAAGGACCCGATCGCGGTCGCCGCGCCGTATGCCAGCAGGAACAGGCTCACCTGCGGGCCCGAGACGCCGGTGACCCGGTCCAGGAACGGCACGAGGTAGGTGAGCGCCGACTGGATGGCCACGAAGATCACGGAGCTCAGTGCGAGCACGGCGAGCACGCGCGGGGCGAACGCGTACCGCGCCTGGCCGGCTCCGCGGCTGTCCCGCGGTGTCGGGACCGCCGGGAGGACGACGAGCGCGAGAGCGAGGACGACGACGCCGACCACGACGACCGCGCCGAACGACCCTCGCCATCCGACCGCCTGGCCGAGCAAGGTGCCGACCGGCAACCCGAAGGCGCTGGACATGGCGAAGCCCGACACCACCACCGCCATGGCGCGGCCGATGCGCTCCGGTGGGACCACGGACGTGGCCGTGACGAAGGCGGCGGCGATGAACAGGCCCTGCACCGCCCCGATCAGGACGCGAGCGGCCATGAACACCGGGTAGCCGGCGGCGAGCGCCGGCAGCAGGTTGGCGAGGACGAACACGAGCAGCGCGCCGAGCAGGACGGTCCGGCGGTCGAGCCTGATGGTCAGGAAGGTCAGGAGGGGGCCACCGATGGCCAGCCCGAGGGCGTTCGCGGTGACCAGCGCCCCGGCCGCCGAGACGGGCACGGCCAGGTCAGCGGCGATCAGGTCGAGCATCCCCACGACGAGCATCTCGGCGCACCCCATGACGAAGGCGCCGCTGAAGAGGACCGCGAGCACGACCGCGATGCGGTGGTCCCGTGGCGGTGCGGTGGTGATCGGCATGGTGCCCTCCTCTCGTATAGCAACCACACGATTGCATCTGGCCTGAGGATTGTGCAACCATCCGGATGCAGATGGCAAGTGGCTGACGCAGCCCGCGTGCCGGGCGGGGGAACTGTGTGGCCCCATGTGCGACTTGCACGCTGGCGGCGCCGGACCCGACGTGACCGCCCGCACGAGCTGTGCCGACGACCGATCGACGACGCGGAGGACGACCATGACCGGCTTGCTGCTCGAGGACAGGAACGCCGTGATCTACGGCGGCGGAGGCGCCATCGGCGCGCCGTCGCGCGGGTGTTCGCCCGGGAGGGGGCGAGGGTCTTCCTCGCCGGCCGGACGCAGGCGAAACTCGACGCCGTGGCGCGCGACGTCGCCGCCGCAGGTGGGCGCGCCGACGTCGCGCAGGTCGACGTGTTCGACCAGCGGGCGGTCGACGAGCACGCGGAGGGCGTGGCGGCGAGCGTCGGGAGCATCGACATCGCCCTCAACGCCGTGAGCGTCATGCACGATCAGGGCACCCCTCTGGCCGACCTGTCGCTGGAGGAGTTCATGCGCCCGATCCAGGGCTTCCTGCAGACGCTCTTCGTCACGAGCAAGGCCGTGGCGCGGCACATGGGCGGCAACCGGCCCGGCGTCGTCCTGACCCTGTCCGAGCCCGGGGCCAGGCTGGCTCTGCCCGGCATCCTCGGGGATGGCGTGAGCGCGGCCGGCAAGGAGGCGTTCTCGCGGCTGCTCGCCGCGGAGCTGGCGCCCCGGGGTATCCGGGTCGTCGACATCCGGCCGCACGCCGTCGTCGACGCTCCGGCGGCCGGCTCCTACACCGGGGAACTCTTTGCGAAGTCGGCAGCCGCGTCCGGGCGGTCGGTCGCGGAGTTCCTGGGTGACGGCGGGCTGGCGCAGGGCACCCTGCTGAACCGGCTACCCACGCTCTCCGAGATCGCGGAGACGGCTGCTTTCCTGGCCTCGGACCGGGCCGGTGCCATGACGGCAACGATCGCCAACCTGTCCGGCGGCGCACTCGTGGACTGACCCGCGGATCCGAGGGTGGAGGTCGGTGCGGGCCCCGGGTCATCTCGCGGCGCGGCTGGGCTGCGCCACAGGTGCTATGGGCGAAGCCGGCCCGGGTACGACCTATGTGACGCTTCGTGATCGAATCGTGTCCATAAGCTATGGCGTGACGCGTTCCAGCTGCTCAGACTGCCTGCGAGCACCGTGACTACGGCGTTCCGAGTCTGTGAAGACTCGTGGCTACCCGACTCGAACGGGGTCCGTCGTGCAGTCACGGCACGCATTCGAACCTGTCCCGCGCTGGCGCAGCCGGGGCGCGCTCGGCCTGGCGCTCAGCGCTGCGCTGGTGGCGGAGACCCTGGTCGTCGCCAGCGAGGCGTACGCGGCGCCCGCGCCACCCGCCCAGGAGGAGCCTGCGCGAGGGGTGGACGGCCTGCAGGCCCCGGATGCCGCGTCGGCCCAGACCATCGCCCGGTTGATGGACGAGCGGGTCGAGGTGATCGGTGAGCGGACGCCGACCACGTCGACGTGGGTGCTGCCCGACGGGACGATGACCACGGGGATGGCACTGGCGCCGATCTGGGTGCGCCAGCCGACCGGGGACGGCACGGCGCCCGAGGACTGGGCGCCGGTCGATCTGACGCTGGTGCGCACGCCCGAGGGGACGGTCGAACCTGCGTCCTACCCCACGGACCTGGTGTTGTCCCCCGGTGGTGGCGCCCCGGCGGACGGCCGCCTGGTGTCCTTGGCCAGCGGGGCGGACGGGCAGGCTGTGGCCGTCGAGTGGAACGACCCACTGCCAGTGCCGGAGCTCGACGGTCCGCGCGCGACCTACCGGGACGTGCAGCCCGGGGTCGACCTCGTGGTGGAGGTGACACGTACCGGGTTCGAGCAGTTCTACGTGCTGACCGAGCGCCCGGTCAGCAGCGCGATCCCGGAACTGTCCCTGGAGATGGCCGCCGAGGGGGTGCAGGTCGTACCCGCGGAGGGCGGGGGCGTCGCGTTCGCCCGTCCGTCCGGCGAGCTGGTCGCCTCCTCGAGCACGCCGACCGCGTGGGACGCCGAGGCCGACGGGGAGCGCGTTCATCCGATCACCGAGCCCTTCGAGGCTCCGGCGCCGGCCGAGGGCCTGCTCAGCTCGGGCATCCTGCCGCCCCCCACGGACGTGCCGGACACACCTTCCGCCGCGACGACCGAGGCGCCCGTTCCCTCGATCGACGACCCGGCGGCGGGGTCTCCGCCGGCCGACGCCGGCCAGGCCGAGGACGCGCTGGCGGCTGACGCCGGTGCCAGCGTCAGCCTGCCGCTGCCGGAGGCCGTCGTCGGCGAGGACGGGAGCAGCGTCGTCTACGACCTGACGCCGGGGGCAGAGTTCCTCCTCGATGCGGCCACGGACTACCCCGTGGTGATCGACCCGGAGGTCAACACCGGCGAGCTCTACGCGAGCTTCGACACGTTCGTGCAGCACGGGTACGCCAGCGACCAGTCAGCCGCCGGTGACCTCCGCCTGGGCACCTTCGACGGAGGGCGGACGATCGCCCGGTCGTTCCTGACTTTCGACCTGAGCGCGTTGCGCGGCTCGAGCATCCACCACGCGTCGCTGTGGATGTGGAGCTGGCACGCCGGGTCCTGCTCGCCCCGGGACTGGCAGATCTGGGAGACCTACCCGGCCGGCACCGCCACGAGGATCAACAACCAGCCGGGCTGGGTGCGGCACTGGAGCACCTCCTCGGCGACGGCCGGCTACGGCGCGGGCTGCGACGACGCGTGGGTGTCGGCTGACGTCACCAACCTGCTCCGGATGTGGGCCGACACCTGGGCGATGAACGGAACGATGGGGCTGAAGGCAGCCAACGAGGCGGACAACGCCGGCTGGAAGAAGTTCAACTCGGCCGACGTGGGTTCGGGGGTGCCCCACCTGTACGTGCAGTGGTCCTACAAGCCGTACGCGCACAACATCGGTGTGGCGCCGATGAACTTCGACGGCGGGGCATTCACGAGCAGTACCCAGCCCAGGCTCAGCGCCACGGTCGATGACGGCGACGGCTCGGCCAATCTCCGCTTCGAGGTGTGGCGCCGCTCGGACAACGTGCGCGTCTGGGAGAAGACCCTGACCGGTATCCCCCACGGCCAGGTCGGGGCCACCACGGTGGACCCGAACGTGCTGAAGGACGGGGTCACCTACCGGGCTGTGGTCTACGCGGTCGACAGCTATCACACCTCTCCGGCCAACTGGAGCGGCGACT
Source organism: Blastococcus xanthinilyticus (assembly GCF_008124835.1). Lineage (GTDB taxonomy): Bacteria > Actinomycetota > Actinomycetes > Mycobacteriales > Geodermatophilaceae > Blastococcus > Blastococcus xanthinilyticus. The sequence continues at coordinate 362,739 of NZ_VNHW01000001.1, read as the reverse complement.
TCACGATCGACCAGTCGGCGCCCCTGGCCCCGACGGTCAACTCGGTCGTCTACCCGGCGGACGGCACCTGGCACGGTGACGCCACCAAGCCCGGCGAGTTCACCCTGACGATGCCGGCGGCTGACTCGACCCTGTCCGGCTTCTACTGGGGCTTGGACGCCGCCCCCACCACCAGGATCAACGCCACCGGCAGCACGACCCTGACCATCACGCCTCCGACCACGGGTCCGCACGTCCTGCAGGTGCAATCCGTCGACCGGGCCGGCAACCGGTCGGGCATCGCCCGGTACAGCTTCAACGTCGGGCGTGCCGGCCTGCTGTCGCCGGTCGAGGGCGCCCAGGTGGTGCGGAACGTCCGCGTGGCCGTCGCGGGGGAGTCCGGCTTCAGCCACGTGAAGTTCCTCTGGCGCCGTGGCCCGGATTCGACCGTCACCAGCCCGATCCCGCTCACCGCCCTCACCGAGGCCGACGGCAGGCCGCTGACATCGGCCTTCACACCGATGGTCGCCGAGGGCGAGTACGTCACCTGGGATGCAGGGCTGACGCTGGGGCACGTTCCCGGACCGGTGCAGATCGCCGCCGTCGTGGCCAAAGACGCCGACGGCCGCGACGAGTACACCACTGCGTGGACGACGGTCACCGTCTCCCCGGACGCTGCCTACGCCGCCACCACGGAGGTCGGTCCCGGCTCGGTGAACCTGCTGACCGGTGAGTACGCCCTGTCCTCCACCGATGTCGACGAGTTCGGCATGGCGCTGGGCCGCACGACCTCTTCCCGGGACACCCGGTCCGGGTTCGAACTGCAGCCGGAGTTGCTGTCCGAGGCCATGCAGAAGATGTCCGCGGTCAGCGACTGGAGCGCCACCGCTGGCGACGTGAGCGTGGTGACGAACCGGTGGCACACCGGGAAGAACGCCATGCGTCTGGTCAGCCGCGGCACCGGCAGCGACGTCTATGCCACCCCCCGCACATCCCCGGTGTTGGCCAAGGGGGCGACCTACCGGCTGTCGGCGTGGGTCTACGTGCCCGCGGCCAGCGGGTTGAGCCCTGAGCACGCGGACGGGCTGCGACTGTCCGCCGTCTACACCGAGTCGGGCAAAGAGGTACGGGTGACCAGCGCCCGGCCACGTCTCGTCGACGCCTGGCAGCAGCTGACCGTCGATGTCACCGTCCCCGCATCGGCGGCAGGCAACGGCGCCGTGCGGCTGTACAACGGTTTCGCCGGCGCGGGCAAGGAGGTGTTCTTCGACGACGTCTCGGTGCGGGAGATCTTCGCGCCCCTCGGACCGCAGTGGTCCCTGGGCACCGCCGATGGCGGCGCGCAGACGGGCTACAGCCACATCAGCCAGCCGTATACCGACGTCGCCGCGCTGCACCTGTCCGGTGGTGGGGAGGTGTGGTTCACCCAGGGCGGTGACGGGCGTTGGTGGCCCGAGCCGGGTGCGGAGAGCCTGACCCTGACTCCCGCGGGCCGGGGGCAGTGGCGGCTGACCGAGCTCGACGGCACGGTGAGCACCTTCCGGACCGGCGTCACCAGCATGCTGCACCCGGGCGACCGGCTGACTGGCGGTCAGTACGTCCTCTCGACGAACGGGCGCTTCCAGTTCATCCAGCAGACCGATGGCAACGCCGTGGTCTACGAGCTCCTCGACGGACGCGTCGACGGGCGGAGGACCGCGCTCTGGGACAGCCGCACGTGGAACCACCCTGGCGCGGCGCTGACCATGCAGTCCGACGGCAACATGGTCATGCACGCCGTCAACGGCGCCGTCGTCTGGAGCTCGAACACCTGGGGGAATCCCGGCGCGCGCTTCACCCTCCAGAACGACGCCAACGCCGTCGTCTACCGCACCGATGACGTCTCGCTGTGGGACACCAAGACCTGGCGCGGCCCGAACCCGGCGTTCGACAACGTGGCACGTCTGGTCTCGACCTCGCCTCCGGCCGATGCGGGCCAGACGCGACTCGTGTACGAATCGGTCAACGGCCGCCTGCGGCTGGCCCGGATGATCGCCCCTCTCCAGCCCGGTGTGGACAACTGGCCGGTCAACACGGCCGCCTGCACGACTCCGGTTCCGGCGGTCGGCTGCCAGGTCACCCAGCTCCTCTACGCCACGGCGACCACCGCCACCGCCGACAAGTTCGGTGACTACGCCGAGCGTCTGGTCGAGGTCCGGCTGCACTCGGCCGTGGCCGGCCAGGCAGCCACCACGTCGGTGGCCGCGGTCCGGTACGCCTACGACACAGAGGGGCGCCTGCGCGAGGTGTGGGACCCCCGGATCTCGCCCGCGCTGAAGACGAGCTACTCCTACGACGCGGATGGACGTGTCGTCGGCCTCGGTGTGCCCGGTGAGCTGCCCTGGGCGTTCGCCTACGGCACGGGTGGCGCCCGTTCGACGATCGGCGAGGGTGACCTGGTCGACCGCAGCTCCGGTCGGCTGCTCACGGTGTCCCGCGACTCGCTCATTCCCGGGACGGTCGATCAGCTCGGCGAGAAGAAGAACGTCACAACTCTCGTCTACGCCGTGCCGCTCGCCCGCGGCAGCGGCGGCCCCTACGACCTCGGCCCCGACGCGCTCGCGACCTGGGCGCAGACCCGCGGCCCGACCGACGCCACCGCCGTCTTCGGGCCGGAGGACGTACCGACCGTCACCACCGCGACCACTACCAGCCCTGGCCCCGACGGCTACCGCTCGGCCACGGTTCACTACCTGGACGCCTCCGGGCGCGAGGTCAACACCGCCACACCGGCCGGGCCGGATGCGCCGGCCGCCGGCTTCATCGACACCGCCCAGTACGACCAATTCGGCAATGTCGTGCGTTCCCTGGACGCCACCAATCGGCTGTTGGCTCTCCGCCAGCTCCCGACCGCGGACGCCGACCTGCATCTTCTCAACCTCAACAACGTCGACAGCGACACCGACAACAGTGCGACCCGCGCCGAGGCCCTGTCGACGAAGACCTTCTACAGCCGCGACGGGCTAGACGTGCTGTGGACCCGAGGTCCGCGGGTACTCCTGGCGATCGGCAACGACCCGAAGGACACCCGGGTCGTTCAGGACGTGACCAGGTACGTCTACGACCAGGACAGGCCCGACGGGCAGGCATACCACCTGGTCACCACCCAGACCGACGGGCTGCTCCCAGCCGGTGGCAACCCGGCCACCGACGGTCTCCTGGACGCCGAGGTCACGGTCAACGGGTACGCCCCGATCGACGGCTCCTCGCCCGCCGGACCGACGTCGGGGTGGAAGACGGGTCAGCCCACCGTGGTCACCTTCGACGCCACCGGTGCGAAGCTGTCCGCGCTGGTCCGGTACGACGACCAGGGTCGGGCTGTCGAGTCGCGCGGGATCGGCTCGACCGGCAAGGACGCGAGCACGAACCTCGCCGTCTACTACACCGCCGGGGCGAACGCGCAGAAGAGCGAGTGCGGGAACAACGCGGCCTATGCCGGGCTGCCGTGCATGTCCTACGCGGCGGGTGCGGTGACCGGCCATGACTCCTCGCGGATGGCGGGTCAGCTGCCGGTCAAGCACGTCACCGCGTACAACCGGTACGGCTCGGTGTCCTCGGTGACGGAGTCGGCCACCGGCCCGGTGGCAGGTGCGACGACGACGGTGTCGCGCACGACGGTCACCGAGTACGACGCCGCCGACCGGGTGCTGTCGGTGACCTTGAGCGGCTCGGGTGCCGGGGCCGGTGCGCCGGTGGCGAAGACGGTGAACCGATATGACCCGGCAACCGGTGACGTGACGGTGATCGAGGGTCACGACCCGGCGGGTGCGGTGGTGTCGACGGTCAGGAAGTCCTTCGACCTGCTGGGCCGCATGACCAAGTACGAGGACGGTTCGGGTGGCTGGACCACCAGCGTCTTCGACCGGTTCGGCAAGCCGACGGAGGTGTCCGACTCCACGGGGTCGACGACGTCGTTCAGCTATGACCGGGCGAAGGAGCCGCGCGGGTTCGTGACGTCGGTGACCGATTCGGTGGCCGGGACGATCTCTGCGTCCTACGGGCCCGATGGTCAGGTGATGAGCCAGTCGCTTCCCGGTGGGGTCACGCTGACGATCGGCTATGACGCGAACCGGACGCCGGTGTCGCGCACGTATGCGCGATCCGGCGACGGGACGCTGATTGCCTCGTCGGCGGCGGTGGAGAACGCTGCGGGGCAGATGGTCACGCATGTGACGCCGGGGACGAGCAAGCGTTACTCCTATGACGCGCTGGGCCGGTTGACCGGGGTGCAGGACTCGATCAACGGCACGCCGGTGTGCGTGGCGCGGAATTACGGCTACAGCGTGCGGGGGAACCGGTTGTCGCTGGCGACGGCGGTCTCGGGCGCCGGCGGGTGTGTGGATCCTGGTGATCCGGGCGCGGGGGCCAGCACGAACACGTACACCTATGACTCCGCTGATCGGCTGGTGGAGGAGTCGGCGGTCGGCGCGGGGGCGTGGGTGTATGACCCGCTGGGTCGGGTCACGACCGCGCCGGTGCGCGGCTCGCCTGGTGTGACGGTCCAGAACGAGTACTTCGCCAATGACCTGATCGCCGCCCAGACGATCGAGGGGGTCGCGCGGCAGACGTGGTCGTTGGATGCGATCGGCCGGTTCGCCTCCTACACCAACTCGGCGTGGGCGGTGGGTGGTGACGGGCAGCCGGGGTGGCAGGAGGCGGTCACCAAGGTCAACCACTACGACTCCGACAGCGATTCGCCGGCGTGGATCGCCGAGGACGAGTCGCTGGAAACTGAGATCACCCGCTACGTGGACGGGCTGGACGGCAACCTGGCGGTGGAGACCGGGAAGTCCGGTGACCGGGTGCTGCAGCTGGTCGATCTGCACGGCGATGTGATGGCCAGGCTGCCCATCGCGGACGGGGAGACGGTCGCGGACTGGGCTCGAGCGTTGGTGCAGTCCGCCGATGAGTTCGGCAATCCCACCGACCTGAAGGGCGGGAGCGCCCGGGTCAGTGACGGGCAGTCCCCGGGTGCGGATGGCCGGTACGGGTGGCTGGGCGGTAAGCAGCGCTCCGCCGATGCCCTGGCCGGTGTGGTGTTGATGGGGGTGCGGCTGTATGACCCGGGCACGGGCCGGTTCTGGTCCCGGGACCCCTCCCCGGGTGGGAACTCGACGGCCTATGACTACTGCTCGGGTGATCCGGTCAACTGCACCGATCTGGATGGGCAGTGGGGGATCTTCAAGGCCCTGGTGAAGAAGGTCGCCAAGAAGGTCGCCGCGGTCGCCGAGGTGGTGGCCACCGTGGTGCCCGGGCCGATCGGGGTCGCGGCCGGGGCCATCTCGGCCGGTGCGTACGCGGTCACCGGCAACAAGTCCGCGGCCCTGCGGATGAGCGTGCAGGCGGTGGCCGCCATGGTCCCCGGCGGCGGGGCGATGGTGAAAGCCGGGTTCGCCGCTGCACGGTCCGGCGGACGCATCGCTGCGAAGGCCGGCCAATCCCTGGCCAAGCCGTTCCGGCGAGCACCGGCTAGTTGCGCCACCCGCCCGAACAGTTTCACGCCCGAGACCGGTGTCCTCATGGCCGACGGCACCACGCAGCCGATCAGCGGCATCGAGGTCGGTGACCTGGTCGCCGCCCGGGACCCGCTCACCGGTGAGGTGACCGCCCAGCCGGTGCTCGACGTGATCGTCGGCCACGGCGACAAGCACCTCATCGAGGTCGTCACCGCACCGGCACCGGCCGGCGCACTCGCTAACGGGCAGACCGCCGACGACGACCCCCGCGCCGACGCCTGGACCGCCACCGCAGGCCACCCCATCTGGGTCCAAGGCGAGGGCTGGACCGACGCGGACGACCTCGCCGTCGGCGACCTCCTCCACGGCGCCACCGGCGAACTCCGCGTCGTCCAGCACCTCGACGACCACGGCTGGCTGGCCGACCAGACCGTCTACAACCTCAGCGTCGCCAATACGCACACGTTTGTCATCGGCGACTTGGGCGACGGCACCGTGGTTCACAATTGCTCTTCAGGCGCGGGGTTCACGAAAATGGCGAGGGAGCAAATCCGCAATGCAAACATGGAAAAAAATGGCGGAGTGCTAAAGTGTGACATCTGCGGAGTCGAAACTCCGCGGGCCAAGCGGCTCAGGCTAGGAGAGAGGAAGAATATGCTGTCTAGTGAAATCGACCACATCATTGCTCGAGCCAAGGGCGGCTGGAACACTATTAGGAATGGCAGGAATGTCTGCGCGCGGTGCAACAACATTAAGGGTGCAAAATGATGAGATGGTTGCGACGAGCAGGAGTCGGCCGAAGCGATGATCCTCTCGTGTACTCGACCAAGGACATGCTGGAAGGAGGTGCGGTCTTATTGGTCCGGCATGAGACAGATGGCGATTGGCAGTACTTAGGGACACCAGACCCTGACCCTGATCAGGCGGTGATGGTGCACCAGGGCCACATGCATCAGTTGGACCCGACGTTGGAAGCGGTGAAGGCGCTACCTATTGGCGCGTGGGCGACTCGCGAAGACGTCGACGGGACTTGGACGTTCGGTGAGATTGAAAGCTAGGGCGCATACTCGGCCTCGCGCATGACAAGTGCCGTGCATCCCTTCCAGATGTCGAGCAGTCGAACAGCGCGAAGGGGTACGGCCTCCTGCGCGAGCGTGGCCTGAGACGTTCTCGCTTCAAGAAGAGAGCATTCTGCCCAGGACGCTGTTCTGGTTGCGGCTGACCCCACCCTTATCGCAGGTTGTCGTCACTGAGCGCCTGCCCCGTCGGGCGACGGGGGGCGAGCCCTGCGCGCAGGCTTTGCGGACGGTCATCTCGCACTCTGCGGCGGTGGAGAACGCCGCGGGGCAGATGGTCACGCACGTGACGCCGGGGACGAGCAAGCGGTACTCCTATGACGCGCTGGGCCGGTTGACCGGGGTGCAGGACTCGATCAACGGCACGCCGGTGTGCGTGGCGCGGGATTACGGCTACAGCGTGCGGGGGAACCGATTGTCGCTGGCGACGGCGGTCTCCGGCGCCGGCGGGTGTGTGGATCCCGGTGATCCGGGCGCGGGGGCCAGTACGAACACGTACATCTATGACTCGGCTGATCGGCTGGTGGAGGAGTCGGCGGTGGGCGCGGGGGCGTGGGTGTATGACCCGCTGGGTCGGGTCACGACGGCGCCGGTGCGTGGCTCGCCGGGTGTGACGGTCCAGAACGAGTACTTCGCCAATGATCTGATCGCCGCTCAGACGGTCGAGGGGGTGGCGCGGCAGACGTGGTCGTTGGATGCGATCGGCCGGTTCGCCTCCTACACGAACTCGGCGTGGGCGGTGGGTGGGGACGGGCAGCTGGGGTGGCAGGAGGCGGTCACCAAGGTCAATCACTACGACTCCGACAGTGATTCGCCGGCGTGGATCGCCGAGGACGCGTCGCTGGATTCTGAGATCACCCGGTACGTGGATGGTCTGGACGGCAATCTGGCGGTGGAGACCGGGAAGTCCGGTGACCGGGTGTTGCAGTTGGTGGATCTGCACGGCGATGTGATGACCAGGCTGCCGATCCGGGACGGGGAGGACACCGCCGACTGGGTCGGGGCGCGGGTGCAGTCCGCCGATGAGTTCGGCAACCCCACCGACCTGAAAAGCGGGATCGCCCGGGTCAGTGACGGGCAGTCTCCGGGTGCTGAGGGCCGGTACGGGTGGCTGGGCGGTAAGCAGCGCTCCGCGGATGCCCTGGCCGGTGTGGTGTTGATGGGGGTGCGGCTGTATGACCCGGGCACGGGCCGATTCTGGTCCCGGGACCCCTCACCGGGTGGGAACTCGACCGCCTATGACTACTGCTCGGGTGATCCGGTCAACTGCACCGACCTGGATGGGCAGTGGGGCATCTTCAAGGCCCTGGTGAAGAAGGTGGCCAAGAAGGTCGCCGCGGTGGCCGAGGTCGTGGCCACCGTCGTTCCCGGACCCATCGGCGCTGCGGCGGGGGCCATCTCGGCCGGCGCCTACGCCGCCACCGGCAATCGGCGCAAAGCACTGGAAATGGGTGTCACCGCAGTCGCGGCCATGGTCCCCGGCGGCGGGGCCATGGTGAAAGCCGGCTTCGCCGCCGCAAGAGCCGGCGGAAAGGTCGCGGCGAGGGTTGGCCGGGCGGTTGCCAAGCCGTCCCGTCGGGCGTCCGCCAGTTGCCGTACTGGTCCCGGCAACAGCTTCACCCCCGAGACCGGGGTGTTGCTGGCCGACGGCACCACCGTGCCGATCAGCGACGTCAAGGTGGGTGAACTGGTCGCCGCAAGGGACCCGAACACCGGCAAGGTCACCGCGCAGCCGGTACTGGACGTGATCGTCGGCCGCGGCGAGAAGCACCTGATAAGCGTCACTACCTCCCCTGCGTCACCCGCAGGGTCCAACGGCACCGCGGTCACGGGTGATGACACTTGGATCGCCACCGCCAATCATCCCATCTGGGTGGAAGGATTGGGGTGGACAAACACCGAGGACCTGCGGGTTGGGGACCTCATCCCTGGTGCGGGCCAAGATGGTCGCGTTATCTCGCAGGTCATCGACTACGGGTGGATTCCTGACCAGACAGTGCTCAACCTCTCGGTGGCTAACGTTCACACGTTCATAGCCGGGGACGCGAACGAAGGCGTCCTCGTCCATAACAGTTCAGCCGCCTGTCCGCTGCGCCGGCCAGCGATCCCTCGAGGGGCGTTTTACGCAGTGGGCGCGGGTGCGGGCATCTCCGGTGCTGCCGTGATGTTCTCCAACAGAGGTAAGAAAAAGGCCAGAATCGGCGAGGATCGCGATAATGCCCACACTAGCAACAAGCGGCGCAGTAATAGTGATAAGCACACAAAGGTGCAGGGTTACGGTGGTGGAGTAAAACCGAACTTCACCCCTAAGCCCAAGCGACGAAACTAGATATTGCTCAAGCTCGTCAGGAGGTGTACAAGGGTCACCATGGAGCATGTCGACCGAGAGGCCGCCATTCAAGCGGGGATACGGCTTGCCGAAGCCGAAGAACACGCCGAGGCGGTTGCCTACCTTGCGCACGCCGTCGATCTAGGCGCGGATGAGGCGCTCTTTCATCTGGCGTTCAGTTTGTGTCGCCTGCAGCGGTGGACTGAGGCAGCGGGGGCATTCCTTCGCGCTGCGGAGGTCGGCGATGATGACGCATGGCTCAATTTGGCCATCGTGTACGTCGAGTTGGAGCGTTGGGCGGAGGCCGAATGGGCAGCCGAGCATGCCCTTGGCCACGGCGAAGAGGCGGCATGGGGTCCCTTAGGTTACGCCCTTCTGCAGCAGGGTGATCAGGAAGGCGCTAAGAGTGCATTTGAAGCGGCGACAAGTTTCGGAGACGAGCAGAGCATGATCCAGTTGGCCCTATTGCTCAGAAGTCCCGACTTGGGACGGGCAAAGCAGCTGCTTCAGATGGCGGATGAGGCTGGCGATTCGAAGGCGGCCGCGATTCTGGCATGTTGGCAGTGGGACGACTCGCTGGACCCCTCTTTGGAGCGCACCCTTCGCCTCGCATTGGAGGCATATTCGCCAGCGTGCGTCTCGTTGGCTGACCTGCTGCTGTTAACCGGTCGCACCGAAGAAGCCTTAACCCAGCTCCAGAGGGGGGCGGAGCGCGGCGAAAAGGCTTGCTGGCTTCCCCTTGGCAATATTCTCTTGGACCATTTCGATGACGTCGCCTCCGCCGAGCGCGCGTATCGAAGCGGTATCGCCGCTGGTGATACGAACTGCTTCTACAACCTGGGCGCACTTCTACTCGACCGCGGCGATACGGCAGCGGCTCTGGAGCAGTTCCAGCGCGGCGCTGACGCCGGAGATCAGTTGGCTGCTCGGGCACTTCGCCGCCAGTCCTAACGGCCGGAATCTATGACCGTCGCTGGCCTGGTCCGGCCTGACCACCGGCGCCGCCCGGGTCAGTGACGGGCGGTCCCCGGGTGCGGAGGGTCGGTACGGGTGGCTGGGCGGTAAGCAGCGCTCCGCCGATGCCCTGGCCGGGGTGGTGCTGATGGGGGTGCGGCTGTATGACCCGGGCACCGGCCGGTTCTGGTCCCGGGACCCCTCCCCGGGTGGGAACTCGACCGCGTATGACTACTGCTCGGGTGATCCGGTCAACTGCACCGACCTGGACGGGCAGTGGGGGATCTTCAAGGCCCTGGTGAAGAAGGTGGCCAAGAAGGTCGCCGCGGTCGCCGAAGTGGTCGCCACCGTGGTGCCCGGGCCGATCGGCGCTGCGGCGGCTGGGATCTCTGCCGGCGCCTACGCCGCCACCGGCAACAAGCGCAAAGCCCTGGAGATGGGCGTCACCGCGGTGGCGGCGATGGTGCCCGGTGGCGGCGCGATGGTGAAGGCCGGCTTCGCCGCAGCACGAGCAGGCGGACGGGTCGCGGCCAAGGCCGGCCAATCGCTGACCAAGCTGCGCAAGGGCGGATGCGACAACAGCTTCACGCGCGAGACGCCGGTGCTCATGGCCGACGGCACCACCCAGCCCATCAGCGACATCGACGTCGGCGACCTCGTCGCCGCCAAAGACCCGATCACCGGGGAGCTCACCACGCAGCCCGTCCTGAACGTGATCGTTGGATATGGCGACAAACACCTCATCGGCGTCACCACCGGACGCGCACCACCCGCCGAAGCGGGCGCGGCCACGACCCTGGACGGCCAGGACGCATGGGTCGCGACGGCCGACCACCCGATCTGGGTCGCGGGCAGGGGGTGGACCGACGCAGAAGACCTGGCGGTCAAAGATGTAACGGTCGCCGCGGACGGGGAACGCCGTGCGGTCGTCCGGGTTATCGACTTTGGCTGGATGGCTGGCCAATTGGTCTACAACCTGTCCGTCGCCAACATTCATACCTTTGTCGTCGGCGGGACCGGTTCCGGGACCGTCGTACACAACTGCGGCTTCATCGATCCTAGTAAGGTAAGATTTCGCAATCGAGTATTAGTCGCAACTTTAGTGATGGATCACCGGTTATGGGACTTGCCGCTGGGCTCCGTTCAGGAGCCGTGAAGGCGAGTAGTATTCCCGCTGTCCGAGTCGTCAAGCACCGGGGGAGCTTGTATGCCCTGGACAACAGGCGATTAAAGGCGTTTCAAAGTGCTGGGGTGAACATGCCTTACGTAATGGTGAGGAAGACGGATGTAGCTGCAGAGTGGGCTCGCAAGTTCACGACGACCAATCGAGGGCGGAGTGTGAGATGGAAGCGCTAGGTAGATCGGTCGAAGACGTCGATGGACCGGAGGCGTTGCTCTCGTTTGTGGAGCGGCTGATGTCAACCGACAAGATTATCAACACGCGGAGTACTGCTCAATACTTTGATCAACTGTCGGGCTTTTTAGGCGACTCGACGGAGGGATATCTCGCTCGCTACTCCCACCTCCCGCCCGAGGCTTGGAAGCTTGTAGCAGACATACTGTGGTCAGGAGCCATTTACGACTAAGGGCAGGCCGTCGGTGCCGGCGTTACCGGACTCTTGTACCTACCGCGCTCATCGCGTGATGACGCGGCCTAGGTGACGAGCGGTTCAGCGGTGCAATGGTGCCGAGAATGGAGAAGTCCTTCGACCTGCTGGGCCGGATGACCAAGTACGAGGATGGTTCGGGTGGCTGGACCACCAGCGTCTTCGACCGGTTCGGCAAGCCGACGGAGGTGTCCGACTCCACGGGGTCGACGACGTCCTTCAGCTATGACCGGGCGAAGGAGCCGCGTGGGTTCGTGACGTCGGTGACCGATTCGGTGGCCGGGCGGATTTCCGCTTCCTACGGGCCCGATGGTCAGGTGATGAGCCAGTCGCTTCCCGGTGGGGTCACGCTGACGATCGGCTATGACGCGAACCGGACGCCGGTGTCGCGCACGTATGCGCGATCCGGCGACGGGACGCTGATTGCCTCGTCGGCGGCGGTGGAGAACGCTGCGGGGCAGATGGTCACGCATGTGACGCCGGGGACGAGCAAGCGGTACTCCTATGACGCGCTGGGCCGGTTGACCGGGGTGCAGGACTCGATCAACGGCACGCCGGTGTGCGTGGCGCGGGATTACGGCTACAACGTGCGGGGGAACCGGTTGTCGCTGTCGACGGCGGTCTCGGCCGCCGGCGGGTGTGTGGATCCTGGTGATCCCGGTGCGGGGGCCAGCACGAACACGTACATCTATGACTCGGCTGATCGGCTGGTGGAGGAGTCGGCGGTGGGCGCGGGGGCGTGGGTGTATGACCCGCTGGGTCGGGTCACGACCGCGCCGGTGCGCGGCTCCCCGAATGCGACTGTCGCGAACGAGTACTTCGCCAATGACCTGATCGCCGCCCAGACGATCGAGGGGGTCGCCCGGCAGACGTGGTCGTTGGATGCGATCGGGCGGTTCGCCTCGTACACGAACTCCGCTTGGGCGGCCGGGGCCGATGGCGTGCCTGCGTGGCAGGAGGCGGTCACCAAGGTCAACCACTACGACTCGGATTCGGATTCGCCGGCGTGGATCGCTGAGGACAGGTCGCTGGATTCTGAGATCACCCGGTACGTGGACGGGCTGGACGGCAGCCTGGCGGTGGAGACCGGGAAGTCCGGTGACCGGGTGCTGCAGCTGGTGGATCTGCACGGCGATGTGATGACCAGGCTGCCGATCCGGGACGGGGAGGACACCGCCGACTGGGTCGGGGCGCGGGTGCAGTCCGCCGATGAGTTCGGCAATCCCACGGATCTGACCACCGGCGCCGCTCGGGTCAGTGACGGGCAGTCTCCGGGTGCTGAGGGCCGGTACGGGTGGCTGGGCGGTAAGCAGCGCTCCGCCGACGCGCTGGCCGGTGTGGTGTTGATGGGGGTGCGGCTGTATGACCCGGGCACGGGCCGGTTCTGGTCCCGGGACCCCTCACCGGGTGGGAACTCGACCGCGTATGACTACTGCTCGGGTGATCCGGTCAACTGCACCGATCTGGATGGGCAGTGGGGGATCTTCAAGGCCCTGGTGAAGAAGGTGGCCAAGAAGGTCGCCGCGGTGGCCGAGGTGGTGGCCACCGTGGTGCCGGGGCCGATCGGGGTCGCGGCCGGGGCGATCTCGGCCGGGGCGTATGCGGTCACCGGCAACAAGGCCGCGGCGCTGCGGATGAGCGTGCAGGCGGTGGCCGCCATGGTCCCCGGCGGCGGCGCGATGGTGAAAGCCGGCTTCGCCGCAGCACGAGCCGGCGGGCGGGTCGCGGCCAAGGCCGGCCAGTCGCTGAGCAGGCTGACCAAGCGAAGCTGCAACAGCTTCACCCCCGAGACGCCCGTGCTCATGGCCGACGGCACCACCCAGCCCATCAGCGACATCGACGTCGGCGACCTCGTCGCCGCCAGAGACCCGATCACCGGCGAGCTCACCGCCCAACCGGTCCTGGATGTGATTGTCGGCTACGGCGACAAGCACTTGATCGGCATCACTACCGCACGCGCACCGCCGTCCGGCGAGGCGTACGCCACGGCCCCGATGAACGAGGAAACGTGGATCGCGACCGCCAACCATCCAATCTGGGTCGCAGGCCGAGGCTGGACCGACGCCGAGGAATTGCGGACTGGTGACGTCACCATTGGCATTAACGGCGAGACGCGGGTTGTCGTAGGAGTAATCGATCACGGCTGGATCGCTGATCAGACGGTTCTTAACCTCACGGTTGCCAACGTCCATACATTCGCCGTCGGCCACGGGGGCGAGGGTTCTCTTGTTCACAACTCAAGCTGTCCAAGGCTTACGCACGAGTTCGCCAAGACTCTGGGCCAAGCCTATGCCAAAGCTCGCGCGGCGAAGAAGCAAGCGCGTGCAGACGGCTTTGATGCTTACATCAATCCTGCCCGCTCTGGCAGATACAATGGCCCCAATACGATTCGGTCTGACGTTGTGGTCGTAACCGTAAAGCGGTCCCGTGGTGGACGGTTCGTGCCTATGCGGAAGAGGCCGCCCGTAGCTATTCACCACATCATCGTTAGGGCGGGGAAGCGAACTGGGTGAGCAGGAGGTTGCAGGATCGCCAGGAAGACATAGTGAAGGTTGTTAGTCTCCACGGGGAGTCTGGCGTGCGGCACCGATCCGCAGATCAATCTGGAGGGGGCGGTTGTATGGGTAGATCCAAGCGCACTCGGTCGGAAATCAGGCGGGCACGCCAGGCCGATTCAAGTCGGCCGCACACCGTGAAAGCCTATGGATTTGCGGTCGACGATCCGTTGGCGCAACGGTGGGAAAGTCAGGTCGTCTTCATCGCAGCGAGTCCTGGCGAGGCTGAGCGTCGACGGGAGCAGCTCGGACTGACTGAGAAACGTTCACGCCCACTCAGCGATGAGGAATTGGAGGCCGGGCGTGTCTACTTGGCATCTCAAGGCGGGGGGAGTGCCTACCTTCGTCGCCATCACGACAAGGGCTGGACGAGGTGGTACGAGCTTCCTTCGACCTACAGTCATCCTGGGCGTAGTGAGGCGCTGTCTGCCGCGCCTGAGCTGTTCTTGCCAGGTGAGCCTAGAGACCCGAGGGGCGAATTTGGGACTGCTGCACAAGTAGGTGACATCTGATCTGTGGTGCCGACAGGTGCCGCTGGAAGGATGTTCACCGTGCCCAAGCCCTACCCCCAGGAGTTCCGCGACGATGTCGTGAACGTCGCCCGCAACCGGGAGCCCGGTACTCACCTCAAGCAGGTCGCCGCGGACTTCGGGATCAGCGAGTCCTGCCTGACCAACTGGATGAAGGCCGCCGACGTCGAGGCCGGGGTCAAGCCCGGAACGACCGCATCGGAGAACACCGAGCTACGTGACGCCCGGCGCCGGATCCGGCTGCTGGAGCAGGAGAACGAGGTGCTGCGCCGGGCGGCGGCCTACCTGTCGCAGGCGAACCTGCCGGGAAAATGATGTACCCGCTCGTCCGTGAGCTCGCCGCGGTCGGTGCCCCTGTGCGGGTGCCGGTCACGGTGACGTGCCGGGTTCTGAAGCTGGCACGCCAGCCCTACTACCGGTGGCTGGCCGCCCCGATCACCGACGCCGAACTCGCCGAGGCCTACCGGGCCAACGCCCTGCACGACGCCCACACCGATGATCAGGAGTTCGGCTACCGGCTCCTGGTCGACGAGGCCGCCGATGCCGGGCAGCCGATGGCGGCGCGGACCGCCTGGGCGATCTGTTCGGCCAACGGCTGGTGGTCAGCGTTCGGTAAGCCCCGCCGCGGTAAGTCGAAGAAGGCCGGCCCGCCGGTCCATGACGACCTGCTGGCCACCGTCGATGAGCACGGGGTGACCCGGCACGCGTTCACCGCCAACGCGCCCAACACCGTGTGGTTGACCGACATCAGCGAACACAAGACCGGCGAAGGCAAGCTCTACCTGTGCGCGGTCAAGGACGTGCACTCCAACCGGATCGTGGGCTACTCCATCGACTCCCGGATGAAGTCCCGACTCGCGGTCACCGCCCTCTCGAACGCGGTCGCGATGCGCCGCGCCGCCGGTGAGATCGTGGCCGGCTGCATCGTTCACAGCGACCGCGGCAGCCAATTCCGATCCCGAAAATACGTCCGCGCCATCGGCCGTCACCAGATGGTCGGCTCGATGGGCCGCGTCGGTGCCTGCGGGGACAACGCCGCCATGGAGTCCTTCTTCGCGCTGCTGCAGAAGAACGTCCTGGACCGGCAAACCTGGACCACCCGCCAGCAACTGCGAGTCGCCATCGTCACCTGGATCGAACGCACCTACCACCGCCGACGACGGCAAGCCGCCCTCGGCCGACTGACACCCATCGAGTACGAGATGATCGCCCCCACACAGGCAGCTCAGGCCGCCTGACCCAACCTGTCACCTATCCGTGCAGCAGTCCCTTTCGCTGATTGTGCTTCGGTGGCAGGAGATCACGACTGCTGCGATCTCCCATCTTGATAGGACGATTGAAACCGGCGAGGCTCGCCATGGCCAATGCAGCAGTTGTCGAGTCCGACGGTGCCCCTCGAAACTGGGTGACCGCGCACGGATCACATGAGGATTGGTAGACGGCGGAGTGATGGGCTCGGTCGAGACATATTCGTACCGCTGATAAGACGGTGACCGACTCGTCGAGGTCGCCCGTCCCGACCGCAGCGACCGGCATCGCTCGGGCAAGAGCAATCCTCTCGACGCTGACTGAACCGTCCCGGGTCTGATGGAGGCTCACGACCGGCTCGTTCGGCCCGTCCCTCCATCGCGAATGCACGAGAGCCGGCGCTATTCAGTCCTCGCCAGCGGGGCGCCGGGCGCGGCTGGGCTGCACGCGCATCGGCTCGCCGGGCATCTTGGGGTAGTCCGGGGGATAGGGCAGGTCGCCGAGGCCGGCGTCGGCCGCCTGGCGCTCGGCCAGCTCCAGCAGCGGCTCGATCCCGAAGGCGTGCTCGGCCAGCCCGGCGTGCGGATCGCCGACCTCGCGGAACCGGGCCGGCATGGTGAGCACGTCGAAGTCGAACGGTGACACGTCCGGCAGCTCGTCCCAGGTCACCGGAGCGGACACCGGCGCGTGCGGCTTGGGCCGGATGGAGTACGCCGAGGCGATGGTGCGGTCCCGGGCCATCTGGTTGTAGTCGATGAAGATCTTCTCGCCGCGCTCCTCCTTCCACCACGACATGGTCACGCGGTCGGGCAGCCGCCGTTCCAGCTCCCGGCCGAACGCGATCACCGCGTGGCGCACCTCGGTGAAGGTCCACCGCGGCTGGATGGGCACGTAGATGTGCACCCCGCGGCCACCGGAGGTCTTCGGCCAGCCCTCCATGCCGAACTCGTGCAGCAGCTCGCGCACGTGCGGGGCCACCCACACGGCGTCGGCGAAGTCGGTGCCCGGCTGCGGGTCGAGGTCGATGCGGATCTGGTTCGGCGACTCGACGTCGTCCTTGCCGACCGGCCACGGGTGGAAGGTGAGCGTGCCGAGGTTCGCGCACCACGCGACCACGGCCAGCGAGTCGGGGGCGATCTCGTCGGCCGTCCGCCCGCTGGGGAAGGTGATGTGCGCCGTCTGCACCCACGGCGGGGCGTTCTTGGGCACCCGCTTCTGGTAGAAGGCGTCGCCGTGGGTGTCCGCCCGCGTGGCCATTTTCGCGTCGGGGGAGTAGCCCCCCGGCCAGCGCTCCAGCGTCGTCGGCCGGTCCCTCAGCGCGAACAGGATGCCCTCGCCGACCGCGATGAAGTACTCGACGACGTCGATCTTGCGCAGACCGCGCTCGGCGAAGTACGGCTTCTCCGGGTTGGAGACGCGCACCTCGTGCCCGTCGACGTCCAGGAGAACGGCGTCCTTGCTGCTGGCCATGGCCCAGTCCTACCGCAGCGGCGCCCCTGAGGGGCGGTCGGCTACGCCGGACAGGTGAGGCCGTCCGCCGGCACGACCAGGTCGATCAGGTAGGCGTTGACCGCGGCGTTGACGCAGTCGGTCTTCGGGTAGGCCGTGTGCCCCTGGCCCTGCCAGGTCAGCAGCACGCCGTTCTCGAGGTCCTCGGCGAGGTCGACGGCACCCGGCAGCGGCGTCACCGGGTCGCCCTGGTTGCCGATCACCAGGATCGGGGCGCTGCCCTCGGCGTCCCGCTCGGGCAGCGGGGTGCGCTCGGCGTCCCAGGTCGAGCAGGTGTACAGCCCGGCCGCCGAGCCGGCGCCGAACAGCGGGTACTCGGCGCTCCACTCGGCGACGAGCGCGCGCACCCGCTCCTCCTCGACCGTCTCCTCGGTGTCGGCGCAGTTGATCGCCAGGTTCGCGTCGAGCAGGTTGGAGTAGGTGCCGTCCTCCAGCCGGCCGCTGTAGTCGTCGGCCAGCGAGAACAGCGCCGTGGCGTCGCCGGCCTGGGCGGCCGCCAGCCCCTGGGCCAGCTGCGGCCAGGAGGCGGTGTCGTACAAGGCGGCCTGGACGGCGGTCAGGATGACGCCCGGCGTCGCCTGCCGGGTCTCCTCGGGGTCGCTGCTCGGGATCGGGGTGGTGGCCGCCTGCGCCAGCAGGTCTTCCACGAACTGCCGCGGGTTGTCGCCCAGCGGGCAGCCGGCGATCAGGCTGGTGCAGTTGGCGGCGAAGGCGTCGAAGCCCGCCTCGAAGCCGGCGGCGCTGGCCTCGGCGTCGGCGATCGCGTCGGTGTCGGGGTCGACGGCGGCGTCGAGCACCATGGCCCGCACCCGGTCGGGGTAGAGCTCGGCGTAGGTGGAGCCCAGCGTGGTGCCGTAGGAGTAGCCGAGGAAGTTCAGCTGGTCCTCACCCAGTGCCTGGCGCAGCTGCTCCATGTCGCGGGCGGTGTCGACGGTGTTGAAGGTGCCCAGCGCGTCGCCGTACTCCTCGGCGCAGCCGTCGGCGATCTCCCCGGAGAGGGCGAAGACGTCGTCCAGCTGCTCCGCGGTCGTCGGGCGGGGCTCCGCGGCGATCGCCCGGTCCTTCAGGTCGGCGGGGACGCACTCGACCGGGGTGGACAGGCCCACGCCGCGCGGGTCGAAGCCGACGATGTCGAAGCGGTTCAGCACGTCCTCGGGAAGGGTCAGCGCCAGCCCGATCGCGGCGTCCGCGCCGGACCCGCCCGGGCCACCCGGGTTGACCATGAGCGAACCGATGGGGTCGGTCTGTGCCCCGGACGACGCCCGCACCAGGAACAGCGGCAGGGTCGCGCCCTGCGGCTCGTCGTAGTCGATGGGGACCTCGGTGCGCCCGCACTCGAACGCGAGGTCGCGCTCGCTGCCCGGCTGCCCGGCGATCAGCGGCTGGATCTGCTCGTCGCAGTCGGTCCACTCGATCTCGGCGACCTCCGGCTCGGTCGGCGTGGCGCTGGCCGTGGCCTCCGGCGTCGGCTCGTCCCCGGAGGTGCAGCCGGCGAGGGCGAGCGGGAGGGCCAGGAGCAGGCCGGACGCAGCGGCCGGGAAGCCGCGGTGGAGACGCATGATCACGAGCATAAGGACCTTTCGGCCCCCCATCGCTCGCACGCTCGAGGTGGGCCCCTGCCGAAAGGCCGCGCACGGCGGCGCGTCAGCCGTCGAGGACCTCGGCCAGGTCGTAGCGAACCGGCACGTCGAGCTGGTCGTACGTGCAGCTGCGCGGGTCCCGGTCCGGCCGCCACCGGAGGAACTGACCGGTGTGACGAAGTCGACGGCCCTCCAGCTGGTCGTACTTGATCTCCACCACCAGCTCCGGGCGCAGCGGCACCCAGGAGAGGTCCTTCTTCGCGTTCCAGCGGCTGACCGCGCCGGGCATGCGGCTCTCGCCGTTCTCCTGCACCTGGGCGTTGGCCCAGTCCTGCCACGGGTGCCCGTCGAGCGCCTCGGCCCGGTAGGGCGCCAGCTCCTCCACCAGCTCGGCGCGGCGCTTCATCGGGAAGGAGGCGGCCACGCCGATGTGCTGCAGGCCGCCGGCGTCGTCGTACAGCCCGAGCAGCAGCGAGCCCACGATCGGCCCGCTCTTGTGCCAGCGGAAGCCGGCGACCACGCAGTCCGCCGTCCGCACGTGCTTGATCTTGGCCATCAGCCGCTGGTCGGGCCCGTAGGGCAGCTCGCCGTTCTTGGCGACGACGCCGTCGAGGCCCGCGCCCTCGAACGTCTCGAACCACCGCTGCGCGGTGCCGGCGTCCCGGCTGATCGCGGTGACGTGCACCGGGGGGCGGGCCCCCGCGAGGACGGCGCGCAGCCGCTCCTGGCGCTGGGCGAACGGCACCTCCAGCAGCGACTCGTCGCCCAGGGCGAGCAGGTCGAAGGCGACGAACGAGGCCGGCGTCTGCTCGGCCAGCATGGTCACCCGCGACTCCGCCGGGTGGATGCGCTGCAGGAGCGACTCGAACTGCAGCCGCTCGTCGCGCGCGATGACGATCTCGCCGTCGACCACGCACCGCTCGGGCAGCTGCTCCTTCACCGCCGCCACCACCTCGGGGAAGTAGCGGGTGAGTGGCCGCTCGTTGCGGCTGCCCAGCTCCACCTCGTCGCCGTCGCGGAAGACGATGCAGCGGAAGCCGTCCCACTTGGGCTCGTAGAACCACTCGTCGCCGGTCGGGATCGTGGTCACGGCCTTGGCCAGCATCGGCTTCACCGGCAGCTGCACGGGCAGGTCCATGCGGGCAGTCAAGCAGCTCCCGCCGTGGCAGGGTGCCGGTATGGCGACGATCCACTCCACCACGCTGGCGCCCACCAAGCTCCAGCTGCTGACCGGCTGGCTCCCGATGCAGCCCTGGTACCGGGCGGGGGAGACGGCGCCCCGGCTGGAGCGCGCCGGGGGCTTCCGGCTCGACGACCCGGCCGGCGCGGTCGGCATCGAGCTGATGGTGGTCACCGACGGAGCCGGGGCGGGCACCGCCTACTTCACCCCGCTGACCTACCGCGGGGCGCCGCTGGAGGAGGCGGCGGCGGGGCTGATCGGCACGCTCGAGCACGGGGTGCTCGGCACCCGCTGGGTGTACGACGCCGCGCACGACCCGGTCGCGCAGGCGCAGCTGCTCGCGTTCGTCACCGGCGGGGTCGAGGCCCAGCACCAGAGCGAGAGCGACACCCTCGACCCGTCCGTCGGTCGGTCGTGGGACGGCGGCGCACCCAGTGCGGTGGAGCTGGTGCGGGTTCCCGAGCCGGGCGTGCCGGCCACCGCGCGCGGGTCGGTCGAGGTGGACTGGACGCGCCCCGACGGGAGCACCACGCGCGGCGTCGTCGCCGTCGTCCGGTAGCCCGCGCCGGCACCGGAGCTAGCGTGCCGCCCGGACGCCGTAGCGGGTGAAGAGCATCCCGTCCTCCTCCAGCACCTGGCGGAGTTCCAAGGGGATGCGGTCGGCCAGCTCCTCCCCGAGCAGGCGGGCACCGGCCGCACCGACCAGCACGGGGGAGACCGAGAGGGCGAGGTCGTCGACCACGCCGGCCCGCAGGGCGGCGCGGAACAGCTGCGGGCCGCCCTCGCAGACCACCTGCTCCAGCCCGCGGTCGGCGAGGGCGGCCAGCGCCGCCGGCAGGTCGACGTCGTCGTCGCCGCACACCAGGACGTCGACGCCCGCGTCGGCCAGCCGCGCCCGCCGGTCCGGGTCCGCGGCCGCGCACGTCACCAGGACGGTAGGCAGCTGCGCCGCCGCGACCAGCCGGCTGGCCGGGTCCAGCGACGCCCGCCGGGAGACGACCGCCACCGGCATCCCCGGCGGGCGGCCGAGGGCGGCGCGCAGCCGGCCCACCGTGGAGTCGGGCAGCACCGGCCGGTAGTCCTCGGCGGCGGCCGTGCCGTGCCCCACGAGGACGACGTCGGCCAGCGCCCGCAGCAGCCGGAAGACGCGCTTGTCGCCCGGCGAGCCGAGGCCCGCGCTGCGCTCCTCGACGGTCACCGCGCCGTCGAGGGAGGTCACGAAGTTCACCAGCAGCGAGCGCCCCTCCGGCAGCCGGTACGCCTCGGCCAGGCCGGCGTCGTCGAGCTCGGCCGCCGGCTCCGGGAACAGCCTCCGCACGTCAGCGGGTGGCCAGCACGGCCGCGCTCTCCGCGGGCAGGGTGACCGTCCGGCCGTCGAGCGCGGGCAGCTCGCCGGTGGCGAACAGCACCTCGCCGGCGGGCACGTCGAGGTCGATCTCGCGCGGGGAGTCGGCCAGGTTCACCACCACCCGCAGCGAGCCCCGGTGCACCACGAGCCAGCGGTCCGCATCGTCCCAGTTGACCTGGACCGCCGCCAGGTCGGGATCGGTCAGGTCGGGGTGCGCCCGGCGCAGCGCGAGCAGCGAGCGGTGCACGGCGAGCAGCCGGTCGTGCGGCTCCCGGGAGAGCTCCGACCAGTCCAGCTTCGACCGGGTGAAGGTCTCCGGGTCCTGCGGGTCGGGCACCACGTCGGCGTCCCAGCCGTGCTCGGCGAACTCGCCGATCCGGCCCTCCGCCGTCGCCCGGCCCAGCTCCGGCTCCGGGTGGCTGGTGAAGAACTGCCACGGGGTGGTCGCGCCCCAATCCTCGCCCATGAAGAGCATCGGGGTGAACGGGCTGGTGAGCACCAGCGTCGCGCCGACCGCGAGCAGCCCGGGGGAGAGGGTGGCCGAGATGCGGTCACCGGTGGCCCGGTTGCCGATCTGGTCGTGGTCCTGCAGGTAGCCGAGGAACTTCCAGCCGGGCAGGTGCCCGGTGTCGACCGGGCGGCCGTGGTGCCGGCGGCGGAAGCTGGACCAGGCGCCGTCGTGGAAGTAGGCGCCGGTCAGCGTCTTGGCCAGCCCGGCCAGCCCGCCGGCGGCGAAGTCGGCGTAGTAGCCCTGCCCCTCACCGGTCAGCACCGAGTGCAGGGAGTGGTGGAAGTCGTCGCTCCACTGGGCGGTCAGCCCCAGCCCGCCGGCGACCCGCGGGGTCACCATGCGCGGGTCGTTGAGGTCGCTCTCGGCGATGAGGGTGAGCGGGCGGCCGACGGAGGCCGACAGCTTGTCCACCTCCTGCGCCATCTCCTCGAGCACGTGGGTGGCCCGCTCGTCGACCAGGGCGTGGACGGCGTCCAGCCGCAGCCCGTCGACGTGCATGTCGCGCAGCCACATGAGCGCGTTGTCGATGATGTAGCGGCGCACCTCGTCGGAGTCCGGGCCCGAGAGGTTGACCGAGTCGCCCCAGGTGTTGGCGCCCCCCTCGGCGAAGATGGGGAAGAACTGCGGCAGGTAGTTCCCGGACGGGCCGAGGTGGTTGTAGACGACGTCCTGGATCACGCCGAGGCCGTGGGAGTGGCAGGCGTCGACGAAGCGCTGGTAGGCCGCCGGGCCGCCGTACTCCTCCTGCACGGCGTACCAGAGCACGCCGTCGTAGCCCCAGTTGTGCGTGCCGTTGAAGCCGTTGACGGGCAGCAGCTCCACGAAGTCGACGCCGAGCCGCACCAGGTGGCCCAGCCGGCCGATCGCCGCGTCGAGGGTGCCCTCGGGGGTGAAGGTGCCGACGTGCAGCT
This sequence comes from Blastococcus xanthinilyticus, assembly GCF_008124835.1. Classification (GTDB taxonomy): domain Bacteria; phylum Actinomycetota; class Actinomycetes; order Mycobacteriales; family Geodermatophilaceae; genus Blastococcus; species Blastococcus xanthinilyticus. The sequence continues at coordinate 339,927 of NZ_VNHW01000001.1, read as the reverse complement.
CGTAGACCACCCCGCCGGCCAGCGGGCGGCCGTGCCAGGACCGGTCGCCCCACTGGTAGGCCGACGGCTCGTACCGGCGGGACAGGCCGTGCACGCCGTCGGGCTGGCGGCGGGACCGCGGGTCCGGCACGGGCTTCTCGCCGTCGTCCAGCAGGAACCCGTAGTCGGCCTCGGGGCCCGCCGCCACCTCGGCGCGCCACCAGCCGCCGTCGTCCCGGCTCATGTCGTGGACGGTGCCGTCGACCTGGACACGCACCCGTCCGGGCAGCGGCGCCCAGACGGCGAACTCGGCGGGAGCGGGCATGCGGGAGCCTCCGATGAGGGGGGACGGCGGGGGGCGGACCGATTCTGCCCGGGACGTCGCGGCCCAACCCTCCACGTCCCGGATGGGACACGAGCCACCTGGCGTGCGCGAATGCACCTGTACGCGGGCCCCGGCGCGCTACCGTCCCGCCGAACCGGTACCCATGGGTACCCGAGCAGAGCGGAGACCGCGCGTGGGCACGGTTCGGACCCTCGTCCTCCCGGCGTTGCGGCTGGTCGTCTGGGCGGTCATCGCGGCAGCGCTCGTGGTGCTGGCCTTCCGCGGCGGCACCGGCACCGAGCCCGGCGGTGGGCCGGGCGCACCCACCGTCGACCTCACCTCGCCGATCGTCCCGGTCGCCCGGGGGACCGTGGCCAACACGGTGACGGTGCCGGGCACCGTCGTCGCCGACGACCCGGTCCCGGTCAGGGCCACGGCGGCCGGGACGGTGCGCCGGGTGCTCGTCAAGGCCGGCTCCACGGTCACCGCGGACCAGGCGCTGCTCGAGATCCGCGTGGAGGAGGAGCAGCAGCCGGTCACCGGCACCGACCCCGAGGGCAACCCCACGGTCACACCCCGCCCGCCGAAGGTCCGCACGGTGACCGTCGCCGCCCCGGGGGCCGGGACGCTGTCGGCGATGGACGTGCTGGTCGACCAGGTCGTGGCCGTCGGCGACAAGGTCGGGGAGGTCTCACCGGGCTCCCTCTCGGTGACCGCGCCGCTGTCGCAGAGCGACCAGTTCCGCCTCCTGGCACCGCCGTCGACCGCGGAGGTCACCGTGCAGGGCGGCCCGGCCCCGTTCACCTGCACCGACCTGCGGCTGGGCGCCGCCACCGGCGGCTCCCCCCCGGACCCCGGCGCCGGTGGCGACCCGATGGCGCCCCCGCAGGCGGCCGGGACGACGGCCCGCTGCGCCGTCCCGGCCGGGGTGACCGTGTTCGCCGGCATGGGGACGACGGTCGCCGTCTCGGCCGGGATCGCGGAGAACGTCCTCGTCGTCCCGATCACCGCGGTCCAGGGCTCGGTGCAGCAGGGCAACGTCTGGGTGATCGGGGAGAGCGGCGCGGAGGAGCAGCGCTCGGTGGTCCTCGGCCTCACCGACGGCGAGCAGGTCGAGGTGCGCGAGGGGCTCGCCGAGGGCGACCAGGTGCTGCAGTTCGTGCCGGTGCCCGACGACACGGTCGAGGACCCGATGATGGGCGGGCCGTACGGATGAGTCTGCTCTCGCTCAGCGGCATCAGCCGCCGGGTCGACCTGCCCGACGGCAGCGTCCTGCCCATCCTCACCGGCGTCGACCTCCAGCTGGCCGCCGGGGAGCACGTGTCGATCGTCGGCCGGTCGGGCTCGGGGAAGTCGACGCTGCTGAACATCCTCGGCCTCCTCGACAGCCCCACCGAGGGGGAGTACCTGCTCGACGGCGAACCCACCGACCACCTGCGCGCCCGGCGCCGCTCACGGCTGCGCGGCGAGGTCTTCGGCTTCGTCTTCCAGCAGTTCAACCTGCTGCCGCGGCGCACCGCCGCCGAGAACGTGGCCGCGCCCCTGCTCTACGCGCGCGGCCGGGACTTCCTGCGCCGCCGGCGCACCGCCCTCGAGATGCTCGACCGGGTCGGGCTGGGCGCCCGCGCCGACCAGGTGCCCGAGCGGCTCTCCGGCGGCGAGCAGCAGCGCGTGGCGATCGCCCGGGCGCTGGTGCGGTCGCCCCGGGTGGTGCTGGCCGACGAGCCCACCGGGGCGCTGGACGTGGAGACCGGGGCCCAGGTGATGGCGCTGCTCGCCCAGGCGACGGCCGAGAACGGTGCGGCGCTGGTGACGATCACCCACGACCTCTCCGTGGCCGCCCTCGCCGGCCGGCGGTTCCGGCTCGAGGGCGGCCGGCTCTCCCCGCTCGTGGAGAGCGGTGCGCTGAACGCCGCGACGGCCGACCGGGGAACGGCGTGATCGCCGTCCTGGGGGCGCTGTCGGAGGCGTGGGACGAGGTCCGGGTCCACAAGAGCCGGGTGGTCCTGTCGCTGGTCGGGGTCTTCCTCGCCGTGTTCGCCATGACCTCGGTGACCGCGCTGGGCCTGATCGTGGCCCAGGTCCAGCAGGAGGGCGCCGAACGGGGCTCCGGCCGGCCCGCGACCGTGGCCGTCAACGCCTACGACCCCATGACCGGCATGCCGCCCGACGCGGCCGAGTGGGACGCCGCCGTCGCGGAGCTGGTCGACCGCCACGGCATCACGACGGCCGCGACCATCTCCTACGGGGAGGGCCTCTTCCGGCTGCCCGGCGGCACCCAGCGGCTGCAGACGATGCGGGTGTCACCGGCCTACGGCGAGCTGCACCGCAAGGAGCCGGTGGAGGGCCGCTGGCTCCGCGAGGGCGACCGCACGAGCCTGTCCCCGGCCCTGGTGGTGAACGAGGCGTTTCTCGAGCTGCTCGGGGTGCCCGACCTGTCCTCCCGGCCGACCGTGGTGCTCGGCGGGCCGACGCCGGTGCGGGCCACGATCGTGGGCGTCATCCGCGAGGGGTACGGCAGCGAGCCGATCGTTTACCGGGCCGACCGGTCGGGCGGGCCGTGGGACGCCCCCGGGGCCGTCGACCCGGCGACGGCGATGTACGCCGGCCCGAGCACCCTGGAGCTCTGGGTGCCGCCCGACCAGGCCGAGCAGGTGATGGAGGTGGTCGCCCGCGACCTCGGCGCCGCGCTGGACGTGCAGGTGGACACCTACCGCCAGGACGCCTCGGGCCTGGAGGAGACGCTGGCGATGCTGCGGCTGGCGATCCGCTGCGCCGGGATCGTGGTGCTGGTGCTGGGCGGGCTCGGGGTGCTGAACATCGGCCTGGTGACCGTGCGTCAGCGGATCCGGGAGATCGGGGTGCGGCGCAGCTTCGGCGCCACCTCGGGGCGGATCTTCTCGGCGGTGATGCTGGAGAGCGTCTGCGCCACGGCGCTGGCCGGCGTCGCGGCGGTGGGCTGCTCGATCGTGCTGGTGCGCAACCTGCCACTGGAGCAGCTGCTCAACGACGGCATCCCGCTGGCCGACACCCCCGGCTTCCCCGTGGCGGCGGCGGTCGAGGGGCTGGTCGCGGCGACCGCCGTCGGGGCGTTGGCCGGGCTGCTGCCCGCGCTTATCGCCGTCCGCGCCAAGGTCATCGACGCGATCCGGTTCTGAGCGGGCGCCCCCCCTTACGGTGAGGGTGAGATAGGAACTCTTCAGTTCCGGCCGTGACCGTCCGAAGATCACGACATGGACCTGCCCGTCTGCCCTCGGGGACACGAGTCTCTGAAGGTCGTGCGTGACGGCGCGCAGAAGCGCGGGGGCCGGGAGCGCCAGCGGTACCGCTGCGTGCTGCCCGACGGTTCGTACCACCGATTCGTCGGCTCGGTGAGTCACACCAGGGGCGGCGGAAAGCACTGCGACGAGTGCGACCAGGCCTTGCCGGTCGATGGCGGCCCCGTCGCTCCCTGGCGCGGCCGCTATCTGGTCAAGGAGGTCGCGGCGGCGTTGTGGGCTGTCGCCGGGGGCGCCTCCTACACCGACGCCGCGCTACGGGTCCGTCGGCGGGCGTGGGGCGATGACGGCGCCGACCGTCGCGCGGAGACGACCGTGGTGTCCGGGCAGACCGTCGCCGACTGGTTGGACCGCTATGGGCCGGCGGTGGCCGCGCCGCACGCCGAGGAGAGCTGGCCCGAGACGGTCGTCCTGGACTCGACGCGCTTCCTGTACCGGGACTCATTCACCGGCCGTCAGCACCAGCTGTTCAGCGTGCTGGCCGCGTGGGGCTATCCGGCCGGCTCGTCTCGTGGCCGACTGTGGCTCTTGCGGGCCTACCCGCTGCAGGACGCCCCGACCTGGCAGCAGTTCCTGGCCGAGTTGCCCGGCCGGCCGCAGCTGGTCGTGATCGACCGCGACTACGGCGCAATCGGCGGGGTGCAGCGGCGCTGGGGATACGGCGCGCGTGGCGTGCCGATCCACCTCTGCGAACACCACCTGTACGAGAACGGCAAGGCCGCCCTGGTCAAGGGGGGTCACACCGCCTTCGGTGACCCGCTGCAGGCGGCTCTGGCGAAGGCGCTGCAGTCCCCGGAGGGCTGGGACGCCTTCCACACCCTCGCCAGCGAGGCCGGCGGAGAGCCTCAGAAGTGGGCTGACTACTGGAACAAGCGGATGCGGGTGCAGACCAAGCGCCGGGCGAGCATCCCGGAGCACTACGCCAACGGCGCAGTCGAAGCGCCGTTGGAGGAGGTGAAGCGCGTCCTGGCACAGCGCCGGTGGACCTTCCGCAACGCTGCCCGGATGAACCAGCTGCTCGAGCTGGTCCGCATCCGCTACAACCACGCCGCCAACGAGGGCGACTTCGCCGCGGCCCTCCGCAGCCAGCTCAACGAAGCTCCGCGACCGGCGCGTGCGGTGGCGGCCGACCCACGCCTTCCCGGTCGCCGGGTGTCGGCATCAAGCCTGCGGGCCTGGATGCCTCAGCAGCCCGCCCGCCACCAACGCTGGGCGCCCGCCGCCAAGATGACGGCAGGGGCCTCAACGAACTCCTCGTCATCAGGCCGCACCGCAAGTGCTGCTAAGACGACCCGGGCGCCGCGGCGTCGAGTCACGCCCCGCGGGCCGTCCCCGCGACCAGGGGCTTGAGCTCAGTAGACAACCCCTGCGGGCCCCGCACGAGGTCGAGACCTCGATGGACTGCCCGCACCGGCCGGGCGACGACGCTCGCCACACGCGTCACCTAGACGACTGGAGACCGATCGGCCCCGTCCTCATCGTCAGGGTCATCGACCGCCTGCTCGAGCCACTCGGTGAAGTCCTCGGAGGCGGACCGTAGGCCGGTGGCCTCATCCTCACTGAGCTCACCAGACGCCAGCGCAATCTGGATGGCCCGCAGATGCAACCGGACTGACCAGGCGTCGATGTGCCGCGTGTAGAAGTGTTCAGGCTCCACAATCGAGCCGGGGGTCAGGCCGCGTCCGCTGATCAACGAATCGAGGGCAGGGCCCTGCTTCTTCACCCACTCAAGGATTCGTTCTGCGTCCGCCTTCGACAGGCCGGGGAAATCCAGCGCGTAGTAGGGCCACAGTGCCTCCTCGCCGGCGCTCACGATTCAGATTCTCGAGAGAGGTCCTCGGGCGTTCCCATTGCATCTCCCCGTCGCAACCCGGCCATCGGGCAGTCATTCTGCTTCCGCGCGCCGACGTCCCTGCCCCCGGCCGACGCGGTCCCATCTCACCCTCACCGTAAGGGGGGGCGGGCGCTCACCCGGACGGGGGTGGCCCCGCTCGACCGAGGAATGTCGGGACCGGTTCCGCCACTTACTGTGACGGTCACGGCGAGCCGACTGTGTCCGCCAGCGCCAGGAGATCGCCGGACGCGCAGGCGCCCCGTTCCCAGAAGGACCCTTGTGATGCCCCGGAGCCCGTTGAACGCAGTTCTCCGCTCGTACCTGCAGCCGGCGCACCGGCAGATCGCCGGCCTCCTGCCACCGACGGCCCGGCGGCAGTACCTCTTCCTGGCCGGGCAGGGGCGACTGCCCCGGCTCCGGGACCCCCGGACGTTCTCGGAGAAGGTCAACTGGCGGATCCTCCGGGACCGCCGGCCCGAGCTGGCGTGGACCTGCGACAAGCTGGCGATGAAGGACCACGCGTCCCGCCTCCAGGCGGAGACCGGCCTGGCCGTGCCCGACACGCTGTGGTCGGGGGACGACCTGGGCGCGGTGGCCGGCCGGGCTTTCGACCGGGCGTGGGTGCTCAAGCCCAACCACCGCAGCGGCCTCGTCCGGTTCGGCGAGCCCGCGCAGGCGGTCGACGCCCCGACGGTGGAGGCCACCCGCGGATGGCTGGACGACGACCAGAGCGTGCTGCTGGGGGAGTGGGCCTACAGCCGGGCCCGGAAGCTGTTCCTCATCGAGGAGGACATCTCCGGGGGCGGCCCGCTGGACGACTACAAGTTCTTCGTCTTCCACGGGAAGGTGGCCGCCCTCCAGGTCGACCGGGGCCGGTTCACCCCGGCGCACACCCGCACCTTCTACACGCCCGGCTGGGAGCCGGTCCCCGTCCAGAAGACAGTGCCGAGCGGGGCGCCGACCCCGCCGCCGGCCAACCTGGCCGCGATGCTGCACGCCGCCGAGGTGCTCGGCCGCTCCTTCGACTTCATGCGGGTCGACCTGTACTCCGCCGGCGACACGATCTGGTTCGGCGAGCTGACGCCGTACCCGGGCGGGGGCGTGACCCGGTTCGAGCCGCGGGAGTTCGACCGGTGGCTCGGGGAGCGGTGGGCCCTGCCGGCGCTGCCGCGCTGACGCCCCCGATGGCGGGCCGGGCCGCACCCGCCGTCAGTGCCGCAGCACCGCCAGCGCGGCACGGGGCACCAAGGCCCGGCCCGGTCGGCCGGCCCGAGTGGCCGTGTCGCTCGACGGAGGGACGCCTCGACGCGCCATCCCCGTTAACCTCTGCGCCACCCGTGTGACTTCGTGGTCCGCCACGGGCCGGAACATCGCCGGGCGAGCCGGCGGCCCGCACGCGGAGGGAGCTCGTGATGCCCCGGAGCCAGCTCAACGCGGTTCTGCGCTCGTACCTGCAGCCGGCGCACCGCCGGATCGCCGGCCTCCTCCCGCCTGCCGTCCGGCGCCGCTACCTCTACCTGGCCGGCCAGGGGAGGCTGCCCCGGCTCCGCGAGCCGCGGACCTTCACCGAGAAGGTCAGCTGGCGGATCCTGCGGGACCGCCGGCCCGAGCTGGCGTGGACGTGCGACAAGCTGGCGATGAAGGACCACGCCCACCGCCTCCAGGAGGAGGCCGGCGTGCTCGTGCCCGAGACGCTGTGGAGCGGCGAGGAGCTGGCGGCGGTGGCCGGCCGCGCGTTCGACCGGCCCTGGGTGCTCAAGCCGAACCACCGCAGCGGACTCGTGCGGTTCGGGGCGGCTTCGGACGTGGTCGACGCGGCGCTGGTGAAGGCGACGCGGGAGTGGGTCCGGGACGACCAGAGCGCGCTGCTGGGGGAGTGGGCTTACAGCACGGCCCGGAAGCTGTTCCTCATCGAGGAGCGCATCGGCGCGGGGGAACCCCTGGACGACTACAAGTTCCTGGTCTTCGACGGCGAGGTGGCCGCGATCCAGGTGGACCGGGGCCGGTTCACCGCGGGGCAGACGCGGAGCTACTACACCCCCGGCTGGGAGCGCATCCCCGTGCAGCTCGTCGTGCCGTGCGGGCCGCCGGTCGAGGAACCGGCGAACCTGGCCGCCATGGTGCACGCGGCCCAGGTGCTGGGGCGCTCGTTCGACTTCATGCGGGTCGACCTCTACACCACCGGCGACGAAGTCTGGTTCGGCGAGCTCACGCCGTACCCGAGCGGGGGTTCCATGCGGTACGAGCCCCGGTCGTTCGACGCGTGGCTGGGCGACCGGTGGACCCTGCCCGCGGCGCCGCGTCAGGCCCCCGTGCCGCACCCGCGCCGTGGCGGCTCGGTGGTGCGGGACGACCATCCCGCACCACCGGCGCCCCGGTCCTAGCCGCGGGACCTCAGGCGCGCACCAGCACGGCCACCGGCAGGCTGCCCAGCAGGACGTCGACGGCGATGCCCGCGACGTCGGAGACCACCCGCCGGCCGGTGAGCAGGTCCTGCCACGCGCCGTTGGGCAGCTGCAGCGCGGTGTCCCCCCAGCCGGACCCGGCCAGGCGGACGGGCAGCCGGGTGGCCACGGGAACCGCGCCACCGCGGTCGTAGGCCACCACGTGGTCGGCCGCCGAGCCGGTGACCGCCACCGGCGCGTAGCCCGCGAACCACTCGGGGTGGTCCCGCCGGGCGCGGAGCACCCGCGAGACGACCAGCAGCTTCGCCGCACCCGACTCGTCGATGCCCGGCACGTCGCCGGCGTCCAGGGCCGCCAGCAGCGTGCGCCGCAGCGCGTAGTCCACCGGACGCCGGTTGTCCGGGTCGACAAGCGAGTGGTCCCACAGCTCCGTGCCCTGGTAGACGTCGGGGACGCCGGGCATGGTCAGCTGCAGCAGTTTCTGGCTGAGCGAGTTCGACCAGCCCAGCGGCGCGATCCGGGTGACGAACGCGTCGATCTCCGCGTTGGTCGCCGGGTCGTCGTACGCGGCGTCGACGAGGGCGTGCAGCTGCTCCTCGAACTCCTGCACCGGGTTCGTCCAGGTGGTCGAGGTGCCGGCCTCGCGGGCGGCCTTCTCGACGTAGGCGTGCGCCCGCTCGCGGGACAGCGGCCAGGCGCCGACCAGGTTCTGCCACACCAGGTGGGCCAGCGACCGGTCGGCCAGCGGGTGGCGGGCGATCCAGCCCCGGACCAGCCGCGCCCACTCCGTCGGCAGCTCCGCCAGCACGGCGAGCCGGGCCCGCACGTCCTCGCTGCGCTTGGTGTCGTGCGTCGACAGCGTCGTCATCGACTCGGGGTAGCGCTCCGCCCGGCGCTGCTGCGCCGCGTGGAACTCCTCGACGGTGCTGCCGAAGCGCGCCGGGTCGCCGCCCACCTCGTTGAGCGCGGCGAAACGCGCCCACCGGTAGTACGCGCTGTCCTCGACGCCCTTGGCCATGACCGGCCCGCTGGTCTGCTCGAAGCGGGTCGCCGCCTCGGTGCCGGCCTGGGAGAGCACCGGGTGCAGCGCGTCGAGCGCCGGTGCCAGGTCGGGGCGGCGGGCGCGGACGGCGGCCACCGTCGCGTCCAGGTGCACCCGGCCGTCGGGCAGGTAGCTGCGGTAGACACCGAAGGTGGCCAGCAGCTCGGCCAGCGCCTCGGTCTGCTGGGCGACGTCGATCCCCGGCAGCTCGCCGATGACCCGCACCAGGCGGGCCACCTCCGAGCCGAGCATCCCGTCGGTGACCTCGCGCTTGCACCGCCGCACCAGCTCGGCGTAGTCGACCGCGTGGCCGGCCAGCTCGGTGTCGAGCGCGGTGAGCGCGGGCTCTCCGGCGGGGTCGATGAGCACCTCGTCGACCTCGGCGAGCGCGTCGTAGCCCGTCGTCCCCGCCGTCGCCCAGCTCTCCGGGAGGTCCTCCCCCGGTTCCAGGATCTTCTCCACCACGGTCCAGCGGCCGCCCGAGGCCTCCGCGAGGCGGTCGAGGTAGCCCTTCGGGTCGGCCAGCCCGTCCGGGTGGTCGATCCGCAGGCCGTCGACGGCGCCGTCGTCCACCAGCCGGAGCACCAGCTCGTGGGTGGCGTCGAAGACCGCGGGGTCCTCCACCCGCAGGCCCGCCAGGGTGTTGATGGCGAAGAACCGCCGGTAGTTCAGGTCGGAGTCGGCGCGCCGCCAGTCGACCAGCTCGTAGTGCTGACGGGCGTGCACCTCCTGCGGCGTGCCGCCCTCGCTGCCGGGCGCCAGGGGGAAGCGGTTGTCGTAGTACCGCAGCTCGCCGTCCACCACTTCGAGCTTCTCGACGTCGTCGGCCGAGCCCAGCACCGGGATCCGGACCTTGCCGCCGCCGAAGTCCCAGTCGATGTCGAAGGCGGCGGCATGGGCGCTGCCCTGCCCGTGCTGCAGCACGTCCCACCACCAGCGCGCCGCCGACGGGTCGTCGACCCCCATGTGGTTGGGCACGAGGTCGAGCACCAGCCCGAGCCCGTGCTCGTGCAGGGCGGCGACGAACCGGTCGAAGCCGGCCTGCCCGCCGCGCGGCTCGTCGATGTGCGCGTGGTCGACGGTGTCGTAGCCGTGCGTGCTGCCCTCGGCCGAGCGGAGCAGGGGCGAGCTGTAGGCGTGGGTCACGCCCAGGTCGGCGAGGTACCCGGTGACGTCGGCGGCGTCCTGCAGCGGGAAGCCGGCGTGCACCTGCAGCCGGTAGGTGGCCGCCGGGACCTGCCGGCGCCGCTCGCTGCCCGGCACCTGGATCGGCTCGCTCACGAGGCGGGGCCCTGCAGCACGACGATCGACCGGCCCTGGACCGTGACCGTGTCGCCCGGCTTGATCTCCACCGGCTCGACCTCGTGCATCTCGGCGGTGTCGAGCACCGGCATCCAGCTCCGCGAGTAGTCGTCGCTGGGCAGGGTGAACTCGATCGGCTCGTGCGAGGCGTTGTAGGCCAGGTAGAAGTGGTCGTCCTTCACGTACTCGCCGCGCTCGTCCATCTCCCGGATGCCGACGCCGTTGAGGTAGACGGCCAGCGACTTGGCGTAGGCGGCGTCCCAGTCCTCGTCGGCCATCTCCTCGCCGGCCGGGGTCAGCCAGGCGATGTCGGGGACCGGGTCACCCAGCCCGCGGCGGACCGGCCGGCCGTGGAAGAACCGGCGACGGCGGAACGTCGGGTGGTCGGCGCGGAGCCGGGTGACCAGCTTGGTGAACTCCAGCAGGCCCTCGTCGACGTTCTCCCAGTCGATCCAGGTGAGCTCGGAGTCCTGGCAGTAGCCGTTGTTGTTGCCGCCCTGGCTCCGCCCCAGCTCGTCGCCGTGCAGCAGCATCGGCACGCCCTGGCTGAGCATCATCGTGGCGATGAAGTTGCGCCGCTGCTGGGCGCGCAGCTGCAGGATCTCCGCGTCGTCGGTCTCGCCCTCGACGCCGTGGTTCCAGCTGCGGTTGTGGCTCTCGCCGTCGTTGTTGCCCTCGCCGTTGGCCTCGTTGTGCTTCTCGTTGTAGGAGACGAGGTCGTTGAGGGTGAAGCCGTCGTGCGCGGTGACGAAGTTGATGCTCGCCATCGGGCGCCGGCCGGAGTGCTGGTAGAGGTCCGAGGAGCCGGAGATCCGGTCGGCGAACTCGCCGATCGTGCCGCCCTCGCCGCGCCAGAAGTCGCGCACGGTGTCGCGGTACTTGCCGTTCCACTCGGTCCACAGCGCGGGGAAGTTGCCGACCTGGTAGCCGCCCTCGCCGACGTCCCAGGGCTCGGCGATCAGCTTCACCTGGCTGACCACCGGGTCCTGGTGGACCAGGTCGAAGAAGGTGGCCAGCCGGTCCACGGCGTGCAGCTCGCGGGCCAGGGCCGAGGCCAGGTCGAAGCGGAAGCCGTCGACGTGCATCTCGGTGACCCAGTAGCGCAGCGAGTCCATGATCAGCTGGAGCGACTGCGGCGTCCGGACGTTGAGGGTGTTCCCGGTGCCGGTGTAGTCCATGTAGAACTGCTCGTCGCCCTCGACGAGCTTGTAGTACGTGCGGTTGTCGATGCCGCGGAAGGACAGGGTCGGGCCCATGTGGTTGCCCTCGGCCGTGTGGTTGTAGACGACGTCGAGGATGACCTCGATGCCCGCCTCGTGCAGGGCGCGGACCATGCCCTTGAACTCCTGCACGTGCTGCCCGGCGTTCGTGTCGCTGGCGTACTCGCTGTGCGGCGCGAAGAAGCCGATGGTGTTGTAGCCCCAGTAGTTGCGCAGGCCCTTCTGCTGGAGCGTGTCGTCCTGCACGAACTGGTGCACCGGCAGCAGCTCGATCGCGGTGATGCCCAGCTCGGTGAGGTGCTCGATCGTGGCCGGGTGCGCGACGCCGGCGTAGGTGCCGCGCAGCTCCTCGGGGATGCGCGGGTTGGTCATCGTCAGGCCCTTGACGTGGGCCTCGTAGATGACCGTCTTGTTGTACGGGGTCTTCGGCGGCCGGTCGACGCCCCAGTCGAAGTACGGGTTGACGACGACGGACTTCGGCATGTGCGGCGCCGAGTCGTCGTCGTTGCGTTCCTTGGTCTCGAAGTCGTAGCCGAAGACCGACTGGTCCCAGTCGATCTGGCCGTCGATCGCCTTGGCGTAGGGGTCGAGCAGGAGCTTGTTCGGGTTGCACCGCAGCCCCTGCGCCGGGTCGTGCGGGCCGTGCACGCGGAAGCCGTACCGCTGGCCGGGGTGGATGCCGGGCAGGAACGCGTGCCAGACGTAGCCGTCCATCTCGGGGAGCCGGATGCGCTCCTCGTTGCCCTGCTCGTCGAACAGGCACAGCTCGACCTTCTCGGCGACCTCGCTGAAGATGGCGAAGTTGGTGCCGGTGCCGTCGTACGTGGCGCCGAGGGGATAGGCGCTGCCGGGCCATACCTGGGTCATCGTGAGCAGTTCCTCCTGCGCGGGGCGCCCCGTGGGCTCCGGGGCGGCGTGGGGTGTGGGCCGGGAACCCGGATGGCGCGCCGGCGCCCCGGGTCTGGACGGACGTCAGCATGCCGTTGCCCCCGTCCGGGCCCCGCCACACCTCCGCGGGATGTGAGACGTGCCCGCTTCCCGGGGTGCAGCCGGGCAGCGCGTCCGGCCGGTCGACGACGCCCCCCGCGGCGGACCGCGGGGGGCGTCGTGCGCAGGTCCGGCCGGAACACCCGGGGCCGCGTGCGCCGCGTCCGGGGAACCGGGGACCGACCTCGCCCGGGCCTCCCCGGGTGGCGCTGGTCCTCGGCGCCGGACCGCTCCTGCGACCAGGCACGCTAGGGGTGTCCGGCCGGAGAGACAAGGACCCGCCGCTCCACCGGGACCTCGCGAGCCCCTCGAGGTGCCCGCGGCCGCTCGCGACGCGTTCTGTCACACCCCCGACGTACCGTCGACGCGTGCGCACGACCACCGATCTCCGGCCCACCGAGGGGCGCTTCCGCGTCGTCAGCGAGTTCCAGCCGTCGGGTGACCAGCCCGCGGCCATCACGGCGCTCGCCGAGCGGGTGAACTCCGGCGCCCAGGACACGGTGCTGCTGGGCGCCACCGGCACCGGCAAGTCGGCGACGACCGCCTGGCTGATCGAACAGGTGCAGCGGCCGACGCTGGTGATGGCGCCGAACAAGACGCTCGCCGCGCAGCTGGCCAACGAGTTCAAAGAACTGCTGCCCGACGCCGCGGTCGAGTACTTCGTCTCGTACTACGACTACTACCAGCCCGAGGCGTACGTCCCGCAGACCGACACGTACATCGAGAAGGACTCCTCGATCAACGAGGAGGTCGAGCGGCTGCGCCACTCGGCGACGAACAGCCTGCTCACCCGGCGCGACGTGGTGGTGGTCTCCACCGTCTCCTGCATCTACGGCCTGGGCACGCCGCAGGAGTACGTCGAGCGGGCGCTCAAGATCCGGGTGGGGGAGGAGCGCGACCGCGACGAGCTGCTGCGCACCCTCGTCACCGAGCAGTACACCCGCAACGACCTGTCGTTCACCCGCGGCACGTTCCGGGTGCGCGGCGACACGATCGAGGTCTTCCCGGTCTACGAGGAGCTCGCCGTCCGCATCGAGATGTTCGGCGACGAGGTCGAGCGGCTGTACTACCTGCACCCGCTGACGGGGGAGGTCGTCCGGGAGGTCGAGGAGCTCTTCGTCTTCCCGGCCAGCCACTACGTCGCCGGGCCCGATCGCATGGAAGCGGCCATCCGCGGGATCGAGACCGAGCTCGAGCAGCGGCTGGCCGAGCTGGAGAAGCAGGGCAAGCTGCTCGAGGCCCAGCGGCTGCGCATGCGCACCACCTACGACATCGAGATGATGCGCCAGGTCGGCTTCTGCTCGGGCATCGAGAACTACTCCCGGCACATCGACGGCCGGGCGCCCGGCAGCGCCGGCGCCTGTCTCATCGACTACTTCCCCGACGACTTCCTGCTGGTCATCGACGAGTCGCACGTGACCGTCCCGCAGATCGGCGGCATGTACGAGGGCGACATGAGCCGCAAGCGCACCCTGGTGGAGCACGGCTTCCGGCTGCCCTCGGCGATGGACAACCGCCCGCTGAAGTGGGAGGAGTTCACCGACCGGATCCACCAGACCGTCTACCTGTCGGCCACCCCCGGCCCGTACGAGCTGGGCCGCGTGCAGGGCGACGTCGTCGAGCAGGTCATCCGGCCCACCGGGCTGGTCGACCCGGAGGTCGTGGTGAAGCCGACCAAGGGCCAGATCGACGACCTGGTGCACGAGATCCGGCTGCGCACGGAGAAGGACGAGCGGGTCCTCGTCACCACGCTCACCAAGAAGATGTCCGAGGACCTCACCGACTACCTGCTCGAGCTCGGGATCAAGGTGCGCTACCTCCACTCGGAGGTCGACACCCTGCGCCGGGTGGAGCTGCTCCGGGAGCTGCGGCAGGGCGAGTACGACGTGCTGGTCGGCATCAACCTGCTGCGCGAGGGGCTGGACCTGCCCGAGGTGTCGCTGGTCGCGATCCTGGATGCCGACAAGGAGGGCTTCCTCCGGTCGGGCACCTCGCTCATCCAGACGATCGGCCGGGCGGCGCGCAACGTCTCCGGGCAGGTGCACATGTACGCCGACAAGATCACCCCGTCGATGGCGCAGGCGATCGAGGAGACCAGCCGCCGGCGCGAGAAGCAGATCGCCTACAACACCGAGCACGGCCTGGACCCGCAGCCGCTCCGGAAGAAGATCGTCGACATCCTCGACGGGATCTACCGGGCCGCGGAGGACGCCGAGGGCGCCACCGAGCTGCTGGGCGGGTCGGGGCGGCAGCAGTCCCGTGGGAAGTCGCCCGTGCCCGGGCTGTCGTCCAAGTCGAAGGCGAAGGCCGGCTCGATCGACGTCCAGGGCCTGCCCCGCGCCGAGCTGGCCGACCTGATCACGCAGATGAACGAGCAGATGCTCGCCGCCGCCCGCGAGCTGCAGTTCGAGGTCGCCGCCCGGCTCCGCGACGAGCTGACCGAGCTGAAGAAGGAGCTGCGCCAGTTCGACGCCGCGCACGCCTGACCCAGGGGCGCGACCCCGGCCCGCGGGGTGGACGCGTGCGGCCGTTCCGCGGGGGCGGGAACACGGGGGCGGGGTCGGCCGTTGTGGCCTGTGAACCACACGGGTCGTGCGGGCGGTGACGTCTGCACGCCGTGGGTTCGTGGAGGGGAGTATCCCCGCGCGAACGGGTCGTCATTACGGGATCCCACGATCCCCGGCCCGTCGGCCGCCCAGCAGGGCGGTGGGAGAGACCTCCGGTTACTGACGGCTGCCAGTTCCGGAGGTTTTTCTTGGACGTCCCCTTCTGGGTGTGGGCACTCACGGTCGGCGTGATCGTGGGAATGCTCGTCTTCGACCTCGTCGGTCACGTGCGCACGCCGCACGCACCGACGCTCCGCGAGTCCGCGATCTGGTCGGCGGTCTACGTCGGCATCGCGATCGTGTTCGGCTTCCTCGTCTGGTGGGGCTGGGGAGCCGGCTTCGCCGGCGAGTACTTCGCCGGCTACGTGACCGAGAAGAGCCTCTCGGTCGACAACCTCTTCGTCTTCGTGCTGATCATGGCCGCCTTCGGCGTACCGCGGGAGCTGCAGCAGAAGGTGCTGCTCTTCGGAATCACCTTCGCGCTGGTCCTGCGCACGGTGTTCATCCTCGTCGGCGCGGCCGCGATCGCGAACTTCAGCTGGGTCTTCTACCTGTTCGGCGCGATCCTCATCTACACCGCCTGGGTGCAGGCGCGCAGCGGCGGCCACTCCGACGAGGAGGACTTCAAGGAGAACGCCGTCCTCCGCTTCGCCCGCAAGCGCCTGCGGACCACCGACGAGTACCACTCCGACCGGATGACCGTCCGGCTCGACGGCAAGCGGTTCCTCACCCCGCTGGCCATCACGCTGATCGCGATCGGGACGGCCGACGTGATCTTCGCCGTCGACTCCATCCCGGCGATCTTCGGCCTGACGCAGGAGACGTACCTGGTCTTCGCGGCCAACGCCTTCTCGCTGCTCGGGCTGCGGCAGCTGTTCTTCCTCATCGACGGGCTGCTCGACCGGCTCGTCTACCTGGCCTACGGCCTGGCCGTGATCCTCGGCTTCATCGGCGTGAAGCTGGTCATCCACGCGCTGCACAAGAACGAGCTGCCGTTCGTCAACGGGGGTGAGGCCGTCACCGTGATCCCCGAGGTGCCGATCACCATCTCCCTGCTGGTCATCCTGGCGACGCTGGTGGTGACGACCGTCGCCAGCCTCTGGCGGGTCCGCAGGGACCGGCGGGAGCACGTCGTCGCCGAGGCGGCGGCCGCCGACCCGACCGCACTGTCGGCCGTCGACGGGGCGCCGGTGGACGACGTCCCCATGTCCAGCGGGTCCGACGCGGAGCGAGCAGGTAGCGTGAGCGCCGCGAACCCGGGCCGGCGCGAACACTGACGATCGCTGCCGCCGGGGGATGCGAAGGAGGGGAGTATCCCCCCGCGGCAGTGTCGTCATCACGAGGTCCCATGGCCTCCGGTGCTGCCGGTCGCAGGCCCCCCGGGGCGTGCGGTGGGAGAGACCTCCGGTGCTGACACGGCATGTCCCCCGGAGGAAACCACCGCATGGAGCTACCCGTCTGGTTCGAGATCACGACGTTCGTGGGACTCACCGTCCTGCTGCTCGCCGATCTCGCGATCGTCGCCCGCCGTCCGCACGAGCCCTCCATCAAGGAGGCCGGCATCTGGGTGAGCTTCTACATCAGCCTGGCCCTGATCTTCGGTCTGCTGATGCTGGCGTTCACCAACGGCACGTACGCCACGGAGTTCTACGCGGGCTGGCTCACCGAGTACTCGCTCTCGGTCGACAACCTCTTCGTCTTCGTCATCATCATGGCGCGGTTCCAGGTGCCGCGGAAGTTCCAGCAGGAAGCGCTGATGATCGGCATCATCATCGCGCTCGTCCTGCGCGGGATCTTCATCCTGCTCGGCGCCGTGGTGATCGAGCGGTTCGTGTGGGTCTTCTACATCTTCGGCGTCTTCCTGATCTACACCGCGTTCAACCTCGTCCGGCACCGCGGCGACGACGAGGACTACGAGGAGAACGCGTTCATCCGGCAGATGCGCAAGGTGCTGCCGATCACCCAGGACTACCACGGCGCCAAGATCCGGGTGAGCGAGAACGGCAAGAAGATGTGGACGCCGATGATCGTGGTCATCCTGGCGCTCGGCACGACCGACCTGATCTTCGCCCTCGACAGCATCCCGGCGATCTTCGGCCTGACCCGGGAACCGTTCATCGTCTTCACCGCGAACGTGTTCGCCCTCATGGGTCTGCGCCAGCTGTACTTCCTGCTGGGTGGCCTGCTGAAGCGGCTCGTGTACCTCTCGATGGGCCTCGCCGTCATCCTGGCCTTCATCGGCGTCAAGCTGATCATGGAGGCGCTGCACGAGAACCAGCTGCCGTTCGCCGGTGAGCGGGAGCCCATCGAGGCGATCCCGCACATCCCGATCTGGCTGTCGCTGACGATCATCCTGGGCGTGCTGGTCATCGCGACGGTGGCCAGCCTGCTCAAGACCCGCGGCGACGTGTCCCGCGAGGAGCCGGTGATCGAGCCCGAGGAGGCCGAGCGGATCCCCACGGGTGGTCCGGAGGCGGCCGCCGCGGCCGAGCAGCGGGTCGCCGCCACCGAGGACGCCGATCAGGACCGCCCCACCCGCTGAGCGGTACCCGGCGCCGCCCGCCCCGAGCAGGGGCGGCGGCGCCGGGGCCCTCCGCTAGCGTCGCGGCCATGCTGCCGACGGACCTCGCGCTGCTGCGCGTCCCGGGGACGCCGGCGGTCTCGCCCGACGGCCGGATCGCGGTCGTGGCCGTCGAGTGGCTCGATCTCGACGGGGACGCCTGCCGCAGCCAGCTGTGGGCGGTGCCCACGGACGGATCCGCGCCGGCCCGTCCGCTCACCTCCGGGCAGCGCGACACGGATCCGGCGTTCTCGCCGGACGGCCGGTGGCTGGCCTACCTGGGCTGCGAGCCCGGCACCCGCCCCCAGATCCTGGTGCTGCCGGCCGCCGGGGGCGCGCCCCGCCGGCTGACCGCACACCCCCTGGGCGCGGGCGCGCCGGTGTGGGCACCGGACTCCCGCCGGCTGGCCTACGTGGCGCGGGTGCCCGAGCACGGCCGGTACGGCACCGTGCCGGGCGTCGGCCCGGCGGCCGAGCCGCCCCGGTTGATCACCACGGCGTCGTCCCGGCTGGACGGGGTCGGCTTCTGGCCCGACCGGCCCGGCCAGGTGTTCCTGCTGGAGCTGCCCGGTGACTTCACCGACGACAGCAGCCCGCCGCCCGAGCCGGTGCAGCTCACCGCCTCCGACGCCGACTGCACCGACGTGGCCTGGCGTCCCGACGGCGCCGAGCTGGCCTTCGTGCGGGCCCGTTCCGACCCCGCCGAGGCCCACCTGGTGCGCGAGGTCCACGCCGTCCGGCCCGACGGCTCGGGGCTCCGCCGCGTGACCGGGTCCGGCGCCCGTTGCGCCGGACCGGCGTACACCCCCGACGGCACGACGATCGTGCTCACCGCCGTGCCCGACGCCGGCGACGGGCACGCCGCCGACCCGACCGACGTGCCCTGCACCATGCCCGTGGACGGCGGCCCCCTGCGGCCGCTGCTCGACCCGGAGCGCTACGTCCTGGCCGCCGGCTCCCCGGGGAGCACCGTGCTGACCGGGGGAGCGGTCCTGGTGCGGGTGGCCCGGGGCGGGGCCGTCGACCTGCTGCGCGTGCCGCTCGACGGCGGCCCCCCGGAGGTGCTGGTCGAGGGCTCGTTCACCGTCCACGGGGTCAGCGCGGCGGCGGGGGTGGTCGTCGCGTGCGTGGGGCACGACCGCTCCGCCGGTGAGCTCGTCGCCGTCACCGGTGCCGGCCGGCGGCTGCTCAGCGGATTCGGCCGTCCGCTGGGGGAGACGGGGCGATTGCACCGGAGCGCGGACGTTGCAGTGACCGCACCCGACGGGCACCCGGTCCGCGGCTGGGTGACCACGCCACCCGGACCGGGGCCGCACCCGGTGCTGCTCGCGGTGCACGGCGGGCAGTCCGGGTGGTCGCTGTCGGACGAGACCCAGGTGCTGGTGTCGGCCGGCTACGCGGTGCTGCGGTGCCACCCCCGGGCCGCCGACGACGTCGAGGCGCTCCTCGACTCAGCGCTGACCGCCCCGGAGCTCGACGGCACCCGGGTGGGGATCGCGGGCAGCGGCGCCGGCGGCGACCTCGCCGTCCACCTGCTGAGCCGCACCGACCGGTTCGCCGCCGCGGTCGTCGAGCGGCCGGCGGCCGCCCTCGCCGCGGAGGAGCGCACCGTGGTCGGGGCGTCCACCGGGACGACCCCGACGTTGGTCATCCAGGCGGAGGGGGACCGGGCGGCCTCCGCGGCGCTGGGGGAGGAGCTGCACGCCGGGCTGCTGCACCGGGGCGTGCCCGCCGAGCTGCTGCTGTTCCCGGGCGACGGGCACGAGCTGCGCCGCACCGGGCGTCCCCGGCACCGGGTGGCCCGGCTCGAGCACCTGCTGCGCTGGTGGGACCGGTGGCTGCCGACCGCGGCTCGGGACGCGAGCGCAGTCGCCGACGAGGCCGCCCCCGACCGGCTGAACACGCCACAGCACGCTCCGTGACGTCCGCTCAGCAGCGTGTCGTGACCTGGGTCACGTGTTTCCGCAGGTCGGCCGCGTGCGGGCGCGCTTCGGTCCCCCTGAGTGACCACGGAGCGCCCCTAGGCAACGCGCCACCGGTCGGCCAAGGTCGCCGTGCCGACAACGGTGTCGGCACCACCGGCGACGCTCGCCGTCGCCAGGACCGATCGAAGGGATGCAGCGTGGACGAACGACGGACCGCGTCCGCACGACGGACGGCGGCTCGAACCATCGCTCTGGGCAGCAGCGGACTCCTGTTCGCACTCGCACTGCCCGTGACGACCGCGAACGCCGTGCCGCACGACTCGAACACCCTGCCGCGCGACTCGTGCGACCGCAGGCACAACATCACCTACGAGAAGCTGCTGGAGTGCGTCGACCTCGAGGACGTCCTCGAGCACGAGCGCATGTTCCAGAAGATCGCGGACAACAGCGGCGACCCGGTCTACCCCGGGACCCGCGCGGCGGGCACCGCTGGCTACGCCGGCAGCGTGGAGTACGTGGCGGGCCTGCTGCGGGAGGCCCGCTTCGACGTCACGCTGGACCCGGTCGAGGTCACCTTCAACTTCCCCGCTGAGCTCCGGCAGCTCACGCCGGTGGCGGCCGAGTACGAGACCGGCGTCTTCACCGGCAGCGGCTCGGGCGAGGTCACGGGCGCGGTCATCCCCGTCGACATCAACCTCGAGGGAGACCGGGCGAGCTCCAGCGGCTGCGAGGCCGAGGACTTCGATCCGGCGCTGTTCACCGGCGACGCGGACATCGCGCTCGTCCAGCGCGGCACCTGCAACTTCGGCGACAAGGCCAAGAACGCCGAGGACGCCGGCGCCGAGGCCGTGATCATCTTCAACCAGGGCAACGCCCCCGACCGGTTCGAGCTGATCGTCGCCAACGCGGCGACCCTGGGCGACGGCAGCACCGTCACCCACGGCATCCCCGTCGTGGGTGCGAGCTTCGACCAGGGCGTGGCACTCGCGGCCGACGACGCCACCGCCTACGTGCACGTGCTCCCCGCGGAGACGCGCACCGACTACAACGTGATCGCCGAGCGGCGCGGCCGGGACCAGGACAACGTCGTCATGGCCGGCGCGCACCTCGACAGCGTCATCGAGGGCCCCGGCATCAACGACGACGGCTCGGGCTCCGCGGCGCTGCTGGAGACGGCCCTGTCGATGGCCCGGATGAAGCCGCACAACACGCTGCGGTTCGCCTGGTGGGCCGCGGAGGAGCAGGGTCTGGTCGGCTCGACGAGCTACGTGGAGAAGCTCTCGCAGGAGGAGCTCGACCGCATCGCCCTGTACCTGAACTACGACATGATCGGCTCGCCGAACTACGTCCAGATGGTCTACGACGCCGACCAGTCGACCTGGGAGGCCCCGGTCGCGATCCCCGACGGCTCCACGGCCATCGAGGACCTCTTCGAGTCCTACTACACCAAGATCGGCGTCCCCTACGACGACGCCGAGTACTCCGGCCGCAGCGACTACCAGGCGTTCATCGAGGCCGGTATCCCCGCCGGTGGGCTCTTCACCGGCGCGGAGGTGATCAAGACCGAGGAGCAGGAGGCCATCTGGGGCGGCACCGCGGGTGAGCAGTTCGACCCGTGCTACCACCAGGCCTGCGACGACATCGACAACCTCGATCTGCAGGCGCTCGACGTCAACAGCGACCTGATGGCGTTCGCGATGCTCACCTACGCCTTCTCCACCGAGTCGGTGAACGGCGTGCGGGGCCGGCCGGTCCCCGGGCCGGCGTTCGAGCTGCCGGCTCCCGCCGGTGAGCAGGGAACCTTCAAGGAGACGGCCGGCGGTGGTGGTCTCGAGCACGACCACGACCACGACACGCTGGGCTGACCGCTGAGGGCGGGCGACCGGCTGCGGCCGGCCGCCCGCTCTCCCGAGCCGTCGCCGACGTCCTCCGGGGCGCCGGCGGCGGCTCTCCCACGTCCGGCGCACGCCGGGATGCCCTCGCGGCCCCGGGTGGCCTAGCGTCGCGGAATGGCGCTCATCTACCCGGTCCGGCTCGACACCCCCGAGCCCGACGACGACGCGGCTCCCGACTTCGCCGAACTCGCGGCCGACCTCTCGGACCAGTGGCTGGTCGAGATCGACCTGGGGGAGGACGGCGACGACGCCTGCTTCGGCCCGCTCACCCCGCGCGCGGCCTGGGACCTGGCGATCGGCGTCGACGGGCGCCGGCCGGAGTGGAGCGTCTCGGTGCTGCCGCTGCACGTGCCCGGCACCCCCGACGAGCTGGTCGGCCTCTTCACCGACGACTGACGCTCAGCGTCGCCTGACGGCCGGCCTCACCAGCCGCGCTCGCGCCACTCCGCGAGGTGCGGGCGCTCGGTGCCGATCGTCGTGTCGCTGCCGTGCCCGGGGTAGACCCAGGCGTCGTCGGGGAGCGCGGCGAACAACCGCTCCTCGACGTCGTCGAGGAGGCTGGTGAACCGGGCCAGGTCCTGCTGGGTGTTCCCGACCCCACCGGGGAAGAGGCTGTCGCCGGTGAACACGTGCACGCCCGCGTCGGCGGGCCCGCGCCACACCAGCGCGATGCTCCCGGGCGTGTGCCCGCGCAGGTGCACGACCTCGAGGATCTGCTCGCCCACCCGCACTGCGTCGCCGTGCCCGACCGGGCGCTGCACGGGGACGGGCAGCTCGGCGGCGTCGGCCGGGTGCGCCACGGTCTCCGCGCCGGTGTCCCGGACGACGTCGGGCAGCGCGCGGTGGTGGTCCCAGTGCCCGTGGGTGGTGACCACGGTGCGCAACGGGGTGCCGCCGATCAGGTCGCGGAGGGTGTCCGGCTCCGCGGCCGCGTCGACCAGCAGCCCCTCGCCGGTCGCGGTGCAGCGGAGCAGGTAGGCGTTGTTGGCCATCTCGCTGACGGCGACCTTGCTGATCGTCAGCCCGGGCAGCTCGCGGACGTCGGCGGGGCCGCCCACGGCGACGTCGCCGGTGTAGGGGGAGGGGCTCATCCGGACTCCGTTCGGAAAGTGTCGGCGGACGCCGTTACGGTCCAGGCATGGACGCTAGCGGAGGTCTCGGCACAGCTCAGGGCGACGGGAGGGGCCGGGCCGGGGGCCGGACCGGGAGCGGAGGCGAGGATCCGGCCGGGAGCAGGCCCGGGATCGTCGGCCTGCCGGCCACCGAGATCGCGGCCCTCGTCCGCGCGGGGGAGCTGACCGCCGTCGAGGTGGTCCGGGCGCACCTCGACCACATCGAGGCCGTCGACGCGCGCATCGGTGCCTTCCGGGTGGTGCGGCGCGAGGCGGCGCTGGCCGAGGCGGCGGCGGTCGACGCGAGCCTGACCCGGTTCGCGCTCCCCCTGGCCGGGGTGCCGGTGGCGGTCAAGGACAACATCGCCGTCTCCGGGGAGGTCTGCACCGACGGCTCGCCCGCCCGCCCGGCGGTCCCCGAGACGCACGACCACGAGGTGGTGCGGCGGTTGCGGAAGGCCGGTGCGGTCGTCGTCGGCATCAGCCGGGCGCCCGAGCTCTGCCTGTACGCCGCCACCGACGGCCCGGGCACCGTGACGCGCAACCCCTGGGACACCGCGCTCTCGCCCGCCGGCAGCTCCGGGGGCAGCGCGGCGGCGGTGGCCTCTGGCTCGGTGCCCCTCGCGCACGGCAACGACGGCATGGGCTCGCTCCGGCTGCCCGCCGCCGCCTGCGGTCTCGTGACGCTGAAGCCGGGGATCGGCGTGGTGCCCGGCGGCATCGGCGCCGACGACTGGTCGAACATGGCCGTGAACGGCGCGCTGGCCACCACCGTCGCCGACCTCGCCGTCGCGCACGCGGTCCTCGCCGGTGAGCAGCCCGGTCCGTCCGCCGACCCGGGCCGCCCGCTGCGCATCGCGGTCAGCACCCGGTCACCCGTTCCGGGGCTGGGTGGCGACGCCCCCGTCCGGGCCGCGGTCGACGCGGTGGTGGCCCAGTTGCGCGCCGCCGGGCACACGGTGGTCCCGCGCACGCCACCCATCACCCCGGCGGCCGCCTTCGGCGCGGTGGTGCGGTGGATGGCCGGCGCGGAGGACGACGCGGAGTTCCTCGGCATCCCGCGGGCCGAGCTGCAGCCGCGGAGCCGCACCCACGCGCGCATCGGGCGGGCGGTGCGCCGTCTCGGGCTGGTGCGGCCGCGCACCCAGGCGCGGTTCCGGGAGCGGATGACCCGCTTCTTCGACGACGTCGACCTGCTGGTCACGCCGGTCACCACCGGTCCGCCGCTCCCGGCGCGGCCGTGGCACGAGCGGTCGTTCCTCGCCAACATCTCGGCCAACGCGCGCTGGGCCCCCTGGACGGCGGCGTGGAACCTGGCCGGCATCCCGGCCGCGGTCCTGCCCGCCGGCACCCGGCCGGGCGGGCTGCCCGTGCCCGTGCAGCTGGTCGGCCCGCCGGGGGCCGAAGGGCTACTACTCTGGGTCGCCGGAGAGCTGGAGGCCCGGCAGCCGTGGCGCCGGTACGCACCGGTCTTCGACCCGACCGGGCCCTCGACCACGGGCACCACCTCGTCCGGCACCAGTCCATCCGGCACCACCTGATCCGCTCGGCCCGACCGCGGCGGGCGCGGCGACCGGGCGCAGCTCACACCGCCCGGCGGACGTCCCGGGGTCGGCGGTGCGTTGCACCGGGGGACCGCGACCGGGCCGGGACGGCCGCCGCGCACAGCACCACCCCCGCAACCCCGCAGACCAGCACACCCCACGCAGCACACCCACCTGGTGCCAGCCACCAGCGACCGACAGGGATCACATGGACCGGCTCGTCGTCCGCGGCGCCCGTGAGCACAACCTCAAGGACGTCACCATCGACCTCCCCCGTGACGCGCTCATCGTGTTCACGGGGCTCTCCGGGTCGGGCAAGTCCAGCCTCGCCTTCGACACGATCTTCGCCGAGGGCCAGCGCCGCTACGTCGAGTCGCTGTCGGCCTACGCCCGCCAGTTCCTCGGCCAGATGGACAAGCCCGACGTCGACTTCATCGAGGGTCTCTCGCCCGCGGTCTCCATCGACCAGAAGGCGACCAACCGGAACCCCCGGTCGACCGTCGGGACCATCACCGAGATCTACGACTACCTGCGCCTGCTCTACGCGCGGGCCGGGCAGCCGCACTGCCCGAACTGCGGCAAGCCGATCTCCCGGCAGACGCCGCAGCAGATCGTCGACCAGGTGCTGGCGATGGAGGAGGGCACCCGCTTCCAGGTGCTCGCCCCGGTGGTGCGGGCCCGCAAGGGCGAGTACGTCGACCTGTTCAGCTCCCTGCAGACGCAGGGCTTCTCCCGCGTCCGCGTCGACGGCACGGTGCACCCGCTCACCGAGCCGCCCACGCTGAAGAAGCAGGAGAAGCACAGCATCGAGGTGATCATCGACCGCCTCACCGTGAAGGAGAGCGCGAAGCGCCGGCTCACCGACTCGGTCGAGACCGCCCTGGGGCTGGCCGGCGGTCTCGTCGTCCTCGACTTCGTCGACCTGCCCGAGGACGACCCGCAGCGCGAGCGGACCTTCTCCGAGCACCTGGCCTGCGTCGACGACGGCCTGTCGTTCGAGGCGCTGGAGCCGCGCTCGTTCTCCTTCAACTCCCCGTTCGGCGCCTGCCCGGAGTGCACCGGCATCGGCACCCGCAAGGAGGTCGACCCCGAGCTCGTGGTGCCCGACCCGGGCAAGAGCCTCAACCAGGGCGCGGTCGCGCCGTGGGCCAGCTCCATGAGCAACGAGTACTTCACCCGGCTGCTCACCGGTCTGTCCCAGCAGGTCGGCTTCTCCATGGACGAGCCGTGGGAGCGGCTCCCGGCCAAGGTGCAGAAGGCGATCCTGCACGGCTCGCCCGACCAGGTGCACGTCCGCTACAAGAACCGCTACGGCCGCGAGCGCAGCTACTACGCCGCGTTCGAGGGTGTGCTCCCGTTCCTCGAGCGCCGGCACGACGACACCGACAGCGACTACATGCGGGACAAGTACGAGGGCTACATGCGCGACGTGCCGTGCGCCGTCTGCCACGGGACGCGGCTCAAGCCCGAGATCCTCGCCGTCAAGATGAACGGCCGGTCGATCGCCGAGGTCACCAGCCTGTCGATCGGTGAGGCGTCGCAGTGGCTGGGCGCGCTGGAGCTGGGGGAGCGCGAGAAGGCGATCGCCGACCAGGTGCTGCGCGAGATCCAGGCCCGGCTGTCCTTCCTCGTCGATGTCGGCCTCGACTACCTCTCCCTCGAGCGACCCGCCGCCACCCTGGCCGGCGGCGAGGCGCAGCGGATCCGGCTGGCCACCCAGATCGGCTCCGGCCTGGTCGGGGTGCTCTACGTGCTCGACGAGCCGTCGATCGGCCTGCACCAGCGCGACAACACCCGGCTGATCGAGACCCTGGTCCGGCTCCGCGACATGGGCAACACGCTGATCGTCGTCGAGCACGACGAGGACACGATCAAGGTCGCCGACTGGGTCGTGGACATCGGCCCCGGAGCGGGGGAGCACGGCGGCGAGGTCGTCGTCAGCGGCACCGTCGAGGAGCTCCTCGCCAGCGAGCGCTCGCTCACCGGCGCCTACCTGTCCGGCCGCAAGGTGATCGCGGTCCCCGAGACGCGACGCCAGTCCGAGCCGGGCCGGGAGCTGGTGGTGAAGGGTGCCCGCGAGAACAACCTCCGCGGCATCGACGTGACCTTCCCGCTCGGCTGCCTCGTGGCGGTCACCGGTGTCTCGGGGTCGGGCAAGTCGACCCTGGTCAACGACATCCTCTACACGACGCTGGCCAACCAGCTGAACCGGGCTCGTCAGGTGCCCGGCCGGCACCGCACCATCACCGGCCTGGAGCACCTGGACAAGGTGGTGCACGTCGACCAGTCGCCGATCGGCCGCACGCCGCGGTCGAACCCGGCCACCTACACCGGGGTGTGGGACCACGTCCGCAAGCTCTTCGCCAGCACGACCGAGGCGAAGGTGCGGGGCTACCTGCCCGGGCGCTTCTCCTTCAACGTGAAGGGCGGCCGCTGCGAGGCCTGCTCGGGCGACGGCACGCTGAAGATCGAGATGAACTTCCTGCCCGACGTCTACGTCCCGTGCGAGGTGTGCAAGGGGGCCCGGTTCAACCGGGAGACCCTCGAGGTGCACTACAAGGGGAAGACGGTGTCCGAGGTCCTCGACATGCCGATCGAGGAGGCGGCCGACTTCTTCGCCGCCATCCCGGCGATCGCCCGGTACCTGCGCACGCTCACCGAGGTCGGGCTGGGCTACGTGCGGCTCGGGCAGCCCGCGACCACCCTCTCCGGCGGTGAGGCGCAGCGGGTGAAGCTGGCCAGCGAGCTGCAGAAGCGGTCCAACGGCCGCAGCATCTACGTGCTCGACGAACCCACCACCGGCCTGCACTTCGAGGACATCCGCAAGCTGCTCCTCGTGCTCCAGGGCCTGGTCGACAAGGGCAACTCGGTGATCGTCATCGAGCACAACCTCGACGTCATCAAGAGCGCCGACTGGCTCATCGACATGGGCCCGGAGGGTGGCTTCCGCGGCGGCAGCGTCGTCGCCGAGGGTCCGCCGGAGTTCGTGGCCACCGTGCCGGAGAGCCACACCGGCCGGTACCTCGTGCCGATGCTCGACGCCGACGCGATCGCCGCGGCCGCTGCCGGGCCGGTCAAGAAGCGGGTGCGCAAGAAGGCGAGCTGACCCGGCGACCTGACCCGGCGCGGCCCCGTGCGGCGGCCCGCGTCCCCGATCACCGGGGGCGCGGGCCGCTGTCCGTGCTTGTGAGATAAGTCATCTCGGGCGTACAGTGGCTGTGATCGACATCACCGGGACACCCCCTGTGTTGCTGCGAGGAGGCTCGATGAGCGCGCTCACGCCCGACTGCGACCCGGACATGGCTCACTGCGGTCAGCCCTGGCAGGGAAAGAGCAAGCCAGGAGCGGGCCTCCTCTCCGCGGCGGTGCTGATGGGCCTGCTCGGGGTGTCCCTGCTCGTCGTGACCAAGGACCTGGTGGCCGACGCGTTCGACTTCGTCGCCGTCCCGGTGGGCGTGCTCGCGGCCGTGGCCCTCACCCGGCGCGGCGTCCGGCTGGCCGCCCGGGGCGCCTCCGCCGTCAGCGCGCGCATGCCGGCCGTCACGGTCCGGCGGTCCCAGCCCGCAGCCTGACCCACCCCTGACCAGCGCACCGCCGGGCAGCCCGGCGGTGCGCCGTCCGTCTGCGTGCCCGGGGCCAGGGAGCAGGGCGGGACGGGTGAGACGGACGGGTCCCCGTCCTGCACAGCGTGTCGGTGGGCCGACCTAGGCTGGAGACATGGCCGATCCGTCCACGTACCGCCCGGCGGTCGGCTCGATCCCCGAGAGCCCGGGGGTCTACAAGTTCCGTGACCCGAACGGCCGGGTCATCTACGTGGGCAAGGCCAAGAGCCTCCGTCAGCGGCTGAACAGCTACTTCGCCGACGTGGCCGGTCTGCACCCGCGCACGCGGCAGATGGTCACGACGGCGGCGGCCGTCGAGTGGACCGTCGTCGGCACCGAGGTCGAGGCGCTGCAGCTCGAGTACAACTGGATCAAGGAGTTCGACCCGCGCTTCAACGTCCGCTACCGCGACGACAAGAGCTACCCGTCGCTGGCCGTGACGCTGAACGAGGAGTACCCCCGGCTGCAGGTGATGCGCGGGCCCAAGAAGAAGGGCGTGCGCTACTTCGGCCCCTACGCGCACGCCTGGGCGATCCGCGAGACCCTCGACACGCTCACCCGCGTCTTCCCGGCCCGCACCTGCTCCAACGGCGTCTTCAAGCGCGCCGGCCAGATCGGCCGGCCCTGCCTGCTCGGCTACATCGGCAAGTGCGCCGCCCCGTGCGTGCAGCGGGTCAGCGCCGAGGAGCACCGGCAGATCGTCGACGACTTCTGCGACTTCATGGCCGGCCGCACCGACTCGATGATCCGGCGGCTCGAGCGGGAGATGGCCGACGCCGCCCAGGCGATGGAGTACGAGAAGGCCGCCCGGCTGCGCGACGACATCGGCGCCCTCAGGCGCGCCATGGAGAAGCAGGCCGTCGTCCTGGGTGACGGCACCGACGCCGACGTCGTCGCGTTCGCGCAGGACGAGCTGGAGGCCGCCGTCCAGGTCTTCCACGTGCGCGGCGGCCGGGTGCGCGGGCAGCGCGGCTGGATCATCGACAAGGTCGAGGCGGTCAGCACCGGCGAGCTGGTGGAGCAGTTCCTGCTGCAGGTGTACGGCGGCGTCGACGAGCAGACGGGCGTGGGCGAGGCCGGCGAGGCGGTGCCGCGCGAGGTGCTGGTCCCCGAGCTCCCGGACGACGCCGACGTCTACGTCGAGCTCCTCGAGGAGCTGCGCGGTGGGCGGGTGTCCCTGCGGGTGCCCCAGCGCGGCGACAAGCGCAGCCTCATGGAGACCGTCGAGCGCAACGCCAAGGAGGCCTTCGCCCGGCACCGGGTGAAGCGCAGCAGCGACCTCACCGCCCGCTCGCTGGCGCTCTCGGAGCTGCAGGAGGCCCTGGAGCTGCCCGACGCGCCGCTGCGGATCGAGTGCATGGACATCAGCCACGTGCAGGGCACCAACGTGGTGGCGTCGATGGTGGTGTTCGAGGACGGCCTGGCGAAGAAGTCCGACTACCGCCGGTTCTCGGTCACCGAGGGCACCGACGACACCGCGGCGATGGCCGAGGTGGTCCGCCGCCGGTTCGCCCGCCATCTCAAGGACGAGGCCGACCGCAGGGACGAGCAGGGCATCGCCGCGGAGGAGGGGCGCCCGCGCCGGTTCGCCTACCCGCCGAACCTGCTGGTGGTCGACGGCGGCGCCCCCCAGGTGGCCGCGGCCGCCCGGTCGCTGGACGAGCTCGGCATCGTCGACGTCGCGGTCTGCGGGCTGGCCAAGCGCATGGAGGAGGTGTGGCTGCCGGGGGAGAGCGACCCGGTCATCCTGCCGCGCACCTCCGAGGCGCTGTACCTCCTGCAGCGGGTGCGCGACGAGGCCCACCGCTTCGCGATCACGTACCACCGGCAGAAGCGGTCCACCGGCATGCTGGTCTCCCTGCTGGACGACGTCCCGGGCCTCGGGGAGGCTCGCCGGAAGGCGCTGATGAAGCAGTTCGGATCGCTCAAGCGGCTGCGCGCGGCCACAGTGGAGGAGCTCATGGCGGTGCCCGGTATCGGCCGGAGGACGGCGGAGGCGGTGCAGATGGCGGTCGCCGAACCGGCGCAGGCACCCGACGCGGAGCCGACGGCGGCGGTGGAGAGCTCGCTGGCCCCGCAGGGGCCCGCCGAGCAGGGCGACCCGCGTCCCGGGTCCGGGGACACCGCCGAGGTCGGCCGGGTGGCCTCGTGACGGCCGGTCCCGAGGCGCCCTCGGGCGCCGGGCCGCAGGACGGACGCTCACCGGCGCTGGACCCGTCGAGCACCGAGACCCCGCCGCTGGAGGTCGTCGTGGTCACCGGCCTGTCCGGGGCGGGCAAGAACAGCGCCGGCCGGGTGCTCGAGGACCTCGGCTGGTACGTCGTCGACAACCTGCCGCCGGCCCTGCTGCTGCCCATGGTCGAGCTGGGTGCGCGGGGGGACCTGCGGCGGTTCGCCGCCGTCGTCGACGTGCGCAGCCGGGCCTTCTCCAGCGACCTGGAGGACGCCATCCGGGTCCTCTCCAGGGCCGGGCACCGCCCGCGGGTGGTCTACGTGCACGCCCGTGACGAGGTGCTGGTCCGCCGCTACGAGTCCAACCGCCGCGAGCACCCGCTGCAGGGCAGCGGCACGCTCACCGACGGGATCACCGAGGAGCGGGGGCTGCTCACCGGCATCGCCGGCGAGGCCGACCTCTGGGTGGACACCAGCGACCTCAACGTCCACCAGCTGCGGGCCACGCTGGAGAACGCGTTCGCGCGGGACGGCCGCACCCCGCCGCTCACCGCGACGGTGATGAGCTTCGGCTTCAAGTACGGCCTGCCGCTGGACGCCGACCTGGTCGTCGACGCCCGGTTCCTCCCCAACCCGCACTGGGTGCCGGGGCTCCGGGCGCACACCGGCCGCGATGCCGACGTCCGGGACTACGTGCTGGGGCAGGAGGACGCGGCCGCCTTCCTCGACCGCTACCTCGAGGTGCTCCGGCTGCTGGTCCCCGGGTACCGCCGCGAGGGCAAGCGCTACCTCACGCTGGCCGTGGGCTGCACCGGTGGCAAGCACCGCAGCGTCGCGATCGCCGAGGAGTTCGCCCGGCGGCTCGGCGACGAGGGCGTCGCCGCCGTGGCCCGGCACCGCGACCTGGGTCGCGAGTAGTGGGCGGGCTGGCGTTCCCGGGGCGGCCGCCCCGGGTGGTGGCGTTCGGTGGCGGGCACGGCCTGGCCGCGGCCCTGGCGGCGTGGCGGCGGATCACCCCCGACCTCACCGCCGTGGTGACGGTCGCCGACGACGGCGGTTCCTCCGGCCGGATCCGGCGCGAGATGCCGGTCCTCCCGCCCGGCGACCTGCGGATGGCCCTGGCCGCCCTCGCCGGTGAGGCCGAGCGGGAGCAGACCCTGGCGGCGCTCTTCCAGCACCGCTTCGGCGGCAGCGGCGTGCTCGCCGGGCATCCCGTCGGCAACCTGCTGCTCACCGGCCTGACCGAGATGCACGGTGGCGACACGGTCCGGGCGCTCGACGAGCTGGCCCGGCTGATCGGGGCGCACGGCCGGGTGCTGCCCATGGCCGACGAACCCCTGGACCTGGTGGCCCGGGTGGAGGTCGCCGATCCCGACGACCCCGACCGGGTGCGCACCATCCGCGGCCAGGTCGCCATCGCGGCGACCCCGGGGCGGGTCCGGGAGATCCGGCTGGCGCCGGCCGATCCGGTCGTGCACCCCGCGGTGCTCGAGGCGATCGCCGCGGCCGACGTGGTCTCCCTCGGGCCGGGGTCCTGGTACACCTCCGTGCTCCCGCACCTGCTCGTGCCCCGGCTGCGCGCCGCGCTGGCCGCCACGCAGGCCCGGGTCGTCGTCGTCCTCAACCTGGAGCCGCAGCCCGGAGAGACGGACGGTTTCTCCCCGGAGGAGCATCTGTCCGTGCTGCAGGCCCATCTGGACGGGGTGGCGTTGCACACGGTGATCGCGGATGCGGAGGCGGTTGTTGACCGCCGTGGTCTCCTGGAGGCTGTCCGGGAGTGCGGTGCGGAGCTGCTGCTGGCGGCTGTCGCCGAGCCGGACGGCGCGCCACGGCACGACCCCGTGCGACTGTCGAGCGCACTGGCCTCCGTGGTCGGTGTGCGGTGAGCGGGTAGGGGTGTCCGAACGGGTACCGGAGTGCACGGCCGACTGGCCGGCACGAGTGCGAAAGGGGACGGCGTACATGGCGCTGGCCCGAATGGCGGGGGCGGGATACCCCGGGGGAACGTGGGGGTGGACGGCGTGGCGATGACCGCCATGGTGAAGGACGAGCTCTCCCGGGTGGAGTGCACGAAGACCTCCGAGCGCAAGGCGGAGGTGACCGCGCTGCTGCGGTTCTCCGGCGGGCTGCACATCGTCGGTGGGCGGGTGGTCATCGAGGCCGAGCTGGACACCGGTTCGGTGGCCCGGCGGCTGCGGCGGGACATCAGCGAGGTGTACGGCTACACGAGCGGCGTCAGCGTGCTCGCGGGCGGCAACATCCGGCGCGGTGTCCGCTACCTGGTCCGCATCGCCAAGCACGGCGAGGGTCTGGCGCGGCAGACCGGCCTGGTCGACCAGCGCGGGCGTCCGGTTCGCGGGCTGCCCCCGGCGGTCGTCTCCGGGAGCATCAACGACGCCGAGGCGGCCTGGCGCGGGGCTTTCCTCGCACACGGGTCCCTGACCGAGCCCGGCCGCTCGTCCTCCCTCGAGGTCACCTGCCCCGGGCCGGAGGCCGCGATGGCCCTCGTCGGGGCCGCACGCCGGCTCGGCATCGCCGCGAAGGCGCGCGAGGTGCGCGGCGCCGACCGGGTGGTGGTGCGTGACGGTGACGCGATCAGCGCGCTGCTCACCCGGATGGGCGCCCACGACGCCGTGCTGGCCTGGGAGGAGCGGCGGATGCGCCGGGAGGTGCGCGCCACCGCCAACCGGCTCGCGAACTTCGACGACGCCAACCTGCGCCGGTCCGCGCGCGCCGCGGTGGCCGCCAGTGCGCGGGTGGAGCGGGCCCTGGAGATCCTCGGCCAGGACGCTCCCGAGCACCTGCTGGTCGCCGGCCGGCTGCGCCTGGAGTTCGGTCAGGCGTCCCTGGAGGAGCTCGGCCAGCGCGCCGACCCCCCGATGACGAAGGACGCCGTCGCCGGCCGCATAAGGCGACTGCTGGCCATGGCCGACAAGCGGGCCAAGGACCTCGGCATCCCGGACACGGAGTCCGTCGTCACCGACGACATGCTCGCCCAGTAGGAGCACCTCGCCGCCCCCGCGCCGATCGGCGTCCTGGCTCACCGTGCGGGGTCCTGGCTCACCGTGCGGGGTCCTGGCTCACCGTCGGAGGTGAGCCAGGACCCTGGACGATCAGGTGACCTGATCACCAGGGACCGGGAGCCGCGTCCCGGCGTGACCGATAGGGTCTGCACGGAGCGAGGCCGCGCGGTGCGCGCGGCAGCCAACGTGACGTTTCCCATGGGAGGTCTGCAGTGACGGTCCGGGTAGGCATCAACGGATTCGGCCGGATCGGCCGCAACTTCTGGCGGGCCGCCGCGGCCAGCGGCCAGGACATCGAGATCGTGGCGGTCAACGACCTGACCAGCAACGAGGCCCTGGCCCACCTGCTCAAGTACGACAGCATCCTGGGCGTCCTCAAGGAGGACGTGACCTCCGACGGCAACGGCATCACCATCGGCGGGAAGACCATGAAGGTCCTCTCCGAGCGCGACCCGGCCAACCTGCCGTGGGCCGACCTCGGGGTCGACGTCGTGGTCGAGTCCACCGGCTTCTTCACCAAGGCCGCGGACGCCCGCAAGCACGTCGACGCCGGTGGCGCCAAGAAGGTCATCATCTCCGCGCCCGCGACCGACGACGACATCACGATCGTCATGGGCGTCAACGACGAGCTGTACGACGGCTCGCAGACGATCATCAGCAACGCCTCCTGCACCACGAACTGCCTGGCGCCGCTGGCCAAGGTCCTCAACGACGCCTTCGGCATCGAGCGCGGGCTGATGACCACGATCCACGCCTACACCGCCGACCAGAACCTGCAGGACGGCCCGCACAAGGACCTCCGCCGCGCCCGGGCGGCCGCGCTGAACATGGTCCCGACCTCCACCGGGGCCGCGAAGGCGATCGGCCTCGTCCTGCCCGAGCTCAAGGGCAAGCTCGACGGCTACGCCATCCGCGTGCCCGTGCCCACCGGCTCGGCCACCGACCTCACCGTGCAGCTGGCCCGCGAGGCCTCCGCCGACGACATCGACGCCGCCTACCGCGAGGCCGCCGCCGGTCCGCTGGGCAGGTACCTGACCTACACCGACGCGCCGATCGTCTCCTCCGACATCGTCACCGACCCGTCGTCGTGCATCTACGACGCGAAGCTGACCAAGGTGTTCGGCCCGATGGCGAAGGTGCTCGGCTGGTACGACAACGAGTGGGGCTACTCCAACCGCCTCGTCGACCTGGTCTCCCTGGTGGGCTCGAAGCTCTGATGCGCTCCCTCGACGACCTCCTCGCCGAGGGCGTCTCGGGTCGGCGCGTGCTCCTGCGCGCCGACCTGAACGTCCCGCTGGACAAGGACCGCCTGTCCGAAGGTGGCGCTGCGATCACCGACGACGGCCGGATCCGCGCCAGCCTGCCCACGCTGCAGGCGCTGCGCGACGCCGGCGCCCGCGTCGTGGTGGCGGCCCACCTGGGCCGGCCGAAGGGCGCGCCGGACCCGCAGTTCTCCCTGGCGCCGGTCGCGGCGCGGCTGGGCGAGCTGCTGGGGACGTCGGTCCCGCTGGCCGCCGACGTCGCCGGTGCGGACGCGCAGGCGAAGGTGGCCGCTCTCAGCGACGGCGACGTGCTGCTCGTGGAGAACGTCCGCTTCGAGGCCGCCGAGACGTCGAAGGACGACGCCGCGCGCGGCGAGCTGGCCGACCGGTTCGCCGCCCTGGCCGACGTCTACGTCGACGACGCCTTCGGTGCCGTGCACCGCAAGCACGCGTCGGTGTTCGACGTGGCGCAGCGGCTGCCGCGCTACGCCGGCCGGCTGGTGGCCCGCGAGCTCGAGGTCCTCACCCGGCTGACCGCCGACCCGGCGCGGCCGTACGTGGTGGTGCTCGGCGGCTCGAAGGTCAGCGACAAGCTCGCGGTCATCGAGGCGCTGCTGCCGAAGGTCGACCGGCTGCTCGTCGGCGGCGGCATGTGCTTCACCTTCCTCGCCGCCCAGGGGCACGGGGTCGGGAAGTCGCTGCTGGAGGCCGACCAGGTCGACACCTGCCGGCGGCTGCTGGCCGAGGCCGGCGACCGGATCGTGCTGCCGGTCGACGTCGTCTGCGCTCCCGCCTTCAGCGCCGACGCCCCGACCACCACGGTCGCCGTCGACGCGATCCCCGACGACCAGCTGGGCCTGGACGTGGGGCCGCGCACGGTGGAGCTGTTCGGCGCCACCCTCGGCGACGCCCGCACGGTCTTCTGGAACGGCCCGATGGGCGTGTTCGAGATGGCGCCGTTCCAGGCCGGGACCCGGGGCGTGGCCCGGGCGGTCGCCGCGGTGGACGGCCTGTCGGTCGTCGGCGGCGGCGACTCGGCGGCCGCGGTGCGGGTGCTGGGCCTGGACGAGGACGCCTACGGCCACATCAGCACCGGTGGCGGGGCGTCCCTGGAGTACCTCGAGGGCCGCGACCTGCCCGGTCTCGCGGTGCTCGCCGATCGAGCGGGGGAGTGACGTGGCGCGCAACGACCGGTCCCGGCCGCGCGAGGGGCGCCGGCCGCTGATCGCGGGCAACTGGAAGATGAACCTGACCCACCTGGAGGCCATCGGCCTGGTCCAGAAGGTCGTCTTCTCGCTGAAGGAGGAGGAGCTCGACGCCGCCGAGGTGGTCGTCCTCCCGCCGTTCACCGCGCTGCGCAGCGTGCAGACGCTCGTCGCCGGCGACAAGCTGGCGATCGGGTACGGCGCGCAGGACCTCGCAGCGGTCGACTCGGGTGCCTACACCGGAGACGTCAGCGGCGCCATGCTCAGCGCGCTGGCCTGCGGCTACGTCACCGTGGGCCACTCCGAGCGCCGGGCCCTGCACGCGGAGGACGACACCGTCGTCGCCGCGAAGCTCGGCGCCGCCCTGCGGCACGGCATCGTGCCGATCCTGTGCGTGGGGGAGGGGCTCGACGTGCGGCGGGCGGGCACGCACGTCGCGCACTGCACCGCCCAGCTCGACGCCGCCCTCGAGGGGCTGTCCGCCGAGCAGGTGCGCGGCGCCGAGCCCGGCACCGGGATCGTGCTCGCGTACGAGCCGGTCTGGGCGATCGGCACCGGCGAGGTCGCCACACCGGACGATGCGCAGGAGGTGTGCGGGGCGCTCCGGGCGCGGCTCGCCGAGCGCTTCGACACCGAGACCGCCCAGTCCGTCCGTATTCTCTACGGCGGGTCGGTGAAGGCCGCGAACACGGCCGGGATCCTGGCCGGGGCGGACATCGACGGCGCACTGGTCGGCGGCGCGAGCCTGGACGCCGAGGAGTTCGCGCAGATCTGTCGGATCGCCGCCGGCGGCAGCTGAGGTCCTGCTGCCCGCCGCCGGCCGGACACGGGTGGGGGGCGGGCAGCGGGTGACGCCGGAGACGCTGGAGCGGCGTGCCGACCGGCTGCCGCCGTGGCTGCGTGGCTGGTCCCGCCGCCGGCTCCTCGGCTCGGCGGTCGTCGTCGTGCTGGTCCTGGTGCTCGGGGTGAGCTGCCTGGGCAGCTCCGGGGGCCGGGCCGACGTCCCGGTGCTGGCCGACGGCCCCGACGCGGGCGTGGACGGCGTCCGGTCGCCCTCGGACGAGCCCGGCGGCACGTTGCGCGTCGTCGCCCCCGAGATCGACAGCCTGGACCCGCAGCGGACCTACCTCCCCGGTGTGTGGAACCTGATGCGGCTGTACACCCGCACCCTGGTCACGTTCGCGAGCGAGCCGGGCGGCACCGGCGGGCTGGTGCCCGACCTGGCCACCGACCTCGGCACCGTGTCCGAGGACGGGCTGACCTGGACGTACACCCTCAAGGAGGGCGTCCGGTTCGAGAACGGCCGACCGATCACCGCGCAGGACGTCAAGTACGGCATCCAGCGGTCCTTCGCCTCCGACGTGATCGTCGGCGGCCCGACCTACGTCGTCGACCTCCTCGACGACCCGGCGAACCCCTATCCCGGCCCGTACTCCCGCGAGGAGGACGACCCCGACCTCACCTCGATCGAGACGCCCGACGAGCGGACGATCGTCTTCCGGCTCCGCGCGCCCCAGCCGGACTTCCCGTACGTCCTCGCGCTGCCCTCGAGCAGCCCCGTGCCGGTCGAGGCCGACACCGGCGCCGAGTACGGCCGGGACCCGGTCTCCTCGGGCCCGTACGCGATCACCTCGGTGGACCCGGTCACCGGCATCCTCCTGGAGCGCAACCCGCAGTGGGACCCGGCGACCGACGAGGTGCGCACCGCGCTGCCCGACAGCGTCGTCGTCCGGACCGGCCTGCCGGGCCTGGCCCGCGACCAGGCGCTGCTGGCCGGCTCCGCCGACCTGGACATCTCGGGCACAGGGGTGCAGCAGGCGACGACCCGGCGGCTGGCCGGGGAGGACGAGCCCCTGCGGGACCGGGTGGACGACGTGACGACGGGCGCCGTCCGGGTGCTGGCGCTGCCCACCGACGTGGCCCCGATGGACAACGCCGACTGCCGGGTCGCCGTCGCGGCGGCGGTCGACCGGGCCGGGGTCCAGGCAGCAGTGGGCGGTGAGGTCGAGGCCGTGCGCAGCCCCCAGCTGTGGCCGCAGGCGCTCGAGGGTGGCCCGGAGGGCGCGGCGGACGGCCCGGACCCGGAGGCCGCCCGCGCCGCGCTGGAACGGTGCGGCCGGCCCGACGGCTTCGCCACCGTGCTGGCGGTGCCGGACGTGGCCAGCAGCGTGGCGATCGCCGACGAGGTCGCCGGGCAGCTGGGGGAGGTCGGCATCGACGTGGAGGTCCGCCCGCTGGACCCGGCGAGCTTCTACGCCACCGATGTCGGCAACCCGACCAACGTGGCGGCGAACGGCTACGGGCTGGTGCTGGCCACCCGCACCCCGGACGTCCCGACGGCCGGGTCCTTCCTCGTGCCGCTGGTCGACGGCCGCAGCATCGCCACGGTGGGCAACACGAACTACGCGCGGCTGGACGCCCCCGAGGTCAACGCGCTGGTCGACCGGGCCCGGCTCGGCGAGGTGGAGTGGGCGGAGGTCGCCGCGGCCGCGCAGGCCACGGGGGCGTACGTCCCGCTGGCGGAGAGCCGCATCCAGCTGGTGTCGGGCCAGCGGCTGCGCAACGGCCTGGTGATGCGGCCCTACGACGGGTACGACGTCGCCACCGCCGGGGTCCGCTGACCGGTCGGGGCCCGGTCGTCGGTTAGGCTCGGTACGAGAGCTGGCGTCGGTCGCCGGTCGTCGAGCCTTGCGGAGAAGTGTCAATGGAGCTGGTCCTCAACGCGCTGCTGGTCCTCAGCAGCCTGCTCCTGATCGTGCTGATCCTGCTGCACCGCGGCAAGGGTGGCGGGCTGTCGTCGATGTTCGGCGGCGCCGCCTCCTCGTCGCTGTCCGGATCGTCGGTCGTGGAGAAGAACCTGAACCGCCTGACGGTGTTCACCGCGCTGGTCTGGACGGTGTGCATCGTCGGCCTCGGCATCCTGATCAAGATCAACGCCTGAGCCCGCCGGGCGCCGGGCAACTGGCGCGAAAACGTGACCGGAGACGAAGCTCACAGGCCCTAGACTGCCCGCACGGTGGTCGCCGCCACCGCACCCGGAGCGACGATCAGGGGGCACACGTGGCAGGTGGGAACGCGATCCGGGGCAGCCGGGTCGGTGCGGGTCCGATGGGTGAGGCCGAGCGCGGCGAGTCCGCGCCGCGGCGGCGCATCCCGTTCTGGTGCGCCAACGGGCACGAGACCCGGGTGATCCTGGCCAGCGAGGCCGACGTCCCCGAGCTGTGGGACTGTCCCCGCTGCGGTCTGCCGGCCGGGCAGGACCAGACGGCCCCACCGCCCGCCCCCCGGACCGAGCCGTACAAGACCCACCTCGCCTACGTCCGGGAGCGGCGCAGCGACGCCGACGGCGACGCGCTGCTCCAGGAGGCGCTGGACCGGCTCCGGATGCGCCGCGGCGGCTGAGCTCAGCCGGCGGCGGGCAGCGCGGACGCCGCCCCGGCGTCCAGGAGCCACCGGGTGGCCCGGCGGCCACGGACACCGGCGGCCGGGATCTCCTCGGGTGCCGCGCCGGTGAGGGCGGCGGCCACGGCGGGCGCCTTCTCTGCGCCGGCCACCACCAGCCAGACCTCCTCTGCGCTGTTGATGGCGCGCAAACCCAGGCTGACCCGGGTGGGCGGGGGCTTCGGGCAGTCCCGCACGGCGACGACCGGCCGGGGGTCCCGCACCGCGGGGGAGCCGGGGAAGATCGACGCGGTGTGGCCCTCGGGGCCCATGCCGAGCAGCAGGACGTCGAAGCGGGGCAGCTCCTGACCCTCCGGGGCGGCGGCGGCCAGCTGCCCGGCGTACCAGGCAGCGGCCTCGTCGGGACCGGGGAACTCGCCGTCCGACGGCGGCATGGCGTGCACCCGCTCGGCCGGGACGCCGACCGCGTCGAGGAGCGCGGTCCGGGCCTGCCGCTCGTTGCGCTGCTCGTCGCCGTCGGGCACGAACCGCTCGTCGCCCCACCAGACGTCCACGGCGGTCCAGTCGACGGTCTCCCGCACCGGCTCGGCGGCCAGACCGGCCATCCGCTCGAGGACGGCGATCCCGACGCCGCCGCCGGTGAGGACGACCGACGCCGTGCCGTGCACCGCCTGCGCGGCGGCCAGCCGGGCGACCAGCGCCTCGGCCACCGCGCGGGCCAGCCGGTCGGCGTCGGGCTCGATGACGACGTCGGGGGCGGGCCGGTCGCCGTCGGCGAGCTCGGCGGACACCCGGTCGCCGGGGGAGAGGCTCATGCGGTTGCTCCGTCCTGTCCGGTGGGCCGGTCGGTGTCGTCGGGGGAGCCGGCGAGCGCGACCTCGTCGGCGTCCTCGGAGTCGCCGGGCACCGTGGGGGCCGGCGTCTCCCGCCGGGCGGAGGAGGTGGCCGGGTCGAGCCACACGAACTCGCGCACGGCGGGACGGTCGTGGATGTCGTGCACGCCCGTCGCCGCCTCGAGCGCCTCGCTGTAGGGCTCGTCCGGGTCCAGCCGGCGCAGTTCCTCGCTGAGCAGGTCACCCAGCGGTCGCTCCGGCAGGGCGACCGTGGCGTCGGGCCGATTGGGCTGGGAGATGACGGCCCCGCCGCGGCGGTCGGCGCGGATCTCCACGCGCTCGTCCTGGTCCAGCTCCAGCTCGACCGCCGCCACGCCGCTGGGGCCGGGGTGCTGCGGCCCGGCGGTCACGTCGATCCGGCAGCCGCTGCGGGAGGAGAGCCAGCCGGAGAGCAGGCGGGCCGTGGCGTTGCCCGGGTCGCCCTGGATGGCGCCGCCCAGGATCCGCACGGCGTCCCCGCGCCGGCCGGAGACGGAGTCGAGGGTGGAGGCGAGCGCGGTCCGCCACGCCGTGCTGCGGGTCCAGGCGAGGTCGGAGTCGCCGGGGGCGTAGTCCTCCGCCCGGGTGCTCAGCGCGGCGAGCGGGTCCGCGGCCAGCGAGCTGTCGGTGATCCGCCGGTCGGCGAGCACCCCGAGCGCGTCGGTGGCCAGCCGGTCGGGAGCGGCCTCGTGCCACCAGGTGACGACCGGCGCGTCCGCGGCGAGCAGCGGCAGCACCACCGACTCCGCGTGCAGGGCCAGGCGCCCGTACATGCGCATCACGACCGCCTCGCCCGGCCCGAGGCGTCCGCCGATCTGCACCTCGGCGTCGAGCCGGGGGGCGGGGGCGTCGATCTGCCGGCGCACCACGATCAGCACCCGGCACGGGTGCATCTCGGCGGCGTGGGTGGCCGCCTCCTCGGCCTCGGTCACCCGGCTCTCGTCGGCGACGACGACGACGGTCAGCGCGACCCCCGAGAGGACCGCGCCTCCCGTGCGCCGCTGGGCGGCCAGCTCCTTGACCACCGCCGAACCGGTGGTGTCCCACAGGGTGGTCACGGTGTTCCTTCCGATCGGGGGGCGGACGAGCGCGGGGTGGTCACGGTCGCCGCCACCTGCGGCCCTCGGCCGCGAGCATCTCGTCGGCGGCCCGGGGGCCCCACTCGCCGGCGCGGTAGGGGTGCGGCTTCGTGCCGGCCCAGAACTCCTCGAGCGGGTCGATGACCGCCCAGGAGGCCTCCACCTCGGCGTTGCGCGGGAACAGGGTGGCGTCCCCGAGCAGGACGTCGAGCAGCAGCCGCTCGTAGGCCTCGGGGCTGCTCTCGGTGAACTGCTCGCCGTACAGGAAGTCCATGGAGACGTCCCGGACCTCCATGACGCTGCCCGGCACCTTCGACCCGAACTTCAGGGTGACCCCTTCGTCGGGCTGCACGCGGACCACCAGCTGGTTGTTGCCCAGCTCCTCGGTGTCGGTGTCGGCGAAGGGCAGGTGCGGCGCCCGCTTGAACACCAGGGCGATCTCGGTGACCCGCCGGGGCAGCCGCTTGCCGGTCCGGAGGTAGAACGGCACGCCCGCCCAGCGGCGGGTCTCCACGCCCAGCCGGACGGCGGCGTAGGTCTCGGTCGTCGAGTCGGGATCGACGCCGTCCTCCTCGCGGTAGCCCTTGGCCCGCTGGCCGGCCAGCCAGCCGGGCTGGTACTGCCCGCGGACGGCGAAGGTGGCCAGGTCCTCGGGCAGCGAGACGGCGCGCAGCACCTTGAGCTTCTCGGTGCGGATCTCCTCGGCGGAGAACTCGACCGGCTCCTCCATCGCGGTCAGCGCCAGGAGCTGCAGCAGGTGGTTCTGCAGGACGTCGCGGGCGGCGCCGGTCTTCTCGTAGAAGCCGGCCCGGCCGCCGATGCCGACGTCCTCGGCCATGGTGATCTGCACGGACTCGACGTTGTGGCCGTTCCAGATCGGCTCGAACAGCGTGTTGGCGAACCGCAGCGCCATAAGGTTCTGGACGGTCTCCTTGCCCAGGTAGTGGTCGATCCGGAAGACGTCGTCGGCGGTGAACACCGAGTCGACCAGCTCGTTGAGCTCGCGGCTGGAGGCGAGGTCCTCTCCGAAGGGCTTCTCGACGACCACCCGGCGCCACCGCCCCGGGGTGCTCTCGGCCATCCCGGTGCGCTGCATCTGCTTGAGGACGACGGGGAACATCGCCGGCGGGATGGAGAGGTAGAAGGCGGCGTTGCCCCCGATCCCGTGGCTGCCCTCGAGCTCGGCCAGCGCCCCGGCGAGCTCGTCGAAGGCGTTGTCGTCGTCGAAGGAGCCCTGGACGAAGTGGACGCTGGCCGCCAGCCGCTCCCAGACCTCCTCCCGCCACGGCGTCCGGGCGTTCTGCCGGGCGGCGTCGCGGGCGAGCTCGGCGAACTCGGTGTCGCCCCAGTCGCGGCGGGCGAAGCCGAGGAGCGCGAAGTTCGTCGGCAGCAGCCCGCGGTTGGCCAGGTCGTAGACGGCGGGCAGGAGCTTCTTGCGCGCGAGGTCGCCGGTGATGCCGAAGACCACCAGGGCGCAGGGCTCCGGCACCCGTGGGAGGCGCCGGTCCCGCGGGTCGCGCAGGGGGTTGGGGATCATCTCGGGCCGCGCAGAGCGGATGAGGCCGTCCTGGGCCGCGCCAGCGGGGAGAAAGTCATCGTCCGTCCTCGTCGTGGGGTGGAGCGGCCGCCCGGCACACCGGCCGGGCGGCGGGCGGTCAGCGGAGGATGGTGAGCAGCTGACCGATGCCGGCCGCCCGGTCGGTCAGGTGCAGGTGCAGCAGGGGGCGGTCCCGGTCGGCGAGCGCCTTGCGGTCGCCCGCGGCCTGGGCGGCCTGCAACGTGCCGAAGGTGTAGGGCTGGTCGGGCACCGGCAGGTCCGGCCCGTACGCCCCGGTCACCTGGAGGAAGACGCCGACCTGCGGACCGCCCTTGTGGTACTGGCCGGTCGAGTGCAGGAAGCGCGGTCCCCAGCCGAACGTCACGGCGTGCTCGATCCGGCGGGCGAGCGCGGCGCGCAGCTCGCCCGCGCGGGCGTCGCGGACGCGGTCGAGGTAGGCCATGACCGCCAGGTACCCGCGGGTCGGGACGGCGGCGAGCAGGGCGTCCATGGCGAGGGAGAGCCCGTCGTGCGAGGACAGGTCCACGCCGTCGAGCAGGCCGCGGGTGGCCCGGATCTCCACCGCTCCGATGGTGGCCATCGGCTGCTCGTCGGGCAGCCCGGCGCCGAGGATCGCCTGGGTGTTCTCCTTGCTCTCGGTCACGTTCGGCTGGTCGAACGGGTTGATCCCGAGGATCCGCCCGGCCACCGCGGTGGCGTACTCCCAGCCGAGGAACTGCGCGCCGAGCGGACCCGTGACGCCGATCGAGGGGCCCGGGGCCGGGGCCTGCGCACCGACGAGGGCGAGCAGCACATCCGGCGCCGATCCGCCGGGTGCCTCCGGCGACTCCAGCACGACCGGCAGGATGCCCCGGCCCTCCTTGCCGGTCGACTCCGCGATCAGCTGCTCGGCCCAGTCGCCGAAGCCCTGGACCGGGGTCTCGCCGGCCTCGGCGAGGGCGAGCTTGTCCCGGCCGGTGCGGAAGGCCGCGCCGAGGGCGATGCCCAGCTCCATCGCGGCGCTGCCCGGGTCGGCGAGCCGCTCGGCCAGCTCCTCCGCGTCGTCGACCAGGGCGGCGACGTCGGCGCCGGCGAGCGCCGAGGGCACCAGCCCGAAGGCCGACAGGGCGCTGTAGCGGCCGCCGACCGTCGGGTCGGCGAGGAAGACCGCGCGGGCGCCCATGGCGGCGGCGGTCTCGGCCAGGGGCGACCCGGGATCGGTCACGACGACGAACCGGGAGCCGATCGCCTGCTCGTCCAGCCCCGCCTCGGCGAAGGCGGCGAGGAAGGCGCGCCGCTGGCTGTCGGTCTCCACCGTGCCGCCGGACTTGGAGCTGATCACCACGACGGTGCGCGCCAGGTCGGTCAGGGCGTCGGCCACCTGGCCCGGATCGGTGGTGTCGAGGACGACCAGGGGGACCCCGGCGGTCCGGCAGATCACCTCCGGCGCGAGCGACGAGCCGCCCATGCCGCAGAGCACCACCCGGTCCAGCCCCTCGGCGACCAGCTCCGAGCGCAGCTGGGCCAGCTGGGTCACCAGCGACCGGGAGCTGGCCGGCAGGTCGAGCCAGCCCAGCCGGATCGCCGCCTCGTTCTCGGCGTCCGGGCCCCACAGGGTGGCGTCCTTGCGGACCAGCCGCGCCGCGACGTCGTCCTGCCGGAGCTGGGCCGCTACGGGCTCGGGGACCTCCAGCCCGGTGCTGGTGAGCCCAAGGCTCATGCCTTGTCCTCCAGCTCGGAGCGCACCGAGTCGGTCAGCTCGTCCCAGGAGTCGACGAACTTCTGCACCCCCTCGGTCTCGAGGACGCGGAAGACGTCATCGAGGTCGACGCCGGCGTCGGCGACGGCCTTCATGACGGCCGCGGCGTCGTCGTAGGACTTCTGGATCGGGGTGCCGGGCCGGCCGTGGTCGGCGTAGGCCATGAGCGTCTTCTCCGGCATGGTGTTGACCGTGCCGGGCGCGATCAGCTCGCTGATGTAC
The DNA here is from genome assembly GCF_008124835.1 of Blastococcus xanthinilyticus. Lineage (GTDB taxonomy): Bacteria > Actinomycetota > Actinomycetes > Mycobacteriales > Geodermatophilaceae > Blastococcus > Blastococcus xanthinilyticus. Next base: position 295,778 of record NZ_VNHW01000001.1, on the reverse strand, counting down.
AGCGTGTCGGAGTACTCCGGGTTCTTGACGCCCGTCGAGGCCCACAGCGGCCGCTGCCGCCGGGCGCCCTTGGCCTCCAGGGCCTGCCAGCGGTCGGAGGAGAAGACCTCCTCGTAGGCCTGGTAGGCCAGCTGCGCGTTGGCGACGCCCGCCTTGCCCTTGAGCGAGGCGTCGGCGCCCGCGGCGTCGAGGCGCTTGTCGATCTCGCTGTCGACCCGGGAGACGAAGAACGAGGCCACCGACTCCAGGTTCGACAGGTCGGCCTCCGGGTCGTCGGCCAGCCGCTGCTCCAGGCCGGAGAGGTAGGCGTCCATGACGGCGCGGTACCGCTCGAGGCTGAAGATGAGGGTGACGTTGACGCTGATCCCGCGGGCGATCGACGTGGTGATCGCCGACAGCCCGGCCTCGGTGGCGGGGATCTTGATGTAGAGGTTCGGCCGGTCGACCAGCCACCACAGGTGCGCGGCCTCCGCGGCCGTGGCGTCGGTGTCGTTCGCCAGCCCCGGCGCCACCTCGAGGGAGACCCGGCCGTCGCCGGGCTGCCGCTCGGCCACCGGCCGCAGCAGGTCGCAGGCGTCGCGGACGTCGGCGGCGGTGACCGTCCGCAGACCCTCCTCGACGCTCACCTCGCGCACCGCGAGGGCGTGCAGCTGGTCGTCGTAGGAGTCCGAGCCGCTGATCGCCGCGGCGAAGATGGTCGGGTTGGTGGTGACGCCGACGACGGAGTGCTCGTCGACCAGCGACTGCAGGTTGCCGCTGCGGATGCGGTCACGCGAGAGGTCGTCGAGCCAGACGGCGACCCCCGCGGACGACAGCTCGGCCAGGTTCTCGTTCTGTGCCATGACAGTGCCTTTCTGTGGACGGGAGGCGTCGGTGCTCAGCGGTCGCCGGTCGCCTGGGGGAGCCCGCCGGTGGCGGCGACCGGACCGGCGGGGACGGCGGTGCCGGAGTGCGCCGCCTCGAGGCTCTCGCGTGCGGCGGTGACGACCGCCTCGTCGGTCAGGCCGAACTCCTCGTAGAGGACGGAGTAGGACGCGCTGGCGCCGTAGTGGGTGAGCCCGACGATCCGGCCGGCGTCGCCCACGAACTCGCGCCAGCCCATCGGCACGCCGGCCTCCACGCTCACGCGGGCGCGGACGGTCGGCGGCAGCACGGCGTCCTTGTAGGCCTGGTCCTGGTCGGCGAACCACTCGACGCAGGGCACCGACACGACCCGGGTCGGGACGCCGTCGGCCTCCAGCCGCTCGCGGGCCGCCATCGCGATCTGCACCTCGGAGCCGGTGCCCAGCAGGATCAGCTCCGGGGTGCCGGTCGAGGCCTCGGCGAGGACGTAGGCGCCGCGGGCCGTGCCCTCGGCGGAGCCGAACTCGTCGCGGTCGAAGACCGGCAGGTTCTGCCGGGACAGCGCCAGGCCGGCCGGCCGGTCGTTGTTCTCCAGGATGGTCCGCCAGGCCACGACGACCTCGTTGGCGTCGGCCGGGCGGACGAAGTCCAGCCCGGGGATCGCCCGGAGCGCGGCGAAGTGCTCGATCGGCTGGTGCGTCGGGCCGTCCTCGCCCAGGCCGATCGAGTCGTGCGTCCAAACGTAGGCCACCGGCAGCTGCATCAGCGCCGCGAGGCGGACCGCGCCGCGCATGTAGTCGGAGAAGGTGAGGAACGTGCCGCCGTAGACGCGGGTGCCGCCGTGCAGCGCGATGCCGTTCATGATCGCGCCCATGGCGTGCTCGCGGACGCCGAAGTGCAGGGTGCGCCCGTAGGGGCCGCCGCTCCACATCTTGGTCTGGCGGTCCGCCGGCAGGAACGACGGCTCACCCTCCACGGCGGTGTTGTTGCTCTCCGCGAGGTCGGCCGAACCGCCCCACAGCTCCGGGAGCGCCGGGTACAGGGCGGCCAGCACCTTGCCCGACGCCTTGCGGGTGGCGACACCCTTCTCGTCGGCGGGGAAGGTGGGCAGGCCGTCGGCCCAGCCCTCGGGCAGCCGGCGCTCGCGCATGCGGGCCAGGAGCGCCGCACCCTCGGGGTTCGCCCGCTCCCAGGCGGCGAACCGCTCCTCCCACTCCGCGCGGTCGGCGCGGCCCTTGTCCACGACCGAGCGGGCGTGGGCGAGCACGTCGTCGTCGACCTGGAAGGTGCGCTCGGGGTCGAAGCCGAGGATCTCCTTGGTGGCGCGCACCTCGTCGTCGCCGAGCGCCGAGCCGTGGGACGCGCCGGTGTTCTGCTTCGTCGGGGCCGGCCAGGCGATGACCGTCCGCAGCACGATCAGGGACGGCCGGGTGGTCTCGGCCTTCGCGGCGGCGAACGCGGCGTCGACCGCGGCGAGGTCCTCGCCGTCGTCGACGTGCTGCACGTGCCAGCCGTAGGCCTCGTAGCGCTTGCCGACGTCCTCGGTGAAGGCGACCGTCGTGTCGTCCTCGATGGAGATCTTGTTGTCGTCGTAGACCAGCGTCAGGTTGCCGAGCTTCTGCGTGCCGGCCAGGGACGAGGCCTCGCCGCTGACGCCCTCCTCCATGTCCCCGTCGGAGGCGAAGCACCAGATGGCGTGGTCGAAGAGGCTCTCGCCCTCGGGGGCGTCCGGGTCGAGCAGGCCGCGCTCGCGGCGGGCGGCCATCGCCATGCCGACCGCGTTGCCGACGCCCTGGCCGAGCGGGCCGGTCGTCGTCTCCACGCCGGGGGTGTGGTTGACCTCGGGGTGCCCCGGCGTCTTCGAGCCCCAGGTGCGCAGCGCCTTGAGGTCGTCGAGCTCCAGGCCGTAGCCGGAGAGGAACAGCTGCACGTACAGCGTGAGGCTGGAGTGCCCCATCGAGAGGACGAAGCGGTCGCGTGCGACCCAGTTCGGCTGGGTCGGGTCGTGCCGCAGCCACTTGTGGAACAGCAGGTAGGCGGTCGGCGCCATGCTCATGGCCGTGCCCGGGTGGCCGTTGCCGACCTTCTGGACGGCGTCCATCGCCAGCACGCGCGCGGTGTCGATGGCGCGGCGGTCGAGGTCGCCGAAGTCCTCCGGCAGGGTCGGCCGCGGCTGCGACGGGTTTCCGGTCGGCGCGTCGGTCGCGGCCTCGGCCGGGGCCTCGGGTCCGGTGCTTCGCGTGTCCATCTGGTCGGTTCTCCCTCGAGTAGGCCTGACGTCGTGCCCGGGCGGAGCGGCCGGCCGCCGGCGGGGCGGTCGGGGGCTGCCTGCGGCGTCCCCGGACCCCCTGCGGACGGGGACGCGACGGCGTCGTCGGCGTCGGCCCTACCCGCTGCACCACCGGCAGCAACGTGATCAACCCTAGTCATCCGAGGTCATGGCGTGCGGCTGCCTCCGGACGGGCCGGGGCTACAGTGGGCGGGTCCCGCTCTCCGGTCCGAAGGGATCTCGTGGTGCCCTGCTGCCCGCGCGCGATCGCGCACGAGGGCACCCGGTGACGGCGCTGTCCGAGCGCTCCGCCGCCGCCTCCTCCGCGCCTCGCCTCGGCGCCCGCCTGCGCACGCGGGTCGGGGCCTACGTGGCGCTGACCAAGCCGCGGATCATCGAGCTGCTGCTGATCACCACGGTGCCGGCCATGATGCTGGCCGCCCGCGGCTGGCCGTCCCTGTCGCTGCTGCTGTGGACGCTCGCCGGGGGCACCCTCGCCGCGGGCGCGGCCAACGTCTTCAACTGCTACTTCGACCGGGACATCGACCGGCTGATGCAGCGCACCCAGAAGCGCCCGCTGGTCACCGGGGAGGTGACCCCGCGCGCCGCGCTGGTGTTCGGGATCGTCCTGACGGTCGGCTCGATCGCCCTGCTGCTGGCGACGACGACGCCGCTGGCCGCCGCGCTCGCCGCGGGCGCGATCTTCTACTACGCCGTCCTGTACACGATGGTGTTCAAGCGGCACACCCGCCGCAGCACCGAGTGGGGCGGGGTGCCCGGCGCGGCCCCCGTGCTCATCGGCTGGGCCGCGGTGACCGGGTCGCTGGACTGGCCGGCGGTCGTGGTGTTCGGGATCGTCTTCTGCTGGCAGATGCCGCACTTCTGGGCGCTGGCGCTGCGGTTCAAGGACGACTACGCGCGGGCCGACATCCCCATGCTGCCGGTGGTCACCACCGCGCTGTCGGTCGGCCGCCAGTCGGTGGCCTGGGCCTGGGCGACCGCCGCCGTCTCGCTGCTGCTCTGGCCGGTGGCCTCCGGCTACGGCATCGGGTTGGGTTACGCGATCCCGGCGGCCCTGCTGAGCGGCTGGTTCGTCGTCGAGTCGCACCGGCTGCTGGCGCGCATCAAGCGCGGTGGCGACTTCAAGCCGATGACGCTGTTCCACGTCTCGATCTCGTACCTGTCGCTGCTGTCCGTCGCGATCATCGTCGACGCCATCGTCTGAGTGCGGCGCGACCTCCCGGACCGGGACTGGAAGGCGCTCGGGCCCGGCGTGCTCATCGGCCCCGACGGCCGGACCTACCGCCGGCGCACCACCCGGATCGAGCCCCTGGAGGCGGAGGCGCTGGCGGAGTCCGGCTGCCCCGTCGTCACCTACCTGCCCGGTGGCCGGCTGGTCTGGCACGACGAGGACGAGGCCTGGCCGGCCTGGGCGGATGCCCGCGGCTCGCTCACCACCGGCCTGCCGGAGCCGGACTCGGTGACCGGCGGGCGCTGGGAGGCCGTCGACGGGGCCACCGCGCTCGTCCTGGTCTGGCACGGCTGACCGACGGCGTCGACGGCGTCGACGGTGGGCGGAGCCCTGTCTCGCCGAGTGGGCCCCGGAGGGGTCCGCGCAGGCGGGACGCAGCGGCTCAGCTCAGGAGGGACGGCACCTGGTCGCGGGGTCGTCCGGAGGACGACGGTGTGCCCGGTTCGGAGGCCGGGCCGCGGACCGACCACACCAGCCGCGCGGCGTAGGCGGCGACCAGCACGGCGCCGAGCATGTGCAGCAGCACCAGGAGCACCGGCAGGTCGGTGAAGTACTGGACGTACCCGATCACGCCCTGGGCCAGCTCCACGACCAGCAGGTCCCGGGCCGCCCGGCGCAGCCGGGCAGGGGATTCGGTGGCGTGCAGGGCGACGAGCAGGGCGACGGTCAGCCCGACGAGCAGGAAGACGGCGTCGGCGTGCAGGTGGCTGACCAGCTCGGTGTCGAAACCGGTGCGGCCGGCCTCGCGGTCGCCGCTGTGCGGCCCGCTGCCGGTGACCACCGTGCCCATGACCAGGACGAGGGCGGCCGCCGCGGCGACGCCGCCGACGAGCAGCCGGAACGGGCGCCCGACCAGCGGCTCCCCGACGCCCGGCTCGCGGGAGCGGAGCCAGAGCACCGTGGTGAGCGCGACCAACCCCATGGAGACGAGGAAGTGGGCGGCGACCGTCCAGGGGTTCAGCCCGGTGAGCACGGTGATGCCGCCGATGAGGCCCTGCGCCGGGATGCCGAGGAACGCGGCGACGGCCAGCGGCCGGAGATCCCGACGGGCCGACCGGACGACGACGACGACCAGGGCGACGGCCAGCACCGACAGGACGAAGGTCAGCAACCGGTTGCCGAACTCGACGACGCCGTGGATGCCCATCTCGGGCGTGGTGACGAAGCTGTCGTCGGTGCAGCGCGGCCAGGTGGGACACCCCAGGCCCGAGCCGGTGAGCCGGACGACGCCGCCGGTCAGAACGATCGCGCCGTTGGCCACGACGTTGGCGAACGCGATCCGGGAGATCGTCGCGGGGGAGAAGGAGGCGGGCAGCACCGGCACGCCCCGATGCTAGGCCGTGAGCGGGGCCGGCCCCGGCCACCGGGGCCTGCTCCGGGAGCGGGATCACGCCCGGCGTCGTGATGCTGCTCACCCGAGGGGCCGTGGAGCTCCGTTCTTAGGTGGACCTTGCTTGCAGGGCTCCCGAAATAGGACACACTCGTGTTGTGGAATCCATCGCGGCGCACCCCCGGCCGTCGGCGCCTGCCGACGACGGGCGCACCCGCGACCGCGTCTCCGCGCTCCTCCTCGAGCACGGCCCGCAGACCGCGACGGAGCTGGCGACGCGGCTGGGCATCTCGCCGGCCGCCGTCCGACGGCACCTGGACGCCCTGCTGGCCACCGCCCGGGTCGAGGAGCGCCAGTCGCGCGAGGCACACCGCGGCCGCGGCCGCCCGGCCCGCCGCTTCCACCTCACCGACGCCGGCCGCTCCGCCTTCCCGCACGCCTACGACGACCTTGCGCTGACCGCGCTGCGCTACGTCGCAGAGGCGGGCGGCCTGGACGCCGTGCGGGCCGTCGCCGAGCGGCAGCTCGCGGGGCTCGAGCAGCGCGCGTCGACCGCCGTGCAGCAGGCCGTCGACGCTCGTCCCGGTGAGCCGGTGGACCGCGCCCAGGCGCTGGCCGCCGCGCTGACCGCCGAGGGCTACGCTGCCACCGCTTCGGCGCTCTCCGGCGGCGGGCAGCTCTGCCAGCACCACTGCCCGGTGGCGCACGTCGCGGCGGAGTTCCCCCAGCTGTGCGAGGCCGAGACGGCGGTGATCGGCCGGCTCGTGGGCACCCACGTGCAGCGGCTGGCCACCATCGCCCACGGCGACGGGATCTGCACCACCCACATCCCGGGGCCGTTGGTGCCCGGGACCGGTCCCGGCCGCGGCCGGGACCACTCGCGTGCGGGGAACAGAACGGACCCCGCGCGCCCTGTACCCGGTGAGCGAGGAGCGTCCCGGCCCGCCCGGGCGCGCACCGCACCGTCCAGCACCACCACCCCCACGAACGACCGGGAGAGGACGCCCGCATGACGAGCACGCAGCAGCCGGGAACGGCCACGCAGCTGACCCAGGACGAGCAGATCGACCAGCTCGGCCGGTACGAGTACGGCTGGGCCGACACCGACGTCGCCGGCGCCTCGGCCCGCCGCGGTGTCGACGAGGACGTCGTCCGCGACATCTCGCGCCGCAAGAGCGAGCCCGAGTGGATGCTCGAGCGCCGGCTCAAGGCCCTGAAGCTGTTCGGCCGCAAGCCCATGCCCGACTGGGGCTCGGACCTCTCCGGCATCGACTTCCAGAACATCAAGTACTTCGTGCGCTCCACCGAGGCCCAGGCCGCCTCGTGGGAGGACCTGCCCGACGACATCAAGAACACCTACGACCGGCTCGGCATCCCGGAGGCGGAGAAGCAGCGCCTGGTGTCCGGCGTCGCCGCGCAGTACGAGTCCGAGGTGGTCTACCACCAGATCCAGAAGGAGCTCGAGGACCAGGGCGTGCTCTTCCTGGACACCGACTCCGCGCTCAAGGAGCACCCGGAGATCTTCCGGGAGTACTTCGGCTCGGTGATCCCCTCCGGTGACAACAAGTTCGCCGCGCTGAACACCGCCGTGTGGTCGGGTGGCTCGTTCATCTACGTGCCGCCGGGCGTGCACGTCGAGATCCCGCTGCAGGCCTACTTCCGGATCAACACCGAGAACATGGGCCAGTTCGAGCGGACGCTGATCATCGTCGACGAGGGCGCCTACGTGCACTACGTCGAGGGCTGCACCGCGCCGATCTACAAGAGCGACTCGCTGCACTCCGCGGTCGTCGAGATCATCGTCAAGAAGAACGCGCGCTGCCGGTACACGACCATCCAGAACTGGTCGAACAACGTCTACAACCTGGTCACCAAGCGGGCCGTGGCCCACGAGGGCGCGACCATGGAGTGGGTCGACGGCAACCTCGGCTCCAAGGTGACGATGAAGTACCCGGCGGTCTGGATGACCGGTGAGCACGCCAAGGGCGAGGTGCTCTCGATCGCGTTCGCCGGCGAGGGCCAGCACCAGGACGCCGGCGCCAAGATGGTGCACGCCGCGCCGCACACCTCCTCGACCATCGTGTCGAAGTCGGTGGCCCGCGGCGGCGGCCGGACGTCCTACCGCGGCCTGGTCCAGGTCGACGAGGGCGCCTACGGCTCGAAGTCCACGGTGAAGTGCGACGCGCTGCTGGTCGACACGATCAGCCGCTCGGACACCTACCCCTACGTCGACGTCCGCGAGGACGACGTCTCCATGGGCCACGAGGCGACCGTCTCCCGGGTCAGCGAGGACCAGCTCTTCTACCTGATGAGCCGCGGCCTCTCCGAGGACGAGGCCATGGCGATGGTGGTGCGCGGCTTCGTGGAGCCGATCGCCCGCGAGCTGCCCATGGAGTACGCCCTCGAGCTCAACCGGCTCATCGAGCTGCAGATGGAAGGTGCCGTCGGCTGATGACCGACCCGAACACCGGTACGACCGATCTCACCACCCAGCCGGCCACCCTCGCCTCGGAGCTGTTCGCTCCGGGCGTGGGTGCGCAGGCGGGTCCCCCGACCACCCCGGCCGACTCGACGGAGGTGACCCCCGGCGCGCACTCGCACGGTGGCCCGACGCCGACCGGCTCGCCGGCCGAGCGGTTCACCTCCACCGACCCGGACGCCTTCGGCGTGCCCACGGGCCGCGAGGAGACCTGGCGCTTCACGCCGATGAAGCGGATCCGCCCGCTGCTGGACGGCGCCCCGTCCGACGCCCACCTGACCTGGACCACCGACCTCCCCGAGGGCGTCGAGCTGACCAGCGTCGAGGCCGGCGACCCGCTGCTCAAGAGCCTGCCCGACCCGGTGGACCGGCTGGCCGCCCTCGCCCGGCAGCGCAGCGGCGGCGCCGCCGTCGTCCGCGTGGCCAAGGAGGCGCAGCTGGACCGCCCGGTCACCCTCGGCCTGGCCGGCAGCGGCTCGGACGACGTGGTCTGGGGCCAGCTGGTCGTCGAGGTCGGCGCCTTCGCCTCGGCGACGGTCGTCCTCGACCACTCGGGCCTGGCCCGGTACGCCGGCGGCGTCACCGTGCTCGTCGGAGACGGCGCCCAGGTGAAGCTGGTGTCGGTGCAGGAGTGGGCACCCGGTGCGGTGCACGGCGGTCAGTACGACGCGGTCATCGGCCGGGACGCGACCTTCAAGCAGATCGTGGTCACCCTCGGCGGCGACCTCGTGCGGCTGGTCAGCAACGTGCAGTACGCCGGCCCCGGCGGCTCCGCGGAGCTCTTCGGCGTCTACTTCGCCGACGAGACCCAGCACCAGGAGCACCGGCTGTGGGTCGACCACGCGGTGCCCAACTGCACCAGCAACGTGCTCTACAAGGGCGCGCTGCAGGGCGAGAGCGCCCGCACGGTCTGGATCGGCGACGTCCGCATCCGCCCGGCGGCCACCGGCACCGAGACCTACGAGCTCAACCGGAACCTCGTGCTCACCGACGGCGCCCGCGCCGACTCGGTGCCGAACCTGGAGATCGAGACCGGCGAGATCGTCGGTGCCGGCCACGCCAGCGCCACCGGCCGGTTCGACGACGAGCAGCTGTTCTACCTCTGCTCGCGCGGCATCGACGCCGAGACCGCCCGCCGGCTGGTCGTGCGCGGCTTCTTCGCCGACGTCGTCCAGCACATCGGCGTGAACGAGCTGCAGGACCGGCTGATGGCCTCCATCGACACCCGTCTGGGCGCCCTGCCGGGCCTGGACGAGCAGCCGGTCGAGGTGGCCTGACCGTGGCGTTCGAGCGGGTCTGCGCGCTGTCCGACGTCCCCGAGAACGGCTCCCTGCGGGTCGAGCTCTCGGACATCGACCTCGCCGTCGTCCGGTTCGAGGGCCAGGTCTACGCGCTGGAGGACCGGTGCTCGCACGCCGACGTCCCCCTGACCGACGGCGACGTCGAGATCTTCGACGATGCGCCGACGATCGAGTGCTTCCTGCACGGGTCGTGCTTCGACCTGCGCACCGGTGAACCCACCAACCTGCCGGCCACCGAGCCGGTCGACGTCTACCCCGTCCAGCTGGACGGCGAGGACGTGTACGTCGACACCGAGGCTGACGGCGCCCTGCCCGCCGCGGCCGCCAACTGAGGAGCGAGAAGAAGTGTCCGTTCTGGAGATCCGCGACCTGCACGTGAGCGTGGGGGAGGGCGACGACGCGAAGGAGATCCTCCGCGGCGTCGACCTGACCGTCGGCTCGGGTGAGACGCACGCGATCATGGGCCCCAACGGGTCGGGCAAGTCGACCCTGGCGTACTCGATCGCCGGCCACCCGAAGTACACGATCACCGGGGGCACCGTCACCCTCGACGGCGAGGACGTCCTCGCGATGAGCGTCGACGAGCGCGCCCGCGCCGGCCTGTTCCTCGCCATGCAGTACCCGGTCGAGGTGCCCGGCGTCTCGGTGTCGAACTTCCTGCGCACCGCCGCCACCGCCATCAAGGGCGAGGCCCCGAAGCTGCGCACCTGGGTCAAGGACGTCAAGACCGAGATGTCCGGCCTGGAGATGGACCCGGCGTTCGCCGAGCGCAACGTCAACGAGGGCTTCTCCGGTGGTGAGAAGAAGCGCCACGAGATCCTGCAGATGCGGCTGCTCAAGCCGGCCATCGCGATCCTGGACGAGACCGACTCCGGTCTCGACGTCGACGCCCTGCGCGTGGTCTCCGAGGGCGTCAACCGCAGCCGCGAGGACAGCGACGTCGGCGTCCTGCTGATCACGCACTACACCCGGATCCTGCGCTACATCAAGCCCGACTTCGTGCACGTGTTCGTCGCCGGCAAGGTCGTCGACGAGGGCGGGCCGGAGCTCGCCGCCAAGCTCGAGGACGAGGGCTACGCCGCCTACGTCAAGGGCTCCCCGGAGGTTGCATCCGCATGACCCAGACCGTCTCGCGTCCCGGAGCCGGGGCGCAGCAGGTGCCCCTGCCCCTCGACGTCGGGGCGATCCGGGCGGACTTCCCGATCCTGACCCGCACCGTCCGCGACGGGAAGCGGCTGGTCTACCTCGACTCGGGGGCGACCTCGCAGAAGCCGCGCTCGGTGCTGGACGCCGAGCGCTGGTTCTACGAGAACATCAACGCCGCGCCGCACCGGGGGGCCCACCAGCTCGCCGAGGAGGCGACCGGTGCCTATGAGGAGGCGCGGGCGAAGATCGGCGCGTTCATCGGCGCGCCGGAGCGCGAGATCGTCTTCACCCGCAACACCACCGAGGCGATCAACCTCGTGGCCTACGCGCTCTCCAACGCCGTCACGGCGAAGGAGCCGGAGTTCCGCACCTACGCGGTCGGCCAGGGCGACGAGATCGTGGTCACCGAGATGGAGCACCACGCCGACCTGATCCCGTGGCAGCAGCTGTGCGAGCGCACCGGGGCGACCCTGCGCTGGCTGGGGCTGACCGACGACGGCCGGCTGGACCTGTCGAACCTCGCCGAGGTGATCAACGAGCGCACGAAGCTCGTCGCGGTCACCCAGCAGTCGAACATCCTCGGCACGATCAACCCGATCGGCGAGATCGTCGCCCGGGCCCGCGAGGTCGGCGCGCTGGTGCTGGTCGACGGCGCCCAGTCGGTGCCGCACCAGCCGGTCGACGTGACCGAGCTGGGGGCTGACCTCCTGGTGTTCTCCGGGCACAAGATGCTCGGGCCCACCGGCGTCGGCGTGCTGTGGGGCCGGTACGAGGTGCTCGACAAGCTGCCGCCCTTCCTCACCGGCGGCTCGATGATCGAGGTCGTGCGCATGGAGGGCTCCACCTTCATGCCGCCGCCGCAGCGCTTCGAGGCCGGCGTCCCGATGACCGCGCAGGTGGTCGGCCTCGGCGCGGCCGTCGACTACCTGCAGGCCCTCGGCATGGCGAAGGTCGAGGAGCACGAGAAGGCGCTCACCGGCTACGCGCTGGCGAAGCTCGCCGAGATCCCCGGCGTCACGGTCATCGGCCCGGCCGACACCGTCGCCCGCGGGGGAGCGGTCTCCTTCACGGTCGAGGACATCCACCCGCACGACGTGGGCCAGGTGCTCGACGACCTGGGCATCGCCGTCCGGGTGGGGCACCACTGCGCCTGGCCGGTGGTGCGGCGCTACGGCGTGCCGGCCACCACCCGGGCGACGTTCTACGTGCACACCGGCTATGACGACATCGACGCGCTCGCCGACGGGATCCGGGAAGCACAGCGCTTCTTCGGTGTTGCACCCTCTGGAGACAGCGAGGGAGCAACGAGCTGATGCAGCTGGAGTCGATGTACCAGGAGATCATCCTGGACCACTACAAGAACCCGCACGGGCGCGGTCTGCGCGACCCGTTCGACGCCGAGGTCCACCACGTCAACCCGACGTGCGGCGACGAGGTGACCCTGCGGGTGAAGCTCGACGGCGACACGGTCGCCGACGTGTCCTACGAGGGCATGGGGTGCTCGATCAGCCAGGCCTCGGTGTCGGCGATGTACGACCTGGTCGTCGGCAAGCGGGTCACCGAGGCGCTGGAGACCGGCGAGCACTTCATGACCCTGATGCAGGCCAAGGGCGACCCGTCGGTCGCCGAGAAGCTCGAGGACGAGCTGGAGGACGCCGTCGCGTTCGCCGGCGTCTCCAAGTACCCGGCGCGGATCAAGTGCGCGCTGATGAGCTGGATGGCGTTGAAGGACGCGTCCGCCCGAGCGATGTCCACCACCGCTGCGCCCGCGACCCCGACCGGAGGCCACTCATGAGCGAGATGACCGAGAACGCCACCCCCGCCACCGACGGCGCCCCGGGCGACCTGCCGGCCTACAAGTCGGCGCTGCTCGAGGACCTCGAGGAGGCCATGCGCGACGTCGTCGACCCCGAGCTCGGCGTGAACGTCGTCGACCTCGGCCTGGTCTACGGCCTGGACGTCGACGACAGCAGCCCCGGCTCCAGCGTCGCGATCATCGACATGACGCTCACCTCGGCGGCCTGCCCGCTGACCGACGTCATCGAGGACCAGGCCCGTCAGGCGCTGACCGGCGGCCCCGGCCCCGGCCTGGTCGACGACATCCGGATCAACTGGGTCTGGATGCCGCCGTGGGGCCCGGACAAGATCACCGACGACGGCCGCGAGCAGCTCCGCGCCCTCGGCTTCCGCGTCTAGGACCTTCCCGCTCCCACTTCTGGGGTGTTCCTCGCGCTTCTCCGGTCCTGCAGGACCCGGGAAGCGCGAGGAGCACCCCAGAAGCGCGTCCTGGGCTCAGCGGAGGTCGGCGAGGCGGGCGGCGAAGCCGGCGACCGGCGCCTGCTCGCGGCGGGCGCCGACGACCAGCAGCACCGCACCCACCACCAGCGCGGCCCCGACCGGCCAGGGCAGCGCCCGGACCGCGAGCCCCACCGCCACGCCGAGCGCGGTGGCCGCGCCGACCAGCAGCGGGGCGCGCACGCCGGCCCGGGCGCCCGCCACCATCGCCAGCGCCGCCGCGGCGAGCACCAGCACCGCGCGGGGTGCGTCGGCGGAGAGGACGGCGAGCACGGTCGACGGCGCGGCCGCCGTCACCAGGCCCGGCCCCCAGGCGGGCCACGACGCGTCCCGGAGCAGCCCGCGCCCAGCGGCCAGGAGGAGCCCGGCGGCCGCGGGGATGCTGTACGCCTCGACCGTCGCGGTACCGCCGAGCGCCGCCGCCGTCCATGCCGCGAGGACGAGCTGGGCGGCCCCCACCCGCCAGGCGGCGGAGGAGTCGGTGTCCGCGTCGCTGCCGTGCCCGGCGCGGCCGGTCCACCACGCCCAGCCGAGCGTGGCCGCGCCCTGCACGGCCAGGTGCGCGAGCACCAGCGCCCGGTCGCCCTCGACGTGCAGCAGCAGGACGGCGACGCCCGCGCTGACCGCGCCCGCCCTCACCGTGGCCCGCCGCGAGTCCCGCTCGACCAGCCCGGCGACGGCCAGGGCGACGACGTAGAGGCCGGTCAGCACCACCGCCACCGCGGCCGTAGAGGCCCAGCCGGCGGGCAGGCCGAGCACCGCCGCCCCGCCCAGGCAGCCGACCGCCGTCGGCGCGGCCACCGGGCGGTCGTCGGCGCGCAGGACCGCCACCCAGACCGTCGGCGCGGCCGTGAGCACCAGCAGCAGGGCGAGCTCCGACCACTGGGCGCGGGCCACGAGCCGGCCGACCGACAGCGCCGCCAGCAGCACACCGCCGGTGACGGCGACGGGCAGCAGGAACCCGCGGCGCCAGCCGGACAGCTCGCCGGCCGCCGTCGTCGCGACCAGGACACCGGCGAAGCCCGCCACTGCGACGGCCACCGGTCCACCGGCGGAGGAGGCGCCCGCGACGGCGGCGCCGGTTCCCCCGCCGGCGAGCACCGGCACCAGCCGGGGCGGGCCCAGCAGCGGGTCGAGCGGCCGCCGCAGCCGGGCCAGCAGCAGGCCGGCGGCCGCCGCGGTCACGAGCCCGACGGCCAGCCAGCGCTCGGTCGGTGCCGCCGTCCAGGCCTCCGCGGAGCCGCCCAGCAGCGCGGCGGCGAACCACGGCACCGCGGTGGCCATGACCAGCCGGGCGACGAGCGGCCGCCCGAACAGCGCCACGGCCAGCCCCGTGAGCGCCACCGCCAGGATCGCTTCGGTGCGCAGGGCCCCGGGAAGGATGTCCAGCGCGCGCAGCGCCGCCACCTGCAGCGCCACCCAGGCCGCCACCGGCCAGGCGGCCGGGACGGGGGACAGCCGGTGCAGGAGGAGGAACACCGCGCCGAGGACGAGGGGCAGCAGCGGTTCCCCGGAGGCGAGCCGCCCGGGGACGTCGCTGCCGGCCAGCGCCAGCCCGGCGGCGGTGGCCGCGAACGTCTCCGCCGAGTTGCGCAGCCCGGACCGCGCCGCGCGCGCCGAGCCGGCGGCGGCTCCGCCGCCCAGCAGGAGCAGGGCACCCCGGACCAGTGGCCCGTCGTACGCCGAGGCCAGCGTCGCGCCGGCGCAGACGAGCAGCACCGCGCCGACGACCAGCAGCACCTGCGGCGGCCGGGAGCGGTAGGGGAACGGCGGCACCGGAGGCGGCGCCACCGGCGGTGTCGGCCTGCTCCCCGGAGTCACGCCCGCACCCTGCCCGCCGCGGTGCCGCCCGAATCACCCGGCACACCACTCGGAGGTCGGCCCGGGAGCGCCTATCCTGGGATCAGTGATCACAACGACGGGGCTGGAGCTGCGCGCCGGCGCCCGCATCCTCATCAGCGAGGCCAACCTGCGGGTGCAGCCCGGCGACCGCATCGGGCTGGTGGGGCGCAACGGCGCCGGCAAGACCACCACCCTCACGACGCTGGCCGGCGAGCGCCTCCCGCACACCGGCAAGGTGGAGGTGAGCGGCGAGATCGGCTACCTGCCGCAGGACCCGCGCAGCGGCGACCTCGACATCACCGCCAGCGACCGGGTGCTCTCGGGCCGCGGGCTCGACGTCATCCGCAACCAGATGGTCAAGGCCCAGGTGGCCATGGCCGAGCCGGCCGACGACGCCGAGCGGGACAAGGCGGTCCGCCGCTACGGGCGCCTGGAGGACCAGTTCGCCGCCCTGGGTGGCTACGCCGCCGAGAGCGACGCCGCGCGGATCTGCACCAACCTCGGTCTGCCCGACCGGGTGCTGACCCAGCCGCTGCGCACGCTCTCCGGTGGCCAGCGGCGCCGCGTCGAGCTCGCCCGCATCCTGTTCTCCGACGCGGAGACGCTGCTGCTCGACGAGCCGACCAACCACCTCGACGGCGACTCGATCACCTGGCTCAAGGGCTTCCTGGGCGGCCACAAGGGCGGGCTCATCGTCATCAGCCACGACGTCGAGCTGCTCGACGCCGTGGTCAACAAGGTGTGGCACCTGGACGCGAACCGGGCGACCGTCGACATCTACAACCTGGGCTGGAAGCCCTACCTGGCGCAGCGCGAGACCGACGAGCGGCGCCGCAAGCAGGAGCGGGCCAACACCGAGCGGAAGATCGACACGCTCACCGCGCAGGCGGACAAGATGCGCGCGAAGGCCACCAAGGCCAAGGCCGCCAAGAGCATGGACAAGCGGGCCGAGCGGCTGGCGTCCGGGCTGGCCGACGTCCGGGTGCAGGACAAGGTCGCCAAGCTGCGGTTCCCGACGCCGGCCAACTGCGGCCGGACGCCGCTGACCGCCGAGGGGCTGAGCAAGAGCTACGGCTCGCTGGAGATCTTCACCGACGTCGACCTCGCGGTGGACAAGGGCGCCCGCGTCGTCGTCCTGGGGCTCAACGGAGCGGGCAAGACCACGCTGCTGCGGATGCTGGCCGGCACCGAGGCGCCCGACACCGGCGAGGTCAAGGCGGGGCACGGGCTGCGGATCGGCTACTACGCGCAGGAGCACGAGACCATCGACATGGACCGGTCGCTGCTGGAGAACATGCGCTCCGCGGCCCCGGACAGCACCGACACCGAGCTCCGGCGGATCCTCGGCGCGTTCCTGTTCTCCGGCGAGTCCGTCGACCAGCGCGCCGGCACGCTCTCCGGTGGTGAGCGGACGCGGCTGGCGATGGCGACGCTGGTCGTCTCCGGCGCCAACGTGCTGCTGCTCGACGAGCCGACGAACAACCTCGACCCGGCCAGCCGCGAGCAGGTCCTGGACGCGCTGCGCACGTACGCCGGTGCGATCGTGCTGGTCACCCACGACGAGGGCGCGGTGCGCGCGCTGAACCCCGACAAGGTCATCCTGCTGCCCGACGGTACGGAGGACGCCTGGAGCGAGGACCTCGCCGATCTGGTGGAGCTCGCATAGCACATCGCGGTCCTCCGGACCGCACCGCGGCCACGTGCCATCCCCTGCTGCGACGAGCGCGTCCCGGGCGCTCGTCGGGGAGCCTCCGGCCCCCACTCCTCCCGGCGCCTCGCAGGGCGGCTCCCGTCGGGCACCGCGACCGGGTGCCTCGCGTCGCGGTTGTGTGCAATGTGCGTGATCATGGGTCCGAGGGAGCCGTGGTCGACGGGACGGCGGCACCAGGCGACAGCCATCGACGGGCCGCCGCGTGACCGGTATCCCCGGTGCGGGTCGGCCGGCGGCTGACACGGAGGGGAGCCATGGCCGACACGAGCACCGCGGACCTCGGCAAGGGCAAGCGCATCACCGGGGGAGACCGGTCGACGCTCGCCGACGAGCTGCGCAAGCGGTACGACGAGGGCGAGAGCATCCGATCGCTGGCCACCTCGACGAACCGGTCCTACGGCTTCGTGCACCGGCTCCTCTCGGAGTCCGGGGCCTCGCTGCGCAGCCGCGGCGGGGCCAACCGGAACAGCAAGAAGAGTGAGTGAGCTGGCGAGCGAACCCGTGGGCGCAGCACTGCGCGGTCCGCGCCTGACGAGCGCCGGCGAGGCAGGCGCGTGACCGCCGACATCACCGGGACCGGGTACGTGCGGACGCGCCGCGACGGCGCCCTCCTCACCGTCACCCTGGACCGCCCCGACCAGCTGAACGCCCAGACGCCGGCGACCTGGTCGGCGCTCGCCGAGGTGGGCGCCGCGCTCGACGAGGACGTCCGCGTCGTCGTCGTGCGCGGCGAGGGCCGGGCGTTCTCGGCCGGCCTGGACCGGAGCATGTTCGACACCAGCTCCACCTCCGGCGGCAGCCTCGGCGAGCTCGTCCGGCTGCCGGTGGAGGAGGCGCAGGAGCGGATCCGGAGCTACCAGGCGGGCTTCCGCTGGCTCCGCGCGCCCGGGATCGTCTCCGTCGCCGCGGTGCAGGGGCATGCCATCGGGGCCGGTGCGCAGCTGGCGCTGGCCTGCGACCTGCGGGTGATGACCGAGGACGCGCAGCTGCGGCTGCCCGAGGTGACCCTCGGCCTGGTGCCCGACCTGACCGGCACCAGCACGCTGGTGGAGCTGGTCGGCTACTCGAGAGCCCTGGAGCTGTGCATGACCGGCCGCGCGGTCGGCGCGGCCGAGGCCCGCGCGATCGGCCTGGCCACCCTGGTCGTGCCCGGCGCGGAGCTCGACGACGCCGTCGCCGACCTGGCCGCGGCGCTGGTCGCCCCGCCGGTCGGCGCCAGCCGGGCGACGGCCGCCCTGGTCCGCTCCGCGGTGCGCAACGACTTCCCGACCCAGGACGCCGCCGAGCGGGCCGCCCAGGTACAGCGACTGCACGATCTCGCCGGCGGTCGCTGACCCCACCTCCGCGGAACAAGCCGAGCCGCGCCCCGGTTGGACGAGCAGCCGGGGCGTGACCGGCGGAGGTGGGGAGAGGCGGTGGACATGAGCAGCCCCATGACGTCGATGGCGGCCATGCGGTCGTTCAAGCGCGACCCGTCGGTGACCGGGCGGAAGCTGCCCCCGGGCACCGTGCGGCGGATCCTGGGCATCGCCCGGCCGTACCGGCGGGAGCTCACCCTGTTCCTGCTGCTCGTCGTCGGCTCCTCGGTGATCGGGGTGATCACCCCGCTGCTGGCCGGGGACATCGTCAACCGCATCGCCCAACTCGAGGGCACGGCGGCCGGCATCGTGCGGATCGCGCTGATCATCGCCGGACTGGCGGTGGTCGACGCCGGCATCTCCCTGGGCACCCGCTGGTTCTCCGCCCGCATCGGCGAGGGCGTCATCTACGACCTGCGCAGCCAGGTGTTCGAGCACGTGCAGCGCATGCCGGTGGCCTTCTTCACCCGCACCCAGACCGGCGCCCTGGTCAGCCGGCTGAACAACGACGTCGTCGGCGCCCAGCAGGCGTTCACCTCCACGCTGTCCGGCGTCGTCTCCAACGTCATCGGCCTCGTGCTCACCGCGGGCGTCATGTTCACCCTGTCCTGGCAGATCACGCTGCTGTCGCTGGTGCTCGTGCCGGTGTTCGTGCTCCCGGCCCGCCGCATCGGCAGCCGGCTGCAGGAGATCACCCGGGAGTCCTACGGGCTCAACGCCTCGATGAACGCGACCATGACCGAGCGGTTCAACGTCGCCGGGGCGCTGCTGGTCAAGCTGTTCGGCCGGCCGTCGGTGGAGGCCGAGTCGTTCCGCGGGCGGGCCGCCCGGGTCCGCGACATCGGCGTCCTGTCGGCCATGTACGGGCGCACGTTCTTCACCGCGCTCACCCTCGTGGCGGCGCTGGCGACCGCGCTGGTCTACGGCCTCGGCGGCTGGCTGGCCTTCACCGGGACGCTCAGCGCCGGCGACGTCGTCGCTCTCGCCCTGCTGCTCTCCCGCCTGTACGGCCCGCTCACCGCGCTGTCCAACGTCCGCGTGGACGTGATGAGCGCGATGGTCAGCTTCGACCGGGTCTTCGAGGTGATGGACCTGCCGCCGATGATCCAGGAGGCCCCGGACGCGGTTCCGGTGCCGGCGGACGACCGGTCGATCGAGTTCGACGCCGTGTCGTTCAGCTACCCGGCCGGCGCGGACGTCTCGCTGCCGTCACTGGAAGAAGTGTCGCTGCCCGAGCACGGTGGCCCCACCGCCGTCCTGCACGACGTCTCCTTCCGGGTCGAGCCCGGCCACCTGGTCGCGCTCGTCGGGCACTCCGGCGCCGGCAAGTCCACCATCGCCCACCTGGTGCCCCGGCTCTACGACGCGACCAGCGGCACGGTGCGGGTGGGCGGTGTCGACGTCCGCCGGGCGACGCTCGCCTCGCTGCGGGACGCGGTCGGCGTGGTCAGCCAGGACGCGCACCTCTTCCACGACACCATCCGGGCCAACCTGCGCTACGCCCGCCCCGAGGCCACCGACGAGCAGCTCTGGGCGGCGCTGGAGGGCGCCCGCATCGCCGAGCTGGTGCGCTCGCTGCCCGAGGAGCTGGACACCGTGGTGGGCGACCGTGGGTACCGGCTCTCCGGCGGTGAGAAGCAGCGGCTGGCGATCGCCCGGGTGCTGCTGAAGGCGCCCGGCATCGTGATCCTCGACGAGGCGACCGCGCACCTGGACAGCGAGTCCGAGGCCGCCGTGCAGCACGCGCTGGACACCGCGCTGGCGGGGCGGACGTCGCTGGTCATCGCGCACCGGCTGTCGACCATCCGCAGCGCCGACCAGATCCTGGTGGTCGACGCCGGCCGGATCGTCGAGTCGGGCACGCACGAGGAGCTGCTCGCCCGCGGCGGCAGGTACGCCGACCTGTACCGGACGCAGTTCGCGCAGGGGGAGCGGCGGGGAGCCGTTCCGGTCGGGTGACCGCACCCGCGGCCGGTGGCTGCTCGCGCACGACCGGGCACGGACGGTGGTGGGCGCTCGGAAGAGGTGGGCACCCGGCCGACGCGACGGCGGAGAGCACCGGCGGGGGGCGGACGTCCCGGTGCGGCGGACCACTACCGTCACTCCTGTCCCGGGCGGCCGCAGCCGGGGCACGTGACCGGGCTGGCGCGGTCACGCAGGAGCACAGCACGCGTCGGCACGCACCGGCGACCGCCAGCGAGGAGGAGACGTGACCGCAGCGCACCCGCAGGACACCCAGATCCGTTCGCTCTACGCCGAGTTCGTCGACGGGTGGAACCGGCGCAGCGGCGCCGCGGTGGCGGCCGGCTTCGCCGACGACGGCGACATCATCGGCTTCGACGGGAGCCACCACCGCGGCCGGCTGTCGATCGCCGCGGACCTCCGCCAGGTGTTCGGCTCGCAGCAGACCCCGGCCTACGTCGCGGTGGTCCGCTCCGTCCGTCCGATCGCCGCCGGCGTCGCGATGCTGACCGCGCACGCGGGGATGATCCCGGCGGGGGAGACCGACCTCGACCCCGAGCTCAACGCCGTCCACACCATGATCGCGGTGGACGAGGGGCGGGGCCGGTGGCGCATCTCGCTGTTCCAGGTGACGCCGGCCGCCTGGCCCTCGCACCCGGAGGCGCGCGAGGCGCTCACCGAGGAGCTGCGGGGGCTGCTCATCCCGCAGTGACGGGTCAGCCGACGAGGGCGTCCACGACGATGGTCTCGTCCTGCTGCACCTGGGCCTTGCCGCCGACCCGGCCGATGTCGTCGACCACCCCACCGGAGACGTTCAGGGCGACGTCCATCGCGGCGGGCGGCCCGACGGCGTGGAACTCGTAGGGCGCGATCAGCGGCTGCCCGTTGATGCGCAGGTCGCCGGGGGATCCGGTGACGGCGCTGGAGGCGACGATCCGCACGTCGTCGACCTCGATGGCCTCGGCCCCGGCGCCGCGCAGCTCCTGGATGGCGCCGAGAATCACCGAGGTCGGGACGGCGCCGTCCGGGTCCAGCACGGTGACCCGCACGCCCGGGCCTGCGGCGGGCAGGGTGCCGGCGAGGACGCCGATCGCCTCAGCCCGCGACCGGGCCTCCTCCAGCGCGCTGCCGGCCTTCTGCTGCCCGCTGCTGAGCTCCTCGAGCGTCTGCCGCGTCTCGCCGATCTGCCGCCGCAGCGTCTCCTCGCGGGCGTTGATCTCGTCGAGGATCAGCACGAGGTCCTCCTCGCGCGTGGCGACCTGGTCCTCGGGCTCGGCGGTGCTGCGGATCTGGGTGGTCAGCGCGAACCCGAGGGCCACCGTGAGCCCGGCCGTGGCCAGGACGGCGACCGGACGGCTCCAGTTCCGCGATCCTGACGCTGCAGTGGAGATCGAGGGTTCGTCCGGCTCGCCGGATTCGGTACCGGCGGTGGCGGCGCCGGGTGCCTCGGCGGTCGGTTCCTCCGCCCCGGCAGGGGGTTCCTCGGCAGATGCCTCGCCGGCGGGTACCTCGCCGGCGGGTGTCTGGCCGGCGGGTGTCTGGCCGGTGGGTGTCTGGCCGGTGGGTGTCTGGCCGGTGGGTGTCTGGCCGGCGGGTGCCTGGCCGGCGGGAACCTCGTCGGCGGGAACCTGGTCGGGCGTCACCGTCTCCGCCTCGACCGGCTCCGGCCCGTCCGGTTCGCTCCCGGGCGGGAGCGGCGACGGCTCCGCCGTCCCGGCGTCGGAAGGGTCGCGCTCCATCGGCTCCACCCTAGGTCAGCCCGCGGCCGGGCCGGTGGCGCCCGGCCGGGTCAGCGGGTGGACACCACGGCGTCGTACCGGTCCAGCAGCACGGCGGCGATCCGTGCGTCGGGCAGCAGCGGTGCGGTGACGACATCGGCCCCGGAACCGGCCAGCTTGTCGTGGAAGTGGCCGGGCGCGAGCAGGTAGGAGGCCACCACGACGCTGCTGGCGCCTCCGACGCGCGCCGCCGCGACGGCGTCGGGCACCGTCGGACGGGCAGCCGAGCCGTACCCCGTCGTGACCGGCCCGGTCCACCCCTCCTGCACCAGGGCGGCGGTGCGCTCGACGTCGGCGACCGACCTGGAATCGCTGGACCCGGCGGCGGCCAGGACGACGGCGGTCCGGGGGTCGGTGGGGTCGGCGCCGGCCTGCACGAGCCGGTCGAGCAGGACGGCGGCCAGCCGCGGGTCGGGGCCCAGCGGGCGGGCGGCCACGGTCCCGGGGGCGGAGGCGACGGCCGAGGCGATGTCCACGTGCACGTGGTAGCCGCCCGACAGCAGCAGCGGGACGACGACCGCCGGCCGGTCCTGGGCCGACAGGCCGGCCACGACGTCGACGACGGTGGGGGGCTGCACGTCGACGAAGGCGGCGGTGGTGACGAGGCCCGGGCGCTGGGCGCGCGCGGCGAGGGCCAGCTCGGCGATCAGCCGGCGGCCGGTGGGGTTGCGGGTGCCGTGCGCGCAGGCGACCAGGACCGGGTCGTTCACAGGCTGCGCATCCGGCCGCCGTCGACGGCGACCATCGTGCCGGTGACGTAGGAGGCGGCGGGGGAGAGCAGGAAGGCGGCGACCCGGCCGAACTCCTCGGGGGTGCCCGGCCGGCCCAGCGGGATGCCGGCGGCCCGCTCCGCCTGCGTCTCGGCCGACCGGGGGGTGCCCGTGCCCTCCGGCGTCTCGTCGGTGTCGATCGTCCCCGGGACCAGGCCGACGACGCGGATGCCCCGGGGCCCCAGCTCGTCCGCCAGCGCCTTGGCCGTCATGGCCAGGCCCGGGCGGAGGCCGTTGGAGATGCCCAGGCGCCGCTTGGGCTCCCGCACGGACGTGGAGAGCACCAGCCCGATCGCCGCCCCCGGCCCGAGGACGGGGACGAGTGCCCGGACGACCCGGATCGTGCCCAGCAGCAGCGACTCGACGGCGTCGCGCCAGTGCTCCTCGGCCACCTCGAGCACGCTGCCCTGCACGGGACGGCCGACGGAGAGGAACGCGCCGTCCAGGCGGCCCAGCCGCTCGACCCCGGCGGCGACCAGGGCCTCGGCGGCGCCGGCGTCGGCCAGGTCGGCGGCCACCCCGTGCGCCGACGGCGCCCCGCCGAGCCGGTCGACGGCCCGTGCGACGCCGTCGGCGGAGCGGGAGCTGACCAGCACGCGGGCCTCGTTATCGACGAGGGCCCGGGCGGTCGCGAACCCCAGCCCCCGGCTCGCGCCGGTGAGCAGGAATCCGCGACCACCCAGGCCCAGGTCCATCAGCGGGTCCTCGGGTGCCCGGCGGTCAGGCCGCGCTGCCGCGCAGCGACCGGAGGACGTACTGCATGATCCCGCCGTTGCGGTAGTAGTTCGCCTCACCGGGGGTGTCGATGCGGACGCGGGCGTCGAACTCGACGTCCCCCGCCTTCACCTTGACCGTCCGGGGCACCGAGCCGTCGTTCAGCGCGGTGATCCCGGTGATGGTGAACTCCTCGTCGCCGGTCAGGCCGAGGGACTCGCGGTCCTGGCCCTCGGGGAACTGCAGCGGCAGGACGCCCATGCCGATGAGGTTGGAGCGGTGGATCCGCTCGTAGCTCTCGGCGATGACCGCCTTGACGCCCAGCAGCGCGGTGCCCTTGGCGGCCCAGTCGCGGGAGGATCCGGAGCCGTACTCCTTGCCGGCCAGCACGACCAGCGGGATGCCGGCGTCGATGTAGGCGCGCGAGGCGTCGTAGATCGTCGTCGTCTCGCCGGTCAGGTGGTTCTTGGTGACGCCACCCTCGGTGCCGGGCACCAGCTGGTTGCGCAGCCGGATGTTGGCGAACGTGCCGCGGATCATGACCTCGTGGTTCCCGCGGCGCGAGCCGTAGGAGTTGAAGTCGCGACGGTCCACCCCGTGCTCGCGGAGATACTTGCCCGCGGGGCTGTCGGCCTTGATCGAGCCGGCCGGCGAGATGTGGTCGGTGGTCACCGAGTCGCCGAGCACCGCGAGGGTGCGGGCGCCGGTGATGTCCTCGACCGGGGCCGGCTCGGCCGGCATGCCCTCGAAGTACGGAGGACGCCGCACGTAGGTGCTGTCCTCGGCCCACTCGAAGGTGTCGCCGGTCGGCGTGGGCAGGTTCTGCCACTGCTCGGTGCCGGCGAAGACGTCCTCGTAGCTGCGGCCGAACTGCTCCGCGGAGACGGCGTGGTCGATGACCCGCTGGACCTCCTGCGGGGAGGGCCAGATGTCGCGCAGGAAGACGTCGTCGCCGTTCTGGTCCTGACCCAGCGGGTCGTTGTTCAGGTCGACGTCCATGGACCCGGCCAGCGCGTAGGCGATGACCAGCGGCGGGGAGGCCAGGTAGTTCATCTTGACGTCGGGGTTGATCCGGCCCTCGAAGTTCCGGTTGCCCGACAGCACCGAGACGACGGCGAGGTCGGCCTCGTTCACCGCGGCCGACACCGGCTCCGGCAGCGGGCCGGAGTTGCCGATGCAGGTCGTGCAGCCGTAGCCGACCAGGTAGAAGCCCAGCTTCTCCAGGTACGGGGTGAGCTCGGCCTTCTCGTAGTAGTCCATGACGACCTTGGACCCGGGGGCCAGCGTCGTCTTGACCCACGGCTTGCTGGTCAGCCCGCGCTCGACGGCGTTCTTGGCCAGCATGGCCGCGCCGATCATCACCTGCGGGTTGGAGGTGTTGGTGCAGGAGGTGATCGCGGCGATCACGACGTGGCCGTGGTCGACCTCGGTCTCCGTGCCGTCCTCCATGACGACCTTCGTGGGCTTGCGCGGCCGCTCGGCCACGGCGTGCCCGTCGACGTGGTGCGGCTTGCCGGCCTCGCCGTTGCCGTGCGTCTCCGCGATCGGGTCGGACGCCGGGAACGTCTCGGCGACGGCCTCGTCGACCGAGGAGGTCACCCCGTAGGGCTGCTCCTGCGACGGGACGCCGGGCTTGCGGTCCTCGCCACCGGTCTCGTCGTGGGCCACGTAGTCGGCCAGCGCTTCGCGGAAGGCGGGCTTGGCGTCGGTGATCGCGACCCGGTCCTGCGGGCGCTTCGGGCCGGCGATCGACGGGACGACGGAACCGAGGTCGAGCTCGAGGTACTCGGAGAACGCCGGCTCGCGGGAGGCGTCGTGCCAGAGGCCCTGCTCCTTGGCGTAGGCCTCGACCAGCTTCACCTGCTGCTCGTCGCGGCCGGTCAGCTGCAGGTAGGTGATGGTCTCCTCGTCGATGGGGAACATCGCCGCGGTGGAGCCGAACTCCGGGCTCATGTTGCCGATCGTGGCGCGGTTGGCCAGCGGCACGGCGGAGACGCCCTCGCCGTAGAACTCGACGAACTTCCCGACCACGCCGTGCTCGCGCAGCATCTCGGTGATCGTGAGGACGAGGTCGGTCGCGGTGGCGCCGTCCGGCAGCTGGCCGAAGAGCTTGAAGCCCACGACGCGGGGGATGAGCATCGAGACCGGCTGGCCGAGCATCGCGGCCTCGGCCTCGATGCCGCCGACGCCCCAGCCCAGCACGCCCAGGCCGTTGACCATCGTGGTGTGGCTGTCGGTGCCGACGCAGGTGTCGGGGTAGGCGACGACGCGGTCACCCTCCTGCCGCGGGAAGATCACGCGGGCCAGGTGCTCGATGTTGACCTGGTGGACGATGCCGGTGCCCGGGGGGACGACCTTGAAGTCGCTGAACGCGCCCTGGCCCCAGCGGAGGAACTGGTAGCGCTCGCCGTTGCGCTCGTACTCGATCTCGACGTTGCGCTGGAACGAGTCCTCGGTGCCGAAGATGTCGGCGATGACCGAGTGGTCGATGACCAGCTCGGCGGGGGCGAGCGGGTTGATCTTCTGCGGGTCGCCGCCGAGCTCCGCCATGGCCTCGCGCATGGTGGCGAGGTCGACGATGCAGGGCACGCCGGTGAAGTCCTGCATGACCACGCGGGCCGGGGTGAACTGGATCTCCTGGTCGGGCTCGGCCGACGGGTCCCAGTTCGCGATCGCCCGGATGTGGTCGGCGGTGATGTCCGCGCCGTCCTCGGTGCGCAGGAGGTTCTCCAGGAGGACCTTCAGGCTGAAGGGCAGCTTCTCGGAGCCCTCCACCGCGTCGAGCCGGTAGATGTCGTAGTCGGTGCCGTCGACGGAGAGCGTCGACCGTGCTCCGAAGGTGTCCTTGCTGGCTGCCACTCTTCTGCGCCTACCCCTCGTGGTTCATCACGCTTCGTTGACCACCCCCGATCATCCCAGCTCCCGGGCGGATGCACCGACTCAGGCGACCCTTCCCTCACCCCGTGACCTGGGTCACCGCCCTGAGGAGTGCCCCTGCGGCTCCCGCCGGCCGGTCTTCCCTCCCGTCCGGGCCGCCGCAGGCGTCACATCCGCGCACGTCACGGCGGCGTGCCGCGCACGCCCGGGCACACCCGGGGAAGCCGGGCGGCTACGGTGCCGCGCCATGACCGTGGTCGACTCACCGGCTCCCGCCCCCGTGGCGGTCCGTCCCGTCCCCGGGGGTGGCGCACTCCCGGGGACGGCGGTGCGGGTCGACCGCGCCCGGCTCGTCACCGCCGTCCTGTGGGCCGGCCTGCTGGTGGCTTTCGCGGTCACCTGCGCGGCGCGCGGACTGCCGACCGACCGGGTGGTGCTGCTCGGCTGGGTGCTGGCCGGCCTCGCCGTCTCGGCGGCCACCCAGGGGTGGCGCCGGGTGGTGCGGCTGCTGACCGACTGGCTGCCGCTGGTCGCCGTCCTCCTGGCCTACGACGCCACCCGCGGGCTGGCCGACGGGCTGGGCATGCCGGTCCACGTGCGGGAGCTCGCCGACGCCGACCGGTGGCTCGGCGGGGGAGTGCTGCCGACCGTCTGGCTGCAGGAGACCGTGCAGGCCGACTGGTGGAAGGCGCTGGCGACGCTCGTCTACAGCAGCCACTTCGTGCTCACCCCCGTGGTGCTCGCCGTGCTGTGGCTGCGCGACCGGCGCCGGTGGGCCCGCTGCGCCCAGCTCGTCGTCGCGCTCTCGCTCGCCGGGCTGGTCACCTACGTGCTGTACCCGGCGGCGCCGCCGTGGCTGGCGGCCAAGGAGGGGGTCATCGAGCCGGTGGCGCGGATGAGCAGCGCCGGCTGGGCGGTGCTCGGGCTGCCGCGCGCCGGGGTCATCCTCGACGCCGGCCAGGGGCAGGTGAACCTGGTCGCGGCCATGCCGTCGCTGCACACCGGCTTCGCGGTGCTCATGACGATCGTCCTGCTGCCGATGGCGCGCCGCTCCTGGCAGAAGGTGGCCCTCGTCGCGTACGCGGGGCTGATGCCGCTGGTCCTGGTCTGGTCGGGCGAGCACTACGTCGTCGACACCGTGCTGGGCGCGGCCTACGCCTGCGCCGTGGTCCTCCTGGTCCCGCGGGCCGGGCGGCTGGTCCGCAGCGGCACCGCCCGGGCGGTGCGGGCGGCCGGCCGGCCCCTGCCGTGGCGGGCGTGACCCGCGCCGTCCCCGGCCCCCTGCCGGACCGGCTGACCGCGGCCCGGCGGCGCTCCCGATAAGCGCGTGCGGAACCGCCTCGCCGGCGCCTAGCGTGCGCGACATGCCCTCCCGACTGCGGGCGCTGACCTTCGACGCACACGAGCCGGCTCGCCTGGCGGAGTTCTGGGCCGCCCTCCTGGGCCGGGCGGTCCTCGACGACCCCCGCGGTGTGCTGCTGCCCGGGTCCGACACCCAGGTGGGGCTGCGGTTCACCGCGAGCCCGACCGGGAAGGCCGGCCCGAACCGGGTGCACCTGCATCTGACCAGCACCAGCCCCGCCGCACAGGACGACACGGTCGCGGCAGCGCTCGAACTCGGCGCCGGCCACCTCGACGTCGGCCAGCTCCCGGAGGAGGAGCACGTCGTGCTGGCCGATCCGGAGGGCAACGAGTTCTGCGTCATCGAGGCCGGCAACCGGTTCCTGGCCGGCTGCGGCTTCCTCGGCGAGCTGGCCTGCGACGGCACCCGGCAGGTCGGGCTGTTCTGGGCCGAGACGCTGGGCTGGCCCGTGGTGTGGGACGAGAACGAGGAGACGGCGATCCGGTCCCCGCACGGGGGCACCACGATCGCGTGGGGTGGCCCGCCCGTGGCACCGAAGCGCGGGCGGAACAGGCAGCGCTTCCACCTCACCTGTGCCGACGGCCAGCTGTCGGCCGAGGTCGAGCGACTGGTCGGGCTCGGGGCCACCCGCCTCGGCGGCGCAGGGGACGGCGTCGTCGAGCTCGCCGACCCCGACGGCAACGAGTTCTCCCTCGCGCCGGGTTGAGCCGGCAGCGGGGCGTGCCGCTCCGTGCCCAGGTCCCGCTGCGCCGGGTCACCCGCTCCGGCGGGAAGCGACACCACGCGCCCCGCTGGCCTGCCTCCGACCGCGGCCGGCCCGATCACGCCCTCGGTCCTCCTACCGTGGACGCGTGACCGGCGCCGTGCCCACGCCCCTGCCCGACTGGCTGACCGCCGCCCGGCGGATCACCGTGCTCACCGGCGCGGGAGTCTCCACCGACAGCGGCATCCCCGACTACCGCGGGCCCGACGGCGTGTGGACCAGGGACCCGGACGCCGAGAAGCTCGTGACGCTGTGCTACTACCTGGCCGATCCGGAGATCCGGCGCCGGTCGTGGCTGATGCGTCGGGACCTGCAGGCGGCCGACCCGCGGCCGAACGCGGGGCACGCCGCGCTGGTCGACCTGGAGCGGCAGGGCCGGCTGCGGGCGCTCGTCACGCAGAACATCGACGGCCTGCACCAGGCCGCCGGGTCCGGCCCCGACCGCGTGCTGGAGATCCACGGCACGGTCCACGAGGTCCTCTGCACCTCCTGCGGGGACCGGACGCCGATGCGGGCGGCGCTGGACCGCGTCGAGGCGGGAGAGCCCGACCCGGCGTGCCTGGTCTGCGGCGGCGTCCTCAAGTCGGCGACGATCTACTTCGGCCAGCTGCTGGAGGAGCGCGTCGTCGAGGCGGCGGTCGCCGCGGCGGCCGACTGCGACGTGTTCCTCGCCGTCGGCACGTCGCTGACGGTGCACCCCGCCGCCGGGCTGGTCGAAGTCGCCGTGCGCAACGGCGCCCGCGTGGTCGTGGTCAACGCTGAGCCGACGCCCTACGACGACGTCGCCGATCTGGTCGTGCACGA
Source organism: Blastococcus xanthinilyticus (assembly GCF_008124835.1). GTDB lineage: Bacteria > Actinomycetota > Actinomycetes > Mycobacteriales > Geodermatophilaceae > Blastococcus > Blastococcus xanthinilyticus. Next base: position 266,921 of record NZ_VNHW01000001.1, on the reverse strand, counting down.
GCCCATCGGGACCGCGCTGCCCCGGCTGGTCGCGGCCGGCTGACGGCGTCCTGGCTCACCGCGCAGGGTCCTGGCTCAGCACCGGACGTGAGCCAGGACCCGGAATGATCAGGTCACCTGATCATCCGGCGGGGGCTCCGGCGACGACGTGGCCGACGCGGAAGACCTCCGCCGGGTCGAGCCGCCGCTTCAGCGCGAGCAGGCGGTCCCGGTCGCCGTCGTCCCACAGCGCGCCGACGTCGCCCGGGTCGGCGGAGCCGAGGAAGTTGAGCAGCGCGCCGCGCCCGGCCCACGGCGCCAGCCGGTCGAGGACGGCGGCCACCGCGCCGGGGACGGCGTCGGCGACGGGCGGCACCATCGGCCCGAGCGCCCACGCGGTGTAGGCGGCCCCGCGGCCGGCGACGGCGTTCGGCACCGTGGCCGGGCGGGACAGGGCGCCGCCCAGGTGCCGCAGCTCGACGACCACCAGCGGCAGCTCGACCTCCGGGCCGGCCACCTCCAGCAGCGCGTCCACCGCCTCGGCGGGCAGTTCGCGCAGCGTGATCCCGCGGTCGAACGCGGCCGCGGGGGTGGTCGGGTCCATGTGGATCGCATCGACCGCGGTGTAGGGCAGCTCGGCGACGGTGTCGATCAGCGCCGGGGCGGCGGCCCGCATCGGGGCGAGCAGGGCGGCGCCCTCGTCGACCGGCCCCAGGTGGGCGACCCGCAGGTGCACCACGGTCTGCCCGCGCAGCGGCTCGGGCACCGCGGGATCGGGCGGCATGCGGAGCACGGCGATCGAGCTGGTGGTCTCCTCCGGCACGGTCGCCGTCCACCGCCGCCAGGCGTGCAGCACGTCGGCGGCGGCGGAGCCGGGGAAGAAGATGCCGCCGCCGTACAGCGACGTGACGGGCACCAGGTCGAACTCCAGCTCGGTGACGATGCCGAAGCTGCCCTTGCCGCCGCGCAGCCCCCAGAAGAGCTCGGGATCGGTGTCGGCGTCCACGGTGCGGATGCTGCCGTCGGCCGTCACCAGGCTCGCCCGCCGGACCAGGTCGGCGGCGAACCCGTACTTCCGAGACAGCTCGCCGAGGCCCCCGCCGAGGGTGTACCCGACGACGCCGACCGCGGAGGAGGAGCCCGAGAGCGGCGCCAGCCCGTGCGGTGCCGCGGCGTCGACGACCTGCCGCCACCGGACACCGGCGCCCACCCGGGCGCACCGGCCCGCGGGGTCGATCTCCACGGTGTCCAGACGAGACGTGTTGACCAGCAGGGCGTCGTCCAGGGACGACGTCATGCCGTGGCCCGTGGCCCGCACGGCGACCGGGAGCCCGGCGCGGGCGGCCCAGCGCACCGCGGCGGCGACGTCGGCGGTGCCGGTGGCCCCGACGACGACGGCGGGCCGGGGGGTGAGTGCGAGGTTGAACGGGGCGACCTCCTCGGGAAAGCCGGGGTCGCCGGGGCGGAGCACCGGTCCGGACACGGCGGTGCCGAGCTGGTCGAGGGACCGGGCGGTGGGCAGGTCGGACGTCATGGCCATCAATGTGGCGGGTCGCCGGCCGGCGGAACACCCCCGTGTGCGTGGTGGAATCCGACCCCCAGCTCTCTGGGGTACCGACGACGGGCCGGCGTCGGCACACTGGCCGCGTGCGCAGCAGCCTGCCGGCCGACCGGGTGCGCGCCCAGGTCGCCGGCCTGGCCGCCAGCGGCCTCGACGTCCCGACCTTCACCCGCTCCGCCCTGCACGCGTTGGGGCGCGCGGTGCCGTTCTCGGCCGCCTGCATCTCGACGGCCGATCCGGCCACCGGCCTGGTGACCGGGACCGTCAAGGCCGGGTTCGACGAGCACCACGACGACGAGTGGGCGTACTTCGAGTACGAGGTGCCCGAACCCTCGACCTTCCTCGAGGTCGCCCGCCGCCCGAGCCGGGTGATGGCGCTCCGGGACGAGACCGACGGGCGGCTCGAGCTCTCGCCGCGCTTCACCGGGTTCATCCGCCGCTACTGGGACTTCGGGGACGAGCTGCGTGGCGTGCTGACCACCGAGGGCGCCACGTGGGGGTTCATCGCGCTGTTCCGCGAGGGGGCGCGGGCCGGCTTCACCGCGCCGGAGCAGGCGTTCGTGGGCGGCCTCGGCGGTGCCCTGGCCGGTGGCCTGCGCAGCGGGCTGCTCGCCGCGGCCGTCACGCCGGCCGGGCCGCAGGTCGACGGCCCGGCCGTCCTGGTCGTGGACGCCCGGGGGGAGATCGCCTCGGCCACCCCCGGGGCCGCGACCCGGGTCGGCGAGCTCGGTGGGGGCCCGCTCGGCTCGGCCCCGCTGCCCCTGGCCCTGCTCGCGCTGGTCGGTGCGGCCCGCGGCGCCCGGGTCGGCGGGAGCACCCCGCTGGTGCCCCGAGTGCGGCTGCGGACGCGCGCCGGGCACTGGGTCGTCGCGCACGCCTCCCGGCTGATGTCGCGCGAGGGCACGGCCTCCGACGTCGTCGTCACGATCGAGGAGGCGCGGCCGCCGGAGATCGTGCCCATCGTGGTGGCGGCCTTCGGGCTGACCCCCCGAGAGCAGGACGTCGTCCAGCTGGTGCTGCGGGGGATGGACACCGGCGCCATCGCCGCGACGCTGCACCTGTCCGCCTACACGGTGCAGGACCACCTCAAGGCGATCTTCGCGAAGGTCGGGGTCCGCAGCCGGCGGGAGCTGACCGCGAAGGTCTACTACGACCAGTACGCGCCCCGGCTGGCGGCCGGGCAGGCGGTCGGCCCCAGCGGCTGGTTCCGGCCTCCGGCCTGACCCGAGGCGCACGGGCTCGTCGCCGTCCCCGGCGGCCGATAGCGTGACGGGGACCACGTCTTCGGCCGGCCCGGTGCCGGCCCAGCACCTCCGGGAGCCGGCATGCGCGTGCCCCTCACCAGTCGCGACTTCCTCGACCGCGCCGAGCTCGTCTACGGCGACCGCGTCGGCATCGTCGACGAGCCGGCGCAGCCCGCGCCCTCGCTCGGCGACGTCACCTACCGCGAGGTCGCCCGGCGGGGCCGCGCCCTGCAGGCCGGGCTCGACGAGCTCGGCATCGCCGAGGGGGAGCGGGTGGCGATCGTCAGCCACAACTCCGCCCGGCTGCTCGAGCTGCTGCTCGCGGTGCCGTCGTCGGGCCGGGTGGCGGTGCCGATCAACTTCCGCCTGCAGCCGGAGGAGGTGGAGTACATCGTCGGGCACTCCGGCGCGCGGGTGCTGCTCGTCGACCCCGAGCTGGAGACCTCGCTCAAGGGTGTGCGCGCCGAGCACCGGTTCGGCACGGGGGAGGAGTACGAGCAGCTGCTCCGGAACGACCGCGAGCCGCGGCCGTGGTCGGACCCCGACGAGGACGCGACCGCGACGATCAACTACACGAGCGGAACGACGGCGCGGCCCAAGGGGGTGCAGATGACCCACCGCAACATCTGGGTCAACGCCGTCACCTTCGGCATGCACATGCAGATCAGCGACCGCGACGTCTACATGCACACGCTGCCGATGTTCCACTGCAACGGCTGGGGGCTGCCGTACTCCATGGCCGGCGTCGGGGCCCGGCAGGTGGTGATCCGCAAGATCGACGGCGCGGAGATCCTGCGCCGGGTGGACCAGCACGGGGTGACGGTGATGGCCGGGGCGCCGGCGGTCTGGAACGCGGTGCTGGAGGCGGCCGCCGACTGGGACGGGGAGATCCCCGGCCGCGACCGGGTGCGGATCATCGTCGCCGGTGCGCCGCCGCCGTCGCGGACCATTGCGCGCGTCGAGGCCGAGCTCGGGTGGGAGTTCAACCAGATCTACGGCCTCACCGAGACCGCGCCGCTGCTCACGATCAACCGCCCGCGCGCCGAGTACGACGACCTCGACGCCGAGGAGCGCGCCCGGCGGCTGTCCCGCGCCGGCGCGCCGTCGATCGGCACCCGGATGTCGGTGAGCGACACCGGCGAGGTGCTGGCGCGCAGCAACACCGTGCTGGCCGGCTACTGGGAGAACCCCGACGCCTCGGCCGAGGCGCTGGAGGACGGCTGGTTCCACACCGGCGACGGCGGCAGCATCGACGAGGAGGGCTACGTCAGCATCTCCGACCGCAAGAAGGACGTGATCATCACCGGCGGGGAGAACGTCTCCTCGATCGAGGTGGAGGACGTCGTCTTCAGCCATCCCGCGGTGGCCGAGGTCGCGGTCATCGGCATCCCCGACGAGAAGTGGGGGGAGATGGTCACCGCCATCGTGGTGCTCGCGGAGGGCGAGCAGGCGAGCGAGACCGACATCATCGCCCACTGCAAGGCGCGGCTGGCCGGGTACAAGGCGCCCAAGCGCGTCGAGTTCCGCGACCAGCTGGCCCGCACGGCGACCGGGAAGATCCAGAAGTTCAAGCTGCGGCAGGACTTCTGGGCCGGCTCCGAGCGCCAGGTCAACTAGCGCACCCGGCGGCCCGGGGTCGTGGCCTCACCCTCCGGGGTGAGGCCGCGGTCAAGCCGGGCCGCGCACCCGCCGTTGCTGGCTCCGATGGGCGCCGCTGCGGCGTCCCGAGCGGAGACTGCGCGTGCCCCCTGACGGGAGCGCGCCGGGAGGTCGGTACGTGGGCATCGCATCGCGGAACGCACGGGGCCGGGGCAGCCACGGGACCCCCCGGTGGGTGCTGCGCGGGGCCGGGACGGGGATCGCGGCCCTGGTGCTGCTGGGCCTCGCACCGGGGGTGGCCGCGGCCGCGCCGAGCGACGCCGAGGTGGCCGCCGCGCAGGAAGCGCGCGACGCCGCCGCCGCCGAGGTCGGGCGGCTGGCCGCCGAGCTGGCCGCCGCCGCCGACGAGGCGGCGCGGGCCGGCCAGGCCGCGCAGATCGCGCTGCAGGACTACGAGGAGACGCGGGTGGCCCTCGAGGCCGCCCAGGCGGCCGCGGCCGCGGCGCAGGCGGCCGTCGTCGCGGCGCAGGCGGAGCTGGCCGCCGGGCGGGCCGAGGTCGTGGGCTTCGCCCGGCGCAGCTACATGGAGGGCAGCACCGCGCCGGCCATCACGGCGCTCATGAGCTCCGGCGGGCCGGCCGAGCTGATCGAGCGGGCCAGCCTGCTGGAGGCCGCGGGCACGCACCGGGTCGACGTCGTCGGCCGGCTGGCCGTGCTGGAGCAGCAGGCGACCGCCGCCGATGCCCAGGCCACCGGCGCCGCCGATGAGGCCGGCCGGCTCCAGGAGCAGGCCGCCGTGCAGCTGCAGGTGGCTCAGGGGCAGGAGATCGCCGCGCGCCAGCAGACGGCGGCCGTGGCCGAGCAGCAGGAGCGGGTCGAGCAGACGCTCGCCGCCGCCGAGGCCGAGTTCGGCGAGCTGGCGGCGGCCCGGGCCGTCGCCGAGGCGGCGCCGAGCCCGGCACCCATCGCGCCGCCGGCGCCCTCCGGTGGTTCCGGCTCGACGACGCCGGGCGGCCCTTCCGCATCGGGGGGCGGCTCCACCAGCACCACCCCGAACGGGGGCTCCGGGGGTGGCAGTACGCCCGCCCCCGTGCCCACGACGGTCGGGGCGCCGTCGGAGTCGGCGGTGCAGACCGCCATCGACGCGGCGATGGGCCAGCGCGGCCTGCCCTACAGCTGGGGCGGCGGTGGGAGCAACGGCCCCGGCTACGGCATCCCGCCGGACACCGCCATCTGGGGCTTCGACTGCTCCGGCCTCACCGAGTACGCGTACGCGCGGGCCGGCATCCGGATCGGTGGCACGAGCCGGGAGCAGTACGACCGCTTCCGCCACCGCACCGTCGCGCGCGCCGACCTGCGCGCCGGCGACCTGGTGTTCTGGGGGTCGGGCACCTCGCACGAGTCGATCTACCACGTGGCGCTGTACCTCGGGGACGGCACGGTCGTCCAGGCTCCCGAGAGCGGCGACGTGGTGAAGGTGTCGGCCATGTGGTTCGGCTCGGACTACTTCGGGGCGGTCCGGCCCACCGGCTGAGGCGGCGCCCGGTCCGCGAGCTCGAGCGCGACCGGGGCCGGACGTTGAGGCGTCGGGCAGCCACGGGGGGAGCTGCCCGACGCACTCGTCAGGCTAGCAGTCGCCGACGCCGTCGGGCAGGGGTGCGCGGGCGCCTGTGGACGACGGTTCCGGTGCGCCGATGCGGCGCCTTCCCGGGGCGGGAGCAACCGGTGCATCCGTGTAGGACACTGGGCGAGGGGCCGGGACGACACCGCCCCGTCGAGACTCGCCCGTACCGGGCGGTCGCGGCTCGGCACGACCAGGGAGTCACGTGTCCAGCGCTGCCAGCACCCCGATCGAGAGCGCGTCCGGCCGGCCCCAGGCGCCGGTGCCGCCCGCGGTCGACGCCGCCCGCCTGGAACGGGTCCTGTTCGAGATCAAGCGGGTCATCGTCGGGCAGGACCGGCTGGTGGAGCGGATGCTCGTCGCGCTGCTCGCCCGGGGGCACGTGCTCCTCGAGGGCGTGCCCGGGGTGGCCAAGACGCTGGCCGTCGAGACGCTGGCGACCGTCGTCGGCGGCACGTTCTCCCGCCTGCAGTTCACCCCCGACCTGGTGCCCGCGGACATCATCGGCACCCGCATCTACAAGGCCGGGCAGGACGCCTTCGACACCGAGCTCGGCCCGGTCTTCGCCAACTTCGTCCTGACCGACGAGATCAACCGCGCGCCGGCGAAGGTGCAGTCGGCGCTGCTGGAGGTCATGGCCGAGCGGCAGGTCTCGATCGGCGGGGTCACCCACCCGCTGCCGAACCCGTTCCTGGTGCTGGCCACCCAGAACCCGATCGAGTCCGAGGGCGTCTACCCGCTGCCCGAGGCCCAGCGCGACCGCTTCCTCATGAAGGTGCTCGTCGACTACCCGAGCGCCGAGGAGGAGCGGGAGATCATCTACCGGATGGGCTCCGAGCCCCCGGTGGCCGAGACGGTCCTGGGGCCCGACGAGCTGCGCCGGCTGCAGAAGACCGCCTCGCAGGTGTTCGTGCACCACGCGCTGGTCGACTACGTGGTCCGCCTGGTGCTGGCCACGCGGGCACCGCGTGACCACGGCATGGAGGACGTCGCGAGCTGGGTGTCCTACGGCGCCAGCCCGCGTGCGTCGCTGGGGCTCATCGCGGCCAGCCGGGCCCTGGCCCTGGTGCGCGGCCGGGACTACGTGCTGCCCCAGGACGTCCTCGACGTGACCGCCGACGTGCTCCGGCACCGGCTGGTGCTCTCCTACGACGCGCTGGCCGACGGCGTGCCGGCCGACCACATCGTGAAGCGCATCGTCCAGACCGTGCCGCTGCCGCAGGTGGCGCCGCGACAGGGCGCGAACGGCAGCGGGCCCGGCGGTGCGGGCGGGCCGTCGGTGCCGGCCGGCCCGTTCTACGGTCCGCCGCAGGGCATGCCGCCGGGCGCCGTGCCCCCGCCGCAGGGCGCCTGGGGGAACGGCGGCCCGCAGGGGCACAGCGGCTACGGCAGCACCGCCGCCGGCGGGCCGGGCAGCAGCAACGGGCACGCGCCCGGGCCGCAGCAGGCGTGATCGGCCGACGTCGCCGGGAGGAGGAGCCGCCCCCGGTCGCAGCCGAGCACCCCGGGCTGCTGCTGCACCCGGCGACGCCGGGGTCGGCGACCGACCGCGACGGGGACGACGGCGCGCCGCCGCGCTTCACCGACGGCCCGGCCGACGTCCTGCTGCGGCGGCTGGAGCTCACCGTCCGCCGCCGGCTGGACGGGCTGCTCCAGGGCGACCACCTGGGCCTGGTCCCCGGTTCGGGCAGCGAGGCCGGTGACTCGCGGACCTACCACCCCGGCGACGACGTCCGGCGGATGGACTGGCCGGTCACCGCGCGCACCCAGGTGCCGCACGTCCGGGAGACGATCGCCGACCGCGAGCTGGAGACGTGGGCGGTCGTCGACCTGTCCGCGAGCCTCGACTTCGGCACCGCGAACTGCCAGAAGCGCGACCTGGCCATCGCCGGGCTGGCGGCGGTCGGGCACCTGACCGTGCACGGCGGCAACCGGCTCGGCGCCGTCGTCACCACGGGGGAGCGGGTGGACCGCTACCCGGCGCTGCCCGGCCGGATCGCCGCCGAGCGGCTGCTCCGGTCGGTGGTGGCGACGCCGCGGGCGGAGAGCGGCCGCCGCGGTGACCTGGCCGACGCGCTGGAGACGCTGCGCCGGCCGGAGCGCCGGAGGGGGCTGGTCGTGGTGGTCTCCGACTTCCTCGGCGACAGCGACTGGGAACGCCCGCTGCGGGCGCTCGGCACCCGGCACGAGCTGCTGGCCATCGAGGTCGTCGACCCCCGCGAGCTGGAGCTGCCCGACGTCGGGCTGCTGACCGTGGTGGACCCCGAGAGCGGGGAGCTGCTCGAGGTGCCCACCGGCGACGCGGCGGTGCGCGCCCGCTACGCCGTGGCCGCCGCCGCCCAGCGCGCCGACGTCGCCGCCGCCCTGCGCCGCGCCGGCGCCGGCCACCTGCAACTGCGGACCGACCGTGACTGGCTCATGGACGTCGTCCGCTTCGTCGCCGATCGCCGGCGTGCCGGCAGTGGAGGGGCCTCCCGATGACGTTCCAGTCCCCGTGGTGGCTGCTGGCCCTGCTCGTGGTCGCCGCGCTCGTCGCGGTGTACGTGGTGCTGCAGCTGCGCCGCAAGGCCTACGCCGCCCGCTTCACCAACGTGGCGCTGCTCGGCACCCTGGTGCCGAAGCGGCCCGGGTGGAAGCGGCATCTCGCCTTCGGCATCGTGGCCCTCGGCCTGGCCACGCTGGTCGTGTCGCTGGCGGTGCCCAGCACCGAGGTGCGCGTGCCGCGCGAGAAGGCGACCGTCGTGATGGCGGTGGACGTCTCGCTGTCGATGGAGGCCCGGGACGTGGAGCCCTCCCGGTTCCAGGCCATGCAGCGGGCCGCCGTCGACTTCGTCGACGTGCTGCCCGAGCGGATCAACCTGGGGCTGGTGACCTTCGCCGGCACCGCCACCACCGTGGTGCCGCCGACCACCGACCGGGCGCAGGTGGCGACCGCCATAGAAAACCTCGACCTGGCCGAGGCCACCGCCATCGGGGAGGCCGTCTTCACCTCGCTGTCGGCGATCGAGAACTTCCAGTCGCGGCTGGAGAGCAGCGGCGAGGAGGCGCCCCCGGCGCGGATCGTGCTGCTCTCCGACGGCTTCAACACCGTGGGCCGCGACGAGACGCAGGCGATCGAGGCGGCCCGCGCCGCCGGCGTCCCGGTGTCCACGATCGCCTTCGGCACCGACTACGGAACCCTCGACATCGACGGCGAGCAGGTGCCGGTGCCGGTCGACCGGGCGAGCCTCGAGGAGCTGGCGCAGCAGACCGGGGGCAGCTACAGCGAGGCGGCCAGCCTCGAGGAGCTGGAGCAGGTGTACGAGGACCTCGGCAGCCAGATCGGCTACACGACCGAGCCGCAGGACATCAGCCCGTGGTTCGTGCGGGCGGGCGTGGTCGTGGTGCTGCTCGGCGCCGTCCTCAGCCTGCTCTGGACCAGCCGCCTGCTGTGACCCCGTCGCCCTCCGGGCGACACCGCGGCCACGTGCCGTCCCCCCGTCGTGCGGAGCCGCAGCGTCGCGCCTGCGCGGACCCCTCCGGGGCCCACTCGGCGCGACAACCAGCCCTACGTCAGCGGGCCGGGTCGAGGACGAGCTTGCCGGTGGTGCGGCGGGCCAGCAGGTCCTCGTGCGCCCGGCGGACCTCCGACAGCGGGTAGCGGCCCCCGATGACCGGGTGCAGCTGTCCGTCGGCGACCTGCTGCAGCAGGTCGGTCATCGCGGCGTCGAGCATCTGCGGGCGGGCCATGCAGTGGGCCAGCCAGAAGCCGATGACCGCCCGGCTGCGCTGCATGAGCGCGCCCGGGGGCACGGCCTTCGTCTCGGTGCGGGCGGCCATGCCGTAGGCGACCAGCCGCCCGAACGGGGCCAGCGCCGACAGCGACCCGGCGAAGACGTTCCCGCCGGTCATCTCCAGCACGATGTCGACCGGCTTCCCGCCGTTGGCCTCGCGCAGCGCGCCGGTGAAGGCCTTCGGGTCGCCGTCGGCGAGCGCCGGGTCGACCGTCGCGTGCGCGCCGAGGCTCTCGGCAAGCTCCCGCTTCTCCGGGCTGGAGGCGGTGGCGATGACCCGGCCGGCGCCCCAGCGGCGGGCCAGCTGGACGGCGAGCGATCCGACGCCTCCTGCCCCGGCGATGACCACCACCGACTCGCCCTCGGCGAGGTGCGCGCTGGTGCGCAGCAGGTGCCAGGCGGTGGTGCCCTGCAGCACCAGCGACAGGGCCTGCTCGTCGCTGACCCCGTCGGGCACCGGCCAGGTGAGGACGTCGTTGGCGGCGACCTTCTCGGCGTAACCGCCGCCGTCCAGCAGGCCGACGACCCGCTGCCCGCCTCCGACCGGGGTGCCGACGAACTCCGCGCCGGGCACCAGCGGGAGCTGCTGCGCCGCCAGGTAGGAGTTCTCGATCTGGTGGGTGTCGGCGTAGTTCACGCCGGCGGTGGAGACGTCGTAGACCTTCTGGCCGGGGCCGGCCTCCGGCTCGGGGACGTCGACGATGTCCAGGACCTCGGGGCCGCCGAAGCGGGTGATCTGCACGGCACGCATGTCGCGACCCTAGGTCCTCGAAGCCGACGAACCTTCCTCGCGCCGGGCTCGAGCGTGGGGCCAGCCGCGGGGAGCCAGGGGCAACGTCACGCAGGGGCGCCGAGCGGCGGGTGGTCGAGCACGCGTGGCTTGTACTCGAGCAGCTGGATGCCGCCGTCGAAGGTTCGGTGCTCGATCATCTCGCGGGCGCGGTCCGGGTGGCCGTCGTAGATGCGCTCCTCGCCCGTGGCCCCGGTGATCACCGGGAACATCCCGACCCGGAAGCGGTCGACGAGTCCGGCCTCGAGCAGAGACCGGCACAGGCTGAGACTGCCGATCGTGCTGAGGAGCCCGGAGCTGTTCTCCTTCATGGCGCGGACCGCTTCGACGGCGTCCTCGCGGACGAGCGTGCAGTTGGCCCGCGCCAGTGGCTCCTCGAGCGAGGAGGAGAACACCACCTTGGATGCCTGCATGAGCTCGTGGACGGACGCCTCTTCCTCTGGCCTGAAGACAGCTTGACCATCCGGGACTTCCCCCGTAGCGAAGCCCGACATCAGCCGGTAGGTGTTCGCTCCCATCAGGTAGATGGCCTCGGGCTGCTCGGCGAGCCGAGCCAGGTAGTCCTGGGTCATCGAGGGCCCAGGACCCGGGCCAGCCCTCTCCCGCTGCGTAGCCGTCGAGGGAGGTGATGAAGTCGACGAGAAGCTCCGCCATGGTGGCGTCCCTTTGTGGGGGTGTCACGGGCTTGGACCGGGCCGCAGCGACGAACTCATCGGCCGCGCTGCGGGGTGTCGAGCTCCCCGTGACGCTGCAGCCGATCGTCCCTGCAAGCCCGCGCGCTGCGCCGAGCTCAGCGATGCCTACCGTCCCCGGCGACGCAGCGGCGACGGAAATCGACCGGCCGGTGGAGGTGGCCGGTGCTATCTTCCTGCCGGCCGCGCGAGTGAATGAGGAGGTGGTACCCGTGAACGCACTGATGGCATGGGTGCTCCCCTCCGGGGTTGCGGTCGGGCGATAAGTCGCCCGGGAGCGCCGTTCGAGCACTCCCGGAAGGCACGACCATGAGGTTCACCTCTCAAAGACGCCTCGACGCCCACGTCCTCGAGCGCGAGTTCACCCTCGGCGACATCCCCGGCATCCTGTGGACGTCTGGCTCCGGGTCCGCACCGGCTCCGCTCATCCTGCTCGGCCACCCCGGCGGACTGCCGCGCATGTACCCCCGGCTGCTGGCCCGGGCCCGGCACCTGGTGGCGGACGGCTTCGCCGCGGCGACCATCGAGCTCCCCGGAGGCGGCGACCGACCCCGGTTCGCCGCCGTCGAGGAGGCCGCGCCGACCTGCACCGGGTGTTGGCGGCCGGCGAGCCGGTCGACGAGGGGATCGTCGACCGGCTCGTACTCCCACTGGTCGCGGAGGCGGTGCCGGAATGGCGGGCAGCCCTGGACGCCCTCCTCGCGTTGCCCGAGATCGGCGGCCCGGTCGGGTATGCGGGTGGGGTGATCGCCATCGGCGTCCGGATGGCCGCGCTGGAGCTCCGCAACGCGGCGGCCGTCCTCTTCGCGGGGAGCTTCGTGCCCCGCGCCCTGTTCGACGAGACCCGGCAGGTCACGATCCCGCTGCACGTCCTGCTCCAATGGGATGACGCAGGGAACGACCGGCAAATGGCGCTGGAGCTGTTCGACGCCTTCGGCTCCCAGGAGAAGACGCTGCACGCCAACATGGGCGGGCACACCGGCGTGCCGCAGTTCGAGGGGGACGCCGCAAACCGGTTCTTCACCCGGCACCTGACGTGAGCGCGAGGCGCCAGCCCGGCAGCGACCGGCCTGGGCTGTGGCGCAGTAGATCCATGACCGCCTCTGGCCGCGCCGGTACCGACGATCGCGGTGCCGGCCGGTCAGGGCAGCCCTCGGCCGATCCTCATTGCCCGTGCTGGGCCGTGGTCGAGGTGCTCGTCACGACACGAGGTGGTGCGTGTCGGCGTCGTTCACGCCGCGGTGGAGACGTCGTAGAGCTGGTGGCCGGGGCCGGCCTCCGGCTTGGGGACGTCGACGACGTCCAGGACCTCTGGGCCGCCGAAGCGGGTGAATCAGCACAGCACGCATGCGGCGAGGCTAAGCCGTCGCCGGCCGCATTACTCCGCAACGTGAGTGAAGTCCGCGCAGCCATCCACCGCTGGAGGCGGACAGTCACCCGTGGAGTTCACCTACCGCGGCCTGAGCCTCAGACCGCAGGAACGAGGTGTCCACGCAAGCGAGTCAACTCCACTGCCCTCGTCGGCGACGGCGACCAGCGCCTGCAGGCCGCCCAGGAACTCGGCGTCGGCATCGTCGCCCCTCGGTGGGGGCTCGCTGATCGGCACGGTGAGCTCGCTCGGCGAGGGCGACGTCCGGCACAACGCGCTGCGCCTCGCCGGCGGGGCGCTGGAGCGCGACCACGACAGGTACGCGCCCGCCCGGGCGCTGACCGGGGAGCTGGGCCTCGCGCCGGGGCGGCTGGCGCTCGTCTGGCTGCTGGCCCAGGATCCGCACGGTGAATGGCAGGTGGACCGATTCGGTGCTCGAGCTGGAGCCGTGCGCCATCGCCGCGGCGGTGATCCGCGGGGCTCCGTCGTGCTGGGGCATGGGGGACCGGTGCCGGAAGACCAGCAGGCGCAGCGCCACGAAACGAGATGCGCCGATCGCCCCGGTAACCGCGCCGATGAGGAGGAGTTGTTGCAGTGCGGTGGTGTCGCCGACGAGTCGGTTTGCGGCGGCGAGGGAGGCGCTCGTCGCGACGAGGGCGATGACGGAGAGGCCGCCACCTCGGACCTGGGCGGCGAGCCGGGTGATCTGACGACCGGCCCGGAAGGTCACGAGGCGATGCAGTTCGTTGGCGAGCGCTGCCGAGGCGATGCTGGCGACGAGGTTGGCCAGCTGTGCGTCGGTGCCGGCCAGGGTCAGGAACAGCGCGGCATAGAGCGCGCTGGAAACCGCGCCGACGAAGACGAACCGGCTGAACTGCCATCCCGCACCGGGGCTCCACCGGGCAGCGGCTGCGAGGGCGCTACCGTGCTGGACGAGTGAGCTGAGTGTGGGCACGTCACGACGCTATGGAGACGATCGCGCGAGCACGTCCTCCCGGTGATGTCACTTCGTGTCCCCTCGAGTACTGCAGCCGGAGTATTCGAGCGTCGTTGGAGCGACGTGACGGGGATCCTGGGGGCGGCGCGGCGGAGGCGGCCCCGCCGGGCGGGTCAGGTCGGGTCGGCCCGCACCAAGCCGCTCTGGTAGGCAAGGACGACGAGCTGGGCGCGGTCGCGTGAGCCGAGCTTGGTCATGGCCCGGTTGACGTGGGTCTTGGCCGTCAGGGGCGAGAGGTACAGCGTGGCGGCGATCTCGTCGTTGCTCAGGCCCCCGGCCACCAGGGCGACGACCTCCCGTTCACGGTTGGTGAGGGCGGTGAGGGCCGCGGGTGCGGCGACGGGCCCGCGGGCCGGCTGCAAGTAGCGGCTGATCAGGGTGCGGGTCGCCTTGGGGGAGAGGAGTGCGTCGCCGGCGGCGACGGTGCGGATGGCGTCCAGCAGCACCTGGGGCTCCACCCCTTTGCCGAGGAAGCCGCTGGCGCCGGCCCGGACCGCCTCGACGACGTGTTCGTCGAGTTCGAACGTCGTCAGGATCAGGACCCGCACGCCGGCGAGGTCGTCGTCGGCGCAGATTTGTCGGGTGGCTTCGATGCCGTCGGTCCCGGGCATTCGGATGTCCATGACGACGACGTCGGCGCGGGTGGTCCGCGCGAGGGCGACCGCCTCGGCCCCGTCGGAGGCTTCCCCCACCACCGCGAGGTCGGGAGCGGAGTCGATCAGGGCGCGGAACCCGCTGCGGATGAGCCCCTGGTCGTCGGCCAGCAGCACGCGGACGGTCACGGCCGCGCCGCCGCACGCAGCGGGAGCTCGGCGGTGACGAGGAAGGTGCCGGCCGGCGTCGGCGCGGCGGTGAGGCTCCCGCCCACCGCAGCTGCCCGCTCGCGCATGCCGAGCAGGCCATGGCCGGTGCCGGAGAGGGCGCTGCCGGAGGGGGCGGGGCCGTCTGGTGTCTCATGGGCTGAGCCGGCCGGCGTCAGAATGCGCACGGTGTTGCGCACCTGCAGCACCAGCGTCGTCGTCCGGTACTCGACGCTGAGGTGCGCGGTCCCGGTGCCGTACTTGAGGGCGTTGGTGAGTCCCTCCTCGAGGACTCGGTAGGCCACCAGGTCGACGGTCGGCGCGAGGTCCTGCGGCGCTCCAGACAGTGACCAGTCCACCTCCAGACCTGCGGCGGCGAAGGACTCGATGAGGGCGTCGAGCCGGGCGAGCCCGGGCGCTGGTGCGCCGCTCACAGTGGGCTCGCCGGGCCCGCGGAGGACCGACAGGATGTCGCCGAGCTCCTCCAGGACGGCGGCAGCCGAGCGGCGCACCGTGCCCAGGGCCTCGGTCGCGGCCTCGGGTTGGCTGGTCATGAGGTGCTGGGCCACGCCCGCCTGGACGGTGACCACGGCGATGTGGTGGGCGACGACGTCGTGCAGGTCGCGGGCGATGCGCATGCGCTCCTCGGCGACCCGGCGGCGGGCCTCCTCCTCCCGGGTGCGCTCGGCGCGCGCCGCGCGTTCCTCGACCGCGGCGAGGTAGGCCCGCCGGTTGCGCAGGCCGTTGCCGACGGCGGCCACCGCAGCGCTCCAGGAGACCACCTGCAGCGCGTCCTGCCACGGCCCGTCGCCCGGTGCTGCGAGCGCACCGAGCGCACCGGCTGCGGCCAGGACCGCGGCGCTGGAGGCCCACGCGAGCAACGTGGTCCGCCGGTCGCTGCGCAGGGCGACGGCGTACAGCGCGACGAGGGGAGCCAGCGTCGCAACCGACTCGATGCCGTACAACAGCACCACTATGGACGCGCCGGCGACGGTCAGCGCGAGCGCCCGCACCGGCCACCGGTGCCGGAGGGTCACGGCGGCGAGGGTGAGCCCGATCAGCGCGAGCTCGGCCGCCGTAGGCGCCGGGTTGCCCGACACCGACGGCACGAAGAAGTAGTCCACGACCACGACCACGACGGAGACGACGGCATCGAGGAGCAGCGGGTGCGCATGGATCCGCGCGCGCACGCCCGCAGTGGTCATCGCCCCAGCGTAGGGAGGGGCACGGCGTCCCGGCGTCCTCCATGCGTGGTACGAGGTCACTGCTGCGCCGGCAGTAGGCCGGCCCGCTTCTACGGGGACGACGCCGCACCGGGTGCTCCGATCGCGGTACGCCCAGGTGTCCGCGCCGGGACGACGACGCGGCGCCCCAGGTCGCGAAGTCTTGTGCTCACCAGCCGGACCCGCCGGTTGCCCCCCAGGAGGACACGATGATCGAGCTGCACGGACTCACGAAGAGGTACGGCGAGAAGACCGTCGTCGACGACCTCACCTTCACCATCCAGCCCGGCGTCGTGACCGGCTTCCTCGGCCCGAACGGAGCCGGCAAATCCACGACCATGCGCATGCTCGTCGGTCTGGAGGAGCCCGACGGCGGAAGCTCCGCGGTCAACGGCCGCACCTACGGCGAGCACGCGGCACCGGCACATGAGATCGGCGTGCTCCTCGACGCCGGCGCCCGGCACCCCGGGCGATCGGCTCGCGATCACCTGCTGGCGTTGGCGGCCACGCACCGCATCTCGGCGAAGCGGGTCGACGAGGTCATCGAGCTGGTCGGCCTCGCCGAGGTCGCCCGCAGCCGCTCCGGCGGTTTCTCACTCGGGATGGGTCAGCGTCTCGGCATCGCCAGTGCCCTGCTCGGTGACCCCGAGACGGTGATGCTCGACGAGCCGGTCAACGGGCTGGACCCCGAGGGCATCCGGTGGATCCGGGAACTGCTGCGCGGTCTGGCCGCCGAGGGCCGGACGGTCTTCGTCTCCTCGCACCTGATGAGCGAGATGGCACTGACCGCCGAGCACCTGATCGTCGTGGGCCGCGGCCGGCTGATCGCCGACATCTCCGTGGCCGACCTGGTCGCGCAGTCGATCACCAGCGTCCGGGTCCGCAGCCCCCGGACCGCCGAGCTGCGCGCCGTCCTCGCCGGGGACGACGTGACGGTGACCACCGGCACCGACGGCGCCCTGGACGTCACCGGCCTGAGCCTCGAGCAGATCGGGGACCGGGCGGCCGCCGCGGCGCTGACCGTGCACGAGCTGACCCTGCAGAGGGCTTCCCTCGAGGAGGCCTACATGGAACTGACCGCCCACGCCGTGGAGTACCACGGCACCCTCACCACCGCTGGCTCCAGCCCCATCCCCACCACCTCCGCCACCCCCACTCCCGAAAGGACGGCGGCGTGATGACCACCACCCTCATCCCCCCGGACTTAACCACTGCGATCACCCCCGACCACCCCGCCGAGCAGGCAGCCGCCCGGGAGCAGCGACGCTCCGGCGATCAGCCGGCCAGGTTCGCGGGCGTGGTGCGCTCAGAATGGGTGAAGCTCCGCTCGGTGCGCAGCAGCAAGACCACGCTGTTCTCCGCCGCGGGAGTCCTGCTCTTCGTGGGCCTCGCTGCGGCGGCGTTCACCGGTGGCCTGCTCGCTCAACCGGCCGATGCCGGCGACGGCCCGGGCGCCGGGGATCCCACGTCCATCGTGATGTCCGGCCTGATGCTAGCTCCGCTGATCATCGCGGTGCTGGGCGTCATGGCCATCACGGCGGAGTACGCCACCGGGACGATCCGCACGACGATGATGATGGTCCCCGCGCGGTTGCCGGTGCTCTGGGCCAAGGTGGTGGTGCTCAGCGCCGTCGCCGTCCCGGTCATGGTGGTCACCTCGATGGTCACCTTCGTGGCCGGGCAGGCACTCCTCGACGCCGGCGGTACCGCCACCACGTCGCTGGGCGACCCCGGTGTCCTGCGCGCGGTCCTGGGCAGCGGCCTCTACCTCGCCGGTATCGCCGTGATCGGCCTCGCCTTCGGCGCCCTGCTGCGGGGCACCGCAACGGCGATCTCGGCACTGTTCGCCGTGCTGTTCCTCGTGCCCGGGCTCGGCGCGTTGCTGCTGCCGTCCAGCATCCAGGACAGCGTCCTGCCCTACCTGCCCTCCAACGCCGCGAGCTCCTTCACCAGCGTGACGCCCGGGCCGGAGCTGCTCAGCACCACCACCGGCGCCGTCGTGTTCGCCGCCTGGGTGGTGATCCCGGTCCTCGCCGCCGCCGTCGCCCTGAAGCGGCGCCCGATCTGACCCCGCCCGCCACTGCCCGACCGCCCCGCCCGCGTTCCTGCGGGGGGCGGTCGGTGCACGTAGCTCCCTCCGCGAGTCGGCCGTCCCTGGTCTGCTCCGCGCCCGGGGACGGGGCACGAGCGGCGGGACGGCGCCGGGACTACGTGTTCGCCAGCCGGTCGGCGATCACCGCCATCAGCCGAGTGAGGTGGTCCAGGTCGGCCGCGGTCAGCCCGGCCAGCACGGTGGCGCGGACGAAGTGCTCGTGCGCGGGACCGCCGCGCCGGACCAGGCGCCTGCCGTCGTCGGTGAGGGTGGCGAGCCGGACACGCCCGTTGTCCGGTGCGGTGCGCTTGTCCAGCATGCCGGCGGCCTCCAGGCGGGCGACCACGTGCGAGAGGCGCGAGAGGGTCACGTGCGCCTCGTCGGCGATGGCCTTCAGCGGCAGGGTCGCGTCCGGTGCGGCGTCCAGAAAGGCCAAGACGTAGAACTCCATGCACGTGAGGTCCACCTCGCCGCGCATCTGGGTGTCCAGAGCGGCCGGCAGGCGGGTGGCCACCCGCAGCAGCCCCATCCATGCCGAGGCCTCGGCCCGAGTGAACCCGAGAGCCGGGCCGGTGCTCGTGTCGGGCGGGGTGCCGTGGTCGGTCGTCACGTCGCCAGCATAACTCTGAGTTGACGGTTCAAGTGATGCCGGACTACGTTGACACTTGAAGCTTCGACCATCCGGGGAGGAGCTTCGACCAGAGACGAGGAGCAGTCATGGACATCACCGTGCTCGCCGCTTCGGGACCCACCGGGCGCCAGCTGACCACGCAGGCCCTGGACCGGGGCCACCGCGTGTTGGCCCTGGTCCGCAATCCCGGCGCCGTCGAGGACCTGCGCCGGCGCGGCGCCGAGGTCGCCGAGCTGGACGTCACCGCGAACGGGGCCGCCGGCACCCTCGGGCGGCTCGCCACGGGGAGTGACGCGCTGGTCAGCGGGCTGGGCACCGCGCGAGGTGGCCGGCCCGGCATCCTGGCCGCGGGTGCCGGAGTGGTGAGTGGGAACGGCACGGCCCTGGTGGTGCCCCGCACCGTGTGGCTCAGCGCCCTGGGCTCGGGCAGGTCGCGCGGCGCCGCGGGACCGGTGTGGTCCACGGCGATGAAGCTGATGCTCAGGAGTGAGCTGACGGACAAGGAGGCCGCCGACGAGCTCGTCCTGCCCGCGGGTGCGGTCAGCGTGCACGCTCCGATCCTCAAGGACGGCGAGGCCTCCGGCACGGCTCGAACCGTGCCGGTCGCGGCCTACCGCGGTGGAGTGCTGCCGGGGCGCATCTCCCGCGCTGACGTCGCCGCGGTGATGCTGGACCTGGCGACCGGTGACGGCCACGCGGGTGAGGTCGTCGTGGCCGCCGCCCGCTGATGCCGCGCGGTTCCTCTCGGGGACCCGAGGTGCGTCCGGGAGGGACGCGTCCACGCGTTGGTGTCGAGCGGCTCCGGGGGATCGGTCCGGTACGGGCCTGCGCCCACCGCGCCAGGCCTGCCCCGCCTCCGCCACACCAGCCACCGCATCGGCCATCCGCCGCTCCCGGGCGCAGTCCTCCGTCGGCGCGGTGAGGGCGGCGCCGCTGTTCCCGTCGAGAGCGGCAGGCAACCGCTCGGCCCGACGACGAGGGGACGGGGCAGGTGCCGAACGACCCTTCGTGCCCGCCTGACCGACCGCGCGGGACGCTGCCGGTGAGCGACCAGCGGTTCCGCCTCCTTCTGCTGCCCCCTCGGCCCCGTAGCGCACAGCTCACCGGAACGGGACGCTTGCACGGGTCGGCGTACCGGCTGAGGGGTTGTCGCACGACGTGGTGGTCCATGCGGCGGCCGGCTCCTCCTGCGACCGGCCCGGTCGCGGTGCAGGACCGGTGTCCCCACCGTCTACCGTCCGACCGGCACCGACGGCCGGGCGCGGTCACCGCGCGCCAGGAGCCGCCGGCAGCGGGAGCCCGGTCGGCAGTTCGGCGGGCAGGAAGGCGCCGGAGTCGCGCAATCGGCGCGCGACGTCGACGAACGTCGTCACGGCCCGGTTGCCGGTGTCCCGGCGCCAGACCAGCCGGTGGTCGACGGTGGGGCTCGGAGCGGTGAACGGGCGGTAGACCACCCCGGGATGCGAACGGCTCGCCGCCGCGCTCGCCGTCGTCACACCGACTGCTGCCGATGACAGCACGAGCGGCAGGACCTGGTCGATGGTGGAGTGCTCGGCGGTGACGGTGACGGTGGCACCCCGATCGTGCAGTTGTCGGAGGATGGCGTCGTGCAGCCAGGGGTTCACGGCACGTTGGACCACCACCAGGGGCCGACCGGACAACGCGCGTGGGTCGAACGGCCCGGCACCGACGAGCGGGTGGTCCGCTGCCATCGCCGCGACCAGCGGTTCCCGCGTGACCAGCAGGTCCTCCAGGTCCGGCGCCGGGGGAGGGGCCCAGCCGAAGGCGAGGTCGAGGCGCTGCTCGCGCAACTCGGCGAGCTGCTCGGGTGTGCGCATCGGCACCGGAGTCACGTGGACGCGCTCGCCGGCCAGGGCCGGCCCGGTCAGCTGGAACAGCCGCGGGCCGAGGTCCTCGGCGTATCCGACGCGCAGCTCCCGACCCAGGCCCTGAGCCGCTCTGCGGCCGACGTCCCGTGCCCGCTGCGCCGCCCGGACCGCGCGCCTGGCCTCCGGGAGGAAGGCCTCGCCGACCGCGGTCAGGGCCACCCGCCGGCTGGTCCGGACGAACAGCGCCGCCCCCAGCTCCCGCTCCAGCCTGCGGACCTGCTCGCTCACCGACTGCTGGCTCACCCGCATGCGCGCGGCGGCCCGGCCGAAGTGCAGCTCCTCGGCCACCGCCAAG
The DNA here is from genome assembly GCF_008124835.1 of Blastococcus xanthinilyticus. Taxonomy (GTDB): domain Bacteria; phylum Actinomycetota; class Actinomycetes; order Mycobacteriales; family Geodermatophilaceae; genus Blastococcus; species Blastococcus xanthinilyticus. The sequence continues at coordinate 246,366 of NZ_VNHW01000001.1, read as the reverse complement.
GCGTACGCGAGCTGCCGCAGTTCCACGACCACCTCCACGATCGACAGGGTCGGCCTGTCGACCGTACCCGCGTTCGCCGTTGATGCGTCACGAACCCGAGGGCTCAATGGAGGCAGCCCGGGACGCAGAGGAGTGCCCCGGCAGCACCTGGAGCGATCGTCATGAAGACCTGGTTCATCACCGGCGCCTCGCGCGGCTTCGGCCGCGAGCTCACCGAGCAGCTGCTCGCCCGCGGCGACCGCGTCGCCGCCACGCTGCGCCGCCCCGACCAGCTCGCGGACCTGGCGCGGACCTACGGCGAACGGCTGTGGGTCGGCGCCCTCGACGTCACCGACACCGCGCAGCTGCGTACCGTCGTCGACGCCGCCTTCGCCGACCTCGGTCGCGTCGACATCGTGGTTTCCAACGCCGGTTACGGGGTGTTCGGGGCGGCCGAGGAGCTCACCGACGAGCAGATCGACCGGCAGGTCGCCACCAACCTGACCGCGTCGATCCAGCTGGCCCGTGCCGCCCTGCCGCACCTGCGGGCCCAGCGGAGCGGGTTGCTGATGCAGGTCTCGAGCATGGGCGCGCACATCGGTTTCCCGTCGTTCTCGCTCTACCACGCCACCAAGTGGGGCATCGAGGGCTTCTACGAGGCCCTTGCCGGTGAGGTGGAGCCGTTCGGCATCAGGACGACCCTGGTGGAGCCCGGGATGATCCGGACGTCGTTCTACGACGCCGCCGAGCGCACCCCGGTGCACCCGGCCTACGCCGACCACCCCGGCATGGCCCGGGGCACCATCCCGGTCGACACCATGCCCGGCGACCAGGCCAAGGTGGTCGCGGTGATGATCGTGGCCGCGGACGCCGACGCGCCGCCGCGCCGGCTGCTGCTCGGGTCGGACGCCTACCGGATGGTCAGCGCCGCCCTCAGCGACCGGTTGGCCGGCTACGAGGCCCAGCGGCAAACCACCTTCTCCACCGACGTCGACGGCGCCCAACAGGACGAGAAGGCCGCCGGCGTGGCCCGCTGAACCCTTTCCGCGCCACGGAAGCGGAGCAGGTCGCCGGGGTCGCACACCCCAGCGGCGCACGGCCGGTCAGGGCGGGGGAGTCCTCCGGGCGGTGAGCCGGTGGACGGCGATGTCGCGGAACTCCCGGACCCGCGGTACCCGGTCCCCGGGCCGGGTGGCGATGACGACCTGGGTCGGCGCGATCCCCGCGATCGGCACCGACGTCAGGTCCTCGCGGAACCAGGTGCTCGGGGCGCCGGGGGGAGCGATGGACAGCGCCTGCCCGCTGGCGACGAGCTCGAACCGTTGCATGGTCTCCTCGACGAGCGGACCGTCCGGCGCCGGCCGCCCGTCGGGGCGCGGGTCGATCCGCCAGAACGCGTCCCACCTCGCCTCCGAGAAACGCACCAGCGGTTCGTCCGCGAAGTCTGCGAGCGTCACCGACGCCCGGCCCGCGAGCCGGTGGCCGACCGGGACGACGAGCACCCGCGGCTCCTCGTAGAGGACGGTGACGTCGAGCGTGTCGTCCGGGAAGGGCGGCCGTGCGAGTGCCACGTCCACGCGGTGGTCGAGCAGCGCCGCGTGCGGCTCGTGCCACAGCAGGTACTCGGTGCGGACGTCGGCCTCGGGGTGCCGGCGGCGCAGCTCCAGGACGGCGGGCGTCACGCTGAGGTTGCCGATGTACCCGACGGTGAGTGTGGTGGGCTCGGCCGCCGCGCGGGCGTGCGCCGTCGCCCGGTCCGCGGACCGCAGCAGCTCCTGCGCCTGTAGCAGGAACGCCTCCCCGGCTGCGGTGAGGCGGCTCCCGCGCGGGGTGCGCTCCAGCAGGCGGGCACCGACGACCCGTTCGAGGTGTTGGATCTGCCGGCTCAGCGAGGGCTGCGCGAGGTGCAGGGCGTCGGCAGCGCGACTGAAGTTCTGGTGTTCGGCGACCGCCGTGAAGTACCGCACGAGACGCAGGTCCAGGTCGGGCAGCGGGGACGACGAATCCGGCACAGCTCGACGGTACGCAGGAGCCATGCGCCTACGACATGGCCGAGTGCAGAACAGGTCTTGGACGGCCCGTCCGCACCGCTCCTAGCGTCGATCGCGCAGCCGGCGGTGGTCCACCGCCGCACCAGCGAGGGAGGACCCGCGATGAGCTACCGGGTCGAGAAGGACGTCATGGTCGAGATGCGGGACGGCGAGACCCTGGCCACGGACCTGTGGCTCCCCGAGGGCGGGCCCGCCCCGACGCTTGTGGTGCGCACCCCGTACGCCAAGGACTTCCCCAACCTCCTGGCAAACGCCATCGACGTCCCGCGGTTGGTCGAGGCCGGCTACGCCGTGGCGTGGCAGGATTCCCGCGGCACGGGCCGCTCCGGCGGAGTGTTCGCGCCGATGTCGGACGATGCGCACGACGGGAACGACACGCTCGCCTGGCTGCGGACCCAGCCCTGGTCCGACGGCACCATCGGCACCTTCGGGGCCTCGGCCCTCGGCTGGGCACAGTGGGCCACGGCGTCGGAGTCGCCGGCCGGACTGCAGGCCATCGCCCCGACCGTCACGACCAGCGACCACTACACGGCGCCCTGGTACTCCGACGGCGGCGCGCTCTCGCTGCACATGTCCCTGTGGTGGTCGACCCTCATGGGGCTCTTCGGGGCGCAGCGGGCGCTGGCCGCCGGCACCGGCCCTCCGGACACGTTGCTGGAGGTGGCCGGGGCGCTGGACGCCCTGCCGTCCCGCCTCGCCGCGATGCCCACCAGCGACCACCCGGCGCTGGTCGGCCCGGCCCCGTGGTTCGGGCAGATGCTGCGCCACCCGGATCGCGATCGGTTCTGGCAGGACCTGTCCATCTCCGACCAGGCGGATCAGGTGACCGCACCGGCTCTGAACGTGGGGGGCTGGTTCGACGTCTTCGCCGGCGCCACGACGTCCACCTACACCCGGATGCGGCGCGAGGCGGGCAGCGCCGAGGCCCGCGCAGGCCAGCGCCTGGTGATGGGTCCCTGGGACCACACCGGCTACACCGGCGCCTACTTCGACCGGCAGTTCGGCTCCGGCGCCGACATCCTGGCCGCCGACCTCACCGGCGTGCACCTGGCGTTCTTCGACCGCCACCTGCGCGGACGCACGGACGCCCTCGAGGGCACCGCGCCGGTGCGGATCTTCGTGATGGGCATCGACCAGTGGCGCGACGAGCAGGACTGGCCTCTGCCCGACACGCGGTACACCGACTTCCACCTGACCGGCTCGGGTCGGGCCGGCACCGACGCCGAGGACGGGGGACTGTCGCCCGACGGCCCCGGGGAGAACGCCACGGACGTGTTCACCTACGACCCGGCGGACCCGGTGCCCAGCCGTGGCGGGCGCCTCATCGCGCCCGGCACGCTCAATGCCGTCGGCCCGGTGGACCAGCGCGACGTCGAGGCCCGGGACGACGTCCTGCTCTTCACCACCCCGGTGCTGATCGAGCCGCTCGAGGTGACCGGGCCGATCTCCCTGGTGCTGCACGTGGCCTCCTCGGCGCTCGACACCGACGTCACCGGCAAGTTGGTGGACGTCTTCCCCGACGGCCGGTCGATCTACCTGACCGACGGGATCGCCCGGATGCGGTACCGCAACTCGCTGGCCGCCCCGGAGCTGCTCGCGCCCGGACGGGTCTACGAGGTGACGGTCGACCTGTCGGTGACCTCCAACGTGTTCCTGCCCGGCCACCGCGTCGGTCTCGAGATCTCCAGCAGCAACTTCCCCCGCTACGACCGCAACACCAACACCGGTGGCGTCATCGCCGAGGAGTCCCTGGACCAGGCGGTCGTGGCCACCAACCGGGTGCTGCACGGGCCGGACCACCCCAGCCGGCTGGTCCTGCCGCTGATCACCCGCTGACCGCATCGAGAACTGGAGAACGCCATGAGTCAGGACCAGGTCGGCCGTGCGCCGACCACCACCACGAACCGCCACGCCGCGGCCACGAGCCTGCTGCTGGTCGTGCTGTGCGGAGTGCAGTTCATCGATGCCTTCGACGTCGCGTCGATGGGCCCCGCCCTGCCCGAGATCCAGCAGGACCTGGACATGCCGCCCGGCAGTCTGCAGTGGATCATCACCGCCTACGTGCTGGGGTACGGCGGCCTGCTGCTGCTCGGTGGCCGGCTGGCCGACCTCTTCGACCGCCGCAAGCTGCTGCTGGCCGCCCTGGCCGTCTTCGTGGTCGCCAGCGTCGTCGGTGGGCTGGCCACCTCCGGCGAGGTCCTCATCGCCGCCCGGCTGGTCAAGGGCGTGACCGCGGCCTTCACCGCACCGGCCGCCCTGGCCATCCTCCTGCACACCTTCGCCGACGAGCATGCCCGGGCCAAGGCGCTGGGTACGTACATCTCGGTCTCGGCCGTCGGCTTCACCTCCGGCCTGGTTCTCGGCGGGGTGCTCGCGGCGGCCAGCTGGCGGCTCGTGCTCTTCGTGCCGGCCACCCTCGCCGTGGTGCTGCTCGTCGCCGCCGTGCGCGTCATCCCCCGCCCGGCGGCCACCGCAGGACGCGGGGAGAGGCAGCGGGTCGACGTGCTCGGCGCCGTCGTCGTCACCGCTGCCCTGCTGACGCTGGTGTACGGCGTCAGCCGGACGGCGGAGAGCGGCTGGGGTGATGGCCCCACCGTCGGGGTCCTGGTGGCGGCGGTCGCCCTGCTGGCCGCCTTCGTCGCCATCGAGCGCTCGCGCCGGGTCCCGCTGGTGCCCCTGGCGATCTTCGGCCGGGCCGGGCTGTCCCGCGGTAACGGTGCGATCTTCCTCCTGCAGGGCAGCTACGTGGCCTGGCAGTTCCTCGCCACGCTCTACCTGCAGAACGAGCACGGGTGGTCGCCCATCGAGGTGGGCCTGGTGTTCGCGCCCGGTGGGCTGCTGGTGATGCTCACCGCGGGGTGGTGGGCCGGCCGGGTCACCCGGTACGGCGCGTGGCCCATCGCGTCGGCGGGGATGGTGCTGATGGTCGTGGGCACCGCCTCGACCCTCGCGCTGGGCACCCTGGACAACGCGCTGGTCTTCGGCGTCGGGTCCACGATCATCGGCGTCGGCTACGCCATGTGCTTCCCCGCGGCCAACATCAGCGCCGTCGCCGGCGCGCGCCCCGACGAGCAGGGCCTCGCCTCCGGCCTGTTCACCGCGTCCTTCCAGATCGGTGGCGGGGTGGTCCTTGGCGTCGTGGCCTCGGTGTTCGCCGCCGCCGGGACGGGCGCAGGCGCCTACCGCTCGGGCGTCACCGCGGCGGTCGCCGTAGCGCTGCTGGCCCTGGCGGTCTGCTTGAGCGGGCTGCGCCGGCGGCACGAGCCCGGGACGCCGGTGATCACCGCCGTGGCCGGCGAGCCGCGGCCGCTCGGGACCGCGGCATCCCCGAGCTGAGCAGCGCCGGGGATGCCGGCCCACCGGCGTCCCCGGCGATCGTGTTCCCACGACCAGATCGATCGACGGAGGAGCCCTCCCCATGCGCGTGTTCATCACCGGTGCGACCGGCTACATCGGATCCGCCGTCGTGGCTGAGTGCCTCGCTGCCGGGCACGAGGTCGTCGGCCTCGCCCGCTCGGGCACCGCCGCGGCCGCCCTGGAGTCTGTTGGGGCCACCGCTCTGCGCGGTGCGCTCGACGACCTCGACGGCCTGCGCGCCGCCGCTGCCGCGGCCGACGGCGTCGTCCACACGGCGTTCATCCACGACTTCACCGACTTGCCCGCCGCCGCCCGGACCGACCTGCTCGCCGTTCGGGCGCTGGGCGGCGCACTGGAGGGCACCGACCGGCCCCTGGTCATCGCCTCCGGCGTCGCCGGGGTCGTGACCACAGGCCGGGTGTCGAGCGAGGCGGACGCCCCCGACCCCGGTGCGGGACCGCGGGCGCACACCGAGGCGGTCGTCCTGGCCATGGCCGGGCGCGGCGTGCGCTCGTCCGCGGTGCGCCTGCCCCCGACCGTCCACGGGGAGGGCGACCACGGGTTCCTCCCCACACTGGTCGGCATCGCGCGCGAGCGGGGCACCTCCGCCTTCGTCGGCGACGGGGCCAACCGGTGGCCTGCGGTGCACCGCCTCGACGCCGCGCACCTGTTCCGCCTCGCGCTGGAAGGCGCCCCCGCCGGCTCCCGCCTGCACGCCACCGCCGAGGAGGGCGTCCCGTTCACCGACATCGCCGACGCCATCGGCCGCCACCTCGACGTGCCGGTCCGGTCCGCAGCGTCACCGCTGAGGACGCGGCCGAACACTTCGGCTGAATCTCGTTCGTCGCGGGGCTCGACGTCCCCGCGTCGAGCACCGTCACGCGCTGCTCCCTCGGGTGGGAGCCGACCCACCCCGGCCTGCTGGCCGACCTGGAGGCAGGTCACTACACCAGGCCCTCGACCGGGTGACCACGGCAGGACCAGAGGAGGACGAGATGGCGCGGGTGTTCATCACCGGTTCGTCGGACGGGCTCGGCCTGGGCGCCGGGCAGCTGCTGGCTCAGCAGGGGCACGAGGTGATGCTGCACGCCAGAACCGAACGCCGGGCGGAGGACGCGCGGCGCATGCTGCCGCAGGTCGCCGACGTGGTCCCGGGGGACCGTCGACCGTGGACGCCGCGCGCGACGTCGCGAAGCAGGCGAACAGGGCGGGGCCGTTCACCGGGGTCGTCACGACGTGGGCATCGGCTACCGGGAACCCCGGCGGGTCGAGACGGCCGATGGGCTGGCCCAACTGTGGGCGGTCAACGTGCTCGCCCGTACACGCTGACCGCGCTCATGGACAGGCCCGAGCGACTGGTCCACCTCAGCTCGGCATGCACCTCGTGGGGGACCTGAGCCTGCAGGGCGTGCAGTGGGCAGCGCGCCGCTGGAACGGAGGTCAGGCGTACTGCGACTCCCAGCTGCACGACGTGCTGCTCGGCTTCGCGGTGGCGTTGCGCTGGCCAGACGTCGTGGTCAACGCAGTGAACCCGGGTTGGGTGCCGACGCGCATCGGCGGCCCCGGCGGTCCGGACGGCATGGAGCTGGCGCGGGTGACCCAGTCGTGGCTCGCCGGTAGCGACGACGCGGAGGCGCGGCGCTCGGGCCGGTGCCGCTACCACCAGCAGCCGGCGGACCTGCACCCCTCGGCGCACCACCGCGCGCTGCAGGACCACCTCCTCGACCGGCTCCGAGATCTGTCCGGAGCCAGCTCGCCGTAGCTGTGGGCGATCCGCGTGGCCGGCACCCGCGCCGCCCTTCACCGTGCCGCTCCGCGTCGTCGGCCGCTGGCTGACCCCCGGCTCACCGTCTCGACGACTGGAGACCCCCCGGGACCGTAGAGCCGGCGTCCACCGCTAGAAGCCCCCTCTTCCAGTGCTACAGCCCTCCCGCCCCTGCTGAGCTTTGGATTCAGCTGAAGCGCCAGGCGCCTCGAAGACAACGGAGCTCGTGACAGCGAACAGCCGCTGTGGCATGGCAAGTCATGGTTGCGGCAGCAGCGACCAGGCTTCTGCACGTCTGCAGGGTCAGCGTCCGGTGGCGCCGTCGATCTGTTCGCGCAGGATGTCAGCGTGCCCGGCGTGCCGGCCGGTTTCCTCGATCATGTGGATGAGAGCCCATCTCATGGACGGAGACGATCCACGGGTCGGCGAGTCAGCGGCGGGCAGGGTTAGGTCGGTGCAGGCGAGAATGCGCTCGTTCGCCTGCCGCACCGCCTCCCGGTATCCGGCGAGCACGCCGTCGAGCGTGTCCTCCGCAGAAGGCTGGAACGTCTTGGGCCAGCTCTTGGCGTCCTCGCCCAGGAAGAGGAACCGCTCAACAGCCGTCACGTGCTTGACCAGCCCGAGGAGGGTCGTGCCCGACGGCACTCCTGCCGTACGGGCTTCGGGCTCCGGGGCTCCCTCGAGCTTCGCGGCGATTGCGTCGCGAAGGTAGTCGAGGAAGCCCAGCAGAGTCGACCGCTCATCCTGCCCGGTGCTTGGCGGCTTCTGGTCCTTCTGTCGCAGTCGTGGAGGCTTGCTGTCCTTGGAGGCCATCCGGGTGCTCCCTCCGATGATGTGGGTCCGTGAGCATGGTGCGAAGGGCTTCGGCCGCTTCACAAGCCGGTGGTCGAGGCGTTCCTGCGAGTTCGGCGAGCGTCGCGGGGCCACGACGATGTCGGCGGCGGTCGCGATAGGGCCACAGGGACCCGATGCGGTGACGACCCCGGACAGGCTGAGACTGGGCAGCGGGGCGATTCCGTGTTGACCCGAGCGTACGACGACTCAGCGGCTGCTCCCTAGGATAAGGGCCTCCTGCAACCGAGTGGCGGTGGCGACGTCCGGGAGCCGGGCGGCCAGGACGTCGGCGTAGACGAACGACTCGTTGAGCCGCACCAGCGCGTACGCGAGATCCCCCGGTGCCACCGTCAACTCGAGGCCGGACTCCTCCATGTCGCGGCGCAGCAGTTTCTCGACGAAGGCGATGCACCCGGGTTGCACAGGCCCCCGCGGATCGGTGAGCACGCGGATCGCGAGGGTCGGCTCCTGGTCGAGCAGCCGTCGGAGCCCGGTCGCCTCTGCCAGAATCAGGTTGACGTGACGGCCGGTGCCCGCACACAGCGGTGCCCCGGCCGGTCGCTCCGCCTCCCACCGGCGCAGGCCCGTCGTCAACGACCGCTCGGTGAGCAGCCACAGGACCCGCCCGAGGAGGTCCTCGCGGCTGCCGACCCACCGGAAGAGCGTCACGCGGGAGATGCCGATCTCGTCGGCCAGTCCCTGCATGTCCAGCCGACGACCGGCGCTGACCCACCGGGCTGCGAGTTCCACGGCGCGCGCGGGCCGTCCGACGAACGGCTCGGGAGGACCCGGGAACGAGACGGTGCCGGGCGTGCTCGTGGTGTCCAGGTCAGACGCTCCCGGGTGCGGTTGCCTTAGGAGCCTGCTCGCCGCCGATCACGCTGTCGACGATAGCCTGCGCGGCCGGGCCGTAAGGGGGGAGAAAGGCGTCGATCATGTCCCCCGTGCCCCGGACGACCACGCCCCGCGGGTTGGAGAACTCCCGGAAGCCTTCGACGCCGTGGTGGCGGCCGTAGCCGCTCTGCCCGATCCCGCCGAAGCCGAGGGAGGGCAGCGCACCCTGGCTGGCGCACACGTTGACGCACGCCCCACCGGACGTGGTCCTGCGCAGCACGTCGCCTGCCAGCCGCTCGTCCTTGGAGTAGACGTACAGGCCCAGTGGGCGCTCGCCCGCGTTCAGCTCGGCCAGCGCGTCGTCCAGGTCGTCGTAGGGGACCACGGGCAGGATCGGGCCGAAGATCTCCTCCTGCATGATGCGCAGGCCCTTCGGCGGGTCGACCACCAGCGACAGCGGCAGCCGCCGACCGGCACGGTCGCCCTCGCCGCCCAGGGTGACGATCCGGGCACCGGCCGCCCGCGCCTCGTCGAGCATGGCCTCGATCCGCTCGAGGTGCCGCTCGGTGATCATCCCGGTGCAGTCGGTCGACATCGCGTAGCCGGGCAGCTGCTCGGACACGTACCCCTCCGCGTGCCTGACGAAGTCCTCGAGCTTCGCCCGCGGCACCAGCGCGTAGTCGACCGAGATGCACATCTGCCCGTTCTTGATCAGCTTCGTGCCGACGACCTCGCGAACGCTCGTCGCGTCGACGCTGTCGTCGGCCAGGATCGCCGGGCACTTGCCGCCGAGCTCCAGGGTCACCGGCACCAGGTTCTCCGCGGCGGCGCGGGCGATCTCCCGCCCGATCGCCGGGCTCCCGGTGTAGAGGAGGTGGTCCCACCGCAGCGTCGGGAACTCCTTGGCCAGCGCCAGGCCGCCGGCCACCACCGCCACCCGCTCCTCGGGGAAGGTCTCGGCGATCATCCGCTGCAGCAGCTCCGCGCAGGCCGGCGTGTAGTCCGACGGCTTGATGATCGCGCGGTTGCCCGCGGCCAGCATCTCCACCAGCGGCCCCACCGAGAGGTCGAAGGGGAAGTTCCAGGGGACGATGTTCCCGACGACACCCTTCGGCTGGTACCGGACGCCCGCACGCGCGGTGCCGTAGAGCGCCGGCTCGGTGTGGCGCTCTTCCTCGGCCATCCACTCGTCGAGGTGCTCGATCGCGTACGCCGCACGGCCGGCCACGCCCAGCACCTCGACCAGGTCGGTGAACAGGTCGGGGTGCGCCCCGAAGTCGGCGCTCATCGCCGCGCGGATCTCCTCGCGGTGCCCGAGGACCATGCCGGCGAGCACCGTGAGATGGCCCGTGCGCTCCTCCGCGCTCGGGTACGGGTCGGCGAGGAACGCGCGGCGCTGCACGTCGTGGAGCCGGTGCAGCTCGCTGATCGCACGACCGTCGTCGACGTCCGGGTGGCTGGGCGGGGTGACGAGCGGGGTGGCGAGCGGACTCATGGCTCCTCCTCGGGACGGCGGTCACCGGCCACGAACTGCCGGGGCGCGGTCGGGGGTTGCTCCAGCACGCCGGACGATACATATTCGTGACTCGTTGCACATCCCCGTCGGACGCCCCGACGACCATTGCGCGAGGAGCTCCATGACCACGTCCCCCGCCCCCGCCCCCGAGCCCGGGACCCAGCACGTCGACGTGCTGATCGTGGGCGCCGGCCTCTCGGGCATCGGTGCAGCCGTCCACCTGCAGGAGGAGGCGCCGGGTACGTCCTACGTGGTCCTCGAGGCGCGCGAGGCCAGTGGGGGGACCTGGGACCAGTTCCGCTACCCCGGCATCCGGTCGGACTCGGACATGTTCACGCTCGGCTTCGACTTCGCCCCGTGGCCGCGCGCGGAGGCGATCGCTTCCGGCCCCGACATCCTGGAGTACCTGCGCGACACGGCCAGGCAGTTCGGCGTCGACCAGCACATCCGCTACCGCTCGCGGGCCGTGGCCGCCGAGTGGTCCGGCGAGCAGGCCCGCTGGTCGGTCGCGGTCGAGAACCCCGACACGGGCGAGCGCACGACGTGGACCTGCCAGTTCCTCTACATGTGCTCGGGCTACTACCGCTACGACCAGGGCTACACGCCGGACTGGCCGGCCCGGGAGGACTTCGGCGGGACGTTCGTGCACGCGCAGCACTGGCCCGAGGACCTCGACCTCACCGGGAAGCGGGCCGTCGTGATCGGCAGCGGCGCCACGGCGGTGACGCTGGTCCCCGCCATGGCTGAGGCCGGCGCCGACCACGTCACCATGCTGCAGCGGTCGCCGTCCTACGTGATGCCCCTGCCGGGCAGGGACCCGATCGACGGCCTGCTGCGCAAGCTGCTGCGCACCGACCGCGCCTACCGGGCGATCCGCTGGAAGAACATCAAGATGTCGACCGCCATCTACCAGCTCTCCCGCAAGCGGCCCGAGCTGATGAAGGCGCGCATCCGCACGCAGGCCGTCAAGCTGCTGCCGGCGGGCTACGACGTCGACACGCACTTCACGCCCAGCTACGACCCTTGGGACCAGCGGATGTGCCTGGTGCCCGACGGCGACTTCTTCGCCTCCATCAAGGCAGGCAGGGCCGACGTCGTCACCGACCACATCGAGTCGTTCACCCCCACCGGGCTGCGGCTGCGGTCGGGGCGGGAACTCGAGGCCGACGTGGTCGTCGCCGCCACCGGACTGAACCTGGTGCCCCTGGGCGGGATCCCCTTCACGGTCGATGGGGAGCGGGTGCGCCTTCCCGAACGCGTCGCCTACAAGGGGATGATGCTCGACGGCGTGCCGAACATGGCCTTCGCGATCGGCTACACGAACGCCTCCTGGACGCTCAAGGTCGATCGCGTCTCGTCCTTCGTGAGCCGCCTGGTGCACCACATGCGCACGCACGGCTTCACGACCGTCACGCCGCAGCTGCCGGACACCCCGATGGCCACGCGGCCCTTCATCGACATGCAGTCGGGCTACTTCGAGCGGGCTCGCTCCGAGCTCTTCCTGCAGGGCGACCAGGCGCCGTGGCAGCTGCAGAACCACTACGCCAAGGACGCCGAGCTCTTCGGTGACGTGCTGGCCGACCCTGCTCTCGAGCTGAGGCGCTCGGGTGCCACGGCCGGCGCGACGTCTCGTCCGTAACCGCGTGCCACCGGGGCCGGTCGGGCTGCGTCCGACCGGCCCCCCGGGCGTCCCAGGTCTCGACCAGGTTACGACTTCGCAGAACGTTGCGTAGCGTCTCTGTCGACTGTTACACACGTGGTCTGGCTCACAGACGCGTGACGGGCCGGCGACCGGCGACGGTGTCCACCCGCACCACTCAGCAGCAGGGAGAGGCATGTGACGTACCGGACGAACAGGCGGCGACGGACGGGGGCGGCCGTCCGCGTGGGCGCGGCGCTGGCAGCGCTCGCCCTGGCCACCTCCGCGTGCAGCGGCGGCGACGACCCGAGCGGGTCGGGCGACGGCGCCGAAGCCGTCGACCCGGGGGCCAACCCGGAGCCCCAGGGAGAACCGCAGCAGGGCGGCAGTCTCACCGTCGCCCTCGAAGGCGAGACGAACGGCTGGCAGCCGGGGATCAGCGCCCCGTCCGCCCCGGGCTTCAACGTCATGTACTCCATCTACGACCCGTTGGTCATCGGGACCGGTGAAGGTTCCTTCGAGCCCTACCTCGCCGAGTCCTTCGAGCCCAACGAGGACTTCACCGCCTGGACGTTCACCCTCCGCGAGGGCGTCACCTTCCACGACGGCAGCGCACTGACCGCCGATGTCGTCGCCCAGAACGTGGCGGTGCTCAAAGAGCCGACCTCGAACCTGGCGGGCGTGCTCTCCGAGGTGGCCAGCGTCGCTGCGGTGGACCCGCTCACCGTCCGGTACGACCTGGCCCGGCCGAACGCCGCGTTCCCCGCGCTGCTGACCACCACGGCCGGCATGCCGTTCTCCATGGAGAACTTCTCCGCGCTCGGTCCCGAGGAGGCGAACGCCGAGCCGGTGGGCACCGGGCCCTTCGTGTTCGAGAGCTGGGTGCGCGACGACCGGCTGACCGTCACGGCGAACGAGAGCTACTGGGGGACGGACCTCGGGCTCGGCCCCTACCTAGACGAGATCGTCTTCCGGCCGATCCCGGACGAGGACTCCCGCCTCCAGAGCATGCTCTCCGGTGACGTGGATGCCTTCCAGACGCTGCGGGAGAGCATCGTCGGCCAGGCGCAGGACGCCGCGGCCGACGGCGAGATCGCACTCCACACGTTCCTCGGGAACAACGGCGGCACCACCATCCTCAACACCCTCGCGGCACCACTGGACGACGTCCGGGTGCGGCAGGCACTGGCGCACGCGGCCGACCGGGAGCAGCTGATCGAGGTGCTGGGCGGGACCGGGATCACCGAGCCGAGGACGCAGTTCTTCACCGAGGACAGCCCCTACTACTCGGAAGCGGTCGCCGAGGCCTATCCCGCGTACGACCCGGAGCGGGCCACCGAACTCCTGCAGGAGTACATCGACGACCCCGAGCGCTCGGACGGCAAGGCCGCCGGCGAGCCCGTCACGGTCCAGTACAACTGCCAGCCCGACCCGAGCCTGACCGAGCTGGCCCAGGCCTATCAGGCGTTCTGGAGCAACATCGGGGTCGAGGTGGCCGTCAACTCGGTGGACCAGGCTACGCACATCGGGAACGCGGTGGGGTCGCCGGCGTCGGACCCGGCATTCGCCGGCGACTACCTGGCGAACTGCTGGCGGACGAGCGCCGAGGGTGACCCGTTCAACATCCTCAAGAACGAGTTCGGTCCGGTGCCGCTGCAGCCGCTGAACTTCACCAACTACACCAGCGAAACTCTCGACGAGCAGCTGGCCGTGCTCGCCACCACCACCGACGAGGAGGCGCGTCGAGCGGCGGTGGAGGAGATCGGCCTCGAGCTGGCCGAGAACGTGCCGGTCCTCTGGGTCTCCTCGACGGTCGCGGCATTCGGTGTCGACCCGGCGGTGCAGAACCTCTCGGACTGGCAGCTCCCCGGCGGCGCCGACGGCGTGGGCCTCGGGCTCTTCCAGGGCGGTAGCACGATGTGGGGCCAGGTTTGGCTCGCCGAGTGATCGACAGGGAGCCCTTAACGAATCCCCGGGGAAGGAGACGGAGCGCACACCGTGGGTGGACTCATCGCCAAGAAGTTGCTGACCTTGATACCGGTGCTGCTGGCGGTGTCGTTGCTCACCTACCTGCTGCTCAGCCTCCTCCCCGGGGATCCCGCCCTGCTGGTCCTCGGCGGCGGGGCGGCATCCGCGGAGGCGATCGCCGCCGTCCGTGCCGACCTCGGGTTGGACCAGCCTCTGCCGGTGCGCTACCTCGCGTGGCTCGGTGATGCCGTGCAGGGTGATCTCGGCATGTCGTACATCACTCGGCAGGAGGTCACCGGGGCCATCCTGGAACGCTTGCCGGTGACCCTCGAGCTGATGGGGGTCTCGCTGGTACTGGCGCTGGTGGTCGCTGTCCCGCTCGGCGTGTTCAGCGCCTACCGTTCCGGTGGGCGCTTCGACCGCACCGTCACCGGCGCCACGTTCGGCTTGCTGGCCCTGCCGAACTTCATCTTCGCGCTCATCCTCATCGCCGCCTTCTCCGTCGGGCTGGGCCTCTTCCCGGCCACCGGGTGGAGCCGGCTGTCCGACGGCCTCGGCGACAACCTCCGGGCGGTGTTCCTGCCGGCCCTGGCGCTGTCGGTGAGCAACATCGCGGTGTTCACCCGGCTGCTGCGCACCGATATGATCGCCACGCTGCAGGAGGACCACGTCCTGCTGGCTCGCGCCAAGGGGTTGCCGACCTCGCGCATCCTCTTCCGGCATGCACTGCGCCCGTCGTCCTTCTCCCTGCTGACCGTGGCAGGCCTGCAGGTCGGCACGTTGCTGAGCGGGACGGTCATCATCGAGACGATCTTCGCGCTGCCGGGGGTGGGCCGGCTGCTGTTCGACGCGATCAACAGCCGCGACCTCCTGATGGTGCAGGGCGTCGTGCTGCTGCTGGCCGTGACGTTCGTGGTGGTCAACTTCGTCGTCGACGTGCTCTACACGTTCCTCGACCCGCGCATCCGATCGGGAGCCGCCCGTGCCCGCGCCTGAGCCGGCCCCGAACCGCCCCGGCAGGCTCGTCGGAGCCGACAGCGAGCAGGCGACCTCGTCGGCCACGTCGGCGGCGGAGCTGCAGGCCGGCCAGTTCGGCAACGCCGCCGCGACCACGGAGCCCTCGCCGGAGCCGGCTCAGCGCCGGCGCCGCCGGAAGGCGGGCGTGCTGTTCTACTCGTGCCTGGCCTGGCTCGTCCTCGTGGTGGTCGTCGCGATCACCGCACCCTGGCTGCCGATCCCGGGACCGGACGCCATCGACATCCCCAACCGGCAGGCTCCGCCGTTCACCGCCGGCCACCTGCTGGGCACCGACGGCCTCGGCCGCGACATCGCCTCCCGGCTCGCGTACGGGGCGCGCGTGTCCCTGATCATCAGCATCGCGGCGGTCGTCACCGGCATCGTGGTCGGCGGGACGCTGGGCATGGTCGTCGGCTACTTTCGCGGCAGGATCGAGACGGTGGTCATGGCTGCGGTCGACGTCATCCTGGCCTTCCCGGCCCTGGTGCTGCTGCTCGCCCTCGTCGCCTTCGTCGGCCAGAGCCTGACTGCGATCACCGCGGTGATCGCCTTCGTGTCCATCCCCTTCTACGCGCGGGTGGCACGGGCCACGACGCTGGCGGTGAGCCAGCGCGAGTACGTGCTCGCCGCCGGCCTGCTGGGCGCCCGGACACGGCGGATCCTGTTCCGGGAGATCATGCCCAACGTCATCCTCCCGGTGGCCGCCTTCGGGCTGATCGCTCTCGGCGTGGTCATCGTCCTGGAGGGCTCGCTGGCCTTCCTGGGTCTGAGCGTCCAGGCGCCGGCTGCGACGTGGGGGTCGATGATCGCCGAAGGTCGGCGCTACCTGGACAGCGATGCCCACATCGCCCTGATCCCGTCGGTGGTCATGTTCCTGACCGTGCTGTCGCTGAACTTCGTCGGCGACGTCCTCCGCAGCCGGTTCGACGTCCGGGAGGCGAACCTGTGACCCCCATCGCTGCCGCCGGGAGTGCATCCCGGCCCGGGGGCCCGGAGGGTGGCGGGCCGCTGCTCGAGGTCCGGGACCTGCACACCCTTTTCGATACCCCGCGCGGGATCGTGCGGGCCGTCGACGGCGTCTCGATCGCCGTCGACCGGGGGCGCACGCTCGGGATCGTCGGCGAGTCGGGGTCGGGGAAGACCGTGCTCTCCCGGTCGGTGATGAACCTGCTGCCCAAGCGGGCCGCGCTACCGGCCGACGGCGAGATCCTCTTCGAGGAGCGTGATCTGCGGGCGCTGACGAACAAGCAGATGCGCGAGTACTGGGGCCCGCAGCTGGCGATGGTCTTCCAGGATCCGATGACCTCGCTCAACCCGGTCGTGAAGATCGGCCGGCAGATCACCGAGGCGCTGCGCGAGCATCTCGACCTCGGCCGCAAGGAGGCTCAGGTCCAGGCGGTGGACCTGCTGCGCTCGGTGGGCATCCCAGCACCCGAACGCCGGTTGGCGGAGTACCCGCACCAGCTCTCCGGTGGGATGCGCCAGCGCGTCACCATCGCCATCGCCCTGTCGTGCAGCCCGAAGCTGCTGCTCGCCGACGAGCCGACGACGGCGCTCGACGTGACCGTCCAGGCGCAGATCCTCGACCTCCTGGCGCGCCAGCAGCAGGAACGCCACATGAGCATGGTCCTGGTCACCCACGACCTCGGCGTCGTGGCCAACCGGACCGACGAGATCGCGGTCATGTACGCGGGCCAGATCGTCGAGAAGGCCCCGACGCGCACGTTGTTCCGGTCGATGCGCCACCCCTACACCGAGGCGCTGATGCGCTCGATCCCGCGCATCGAGAACCCCAGCCACACCCGGCTGGACGCGATCCCGGGGCGGCCGCCGGACCTCGCCAAGCTGCCGGTCGGGTGCCGCTTCGCTCCCCGCTGCGCCAACGCCCAGCCCCGCTGCCTGGAGGAGAATCCACCCCTGTTCACCGACGACGAGCCCCGGCACGAGTTCCGCTGTTTCTTCCCCGTCGGCACGCCCGCCGGGGACGAGGCACGACAGCGCAACGCGCGCGCCGGCCGCACCGCTGCCGGCATCGACATGAGCACCCTGACGAAGGCGAGCGCCTGATGGCCGGCAGCGGCACCGCGCACCTGCGTGATCGCGAGGACATCGTGCTGTCCGTGGAGGATCTCGTCGTCGAGTTCCCCCTCGGCGGTGGTCGCAAGGTGCACGCCGTCTCCAGCGTCAGCTTCGACCTCGCCGAAGGAGAGACCCTGGGCCTGGTCGGCGAGTCCGGCTGCGGCAAGTCGACGACCGGGCGGGCCGTCATGCAGGTGCCCCGGCCGACCGGTGGCTCGGTCCGGCTGCGGGGAGCCGACTTGACCGGGTTGTCGGGTGAGGCGTTGCGGCGGACCCGCACGCAGCTG
The DNA here is from genome assembly GCF_008124835.1 of Blastococcus xanthinilyticus. GTDB lineage: Bacteria > Actinomycetota > Actinomycetes > Mycobacteriales > Geodermatophilaceae > Blastococcus > Blastococcus xanthinilyticus. Next base: position 229,040 of record NZ_VNHW01000001.1, on the reverse strand, counting down.
CAGATGATCTTCCAGGACCCGATCTCGTCGCTGAACCCGCGGCGCAAGGTGCGGGACATCATCGGCGAGGGGCTGTCGATCTGGCGCCCGGACGCCGATGCCGCCGAGAGCCGCAAGCGCGTCGACGAACTCCTCGACGCGGTGGGGCTGGACCCGGAGACGTCGGGTGACCGCCGCGCCCACCAGTTCTCCGGCGGGCAGTGCCAGCGCATCTGCATCGCCCGGTCGCTGGTCCTGGATCCGGACGTGCTGATCTGCGACGAGCCGGTCTCGGCGCTCGACGTCTCGGTGCAGGCGCAGATCCTCAACCTGCTCGAGGACATGAAGGCCCGGTACGGGCTGACCATGCTGTTCATCGCCCACGATCTCGCCGTGGTCAAGAACATCAGCGACCGCGTGGCCGTCATGTACCTCGGCAAGATCTGCGAGGTGGGCACGGCCGACGCCGTCTACGCGCGGCCGGCGCACCCGTACACGAATGCGCTGCTGGCTTCGGTCCCTCGACCGGATCCGGAGGCCCGGGCGCCCTCGGCGCCGCTCGAGGGCGACGTGCCGTCACCGATCGACCCGCCATCCGGGTGCCGCTTCCGGACCCGCTGCCCCAAGGCGCAGGAACGGTGCGCCGCCGAGGAGCCGCTGGTCCGCGAGATCGGCCCCGACCACTTCATCGCCTGTCACTTCCCCGTCGACGCTCCCGAGGCGCCTGCCTCCCTCGACGAGCGGTCTACCGCCGCGTCGTCGTCGTAGCCGGCAGCTCCGCCCTGCGGGAAGACCTCTGCGCCACCTGCGGCGCCGTCCCCCGGGAACGGCGCCGCAGATGGGCGAGTTCGTGGCTACCGTGGAACGGCAGGCTGCTGAGGAGAGGTCGCCGAGCTCCGGGGGTCGATGAGGATCTTGGCGTGCGCCTCCGGGTCACCGAGCGCGTCGAAGGCGTTGCCGACCCCGTCGAGCCCCACCGTGCCGGTCACCATCGGCCGTGGGTCGACCTTGCCACGAGCGATCATGTGCAGGGTGTCGCGGAACTCCAGGGGTGAGTAGCCGACGACGAACCGCAGGTCGATCTCCTTGTTGACGGCGATCGTGGGGCGGATGGAGTCGGGCACCATGCACACCCCGGCCACGACGACGCGCGAGCTGAGCGGTGCCTGCGTGATGACGCCGTCGAGCATGCCGGGGACGCCGACGCACTCGAAGACGACCGGGCGCGCGGGCGCGGTCTTGCCGGCCCTGTCCAGCACCCGCCAGACGACGTGCCACGGCACAGGGAGGGGGCGGAGCTTCTGCATGGCACCGAGGCCCAGCTTCACCCTGGCCGCCACGCCGGTCAGGAACCCGCGGTCGCCGGCCGCCTCGTAGGGCGAGGTCTCGCGCGGGTCGACGACGACGTCGGCGCCGAACGTCGTCGCGAGCGCCCGCCGACCGGGGGAGAGGTCGCTGGCGACGACGGTGCGGACGCCCTGCGCCTTGAGCATGCCGATGATCGCGAGCCCGACAGGGCCGCAGCCGATCACGATCGCGACGTCGTCCTTGCCGACCTCGCCCCGCCGGACGGCGTGGTAGCCGATCGCCATCGGCTCGGTGAGCACGGCGACCTCGGGGGCGAGACCGTCGGGCACCGGGATCATCATCGCTTCCTCGACGACGACCTGCTCGGCGTAGGCGCCGGGGGCAGAGGCGGAGATGCCGATGGCGTGCACGTCCTCACCGGCACGCGCCAGCGGCAGCGCCACCACCGTCGAGCCGACCGGGATCTTCTCCGCGCACCCCGGCCCGTAGGCGGCGACCCGACCGACGAACTCGTGGCCCATGACGACGCGCTGGCCGGTCCGCATGGCGCCGTCGTAGCCGACCTCGGCCAGCGCGTCGGCCTGCTGGTCGGCGTGGACGCGGGCGTGCAGATCCGATCCGCAGATGCCGCAGCTGAGGACGTCGAGCAGCACCTGGCCCTTCGCCGGCCGCGGTGCCGGGACCTCGGCGACCTCGAGCTTCGTCTCGTGGCAGACGACGGCTCTCATCGTGTCGTCATTCCTCACCGGGGGAGCATGGTGTCGTCGAAGGCCGGGATCGGCTCGATGTAGGGGGCGAGCAGCTCCCCGGCCTGCTCGGCCGTCAGCACGTCGGCCGGGTCGAGCTCGAAGTACTCGCGCACCGAGGGGTCGAACTCCCAGACGTCCTCGCCCAGCAGGAGGCCGCGGTCGTCGTAGGGCCAGATCATGGTGATGGCCGACTTCGACAAGTACATCGCTTGAGGGTCGACGTCGATCCCGGCGTCGGCGGGGATCTCGGACCCGATCGTCTGCTGCCAGCTGATCCCTCGCCCCATCACGATGTGATCGCCCACCGCGACCTGCTCGTCCGACACGTAGAAGACGGCCTGGTCGGTGTCGGTCCAGTGCTTGTACAGGGCGCCGACCTGCTCCTTGCCGTGCAGCTCTAAGTGCGGGCGGCCGGCGAGGCTGAACCGGTAGTGCGGCACGTCGACGGTCAGCTGGGGGTCGAGGATCTCCTCCCAGCGGCCGGCCGACTCGAGGTACCGGTGGCGGAGGTAGACCTGCAGCAGGTAGCGATGCCGCGGGTTGTCCGTCTGCGCCAGCGCGCGTTCGACGGCCACGTTCTGCTGCGTGATGTCGAGGGTGATGTCGCCGATCTTGACCATGGTGACCACTCCGTTCCAATGCCTTGCCCGACCGCTTCGTGAGTGACCGAGGAGCATCGTCAAGTAACGGTTGCGTTAGTTACGCAACCGTAAGTTAGCCTTCCGGCGTGACCACCGCAACCGGTGCGGCCCGGCGGATGCGGGCACCCGCGCGCCGAGAGCAACTCCTTCTCGTCACGGCCCAGCTGGCCGTCGAGCAGAGCTTCCACGCGGTGTCCATCGAGGCGGTCGCGCAGCGGGCAGGAGTCACCCGCGCGGTGATCTACCAGCACTTCGACGACCTGCAGGCGCTGCTGGAGGCCGTCGTCGACCGCGAGATGTCCCAGGCGCAGGAGCAGGTGACGCCGACGACGCCGACCGACCTGGGCTCCGGCGCCGCCTCGGACATTCTCCTGAGGGGTCTTGCGGCCTTCCTCACCGCTGTGCGCGACCACCCGCGGACCTGGCGACTGGTGCTGATGCCCCCCGAGGGCGCGCCAGAACTGCTCGGCCGACGGATCGCGCGGGGACGCAGGACGGTCCTGCGGCAGTTGGCCGTGGCGGTCGAGGGAGGTCTGAGCGGCAGCGCGGTCGGCGACGCGGAGCTGACCGCGCACCTGCTCTCGGCCATCTCGGACGAGTACGCGCGGCTGGTCCTCACCGATCCTGACCGCTTCTCGCCCGAGCGCCTCCTGGAGCACGCGCGCTGGTGGCTCGCGCAGTCGTCGTTCGGCATGTGAGCCGAGGACTCCCGGTCGTCGTCGCAGGGTCCGGCGGTGCGCCGTGGGTGCAGGCCGTGGCGGTCGCGCGGGTGGGGATCGGGGGAGCGCAGGCCTAGGTACCGGCTTCGTCTATGCGTACATCGTGGGCATCACCGTGGCCGCGGTGGTGGCCCCGTACATCGCGCTGCGGCCGGCCGGCGGCCCGGCGGCCGGGAGCGCGGCTGGCTGCGGGACCTGCTCGCTCCCGAGGTCGCCACCGGCGTGCTGACCGAAGCCGAGCTGACCGCCTCGAGCGGACGCCGAAGAAGGAGGTCCGTGGCTTCGTCCGGAGCCACGAGAACGGGATGGGGCGGCGCCGGGCCGAGCACGTGCTCCGCGCAGCGCGCAACCTCGATCACGACCTCGCGAGCGCCGACGGTGCCGACAGGGCTGAGGTCGAGCATTCCCGCGCCGAGATCGCCCGACTGCGCGGCGATGCGCCGGGGCAGTTGGTCGGCGGGTAACCGACAGCGGACGCGGCCGGCGGGAGCGATCAGCGTCCGGCTGAGCAGCGGTCACGCCATCAGCTGCCGACCGGGGGAGGCGCCCCGTGACCGGCCCACCCTTCGGCGCGCGACGACGTCAGTTGGCCGACAGCCGGTCACCAGGTGCGGGGGTCGGTCACGCGCAGGTGTCGGCCTGCGGCAGGCCGGCGAGCCGGTCCTGCGTCCACTCCTCCAGATCGGCGTTCAGGGGGGAGTCCGGTTCGAGCACGCCCATGTGCGTCCTGCCCGGGTACTGCGTGTAGCGCAGGGGTCGCCCGGCGGCGCACAGCCGGGCCGCGTACTCGTCCTGCAACCGGGCCACGATGACCTCGTCGGCGGTGCCCTGGGCGAGGAACAGCGGTGCGGGCCACGGGCCGAGCGGGATGTTCTCGCGCAGTCGCCGGCCGATCGCCCCCGTCGTCGGGTCTCCGCGGAGGATCGGCGTGTCCCGGGAGATCGCGACCCCGGTGAGGACGGTGACGAGGGTGCCGGGCTCGCTGGTGCAGCGCGCGGCCGCCTCCTGCACGAGGGTGCGCGCCGCCGGCTCGACGTCGTCGAGGGAGACGTCCGGGTACCACCGGCTGTAGGCGGCCACCACGAACGAGATGCCGAGGCTCGCTCCCAGGACGCCGGGGTTGGCGGTGACGATCTCCGCCAGGGCCTCCGGATCGCTCGCCGCGGAGAGCGCGGCGATCCCCACGACGTCGACGTCCGGCGCGTACGTGGGCGCGAGCTGACCGGCCCACAGGGCGGCGTGGCCGCCCTGCGAGTGCCCCCAGATCACCGTCTCCGGGGCGAGGTCGAGGCCCTCCAGCTGGTGCGCGGCCCGGACGGCGTCCAGGACCGAGCGCCCCTCGCCCTGCCCGATCAGGTAGGGGAAGTCGCCTTCCGTGCCCTGCCCGATGTAGTCGGTGGCGACCATGCCCCAGCCGTTGCGGGCCAGGGCGTCCATGGCGGGCATGCCCTCCGGAGTGATGGCGTAGCGACCCAGGCTGGGCGCGCAGGCCCGGGCGACGCCGACGGTGCCGTGGGCCCAGGCGATCAGCGGGACCGGCCGCTCCGTCGCCTCCGCCGGCACCGCGACCACCGCGCTCGCCAGGCCGGGAATCCCCTCGTCGGCGGTCGTGGTGTACAGGATGCGCTGCGCCGTGAGCCCCGGCGGGAGCTCGCCGACGTACGGTTCGGCGCGCAGCAGCTGCCCGGGCTCGTCCGGGACGACGTCCGGTGCGTCGTAGAAGTCGTCGAGCACGGGGATGCCCTGCCGGAACTGGTGGCTCACGACCAGGGCGGTGCTCGCCACGAGCAGCACGACGCCGGCCGCCACCCAGCGCACGGCGGACCCGCCGCGGGTGGTGCCGGGGGACCCGGCCGGCGCCCGGCGCCGCGTCCCGGCTCCCCGCCAGAGCAGGGCCAGGCCGAAGCCGGCGGTGCGCACCCCGAACAGGAGCGCGACGACGAGCAGGGTGGCGTCGGGCCAGGCGAGCGCGACGAGCCCGAAGGCGATCTCCGACAGGCCGAACGCGCCGGAGAGCATCCGGCCGGCGGTCGGACCGCGGCGCAGGCCGAGCAGCCGCACGGCGCCGCTGGCCATCAGCAGGACGGCTACGGACGGTCCGAGGAGCTGGAGGCTCCGGCCGAGCCAGGCCAGGACGGCCAGGCCGGCCAGGACCCAGCCGATGCCGGAGACGAGCGGCCGCCACCCGGCATCCTCGCGGCGCGCCACGAGGTCGCCCACGCCGGAGATGACGCAGCTCAGGCCGATGTACACGCCCAGGACGGTCAGCGAGCTGAGCGGCCGCACGGCGAGGAGGAGGCCCAGCGCCGTGGTCGCCGCCCCGGCAGCGAGGAGCACCCACCGGGGCGCGTGCGACAGGATCCCGGGCAGCGCCCGCACCCGGCGGCTCGCGCGGCGGTATGGCGTCGAGGCCGGCATGACCGGCACCGTATCGAGCCCTTCCCGGGCAGGCCCGGCCGGAGGTCGTCGCGGTCCGGACACCTGCCGTTGCGCCGCACGTGGTTGGGTCGGGCTCGTGGACGCCGGGGCCTCGTTCCCCACGCATCTGCTCGTGGCGCTGGTCGGGGCCCTCCTCGTGGGTGGAGCCCTGGTCTGGTCACTGCACAGGGACGCACGGGCTCTCCGCAACGGCGTCCTGGCGGTTCTCGCGGTCCACTACCTGCTGGGCTTCGTGGCCGTGGCGGCCTCGCACTCGTCGGTGCTGCGGACCATCGAGGACGTCGTCTCGGGAGTGGTGGGGGTAGGGGTCGTGCTCGGGCTCGCCCTGCTGCCGCTGTTGCTGCTCCTGGACGGCGTCGTCGTGCTGCGCCGCGAGCGCCGGTCGCTGGGCAATGCGCTGTCGCTGCTGGCGGGACTGGCGTTGATCGGCCTCCCGGCCGTCCTGGTCACCCTGCTCCGGCACGAGAACCCCCTGACCGGCGCGCTGGCAGTGGGGCTCCTGACCGCGCAGGCCTGCGCCGGCCTGCTGTTCCTGGTCTTCGCCACGCAGACCCTGCTGTACGCCCGGCTCGCCCGGCGGGCCGAGGCCCATGCGGTGATCGTGCTCGGCGCCGGTCTGGTGGACGGGCAGGTCCCCCCGTTGCTCGCCGGCCGGCTCCGTCGCGCCATCGACGCCGTCCACGCACGGTCCGGGCGGATACCGATCGTCCCCACCGGCGGCCGGGGTGGTGACGAATCGCGCGCGGAAGGAGTGGCCATGGCCGAGTGGCTGCGCGGCCACGGGGTCGCCGCCGAGGACATCCTCGTCGAGGACGAGGCGCGCACCACGGAGGAGAACCTCCGCTACAGCGCACGGCTGCTGGAGCAGCGGGGGGTGCGCCAGCCCTACCTCGTCGTGACCAGCGACTACCACGCTCCCCGCGCGGCGCTGCTCGCGCGCAAGCTGGGGATCGACGCCCAGGCGGTGGGCGGTCCGACCGCGCTCTACTACTGGCCGAGCGCCTACCTGCGCGAGTTCGTCGCGGTGATGATCGAGCAGCGTTTCCTGCTGGTGCTCTCCGTCCTGGTGGTGCTGGGCATGTCGGGGCTCGCCTGGCTCTCGCTGGCTGCTGCATGACCGCCGCCGTGAGCGCGTCGTCGCCGCCCACGGCCGGGCCGGCGCCGGGTTCCCGGCCTGCTGATGGGCGGGACGGCCGACGGGCGAACGCGACGTGCTGACCGTGCTCGACGCCTTCCTGGGCCAGCTGGGCCTGGGTGCTGTCCTCGCGCTTCTCGCACTGGCCGTGCTGGCCGTCCCGGTGCTGGCCGTGCAGTACCGACGTCTCGGCGCGGTCGACCGTGGCCGTACCGCCGGCATCTACCTCCTCGTCGTCTACGCCGTCGTCGTCGTCGCGCTGACCCTGCTCCCGTTGCCGACCCCGGGGGACGTGGTCTGCGCCGGGAGGAACGTCGACCCGCTCGCCTTCGTCGGGGCCGTGCGAGCCGACCTGGCGGACGGGCACTCCGTGCTGTCCAGCCCCGCGCTGTTCCAGCTGCTCTACAACGTCGCCATGTTCGTCCCCGGGGGCGTGCTGCTCCGGCGCTCCTTCCGGTGGCCGCTGCACCGGGTGCTCCTCGCCGCGCTGGCGTCGTCCGCGCTGATCGAAGCGGTGCAGGGCACGGGCGTCTTCGGACTGTACGACTGCGCCTACCGCGTCCTCGACGTCGACGACGTGCTGACCAACGTCTCCGGCGCACTCGTCGGAGCTCTCCTGGCGCCTGCGGTCGTCCTCCTCCCGCGACCCGGCCACGTGGTCGAGCGCTCGGGTCGCTCCGGTCCGCTGCGCCGGGCGACGGCGGCGGCGGCCGACTTCCTCCTCGCCGCCCTCCTCGCCGGCCTCCTCGGGGAGAGCGGGCTGGTGGGTGCGGGCGTCGTCCTGCTGTTCGTCTTCGTCGCCGTCCCGGTCCTCACGGGCGGCGCCACCCCTGGGCAGCACCTGGTGCGAGCGGCGGTGGTGCGGCGCGACGGGCGTCCCGCCGCGCGCTCCGCCCTGATCCTGCGCGGGGTCCTCATCTCGGGCGCGTGGTTCGCGACCACGGCCTTCTCGCGGTGGACCGGCGCTCGGGCCGCGGAGCTGCCCGGGCTCGTCGTCGTGGCGCCGCTGGTCGCCTTCATCGGCCTCGTCGTGACGGTCATCGGGACCGTGGCCGTCCGGCGGGACAACCGGGCCCCCCAGGACCTGCTCACCGGCACCGAGGTGCAGGTCCGGCCGCGGTTCCGCGCACGAGCGGCCGATGCCACCGACGGGTGCTGAGCGCGGCGACGTGCCGTACCGGCACCCCCCGGGTGAGGTGCGCGCCGCCGGAGCGGGTGATCCGCACGGCGCGCATGCCGGTGGGAGCAGGGCGCGTTCCCGGGGCCGGATCGGCGCTGCCGACCATGCCGGTCCCCGGGGTGGCCCTGCCTAGTGTCCCGCCGCGAAGGCCTGGGTGCCCACGACGGCGAGGAGCGCGAGCCTGCCCGCGGCTTCGGTTCCCGGAGGAGCGGTGAGCACGAGCAGCACCTGGGACTCGTCCTCGGTGAACAGCGCCTGGCAGTCGACCTCGATGGGGCCGACCTCGGGGTGCACGAGGACCTTGTGATCCTCGAACCGACGGCCCACCTCGTGGGCGTCCCAGAGCCGCGCGAACTCCGAGCTGGTCCGGGTGAGCACCCGGACCAGCTCAGCGGCTCGGGAGGCCGCTCCCATCGACCCGTACGCCGCACGCAGGGAGGCCACCTGGGCGCGGCTCTGCCGGTCGCGGTCGTCCTCCGGGTAGAGCGTCCGTTCCCTGTCAGGGTGCACGAACCACCGGTAGATGCCGCTGCGCTCCAGCCCGGTCAGGTGGCCGACGTCGCCGAACAGGGCGCGGGCCGGGTCGTTCTGCACGAGCGTTTCGCCCAGCGCGGACAGGATGAGCGCCGGGGTGTCGGTGAGCCGGTCGAGGACGCGCAGCAGCGCCGGAGCGACGTGGTCGCTTCCGCCGACCCGGTCGGGGGCATCGTGCCCGGCGACCCGGTAGAGGTAGGCGCGCTCCTCCGCGGTCAGCCGGAGCGCCCGGGCGAGCGAGGCGAGCATCTGGGTGCTCGGCTGAGGTCCGCGCCGCTGCTCCAGACGCGTGTAGTAGTCGGTGGACATCGCGGCGAGCTGCGCGACCTCCTCCCGTCGCAACCCCGGGGTGCGTCGGCGCGGGCCCGCGCTGAGCCCCACGTCCGCGGGCTGGAGGCCGCTGCGGCGCCGGACGAGGAAGTCGGCCAGGTCGTCCCGGTTCACCCGACCAGTGTTGCCCCTCCGCGCCCGGGGCAGCCAGGGACCGGCGATCCCCCGATCACCGCGCTCTGCCACGGCGGCCCGACCCGGCGAACGCTCAGGCCATGGACATCGCAGGCAACACCGTCTTCATCCCTGGCGCGACCAGCGGCATCGGCCTGGCCCTGGCGCTGCGGCTGCACGACGAGGGCAACACGGTCATCGTCGGCGGGCGGCGCACCGCGCTGCTGGAGCAGATCACGGCCGAGCACCCCGGTCTGCACGCCGTCCAGATCGACACCACCGACCCGGGGAGCATCCAGCGCGCCGCTGCCCAGGTCACGGCCGAGCACCCGGACCTCGACGTGCTGGTCACGATGGCCGGGATCATGCGCGTCGAGGACTGGACGACGCCCAGCGGGTTCCTGGCCTCGGCCGAGGAGACGGTCACGACCAACCTGCTCGGTCCGATCCGCCTCATCGGCGCGTTCATCGAGCACCTGCGCTCCCGGCCCGACGCGACGATCATGACGGTCTCCTCCGGACTGGCGTTCGCTCCGCTCCGGATCACGCCCAGCTACAACGCCACGAAGGCCGCCATCCACATGCTCAGCGAGTCCCTCCGGCTCCAGCTGTCGGGAACGAGCGTGGCCGTGGTCGAGCTGGAGCCGCCGTCGGTGCGCACCGCGCTGCTGCCCGGGCAGGAGGAGAGCGAGTTCGCCATGCCCCTGGCCGACTTCGTGGACGAGGTCACCGAGCTGATCCGCACCCAGCCGGACGCACGGGAGATCCAGGTGGAGAACGTGAAGTTCCTCCGGTACGGCGAAGCGCGCGGCGACTACGACCACGTCGTCGCGACCCTCAACCACCTCGACCCGCACGGCGTCCGACGTTCCGGGCCCCGGTCGGGCTGAGCCCTGTGCCGGCGCCGTGATGGGACGGGGCACCCGCTGATGGCAGGCTGATGCGGACGGGCTGCTCGGCGGCGCGCCCGTCAGCGGGCGGTGGGGCGTGTGGCTCGGCTCAGGTTGAGGACCAGTTGCTCACGGCTCTGCCCCGTGTCGTGGAAGTGCCACATGGGCGTGCCGGGGGCCGAGCGCCAGGACTCGCTCAGTGGGCTGTTGTCCACGGTGTCGAAGCCGAACTGGTCGTACAGCCGCGTCACCAGCTCGACGGCCTCGCGGTGGTCGCTCGAGACGGCGAGCGCCATGCGGTCGGGGGAGTCGGCCGGCCGGGCGAACCGGAAGAGGCTCGGCGCCTGGATGTGGGTGAACGCCTTGGCGATCCTCGACGTCGGGAGCTGCTCCTGGCGCAGCTCGTGCACCGTCTTCTCGCCCGAATCGATCACCGGATGGTGCCCGTCGCGCCAGACCATGTAGTTGTTCGTGTCCAGCACGATCTTCCCCGCGAGCTCCCGCACGGGCAGGTCGTCCACGGGTCGGTAGGGGAAGGCGAGCACCGCGAAGTCCCCGGCCGCGGCAGCCTCCGCTGCATGGGCGGCCCGCACGGACGGGCCGAGCTCGGCCACGAGGTCCCTGAGGGTCTCCGGCCCCCGGGAGTTGGCGAGGACCACCTCGTACCCGTGGACGACCGCCGCACGGGCCAGCTGGCTCCCGACCTCGCCCGCGCCGATGATCCCGATCGTCGTCACGGCCGGCTCGGGACTTCGTGTCGTGTGCGCGCGGTCGGCAGGGCGGCGGCGGCCAGGAGCGACAGCTTGTCCTCGGCATCCGAACCGGCGTCCGGGTGGTACACGACGAGCATGAGGCCCTGGGTGCCGTTGATGGCGAGCCGCTCCCGGTTGAGGGTCAGCTCGCCGACCTGCGGGTGATCGAGCCGGATCGGCGTTCCGCGCTGCCCACGAACCTCGTGCCGGGCCCAGAGCTGCCGGAACCGCGGACTCGCCAACGAGAGCTCGCCGGTGAGCTCGATGAAGCGGGGATCATCGACGTCGGTGCCGACGGCCTGCCGGAGATTCGCCATGAAGCATTCCGTGACGTTCTCCCACTCCGGGTGGAGCGCCTGCTCGGCCGGATCCAGGAACATGTCGCGCAGCTGGTTGCCCCCGACGGCGAGCCCGGGTGAGAGCGCGACGGCCAGGCTGTTCGAGGCGAGGATGTCGAAGTACCGGTCCTCGATGAAGGCGGGCTGGGCGAGGGAAGCCAGGAACTTGAGCACTCCGGCCGGTGGGGCCTCCTTGCGCGGCCGGCGCTTCCGCTGCCGGGGGACGTCGGCGACCAGCGTCAGCAGGTGCGCGAAATGGTCGTCGTCGAGCTGTAGCACGCGGGCGATGGACTCGAGCACCTGCAGGGACGGGTGACGGTCGCGGCCCCGTTCCAGTCGCAGGTAGTAGTCGGCACTGATGCCCGCGAGCAGCGCGACCTCCTCGCGCCGCAGCCCCGGCACCCGCCGCACACCGGCGTTCGGGATGCCTGCCCGCTGGGGCGTCACCAGCTCGCGCCGGGCACGCAGAAACGCCCCGAGGGGATTCGTCGACTCGTCCACGCCAGCGACCGTAGGCCGCCGTCGACCGCTCAGCGGGGGCCCTGTCGCACCCCGGGCTGCGGAGGGCTCTGGGTGACTCGTCTCCCGGTTCATAGCGTCCACAACGGCCTGTCCGGGCCGACCATTTCGAGAGGACACGATGACCGTCACCCTGATCACCGGCGCCAACAAGGGCATCGGGTTCGAGACCGCCAGACAGCTCGTGGAGCTGGGGCACACCGTCTACATCGGCGCCCGGGACATCGAGCGTGGCGGGAAGGCCGCCGCGGAGATCGGAGCGCGCTCCGTCCAGCTCGACGTCACCGACGACGCCTCCGTGGGCAGCGCTCTCGCGGCCATCGACGAAGCCGAGGGCCACCTCGACGTCCTCGTGCACAACGCCGGCGTCCTGGAGACCGGCCTCGACGGCCCGGCGGCGCTGCGCTCCTTCGACACGAACGCGGTGGGGATCGTGCGCGTCACGGAGGCGGCGCTGCCCCTGCTCCGCCGGTCGTCGAATCCGAACGTCGTCGTCATCTCCAGCAGCGCCGGGTCGTTCTGGGCGGTCACCAACCCGGAGCGGCCGGAGTTCGGTCTGCCGCTCGTGCTGTACTCGGCGTCCAAGGCCGCAGCCACCATGCTCACGGTGCAGTACGCCAAGGCCCACCCCGACATCACGTTCAACGCCCTCGAGCCGGGCACCACCGCCACCGACATGACCGCCGCCTTCGGGATCGGGCGACCGGTCGAGGAGAGTGCCCGGGTCGTCGTGCGTCTGGCCGCCCTGGACCGAAACCGCCCGACGGGAACCTTGCAGGACGAGGCCGGGGAACTGCCGTGGTGAGCACGTGCGAGCACCTCGGGCATCCCGCGGCCGGCCCCCACGCAGCGACGGGCCGGACCGGCGCGACGGCGGAGCGCCCGTCCTGGGGCGGCGTCGTGTCGCTGAGTCTCGGGATCCTCGCGATCGTCATGTCGGAGTTCCTCCCGGCCAGTCTGCTGCCGCGCATGGCGGAGGACCTTCGCGTGTCGGCCGGTGCGGCGGGACAGGCGGTCAGCGTCACCGCGTTCGCCGCCGCGCTGTCTGCGCTGTTCATCTCGGTGGTCCTGCCGCGTGCCGACCGGCGCCGCGTCATGATCGGGCTGACGCTTCTCGCGGCGATCTCGAACCTCATCGTCGCGGTCGCGCCGAATCTGGTCGTGCTGCTGTCCGCGCGGCTGCTGCTGGGCGTCGCCCTCGGCGGGTTCTGGGCGCTGGCCACCTCGATGGCCGCGCACCTCGTGCCCCCCGATCATGTCGGACGCGCCCTGACCGTCATCAACTCCGGCGTGGCGGCCGCAACCGTCGCAGCCGTCCCGCTCGGCGCCTGGCTGGGCGGGGTCTGGGGCTGGCGGGGCGTGTTCGTGCTCGGCGCCGGTGTCGCCGTGGTCGCGCTGGCCGTGCAGGCGGCAACGCTGCCGAGCGTCGCTCCCACGGCGGCGAGCGGAGTCCGGGCGCTGGGGTCGGTCCTGCGCTCCGGCGTGGTGCTGTTCGGTCTGCTCGCGGTCCTGCTGGTCTTCGGCGGTCACTTCAGCGGCTTCACCTACATCCGGCCCGCCGTGGAGAGCATGTCCGGGATCGACTCCGGCGGCCTGGCCCTGCTGTTCCTCGTGTTCGGCCTCGCCGCCTTCCTCGGCACGGCGCTGAGCGGCCCGGTGGCCGACCGTGCGCCGCAGGTCGGGCTGCTCCTGTTCCCGGCTGTGCTCGGGATCGGGATGCTGGCCCTGCTGGCCGTCGGCGGTTCGGTCGTCGGCCTGTTCGCCGCAGCCGTGCTCTGGGGCTTCGGCTTCGGAGGCGTGCCGACGACGGTGCTGAGCTGGGGCGCCAGGATCGAGCCGACGCGCCTCGAGCAGATCGGTGGGCTCATCGTGACGGTCTGCAACGTCGCCATCGCCATCGGCGCGGCTGTCGGTGGGGTGCTCGTCGACGGCATCTCGGCCGGATCGCCGCTGCTGGTCGGTGGTGCCGCATCGATCGCGGGTGCCGGAGTGCTGGTGGCCCTGCGCCGCCTGGGTTGAGGGCCCGCTCGTGCTGCTGATCCGCTGTCCAGTCGGCCGACAGCCGGAGGTGGGTGTCGGCGTGGTCCATCCCGGCGGTGGAGACGGCGTAGAGCTGCTGGCCGGAACGGCCTCCGGCTCGGGGGTGTCGACGACGTCGAGGACTTCTGGGCCGCCGATGGGGTTGATCTGCACGGTTCGCATGCTGCGCGGCCATGGCCTCGACCGCCGGGAGCACCAGGGCCGGACAGGCGGACCACTCAGCGCGGGGCCATCCGGAAGACGGGCCAGCCGATCTCGGTGCGCCAGGCGGCCGGGTCGGGGGTGTCCCGTGGGCCGACGAGGTAGGTCTCGCGAACAGGGCCGGCGACGGCGAGCGCGTTGCCCACCACCCAGGTGCCGAGCTCGCCGTAGGTGACGTCGATGTCGTCGTGCTCCCCGGCGTGGGTGGTGACCGCCAGCTCCACGCTGGGCAGGGTGACCGGATGCACCCGGCCGCTGCGCGGCGGTTCCGCCGTCGGCCGGTACACGAGCAGGCGCCCGCGGCCCTCCTCGAACAGCGCGTTGTCGTAGAGCCCGCCCGGGGGACCGGTGGGCTCGCGGACGACGGCGTCCAGCTCGGCCATGGCGCCGGCGTACCAGCCGAGCACCTCTTCGTGCGCCACGTCGTCCTCGACCGCGGCCACCGTCGTCGCCGGGACCGCGCGCAGCTCGACGTCCAACGGGGCCGGCTCCGGCCGGAGCAGCCGGCGCAGCGACGCCACCGCGCCGCGGGTGCGGTCCAGCTCGGACTCGAGCCGCCGCAGGTGGTCGGCGACCAGGCCGGCGCGGGTGCGCGGGTCGGGTGAGCGCAGGATCCGCTGCACGTCGGGGAGCGGGACGTCGAGCTCGCGGAGCCGGTGGATGACCTGGGCGGTCGGGATCTGCTCCGCGCTGTAGTAGCGGTAACCGCTCGCGGGGTCCACGGTCGCGGGCTCGAGCAGGCCGGCGTCGTGGTAGCGGCGCAGCGTGCGCACGCTGAGGTGGGTCAGCCGGGAGAACTCACCGATCGCCAGCATGCGTGCACTGTGCACCCTCTCCCCGGGGGAGGGTCCAGCGCTTGACCCTCCCGCGCCGGCAGGCCGCACCGTGGGGCCATGACCATCCCGGACACCATCCAGCCCGACCAGCTCCCGGCCCCGATCCGCAGCTACCTGGCGGCGCACGACGCCGGCGACGCGGACACCGCGCTGCGCGCCTTCACGCCCACCGCCGTGGTCGTCGACGACGGCGTGACCTACCGCGGGACCGAGGAGCTCCGCCGCTTCCTGGCCAAGGCCGGAGCCGAGTACACGTACACCAGCACCCTCGTCGGTGCGCAGCGCACCGGCGACGGGCACTGGGTCGCCACGAAGCACCTGGAGGGCGACTTCCCCGGTGGCGTCGTCGACCTCCGCTACCGGTTCGCGATGGACGGCGACTCCATCGAGGAGCTCGTCATCGCGCCGTCCGAGGCCGAGGCCCGCACGGGCAAGCCCACGGTGGTGCTCGTGCACGGGGCCTTCGCCGACTCGTCGAGCTGGAACGGCGTGGTCGCCCAGCTGCGGCGGGACGGCTATCCGGCGATCGCGGTGGCCAACCCGCTGCGCTCCCTGGACGGTGATGCGCAGTTCCTGCGCGACGTCCTGGACACCGTGGACGGACCGATCGTCCTCGCCGGCCACTCCTACGGCGGCAGCGTCATGAGCGAGGCCGCCGACGGGCACCCGCGGGTGAAGGCGCTGGTGTTCGTCGCCAGCTTCCTGCTCGACGAGGGGGAGAGCACCGGCGAGCTGGCCGGGAAGTTCCCCGGCAACGAGCTCGGCTCGGCCCTGCGCCCCGTGCCCGTCCGCCGCCCGGACGCGCAGACGGTCGACGACCTCTACATCGAGCAGGAGAAGTTCCGGCCGATCTTCGCCGCGGACGTGCCGGCGGACGTCGCCGAGCTGATGGCCGTCACCCAGCGGCCCATCATCGGCGATGCGCTGGCGGACAAAGCGACGAAGGCGGCCTGGAGGACGATCCCGTCCTGGACCCTCGTCACGCTCCAGGACCTCGCCGTCCCGGCGGACGCGCAGCGGTTCATGGCGGAGCGGGCGTCGTCGCACGCCGTCGAGGTCGACGCCTCCCATGCCGTGACCGTCTCCCGGCCCGACGTCGTCGCCCGCCTCATCGACGAGGCCGCCCGCGCGACGGCCGCCTGATCCACGGGCCCCGTCGGCCGGACCGCTCCGCCTCCCGGGTGGAGCGGCCCGGCACCGGACCGGGAACTCCCATGCAGGTTCTGGAGCTGGTCGGCGTCTTCGCCTTCGCGGTCTCCGGCGCGCTGACCGCGATCGGCCGGGACTTCGACGTCGTGGGCATCGCGTTCCTCGCGGTGATCACCGCTCTCGGCGGCGGCATCGTCCGCGACGTCGTGCTCGGTGACACGCCACCTCCGGCGTTCACCGGGTGGCAGTACCTGGTCGTGGCCCTGACGGCGGCCGCGGTCACGTCCGTCGCCCACCCCTGGCTCGGGCGGCTCGGCAGACCACTGCTCGTCTTCGACGCGGCGGGCCTGGGCCTCTTCTGCGTCGCGGGGACCGAGAAGGCGCTCGACGCCGGGCTCGCGCCCGTGGCGGCCGCGCTGCTCGGGGTGACGACCGCCGTTGGCGGCGGCGTCCTCCGCGACGTGCTGGCGCGCGAGACCCCGGCGCTGTTCCGCCCGGACTCCGAGCTCTACGCGGTCTCGCACGGTTCTGCGAGGAATCCACCCCCGTGCTGCACCGCGGCGACGACGTGCGGGTGGACCTCGCGCAGGCATCGTGGAGCAGCCACGACGACCGAGCCGTGACCCCCGTCAGGCAGTACGTACCAGCCCCTCCTGGTAGGCGATGACGACCAGCTGCGCCCGGTCGCGCGCGCCCAGCTTCGTCATCGCCCGTTGCACGTGGGTGCGGACCGTCAGGGGGCTCACGACCAGCCGCTCGGCGATCTGCTGGTTGGACAGGCCGTGCGCGGCCAGGCCGGTGATCTCCCGCTCGCGGTCGGTCAGCGACGGGAGCAGCCCGCGCGGCAGGTCGCCGATGCCGTCGGGGCTCGCGAGGAAGCGGTTCACCAGCACCCGGGTGGCGGCCGGCGAGAGCAGCGCCTCTCCACCTACGACGGTCCGGATGCCGTCGAGCAGACCGGCGGGCGAGACGTCCTTGCCCAGGAAGCCGCTCGCCCCGGCCCGGAGCGCGTGCGCCACGTGCTCGTCGGACTCGAAGGTGGTCAGGATCAGCACCCGCGTGCCGGCCAGGCCGGGGTCGGAGCAGATCTGCCGGGTCGCGGCCAGCCCGTCCAGGACCGGCATCCGGATGTCCATCAGGACGACGTCCGGACGGTGCCGCTGGGCGAGATCGACCGCCTCCGCGCCGTTGGCGGCCTCCGCGACGACCGTCAGGTCGTCCTCGGAGTCGATCAGCATGCTGAACGTCGAGCGCAGCAGCGCCTGGTCGTCCGCGAGCAGCACCCGGATCATCGGGGTCCCTCCCAGGGCTCCAGCGGGACGGTGAAGGTCACGGCGTACCGCTCGGACCCGACCGGGCCGGCCACCACCGTGCCGTCCAGCGCGAGCGCGCGTTCGCGCATCCCGATCAGCCCGTAGCCCGATCCCGCCGGCCCGGGTCGGACCCCGGTGTTCTCGACGTGGACGCAGAAGGCGTCCTCGGTGCGGCGCACGGTGATCGTCACGGACGGCCGGACCGCGTGCTTGGTGACGTTGGTCAGGGCCTCCTGGACGACCCGGTGGGCGGTGACGTCGACCAGCCGGGGCAGGCGCGCCGGCGATCCCTCGCGGACCACCGTGACGTCGATGCCGGCCGCCCGGCAGGGCTCGACCAGTTCGTCGAGCTGGTCGAGCCCCGGTGCCGGCACGGTGTCCACCGGGGGGTCGTCGTCGGAGGTGCGCAGCACCGCCACGGTGGCCTTGAGCTCCTGGAGCGCCGCCGACGTGGAGACGCCGAGCCCGGCCAGCAGCTCCCGGGCCTGCTCGGGACGCCGCTCCAGCAGGTGCTCCGCGGTGCCGGCCTGCGCGTGGGCCACGGTGAGGTGGTGGGCGACGACGTCGTGCAGCTCCCGCGCGATGCGCAGTCGCTCCTCGCCCACCCGGTGCCGGACCTCGTCGTCCCGGCTGCGCTCGGCGTCCTCGGCGCGGGCCCGGACCACGTCGAGGTAGGACCGCTGGGCCTGGGCCGTCCGGCCGGCGAACACCGCCGGCAGCAGCCACAGCGCGACGCCGACGGTGCGCAGCACCAGCGAGCCCCCGGTGGGCGTGTCCGTCAGGCCGCCCAGGATCACCGCGGCCACCGCGGACCCGGTCCACCAGGCGACCGCCCGCACCGACCCGACGACCGCGAGCCAGTACAGGCAGCCGATCAGCGGGGCCAGCAGCAGCGGCGTCGGCAGGTAGCCGAGCGCGCACGCGGCGGTCTCGCAGCAGATCGCGACGGCCGTCGCGGCGCGCGGCCACCGGGCGGCGAGGAGCAGCGCGCCGCTGGCGACCAGGCTGAGCAGCACGCCGGGCACGAGCACGGCCGGACCGATGATCCCCTGGGTGCCGATGCTGGCACCGAGGGCGGCGAAGAGGAACGCCACGAGCGCGGCCGCCGCGTTCCGCACCCCGATCCGGCCGGTGCTCATCAGCGGCTGCTCAGCGCCAGGTCGGGTCGCGCCTCGGTCGGGGTGGAAGCCAGTGCGGTGCCCTCCACGTCGACGTGCGGCAGGAGCCGGTCGAGCCAGCGCGGCAGCTCCCACGCCCGCTCACCGAGGAGCTGCAGGACGGCGGGCACCAGCGTCAGGCGGACGACGAACGCGTCGAAGAAGACCGCTGCGGCCAGCCCGAGACCCACCATCTTGATCAGCGGTTCCGAGGCCGCCGCGAACCCACCGAAGACCGCGACCATGATCACCGCTGCGGCGACCACGACCTTCGAGCTCTGCCCGAAGCCGGTGACGATGGCCTCCCGGGCCGGCACACCGTGCGCGTGCGCCTCACGCATCCGCGACACCAGGAACACCTCGTAGTCCATCGCCAGCCCGAACACGATCCCCACCAGGAGGATCGGCATGAGGCTCATGACCGGGCCGGTCTGCTCGACACCGATCAGATCACCTGCCCAGCCCCACTGGAAGACCGCGACGATCACCCCGATCGAGGCGAACAGGGAGAGCAGGAAGCCGACCGCGGCCTTGATCGGCACCCAGATCGAGCGGAACACCACCAGCAGGAGCAGCACCGCCAGGCCGACGACGAGCGCGACGTAGGGCACGAGCGCCGACTGGGTCTTCTGCGCCATGTCGATGTCGAGCGCCGTCGTCCCGGTGATCTCGTAGCTCACGCCCTGGTCGCGCTCCACGGCCGAGCGGTCGGCGCGCAGCGACTCCACCAGCGCCTCGGTGCGCTCGTCGGTCGGCCCGGTGGTGGGGACGGCGGTGAGGACGGCGGTGTCCCCCTGCTGGTTGAAGGTCGGCGTCGACACCGACACCACGCCGTCGGTGGCCGCGACGCTGTCGGCGGCGGCCGCCACCGCGGTCTCCGGATCTGCGGCGCCGCGCGCGTCGACCACCACCGTGAGCGGACCGTTGGAGCCGGGCCCGAACGCCTCGGCCCGCAGCTCGTAGGCCCGGCGCTCGGTGGCCGTGGTCGGCAGCGTGGCATCGCCGGGGGTGCCCAGCTGCAACGACAGCGCCGGGACGGCGACGGCGGCGAGCACCGCCACCCCGGCCACCGTGACCAGGAGGGGGCGGCGGCGCACCAGCCGCATCCACGTCCGGGCCACCGGGACGCGGGGCGAGGTGCGCCCGCCCCGCCGCTGCGCCCGCGACCGGACCCGGTTCGGGAACATGCCCAGCAGCGCCGGGACCAGGGTCAGCGCCACCAGGACGGCGACGACGACGGCGCCGGCGGCGGCCAGCCCCATCTTCATCAGCGACGGGATGCCGACCACGAACAGCCCGGCGAGCGCGATCACCACCGTCGTCCCGGCGAAGACGACCGCGGATCCGGCGGTGCCGACGGCGCGACCGGCGGCCGTCTCGGCGTCGTCGTCGGTGAGCCGTTCCTCCTGGTACCGGGAGACGACGAACATCGCGTAGTCGATGCCGACCGCGAGCCCGAGCATCAGCGCGAGCATCCCGCTGGTGATCGCCATGCCCAGTGGGCCGGCGAGTGCCCAGATGCCGAGGAACGAGACGGCCACCCCGACGATCGCCGTCACCAGCGGCAGCCCAGCGGCCACGAGGGAGCCGAAGGTCATCAGCAGGACGACGGCCGCGATGGCGACCCCGAGGAGCTCGGTGGCGCTCATGCTGGTCGGGGTCCTGAGCGCCGAACCGCGCATCTCCGCGGTCAGCCCGTCGTCCCGGGCCTGCTCCACCGCCGCCTCCAGCAGGGCGCGCGACTCGTCGGTGACCTCCGCCGACGGCACGTCGTAGCTCACCGACGCGAAGCCGGTCGAGCCGTCGGCGCTGATGCTCGCGCCCGCCGAGGGTGGCACGACCCGCATCACCTGCCGGCTGTCGGCGACGGTGGCCAGCGCCGCCTCGACCGCAGCCTGGTTCGCCGGCGCCTCCAGCGACCCGCCGTCGGGAGCGACGAAGACCAGGGTGGCCGACGCGCTGTCCGCCGGAGTGCCCGGGAAGCGCTCCGCGAGGAGGTCGAAGGCGTCCTGCGACTCGATCCCGGGGATCGTCGCCAGGGTGGTCACCGGCCCCTCGGACGTGACGGCGGACGTCACCGCCCCGGCGAGGACGAGCACCCAGAGCACAGCGACCGACCACCGCCGACGGAAGGAGAAGCGGCCGAGACGATCGAGCAGACCTGCCATGTCGGAGCACCCCAGCTGTCGTGGTTGTCCCGAGCAGCGTTGCGTCCCGGCAGGGGTCCCGTCGTCGTGCAGACGCAGGCTTCGGCTACGCAGATCGCAGTAGGTGGGAACCGGGCCCGCCGGGGTCTTCGCGGGCAGCTGCGGCGGCGACGGACCGCTCGGCGGGTGGTTCGGTGAGCCCTGTCGTCGTCCCATGCCCCTGGAAGGAGCGCCGTGGTGCTCACCTATGCCGCGCGAGCAGTGTCGGCGGCCCCGCGCCGTGAGCTGTGGTCGTTGCTGCTCGACGCCGCCAGCTGGCCGAGCTGGTCGGCCGTCGACGAGCTGGTCCTAGAGGAGTCCGAGGGGCTGGCACCCGATGGCCGTGACGGCGTCGGTGCCACCCGGGCCTTCCGCACCGGCAGGGTGGTCACGGTCGAGCGCATCACCGCTCTCGACCCTCCCCGGCGTCTCGCCTACGAGGGAGTGCGCAGCGCCTTCATCTCCGACTACGCCGCGGTGATCGAACTGGACGAGACGTCGTCCGGGGGGACGGTCATCCGGTGGTCAGGCAGCTACACCGCTCGCCGGGGCACCGGGTGGCTGATGCGCCGCATCATGCGCGGCATGATGCAGAGGATGGCCGACGGTCTGGCGTCCTCCTCGTCCGCGCAGTGAACCGCGTCCGTGTCCCGGGGCGCCGTGCGGTCCCGGGCCACCGTGCGGAGTCGCCGCACGTCGATCAGGCGCCATAGCGCGCGACCATCGTCCGCACGGCCTCCTCGATCGCATGGTGTGGGCCAGCGACGTCCTGTCGTAGCCGCTCTCGAGGAACAGTGGAGGTCAGGCGGCGCAGGACGCCATGGGAGCGAGCTCCGACTCTCTCCGGACGGGCGGCAGGCGGCGAGTGGAGGAGGGCGGTGCGGATCAGGCGATGGCGCGACCTACCTCTGGAGACTCCGGGTGGTGGGTGTCGGCGAAGTTCCCGCCGGCGGTGGCGACGTCCGGGAGCCGGGCGGCCAGGACGTCGGCGTAGACGAACGACTCGTTGAGCCGCACCAGTGCGTACGCGAGATCCCACGGTTCTACCGTCAACTCGGGGCCGGACTCCTCCATGTCGTGGCGCAGCAGGTTCTCGACGAACGCGATGCACCCGGGCTGCACAGGACCCGGCGGATCGGTGAGCACGCGGATCGCGCGGGTCGGCTCCTGGTCGAGCCGCCGTCGGAGCCCGGTCGCCTCTGCCAGCATCAGGTCCACGTGCCGGCCGGTGCCCGCACACAGCGGTGCCCCGGCCGGTCGCTCCGCCTCCCGCCGGCGCAGGCCCGTCGTCAACGACCGCTCGGACGAGCCCCTGACCCCGCCGAGCGGCGGGTCAGGGGCCGTTGCCCGAACCGTGCGGATCAGATGGACGCCGGCGCCGCGACGCCCGGGGCGGCCCGGACCAAGTGCTCGGTTCGCTGCCGGGGGATGAGTGAGATGACGAGCGCCCCGAGCACCGCGGGCACGATGAAGGCGTAGAAGCCTGCCTTCGGGGAGGTGAACGCGACGGTGACCGCAGACAGGTACAGCGGTCCGGCGATCGCGCCGAGCCGTCCGACGCCCAGGCTGAAGCCCAGCGCCGTGCCGCGCAGCCGCGGCTCGTGGTAGCGGGCCACGTAGCTGTTCACCAGGTTCTGCGTGCCCAGCGCGCCCAGACCCGCAGCCGCAGCCATGACCAGCAGCAGCCAGCGTGCCTGCGGCGTGGAGAGCACCAGGAAGGCGGCGGCGGCGACCAGCGCGCAGCCGACGGTGATGGCCTGGAGACGGCCACGGTCGGCCAGTGCGGTCACGACCAGGGTGCCGAGGATCGCGCCGGCGTTGAACGTGATGAGGAACTCGAGCGAGGAGTTCAGGTCGTAGCCGGCGTTGACCATGAGCGTCGGCAGGAAGGTGCTGGCGCCGTAGACGACGACGAGGCCGAGGAAGGTGGCGGCCCAGAAGAGCAGGGTGGCCCGGCGGTTCGCGGGGGCGAGCAGCTGGGCGGCCCGGCTACCGGTGGCCGCGGGCGAGAGCTCGGACGCCAGGTGGACCACCGGGGCACCCCCGGGGACCAGGCGCCAGACGAGCGGGAGCAGCACGACGGCGACCGCGCCGATCAGGAACAGCTGCTGGAAGGGTGCCGAGCCGAGCAGGGCGCGAGCGGCGAACGCGGCACCCAGGCCGCCGAAGGCGACACCGGTCATCGCGATCCCCACCCACAGGCTGCGGCGGGTGGACGGGGCGGCCTCCGTGACGACCGCGACCACCAGCGGGATCAGCGCGCCGAGGCCGATGCCGACGGCGAAGCGCGTGAAGGCGAAGAGCCCGAGGCTGGGGGCGACCGCCGAGGCCGCCATCCAGAGCGAGACCCAGGCCAGGCTGAGCATCATCGGCAGCCGGCGGCCGTAGACGTCGCCGGCCCACCCCGCGACCACGGCACCCAGGGCGCCGCCGACCGCGGTGATGCTGCCCAGCATGCCGAGGGTGGCCGGGGTGGCGCCCCAGGGCTCGTACTGGAGGAGGGAAGGACCGACGGCGCCGAGGATGAACAGGTCGTACCCGTCGATGAAGAGGACGAGCACGCCGAGCAGCAGGACGGGCCCTGATCGTTGGTGCTGCGGGGTACCGGTGGCCATGACGGATTTCCTCCAGGAGTGAGCGGGATCACTGCGTGGGGAGAGAGTGCGAGGCGGTGATCCGGCGCACCCAGGGCAATTTCACCCAGTGGTACGAGCCGTCAGCCAGACGTCAGGGGTAGGCGCGGACCGCTGCGCTGAACAGCGCGGGATACCGCCCGCGCCACCGCCACGACGGCCGGAGCGATGGTCGCCGGTTGCAGCGACGCGGTCGGGGCGACGACCGACAGCGCGGCGATGACCGTCTGCTGGCCGTCGAGGACGGGCGCCGCCACCGATGACATCGGCTCGGGGTGCTGCAGCGACGCCACGGCCACGCCTTCCCGTCGCACGCGGGCCACGGTCCGCCGGAGCTCGTCGGGGGACAGGCTGCGCCGCTCCGCCGGCAGCGGCAGATCTCCGGCCATCACCTCCTCCTGCAGTTCCCGGGGGCCGAACGCGAGAAGCACAAGCCCCACGCCGGTGGCGTGCAGGGGGATTCGGCCGCCGACCCGGAAGAGGACCTGTCCCGCCCGGTGCGCGGACAACCGTTCGACCAGGACGGCCTCCCGCTCGTCCCGGACCGCGAGGAGCACGTGCTGTCCGGTCGCGTGGTGCAGGTCCTCCATGAACGGCAGCGCGGCCGACCGCAGCCCGTGGCCCCGGGGGGAGAGCGAAGCGACCTCCAGCAGTCGCAGGCCGATCACGTAGTCGCCGTCCCCCGTGCGCTCCAGGGCGCCCCAGGCCGCGAGCCGGCGAGCGAGCCGCAGCGTCGTCGCCTTCGGCAACCCGGCCCGGGTGCTGAGCTGGGCGAGCGACAACGCGTCGCCGCGGTTCTCGAAGGCCGCCAGCAGACGCAGCGCCCGGTCGATGACCGCCTCGCCCGGCGCCGCACCGTCGGCTGCCGCAGGTCGTCCCGCCACCGCCATCTCCTCCCGATCGGTCCACTGGATGAAACCACCGTGTTGTGGCCCCCGTCACCCCACCGAGACTTCCGGCATGAGCGCAGCCTCCCGAGCCGCACAGCCGGCCCCCGATGTCGTGGAGACCGACGTCGTCGTCGTCGGCGGGGGCCCCGTCGGTCTCACGCTGGCCCACGAGCTCGGCAGCCGCGGGATCGACGTCGTGCTGATCGAGCCGCGCACCGAGCCGGACAGGTCGTCCCCGCGGTGCAAGCAGGTGAACCCGCGGTCGATGGAGCACTTCCGCCGGCTCGGGATCGCCGACGCCGTCCGTGCCGCCTCGGAGCTGCCGTTCGGCTGGTCGGACTCCGCCGTCTTCTGCACCAGCCTCACCGGGCACCAGATCGAGCGGTTCGACGGCGTGTTCGCCCTGTCCGACGTGCCCCGCTCGGAGCTTCCCGAGCCCGCGCAGTGGACGGCTCAGTACCGCCTCGAGGCAGCGCTGCGCGAGACGTTGGCCGACCGTCCCACCGTCACCGCCCGGTACGGCGAGCGGGTCGTGGACGTCGAGCAGGACGGGACGTCGGTGCACGTCACCGTCGAGGACGCCGAGGGCCACCGTTCGCTCGTCCGCGGTCGGTACCTCGCCGCCGCCGACGGCGGCCGCAGTGGCGTGCGCCGCACCCTGGGCATCCCGCTCGGGGGGCGGACCCACGCGATCCCGAACCTGCAGGCGGTCTTCGACGCCCCCGGCCTGGGGGAGCGGCACCCGCAGGGCCGGGCCGTGCAGTACTGGGTGCTCAACCCCGAGGTCAGCGGTCTGCTGGGCCGGTTGGACACCGCGGACAGCTGGTGGGCGATCATCATCGGTGCACCCCTGGACGCGACGCCGGGGTGGACCGAGCAGGCACTGCGGACGATGGTCGGCGCGGACGTGCCGATCCAGGTCCGCTCCCAGGATCCCTGGACGGCGCGGATGCTCATCGCCGACCGCTACCGGGACGGGCGCTGCTTCCTCCTCGGCGATGCCGCCCACCTCAACCCGCCCTGGGGAGGGTTCGGGGCCAACACCGGTATCGGCGACGCCGTCGACCTCGGCTGGAAGCTCGCCGCCCACCTCTCCGGCTGGGGTGGTGAGCAGCTGCTGGACTCCTACGAGGCCGAGCGCAGGCCCGTGGCCGCTGCGGCCATCGCCGAGGCCGAGCGCAACATGGCGGTGCTGACGCCGGAACTGGCCCGCCCGGACCTCGACGGTGACGGGCCCGCCGCACACGATGCGCGCCTCGCCGCTGCCGACGCCGTCCGGCGGGCGAAGACGTCGGAGATGTACACCTCGGGCTTCGTCCTGGGCACGGGCTGCCCGGAGTCCCCCCGCGTCGTCCCCGACGACCGTCCCGCACCTGCGTCGGAGACCTCGGTCTACCGGCCGTCGGCCGCGCCCGGCATGCGGTTGCCGCACCTGTGGCCGGCCCCCGGGGAGTCGCTGTACGACCGCCTCGGTCCGGGACTGACCCTGCTGGAGGTCGGCGCATCCCCGGCGTCGGAGTCCTGGCGCTCCGCGGCCGCGAGGCGAGGGCTGCCGCTGCAGGTGCTCCGGCTGAACCGTCCCGACGCGCACGCCCTCTTCGGCGCCCGCTACCTGCTCGTCCGGCCCGACGCCCTGGTGGCCTGGCGGGACGACGAGCTCCCCGCCGACCCCGGCCCACTGCTGGACCACGTCCGAGGCGCGGTCCACATCGACCCCGCGACGGACGCCGACCGGCCGTCCGCCGCCCACCTCAGCCGCGCTGACTGATCCACCCGACCGACCGCCCCCTCCACGAGAGAAGCATCGTCATGGCTCTGCACCGCCTCACCTCGATCACCATGGGCGTGCCCAACGTCGAGGAGACCGCCGCCTACTACACCGACTTCGGGCTCACCCCGGTCGGGGACGGCTGGTTCGCCACCCGCGACGGGGGCCGCCAGCTGCGCATCGTCGCGACACCGACCCGCCGGCTGGTGGAGCTGCACGTCGGCGCCGACGACGCCGACGACATCGCCCGCGTCGCCAGCAACCTGCGCCGCATGGGCATCGGCGCCGTCGCGGGCCCGGCCGCCGTCACCGCCACCGAGAAGGCCACCGGTGTGCGCGCCACCGTCGAGATCGCCCCGCGGGTGGAGCAGAACGCGGTGGCGGCCACCGCCTACAACGGCCCGGGCCGCTACGAGCGCACCGGCGCCCGCGCGCCGGGCGTGCTGCGCACCGACCGCGTCCAGCCGCGCAAGCTCGGCCACGTCGTCGTCGGCTCCACCGACGTCGCGGTCACCCAGGCGTTCTTCACCGAGGGCCTCGGGTTCAAGCTGTCCGACGTCATCAAGGGCGAAGGCGCGTTCATGCGGTGCTCGGTCGACCACCACAACCTGCTCGTGCTGCGCGCCCCGGTCACCTTCCTGCACCACTCCTCCTGGCAGGTCGACGACGTCGACGAGGTGGGCCGCGGCGCCATGGCCATGCTCGAGGACGACCCCGATCGGCACGTGTGGGGCCTGGGACGCCACCACGCCGGCTCCAACTTCTTCTGGTACCTCAAGGACCCCGCCGGCAACTTCTCCGAGTACTACTCCGACATGGACTGCATCGTCGACGACCAGCTCTGGACCCCGGAGATCCTCGAGGGCGCCAAGGGCCTGTTCAACTGGGGCCCGCCGCCGCCGGCGTCCTTCCTCAAGCCTGAAGACCTCGCCGCCCTCATGACCGGCGCCCACAGCAACGCCTGACCCGCACCCTGCGCCCGATCGGCCGACGCAGCGGCTGCGGGTTGCGATCGAGAGGAGTACCAGGATGGATCCGATCCACGGCGGCACCGGCCGTACGGCGATCACGAACGTGCGCGTCTTCGACGGCTGGGGGCTGACCGACCTCACCACCGTCGTGATCGAGGACGGCCGGATCGTCGACCTCGACGGCGGCGACCCCAGCGGCGCCACCGTGGTCGACGGGGCGGGCGGGACGCTGCTGCCCGGGCTCATCGACGCCCACGTGCACGTGCGCACGCCGGAGGACCTCGACCGGAGCCGCGACGCCGGGGTGACCACCGTGCTGGACATGGCCAGCTGGCCGCCGTCGCTGATCGACTCGCTGCGGCACCGGCCCGGCCGGACCGACGTCCGCAGCGCCGGGGCCCCGGCCAGCGCGCCGGGCGGTCCGCACACCACCCACATGGGCTATCCGCCCGACTCGGCCCTCGCGGGGCCCGAGCAGGCGGAGGCGTTCGTCGCTGCCCGGGCCGCCGAGGGGGTCGACTACGTCAAGCTCATCGTGGAGGACCCGACCCTCGTGGGTCCGGCGGCGCTGGACCAGCCGAGGCTCGACGCGCTGGCCGCCGCGGCCCGAGCCCGGGGGCTGCGCACGATCGCCCACGCGACGAGCCCCCTGGCGACGGAGATGGCGGTGAGCGCGGGCGTGGACATCGTCACCCACGTGCCGATCGGCCGGCCGCTGGACGCCGACCTGGTCGCGCGGATGGTCGCCGGGGGAGTGGCCGCCGTTCCGACCCTCACCATGATGTCGGCGGTCGCCGACGTCCTCGGCCGCGCACCGGGGGGGCCGCCGGTGGACTTCGTCCGCGCCCGCGCTTCCGTCGCCGAGCTGCACCGCCAGGGCGTGCCCGTCCTGGCCGGTACCGACGCGAACCTCGATCCCGGCGCGCCGGCCAACGTTCCGCACGGGGTGGCACTCCACAGCGAGCTCGAGCTCCTCGTCGACGCCGGCCTGTCGACCGTCGAGGCGCTGCGGGCGGCCACCGTCCTGCCGGCCGAGCACTTCGGCCTGACGGACCGGGGAGTGATCGCTCCCGGCCGCAGGGCCGACCTGGTCCTCCTCGACGGCGATCCCGTGGCCGACATCCGGGCGACGCGGGCCGTCCGCGCCGTGTGGTGCGCCGGCATCCAGGCCGGCATCTAGCCCGCCGTCGTCCGCCCCTGAGGTATCGGGGCGGACGACGGCGGTGGGCGCGCTCCTCCCGCGTCAGTCCCCGCGGGCGAGCCGGGGCAGCAACCCTGTCGCGTTGCGGGTCGTGAGCGCGCGCCAGGTGTCCCGCGGCGGCTGCTCCGCGGCGTCGATCGAGGCGACCTGCGCGAGGGCGCCGTCGAAGGGCGTCCAGCACCAGTCGCTGCCGTACAGCAGGTGCTCGTCGCCGAAGGCCGCGGTCAGGGCCGGGACCTGCCGCGGGAACGGCGTACCGGCCATGTCGAACCACAGCCGGCGGAGCTGTTCGGGCACCGGGCCTCCGTCGTCGCCGGCCGGGTCGCCGCCGCCGAACACGGTGCGGAAGAGCTCGATCCGGTCTGCGAGCAGGGGCAGTGCGCCGCCTCCGTGCGTGAACACCCACTGGATCCGGGGGTAGCGGGCCAGGACGCCGCTCAGCGCGAGGTCGGCGACCGTGCGGGTGGAGTCGAAGATGAACTCCAGCATGGGCCGTGGCCGTCCGAGCGAGACCGCCTCCCAGCGGGGCGGCGAGGTCGGATGGACGAAGGTGACCGCGCCGCGGCGGTCGAGTTCGGCCCAGACCGGTTCGAGAGCAGGATGACCCAGGTAGGTGCCGTGTGCGTTGGTCTCCACTGCCACGCCGTCCGCGCCGAGGACGTCGAGGGCGTACGCCAGCTCCGCCAGCGAACCCTCGACGTCGGGTAGCGGCAGCGAGGCGAAGGAACCGAACCTCCCGGGGTGGTCGCGCACGATGCCGGCGGCGAACTCGTTCACCTCCCGGGCCAGTTCGCGCGCGGCGTCGTCGTCGCCGAAATGCGTGCCGGGCGACGAGATCGACAGGACCGAGGTCCGGATCCCGGCGCGGTCCATGAGTGCGAGGTGCGTGCCGACGTCCCAGCTCGGCC
Source organism: Blastococcus xanthinilyticus (assembly GCF_008124835.1). Lineage (GTDB taxonomy): Bacteria > Actinomycetota > Actinomycetes > Mycobacteriales > Geodermatophilaceae > Blastococcus > Blastococcus xanthinilyticus. The sequence goes on along the minus strand of NZ_VNHW01000001.1, from coordinate 200,160 downwards.
ACTCCGCCATGCCGTCCGGGAACTCGTGACCCGCCGCCCGTGCGGCGGCCACGTAGCGGTCGGTGACGAAGTGCGCGTGCACGTCGATCAACTGGTCGGCGGGGGTGGGTGTCGTCATGAGTTCACCTGCACGGTCGAGAGGACGGCGGCGCGCCACTGCGCGGGGCCGAAGTCATCGGCCTCCACGACGGGGCGGTGGTGCGGGGCGGCCGGCGTCGGGCCGGCACCCTCGAACTGCATTCGGCTCTCGGGGGCGGACCGGGATGCCACCAGCGTGCGGGGCACGCCGATGTCGCAGGACTCGATGCCCCCGAAGGTCCCGACGAGGTCCCGCAGGGCGCGCTCGAGCTCCGCGACGTCGCGGGCGGTGGTGCCGTCCCGCCAGGTGAAGGTGACCAGGTGCTGGATCGCCACGGCAGCGCCTACCCCGTGATGCCGGCCGGCGCGGCCGTGCTCAGCTGGGCGTCCAGGTCCCCGAGGAGGCGGTCGACCCCGTCGCGATCGGCACGCCCGAAGAGGTAGAAGTCCGGCCGGACCAGCATCGCCACCTGCCCCGCTGCGCGCATCGCGGGCAGGTAGCCGCCGTGCACGTCGACGTAGCGGTCCCCGTCGTCGCTCCCCGGGCTGGAGAGCGGGACGACCCGGACGTCCCACCGGGCCAGCAGCTCCCGTGCCGGGTCGCTGAGATCGGTCGCGGAGAGGCCGTCGGTGAGCAGGGTGAAGCCCGGTCCGTCGAGCAGCTCGTCCAGCAGGCGCTCGTCCGCACCGCGCCGGACGGGGTGCTGCTCGCCCAGTTCCCCGGCCCCCGGCGAGGGGGCGCCCGCCGCGTCGCGGTGCACGATCCCACCGCTCAGCCCGCTCGGTGGCGGCTCGGGCATCACGACGGCGGGGTCGGCGCCACCGGCGATCATGCGGGCGTCTCGCTCCGCCGCGAGCTCGGGGTCGAGCACGCAGATGATCTTGCCGAGCTCGACGGACATGTGGATGGCGTGCTGCAGGTGGGCGCGCCGCTCCTCGGTGTAGCTGTCCAGCAGTGCCTCGGGAGCACGGTCCCGCAGCACCAGGTCGAGCTTCCACGCCAGGTTGGCGGCGTCGCGGATGCCCGAGCACATGCCCTGCCCGGCGAACGGCGGCATGAGGTGGGCGGCGTCGCCGGCCAGCAGCAGCCGCCCCTCGTTCCACTGCTCGGCCCAGCGGGCCTGGAACGTGTAGACCACGTGCCGCTCCAGGGTGCTGTTCTCCGGGGTGCGGCCCCAGGGCTCGAGCAGGCGCCAGGCGGTCTCGGGAGTGTTGAGCTCCTCGACGGTCTCGCCGGGGAGCCGCATGAACTCCCAGCGCCGGCGCCCGGGACCGCCCGAGACGAGCGTGGTGGGTCGGGCCGGGTCGCAGAGCTGCCAGTTCATCGGGCCGGTCCACGGTTCGTCGTCCTTCGGGACGAGGTCGCAGATCAGCCAGTCGAAGAAGAAGCCCAGGTCCTCGGTGCGGGTGCGCATGTGCTGGCGGACGAAGCTGTTGGCGCCGTCCGCGCCGATCACGTAGCGGGCGCGCGTGGTGTGCGCCTTGACCGTGGGCCCGCTCCACGTCAGCTCGACGTGGTCGGGGTGGTTCACGAGCTGCCGCACCTCGGCTCCCCGGTGCACCCGGACGGTGTCGACCTCCGTCACCGCCGCCGCCAGGACCTCTTCCAGCTGCGGCTGGGTGAAGAAGCTCACCACCGGCCAGCCCCCGGGACCCGGCCCGCTCCAGTCGATCCGGACCAGCGCCTCACCTGCCGCGTTGCGCCACTCGTAGTGGTCGGGCACCGGCGCAGAGATGTCCCGCAGCCGGTCGGCGATCCCGGCCGACTGCAACAGGCGGCCGACCTCGCTGTCGAACACCACGGCCCGGGGCCGCGGGTACGGCGCCGGCTGGCGTTCCAGGACGACGACATCGTGTCCCTGTCGTCCCAGCAGCAGGGCCAGCATCTGGCCCACGGGGCCGAAACCGACGATGGCGACGTCGTGCACCGTGCTCATGGCGTTCTCCTGTTCTCGCGCAACACGGACGGGCGGCGCGAGGCCGCGGGGGAGTGCGTGGTTCTGGTCGGCCGGACGGACGATCAGGCGGGAGGCGCGGCGACGAAACGCTGGCGCAGCTGGCCGATGCCGCTGATGGTGGAGACGAGTTCCTCGCCGGGCTGCAGGAAGCGCTGGGGGTTGCGGCCCAGGCCGACGCCGGCGGGGGTGCCGGTGAACAGCACGTCGCCGGGCAGCAGGGGCAGCTTGGCCGAGAGCTTGGCGATCATCGCGGGGACGGAGAAGATCAGGTCGCGGGTGCGGCCCTTCTGCACGGTCTCGCCGTCGATGGCGCAGCCGATCTCCAGGTCGTCGGGGTTCTCCAGCTCGTCGAGGGTGGCCAGCCAGGGGCCCATCGGGCCGAAGCCGGGCAGGGACTTGCCGAGGCTGAACTGCGGGGACGGGCCGGCGGTCTGGGTGATCCGCTCGGAGAGGTCCTGTCCGACGGTCAGCCCGGCGACGTGGTGCCAGGCCTGGTCCTCGCTGATGTTGCGGGCGGTCCTGCCGATGACGGCGACCAGCTCGACCTCCCAGTCGGTGTTGCCGCCCGGCGGCAGCTCGACGGTGGTGACCGGGCCGGTGAGGCAGGACGCCCACTTGGTGAACATCACGGTGGGGGCGTCGGGCACGGCGAAGCCGGACTCGGCGGCGTGCTCGGAGTAGTTCAGCCCGATGGCGAGCACCTGCCGCGGCGCCGGCGCGGGCGCACCCAGGTCCGTGACGGCGAACCGCTCGGCACCCGACAGGTCGGCGCTCGGGGCCCATTCGCTGAACTCGGCCCACCGGTCGTAGACGGCCTGGACGTCGGGACCGAACCGGCCCCCACTGGCGCGCTCGACATCGAGAGCAGCACCGCCGTCAGCGGTGACCAGGACCAGGCGGCCGGCGAGGTTGGCGATACGCACGAGGATCTCCTCCAGTCGGGTTCCGCACCGGCTCCGACGGTCGATCCGCCGCCACGTGCGATGGAGCACACGGAACCACAAGATGTCTACTTTCGAAAGTAGGCACCAGATAAGAAATCAGTTAGGTTGTCCCCATGACCAAGAGCGGATCCGGCGGAACGCGGGCGGACGAGGTGTACGCGCGGTTGCGCACCGAGGTGCTCGCCGGGCGCTCGCGTCCCGGCCAGCGGCTCAAGTTCCCCGAGCTCATCGCGACGTACGGGGTGAGCGCGGGCGTCCTCCGCGAGGCGCTCGGCCGCCTCGTGTCGCAGGGGCTGGCGCAGGTGCAGCCGCACCAGGGCTTCGTCGTGACGCCGCTGTCCCACAGCGACCTCCGGGAGCTGACGGCGGCAAGGGTCGACCTCGAGGTGCTGGTGTTCCGTCGCGCGGTGGAGGACGGCGATCTCGCCTGGGAGTCCCGCGTCATGGCGGCTCACCACCTCCTGGAACGCACACCGCTGCACATCCCGGACGAGCAGGACCAGCTCAGCGACGAGTGGGCGGCCGCGCACGCCGACTTCCACCGGGCGCTGCTGGAGGGGTGTGGCAACCGCCGGCTGCTCGAGATGGCCTCGAGCCTGCGCGAGGAGGCCGAGCTCTACCGCCGCTGGTCGGTATCCCTCGGCAACGAGCCCGATCGGGACGTGGCCGGCGAGCACCGGGCGCTGCGCGACGCAGCGGTGGCACGAAACCCTGCCGAAGCCGGCCGGCTGCTCGCCGAGCACATCGAGCACACCGCCGGTCTGCTGGTCACCTGCGCTGTCGACGAGCACGACCCGGGCGAGTCCTCGAGCGAGGTCGCCTGAGCGGGCACGTCGGTGCCGTGCCCTCCACCTGTTCCACCACGCCTCGACGCCTATCCCAGGAGCTGACCCCGTGCCCACCCCCTTGCGTGCGCTCGCCCGTGTCCTGAGCGGATCCACCTACGCCCTGCTGGGCGCCGACGCTCTCCGGACCCCCGGGGGGCGGGTCGACCAGGCCGGCCCCACGCTGGCGCTGATGCGTCGGGCCCTCCCCATGCCCGCGGACGACGAACTGGTCGTCCGGGCCAACGCCGCCGTCCAGCTGGGCGGCGGTGCGCTGCTGGCCCTGGGCGTGCTGCCGCGGCTCTCGGCGCTGGCACTCGCCGGCTCGATGGTCCCCACCACGCTGGCCGGCCACGCCTTCTGGTCCATCGAGGACCCGGCCGCCCGCAAGATGCAGCGCATCCAGTTCCACAAGAACCTCGCGATGATCGGCGGCTTGCTCTTCGCCGTCCTCGACCGCCCGTGACCGGGCCGGGACGGTCGACGAAGCCGGGAGGCGGCATGTTCTCCAAGGTCCTCGTGGCCAATCGCGGGGAGATCGCCGTCCGCGCGTTCCGCGCGGCGTACGAACTGGGCGCGGGCACGGTTGCGGTCTTCCCGTGGGAGGACCGCAACTCCGTGCACCGGCTGAAGGCCGACGAGAGCTACCAGATCGGCGAGGAGGGGCACCCGGTGCGGGCCTACCTGTCGGTCGACGAGGTCGTCTCCGCCGCGCAGCGGTCGGGTGCGGACGCCGTCTACCCCGGCTACGGCTTCCTCTCGGAGAACCCGGAGCTCGCCGAGGCGTGCGTGCGGGCCGGCATCACCTTCGTGGGGCCGCCGGCATCGGTGCTGGAGCTGACCGGCCACAAGGCGCGTGCCATCGCGGCGGCACGATCGGCCGGCCTGCCCGTGCTGGCCTCGACCGAGCCCAGCGCCGACCTCGACACCCTGCTGGCCTCGGCCGGGCAGCTGCCGTTCCCGGTGTTCGTCAAGGCGGTTGCCGGCGGCGGTGGGCGCGGGATGCGTCGTGTCGAGTCGCAGGAGGAGCTGTCGGGCGCAGTGCAGGCGGCGATGCGGGAGGCGGAGTCGGCGTTCGGGGACCCGACGGTCTTCCTCGAGCAGGCCGTCGTCGAGCCGAGGCACATCGAGGTGCAGATCCTGGCCGATGGCGCCGGGAACGTGGTGCACCTGTTCGAGCGGGACTGCTCGGTGCAGCGCCGTCACCAGAAGGTGGTCGAGCTCGCGCCGGCCCCGGACCTCGACGAGGGTTTGCGGGAGCGGATGTGCGCGGATGCGGTCGCCTTCGCCCGTGCCATCGGCTACGTCAACGCCGGGACGGTGGAGTTCCTGCTCGACCGGCAGGGCCGGCACGTCTTCATCGAGATGAACCCGCGGATCCAGGTGGAGCACACGGTCACCGAGGAGGTCACCGACGTCGACCTGGTGCAGAGCCAGCTCCGCATCGCGGCAGGGGAGACCCTTCCCGACCTCGGTCTGACCCAGGACGCGATCCAGCTGCGCGGCGCAGCGCTGCAGTGCCGGATCACCACGGAGGACCCGGCCAACGGCTTCCGTCCCGACACCGGCCGGATCACCACCTACCGGTCCCCGGGCGGAGCCGGGATCCGGCTGGACGGCGGGCCCTCGCTGGGCGCCGAGGTCGGCGCGCACTTCGACTCCATGCTGGTCAAGCTGACCTGCCGCGGCCGCGACTTCCCCGCCGCGGTGGCCCGGGCCCGCCGGGCAGTGGCCGAGTTCCGCATCCGCGGCGTGGCCACCAACATCCCGTTCCTGCAGGCGCTGCTCGACGACCCGGACTTCGCCGCCGGCCGGGTGACGACGTCGTTCATCGAGCAGCGGCCGCACCTGCTGGTCGCGCGGACCTCCGCCGACCGCGGCACCCGACTGCTGACCTACCTGGCCGACGTCACGGTGAACCGGCCGCACGGGGAGCCCCCGCACCTGGTCGACCCGGTGGCGAAACTGCCCGCCGTCGACCTGCGCACCCCACCGCCGGACGGCTCCCGGCAGCGGCTGCTCGCCGTCGGCCCGGAGCGCTTCGCCGCCGATCTGCGGACGCAGACCGCGCTGGCGGTGACGGACACCACGTTTCGCGATGCCCACCAGTCGCTGCTGGCCACCCGGGTGCGCACCAAGGACCTGCTCGCCGTGGCCGGGCACGTGGCTCGCACGACGTCGCAGCTGTTCTCCCTCGAGGCGTGGGGCGGCGCGACCTACGACGTCGCCCTGCGGTTCCTGCACGAGGACCCGTGGGACCGGCTGGCAGCCCTCCGGGAGGCGGTGCCCAACGTCTGCCTGCAGATGCTGCTCCGGGGACGCAACACCGTCGGCTACACGCCCTACCCGGAGGCGGTCACCGAGGCCTTCGTCCGCGAGGCGGCGACCACCGGCATCGACGTGTTCCGGATCTTCGACGCGCTCAACGACGTCGAGCAGATGCGCCCGGCCATCGATGCGGTCCGCGGCACGGGGACGGCGGTGGCCGAGGTGGCGCTCTGCTACACCGGCGACCTCTCCGATCCGCGGGAGGATCTGTACACCCTCGACTACTACCTGCGGCTGGCCGAGCGGATCGTCGGCGCCGGCGCCCACGTGCTGGCGATCAAGGACATGGCCGGCCTGCTCCGCCCGCCGGCGGCCGCCCGCCTGGTCACCGCGCTGCGCGAGCGGTTCGAGCTGCCCGTGCACCTGCACACCCACGACACCGCCGGCGGCCAGCTGGCCACCCTGATGGCCGCGTGGCAGGCGGGGGTGGACGCCGTCGACGGCGCGGTGGCCTCGATGGCCGGTACGACGAGCCAGCCGCCGCTGTCGGCGATCGTCGCCGCCACGGACGCCACGGAGCGGGCCACCGGACTGGACCTTGCCGCGGTGAACGACCTGGAGCCCTACTGGGAGGCGGCGCGGCGGGTGTACGCGCCGTTCGAGTCTGGGCTGCCCGCACCGACCGGGCGGGTGTACACCCACGAGATCCCCGGCGGGCAGCTGTCCAACCTGCGCCAGCAGGCGATCGCGCTGGGGCTCGGGCAGCGATTCGAGGAGGTCGAGGACGCCTACGCCGCCGCCGACCGGCTGCTCGGCCGGCTGGTCAAGGTCACCCCGTCGTCCAAGGTCGTCGGCGACCTGGCGCTGCAGCTCGTGGGGTCGGGCGTGACCGTGGAGGACTTCGCGGCGGATCCGGGGAAGTACGACCTGCCGGACTCGGTGATCGGCTTCCTGCGCGGGGAGCTCGGCGACCCGCCCGGCGGCTGGCCGGAGCCATTCCGCGCCCGTGCGCTGGAGGGCCGCCGCCCCGCCGGGCCACCCGCCGAGCTCACCGACGACGACGTCCGCGGCCTGGCAGAGGCGCCACGGGAGACGCTCAACCGCCTGCTGTTCCCGGCGCCCACCCGCGACTTCTCCGCCCACCAGGAGCAGTACGGCGACGTGTCGGTGCTGCCGACCGAGCAGTTCCTGTACGGCCTGCGCGCCGGGACGGAGCACGCCGTCGACCTCGAGCCCGGGGTGACGCTCCTGCTGGGCATCGAGGCGGTCGGCGACCCCGACGAGCGGGGCATGCGCACGGTCATGGGCACACTCAACGGGCAGCTGCGGCCGGTCAGCGTGCGCGACCGCTCGGTCGACGCGCAGGTCAAGGCTGCTGAGAAGGCCGACCGCGACGATCCCGGTCAGGTCGCCGCACCGTTCGCCGGTGTCGTGACGCTCCAGGTCGTCGAGGGCGCTCGCGTCGACGCCGGGCAGTCGATCGCCACGATCGAGGCCATGAAGATGGAGGCTGCCGTCACCGCGCCTGTCGCAGGCACCGTGCAGCGCCTGGCCATCGGGCCCGTCCAACAGGTCGAAGGCGGCGACCTGATCGCCGTCATCGGCTGAGCCGGTGGATCGTCGATCCCGTCCGCCGTCATCGTTCTCGTTCTCTCAACGGAGGTTCGTGCATGGACAAGGTAAGGGCGTCCGCCGAGGAGGCGGTCGCCGACATCGGCGAGGGCGCGACACTTGCCGTCGACGGTTTCGGGTTGTGCGGTGTGCCTACGCGCTGATCGACGCGCTGCCGGCCCAGGGCGCCGACCAGCCGGTGTGGCCGTGAGGACCGGTCAGCCAGGCCTGCGGCACCCTCGGCCCGGTAGCGGCGCACCCTTTGTAGACCGTCTGCCGACTGACGCCCAACCGCTTGGCAACCTCGCCGGGACGGTGACCGGCCAGGGCGCGATCGACGAGCAACCTGCAGGCAGAGACCGTCGTGCTGGCATTAGCGTGACCCACTGAGACCTCCGGTTCGGAACGGCGACGTCAAGCACCGCCACTCCTTTCCGGAGGCCTCCGTGATCAAGCCGCCACGCCGGCAGTCGACAACGTCCGTGGTCACGACACCTTGCGCTTGCCCGCGGTGTGCCGCACCCAGCCGGTACAGCTCTGCCTCCGTCTGCCCTCCGGGCCTCCAGCGATCCGCATCCCGGAGGGCGGCACCTCGGCCGGACGTGCTGTCGTTCCCGCGGGACCAGGTGGGCAGGGTGGAGGTCTCTGTCGCCGAAGGGGTCCGTCGGCCGGTCAGGTCAGTGGGCGACAGCTAGCGGTGGGTGTCGGCGTAGTCCACGCCGGGGATCGAGACGTCGTAGACCTCTTGGCCGGGACCGGCCTCCGGCTCGGGGACGTCGACGACGCCCAGGACCTCTGGGCCGCCGACGCGGGTGATCTGCACAGCACGCATGTCGCTGGGGCCAGGGGCTCGGCAGCCGCTGTCCGACAGTGGGCGACCGAGGAGGAGTCGCCGCGACGAGGGTTCCTACCCGTCGGGAATGCTCTGGCCGGCCGATGGGTCCTGCGGCGTCGGGTCACCGGTCGGACCAGGTCGCCTCAGACGGCCCGGGTGCGTGGGTCGGCGCAGGGCGGACCATCTGCTTGCAGATCGGCGGGCCCGTTCGGTGAGAACGGGATAGGGCTCCGGTGCCCCGCCGCGTGCGTGGACGGCCCGTTCGAGGTGGTCGTGCAGAAGCCGCACGTCGACCGGGTCAGCTCCGGTGCGCAGCTGCGGCAGGTCGGGCGGTTCAGGTCTGGATCTCGTCGGCAGCGACGGTCGCGCGTGGCCTTCCACCGCGCGCTGCGTCGCGCTGGCCGCCCGACGAGAGGAAGCGCGCCACCGGGAGGGTCGCCGCCCCCATCGCGACCGCGTCGACGCCCAGGTCGGCGCGCACGACCTCGACGTCCTCGAAGGGGGTGCGTAACGCGTCGCGTGACGCCAACTCGATGATCTCGGTCATCCGGCGCTCGGCCAGCTGCCGGCCGAACCATCCGCCGAGGACGACCCGGCGAGGACTGAAGACGTCCACCAGATTGCCGACGCCGGCGCCCAGGTATCGCACCACTTCCTCGAGAACGACCGCCGCCGCCGCCGGGTCGGTGTCGACGGCCGCCAGCAACTCCGTGGCCCGGGCTTCGACGTTCTGCGGTTCCTCGCCGTCCGGCCCACGCAGTTCCTCGTACCGCTTGACGACCGCGTCGGCCCCGACGTAGTCCTCCAGGCAGCCGCGTGCGCCACACCGGCAGAGTCTGCCTTCGACGACCACGGCGGTGTGGCCCCACTCGCCGGCGGTGGGCATCGGCTCCCACGGGCTGGACCCAGTGGTGAAGATGCTCGTGCCCAGTGACTGTCCGATGAGGACGACGACCACGTCTGCCAGCGACGAGGTCATCCGATGACGGCTGGATGTTCTTCGCCGTCCGCTGCAACGGTGTCGCGGTGCGACTCAGAGCGGTCAGGTGAGTGGGGATCCGCCGGGAGGCCAGCACCGTTCGTCGACTGGACGGCGTAGCGCGCGATCATCGTCCGCACGGCCTCCTCGATCGCACGGTGTCTGCCCTCGTCGTCGATCGACCAGCCGGGGTGGACCAGCCGGGGCCAGAAGATCGCGGTCGCGATCATGCCGAGGAACTGCGCGGAGGCGGTCTCGGGGGACTCGGCCCGCACCGATCCCGCGTCCCGCTCGGCCCGCAGGTAGCGGTGGAGGGCGACCACGGCGGGGAGCGTCCCGAAGTCGAAGGTCCGCTCGCGCAGCTCGGGGAAGCGGGCCCCCTCGGCGACCAGGAGTCGCATCACCTCGGCCGTGCGGGGGTGCTCGAGCACCTCGGCGTACTGCCGTCCCAGCGCCAGCAGGCCGGCGTGCAGATCGCCGGGTGGGGGAGCGGGCACCTCGCTGCCAGGAGCCGGGCCGACCGCGAGCACGACCGCCTCGAACAGTGCGGCCTTCGTCGGAAACTGCTTGAACAGCGTCGCCTTGGACACGCCGGCGCGCTCGGCGACACGGGCCAGCGACGTCCTGTCGTAGCCGCTCTCGAGGAAGAGCGCCTCGGCGGCGCCGAGGATCGCCGCACGGTTCTCGTCGGCCACGCGCCGGTGGTACTCGGTCAGGTCGCGGGACATGCCGCCAGTCTCGCACAGAGGTGAGACGGTTGACTCGCCTCTGTGTCGACCCCTAGCCTCGAAGTGGTGAGTCGAGCGACTCGCCACTGACCCGAGGAGGACGCCATGCACGACACCAGCCCCCGAACGGCCGACGGCAAGGTGCTGTGGCACTTCTCCATGTCGCTGGACGGCTTCGTCGCCGGCCCCGGTCACGCCATGGACTGGATGCCCGAGGCCACCAACCGGCCAGGCCTCATCGAGGAGTACGTGGCGACGACCGGGGCCGTCCTCGGCGGTCGCGACGGATGGGACGCGTTCCCGCACGCGGGCGCCGTCTACGGCGGTGCGTGGAGCGGGCCCGTCTTCGTGCTCACCTCCCACCCCGAGGACGCCGAGCCCGCGGAAGGGGTCACGTTCCTCAGCTGTGACGTCGCCGAGGCCGTGGAGATCGCGCGGCGCGCCGCCGGAGGCAAGAACGTCGAGGTGCTGTCCCCGAGCATCGGCCGACAGCTCCTCGAGCGCGGCCTGCTCGACGAGATGGACCTGCACGTCCTGCCCGTGCTGCTCGGCGACGGAGTGCGGCTGTACGACAACCCGGGCGGGTCGCCGGTTCCGCTGGAGTTCGTGAACGGGGGCCCGCTCGAGGAGGTCAATCTCCGCTACCGACGACCCGGTGGCTGATACCCGAGCCGATCCGCCGGGGCGGGTGGCGCTCACCCGCCTACCTCCCTGCCGCACGGGTAGGTGCAGGGCATGTCCGACTTCGAGATCACCGCCCTGGTCCTGGCCGAGCACGAGGTCTTCCGGCGGGACTTCGCCGCGCTCGACGACCTGTCCGGCCAGGAGCTCGCCGCCGCATGGGAGGAGTTGCACGCCAAGCTGGAGGTGCACGCCGTCGCCGAGGAGGAGCTGTTCTACCCCTTGCTCGCCCAGGAGGCGCCTGGAGGCGAGGAGGAGACGGCGGAAGGCGTGCACGACCACAACGAGATCCGGCACGCCGCAACCGCCGTCGAGCAGCACGAGGTCGGCAGCGACGACTGGTGGGAGGCCGTGCGCAACGCGCGCCAGGTCAACGCCGACCACATGGCCGAGGAGGAGACGGACTTCTTCCCCTCCTTCAAGGAGGCCGTCGACGACGAGCAGCGCGAGGCCCTCGGGATGCGCTGGCTGGCCTTCCACGACGAGCACGAGCAGGCCGAGGGGCTGTCCGGTGAGGACGCGGTGGTGGCCGAGGTGGTGGCGACCGAGGTACCCGAGGGTGACCCCACGGTCTGAGCACGCCGGCGGGTCGCTCCAAAGGAGTCACGCCAGAGGTGGCGCCTCCGCAGGCCGGCGCGCAGGCCCGACTGGTCAACACACCCCGGTCAGCCGAGGGCGCGGCCGTACTCCTGCCGCCGTTCCGGCGACAGCTCCGGGCCGGGGCGGCGGGGGACCGGTGGTGGCAGCCGGCCGGTGACCGCGCGGACGGCCAGGTGCGCCGCGCCGAGCGCCGTGGCCTCCTGCGCGTCGACGAAGGCGGCGGCGCCTTCCCCGATCGCCGCCCGGATCTCCCGCCACGTGGCCGACTCGGCCGGCCGGCCGCCCAGCAGCCGCTGGCCCACCGCCCGGCCGGCGACCCGGCTGAGGTCCCGGGTCAGCTCCCGGGACGCCACCGCGGTGGTCTCCATGAGCGCGCGGAGCAGGGTCGCCGGGGCGACGTCGAGCGGAACGCCGTCCAGGGTCAGCCGGCGGTCGGCGGAGATGCGGCCCCGCACGCCCCGGCTGCCCACCGGCTCGCCGGCGATCAGGTCGTCGAGGGGGGCGGAGGGGTCCAGGCCCAGCAGCCCGGTCCAGGTCAGGTACAGCGCTCCCGACGGCAGCGCCGCGTGCAGGTAGTACAGGCCGTCGGTCACGAAGCAGCCCACCTCGCTGCCCGCCGTCGCGGCCGGGTCGAGGCAGTCGGTGACCAGCAGGTGCGCCTCCGACGTCCCCGCGGAGACGAACAGGTCACCGGGGGAGCGGGCGCCGGCGGCGAGGGCGCCGCAGAAGTGGTCGTGCCCGCCGCTGACCAGGGGGATCCCGGCCGCGATCCCCAGCTCCGCGGCGGGGTCGCCGCCCAGTTCGCCGATGACCGTGCCCGAGGGCACGAGGCGGGGGAGGGCGAGGTGGCCCGTGCCCACCACGTCGAGGGCCTCGGCGCGCCACGACCGGGTGGGCGCGTCGAACAGGCCCGTGCGCGAGGCGTGGGAGTGGTCCATCACCAGGTCGCCGGGGCCGAGGGAGGAGAGCAGCCAGCTGCCGAGGTCGGTCAACGTGGCGGCCGCCCGGGTCGCGCCCGGCCGGCTGCGGGCCCACCAGGCGAGCGCGTGGACGGTGTACTCCGGGTGCCGGAGGCCGGTGACCGGGGCGCGGCGGTCCAGCTCGGCGGCGTGCTCCCGGGCCGGCGCCGAGCCGACGCCGGAGAACCAGGTGGGCACGTCGCCGACCGGCCGGCCCGCGCCGTCGAGCAGCACGGCCTCCTCGCCCACGGAGGTCACGGCGATGCCGCCCAGCCCGGCGCGGGCCTCGGGACCGGCGTCGGAGAGGGCCCGCCGGGCGACGTCGAGGGCGACGGCCCGGACCGCCGCGGGGGAGTGGACGGCGATGCCGTCGTCCTCGCCCTGCGGGGTCGGGGCGGCGGCCGCGGCGAGGAGGGCGCCGTCCCCCGACCCCAGGACGACCGCCTTGGTGCGGGTCGTGCCGACGTCGATGCCCAGGAACGCGGTGCTCACGGGCGCACCCCGGGCACGGGGGTGGCGACGGCGGACCCGACCAGCTCGTCGACCTCGTCGCGCCCGTCGAGGTCCGGCTCCAGCCGCTGGGCGTTGGCCGCTCCGGCCGCCGCCCCGGTGCGCAGCGCGGTCGGCAGGTCGTTCCCGCGCGCGAGCGAGGTGACGAAGCCGGCGAGCATCATGTCGCCGGAGCCGGTCGCGTTGACCACCGGCACTTCGGGGCTGGACACGTCCCAGCCCTCGTCGGCCGAGCGGTAGGAGAGGCCCGCGGCACCCCGGGTGACGACGACCGCCCCGACCCCGGCCGCCAGCGCGCGCGCCATGAGCGTGTCGAGGTCGGCGGTCTCACCGGCGCCGATGAGCCCGCCGTCGGCCCGCAGCTCCTCCTCGTTCACCTTGAGCACGTCCGGGCCCGAGCGGATCGCGGAGCCGAGCCCCGGCCCGGAGGTGTCGACGACGGTGCGGACGCCGCGCCCGCGCAGGGCGGTCACGCAGCGCGCGTACAGCTCGGCCGGGGCGCCCCGCGGCAGGCTGCCGGTGCACACCACCAGGTCGCCGGGGCGCACCGCGGCCACGAGGCCCCCGACCAGGGCGTCGACCTCTCCGGCGCCGACCTCCGGGCCGGGCTCGTTTATGACGGTGGAGTCGCCGGTGGCGCGGTCGACGATCACCGTGGTCACCCGGGTCTCACCCGCGATCGGCACGTGCCGGTCGTCGATGCCCAGCTCGCGGCAGCCGGCCGAGATCTGCGCGCCCACGGACCCGCCGACGAAGCCGTGCAGCGCGGCCCGGCCGCCCAGCCGGACGGTGCCGCGGGCGACGATCATGCCCTTGCCGCCCGGCCGGCTGACCACCTCGACGGCGCGGTGCACCTCGCCCGCCACCAGCCGCGGGACCACCTGCAACCGGTCCTGCGCGGGGTTCGGGCTGACGACGTGGACGGTCGGGCCTGCCGGCGGTGCGTGCACGGATCTCCTCCTGGGCCTGGTGGCGCTGCGGGCGGACGGTAGAGCAGGGTGGATCGGCGGACTGCTACGTTCCGGCCGGGCGCCGGCATGCCCGGCCGGAGCGGCCCCCCGCGCCGCGCAGGGTCCGCCCTGCGGCCCCGAGCCCGCCCCGGACGCTCCCGGCGGGACCGCTGAACCGAGGAGCACACCGTGGCACGCGCAGCACTGACCGACGTCCTGACCGCGGCGCAGCAGGCGGGCAGCGGCCTCGGGGCCTTCAACGTCATCCAGGTCGAGCACGCCGAGGCGATCGTCGCGGGGGCCGAGGCGGCGGGCCGCCCCACCGTCCTGCAGGTCAGCGAGAACGCCGTCCGGTACCACGGGGCGCTGGCGCCCGTGGGCCGGGCGATGCTGGAGATCGCCGACGCCGCCGACGTCCCGGTGGTGGTGCACCTGGACCACGCCACCGACGTGGCGCTCGTCGAGCAGGCCCTGGCCCTCGGCTTCACCTCGGTGATGTTCGACGGCTCCACCCTCCCGGTCGAGGAGAACCTCGCCACCACGCGGGGCGTCGCCGAGCGGGCGCACGACCAGGGCGCCTCCGTCGAGGCCGAGATCGGCGAGATCGGCGGCAAGGACGGCGTCCACGCCCCCGGGGTGCGGACCCGGCCGGAGGACGCCGCGCGGTTCGTCGCGGAGACCGGCATCGACGCGGTGGCGGTGGCGGTCGGCAGCTCGCACGCGATGACCACGCGCACCGCGCAGCTCGACCTGGACCTGATCGCGGCGATCCGGGAGGCCGTGGCGGTGCCCCTGGTGCTGCACGGCTCCTCCGGCGTCCCGGACGACCACCTGCGGGAGGCCGTGCGGGCGGGGATGACGAAGATCAACATTTCCACGCACCTGAACGGCACGTTCACCCGCGCGGTGCGGGAGGCGCTCGCCGCCGACCCGGCGCTGGTCGACCCCCGGAAGTACCTCGGGGCGGCGCGGACGGCGACGGCGCACGAGGTCGAGCGGCTGGTCCGGCTGCTGGCCGGCTGACACCTCAGCCCGCACCGGGCTCCCGCCGCAGCGCCGCGGCCAGCACCGGGGCCAGCGGGAGCTGGGGGAGCAGCGTGGCCTGGTAGGCGTGGTAGACGTCGGGCTTGCCCGACCAGACGGCGTCGGCCTCCCCGACGGGCAGCTCGTGCACCCAGCTGCCGCGCTCCCGGTCGACGAAGCGGGTCACGGCCTCGTCCCAGAACGTGCGGTACCAGCGCTCGTAGCCGGGCTCGCCCGTGCGCTGGACGAGCGCGGCCGCGGCGCCGATGGCCTCGGTGAGGACCCAGTGCAGCCGGGAGGCGACGACCGGCCGGTCCGCCCAGTCCAGCGTGTAGACGAAGCCGGGCTCCCCGTCGGGCGCCCAGCCGACCTCGACGGCGGCGGCGAACAGGCTGCGGGCGTCGGGGAGCAGCCAGCCGGGGGCGTCGGCGCCGAGCGCGGCCTCCAGGTGCAGCAGCAGGCGGGACCACTCCAGCCAGTGGCCGGGGGTGGAGCCGTAGGGGCGGAACTTGTCGTTCTTCCGGTCGGCGTTGTAGTCCGGCAGCGGCCGCCAGCCGGGATCGAAGTGCTCGGGCAGCCGCCAGCCGTTCTCGCGGGCCGCCGTGTGCACCAGCCGCTCGGCGATGCTCGTCGCCCGGGTGAGCCACCGGTCGTCGCCGGTCACGGCGGCCACGGTGAGGAAGGCCTCGACCGTGTGCATGTTGCTGTTGGCGCCGCGGTAGGCCTCCAGCTCGGTCCACGCGCGGTCCCAGCTCTCGACCGACCGGCCCTCCTCGTCCCGCCAGAAGTGCCGTTCCACCACCGCGAGCGCGTCTGCCAGCAGCTCCGCCGCGCCCGGTCGGCCGGCGGCCGTGGCGCTGGCCGCGGCCAGCACGACGAAGGCGTGGTCGTAGGCGGACTTGTCGGTGGCGGCGGGTGCACCCTCCGCGGTCAGCGAGGAGAACCAGCCGCCGTGCTCGGCGTCCCGGAACGGGCCGGTGAGGGCGGCCAGCCCGGCGTCGACCAGCGGCCCGGCGCCGGGCCGCCCGCGCAGGTGGGCCAGCGCGAAGACGTGCGTCATCCGCGCGGTGATCCACAGCTGGGGCGCCTGCGCCGCGTCGGGACGGCCGTCGTCGTCGAGCCAGGCGAACCCGGCCGGCGCACCACCGGCCGACTCCGCGAAGGCCAGCAGCCGCTCGCCCTCGGCGTCCAGCCAGGCGCGGTGGCTCGGCAGCGACGTCCAGGAACCGGACTGCGGAGAGTCACCGGTCGTCGTCATGGGTCCTCCTCGGGGATGGCCGATCTGGCCGGCCGGCGGGGTCGGTGGAGGGACAGTAGCTCCCGGCAACAACTCGGTCTCGACCAGATATCGATGGCTTGACATCGATGACAAAGCGGTTTTGCATGACCCACGTCACCCACGACAGCTCACCGACGCCCCAGAGGTGCCCGCCGTGCCCGTCCCCGCCCCGACCGCGCGCCCGCTGGGCGTCGTGCCGTCGAACGCGCCCCGGGGGAGCAGTCGTGCGTGAGCGCGTCACGCTGCGTGACGTCGCCCGCCTCGCGGCGGTGAGCGCGAAGACGGTCTCCCGCGTCGTGAACGACGACGCGCACGTCACCCCCGGCACCCGGGCCAGGGTGCAGAAGGCGATCGCCGAGCTGGGCTTCCAGCCCAACCTGGTGGCCCGCTCGCTGCGCGTCGGCCGCGCCGACGTCGTGGGCCTGGTCGTCGAGAGCCTCGCCGACCCGTTCTTCGCCCGGCTCACCAGCGCCGTCGAGCAGGCCGCGTACGAGCGGGGCCTGGCGGTGATGGTCTCGAGCGTCGGCAACCAGGAGCCGGAGCGGGAGTCGGTGATCGTGGAGAGCCTGCTCGTCCGCCAGGTCGCCGGCCTCATCGTCGCCCCGATGGCCCAGAGCCACACCTACCTCGCCGGGCCCGGCCGGCGGACGCCGATCGTGTTCGTGGACCGGCTCCCGGAGGGGCTGGTCAGCGACGCCGTGCTGGTCGACGACCTCGCCGCCGCGGAGACGGCGACCCGGCACCTGCTCGACCACGGCCACCGGCGGGTCGCCTTCCTCGGGTCGGAGCTGCGCAACCCGACCACCCGGTTGCGCCTGGCCGGTTACCGCCGGGCGCTCGCCGCGCACGGGCTCGCCGGCGACGAGTCGCTCGTCGCCGTGGGCGCCGGGACGGCGGCCGAGGCCCGGGAGGCGGCCGAGCTGCTGCTCGCCGCGCCGCAGCCGCCGACGGCGATCTTCTCGTCCAACATGCGCTGCTCGCTGGGGCTGGTGCCGCTGCTGCACGGCCGCGGGCGCACCGACGTCGCGGTGGTCAGCTTCGACGACTTCGCGATGGCCGACTCCCTCGTCCCGGCGGTCACGGTCCTGGACCACGACCCCGAGGTCATCGGTCGCGCCGCCGCCGAGCGGCTGTTCCGCCGGCTCGACGAGCCCGACGCCCCGGCGGAGACGGTGATGGTGCCGGTCGGGCTCGTGGCGCGGGGCTCCGGAGAGCTCCGGCCGCCCGGCCACGAGGGGGGCGACGGCCACGTGCCGCAGGACAGCTTGCAGGACAGGGTGCGCCACGGAGCAGAAGGGAGGGCGTCGACCATGACGACGCCGCACGCACAGGAGGGGGCGCGGTGACCGCCGCCCTCGAGGCCCGGGGCCTCCGGCGCGAGTTCGGGCACGTCCGTGCCCTCGACGGCGCCGACTTCGACATCGAGCCCGGTGAGGTGGTCGCCCTCATCGGCGACAACGGCGCCGGCAAGAGCACCCTCGTCAAGGCGCTCTCCGGCTCGCTCGCCATCGACTCGGGCGAGCTGTACAGCGACGGGAAGCGCGTCACGATCGACAGCCCCGCCGCGGCCCGCGCGCTGGGCATCGAGACCGTCTACCAGGACCTCGCGCTCGCCCCGCACCTGGACCCGGTGCAGAACATGTACCTCGGTCGCGAGGTCATGCGCTCCGGCCTGCTCGGGAAGCTCGGCTTCATGGACCACGCCGAGATGAAGGAGAAGACCCAGCGGGCCTTCGCCGACCTCGGCGCGACGGTGCGGGACTTCACCGCACCCGTCGGCGCGATGTCCGGTGGCCAGCGGCAGCAGATCGCCGTGGCCCGCGCGGCCGCGTGGGCCAGCCGGGTGATCTTCCTCGACGAGCCCACCGCGGCCCTCGGCGTGGTGCAGACCCGCAACGTGCTGGACCTGATCCGGCGGGTGCGCGACCGCGGCATCGCCGTCGTGCTCATCAGCCACTCGATGCCGCACGTGATCGAGGTGGCCGACCGCATCCAGGTGCTCCGCCTCGGCCGCAGGGTGGCGACCTACGACGCCAAGCAGACCTCGATGGAGGAGCTGGTGGGGGCCATGACCGGCGCGATCAGCCAGGAGGAGGCGGCGTGACCACCGCGACGGAGCCGGACCGGGACGCCGCAGCGGTCGACGAGGAGAAGCCGAAGTCCACGCTGCAGCGCCTCGTGGGCGCCCAGGCGTTCCAGATCCTGGGCGTGCTGCTCATCCTCATCGTGCTGTTCAGCATCGCCGAGCCGGACGCGTTCCTGTCGATCAACAACTTCCGCAACGTCGTCGTCAACGTCTCCATCCTGGCGATCATCGGCGTCGGGATGACGTTCGTGATCATCACCGGCGGCATCGACCTCTCCGTCGGCAGCGTGCTGGTCTTCAGCGGCGTGGTCGCGGCCAAGACCATGGAGGCCCTGGGTGGGCAGGGCGTCGGGGTGTCGATCGTCGGCGCCCTGGCCGCCTGCGGCTCCGGCACGCTGTGGGGGCTGTTCAACGGCGTGGTCGTCGCCCGCCTGAAGGTGCCCCCGCTGATCGTCACCCTGGGCACGCTGGGCATGGCGCTGGGCGCCGCGCAGATCCTGACCGGCGGCATCGACCTGCGGGGCGCGCCCACGGTGCTGACCGACACGATCGGCTTCGGCCGGCTGTTCGGCCAGATCCCCTACCTGTCGCTGATCGCGCTGGCCGTCATCGTGATCGGCGCGGTCATCCTGCACCGCACCCGCTTCGGCCGGTACACCTACGCCGTCGGCTCCAACGACGAGGCCGCGCGGCGGGTCGGCGTCAGGGCGGACCGGCACCTGATCCTCGTCTACACGCTGGCCGGGTTCTGCGCCGGCCTGGCCGGCATCCTGAACCTCGCCTTCTTCTCCTCGACCACGATCGCCGGGCAGTCGAACACCGCGCTCAACGTCATCGCCGGTGTCGTCATCGGCGGCACGAGCCTCTTCGGCGGCATCGGCACGATCGCCGGCACGGTGATCGGTCTGTTCATCCCCGCCGTCCTGCAGAACGGCTTCGTGATCATGGGCGTCCAGCCCTTCTGGCAGCAGGTCGTCGTCGGTGCGTTCCTCATCGCCGCGGTCTACGTCGACCAGGTCCGCCGCGCCGCCGCCAGCCGCGGGGCGAGCACCCGTCGTTCCTTGTTCTCCCGGTTCTCCCGCCCACAAGGGGCACGTCGAAAGGAAGCACAGTGAACAGAGGCATCACTGCCCGGATCGCCGCCATCTCGGCGCTCGCCCTCGCTCTCGCCGCCTGCGGCGGTGACGACTCCGACGGCGGGTCGGCCGGCGGGAGCGGCGGGGGATCGGAGGCCTACGAGGTGGCCTTCGTCCAGGGCGTAGCCGGTGACGAGTTCTACATCACCATGGAGTGCGGCATCCAGGAGGCGGCCGAGGAGCTCGGCGTCGAGGTGACCACCCAGGGTCCCCAGCAGTTCGACCCGGCCCAGCAGACGCCGATCGTCGACAGCGTCGTGGCGAGCTCGCCGGACGGGCTGCTCATCGCGCCGACCGACGTCACCGGCATGTACCGCCCGATCAAGGCGGCGGCGGACGCGGGGGTCACCGTCGGCCTGGTCGACACCACCCTGGAGGACCCCTCCATGGCGATCACCCAGGTCGCCTCGGACAACGAGGGCGGCGGGGCCGCGGCCTTCCAGGCCATCCAGGAGGCCAACCCGGACGGCGGCAAGGTCCTCATCGTCGGCCACGAGCCGGGCATCAGCACCAACGAGGCGCGGATCAAGGGCTTCCTCGACGCCCTGGCCGAGGACCCGAAGTTCACCGCCCTGCCCACGCAGTACGCGCAGAACGAGGTCGCCGAGGGCGCCCGGATCGTCACCTCGACGCTCCAGTCCGACCCCGACCTGATCGGCATCTTCGGCACCAACCTCTTCGCCGCGGAGGGGGCGGCCACCGGGCTGCGTCAGGCGGGTGCGGAGGAGCAGGTGACCGTCGTGGGCTTCGACGCCGGCCCGGCCCAGGTCGAGGCGCTGGAGAACGGCACCGTGCAGGCCCTCGTGGCCCAGCAGCCGGCCGAGATCGGCCGGCAGGGCCTCGAGCAGGTCGTCGCCGAGCTGAACGGTGAGGAGCCGGAGGCCGAGATCCAGACCGGGTTCACGATCCTCACGAAGGAGAACCTGGCCGACAACCAGGACGCGGTGTACCGCTCCAGCTGCTGAGCCGCGGCGACGCTCGACGCCCCGTCCCTCTCCCGAGGGGCGGGGCGTCCGCGCGGGCGGGTCAGCCCGGCAGGTCGTCCCCGGTCGTCTCCGGGACGTCGAGGTGGACGACGAGGTCGGCGCGCGGCCGCGACGTCTCGACGGTCCGGGCGTTGCGCCCGTCGACCGAACGCACCCAGGCCTCGGCCGCCTCCGGCTCGTGGCCGTAGGACCGCCGCCGGCGGAGCAGCCGCCGCTCGCGCACCGCCGGCGCGAGGTCCAGGTACCAGACCTCGTCCAGGCGGGTGCGCACCGCGGACCAGCCGTGCTCGTCCAGGAGCAGGTAGTTCCCCTCGGTGAGCACCAGCGGGGTGTCCGGCCAGACCGGGACGGCGCTGCCGATCGGCTCCTCGAGCGCGCGGTCGAACACCGGCGCGTAGACCGGCACCGCGGGCGGCGTCCGCAACCGGTCGAGCAGGGCGACGTAGCCGTCGACGTCGAAGGTGTCCGGTGCCCCCTTGCGGTCGGCGCGCCCGAGCCTCGCCAGTTCGGCGTTCGCGTAGTGGAAGCCGTCCATGGCCGCCAGCGCCGCCCGGTCGCCGAGGGCGTCGAGCAGCGCGGCGCAGAGGGTCGACTTCCCCGCGCCCGGAGCGCCGGTGATGCCCAGCAGGCGCCGGGTGCCGGGGCGCGCGAGGGCGGCGGCCCGCTCGACCAGCTGCTGCGGGGTAGCGCGCACGACCGGCGGGGAGCCCGCGTCGGGCAGGGTCTGCTCGTGCACCTCGCCCCTCCTCCCGGGTCGGCGGCCGCTGCCGCCGGGGGCGGCCGCAGCGGGGCGCCGACGACGGTAGAGACGGGACGGCGGCGCCGTCAACGCGCCGCGCGGCTGGTCATGTCACCGGTGACATGGCCGGCCGGGTGTGGTTGCATCGGACCGGCGACCGGCGCTCCCGCGGCGGGGCACGACCGCGCCGGCAGCTGCTGAGGAGATGCCCTTCCATGACCGACTTCGACGGCCGCACCGTGCTGGTGACCGGGGCCTCCGGCGGCATCGGCGGGGCCACGGTGCGCCGGCTCCGGGCCGCCGGCGCCGACGTCATCGCCAGCGGCCGATCGGTGGAGTCGCTGGAGCGGCTCGCCGCCGAGACCGGGGCCCGCCCGCTCGCGTTCGACCTGACCTCCGAGGACAGCGTCCGCTCGGCGGTCGGGGGGCTGGACGTGTGGGGCGTGGTGAACTGCGGCGGCTTCGGCGGCGAGATCGCCACCCCGATGGAGACCGACATCGACGTCTTCGACAAGGTCATCAGCGTCAACGCCCGCGGCGCGCTGCTGGTCACCAAGTACGCGTCGGCGTCGATGATCCGGCTGGGCCGGGGCGGCGCCATCGTGAACGTCTCCAGCCAGGCCGGTCTCGTGGCGCTGCCCGGCCACATCTCCTACGGCTCCTCGAAGGCGGCGCTGGACAACATCACCCGCGTCTCGGCCCTCGAGCTGGGCAGGTACGGGATCCGGGTGAACAGCGTGAACCCGACCGTGGTCATGACCGAGATGTCGGCCTGGTACTGGGGGCGGCCGGACATCGAGGGGCCCTTCCTCGACCAGATGCCGCTCGGGCGGTGGGCGACCGAGGACGAGATCGCCGCGCCGATCGTCTTCCTCCTCAGCGACGACGCCTCGATGATCTCCGGGGTGTCGCTGCCCGTCGACGGCGGCTACACCGCCCGCTGACCCGTGCCCGCCCGACCGCGCCCGCGGGGAACCGCGGCGCCATGACGACGATGCGGGACGTCGCCGCGCGCGCCCGGGTCAGCGCCAAGACGGTCTCCCGGGTCTTCAACGACGACCCCCACGTCCTGCCGGAGACCAGGGCGCGGGTGGCGGAGGCGATGCGGGAGCTCGGCTACGTCCCCACCTCCCTGTCCCGGTCCTTCCGCACCGGCCGCCCGCCGGTGCTGGGGGTGGCGGTCCCCGACCTCGCCGACCCCTTCTTCGCCGTCCTGGCCAAGGCGGTCGAGGAGGTCGCGGCGCGCGCGGACATGGCCGTCCTGGTGAGCAGCATCGGCTACGACCCGGCGCTCGAGGCGGCCGCGCTGGAGTCGCTGCTGCGCCGCTCGCTCAGCGGTCTGGTGGTCGCCCCGACGTCCCAGGACCACGGTCACCTCGGCGTGTGGGCTCCCCGGCTCCCGGTCGTCTTCGTCGACCGGCCGCCCCGGGGCCTGGCCGCCGACGCCTTCACCGGCGACGACTGCGCGGGTGGCCGGCTCGCGACCGAGCACCTGATCGCGCACGGCCACCGCCACATCGCGTTCGTCGGGGACAGCCCGGCCATGAGCACCACCGCGGAACGTCTCGCCGGTCACCGGGCGGCGCTGGCCGACGCCGGCCTCGGGTCGGGCGACGAGCTCGTCGCCTTCTGCGCCGGCGACCGGGGGAGCGCGGACGGCGTGCTGCACCGGCTCCGGTCCGCCGGCGCGCCACCGACGGCCCTCGTCAGCGGTGATGCCCGGACGACGATGTCGCTGGTGCCCGCCCTGGCCGGCAGCACCTGGGCCGTCGTCGGCTTCGGCGACTTCCCGATGGCGCACATGCTCTCGCCGGCGCTGACCGTCGTCGACCAGGACCCGGCGGGCCTGGGGCGGCTGGCCGCCGAGCGGGTGGTCGCGCGCCTCGCGGCGCCCGACCGGCGGTTCCGCCGGCACACGGTGCTCCCCGTCCGCCTGCTCGAGCGCCGGTCGTGCTGGTCCCCGGCGGACGCCTCGACCCTGTTCCCGTCGTCGTCCCCGGAGCCGGGGACCGGCGGTTCCCCCCACGCCGCACCGTCCCTCGCAGAGGAGCCCCACCCATGACCACCACCCCGCGGAGCGAGTCGCCCCTGCCCGCGCTGCCCGCGGGCGTACCGGGGCCGGCCTACGACCGCGCCGCCGTCGGCCGCGGCGTCGTCCACCTGGGTGTGGGCGGTTTCCACCGGTCGCACCAGGCGGTGTACTTCGACCGGCTGCTGGGACTCGGGCACGCCGACTGGGGGATCACCGGGGTCGGGGTGCTCGCCGCCGACCGCCCGCTGCACACGGCGCTGCGCACCCAGGACGGGCTCTACACGCTGGTCCTGAAGCACGCGGACGGATCGATCGAGGCGTCGGTCGTGGGCTCGCTGGTCCGGCTGCTGCTGCTGGACGACGACCCCGAGGCGGTGCTGGCGGCGATGGCCGCGCCGAGCACCCGGCTGGTCAGCATGACCATCACCGAGGGCGGCTACAGCACCGACAAGTCCACCGGGCGGTTCCGGCTGGACGACGCGCTGGCCGCCGACCTCGCCGGCCCCCGGCCGCGCACCGCGTTCGGGCTGCTCGCCGAGGCGCTGCGCCGGCGGCGCGCGGCCGGGACGCCGCCGTTCACGGTCGTCTCCTGCGACAACGTGGAGAGCAACGGCGACCTGACCCGGCAGACGCTGCTGGAGTTCACCCGCCTGCAGGAGGCGCACACCGGCGACGGGCTGGCCGACTGGATCGCCGCCTCGGTCGCCTTCCCGAACTCGATGGTCGACCGGATCACCCCGGCCACCACCGACGAGGACCGCCGGCGGCTGACGGCCGAGACTGGTGTGACCGACCGCTGGCCGGTGGTGGCCGAGCCCTACCTGCAGTGGGTGCTGGAGGACCGGTTCAGCGACGCCCGCCCGCCGCTGGCCGACGTCGGCGTCCAGCTGGTCGAGGACGTGCGCCCGTACGAGCTGATGAAGCTGCGGCTGCTCAACGCCGGCCACCAGGTGATGTCCTACCTCGGGTACCTGGCCGGGTACCGCCGCGTCGACGAGGTGATGGCCGACCCGCTGTTCGAGCAGCTGGTCGAGCGGTACATGCGGCTCGAGGCCACGCCGACCCTCCCGCCGGTTCCGGACACCGACCTCGCCGGGTACCGGCGCACGCTCCTGGAGCGCTTCGCCAACCCGGCGGTCAGCGACACCCTGCTGCGCAACTGCGCCGAGGGGTCGGAGCGGATCGCCACCTTCGTGCTGCCGGTCATCCGGGCGCAGCTCGCCGCCGGCGGCCCGTGCGACCTGGCGGTGCTCGCCGTCGCCGCCTGGGCGCGGTACGCCGTGGGCACCGACGAGGACGGCCGGCCGATCCCCGTGGTGGACGCCCGGCTGGACCGGCTCGTCCCGCTGCTGCGCGGCCCGGACGGCGATCCGCTCGCGGTGCTCGGGCTCGAGGAGGTCTTCGGTGACCTCGGGGCGGACGAGCGCTTCCGGCAGGCCTACGTGCGGGCGGCCGGGCTGCTGCATCGGCGCGGTGCCCGGCGGGCGGTGGCCGAGCTCCTCGGCGCGTGACCGCGGTGTCGTCGCCCGATGTCGCGGCTCAGCGGTGGCAGGCTGCCAGGGGGTCACCGGACGGTGGCTGATCGTGACGGGAGCTCGATGGCGATGACGTCCTCGTTCGGAACGGGAACCTCCTCCCGGCGCGACGCACTGGTCGGCGCCGACCTGCTCGTCCCCGTCGGCGGCGAGCCGCGCCGCTACGTCGACCTCGACGCCGCAGCCACGACGTCGGCCTCGGAGGGCGTCGTCCGTGCCGTGCAGGAGTTCCTGCCGTGGTACTCCAGCGTCCACCGGGGAGCCGGGGCGAAGTCGCGGGTCACCAGCGCCCGGTACGAGCAGGCGCGCGAGGCCCTGACCCGCTTCGTGGGCGCCGATCCGTCGACGCACGTGGCCCTCTTCCCCGCGAACACCACCGAGGGCCTCAACCTGATCGCCTTCCGGCTGGGCCTGACCCGGGACGACGTCGTCGTCACCACCGCGGTCGAGCACCACGCCAACCTGCTGCCCTGGCGGCGGCACGCGCGGGTGCGGGTCGTCGACGTCGACCGGTCCGGCACCTACGACGTCGACGCCGTGATCGCCGCCCTGGACGCGCGGCCGACCCCACGCGTGCTCGCGGTCTCCGGGGCGTCCAACGTGACCGGGTGGCTGCCCGATCTCGCCGCGATCACCGCGGCGGCCCGGGCCCGGGGCGTGCTGGTGGTGGTCGACGGGGCGCAGCTGGTGCCGCACCGCCCGGTGGACGTGGCCGCGCTCGGCATCGACGTGCTCGCCTGGTCCGGGCACAAGATGTTCGCGCCCTTCGGCGCCGGCGGCCTGGTCGTCGACCGTCGGCTGCTCGCCGAGGGCGAGCCCTTCCTCGTCGGAGGTGGCGCGGTGAAGGCGGTCTCGCACACCGACGTCGTCTGGGCCGACACCCCCGACCGGGACGACGCGGGCACGCCCAACGTGATCGGCGTCGTGGCGCTGGCCGCCGCCGCGGAGGAGCTGCTCGCCGCGGCCGGTCGGAACCGGCTCCACGAGGACCTGCTCGTCCGGGCGCTGGACGACGAGCTGGCCACCGTCCCTGGGCTGCGCCGTCTGGGGCCCACCACCGGCGACCGGCTGCCGGTGGCCGCCTTCGTCGTCGACGGGATGCCCCACGAGGAGGTCGCGGAGCGGCTGGCCCGGGAGTACGGCATCGGCGTGCGCAGCGGGTGCTTCTGCGCCCACCCCTACCTCAGCCGGCTGTTCGGCCTCACCCCGGCCGAGGTGCAGCAGTTCCACGACGACGCTCGCGTGGGCCGGGCCGACCGGCTCCCCGGCGCGGTCCGCGTGAGCTGCAGCTCGGCCACGCCGCTGGCCGACGTCGCCACGCTCGGCGAGGCCCTGCGCGCCCTCACCGGCCACTCCACGGACGGAGCTCGGAACCGGGGCGCGGCGACGGTCGGCCGGGGGCGCTGACGGCCCGGGAGGGCGATGCCGGATGATGGCACCGTCGTATTGCGCGCCACCTTCCGTGGCGGTCCCGTCCGGAGGTAGTGCGCTCGTGGGGGGTCCGGCGTGCGGGGACGGCGTCGGCCGGGCCGCGGCCGTGGACTTCGCGGCGGTCTTCGCCGCGCTGCCCACCGCCTACCTGCTCATGTCCCCGGACCTGACCATCCGGGAGGCCAACCAGGCCTACTTGGACCTGCTCGGACGCACGCGCGAGGAGCTGATCGGCCGCTACGTCTTCGACGCGTTCCCGCCCGCACCCGAGACGCTCGACGCCGACGGCGTGAACCCGTTGCAGACGTCCTTCGAGCGGGCGCGCGACACCGGCCTGCCGGACCACATGCCGCTGTTCCGGTACGAGGTGCTCGACCAGGGGACCGGTCGCCCGGTCTCGCGGGCCTGGTCGCTGATCAGCGCTCCGGTGCTCGACGAGAGCGGCGTGACCCAGCTGGTGCTCCAGCGGGTGGAGGACGTCTCGGAGTACCTGGCCGAGCGGGAGCGGCTCGCCGAGAACCGGGCCGACGGCAGCTGGGCCCGGCTCGACGGCCTGGAGGCCGACCTGTTCGCGCGCACCCAGGAGCTCCGGGCCGTACTCGCGTCGCGGGAGGCGGCGACCCGTCGGCTCGCGGCGATGGCCCAGGTGGTGCTGCAGCTGGCGGCCGCCGAGCGCGTCGCCGACGTCACCGACATCCTGGCCGGTGCCGGACTGGCCGCGATCGGTGCGGACGGCGGCGCGATCGCGCTGCGCGACGACGACCGCGGCGTCGTCCACCTCACCCTGACGCCGTCCCTGGGGGAGCGGGCGCAGCGACGGTTCGGCACCGTCCGCCTGGACAGCCGGTTGCCCGCTGCCTGGGTGGCGCGCACCGGGGAGACCGTGGTCCACGGGAGCCAGGCCGAGGCGGAGGCCTGGACCGCCGAGATGGGCGAGGTCATCGAGCAGTCCGGGCAGCGGTCCTGGATCGTCGTCCCGCTGGCCACCGGCGGCCGGCTGCTCGGGTCGCTGCTGGCCGGGTGGGCCGTCGAGCGCACGTTCACGGCCGACGAGGTGGACCTGGTGCAGGCCTTCGCCGCCCAGTGCGCGCAGGCCCTGGACCGGCTGCGGACCCTCGCCCTGGAGCGCCGTTCGGCGGAGCGCAGCCGGCAGCTGGCCGAGCAGCTGCAGCGGAGCATGCTCAGCGAGCCGTTCCAGCCCGACCACTGCCAGATCGCCGTGCGGTACCTGCCGGCCACGGGCGCCGGCCAGGTGGGTGGGGACTGGTACGACGCGTTCCTGCAGACCGACGGGGCCGTCAGCCTGGTCATCGGCGACGTCGTCGGCCACGACGTCGCCGCGGCGGCGAGCATGGGACAGCTGCGCAGCCTGCTGCGCGGGATCGCCGTGGCGGGCAGCCCCGGGCCGGCGCAGGTGCTCGACACGCTGGACACCACCATCGCCCAGCTCGGTCTGGCCACGTACGCCACCGTCGGGGTCGGGCGGCTGGAGCAGACCGCCGAGGAGGTGGCCCGCGGCGTCACCCGGCTGCGGTGGGCCAGTGCCGGGCACCCGGACCCGGTGGTCCTCGACGAGCTCGGGCGGCTGGTCGACGTACCCGGCGCCGCCGGTCGGCTGATGCTGGGGGTCGACCGCACCAGCACCCGGGGGGAGATCGTCCTGGCGCTGCCCCGGGGCGCCACGGTGCTGCTCTACACCGACGGGCTGGTCGAACGGCCGGGCAGCGACCTCGACGTCGGGGCCGAGCGGCTCGACCGGGCCGCCGTCGAGCTGGCACACCTCCCGCTCGACGAGCTCTGCGACCAGCTCCTCGACCGGCTGGTCGAGGGACGCCCCACGGACGACGTCGCCCTGGTCGCCGTCCGGCTGCACCGGCAGGACCGCCCACGCCCCGCCGAGGCCGGCCCGAGCCGGGTCCCGGAGGCCGTCACCGAGCCCGGGGGGCACCCCTGAGCCCGTCCGGGCCGGTCCCCGTGATCGCGGCGGCCGTCCCCAGGACCGCCGCCCGTCAGAGGGGAGTGCGACCGTGAGCGGCCCGGGCCGGACCCCGGCAGAGTACGCCCGGGCCTACGCGTCCTGGCGCAGCGACAGCCCGCTGCCCAGGGCGGCCGCGACCCGGGTCTCGCTCCGGCTGGAGTCGCTGCGCGGCCTGAGCGCGGTGCGGCGGCAGGTGCAGCACTTCCTGCTCTCCTCCCTGGAGATCGGCCGGGACGAGGCCGTGGCCCCGGAGGTGGAGGACGCGGTCGAGCGGGCCGTCCTGGTGATCGACGAGCTCACCTCGAACGCGCTGCGCCACGGCGCACCTCCCTCGAGCCTGCACATCGGTGACGACGAGGGCCGGTGGATCGTGATCGTCACTGACGCGGCTCCCGGACGGGTCCCGACGCCGGCCAGGGAGCGCCCGGCCGGGCAGGGCGGTTACGGGCTCTACGTGGTCGCCGACCTCACCGCCGAGCACGGCGTGCACTACGAGGCCGACCGCAAGCTCGTCTGGGCCTGCCTGGTCAAGCCCCGCTGAGGGTCGGCCGTCCTCCGGGGCGCCCGGACGCGCGCCGGGGGAGCACCTCGAGCGGTGACCCGCCGCGGCATCAGGAGCCCTCGGTCACCCGGGCGGGCGCGGTCTCGGTGGTGCCGCGGGTGGCCGCCCAGCTGGCGAGCAGCCTGAGGGCGTCCTCGGACGGCGTTCCGGGCTCGGCGGTGTAGATCGTCAGGCGGGGGTCCGACGGGTCGCCGGTGGGCAGGTCGAGGGTGCGGTAGGTGAGGTCGAGCGCGCCGACGACGGGATGGCGGAACTGCTTCCGGCCGTCGTGGCGGATGCGCACGTCGTGGGCGGCCCACCGGGTCCGGAACTCCGCACTGACCGTCGAGAGCTCACCGACCAGCTCGCGCAGGCGCGCGTCGTTCGGGCGGCGGCCTGCCTCGGCGCGCAGCAGCCCGACCGTGACGTCGGCCGCCCCGGCCCAGTCGGGGTAGAAGTCGGCCGCCCGCGGGTCGAGGAACTGGAACCTGGCGAAGTTCGCCGCGCCGCTCGGGTTGTCGAACAGCGGCGCGTGCAGGGCCCACCCGAGGGTGTTGCTGGCCACGATGTCCAGCCGGCGGTTGGCGACGAACGCGGCCGAGCCGGTCATCGAGTCCAGCATCCACTGCACCGACGGCGGGAGCTGCGCCCGGCTCCGGCGCTGCGGCGCCCGGGCCGGCCGCGCGGCGCGAGCCAGGTCGAACAGGTACGTCCGCTCCTCGTCGTCGAGCTGCAACGCCCGGGCGACCGCCGCCAGCACGTCCTCGGAGACGCCGGCGATGTGGCCCTTCTCCAGCCGGGTGTACCAGTCGGTGCTCACCCCGGCGAGGACGGCGACCTCCTCGCGCCGGAGGCCGGGAACCCGTCGCCGCCCGCCACCGGGCAGCAACCCGGCCTGCGCGGGCGTGATCCGGGCGCGCCGGCTGGCGAGGAAGTCGCGGATGTCGGAGCGGTTGTCCACGGATCGACGCTACGGCGCTGGATCTGCCGCTGCGCCCGCGGAGGGAGGGCGAGCTTCTACCCCCTACAGACGCGACCTCCCACGGGCGCCCCCGGTGGCGTTCCGTGGAGTTGCCCGTCCACCGCAGGAGGAGATCGGCCGTGCAGATCACCCGCAGCTCCGTCGCCGCTGCTCCGACGACCGACTGACCCCGCACCAGCCGCCGAGAAGGAGTTCCACCCATGCGAGTCCACGCCTACGCCGCCCCCGCCGCCGGTCAGCCGCTGGCCCCCACCACCATCGAGCGCCGGGACGTCGGCGCCCACGACGTCCTCATCGCCATCGAGTACGCCGGGATCTGCCACTCCGACATCCACACCGTCAACGGCGACTGGGGCCCGCAGCCGTTCCCGGTCGTCCCCGGCCACGAGATCGTCGGTGTCGTCGCCGAGGTCGGCCCCGACGTCACCGCCCACCGGGTCGGGGACCGGGTCGGCGTGGGCTGCATGGTCGGCAGCTGCGGCGAGTGCGCCAACTGCCGCAGCGGCGACGAGCAGTACTGCCTCCGGGGGATGGTGGCCACCTACGCCGGCACCGACCGGGACGGCAGCACCACCCAGGGCGGCTACTCCACCCACGTGGTGGTCGACGCCGGCTACGTCCTGCGGGTGCCCGACGGCATCGACGCCGCGGCTGCGGCGCCGCTGCTCTGCGCCGGCATCACCACCTGGTCGCCGCTGCGCCGCTGGGGCGCCGGGCCCGGCAGGCGGGTGGCGGTCGTCGGCCTCGGCGGGCTGGGCCACATGGCCGTCAAGCTCGCGCACGCCATGGGAGCCGAGGTGACGGTGCTGTCGCAGTCGCTGAAGAAGCAGGAGGACGGCCTCCGCCTGGGCGCCGACGCCTACTTCGCGACCAGCGACCCGGGCACCTTCGCCGCGCTGGCCGGCCGCTTCGACCTCGTCCTCAACACGGTGAGTGCCGTGATCGACGTCGACGCCTACCTGTCGTTGCTGGCCGTGGACGGCGCCCTGGTCAACGTGGGCGCGCCGGCCGAGCCGCTGAGCCTCAACGCCATGTCGCTGATCGGCGGGCGCCGGACCTACGCCGGCTCGATGATCGGCGGCATCGCCGAGACACAGGAGATGCTCGACTTCTGCGCCAGGAACGGCATCGGGGCCGAGGTGGAGGTCATCGCCGCCGACCAGGTCAACCAGGCCTACGAGCGGGTGCTCGCCTCCGACGTGCGCTACCGCTTCGTCATGGACGCCACGACCCTGCGCTGACCCGGGATCCGCTCGCCCCGGCCCGGCAGCCGTGCCGCCGGGTCGCCGGGCCGGGGCGGTGGAGGCCGGTCACCCCGCCGGCTGCGGGGTTCTGCGCGGGGGCAGCAGCCACGCGACGACGGCGGTCAGCAGGCAGACCGCGAGCCCGATCGCGGCGACCAGGCCGTACCCCCCGCTGCCCGGTGCCGCGGCGCCGTCGGGGGTGGCGGCGGCGAGGACGGTGGCGGCCAGGGCGCTGCCGACGGCGAAACCGATGTAGCGCAGCACCTGGTTGAGGCTCATCGCGCTGCCGGTCTCCGTCGCCGGGACGGCGGAGATGACCAGCGCCGGGAAGGCCGCGAAGGCGGCGCCGACCCCGAGGCCGGCCACGCCCATGACGAGGAACACCTGCCACAGCTCCCCGCGGGCGAGCTCGAACAGGAGGAACGCCCCGCCCTGCACCAGGGCCGCGGCCGGCAGGACGAGGTGCGGCCCGGCGCGGTCGGCCAGCAGCCGGGCGAGCCGTCCGCCGAGCACGCTGGCCGCCGAGAACGGGAGCAGGGCCAGCCCCGCGACCAGGATCGAGGCGCCGAACCCTGGCCCGCCCGTTCGCGGGGCCTGCACCAGGACGGGTACCGACACGAGCAGCAGGTAGTTCGAGAGCCCGACGAGCAGGGCTGCCGAGTGCGCCGTCGCGGCGGTGCGCCCGCGGGCGAGCCGGAGGTCGACGAGGGGGGACGGCGTCCGGAGCTCCCACCACGCCCAGCCCGCCAGCAGCACGACCGAGCCGGCGATCAGGCTCCGCGGCAGCGGCGACGTCCAGCCCTCCACCTCGCCCTGGCCCAGGCCCAGCAGCGCACCGGCCAGCCCGGCGCCCAGCAGGAGGGCGCCGAGCACGTCGAGCGGCCGGCGCGACGTGATGCGCGAGGCGGGTACCACCGCGGCCGCGGCCAGGAGCGCGGCGAAGCTCACCGCGGCGCCGGCCCAGAACGCGGCGTGCACCCCACCCAGCTCGGCGACGAGCCCGGCGAGCGGATAGCCGAGCCCCAGGCCGGCGACCACGGTGATCGACAGCGCGGCGACGGTGAACCGGGACCGTTCCCCGTCGAGCGCCTCCCGGGCCGTGGCCATCGCGAGCGGCGTCAGGCCGAGCCCGAACCCCTGGAGCCCCCGGCCCACGACCAGCCACTCGAGGTCCAGGGGAAGGGCGGCCAGCAGGCCGCCGAGCGTGACGACGGCGAGGACGGCGAGCACGACCTCGCGCCGCCGCGGACCGTCCCCGAGGCGGCCGATCACCGGGGTGGCCACCGCGCCGACCAGGAGGGTGATCGTGAGCGCCCACTGGGCGTCCGGCAGCGTCGTCCCCATCGTGTCGGCGATCGCCGGGATGAGGGGCGCGCCGAGGCTGCTGATGACGGCGACGACCGCGCCCACGAAGATCAGCACCGGCACGAGGGCGCGGGGCGGGGGAGTGCTGCTCACGGCTCCACGCTCCCAGGTCGTTGCACACATCAAGCATCCCGGGCCCGGCCCCGGCCTCGTCGGCGGCGGTCGAGGCAGTGGGGTTCGCGCGTGTCGTGCCCGGCGGTTCCGGGAGGGCTTCACCCCCGCGGCGCTGCCCGGCATCCTCGCGGGAACGCCGGCCGGGCGCCGGGCTCCGAGGAAAGGACGCGGATGGACGAGAGCAGCACCCACGACCCGGTGACCTACGGGCACTGCGCGCACGTCCGAGGGCCGTTCTTCCACGGCACGAAGGCCGTCCTGGAGGTCGGTGACCAGCTGGTCCCCGGCTACGGCTCCAACTTCCAGGAGGGCCGGGTGGCCAACAACGTCTACTTCACCGCGCTGCTGGACACCGCCGTCTGGGGCGCGGAACTGGCGACCGCGCCGGCCGGGAGCGGCGAGCGGGGACGCATCTACGTCGTGGAGCCCCTGGGCGGCTTCGAGGACGACCCGAACGTGACCGACAAGCGCTTCCCGGGCAACCCCACCCGGTCCTTCCGGACCCGTTCCCCGCTGCGCGTCGTCGAGGAGGTGCACGACTGGGAGGGGCACGCCCCGGAGGTGCTGACGGCCATGCTCGACGGCCTGGCCCGGCTCCGGGAGGAGGGGCGGGACGTCATCGAGGACTAGCTCCCGGACGTCCCGCACCTCCCCGGTCAGCTGCCCGGCCGGCCGATCCGGTCCAGCTCGGCGACGTCGTCGGCGGACAGCGCGAGCGCCGCACCGGCGACGTTCTCCCGCAGGTGGGTCACCGAGGACGTCCCGGGGATCAGGAGCACGTTCGGCGACCGCTGCAGCAACCAGGCCAGCGCCACCGCCATCGGCGACGCCCCCGCCCGGTCCGCGACGCCGGACAGCGCCGCGGCCTGCAGCGGGGTGAAGCCGCCGAGCGGGAAGAACGGCACGTAGGCGACGCCGTCGGCGGCCAGGGCGTCGATGAGCTCGTCGTCGTAGCGGTGGGCCAGGTTGTACATGTTCTGCACGCTGACGATCGGGGCGATCGCGCGGGCCTCGGCGACCTGCTCGGCCGTCGCGTTGCTGACCCCGAGGTGGCGGACGAGGCCCTGCCGCCGCAGCTCGGCCAGCGTCCCGAAGGGCTCGGCGAGCGAACCGGCCACCGGCCCCTCGGCGTCGCCGAGCCGCAGGTACACCAGGTCGAGCGAGTCGACCCCGAGGTCGTCGAGGTTCTCCCGCACCTGGCGGCGGATGTCCGCCGGCTGCCGGGCCGGGGGCCAGCCGCCTCCGGCGTCGCGGTCGGCGCCGACCTTGGTCGCGACGAGCAGGGAGTCCGGGTAGGGGTGCAGCGCGTCGCGGATCAGCCGGTTGGTGACGTGCGGGCCGTAGGCGGCGCTGGTGTCGATGTGGGTGATGCCCAGGTCGACGGCCTCCCGGAGGACGGCGAGCGCGCCGTCGGGGTCGGCGGGCGGGCCCATGACCCAGGGGCCGGCGAGCTGCATGGCGCCGTAGCCGAACCGGGGAACGGTCCGGTCGCCCAGGGTCCAGCTGCCGCCGGGGAGTGTCGTCTCGAGCGTGCTCATGTCCTGCCCTTCTCGGGTGGTGGGGGTGGTGCCGGTCGGCGCCGGGACCGAGGATGGTCGAGTCACTCCCTGACGGGAAGCAGGCACCTGGAAGTGCGTAGGGCACCCAGGGGGAAGGGGACCGGCTCATGACCACGACGACGGCCGAGCAGCAGCGGGCGCAGCACAAGGCGGAGTACGACGCGTTCCTGGCGGCGTGCCCGAGCCGTCAGCTGCTCGATCGCATCTCGGACAAGTGGGTGACCCTCGTGCTGGCCGCACTCGGCACCGGGGGCCCGCAGGCAGACGGCGGCCCGTGCAGCGGTGAGCCCCGGCCGATGCGGTACTCCGAGCTGGCCCGCCGGCTGGCCGGGGTGAGCCAGAAGATGCTCACCCAGACGCTGCGCTCCCTGGAACGCGACGGCCTGCTGACCCGCACCGTCACCCCGACGGTGCCGGTCACCGTCACCTACGAGCTGACCGGCCTGGGTTTCTCGCTGTACGAGACGATCCGCGGTCTCAAGGCCTGGGCCGAGGCGCACATGGACGAGGTGCTGGCCCACCGCGAGGAGCACGCCACCGCGGTCCGGTGAGCACCCGGGGCCCCGGGAGAGGGAGACCCGGAATTCGGTCTTGACCTTGACGCGGGGTCAGGGCTGGAGGCTCTCGCCATGACCACGACATCGGCCATCGAGATCGCCGGGCTCACCAAGTCCTACGGCGACCACTCCGTGCTCGGGGGCGTCGATCTGACCGTCCCCCCGGGCACCGTCTACGCACTGCTGGGCGCCAACGGCGCCGGGAAGACCACGCTGGTGCGGATCCTCGCCACGCTGCTCCGCGCCGACGGCGGGACCGCCGCCGTGCACGGCCACGACGTCGCCGCCGAGCCCGCGCGGGTGCGCGAGTCGAGCAGCCTCACCGGGCAGTTCGCCGCCGTCGACGAGATCCTCACCGGGCGGGAGAACCTCGTGCTCATCGGCGAGCTCCGGCACCTCGAGGACGCCGGGGGGATCGCCGACCGCCTGCTGGCGCGCTTCGACCTGACCGACGCCGCCGGACGCCGGGTGGCCACCTACTCCGGTGGCATGCGCCGTCGCCTCGACATCGCGATGAGCCTGATCGGCGACCCGCCGGTGCTCTTCCTGGACGAGCCGACGACCGGCCTGGACCCGCAGTCGCGGCTCGAGGTCTGGAAGACCGTCCAGGAGCTGGCCGGCCAGGGCACCACGGTGCTGCTGACCACGCAGTACCTCGAGGAGGCCGAGCACCTCGCGCACCGGATCGCGATCCTGCACGGGGGCCGGATCATCGCCGAGGGCACCCTCGCCGAGCTGAAGCGGCTGCTGCCCCCGGCGACGGTCGAGTACGTCGAGAAGCAGCCCACGCTCGAAGACATCTTCCTGGCCGTCGTGGGTTCCGACGGCTCCGACCAGTGAGGACCGCACCGATGCCCACCTACGTCGTCCGCGACACCACCGTCATGCTCAAGCGCTCCCTGCGGCACATCCTGCGCAGCCCCGACACGATCGTCACCACCGCCGTCACGCCGATCGCCATGCTGCTGCTGTTCGTCTACGTCTTCGGCAGCGCCATCGACACGGGAGGTGGCCGGTACGTCGACTACCTGCTGCCCGGGATCCTGCTCATCACCGTCGCCTCCGGCATCGCCTACACCGCCTTCCGCCTGTTCACCGACGTCTCCGGCGGCCTCTTCGAACGGTTCCAGTCGATGCCGATCGCCCGGTCGGCGGTGCTGTGGGGCCACGTGCTGACCTCGGTCGTCGCGAACGTGATCTCGCTGGTGCTCGTCGTGCTCGTCGCGGTGGCCATGGGCTTCCGCTCCGGCGCCGGGGTGCTCGCGTGGCTGGCGGTCGCCGGCATCCTGGTGCTGTTCACCCTCGCGCTCACCTGGCTGGCCGTCATCCCCGGGCTGACGGCGAAGTCGGCCGACGGGGTCAGCGGCTTCTCCGTCCCGCTGATCTTCCTGCCGTTCATCAGCTCGGCGTTCGTGCCGACCGGCGGCATGCCGGGGCCGGTCCGCTGGTTCGCCGAGAACCAGCCGGTCACCCCGATCGTGAACACCGTTCGCGGCCTGTACGCCGAGCAGCCGGTCGGGAACGACGGCTGGATCGCCGTCGCCTGGTGCCCCGGCCTCCTGCTCGTCGCCTACGCCCTCGCGATGCGCACCTACCGCAGCAAGATCGCCTGACACCCTGTGCGCGACCAGCGAGAGGAGGCAGCCGTGAGCACCGTCCCGACCCGGACCGTCGGCGGCGAGGCGAACAGGCGGATGGCTGCATGCTGACCATCAGCCAGCTGGCCTCGTACGCCGGTGTCACGGTGCGCGCCGTGCGGCACTACCACGTCAAGGGTCTGCTGCCCGAGCCCGACCGGGACCACTCCGGCTACCGGCGCTACGACGCGGCGGCCGTCGTGCAGCTGATCCGGATCCGGACGCTGGCCGAGGCCGGCGTACCCCTGTCGCGGGTGCGCGACCTGCTGGCGGCGGGGGAGGAGGAGTTCGCGGCGGCGGTCGGGGAGATCGACCGCCGGCTGCGCGCCGAGATCCGCGAACGGGAACGTTCCCGGCGGCGGATCGCCCAGCTGGCGGCAGGGGACAGCCTGGCGCTACCGGCCGAGGTGGTCACCTACCTGGAGCGGATGCAGGCCTACGGGTTCCCGCAGCGGCTGATCGAGGTGGAGCGCGACAGCTGGATCCTCATCGCGGCCCGGATGCCGGAGGAGGTGCCGGTCTTCATGGCCGCCAAGCTCGCCCAGGTCGAGAACCCGCGGGTGCGCCGGCTCTACCTGGACCTCGCGGATCTCGCCGACTGCGCCGCCGACGACCCGCGGCTGCCCGCGCTCGCCGACCGGGTGGAGGCGTTCCTCTGGGGAGCGGCCGCCGAGGCCGCGGGGATGGAGGAGGGCGAGCCGATCAGCCAGGACCTGATCGCGCTGCTCGACGCCGCCTTCGTCGAGTCGTTCCCGTGCGCACCCCGCCTGCTCCAGATCCTGGAACGGCGCGGCTGGACCGGCTGGACCGACATCAGGCGCACGGACGCCGCCGGCTGAGGCCGGGCGCTGCGGTCGGCGTCAGCGAGCGGTCCAGCGGTGCGCGGCCCGACCCCGGCTCCCCGGGCCGGGCCGCGACCGGCTGATCAGGCGGTCTGCGCCTCGCGGCGGGGAAGCACCCAGCCCGGCCGCACGAAGTGGCAGGTGTAGCCGTACGGGATCTTCTGCAGGTAGTCCTGGTGCTCCTCCTCGGCCTCCCAGAAGTCGCCGGCGGGCTCGACCTCGGTGACGACCTTGCCGGGCCACAGGCCGGAGGCGTCGACGTCGGCGATGGTGTCCAGGGCGACGCGGTGCTGCTCCTCGGAGGTGTAGAAGATCGCCGAGCGGTAGCTGCGGCCCACGTCGTTGCCCTGCCGGTTCTTCGTCGACGGGTCGTGGATCTGGAAGAAGAACTCCAGCAGCTCGCGGAAGGAGATCACCTCGGGGTCGAAGACGATCTCGACCGCCTCGGCGTGGTCACCGTGGTTCCGGTACGTGGCGTTGGGCGTGTCACCGCCGGAGTAGCCCACCCGGCTGGAGATCACCCCTGGGCGCTTGCGCAGCAGGTCCTGGGCGCCCCAGAAGCAGCCGCCGGCGAGGATCGCGGTCTCTGTGGTCAAGATGTGCCTCCCGGTTGTCGGATCCGCTGGGTCAACACCGCGACCGGGCCGGGACTTCCCGAGGCCCCGGTGCCGGGGCCGGCCCGGCGGTCAGGCGACGTCGGTGCGGGCGCCGGCCAGGTACTCGCGCACCGCCGGCTCGGGAACCCGGAAGGAACGGCCGACGCGGACGGCGGTCAGCTCCCCGCCGTGGACGAGGCGGTACACGGTCATCTTCGACACCCGCATGATCGCGGCGACCTCGGCCACGGTGAGGAAGGAGACCGTCCGCGGCGCGGGCCGCTCACCCGTCGGCCGGGGGACGACGGGGCGCTGGCCCATCGGCACGACGCCGGGCTGGATGCGCATGCCCGCGTGGGGGTGGCGGGCCACCGGCCGGGGGAGCGGCGCACCGGGCCGGTAGCCCGGGTGCTGGCCGGAGCCGGCGGGACGGGTAAGAGCCGTGGCGGGGGAGCGCTGGGGCAGGGACACGTCGTTCCTCTCGGTGGCGGGCCACGGGGCACCGAGCCGGCTCACCGCCGGCGACGCTGCGCTTCCGTGCTGATACCCACCGTAGGGAGATGGGTGGGCGGGGAGAAGGGTGGAGGGAACGAGACGGACCGGTTCGGTTCGTCACTTGTTGACCGCGCCACCCGGGGCGGCCGCCTCCGTCGGCGCGGTGCCGGGCCCGTGTGTGGCCGGTCGCCGTCCGGGCTACAGCGGGGGCAGGCCCGGGCGGCGGGGGGAGTGGCACGGTGACGAGCACAGGGGCCCGGTCAGCGCCGGTCGACCGTCGCCGGTCGTCCCTGACCGGCATCGCTCTCGGCATCGCCGTCATGGCGGCCGTGGACGAGGTGGTGTTCCACCAGCTGCTGAGCTGGCACCACTTCTACGACCGCGCCACCCTCGACGTCGCGCTCCTCTCCGACGGACTGCTCCAGACGGTCTACCTGGTCCTGCTGGTCGCGGGCTTCTTCTCGTTCGCCGAGCTCCGGCGGCGCGGAACGCTGGCCCGCCGCTCCGCGGGGTCGGCCTTCGTGCTGGGCCTCGGGGCGTTCCAGCTGTTCGACGGGCTGGTCGACCACAAGCTCCTGCGGGTGCACCAGGTCCGCTACGACGTCGACCTGCTGCCCTACGACCTGGCCTGGAACGGGGCGGGGCTGGCGCTGCTGCTCCTCGGGGCCGTCCTGGCCTGGCGGTCCCGGGACGAGGGGCGACCGGCGGACCGCGGGCGTTGACCGCCGCCGGCCTCGGCCCCGTGCTGCTGGCGCACGGCGGCGCGGACCCCGGGGGAGATCCGTGGGCCGGCTGGGTGGTGCCGGCGCTCGTCGCGGTCCTCCCGGCGGCCGGCTACCTCGTGGGTGCCGGCCGGCTGCGGGGCAGCGGGCGGCGCTGGAGCAGCGCGCGGACGGCGAGCTTCCTGCTCGGCACCGTCCTGGCCGGTGTCGCGCTGTCCCCGGCGATCGGGGCGGGGACGGCGGGCGGCCACATGGCCCAGCACCTGCTGCTCGGCATGTACGCCCCGATCGCGCTCGTGCTGGGCGCCCCCGGGACCCTGCTGCTGGCCGTGCTGCCGGTGCGCGGCCGCCGGGCGGTCGCCGCCGTCCTCCGCGCGCGCGTGGTGCACCTGGTCTCGCACGTGGCCGTCGCGGCCGTGCTCGCCGTCGGGCTGCTGTACCTGCTGTACCTCACCCCGCTCTACGCGCTCAGCACCCGCTCCGAGCCGGTGCACTCCGCGCTGCACCTGCACTTCCTGCTCTCCGGCTACCTGTACGCCTGGGCGGTCGCGGGCCCTGACCCGGCTCCCCGCCGCCCCGGCATGGCCGTCCGCGTCGCCGTTCTCGTCGGAGCCGGCGGCGCGCACGCCTTCCTGGCCAAGCTGCTCCACGCGCGTGCCCCGGAGCTGCCTCCGGGCAGCGGGCACGGGGTGGCGGAGATCGAGCGGGCGGCGCAGTGGATGTACTACGGCGGGCACCTCGGCGAGCTGGTCCTGCTGGTGGCGCTCTTCGCCGCCTGGTACGGGCACACCGGCCGGGCGGGGCTCGGAGTGCGGCCGGACCGCCGGCTGCCGGCCGGCACGGCAGCGGAGCGCGGCTGACCGGTCGGGACGACGGCGGTGACGGCGTCAGGCCGGGACGGTGTTCCCGCAGATCCCG
Organism: Blastococcus xanthinilyticus; assembly: GCF_008124835.1. Lineage (GTDB taxonomy): Bacteria > Actinomycetota > Actinomycetes > Mycobacteriales > Geodermatophilaceae > Blastococcus > Blastococcus xanthinilyticus. The sequence goes on along the minus strand of NZ_VNHW01000001.1, from coordinate 160,438 downwards.
CAGACCTCGAACCGGCGGCGTCCCCACCGGGCGACGGGGACGAAGAACACCGAGAGCTGCCGGTACCGGCGGATCCGCGCCCACTGGGTGGTGTTCCCGCACCGCGCGCAGGTGCGCACCTCCCCGGGTCCCTCGTGCCGCTGCTTGGAGCCGAAGCCGAAGAGGAAGAACACCCCGCCACCCTGGCACGACCGGCGTCCCGGCGCCCCGGATGCGGCGGCGGGGCGGTCCGGGCGGCCGCCGGTTCAGCGTTCCTCGGCCGGCATCCCGTCGCGCAGCGAGCGCGGCCCGCCGGGGGAGCAGCGGGCGGCCTTGTCGGCGTACATCGCCAGGTCGGCGGCGTGCAGCAGCGCGTCGGTGTCCGCGCCGTCGTCGGGGGCGAGGGCCACCCCGATGCTGACGCCGATGCCGCGGGCGCCCAGCTCGGTGTCCAGCCGGCCGCGCAGCTCCTCGGCCAGCGTGCCGGCCTGCGCGCGGTCGGTGACGTCGGCGAGCACCACGCAGAACTCGTCGCCGGCCAGCCGGGCGACGAGGTCCTCGGCGCGGACCTCGCCGCGCAGCCGGGCGGCCAGCTCGACCAGGACCGCGTCCCCCGCCTCGTGGCCGTGCAGGTCGTTCACCCGCTTGAACCCGTCCAGGTCGAGGAAGGCCAGCGCGAGGTGGCCGCCGTGCCGTCGGGTGCGCGCCAGCTCCCGGTCCAGGTGCCGCAGCAGCGCTCCCCGGTTGGGCAGACCGGTCAGCGCGTCGGTGCGCGCCTGCTCCTCCACGGTGCGGTGCAGCCGGGCGTTGTCCAGGGCCCGGCGGGCGGCGGCGGCGAGCCCGGACAGGACCCGCTGCTCCGCGGGCACCCCGACCTGCCCGGCCCCGCTGCGGGCGACCAGCCAGAGGGCGCCGTCCTCGACGGCCTCACCGACCTGAGAGGGGAGCGGTGGGTCGGCCTGCAGGGCCACCTCGCTGCCGGGCAGCAGCCGGGCGGCGTGCGCGTGCAGGGCGTCGAGCACCTGGTCCTGGCGCAGCGAGGAGTGCAGGTCGGCGGTGGCCTCGGCCAGCGCGTCGAGCAGGTCACGCTCGGAGCCCAGGCGGCTGTGCCGGCGGCTGAGCACGGCCAGGACCAGGAGCAGTGGCAGCAACCGCCACGCACCGGCCGGATCGCGCAGCAGGACCGGGGCGAGCACCAGACCCAGCGCCACGCCCGCGGCCTCGACCACGGCGAGCTGGCGCAGCCCGGTGCCGAGCCCCTCGATCAGCCGTCCCCGGTCGAGGCTGAGGACGGTGACCACCTGCAGGTGGCTCAGCGTGCCTAAGACCACCGCGGCCGCCGCGGCGGCGACCAGGGTCGGCACCTGGGCCGCCTGCAGGGCCGCGGCGGTCAGGGCGCCGGCCGCCGCCGCGGTGAACGTCGACGCGGCGTTGAACAGCCGGTTCTCCGCGCGGGTCCGCAGCGACAGCACCAGCACCGTGGCGGCGGCCCCGCAGGACAGCGCCGCGGCGGCCGGCGGCAGGGCCGCGAACGCGAGCACCGCGGCGGTCTCGCCGAAGGTCATGTGGTTGGCGCGGTCCCGGCGTCCGACGGTCACCGGGGAGAACAGCAGCAGGGCCACGGCGGCGGTCACGACCAGCCAGACGGCCGGGGCGTCGGTCAGCCCCGGCAGCGACCGGGCCAGCTCGACCGCCACCGATCCGGCGCCGACGACGGCCAGCACGCCGAGGAACAGCCGAGCCCTGCGGTGCACCGAGCCACCCGCCTCCTCGCCCCCGTCGAGCCCCGCCGCCGCAGCGGCGGTGCGCGTCAGCGGAGGTTACTGCACCCTGGGCTCTCGTACCGGGTGTCCGGGCAGGTCACACGCTCGCGGGTCCGTTCTGCCGCGGGCTGTGATTGGCTCTGCGCACGGCCGCGGGAGCCGCCGGCCGGCGGCTCCGCGGCCCGCGCCGAGTCCTGACGCCGAGTCGCCGGCGCCGACCGGAACGACCGAGGAGACCCCATGCCGGCTGACCGGCTCCTGGACGCCGCCACGCGGATCGCCGACCTGCTGCTGGAGGTGCAGGGGCGGGTCAACGGGCAGATCGAGGCGTCCCTGCGGGAGCTGCTGCCCGAGGTCGAGCGCCGGCTGGCCGTCGGGCCGGCCGACGACGTCGACCTGTCCGACCTGGTGAACACGCGGATCACCGGCTCGAGCGTCGTGGTCACCCCGGCCGCCGTCGCCACCGTCGTCCCGCTGTCGCCGGCGTCCGCGGCCACGACCCGGGCCGGGCGCCGGGCGGTGACCGGCATCGTCACCGGCGCCGACGACCGGCTGGCCGTCATCGCCGGGCCCTGCTCGATCCACGACCCGGTGGCGGCGCTGGAGTACGCCGGCTTCCTCGCCCGCATGCGGGAGCGGCACGGCGCCGACCTCGAGATCCTGATGCGGACCTACACCGAGAAGCCGCGGACCGAGGTCGACTGGAAGGGGTTCGCCTACGACCCGTTCCTCGACGGCTCCAGCCGGATCAGCGTCGGCCTGGTCGCCACCCGGCTGCTGATGTGCTCCATCACCGCGCTCGGCGTGCCGGTGGCCGCCGAGCCGCTGAACGCCCTGACGCCGCAGTACGTCAACGGCCTGGTCACCTACAACGGCGTCGGGGCGCGGAACGTCACCGACCAGACCGCCCGGGAGCGGGTGTCCGGCTTCTCCTCCGTCGTGGGGTTCAAGAACTCGCCGGAGGGCAGCATCGACGCCGCCATCCAGGCGGTCATGACCGCCCGCGCGCCGCACCAGTTCCTCGGCGTGGACGCCCACGGGGTGAGCGCCCAGCTCTCGACCACCGGCAACGACACCGGGCACGTCATCCTGCGCGGTGACAAGGACGGCCCGAACTACTCCGCGGCGCACATCGCCGGCACGAAGGCGAAGCTCGCGGCGCGTGGTCTCCCCGAGGTCGTCGTGGTGGACGCCTCGCACGGCAACAGCCAGAAGAACCACCTCCGCCAGATCGAGGTCGTGCGCGACCTGGCCGGGCAGGTCGCCGGCGGTGAGCAGGCGATCCGCGGCGTCATGGTGGAGAGCAACCTGGTCGCGGGGCGGCAGGACCTCGACCAGCGGCACCCCGGGGCGCTCGAGTACGGCAAGAGCGTCACCGACGCCTGCGTGGACCCCGGCACCACCGAGGAGATGCTGGCCGGGCTCGCCGCGGCCGTGCGGTCCCGGCGCGCCGGGGGCTGAGGACACGCCGCTCCACGGGCGGCGGCGCGCATGGAACCACTTCGGTGGGGCACAACCGAACGGTGAAGACTGCCGTGATCGCCGCCCTGGGCGGCCTGCTGACCCTCGCCGGGATCGGCCTGCTGGTGCTGCCCGGACCGGGCTTCGTGCTCGTGGCCGCGGGGCTGGCCATCCTGGCCACCCGCTTCGCCTGGGCCAAGAAGCCGCTCGACTACGCCGTGGAGAAGGCGCAGCAGGGCATCGAGGAGGTCGGCAAGAGCCCGCTGCGGGCGCTCGGCGCCGTCCTCGCGGCACTCGTGCTGGTCGCCCTGGGCGTCCTCGCGCTCATCGGTGTGGAGCTGCCGTTCGTCAACGCCTTCACCGCGGTGATCCTGATCATCTCGGGCCTGTTCCTGGTCGGCACGGTGCTCTTCGCCCGCCGTCAGGAGAAGGTCCTGGAGTCCCGGTCGCACGCCGGGACGCCCGAGGGCGGCGGCGCCTACCGGGTGGCCCGGCCGGCGGCCGACTGACCGGTCGGCCGCGCCGGCCGGTGTCGCGTCAGGGCGCGGCACCGGCCGGCGGCGCGGTGGCCCCGCGGTTCGGCAGTGCCCGGCCGAGCACCAGCGCGCCCACCCCGGCGACCACGACCGCGACCAGCGCGGCACGGAGGCTCACCGCGTCGGCGACGGCGCCGATCAGCGGCGGCGACAGCAGGAACCCGATCCGCAGCAGCCAGTTGATCACCGCCAGACCGGTGCCGTGCGGCAGCCCCGGCAGCTCGTCGGCCGCCTGGTAGACCGCCGGGATCAGGGTGGCGACGCCGAGGCCGGCCAGCGCGAACCCGATCAGGGTGGTGGTCACCGACGGGACGGCCAGGGCCAGCCCCATCCCCAACGCGGCGAGCGCGCCGCCGGCCCGCGCCACCCGGCGCTGGCCGAACCGGTCGACGACGCGGTCGCCGGTGAGCCGCCCGACCGTCATCGCCACCGAGAGCGCGACGAACCCCAGCCCCGCGACCGCGGGCCCGGCCGCCAGCTCGGTGCGCAGGTAGAGCGCGCTCCACGAGGCGCCGACGTCCTCCACGAACGCCCCGCAGGCGGCCAGCACGCCGAGCAGGGCCAGCGCCGGGAACGCGGCCCGCCGCCGCGGCCGCTCGGCCCGCACCTCGCCGGCGACCGGCTCCGGCTCGTCGGGCCCGGGGAGCACGTGGCGGGAGATGACCAGGGCGGCGGCCCCGAAGACGACGGCTGCGACCCCCAGCTGGACGCCGAGCGGGACGCGCAGCCCGGCCGCGGCCGAGCCGAGCACCCCGCCGGTGACCGCGCCGACGCTCCAGAGGCCGTGGAACGAGTTGATGATGCTGCGCCCGTAGAGCCGCTGCACCCGCAGGCCGTGCGCGTTCTGGGCGACGTCCACGATGGCGTCGAGCGCGCCCAGGACGAGCAGGGCGCCGGCCAGCCCCCACCACGTGGGGGAGACCGCCGCCGTCCAGACGGCGATGCCGAGCAGGGCGAGGCCGAACGAGGCGACCGGCCCGGAACCGAACCGGCGGTTGATCGGCGCGGCGAACAGCGCCGCCAGGAGCGCACCCAGCGGCATCGCCGCCAGGGCCAGGCCCAGCGCGGTGCTGCTGAGGGCCAGCGCGTCCTTGATCTCGGGCAGCCGCGGCACCAGGCCGGCGAAGAACACCGCGTTGAGGAAGAAGCAGGCGGAGACCGCGCCGCGGGCGCGCCGCAGGCGGCCCGGGTCGGCGGTCGGGGGAGCGACGGGCATGGCGGGGATCCAGGTCGGGGGTCAGCCGGCGAACCGGTGGAGGGCGGCGCGGAGCTGCTCGGGGGTCATCGGGTCGGTGGACAGGGCGCTGTGCAGGACCAGGCCCTCCACCAGCGCATCGACCTCCCGGGCGGTGACGGGGTCGAGGTGGCGCTCCAGGCTGCGCCGGCTGCGGGACATCCAGTCCTGGGTGACGGCGCGCAGAGCGGGGTCGCGCGCGGCCGCGACGTAGAGCTCGACGGCGAGCACGAGGTCGCGGGAGGAGCCGAGGAGGTCGCCGGTGACGTGCTCGGTCAGCGCCTCCAGGGCGGCCGGCCGGTCGGGCGCGGCGCGCATGCGCTCGTCGAACCGGGCGGCGACCGCGTCGACGTGCCGGGTGAACGCCGCGGCGAGGAGCTCGGTGAGGGAGGTGAAGTGGTAGGTCAGCGACCCCAGGGGGACGTCGGCGGCACGGGCGATCGCCCGGTGCGACGTCCCGGCCACGCCGCGGGTGGCGATGACCTCGAGGGTGGTCGCGACCAGCCGCTCGCGTCGGTCCGGGTCGTGCCGGCGGGTGCGCCGGAGGCCGGTGGCGGGCCGGCTCACCGGTCGTCCGGTCCCAGGGTCCGGACGACGCGGGCCGGGTTGCCCACGGCGACCACGTCGGCGGGCAGGTCCCGGGTGACCACCGCGCCGGCCCCGACGACCGTGTTCGCGCCGATCGTCACGCCGGGCAGCACGATCGCCCCGCCACCCAGCCAGACGTTGTCCCCGATGGTGATCGGCTCCGCCGCCTCCCACTTCTCCCGGCGCGGCCCCGGCTCGACCGGGTGGGTCGGGGTGAGCAGCTGGACGTTGGGCCCGATCTGCACGTCGTCGCCGATGGTGATCGGTGCGACGTCGAGCGCGACGAGCCCGAAGTTGGCGAAGCAGCGGGCGCCGATGCGCAGGTGGCTCCCGTAGTCGACGCGCAGCGGAGGCCGCAGCTCGGTGCCCTCGCCGATCGCGCCGAGCAGCTGCTCGAGCAGCCGGCGGCGCAAGGGCCCCTGGCGCGCCGTCGTGGCGTTGTAGGCATCGGCGAGGTCCAGCGCCCGGGCGCTCGCCTCGGCGAGCTCCGGGTCGTCGGCGATGTAGAGGTCCCCGGCGAGCATCCGCTCGCGCATGGTCCGCTGGTCCGTCGCGTCGGCACCCATAAGAACGAGCGTACACAACGACGGGCGGCCGTGCAGCCCCCGGCGTGCTGCCCGGCTAGGCCGGCCCGGTCCGGGGGGAGCGGCGCAGGAAGTCCTGGGCGATCTGGTCGAACGTCGCCCACCGGACGCCGTCGTGGGCGTTGATGTGCTCGATCAGCCGCTCCAGCATGAGCAGCACCTGGGGGCGGCCGGAGACGTCGGGGTGGATGGTCATGGTGAAGGCCGCGTAGTCCATCTCGCGGTGGACCCAGTCGAACTGGTCGCGCCACATCTGCTCGATGTCCCGCGGGTTCACGAAGCCGTGGCTGTTGGGGCTGGACTTGATGAACATCATCGGCGGCAGGTCGTCGAGGTACCAGTTCGCCGGGATCTCGACCAGGTCGGTCTCCTCGCCGCGGACCAGCGGCGCCATCCAGCTCTCCGCGGGCGCCGCGTAATCGATCTTCGTCCACGAGTCGCCGACCCGGACGTAGTACGGCTCGAAGTCCCGGTGCATGAGCGAGTGGTCGTAGGTGATGCCGCGCTCGAGCAGCAGCTCGTTGGTGACGCCGCTGAACTCCCACCAAGGGGCGACGTAGCCGGTGGGCCGGCGTCCGGCCCGCTGCTCGATCAGGTCGATGCAGCGGTCGAGGACCGCCTGCTCCTGCTCCCGGCTCATCGCGATCGGGTTCTCGTGGCTGTAGCCGTGGACGCCGATCTCGTGCCCGGCCGCCACGCAGGCGTCGAACTGCTCCGGGAACGTCTCGATCGAGTGGCCGGGCCAGAACCAGGTGCTCGGCAGCTCGCGACGGCGGAACAGCTCCAGCAGGCGGGGCACGCCCACCTCGCCGGCGAACACGCCCCGGGAGATGTCGTCCGGCGAGTTCTCCCCGCCGTACGAGCCCAGCCAGCCACCCACGGCGTCGACGTCGACGCCGAAGGCCACGAAGATCTCCTTGCTCATCTGGTCCTGCTCCTTCCGGGAGGGGCGGCGGGCGCCCGTGCGGGGTCATCCGGGGAGGTGCTGCGCCAGCACGCGCAGGGGGGCGTCGGGGGCGAGCGCCAGCGCGGCGGCCAGGAGCAGCCGGCCCTGCCACGGGCCGAGGTCGCCGGCCAGGACCGCCCCGCCGCGCGCCAGGCGGGCGCCGCCGGCGGCGTAGAGCGGCGCGACCGGCCCCGAGGTGACCCGGGAGCAGACCAGCACCGGGACGCCGGCGGCGGCCAGCTCCTCCGCCGCCTCGGCCATCGCCGGGGGGACGTTGCCGGCGCCGAACGCCGCCAGCACCACGCCGGCCGCCCCGGCGGCCACCGCGGCGCGCAGCAGCGCCCCGTCGGCGCCGAGGTAGCAGGCGAGGACGTCGACCCGCGGCAGCTCGGCGGCCAGGTCCAGCGGGAGCGGCTCGGCCCGCACCGGCCGGGCCAGCGGCAGCACCGAGTCGCCGGCCAGCCGGAGCACCGGGCCGCGCCCCGGGGCACCGAAGGCCCCGCTGCGGAGGGTGTCGACCTTGCGCACCCCACGGGCGGCGAAGGCGACGCCGTCGAAGCACAGCAGGGCGCCCAGATCCCGGGCGGCGGGGGAGGCGGCGATCCGCAGCGCGCCGGCGAGGTTGGCCGGCCCGTCGGGGGCCGGCGCGTCGAACGGCCGCTGCGACCCGGTGAAGACGACCGGGCGCGGATCGCCGTGCACCAGGTCGGCGAAGTACGCGGTCTCCTCCATCGTGTCGGTGCCCTGGGTGACCACGACGCCGTCCACGTCGTCGGCCAGGCACCGCCGGATCTCGGCGGCCAGCGCGCGCAGGTCGTCGGTGCTCAGCGCGAAGCTCCCGACGGTGCCCAGGTCGCTCGTCGTCACCGTCAGCCCGGGCAGCGGCCCGGCCGAGGCCAGCAGCTCCGCGCCCGGAGTGGTGGCCGCGAGCCCGTCGGGCCCGGACCGGCTGGCGATCGTGCCGCCCGTGGCCAGCAGGTGCACCCGTCCCACGCGATCCTCCCGTGTCCCTCCGACGTCGCGGACGTGCCCACCGTCCTCCTCCCGCGCCGGTGCGGCGACCCGGACGGGGGACGCCGGCCGGCGGAACGGCCAGGTGGCGCGGCGGGGCTGGCAGGGTCTCGGCCATGTGCCACGGGGATTCCCATGCCTGATCCGACGGAGCTGCTGCTGGTCGTGAACCGGTCCGCGGGCACGGCGGAGGACGACGCGGTGGACGCCGCCGTCGACGGCCTGCGCGCCGGCGCCGACGTCGCGGTCGCGGCGACCGGCGACGCCGCCGAGCTCGACGAGGTCCTCCGGGAGCACGCGGACCGCCGCGTCGTCGTGCTCGGTGGTGACGGGTCCGTTCACGCGGTGGTGGCCGCGCTGGACCGGCTGGGCCGGCTGGACCCCGACGATCCGATCGGGATCATCGCCCGGGGCACCGGCAACGACCTGGCCCGCGCGCTCGGCCTGCCGCTGGACCCCTCCGACGGCGCCGCCGCGGTGCTCGCAGGACTGCCCCGCCGCCTCGACCTGGTGCGGGACGACGCCGGCGGCATCGTGGTCAACGCCGTGCACGCCGGGGTCGGGGCCGAGGCCGCGGCCGAGGCGGTCCGGCTCAAGGGCCGGCTGGGAGCCGCCGCGTATCCGCTCGGCGCGGCACTCGCCGGAGCCGGGGCCGGCGGCTGGGCGCTGCGCGTGGAGGTCGACGGCCGGGTGGTGGCCACCGAGGAGTGGACGGCGGACGGCGCCGTCCCGATCCTGATGCTCGGCATCTGCAACGGGCCGACCATCGGCGGCGGCACCGCACTGGCGCCCGGCGCGCGGCCCGACGACGGCGAGCTCGACGTCGTGGTCAGCACCGCGACCGGCCCGGTGGCCCGGGTCGCCTACGGGGCGGCGCTGGCGTCGGGCCGGCACCTCGACCGGCCCGACGTGCTCGTCGTCCGCGGCCGGGAGGTGCGGCTGACGGGCGGGCCGGTCGCGGTCGACGCCGACGGAGAGCTGGACGAGGTGGCGGTCGGGCGGACCTGGCGGGTGCACCCGGGAGCCTGGTCGGTGCTCGCGCCGGCCGCCGGCCGCGACTAGAGCGGCGGCCGGACCCGGCTCCCGGCGGGCTCAAGGAGCCGGCGGCTCGGGTCGATGATGCGGGGGACCGCCCTACCCGCCCGGCGGGAACGTCCGACCCCGGCGATGCTGGGACGGCGACGACGGACGACGAGAGGCTGCCCCGTGCGCGAGGACAGAGGAACGGCCCGGGCCGGGCACCGGCTCGCCGTCATCGGCCTCGCCGCAGCCTGCGGCCTGGGGCTGGGTGTCCCGGCGGCGTCGGCCGCGCCGGCCGACCCCGGCGGCGTCGGCGCCGCGCAGCAGGCCGCCGAGGCCGCTGCGGCCCAGGTGACCCAGCTCCTGGAGCAGTCCGGTGCCGCGCAGGCGTCCCTGGACGCCGCGCGCGCCGACGCCGCGGCCGCGCTCGGCCGGTACGAGGGGGAGCGGGCCCAGGTGGAGGCTGCCCGGACCGCCGCGGAGGAGGCCCGGGCGGCGGCCGCGGAGGCGCAGGCGGCGGTGGACGCCGCCCGCGTCGACCTCGCCGCCTTCGCCCGGCGCAGCTACATGCTCGGCAGCACGTCCCCGGGCCTGCAGGCGCTGCTCACCGCCGACGGCCCCGCGCAGGTGATCGAGCGCGCGGTGCTCCTCGACGCCGCGGGGCAGGGCCGCTCCGATGCGGTGGCGGAGTTCACCGCGCTCAGGCAGCAGGCGGCCGGGACGGCGGACGCGGCGGGGACCGCGCTCGCGGAGGCGGCGGCGGGCGAGCAACGGGCCGCCGACCTCCTCGTCGCGGCCCAGCAGGCGGAGGCCGACGCCCGGGCCACCGTGGCGGAGCTGCAGGGGCAGCAGGCGGTGCTGGAGGCCCGCCTGGAGCAGGTACGGACGGAGCTGGTGGAGCTGCAGCGCGCCGAGGAGGCCGCGCGGCCGGCTCCCGCCCCGCCCGCCCCGCAGACCCCTGCCGCGCCCGCCCCCGTCCCGCCGACGCCGGTCGTCCCGACGCCCGTCGTGCCGCCACCGGTCGTCCCGGCGCCCGACCCGGGGCACGACTGGGACGCCGTCGCGCGGTGCGAGTCCGGCGGCAACTGGAGCATCAACACCGGCAACGGGTACTACGGCGGCCTCCAGTTCTCGGCCTCCACCTGGACCGGCTTCGGCGGCGGCGAGTTCGCGCCGCGGGCCGACCTCGCCTCCCGCGAGCAGCAGATCGCGGTCGCGGAGCGGGTCCTCGACGTCCAGGGGCGCGGCGCCTGGCCCACCTGCGGCCGAAACCTCTGAGCCCAGCGAGGACCGGCCGGATGAGGACCGCGCGGCGGCTGCTCCGGACGGCGGTGGTGGTCGTCGTCCTGTTGGCTGTGCTGGTGGGCCTGCTGTGGACGTTCCAGCGGCGTCTGATCTACCTCCCCGATGACGGGCCGGTGCCGCCGGCCGCGCAGGCCGTCCCGGGCGGCCGGGACGTGCGGCTGACCACCGGGGACGGCCTCACCCTCGGCGCCTGGTACGTACCGGGGGCCTCGGCCGACGCGTACGCCGTCCTGGTGGCCAACGGCAACGGCGGGCACCGTGGCCTGCGCGCGCCGCTGGCCCGCGAGCTGTCGGCTGCCGGGCTGGCCGTGCTGCTGTTCGACTACCGCGGCTTCGGTGGCAACGAGGGAAGCCCGAGCGAAGAGGGGCTGGCACTCGACGTCCGGGCCGCGCGCAGCTACCTCGTGGCGGAGGCCGGCGTCCCGGGGGACCGGCTGCTCTACTTCGGCGAGAGCCTGGGCTGCGCCGTCGTCACCGAGCTGGCCATCGAGCATCCGCCGGCCGGCCTCGTCCTCCGGTCCCCGTTCGTCGACCTCGCCGCGGTGGGCAGCGAGCACTACCCGTTCCTGCCCGTCCGCTGGCTGCTGCGGGACCGGTACCCCGTCGCCGAGCAGGTCGCCGACGTGCGGGTGCCCACGACGGTCGTCCTCGGCGGCCAGGACACGATCGTCCCGCCTGCGCAGAGCAGGCAGGTGGCCGAGGCCGCCGCGCAGCTGCGCCGGCTGGTGGAGGTACCGGGAGCCGACCACAACGACGCCGCGCTGCTGGACGGCGAGCCGGTGGTGCAGGCCGTCGTCGAGCTCGCCGGGCGGGCCGGCGGCGGATGAGCGCGCAGCCCGACCGGGCCGCGGTGCCCGGCCACGGTGTGGGCATGACCTCCGCGCGCACCGCCGCGCGCCTGCTGCTCGGGGCGGCCGTGGCGGGCGCGGGGGTGCTGCACCTGACGGCCCTGCGGCAGGAGTTCCGGGCCCAGGTGCCCGGGTGGTTCCCCGTCGACGCGGACCTGACGGTGCTGGGGTCCGGCGTCGTCGAGATCGTGCTCGGCGGAGCGTTCCTCGCCCTCCCGGGGAGGCGGCGGGCGGTCGGCGCGCTCCTCGCGGTGTTCTTCGTGCTGGTCTTCCCCGGCAACGTCGCGCAGTACCTCGAGGGCACCGACGCCTTCGGGCTCGACACCGACCGCGAGCGCCTCGTGCGGCTGTTCTTCCAGCCACTCCTCGTGCTCTGGGCGCTGTTCGGCGGCGGCTGGTTCCGGCGCGCGCCGGGTCGCCCGCCGTCGTCGGCGGCGGCCCCTACCGACCGGTAGGCGGTGTGACCTGCGACCACGGGATAGGTTCGACGGCGGACCGGGTCGTCGGCGCAGGGAGTGGCACTGTGGTTTCGGGTGGCAGGTCGGTGCTGGTGACCGGCGGCAACCGGGGGATCGGGCTCGCGATCGCCCGCTCCTTCGCCGAGCAGGGTGACCGGGTGGCGGTGACCCACCGCGGCAGCGGGGCACCGGAGGGGTTGTTCGGCGTGCAGTGCGACGTCACCGACGCCGACGCCGTCGACCGCGCGTTCACCGAGGTGGAGGAGCACCAGGGCCCGGTGGAGGTGCTGGTCAGCAACGCCGGCATCACCCGGGACGGGCTCCTGATGCGGATGAAGGAGGCCGACTTCACCGACGTCGTCGACGCCAACCTCACCGCCGCCTACCGGGTGGCCAAGCGGGCGAGCGCGAAGATGGTGCGCGCCCGGTCGGGCCGGATGATCTTCGTGTCGTCGGTCGTGGGCCTGCTCGGCTCGGCCGGGCAGGCCAACTACGCGGCCAGCAAGTCCGGGCTCGTCGGGCTGGCCCGCTCGATCGCCCGTGAGCTGGGCAGCCGCGGCATCACCGCCAACGTCGTCGCGCCCGGGTTCGTGGCCACCGACATGACCGCGGAGCTGCCGGAGAAGCGGCAGCAGGAGATCCTGGGGCAGGTGCCGCTGGGCCGGTACGCCGAGGCCGACGAGATCGCCGGCGTCGTGCGCTTCCTGGCCTCCGACGCGGCGGGGTACATCACCGGGGCGGTCGTCCCGGTCGACGGCGGACTGGGAATGGGGCACTGATGAGCGGCGGCATCCTCGAGGGCAAGAAGGTCCTGATCACCGGGGTGCTGACCGAGGCGTCGATCGCCTTCGCGACCGCCCGGCTGGCCCAGGAGCAGGGGGCCACCGTCGTCCTGTCCAACTTCGGCCGCGCGCTGTCGCTGTGCCAGCGCATCGCCAAGCGGCTGCCGCAGGAGGCCGCCGTCGTCGAGCTCGACGTCACCGATCCCGAGCACCTGTCGACGCTGGCCGACCGGCTGCGCGAGCAGGGCTTCGACCGCCTCGACGGCGTGGTGCACTCCATCGGCTTCGCGCCGCAGGAGGCGATGGGGGAGGGCTTCCCCGAGGTCGCCTGGGAGCACGCGGCGACGGCGTTCCAGGTCTCCTCCTGGTCCTACGCCTCGCTCACCCAGGCCTGCCGGCCGCTGCTGGCCACCCCCTCCTCGGTCGTCGGGCTCACCTTCGACGCCTCCGTCGCCTGGCCGGTCTACGGCTGGATGGGCGCGGCCAAGGCGGCGCTGGAGTCGGTCAGCCGGTACGTGGCCCGCGAGCTCGGGCCCGAGGGCGTGCGCTCCAACATCGTCGCCGCCGGCCCGCTGCGCAGCATGGCCATGAAGTCCATCCCCGGCAGCAAGCAGTTCGAGGAGGCCTGGGAGGGCCGCGCCCCGCTGGGCTGGTCGGTCACCGACACCGAGCCCGCGGGCAAGGCCGTCGTCGCCCTGCTGTCGGACTGGTTCCCCGCCACCACCGGCGAGATCGTGCACGTCGACGGGGGCTTCCACGCCGTCGGTGTGTAGCGCCGTCGTCGTGTAGCGCACCGCCGGCGGGGGAGCGCATCCGCCGCATCACCTGAGAGAGAAGACCAGCCGTGCCACGCGCAACCGTCGACATCACGCCCCAGGGTCAGCGACCCGACGAGGACCCCTCGCTCGCCGTCCGCAACAACGGTGGGACGCCGCCGTCCACCGAACCGGCTCCGGCCGGGCGTCGCGAGGCGCTCCTCCTGCTGTCGTTCGGCGGCCCCGAGGGCCACGACGACGTCATGCCGTTCCTGGAGAACGTGACGCGCGGCCGCGGCATCCCGCGGGAGCGGCTGGAGGAGGTCGCCGAGCACTACCACCACTTCGGCGGCGTCAGCCCGATCAACGACCAGAACAAGGCGCTGATCGCGGCCCTGGAGAAGGAGCTGGCCGCGGCCGGCATCGACCTGCCCGTGTACTGGGGCAACCGGAACTGGGCGCCCTACGTCGAGGACACCTGGGCGCAGCTGGCCGAGGACGGCATCGAGCACGTCTACGTCCTGGCCACGTCGGCCTACGCCTCGTTCTCCGGCTGCCGGCAGTACCACGAGGACATCGCGCGGGCGCGGGTGGCGACGACCTCCCCCACCCGCCCAGGTGGCCCGACGGCGGAGAAGCTGCCGCACTACTTCGACACCCCGGGGTTCGTGCAGGCCAACGCCGACGCCCTGGCGGCGGCGCTGGCCACCCTGCCCGCCGAGCTGCGGAACGGCGCCCGGCTGGTCGCGACCGCGCACAGCATCCCCGACACCATGGCGGCGGTCGCCGGTCCCGACGGGCACGCCTACGAGGCCGAGCTGCTGGCCGCCGCGGAGCGGATCGTCGCCCAGGTCGCGCCGAACCGCCCCTTCGACCTGGTCTGGCAGAGCCGCAGCGGCCCGCCGTCGGTGCCGTGGCTGGAGCCGGACGTCAACGACCACCTGCGCGCCCTGGCCCAGGCCGGCGAGCGGGCGGTCGTGCTGTTCCCCGTCGGCTTCGTCAGCGACCACCTCGAGGTGATCTGGGACCTCGACAACGAGGCGAAGGAGACCGCCGAGGAGGTGGGGCTGGCGTTCGCCCGCGCCGCGACCGCCGGCACCCACCCGGCGTTCGTCGGGTCGCTGCGGGTCCTGCTGGAGGAGCGCCGCGCGGGCGGCCTGCCCCGGCTGGGCACCGACTGCCCGGCGTCCTGCTGCTTCGTGGCTCCCCGCCGCGGCTGAGCCGCCCGGCTCACGGCGCGGTCGGCAGCGGGTCGGTCGAGCCGGCCTCGAGCGCCGTACGGACGTGCGCGAGCCCGCTCCGGACCAGGTCCCCGTAGTCCCCGTCGGGGAGGTCGCCGGACGCTGCCTCCGCGGCGGCGAGGTGCTCCCGGGCTGCCGGCTCGTCGCCGAGCCGCCGGTGGACGTCGGCCAGGTTCAGGTGCAGCGACGGCAGGAAGCCGCGCACCCGCAGGCCGGCGTGCTCCTGCTGCGCCCGGTCGTCGGTGAGGTCGGCGACGGCGGCCAGTGCGCGCTCGTCCCACGCCAGCTCCTCGCGGGCGTCGTCCTGCAGGTCGGCCAGGAAGTGGGCGACGGTGACGCGGTCCAGCGGATCCCCGTCGGGACCGAGCCGCTCCCACAGCGAGGTCAGCCGCTCCCGCGCCTCGGCGCGTCGTCCGTCCCTGCCGGCCTGCGCGGCAGCGGCGATGTCGGCCATGGTCGGTTCGTCGGTGCTCATGCGGTCAGGGTGGGGGCTCGACCGGGTCCAGGGTCCAGCGGCTACCCGCGCCAGGTCGGTGCCACCTCCCGGTAGTACCGGCGGCCGAAGACCCTGGCGAGCACGGTGACCACCGGCGTCGGCACCGTCTTCCTCAGGTACGCCCGGTGCTCGTCGGTCATCCCGTCGGTGACCCAGGCGAAGAAGGGACCGGTGACGCTCACCGGCTGGCGGCTGAGCTTCTTCTCGACGGCCTTCCACTCGGGGGAGTCCAGGTGTGGCCGCAGCAGCGGTTCGAGCTCGGTCTCCTCGTGGACCAGGTGCCGCTCGACGACCTCGCGGGTGCGTTCCAGGCCGGCCCTGGCCGCGGCGACGTCGGCGGCCACGCCGGTGCCGGCCAGGCGGGTCAACGCCGCGTCGGTGTCGGCCAGGGCCTCGGCCATGGCGTGGTGCTCGGACTCCATGGCGGCCAGCAGGTCGGCGTCGACCCCGGCGCCGGCGAGCATCGGCCAGAGGTGGGCGTCCTCGCCCTCGTGGTCGTGGGTGAGCTCCGTCCGGAGGTGGGCGAAGGCGCGCTGGAGCTGCGCGGCGCGGGCGCGGTCCCCGTCGGGGAGCCGGTCGAGCGCGGTCGACAGGCGGTCCAGGTCGCGGCGGACGGCGCCGTGGATCACCCGGTTCATCGTCATGTCCGGAGGGGCGGTCATGGCGGCACCGTAGTGAGCCGTGGCCGAGCGCGGAACGGCGTTGCGCGCGCTCGTCGCCGACGCGCGGACGGCGTCGGCGACCGCTGTGCGCGACGTCGCGAACCGTCAGCGGGCGCCCGACCGGATGGGCCGGCCGGGGAGGGCTCCGGTCAGCAGCTCGCCGTCCCGCACGACCGGAACGCCCCCCACCAGCACGTGCCGGAAGCCGGTCGACGGCGCCACCCGGGCGTAGGTCGCCCGGTCGGTGACCGTGTCCGGGTCGAAGACCACCAGGTCGGCGTCCGCGCCCACCTGCACGCGTCCCTTTCGGCGCATGGCCGGCACGGCCGCCTCCAGGATCTGCGCCGGGAGCAACGACGAGCGGCGCACCGCCTCGGTCAGCGACAGCAGGCCCCGCTCGCGCACCAGCCAGCGCAGCGTGCGGGCGTAGGACCCGGCCGAGCGCGGGTGGGTCACCAGCTCCGGCGGCACCGGCCAGGGGTCCCCGGCCGGCGTGCCGCCCGGTCCCACCAGCGGCATGGCGTCGGTGGCGATCGCGGTGTCGGGCAGGGTGAACGACCGCTCGAGCACGGCGAGGTCGGCCGGGTCGTCCTCGTCGAGGAAGTGCACCACCACCTCACCGCCCGGATCGGTCTCCCGCAGCTCGGTCAGCCGGTCGGCGTCGACGATCCGCTCGCCGGTGGCCAGGTACGTCAGCTGCGGCGGCCCGATCCCGAGCCGGTGCAGCGATTCCGGCGCCAGGAACGCCGCGCCGATCACGGTCGCCCCGGCGCCGTAGGGATAGGCCTCCGTGCTCACCCGCACCCCCGTGCGCCGGGCCTCCTCGACGGCCGCGGCGACCTCGTCGATCATCCGGGTGGAGGTGCTGTTGACGTGGCACATGTGCATGTGGGCGCCCGTGCCGGCGGCCGCGGCGATGACCTCCAGCGCTCCCTCGAGCGACGTGCCCGGCTCCTCGGTGGAGATGAACCGGGTGTGGGTGAAGGTGGGCACGCCCAGCCGCGCGGCCAGCCCGGCGAGCCGGAAGTACTCGGCCCGGCCGCTGTCGGGGGCATAGCCGACCAGCACCCCGATGCCCACGGCGCCGGCCGCCACCGCCTCCTCGAGCAGGGCCAGGATGCGGGCCACGTCGCGGCCGCCGGCCGGCCCCCGCCAGTTCGGCATCCGCTGGTACCGGCCGAACGTGTCCAGCGAGCCGGTGGCGTCCAGCGGGACCCCGTCGAGGACGTGCATGCGGGCGTCGGTCCAGGACGCGGAGAAGCCGAAGTTCACCGGCCGTCCCTCGGCCTCCGCCCGGGCGTAGGCGGCCTCGACCGGCAACACGCCGGCCTCCAGCTCCAGCGCGGTCGTCACGCCGTCCATGGCCTGCAGCCGCAGTCCGGTCAGCGTCTGGGCGTGGCTGTGCAGGTCGATGAATCCCGGGGCCAGCGCGAGGCCGGCGACATCCCGGACCACCCCCGCCGGGGGCACGGTCTCCCTGGCCGTAGTGATCGAGGTGATCGTGCCGCCGGTGATCCCGACGGACCGGACGTCGTCCAGGCCGGTCTCCGGGTCGATGACCCGGGCGCCGGTGAGGAGCAGGTCGCACGGCCGACCCGGCATCACGCCTTCCGCGGGTTGGCCCGCACGCCGAAGTGCAGGTACTCTGCACCGTCGGGCAGTGCGTAGAAGGTCGCCGCCATCCAGGTCTCGTAGCCCGGCGGGCGGACGGCGAACAAGCCCTGCTCCACCGGGTGCAGCTCCAGCTCCTCGGTGGTGGCGCCGGAGGCCTCGGCGATCGCACCGGTCGGGATGACCCGGGCGACCAGGCCGCCGTCCCGCTCGAACACCTCGGTGGTGATCGAGCTGCGCTCGTAGGTACCGACGTACCGGGCCAGGTCGACGTCCGGAGCCTGCGCCGGCGGCTCCAACTGGTCGGCGATCCGCACGTCGGCGAGCTCGGCGAACAGCTCCCGGTACAGGTCGTTGAACAGGTCGGCGGTGTGCCCGCCGTTGGTCACCAGGGCGACCGCCAGGCCACCCGAACCGTCCTGCCCGGGCAGCACCCGGAGGTAGGCGTTCTGCCCGAAGGTGCTGCCGTCGTGCCCGTAGAGGCGCTCGCCGTGCCAGTCGAAGCGGATCCAGCCCAGCCCCCACGAGTCACCGAGCGAGTGCTTGTCCGGCAGGTCGGTCTGGTGCGCCTGCATGGCGGCGGTCGAGGCCGCCGACAGCACCGCGGTCCCGTCGGCGGCGGCGCCGTCGCGCAGGTGCATGCGGGCGAAGGCGGTCACGTCGCGGGCGGTGGCGTTGATCAGTCCGGCCGGGCCCGTCGAGCGCGGCAGGACCCAGGTGGTCACCGGGTGGGACTCCTGCTCCGGGTCGGGCGTGATGTGACCGATGGCGACGCGGTGCAGGATCGCCTCCTCCGGCAGCGTGGAGGTGTGCGTCAGGCCCAGGGGCTGGATGATCCGCTCCCGCAGCACGGCGTCCCACGTCTTGCCGGTGACCACCTCGATGACCCGGCCGGCCAGGGAGAACCCGGAGTTGCAGTAGGAGAAGGTGGCGCCCAGCGGGTGGTTCTGCGGGGCGTCGACGAGTGCGGCGACGTACCTCTCGAGCACGTCGTCCCCGCGGCCGGTGTCGGTGAAGACGTCGCCGTCGATGCCGCTGGTGTGCGTGAGCAGGTGACGCATCGTCACCCGCCGGGCGACGTCGGCGTCCTGGAGCCGCAGGTCGGGGAGCACGTCGACCAGTGGGGCGTCGAGGTCCAGCTTCCCCTCGTCGACCAGTTGCATGACGAGCGTCGCGGTCCAGACCTTGCTGATCGAGCCGATCTGGAACACCGAGTCGGGCGTGACCTCCACACCGGTGGACTTGTTCAGCACGCCGGTGGCGGCCTCGACCAGCTCGTCCCCGTCGTCGTCCTCCCCGACGCGCAGGACGGCGAGTGCCGCGCCGGGCACGGAGTGCTTGGCGGCGAGCTCGTCGAGTCGCTGCTGCCAGTGCTCCTGGTCGATGGCGGGTCGTGCGGCCGTGGTGGTCACGTGCGTGCTCCGTCCGGTCGAGGATGGTGGGAGGAGGGCCGGAGTCGGTCGTGGCCGACCTGTGGCCGATCCGTGGCCGCAGCCTCCCGCCGATCCCCGGTGCGGATCTTCGTCGACCCGGACGAAGGGGCCGCGGCAGCCCTGGCCGGGCACACCAACAATCAACCTGCCGGCGCTCCTAGGGTTCCGGCATGACGAAGCTGGACGGGGTCGGCAGCTGGCTCCACGCGCGGCTGCCGGCCCTGATCGCCGAGCACGAGGTGCCGGCCGCCGCCGTCGCGGTCGGGCTGGACGGCGAGGTGGTCGACGCGGCCTCGGGTCTGCTCAGCACAGCCACCGGTGTCGAGGCCACGACCGACTCCCTGTTCCAGATCGGCTCGATCACCAAGGTCTGGACGGCGACGCTGGTGATGCAGCTCGTCGACGAGGGCCGGGTGGAGCTGGACGCCCCGGTCCGCCGCTACCTGCCCGGGCTGCGGCTGGCCGACGAGTCCGCCGCCGCGTCGATCACCGTCCGGCAGCTGCTGTCGCACACCGCCGGGTTCGAGGGCGACATCTTCACCGACACCGGCCGCGGCGACGACAGCCTGGAGAAGTACGTCGCCGGGCTGCACGACGTCCCGCAGCTCTTCCCGCCGGGAGAGCAGTTCTCCTACAGCAACGCCGGCTACTGCGTCCTGGGCCGGCTGGTCGAGGTGCTGCGGGAGAAGACCTTCGACGACTGCGTGCGCGACCACCTCGTCGCGCCGCTCGGCCTCACCCACGTCGCGGGCAGCCCGTACGAGGCGATCCTGCACCGGGTCGCGGTGGGTCACGTGCGCCCCGGGGAGGGCGAGGACCAGGTCCCCGCACCGATCTGGGCGATGGCCCGGTCCAACGCCCCGGCCGGCTCCATGCTCGCGATGCGCGCGCGCGACCTGGTCGCCTTCGCGCAGTTGCACATCGCCGGCGGGACGGCGGCCGACGGGGCGGGCCTGCTGACTCCCGGCGCGGTCGCCGCCATGCAGCGGCCCGAGGTGCGGCTGCCCGACATCCGCGTGATGGGCGATTCCTGGGGTCTGGGCTGGGAGCTCTTCGACTCGATGGGCACGCCGGTGATCGGGCACGACGGCAACACCATCGGCCAGGCGTCCTTCCTGCGGGTCGTGCCCGAGCGCGGGGTCGCCGTCGTCCTGCTCACCAACGGGGGCGACCCCTACGCCCTGTACCGCGACGTCGTCGGGCACGTCCTGCGGGAACTCGCCGACGTCGAGCTGCGGCCCCTGCCGGAGCCCCCGGCGGAGCCGGAGCCGGTGGACGCCGGCCGCTTCACCGGCACCTACAGCAGCCGCATCGCCGACCTGGTGGTGACCCAGGACGACGACGGTCGGATCTGGCTGGAGATGCGGCCGAAGGGCGAGGCGGTGGAGATGGGCGAGCGGCCCGAGCGCAGCGAGCTCGTCGGCTTCGCACCCGACACGCTGATCCCGCTCCGGGCCCAGTCGGGGCTGCACGTGCCCTTCGCCTTCCTGGGCGACGACGGCGCCGGTCACGCGCGCTTCATGCACATCGGCCGCGCCGTGCCGCGGGTCCGCGGGTGAGCGGCCGGCTCGTCAGCTGGGACGAGCCGCCCCGGTCCGCCTCGTGCTCCCGCACGAAGATCGGGCGCCGCGGACGGGGCAGCCTGTCCGCAACCGCCGTCCCACGGAGAAGA
The DNA here is from genome assembly GCF_008124835.1 of Blastococcus xanthinilyticus. Taxonomy (GTDB): domain Bacteria; phylum Actinomycetota; class Actinomycetes; order Mycobacteriales; family Geodermatophilaceae; genus Blastococcus; species Blastococcus xanthinilyticus. The sequence continues at coordinate 140,053 of NZ_VNHW01000001.1, read as the reverse complement.
GGACCCACCATGAGGCTCATCGGCACCGGCATCGGCGCGTGCGTCGTCGTGACCGTCCTGGCCGGGTGCGGTGGTGACGACGGCGGCGGCGGCGGCGGCGGCAGCGGGGAAGGGAACGTCTCCGACGGCGGCACCTTCACCATGGCCATGGACTCCGATCCGGGCAACATCGACCCGCAGATGTCCGCGGCGAGCAACGTCTTTCAGCTGAGCCGCTTCGCCTATGACCCCCTGCTGCACCTGGACGACGAGGGCATGCTGGTGAGCGGCCTGGCCACCGACTGGTCGGTCGACGGGCAGGAGGTGACGCTGACCGTGGGCGAGGGGATCACCTGCGCCGACGGGACGCCGTTCACCGCGGCCGATGCAGCGGACAACATCAACTACGTGGCCGACCCGGCCAACCAGAGCCCGCTGCTCGGCCTGTACGTGCCGCCGGGAGCCGAAGCCAGCGCTGAGGGCTCGACTGTCACCATGACCCTCGCCGCCCCCGCGCCGTTCGTGCTGGAGGGCCTGGCCAACGTCCCCATGGTCTGCGCGAGCGGGCTGGAGGACCGCTCGGTGCTCGCCGACGAGACCCGCGGCACGGGGCCCTACGAGCTGAGCGAGGTCGTCCCCAGCGACCACTACACGTACACCCTGCGCGACGGCTACACCTGGGGGCCGGACGGGGCGACCACGGCCGAGGAGGGCATGCCCGACCAGGTCGTCGTCCAGGTGGTGCCCAACGAGACCACCTCGGCGAACCTGCTGCTGTCCGGCGGCCTGAACGCGGCCACGGTCGTGGGCCCGGACGCCCAGCGGTTGCTCGAGTCGGACCTGTTCGCCAGCCCGCTGAGCGGGGTCCTGGGCGAGATGTGGTTCAACCACCTGGCCGAGCGGCCGGCTGCCGACCCGGCCGTCCGCACCGCGCTGACCCAGGCGCTGGACCTGGACCAGCTGCAGGAGGTCCTCACCTCCGGCACCGGCATCGCCGCGACGACGTTCGCGGCCGCCGCACCGGTGGCCTGCCCGGGGGACTCCATCTCGGCTGCGCTGCCCACCGGCGGCCTGGCCGCGGCCCGGCAGACGCTGGACGACGCCGGCTGGACCGTGGGCTCCGGGGGCACGCGCGCCAAGGACGGGACTCCTCTCGCGCTCACCTTCGTCTACAACACGGGCCTGGGGTCGGGCGGCTCGGCGGCTGCGGAGCTCGCCGCCTCGACGTGGGAAGAGCTCGGCGCCGACGTGACCGTGACCGGCCAGGACGACACCGCACTGCTGGAGACCGTCTTCGGCAGCGGCAACTGGGACATCACCTGGCTGACGCTCAACGTGAGCAGCCCGGACCAGCTGGTGCCGTTCATGACCGGCCCGGCTGCCCCGGAGGGCAACAACTTCGCGCACATCGACAACGCGGACTACGCCGAGGGGGTGGCCGAGGCGATGACGATGAACGGCAGCGAGGGATGTGACACCTGGCTGGCGGCCGAGTCGGCGCTGGTCCGCGACGCCGACGTGATCCCCTTCGCCAACCAGCAGCTCAACACCTTCGGCAGTGGGGCACGTTTCGAGTCCGGCGCGGTCGTCGTCATCCCGACGAGCATCCGGATGCTGGCCGGCTGACCCTGCCGAGGAGGTCGGGGCGAGAGCAGCAGGGAAGGAGGCGCGGGTTGACCAGCACCTCGGCGGAACGCGGCGCGACCGCCGCGCACAGGGGGGTCGCGGCAGCGCTGGACGGTCCGTGGCCGCGCTTCGCCGCACGGCGTGTCGGCCGGCTGGTGGTCTCGCTGTGGGTGCTGGTCACCGCGTCGTTCCTGATGATCCACCTGATCCCCGGCGACCCGGTCCGGAGCGCGCTCGGGCCCACCGCCCCGGCAGCCCTCGTTTCCGCTCGCCGGGAGTCGCTGGGGCTCGACGATGCGCTGGTGGTGCAGTATCTGCACTTCCTGAGCGGGTTGTTCACCGGCGACCTCGGTACGTCGCTCACCTCGCAGCTGCCCGTCTCGCAGGTCATCGCCCAGCGACTGCCGTCCACCGTCCAGCTGGCGGTGCTGGCCTTCGGTGTCGCGTTCGCCCTGGCCGTCCCGATCGGCGTCGGTATGGGCGTCCTGACCCGCGGTGGGCGGGCTCGCGGCCGGGAGCTGGCCTTCTCCTCGAGCAGCGTCGTCCTCGGCGCCATCCCCGAGTTCCTGCTCGGCGTGGGCCTGGTCTACCTGTTCGCCGTCGAACTGGGCTGGTTCCCGGTGGCCGGTCGAAGCGACGCGAGCTCCTACGTGCTGCCGGTCCTGGCGCTGTCCCTCGGGCCGGCCGCTGCGCTGGCCCGGATCATGCGGGTGGAGATGCTGTCGGTGCTGCAGACCGACTACGTGCGCACCGCCCGGGCCAAACGGCTGCCGGCGCCGCGCATCTATCTGCGGCACGCGCTGCCCAACGCGCTGACCTCGACCATCACCCTGGGCGGGCTGTTGCTCAGCGCGCTGGTCGCCGGCACCGTGCTGGTGGAGAACGTGTTCGCCTGGCCGGGGCTGGGCAGCACGATCGTCGCATCGATCCTGGGCAAGGACTACCCGGTGGTGCAGGGCATCGTGCTGGTCTACGGCGCCGGGGTGCTCCTGGTGAACCTCGCCGTCGACGTCGCGCTGGCCCTGCTGGACCCCCGCTCGGCAATCCGGGAGAGCTGAGGGATGACGTCTCCGACGACCGACTCCGTGGAGGGAGCCCCGGCCGTGCCGCGGCGGCGGTCGGCCGTGCGCGCCCGCTGGCTGGCGGTGCTGCGTACCCCGGTCGGCGCGGGCGCCGGACTGCTGCTGGCCCTCGTCCTGCTGCTCGCGGTGTTCGCCCCGCTGCTGTGGAGCGACCGGGCGGAGACGTTCGACACCGGCTCGGTGCTGCAGGGTGCCTCGGCCGACCACTGGGTGGGCACCGACAACCTCGGCCGCGACCTGTTCTACCGGGTGCTGGTGGCGACCCGGCTCTCGATCGGGCTGGCCCTGATGGCCACCTCGATCGCGGTGGTGATCGGCCTGGTGCTGGGCACGGCACCGTTGCTGCTGGGCCGCCGCGCCGGGCGGCTGGTCACCGCCGGCGTCAACATCGCCGTCGCGTTCCCGGGGTTGCTGCTCGCGCTGTTCTTCGCCGTGGTGTTCGGGGTGGGCATGACCGGTGCGGTGCTGGCGATCGGGTTCGCCGGGGCGCCGGCCTTCGCCCGGCTCACCCACACCCTGGCCGCCGGCATCGCTGAGCGGGACTTCGTCGCCGCCGCCCGGATCGCCGGTGTCGGCCGGACCCGTCTGCTGCTGCGGCACGTGCTGCCCAACATCGGCGAGCCGCTGGTGGTGAACGCGACCATCGGTGCCGGCGGCGCGCTGCTGGCCTTCGCCGGGCTCTCGTTCCTCGGCCTGGGGGTGCAGGCGCCCAGCTACGACTGGGGGCGGCTGCTGCAGGACGGGCTGTCGGGCATCTACATCCATCCCGAGGCGGCGCTGGCTCCGGGCGTGGCCATCGTCGTCGCCGGCCTCGCCTTCAACCTCTTCGGGGAGGCCGTGGCCAAGGGGATCGGGCTGACCGCGACCGTCGGCGGCGGTTTCGGCCCGGCGGCGGGCCGGAGCCCGGACCGCGTCAGTGCCGCGCCGACCGACGACGGCCGGCCGGCGACCGACCCCGGGCGGGCCGAGGGCCGGCCGGTGCTCGACGTGCAGGACCTCTCGGTCAGTTTTCCCGGGCCGAACGGCCCGGTGCGGCCGGTCCGCGGGGTGAGCTTCCGGATCGGTCGCGGCGAGGCGGTCGGGGTGGTGGGGGAATCCGGATCGGGCAAGTCGCTGACCGCACTGGCCATCGCCCGGCTGGTCGAGCGCCCCGGGGTCGTCGACGCCGGGCGGCTGGAGTTCATGGGCACCGACGTCCTCGCCGGCAGCGACCGGAGCCACCGCCGGCTGCTGGGCACCGCCTTCGCCATGGTCTTCCAGGACCCGATGACCTCGTTCAACCCGACCCGGCGGATCGGCCGGCAGCTGGCCGAGGTGGCCGAGCAGCACCAGGGGATGAACCGCCGGCAGGCCTTCGGGCGGGCGGTCGACCGGCTGCGCAGCGTGCGGGTGCCCGCCGCCGAGCGCCGCGCACACCAGTACCCGCACGAGTTCTCCGGCGGGATGCGCCAGCGGGCGATGATCGGGATGGGCCTGATGGGGGAGCCGTCGCTGATCGTCGCGGACGAGCCGACCACCGCACTCGACGTCACCGTGCAGCGGCAGGTACTCGACCTGCTGGAGTCGGTCCGCGCCGCCGACGATGTCGCGCTGCTGCTGATCAGCCACGACGTCGCCGTCGTCGGTCAGGTGTGCGACCGGGTCCTGGTGATGTACGCCGGCCGGGTGGTGGAGGACCTGCCCGCCGCGGAGCTCAGGACCGGCGCGCGGCACCCCTACACCCGGGCGCTGGTCGCCACGGTGCCGGACATGCACGTCGACCTGGACCAGCCGTTGCCGACGATCCCGGGCCGGCCGGTCGACCCGGCCTCCCAGCCCCCGGGGTGCGCCTACGCCCCGCGCTGCCCGCTCGCCTCGGCGCGCTGCGTCGAGGAGGATCCGGCGCTGGCCGACGACGGGGCCGGCCGGCGGGTGGCGTGCTGGCACGCCGGCGAGATCGGCACGGACACCGACGTCCCCGGCGCGGCTCCGGTGGCACTCACCTCGGGGGAGCGGGCATGAGCGAGCTGCGGTTCGACGGCGTCACCATCCGGTACGGGAACCGACGGCGCGGTACCACCGCGGTCGACGGCGTCGACCTGACCGTTCCCGACGGCGCGGTCGTCGGGCTGGTCGGGGAGTCGGGGTCGGGGAAGTCCACCCTGGCCCGGGCCGCGGTCGGGCTCCTCCCGCTCACCGGGGGACAGATCCTGCTCGACGGGCAGCCGCTGCGGCACGGTTCCGGTCCCCGGCCGGTCCAGATGGTGTTCCAGGACCCGTACTCGTCCCTGGACCCCCGCATGACGATCGGGGACAGCATCGGCGAGGCGGTGCCCCGAGGTACCCGCTCGGCCGATCGCCGTCAGGAGGTGGCCCGGCTGCTCGAGCTCGTCGAGCTCGACCCCGCGCGTGCCGGCGCCTACCCGGCACAGCTCTCCGGCGGCCAGCGGCAGCGGGTGGCGGTGGCCCGCGCGCTCGCAGCCCGTCCGCAGGTGATCGTGGCGGACGAGATCACCTCCGCCCTCGACGTCTCGATCCAGGGCACCGTGCTCAACCTGGTGCGCCGGCTGCAGCGGGAGCTGGGCACCTCGATGCTGTTCATCTCGCACAACCTCGCCGTCGTCCGCTACGTGGCCAGCGAGATCGCGGTGATGTACCTCGGGCGCATCGTCGAGCACGGGCCCACGGCGGAGGTGCTCGCCGACCCGCAGCACCCCTACACCCGCGACCTCCTGGCGGCGGTGCCGGAGTCGACGCGCGCCCGTTCGGCGCCGGTGACGGCCGACCCCGCCCCGGCGGCGATCGCCGCTGCTGAGCCGGCCGATCCGCACGCCCCGCCGCCCGGCTGCCGGTACCACCCCCGGTGTCCCGTCGGACCGCTCGTGCACGGCGACCGCGAGATCTGCCGCACCACCGAGCCGACGGCCGAACACCGGCACGCGGCGGCCTGCCACTTCGCCCCGGCCGGGCGCCCCCTGCTCCGCGTCGCCGACTGACAACGGCACCGCGCCGACCGGCCCTCACCGGTGCGGCAGGCGCAGCTCCACCATCGCGGCGAACCGCGAGTCCGCGTCGTCCAGGTCGATGCCGCCGAGTTCCCGGATGCGGCGCAGCCGGTACCGGAAGGTGTTCGGGTGCACGTGCACCTGTGCGGCGGCGGCGATCGCGTCGCCGTGCGCGTCCAGCCAGGCCCGCAGCGTCTCCACCAGTTGGGTGCGGTGGGCCTCGTCGTAGGCGGCCAGCCGGGCCACCGGGCCGGCCGTGCGGTGTCCCTCCGCGGCGGCGAGATCGGCCAGCTGCAGCATCAGCGACTCGACGTGCACGTCGGCGGCGCGGGCCACCCGGCGGGAGCTGGTGCCCGAGCGCAGCACCCGCAGCGCCCGGTCGGCGCTGTCCCGGGACCGGACGAGCGCCGAGACGTCCGGTGCGACGGTGCCCACGCCGATCATCCCCGCCACCCGCCCGCCGGTGCGCTGCAGGAACTCGGTGGCGACGGCGGCGGCGCGTTCGTCGGCTGTGGCGGCGTCGGCGCTCACCGGGAGGACGGCGTAGCAGACCCCGCCGACCACCGCGACCACCGAGCCGGGGTGCAGGGCGCTCAGGTGCACCGCCAGCGCGTCGGCCGAGCGCTGCCGGTCGGCCTCCCGGCGGGCCAGCGTGAGCGTTCCCGCCCCGTCGCGGTCCTCGGTGAGCCCCATGGCGAGCACGAGCAGCGGCCGGCCGGCAAGTCCGAGCCGGCGCAGTGCGTCGACGGTGCCCGGGCCGCCCTCCAGCGCCGTGGCGACCAACTCGCTGGCAAGCCGGCGCTCGACGTCGGCGCCGGCGCGCATCCGCAGCAGGTGCAGGGCGACCAGCTTGGCGGAGTCGACGAGGCTCTGTTCGCAGGCGGGGCTCAGCGGCGCGTCCACGGCGGCCCAGATCGTGCCCAGGATCTCGTCGCCCGCGCGGACGGCGATGGCCACCCGGGACACCGTCACCTCCGGCATGGACAGCACGTCCGGCGACAGCCACACCGGCCGGTCGCTGCCGTACAGCCGCCGGAAGACTCCCTGGGCCTCCAGACCGCGGGTGAACCGGTCGGGCACCTGGCGGCCGAGGATGGTCTGGATCCGGGACTCGTCGGCCTCGTCCTGGCGGCCGGAGAAGGCCAGGATGCGGGAGCTGCGGTCCTCGATGGTGACCGGGGCGTCGATCAGCGCGGCGATGGCGTTGGCCAGCGCGAACAGGTCGCCGGCCGGCACCCCGCCCAGCGACTCCGGCTCCGCCGCGCCCACCCGCCCCTCGCCCAGCAACGAGCGCACCAGGGTGGCCAGCTGGTGCCAGCTCGCCCCGCGGGTCAGCGCCAGCAGCACCGTGCCGGTGCGCTCCGCGACCGCGGTGATCCGCTGATCCACGGGAGCCGGCGCGCGCACGACCAGCCCGGCGCCGCCAGCCCCCGCGGTCTGCGTCAGGAGCGCGAGGACGTCGTCGGGTTCGTGCACCCCCACGCCGAGCACCAGGGCACGCGGGGGCAGGACCGGGACGTCGATCGGGTCGTGGATGACCACGCCGCCCACGCCCTCCTCGGCGACGGGCAGGGTCGGGTCACCGGCGGCGACCTCGAGCAGCGTGGTGCCCAGGTGGTCGAGCACGTGGCCGAGGTTCGCCCGGGCCGGCGCGGTCAGCGCGGTCAGCGCCGTCAGACCCGGAACTGAGTTCGCAGACAGGCTCACACGGCCGACCCTATGGCCGGAGCGCATCGCCCGGGTTCGTCGTCCCGCACGACCGGATCGGCTCCGCGTAGGTGGGGACGACGAATCAGGTGTCAGCGGAGCGGGAGCTCCTGGACCGACGTGGTCACCTCGTCCAGCAGCAAGGGGTCGGGCTCGACCCCCAGGCCGGGACCGGTCGGCACCCGCAGGTGACCGTCCTCGAGGCGGAACGGCGGGGTGATGTCCGTGGCGTAGTACCGGTCCGACGCCGAGGTGTCCCCGGGGAGCACGAAGTTGGGCAGCGCGGCCAGGGCCACATTCGCCGCCCGCCCCAGCCCCGTCTCCAGCATCCCGCCGCACCACACCGGCACCCCGTGCGCGGCACAGACGTCGTGCACCCGGCGGGCCTCCAGGTAGCCGCCGACACGGGCCGGCTTCACGTTGACGATCGAACAGGCGCCGAGGGTGATCGCGGCCGCCGCGCTGCGGGCGGAGGTGATCGACTCGTCCAGGCAGATCGGCGTCCGCACCGTCTTCCCCAGCTCCACGTGCCCCAGGACGTCGTCCTCGGGCAGTGGCTGCTCGATCAGCAGCAGGTCGAAGGGGTCCAGCCGGGCCAGGTGCCGGGCGTCGGAGACGGCGTAGGCGGCGTTGGCGTCCACCTGGAGCGCGACGTCGCCGAACCGCTCGCGGACGGCACGCACCGGCTCGACGTCCCAGCCCGGCTCGATCTTCAGCTTGATCCGCAGGTACCCGGCGTCCAGATAGCCGCCGACGGAGTCGAGCAGCGCGTCGATCGAGTCCATGATCCCGACCGAAACTCCGCAGGGGACCCGGTCGGTGGCCGCACCCAGGAAGGAACCGAACGACCGGCCGGCCGCGCGCAGCCCGGCGTCCAGGACGGCGGTCTCCAGCGCCGCCTTGGCCATGAAGTGCCCGGCGAACGGAGCCAGGACGCGTCCGACGGCGTACGCGTCGAGGTCCGGGGTGGCGGCCACGGTCGGGACGAAGAACCGGGTCAGCACGTCGGCGACGCCGTCCACGTACTCGGCCGAGTACCTGGGATCGGCCAGCGCCGCGCATTCGCCCCATCCCTCACCGACGTCGGTGCGCACCCGCACCAGCAGGATGTCGCGGGCGGTCTGGCTCCCGAAGGAGGTCCGGAACGGGGCGACGAGCGGCATGGCGATCCGCCGCAGTTCCACGGATTCGAGCTTCACAGCGTGGGACCTCCCGGTGCCTCGACGACGTACCAGCCCTCCTGGGCGAAGCCGCGCACGCGGGCGCCGCCCCCCAGGGCATCGCGGACGGCCAGCCGCCAGGCGGCCGCCAGATCGGGATCGCTGAGTCGCAGCGCTTCCACGTCGGGCGGCACCGCCACCAGGAGAGGCACACCGGGCGGTGCGGCGGTGATGACCGGGCCGCCGTCCGGGCCGGGGGCGACCACGTCGACCGCGCCGGCGGCGCGCAGGGCGGTGAGGTCGACCTGCGGTGGCTCCCCGGCGACCGCGCGGATCACCGCCTCGCTGTCCAGTGCCCACGAGGCGAGCAGCCGGTCGGAGGAGTCGTTGCCGTTGATGGTGTCGGCCATCCGGCCGTAGAAGTCCGGTAGGTACTCCAGTGGGCTCGCCGCCAGCCGGCCCAGGTTGAACCAGGCGTTGCGGCGGACCAGCGGGTCGAAGGTCCAGCTGATCCGGGTGATGCCGCGCTCGAGCGCCCAGGCCCGCTGGTGCAGCTTCAGTGCCCGGCCGATGCTGCGCCGCTGCGCGGACCGCGCGACCCCGGTGACGTGGCTGTGCAGCGCGGTGCCTGCGGGCGCGGCGAAGAAACCGACGGATGCGCCGACCAGCCGCGTGCCGTCGTAGGCGCCGGTCAGTGGGTTGCCCGCCTTGGCCATGGCCCGCATGAGCTCCACGGTGACCGGGCGGTTGTCCGGTGCGGGATGCCAGATGGAGTCGAACAGCGCCTGCACCTCGTGCAGCGGTTCGAGCCCGACCAGTTCCACGATCCGGACGCCCGACCGGGCCGCGGCCGCGGTGGCGGCCAGGACGGCGGCACCGGCCAGGCCCGCGCCGTCGGCGGAGCCCGTCGCCGGGCTCCCGTCCATGAGGTCGGTCATGGCCACCATGGTGGGACGTGCCGACGTCCCGGGCTTGGTGCGGGGCTCTCATTCACCGGCGGTCTCTTCGTCCGGATCACCGACGCCCCGGACCGCCAGCAGCTCGGCGAGCAGTCCGGCCAGCAGCGCCGCCCGGCCGGGCAGCTCGTCGGCCAGCGCGTGCTCGTGCGCTGCGTGCGCGCCACCGCCGACGGCACCCAGGCCGTCGAGGGTCGGCACCCCCGCGCCGGCGGTGAAGTTGCCGTCCGACGCCCCGCCGACGGTGGTGCCCTCCGGCGCGGGCAGGCCGAGCCGGGCCGCCACCGCGCCGGCGAGCGCGAACAGCCCCGCCGACGCCTTCTCCTCCAGCGGCGGCCGGTTGATGCCGCCGCGCAGCTCGAGCGCCGCGCCGGGCAGTCGGGGTATCAGCGCCCGCATGCCCTCGTCGACCCGCTGCTGCTCCGCCACGGTCAGCGCCCGGACGTCGACCGCCAGCCGCCCGGCGGCCGGGACGGTGTTGGTGGTCGTCCCCGAGGTGAGTGCGGTGGGGGTGACCGTGGTCCCGAGCGCAGGATCGGCGAGGGCGGCGATGGCGAGCACCTGGCCGGCCAGCTCCAGGGTCGTGTTGACCCCTCGCTCCGGCTCCAGGCCGGCGTGCGCGGCGCGACCGGTGACCACCAGGTCGTACATCGACGCGCCCTTGCGGCCGGTCTTCAGCGCTCCGCCGTCGGCGCTCGCCTCGAGCACCAGGGCGGCGGCGCAGCCCCTGGCCTCCTCCCGGATGAGGTCCGCCGACGTCGGCGAGCCGATCTCCTCGTCACCGGTGACCAGCACCGTGACGCCGTCCAGGTCGGCGCCGGCGGCGCGCAGCCGGTCCAGCGCCGTGAACGCCAGCACGATGCCGGCCTTCATGTCGAAGCAGCCCGGACCGCGGATCACCCCGTCGGTGACCGACCACGGGATCTCCGCCAGGGTGCCCAGCGGCCAGACCGTGTCCTGGTGGCAGAGCACCAGGACCCGGCGCGGGCCCGGGCCCAGCCGCCAGCGCAGGTGCGTGCGGCCGTCGAGCACCAGCGTCTCGGGCTGGGCGCCCAGCGCGCGGGCGCCCTGGGCGGCGACCAGCCGGGCGCCGGCGGCGACCGCGATCAGGTCGTTGGACGGCGTCTCGCAGGTCACCAGCTGCTGGAGGTCGGCGAGCATGGCCGGGAGCAGCTGGGTGAACGCGTCGACCGGCAGCACGGTGCTCACGGGGCGCCCACCAACTCGGCGACGGGCGACCCCACGTGCTCCCGGACCCACGCGACCACCCGCCGGCTGTAGTCGAGCCGGTGGGAGGGCCGGCCGTCGAGGACGAACAGGTGCGACCCACCGGGGAAGAGCACCAGCTCGGTGGGCACGCCCCGGGTGCGCAGGGCGGTGAACCACTGCTCGGCCTGTCCCATCGGGCACCGCTCGTCGGCCCCGCCCTGCAGCACCAGGGTGGGGGTGCGCACGCGGTGCACGTGGGTGAGGGGGGAGTGCGCCCGGGCCGCCTCGGGATCGGTGAGCGCGTCGCCGAACTCCAGCGCCAGCGCCCGCCCCGCGTCGCTCGTCCCGGTCATGCTGGTGAGGTCGGCGACCACGCCGCCCGCGATCGCGGCGGCGAACCGGTCGGTGCGGCCGGTGAGCCAGCAGGTCATGTACCCGCCGTAGCTGTACCCGGTGACCGCCAGCCGGTCGGCGTCGGCGAGGCCCTCGGCGACGAGGGTGTCGAGCGGGTCGAGGAGGTCGCGTTCGTCGGCCGTGCCCCACGCCCGCACCGCGCCGGTGAAGAACTCCCGCCCGTAGCCGTCGCTGCCGCGCGGGTTGAGCAGCAGCACCGCCCAGCCGGCCGCGACCAGCTCCTGGTGGTACGGGTGGGCGGCGTCGGCGATCGGTGACCAGGCGTTGTGCGGGCCGCCGTGCACGTCCAGCAGCAGGGGAGCGGGCCGGGGTGCGGCCGGGTCCACCAGCAGCCAGCCGTGCACCTCGGTGCCGTCGTGCACCCGGAAGCTGCGTGGCTGCGGCACGGCCAGCTCGACGTCAGGCAGCGAGCCCCGGGTGTGCGCGCTGAGCCGGGTCAGCCCGCCGGTGGTCAGGTCGACGACCGCGATCTCGCCGAAGGTCCGCGGGTCGGCCAGCACGACCGCGGCGACGTCGGCGTGCGCGGCCACCGACAGCCCGGCGACGACGACGTCCGCGCCGGTCACCAGCGGCCGCGGGGCGCCGCCGCCGTCGACGGCGGTGACCCAGACGTGCGAGCAACCGCGGTCGCGCACGCAGAAGACGACCTCGCCGCCGTCCCGGGTCAGCTGCGGCAGCCCGCCGGGATAACCCGGACCGCCGGGCATGACGTTGCGGTCCAGCGCGGCCGCCAGGTCGACCGGCGCCCCGCCCCCGAGCGGCTGGCGGAGCAGACCGTCGTGGCCCACGGAGACGGTCGGGCGGCCGACCACGAGCAGCGCCGTCCCGTCGCGGGTCCAGAGCAGCGGGCCGGCGGTGCCCGCACCGTCGCCGATCCGCTCCAGCGGGCCTGCGGGCGGGGCGTCACCGGGAAGCTCGGCGGGCACCTCGACCACGTGCACCGGCGTCCGGGCAGTGAGGTCGGCGTCGGGATCGGTTCCGGCGGCGAAGGCCAGCCGGCTGCCCTCCGGTGACCAGGCCGGGCGCCCGGCGTGCCAGTCGCCGTCGGTGAGCCGCGCCACCGCGCCCGTGGCGACGTCCAGGACGTGCAGGTGCTGGCGGGAGTCGCCCAGGTGACCGGCGCCGTCGGCCTTGTAGCCCAGCCGCGTGGCGACGAGCGGGGCGTGCTCGGACCGCTCGCCGCTGCGGTCGACCGGCGCGCAGAAGGCGATGCGGGCTCCGTCGGGACTCCAGACCGGGGCGCCCGCGCCGAGGGGCAGCCGGGTGACCTGCTCGGCCTCCCCGCCGTCGACCGGGAGGAGGTGCAGCTGGGCCGGGCCGTCGCCGGCGCGCAGGAACGCGATCCGGTTCCCCTCGGGCGAGAACGCCGGGGCCGTGTCCGCCGCGCCGTGCGTCAGCCGCGCGGGGGCACCCCAGCCGTCCGCGGTCGCCCGGACCGACCACAGCGCCCGGCGGTCGGTGTCGGAGCTCCGGTCGCTGGTCCGCAGCACGTAGACGACGTGCCGCCCGTCCGGCGCGAGCGTGGGGTCACCCGGGACCTCGAGCGACAGGAGGTCCTCGGGATCCAGCGGTCTTCCCATGCCGCCGAGCGTGCTGGCCCGGCCGGGGCCGGTCATCGTGCCCGCCGACGAAGGACCGCCCCCGGCTGTGGGCGGCACGACGACGACCGACCGGACGGCGCTCTCCGGGGCGACCGGGCCGGTCAGCCGGCCACCGTGAGCGCGGCACCCCAGTGGACGTCGACGTCCAGCACGCTGGGCACGCGCTGCAGCCGGAGAGCGACGAGCTCCAGCTCCTCGGCTCCGGAGACGAGGTCGAGCCGGACGGCCCACCTGCCCTCGCCCGCCTCCTCCGCCTCGAAGCGGGTGAAGACGTGACGACGTCCGGTCAGCAGGGCGAGGACCCGCTGGACGCCGACGACGTCGGTGACGGTGACGTGCACCCTGGCGGTGTTGCTGGTGTGACCGTGGCGGGGGAACATGCTGCCTCCGAGCCTGAGACGGCTCTGGTGGGTCGGGGCGCCCTCGAAGCGCTGCTCACGGACCCGGCGGCGCGAGGATCAGACGCCGACGGGCCCGCAGCTAATGAGTCGGCCGGCCACGGCGACAGGCTAGGTCCGCGCCCGGCGATGGGCAAGCAGCGCGCCGGTGGTCTCAGCGGGGGACGGCGTTGTACGCGGCGGTGATCGCCGCGCGGACGGCGTCCGACAGCGGCCGCAGCGCCGCGTCGCGGGCCGCGGCCTGCCCGTGGGTGACCGCGGCGCCCGGTGCGTCGGTCGTGGCCAGGTCGAGGACGGCGGCCAGCCGCTGGGCCCGGCCGAGCACCGAGAGCGCGAGCGGGTCGTGGTCGTCGGGGAGCCCCGGCGCCGGGCGGGGCCGGGCGAGGTCGGCCAGCAGCTCGGGCACCTCGGGGTGCCACCGGGCGAGGTCCAGGTCGGCCAGCGTGCGCGCGGCGTCGACCATGGCGAGGTCCAGCGCGCCGGACGCCGCCCGCAGCGAGCCCTCGACAGGCGGGGGCGGGAGTGCGAGGCCGTCCAGGGGGAACGCCGCCCACGTCACCACCTCCGGCCCGGGGCTGGGCACGAGCACCAGCCGGTCGCCGACCGCCGCCTGGCCGGCCTCCACGGCGGCCGGGACCAGGCCCGGGACCGCCGGCAGCCCGCGGACGTCCCCAGGGACGGGCAGCACCAGGTGCAGCCGGCGCTCACCCAGCCCGCGCAGCGCGGCCAGGGCGGTCCCGAGCGGCTCGGCGGCCGCGGACCCGGGCATCCCGGTGACCAGGTGGGCGTGCTCCCCGGTCACCCGGTCGAGGGCTTCGTCGAAGGACGTGCGGCCGGAGAGCCAGGCGGTTGCCCATACTGCGACGCGGCCGGCGGGGAAGTCGTGCACCGGCCGAGGCTACGTGGCGGTCGCCGCGGCACCGCCCGGTGCGCGGTGCGGGCGGAGGAGGAGCAGCGGTGAGCCGACAGGAGACCGCGGTCGAGCCGGATCGTCCCGGCGCCGAGGTGCCGACGGACGCGGGTCGGCGCAGCCGCCAGGGGGCGCTGGTCCTGATGGTCCTGGGCGCAGCCGCCCTCGTCAGTCAGCTGGACGGGCCGACGCACCAGCGGCTGGGGCCGTGGCTGGACTCCCTGTCCGCCTGGCAGCGGGCCGCGCTGGGCCTGGCGGTGGGCGCGGTCGCGGCCGCGCCCCGGCTGCTCAAGCTGCTGCCCGAGGTGTGGCGCCGGGTGCGCTGGCCGGTCGACGCCGTCACCGTCCTGGCCGGGATCTGGGTGTGCACCGTCTGGATCAATCCGCGGGGAGGCTCCGGGTTCCGGTGGGCCGAGTACCGGGACGACGCCGGCTGGTTCATCCCGGCGTCGGTCGCCACCTTCCTCGCCGTCGTCGTCGCGGTGGAGGTCCTCGCCTCCCGGGCGCGGGCCCGGCGCGAGCAGCTCGCCTACGCCGCTCTGCTGGCCCGGGAGCGGGCCGAGGTCTCCGCCCGGCGCCGGCGCCGCTGAGGCGCGTCCGACGGTGCGGGCGCTTCCTTCTGCCAGACTCTGACCATGGCCTGGTTGCTGTGGCTGATCGGAGCGGGGCTGCTCGCCGTCGGCGAGGTGCTCACGCTCGACCTCGTGCTGCTCATGCTCGCCGGTGGCGCGCTCGGCGGCATGACCGTGGCACTGCTCGGCGGGGCGGCGATCCTGCAGATCGTCACGTTCATCGTCATCTCCGGTGTGCTGCTGGCCCTCGTCAGGCCGATCGCGACCAAGCACCTGACCGAGGGCACGCCGCTGCAGCTCGACGGCGTCGACACCCTCATCGGCAAGACCGCGAAGGTCACCGAGGCCGTCGACTCCTCGACCGGGCGCATCCGGGTGGGCGCCGACGAGTGGACCGCACGCAGCCAGCACAGCGGCGAGGCCTACGCGGTCGGTGACACGGTCCGGATCCTGCAGGTGGACGGTGCGACGGCGGTCGTCGGCGACGCGCTGGAGTGACAGTTCCACAGGGGTGATGACCCCGGCGGACGCGGCAGGGCAGGATCAGCGGTGACCCCGACGAAGGGAGCCCGCCGTGGATGCGGCACTCATCGCACTGATCGTCGTCGCGCTGCTGGTGATCGTCGTGATCGCCAAGAGCGTGACCATCGTGCCCCAGGCACAGGCCAAGGTCGTCGAGCGGCTGGGCCGGTACAGCCGGACCCTGTCGCCCGGCCTGTCGATCCTGGTGCCGTTCATCGACCGCGTACGGGCGACGATCGACCTGCGCGAGCAGGTCATCTCCTTCCCGCCGCAGCCGGTCATCACCGCCGACAACCTGCAGGTCGGCATCGACACCGTCGTGTACTTCCAGGTCACCGACCCCCGCCTGGCCGTGTACGGCATCGCCAACTACATCACCGGCATGGAGCAGCTGACCACGACGACGCTGCGCAACGTCGTCGGTGGGCTGAACCTCGAGGGCGCCCTCACCGGCCGCGACGGGATCAACAGCCAGCTGCGCTCCGTGCTCGACGGCACCACCGGGCCCTGGGGCCTGCGCGTGGCCCGCGTGGAGATCAAGGCGATCGACCCGCCGCTGTCCATCCAGGACTCGATGGAGAAGCAGATGCGCGCCGACCGCGACAAGCGCGCCATCATCCTGACCGCGGAGGGCCAGCGGCAGGCGGCGATCACCTCGGCCGAGGGCGAGAAGGCCGCCGCGATCCTGTCGGCGGAGGGCAAGAAGCAGTCGGCCATCCTCGAGGCGGAGGCCGAGCGGCAGAGCCGGATCCTGCGCGCCGAGGGTGAGCGCGCCGCCCTCTACCTGCAGGCGCAGGGCCAGGCGAAGTCGATCGAGACCGTGTTCCAGGCGATCCACGACGGCAAGCCCGACCAGGGCCTGCTGGCCTACCAGTACCTGCAGACGCTGCCGCAGATCGCGCAGGGCGACGCCAACAAGATGTGGATCGTGCCCAGCGAGTTCAGCAAGGCGCTGGAAGGGCTGGCCAGCCTGGGGGGGGCCGAGGGCGGCAAGTCCTGGATGGACGTCGACCCGTCGCAGGGCACCGCCGCCAACGGCCGCACCGGCCCCGCGGACGGCGGCCTGGACACCAGCAGCTGGTTCGAGTCGCAGCTGCCGGCCGCAGCCGACCAGCCGGAGGCCCGCATCGAGCTGTCCAGCATCACCGACTCGGCGCCGGCCGTCCCGACGCCGCCGCCGCTGTCGGAGGTCACCGCCGACGTGCGGGACAGCGGCCCGGCCGCCGACCCCGTCGTCCGCGAGCAGTTCGGCGCGACCGACGAGGGTGACGGGCAGCCCCGGTAGCCCGACGGTCGTACGCGGTGGCCCGGAACCCCTTGGGGTGCCGGGCCACCGTCGTCTCGTGGGTCGTCCGGGACATGGGCTGCCGGTCGGGGACGGCTCCTGGTGGCGGTGGGCCGGTCGCGGGGCCCGGAGGGTTCCCGGCCGGGACATGGGCAGCGGCTCGTCGCCGGCCGGGAACGGCTCCTGGCCGCGGTGGGCCGGTCGCGGGGCCCGGAGGGTTCCCGGCCGGGACATGGGCTGCGGCTCGTCGCCGGTCGGGAACGGCTCCTGGCCGCGGTGGGCCGGTCGCGGGGCCCGGAGGGTTCCCGGCCGGGACATGGGCTGCGGCTCGTCGCCGGTCGGGAACGGCTCCTGGCCGCGGTGGGCCGGTCGCGGGGCCCGGAGGGTTCCCGGCCGGGACATGGGCAGCGGCTCGTGCCCGGTCGGGAACGGCTCCTGGTCACGATGCGGTCCGGAGGACCGCGATGTCTCAGTCCTTGAGCAGGCCCTCGCGGAGCTTGGCCAGGGTCTGGCTGAGCAGCCGCGAGACGTGCATCTGGGAGATGCCGATGTCGGCGGCGATCTGCGACTGGGTCATGTTCCCGAAGAACCGCAGGATCAGGATGCGTCGTTCGCGGGCCGGGATGGTGGCCAGCAGCGGCTGCAGGGACTCGCGGTACTCCACGCCCTCGAGCGCCGCGTCCTCCTCGCCGAGGGTCGCCGCCAGCGTGGGGGAGTCGTCCTCGCCGGACAGGCGCTCGTCCAGCGAGCTGCTCCGGTAGGCGTTGGCCACGGCCAGGCCCTCGAGCACCTCGGCCCGCGGGATGCCGAGGTGCTCGGCCAGCTCCGACGGCGTCGGGGCGCGACCGTTCTTCTGGGCGAGCTCGCCGACGGCCGCGTTGAGCGACAGGTGCAGCTCCTGCAGCCGGCGGGGCACCCGCACCGACCAGCCCTGGTCGCGGAAGTGCCGCTTGATCTCCCCGGTGATGGTCGGCACCGCGAAGGAGAGGAACTCCACGCCGCGGGTCGGGTCGAACCGGTCGATGGCGGCGATCAGGCCGAGGGTGCCGACCTGCAGCAGGTCGTCGAAGGGCTCCCCGCGGTTGCTGAACCGGCGGGCGAAGTGCCGGACGAGGGGCAGGTGCTCCTCGACCAGGATCTCCCGGAGCCGCTCGCGCCGGGGGTCGTCCTTCTCCAGGCCGGCGAGCTCGGCGAACAGCGGCGCGGTGCGCTCGGCCCGCTTCCGGTTCTCCGACAGCGGCGGTGCATCGGGCTCGACGACCGGGGCGTCCGGCACCGCCGCGGGCTCAGCGGCTGCCTCGACGGCCGGCTCGTCGGGCGTGCCGGCCGGCGTCTGGTCCGCGGGGTCCGGGGGAGTGCCGGGGATGGTGTCCAGCGGTTCCTCCTCGATGGAGTCGGTGGCCGACCGGCTCACCGGGCCACCGAGAGATTCTGCCCCGAGTCGCCGCCCGTACCGAAGGGGTGCTGGCCGGGGAGGTACTTGTCCAGGGAGATCACGGCGACCGCGCCGTCGGAGTCCTCGCCGCCGGGCATCTCGCGCTGGGTGGAGCGGTGGCCCTCGACCGTGTCGACCAGGGCCGCCAGCACGACCCAGCCGAAGCCGTCGGTGGGCACCTCGGTCCCGGTCGCGGCAGGCACCCAGGCGTCGATGTGCAGCCCGGCGCGCGTCGTCTCGAACACGACGGTCAGCGGGGCGTCGCCCAGGACGATCGTCGACAGGATCGCGCAGGCCTCGTCCACCGCGAGGCGGAGGTCCTCCACGGCGTCCAGGTCGTAGTCCATCCGCATCGCCAGGTCACCGGCCATGGCCCGTACCGCCGGCAGCTGGGTCGCCGTGGTGGGCACCCGCAGCTCCAGCCGCTCCACGCGTCGTCCGTCCTGCGCGAGGGCGCCCCTCGAGTCGACCATCCGTCGTCCGCTCCTTCGTTCCCGGCGCGCTCGGCTCTCGAGCCGCGGCGGTCCATCGTCTCGGGCGGTCCGGCCACGGGTGGGGCCGGCCGGTCTCCCGGGGTGGTGCACAAGCACGCTGCTTACCCCGGCGCGCCGGCTGGGAAAACGTGGCTTCCGACACGGAAACCGCAGCCCAGGGGCCCGGTTGCCGAGACCCTGGGGCTGAGGTTCCCTGGCCAGGGATGAGCGCCAGTTCCGGCAGTCTGCCACCCACCTCCGGCGGAACCCTCGACGAGGGCTCCGCCGTCCTGCTCGCCGCGCTCGAGAACGCCCCTGACGCCGTCTTCTGCCTGGCGGCCGACGCGGGAGAGCCGTTCTGGGCCAACGCCGCCGCCCGGGAGCTCGACCGGTCGCGGAACGGGCTGCCGGAGATCTCCGGTCGACCGGTCGCGGACCTGGTCGACACGGCCGTCCGCAGCGGTCAGGTCGAGACCGTGCACGGCGCCCTCGGCCCCAGCGGGCCGATGACCACGGCGACCGCACGCCCGATGGAGGTGGCCGGTCGCGCCGGGGCGCTCGTCGTCGTGGAGGCGCTGGCCACCGACGACGTGCACCGGGCGCAGCAGGCGCTGCTGCCGCCGACCCTGCCGATGCTGCCCGACGTCGGGCTGTCCGGCAGCTACCACCAGGCCACCGATGTCGCCGCCGCCGGGGGCGACTGGTACGACGCCGTGCCGCTGGGGAAGGGTCGGGTGGCGCTGGTGGTGGGCGACGCGGTCGGCCACGGGGTGCCCGCCGTGGGCGCCATGAGCCGGCTGCGCGGCGCCATGCGCTCCTCGCTGCTGCGCGACCCCGAGCCGGCGGCGGTGGTGGCCGCGCTGGACGCCTTCGCCGCCCAGATGGAGGACGTGGAGGGCACCTCGGTGTTCTACGGCGTCCTGGACGCCGCCTCCGGTTTGCTGGTGTACAGCGCGGCCGGGCACCCGGCGCCCCTGGTGGTGCAGCCCGACGGCAGCACGGCCTTCCTGGAGGTGACCCCTCGCCCGCCGCTGGGGAGCCTGCCGGGTGCGCCGGCGCCGGTGCACGAGCACGTGCTGCCCCACGGGGCGACGCTGGTGCTCTTCTCCAACGGCGCCTTCGCCGACACCGACGTCGCGCCGGT
Source organism: Blastococcus xanthinilyticus (assembly GCF_008124835.1). Taxonomy (GTDB): domain Bacteria; phylum Actinomycetota; class Actinomycetes; order Mycobacteriales; family Geodermatophilaceae; genus Blastococcus; species Blastococcus xanthinilyticus. The sequence goes on along the minus strand of NZ_VNHW01000001.1, from coordinate 120,596 downwards.
GGAGGCGCTCGGGCGGCTCGGCGAGGTCGCCTGCGCCGTGCTCGACGGCCGGGAGGCACCGGACGCGGAGACCGACGCGGGGCTGGCCGGCGCGATCGCCGAGGGGGTGCGGCGCCCGCACGGCTGGCTGGACGACGTCGCCGTGCTGGTCGCCCACCGCCGCGCCAGCACCCCCGAGGCGCTCCGCATGGACCTGGTGGCGACGCCCGCGGCGCTGCCGGGGGTGCGCCGCCGGCTCAACGGCTGGCTCTCCGCCCTCGGCATGGGGGAGCAGGACCGGGTCGGGGTCATGGTCGCGGTCGGAGAGGCGTGCGCGAACGCCGCCGAGCACGCCTACCGGGGAGCCGAGCCGGGGCCGATGTCGGTGAGCGCGCAGGTCGACGTCGACGGCGTGCTGACCGTGACCGTCCGCGACGAGGGCACCTGGCGCCCGCCGGACCGGGATCCCGGTGACCGGGGGCGCGGCCTGCTGATCATGCGGCAGCTCGTCGACGGCGTGACCCTGGAGGAGGACTCGGGCACCACGGTCACGCTGAGCTTCCGGCTGCGGCGCACGCCGGACGAGGAGCTCGAGCAGCCGCGGCTGCCCGACAACACCGAGGTCGTGGTCGACCGGGAGGGGGAGCGGCCGGTCGTGCGGGTCACCGGCGCGGTGGACGCCGTCGCCGCCGAGCAGCTCCGCATCCGCATGCTGGAGGCCAGCCACGGCGGTGCCACCAGGATGGAGGTCGACCTCGCGGGGGTGACCCTCTTCAGCAGCGCCGCCGTCCGGGTGGTCCTCGCGATGGCGCGGATCGCGCGGGACGAGTCCTGGCGGCTGGTGGTGCGCGCCCCCGCGGGCGGGGTCACCCGGCACGTGCTGGAGATCAGCGGCCTGGACGGGCTGGTCGAGCTCCGCTGAGGTGTGACGCACCGTCCGCGCGCGTTTGCGGAGCGGTCGGAGTGCACACCCACCGCCCGTGAGACTGCGGCGCAGCGACGTGCACGGCCCCGGCTACCGACGGCGTCGGGCAGGACGCGGGTTCGCCTACTACGACACCGACGGCACCCTGATCCGGGACGACCGCGTCGACCGGATCCGGGAGCTGGCCATCCCCCCGGCCTGGAAGGACGTGTGGATCTGCCCGTGGCCCAACGGCCACATCCAGGCCACCGGGATCGACGCGGCCGGCCGGCGCCAGTACCGGTACCACGAGGCCTGGCGGGCCCGCCGCGACGCCGAGAAGCACGAGCGGGTGCTGGAGATCGCCCGGCAGCTGCCCGACGTCCGTGACGCGGTCTCGGCCGGCCTGCGCACCCGCGGCCTGAACCGGGACCGGGTGCTGGCCACCGCCATCCGGCTCCTGGACCTCGGTGCCTTCCGCATCGGCAGCGAGCAGTACGAGGAGGAGAACGGCACCTACGGCCTGGCCACCCTCAAGCGGTCGCACGTGTCGGTGCGCGGTGAGCGGACCTTCTTCTCCTACACGGCGAAGGGGGGCATCGAGCGGGAGGTCGAGATCACCGACCGACCGACGGCGACCGTCGTCCGCCAGCTGCTGGAGCGCCCGGCCGGCGCCGGGGAGGACCTGCTGGCCTACCAGACCGAGGACGGCGAGTGGCGGGACGTGACCAGCGCCGAGGTCAACGCGTACCTCAAGGAGATCAGCGGCGCGGAGATCACCGCGAAGGATTTCCGCACCTGGACGGCGACCGTGCTGATGGCGGCCGCGCTGGCCGAGGCGTCCCCGCCCGCCACGAAGACCGCGCGGAAGCGGACGGTCAGCGCCGCCTACCAGCGGGTGAGCGAACAGCTGGGGAACACCCCGGCGGTGTGCAAGGCCAGCTACGTCGACCCGCGGGTGGTCGACCGCTTCGAGCACGGGGAGACCGTGGCGCCCGCGCTCCGGGCCGCCGCCGACGAGGCGCTGTCCTCCGGTGGGGTGGCCGACCGGGACACGCAGAAGGTGCTGGAGCAGGCGGTCTGCCAGCTGCTGTCGGCCTGAGGCCGGCCGCCCCCGTGCTCGCCGCGGGGGCCGGACGCAGAAGGGCCCCGCCGGAGATCCGGCGGGGCCCTTCGGTGCGGACGCTCAGCGGGCGTCGGCGATGGTGAACAGGTCGATCAGCCCGGTGACCTCCAGCGGCCGGGTGACGGCCCGGGTCGTGGCGATCAGCCGCAGCGCGACCTCGCGGCTGCGGGCGGACTTCTGGGTCTCGACGAGCACCGCCAGGCCGGCGGAGCCCAGGAACTGGACACCGGAGAGGTCGATCACGAGCTCACGCGGCTGCTGCTCCAGCTGGCTGTCCAGCGTCGAACGGAGCACGGGGGCGGTGAAGGTGTCCACCTCGCCGACGACCGTGACCGTGACCGCGCCGTCCTCGCCGGTGGTGGTCGAGAGCGTGATCACGTCGTCGAAGGGGGCCTCGGTGCCCTCGGTCGACACGTCGGGCTGCCCCTCGGCGGGCAGGTCGGAAGTGGTCACGGACAGTGGCTCCTCTCGGCGGCACCGGACGGCGGGCCGCCCGGACAATCTACCGCTCGGGCGTTCGGGGGACTGTGCGCCCCCGTACCGCCGGTGGTCGAACGTGGTGCGCGTCGGACCTAGGCCCGGCGCGGTGCGGCTGACTGCTGAACCGCTGACCCAACGTAGACAACCGACCGCGCACGCGCCAACCCACCCCCGAGGAACACCGGTGCGGGTGTCCCCCGGGGGTGGGCGGAGAGGAGAGAGCCGGCGGTCAGCCGTCGGTGATGTGGACGGCGCCTTCCTCGGGGCCCTCGCCGCCGACCGGGGCGTCGGCGGTGGCCTCGACGTCGTCGGCGGTGCGGTTCGTGCCGGAGTCGCTGTCCGGCGTCGTGGAGGTGTCCTGCTCGAGCTGCGCGTCGGCCCGCTGCGGGTCCTCGGCGGCGCGGATCCCGGGGTCGTCGTCGGGGCCCTCGCGGTCGAGGCGGCCGGACAGGGACTCGCCCTCGGACTGCTCGAACGCCGTGGTGCCGAAGTCGACGCTGGCGCCGGGACGCTCACCGGGCATCGGCTCGAACTGGGGGTCCTCGGCCCGCTCCATGGTGGGCGAGTCGTCCTGCGACACCTCGGGGATGCCGTCGTCCTCGGGGAAGATGTCGCGCGCGGTCTGGCCCTCGGGCTGCGTCATGGGGTCCTCCGTCTCTGCGCGGCGGGCGCGCGTCGTGCTGCAGGTGTCCGGCCTGGTGGCGTGCGGCGCCGGGCACCGGGGCCGGTCGGACGACCGGCGTCGGACCTCCGCCCTACCCGGGCCCCGTCCCGCCATGCGCCGGTGTGCGCCGGCGCACTGCCTGCGGCGCCGCGGCATGGCCGCGGCCCGGCGGGGTAGCCGGGGGGGCATGGCCATCACAGACCAGGCGCAACGGGTCGGAGCACCCCTCTTCCGGTGGGCGCGGACCCAGAAGCGCGAGTACGCCCAGGGCGAGGCCCGGCCGCTGGGCGGGGACCTGGGCGCGATGGGCGTCTACTCGAGCCTGGTGGCGGCGGGCGCCGTGGCGGTGCGCGCGTCGGGCCGCCAGCTGCCCGAGCGGATCCCCCTCGGGGACGCCGCGCTGCTCACGATCGCCACCTTCCGGCTGGCCCGGCGGCTGGCGAAGGACCCGGTGACCGCGCCGCTGCGGGCGCCGTTCACCTCCTTCCAGGGCCCCTCCGGCCACGCGGAGGTCGCCGAGGAGGTGCGCGAGCACGGCGGGGTGAAGCACGCCGTCGGCGAGCTGCTCACCTGCCCGTTCTGCCTGGCGCAGTGGGTGGGGACGGCGTTCGTCTTCGGTTACGTCTCCGCACCCCGGGCCACCCGGCTGGCGGCGCTGACGATGACCACGGTCGCCGGCTCCGACGTCCTCCAGTTCGTCTACGACGCGATCCAGAACGGCGCGCTCGCGCCGGGGGAGGAGCAGGAGCCGGAGCAGGCCTGACCGCCGGGGGCGCGTCCGCTGTCGCTCGTCGGGGGGAGCGGGCGCGTCACCGGACGTGCCGCGGGGCACGATCCGGCCCTATTCTGCGATCTTGGCCCGGGTGTCCCCGGGGATCCGGGGGCGAGGGAGGGGCGGCATGCGATCGATCTGGCGCGGCGCCGTGTCGTTCGGCCTGGTGAGCATCGGCGTCAAGCTCTACTCCGCCACCGAGGACAAGGACATCCGCTTCCACCAGGTGCACGCCGTCGACGGCGGCCGGGTGAAGTACAAGCGCGTCTGCTCCATCGACGGCGAAGAGGTCGAGTACTCCGACATCGCCAAGGGCTACGAGCTGCCCAGCGGCGAGGTCGTCATCCTCACCGACGAGGACTTCGAGGAGCTGCCGCTCACCACGCGCCGCGAGATCGAGGTCCTCGAGTTCGTCGCGCAGGACGAGATCGACCCGATCATGTTCGAGAAGACCTACTACCTGGAGCCCGACGGCCCGGCCGCGCGCCCCTACGTGCTGCTGCGCGACGCCCTCGAGAACGCCGGTCAGGTGGCGATCACCAAGATCGCGATCCGCCAGCGCGAGTCGCTGGCCGCGCTCCGGGTGCGCGACGGCGTCCTGGTGCTGCACACGATGCGCTGGCCCGACGAGATCCGCCGCCCGGACTTCGCCTTCCTCGACGAGGACATCTCGGTCCGGCCGCAGGAGCTGAAGATGGCCGAGGCGCTGATCGGCTCCATGACCGCGGAGTTCGACGCCTCCGAGTTCACCGACGACTACCGCGAGGCCATGACCGCCCTGGTCGAGGCCAAGGCCAGCGGCGGCGAGGTCGCCCAGCCCGCGGAGGCCCCGGCCGACGACGGCGCCGCCGTGGTCGACCTGATGAGCGCGCTGCGGCGCAGCGTCGAGCGGGCCCGGGGCGGCGGGGCGGCCGACGACACCACGGCCGACGACACCACGGCCGACGACACCACGGCCGACGACACCACGGCCGGCGACGCCGCCGACTCGGCCCCGGAGGCGAAGGCTCCGGCGAAGCGGGCGCCGGCGAAGAAGGCGGCCGCCGACGCCCCGGCGAAGAAGACGCCGGCGAAGAAGGCCACCGCGGCCAGGACCGCGCCGGCGAAGACCGCCGCGAAGAAGACGACGGCGGCGAAGAAGACCGCGAGCGCCGACAAGCCGCCGGCCAAGCGCGCCCGCCGCAGCGCCTGACGTGCCCGCCCGCCCCGGCGGCCGGCGCCCGGACCCACCCGCGGATCCGCTGGCCGACTACCGCGCCAAGCGGGACCCGGCCCGCACGGCCGAGCCGGTCCCGCCCGCGGGACAGCCGCTGCCGGCGGGGCAGGACGACACGTTCGTCGTCCAGGAGCACCACACGCCCCGTGGCCGGACCGGGGAGCGGGTGCACTGGGACCTGCGCCTGGAGCGCGACGGCGTCCTGAAGAGCTGGGCGGTCCCCAAGGGGCCGCCGCTGGAGCCGGGCACCAACCGGCTCGCCGTCCCCACCGAGGACCACCCGCTGGAGTACGCCTCCTTCAGCGGCACCATCTCCGCGGGCGAGTACGGCGGCGGCGAGGTCACCATCTGGGACGCCGGCCGCTACGCCACCGAGAAGTGGGACGACCGGCACGTCATCGTGACCTTCGACGGCGACCGGCTCACCGGTCGCTACGCGCTGTTCCCGCTCGCAGACGGGACCTGGAACGTGCGGAAGCTGGACTCGACCCCGCCGCCGGAGCCGCCCCCGGCGCCGCTGCCGATGCTGGCCACCGCGGGGCAGCTGCCCGCGGCGGCGGAGGACGCCGCCTGGGGGTACGAGTTCAAGTGGGACGGCGTGCGCGCGGTCGCCACCGTGCGGGCCGGCCGGCCGACGCTGTCCTCCCGCAAGGGCACCGACATCACCGTGCGCTACCCGGAGGTGGCGCGGTTGCCCGGCGCGCTGGCCGGGCGCGACGTCGTCGTCGACGGCGAGATCGTGCTGATGGACGCCGCCGGCCGCCCGGACTTCGGGGCACTGCAGAACCGGATGCACCGCACCGGGCCGGAGGTGCCGCGGATGGCGGCGGCCGCGCCGGTCTCCTACCTGGTGTTCGACCTCCTGGGGCTGGAGGGCGAGGACCTGCGGGCCCGGCCCTACGCCGAGCGGCGGGAGCTGCTCGACGAGCTGGCCCCGGCCGGGCACCGGTGGGTGCTGACGCCGTGGTTCCGGGGCGGTGGCGCCGGGGTGCAGGCGGCGAGCGAGGAGAACGGGCTGGAGGGCGTCGTCGCGAAGCGGCTGGACTCGCCGTACCGCGAGGGCGTGCGCAGCCCCGACTGGCGCAAGGTCAAGAACTTCTTCACGCAGGCGGTCGTCGTCGGCGGCTGGCGGCCGGGCCAGGGCCGGCGGTCGGGGACCATCGGCTCGCTGCTGGTCGGCGTGCCCGACGACGAAGGGCGGCTGGTCTACGTCGGCCACGTCGGCACCGGCTTCACGGACGCGGACCTGCGGCACCTGCAGCGGACGATGACCCCGCGGCGGACGGCGCCGTTCGACGGCGCCCTGCCGCGCGAGGTGACCCGCGACGCGCAGTGGGTCGAGCCCGACCTCGTCGGAGAGGTCGCCTACGCCGTGTGGACGGCGGAGGGGCGGCTGCGGCACCCGTCCTGGCGCGGGGTCCGGGACGACGTCGAACCCGACGACGTGGTGCGCGAACCGTGAGCGACGTGAGCGGCTCCGCGATCGGCCGGCTCCGCCGGCGCGGGAGCGAGCGATGAGTCCGGCCAGGCAGCGGGTGGAGATCGCCGGACGGCAGCTGTCGGTGTCGAACCTGGAGAAGGTGCTGTTCCCGGAGGTGTCGTTCACCAAGGCCCAGGTGATCGACTACTATGTGCGGATCGCGCCGGTGCTGCTGCCGCACCTGGCCGGCCGGCCGGTCACCTTCACCCGGTGGCCCGACGGGGTGGAGGGGCAGGCCTTCTTCGAGAAGAACAGCGCCCGGCACGCGCCCGAGTGGGTGCGCCGGGTGACGCTGCCCAGCCCGGGCAGCTCGACCGGCCGGGAGACCCTCGACATGGTGCTGCTGGAGGACGTCGCGGACCTGGCGTGGGCGGCCAACCTGGCGGCGCTGGAGCTGCACGTGCCGCAGTGGCAGGTGGACGACGAGGGCGTGACGCGGCTGCCCGACCTGCTGGTGCTGGACCTGGACCCGGGACCCGACACCGGGATCGCCGAGTGCTGCGCGGTGGCCGAGCGGCTGGGCGTGCGCCTCGAGGCGGACGGGCTGGACCCCGTGGTGAAGACGTCGGGCTCCAAGGGCATGCAGGTGTACGCGCCGATCGAGCCGCCGGCCGACCGCGAGCACCCCAGCCGGTACGCGAAGCAGCTGGCGCAGGAGCTCTCCGCCGAGACCCCGGACGACGTCGTCTGGCGGATGGAGAAGGCGCTGCGGCCGGGCAAGGTGCTCATCGACTGGAGCCAGAACAACCCCGCCAAGACGACGGTGGCGCCGTACTCGCTGCGGGCGCGGGCCGGCGCGACGGTGTCCACGCCGATCGGCTGGGACGAGGTCGACGCCGTCCGGGACGGGTCGCTGGACCCGGCGGCGCTGCGCTTCACCACCGAGGACGTGCTGGCGCGGGTCGAGGAGTACGGGGACCTGTTCGACGTCGCCGGCGCCCGGCGGGCCGCGCTGCCGGAGGTCTGAGGCGAGCCAGAGCGGCATCGATGGTCCACCTCCGGTCGCAGGCGAGGATCCGACTCCGGTCCGATGACGGGGGCGCTCGGCCCGGCGAGGCTGGAGCCATGACCATCGCCGTCGTGCCCGACTCCGGGATCCGCCGCCCTCGTCCCGCGCCGTCGTGGCTGATCGCGCTGGTCGTCTCTGTCCTCGGCGTCGGCGGGGGAGCGCTGACCGAGCACCTGCAGGGCGTGCTCGACGACCCGTGGGCGATGTGGGCCAACTCGGTCGCCGCGTGGTGCGTCCCGGCGTTCGCCGCGGGTGCGATGGCGGTGCGCCTGCCGGTGGCGGTGGTCGCCGGCATCGTGACCGAGCTGTTGCTCGTCACCTCCTACTACGTCACCCAGTCGGCGCAGGGCGTGCCGCACGCGACCTCGACCGCCGTCGGCTGGCTGGTCGCGGGCGTGGTGGCCGGCGTGGTCTTCGGCGTCGCCGGTGCGTGGTGGCGCACCGGGGATGCCCGGCGCGGCACGCTCAGCGTCGCGCTCCTGGCCGGCGTGCTGGTCAGCGAGGGGCTGGTGCGCGCCGTCCGCTTCCCCTGGCAGGGCTCGTCAGGGGTGATCATGGCGGCCGCCGGGGTTGTCATCGCCCTCCTGCTGGGGCGGTCGTGGCGGCAGCGCGCAGCCGTCCTGGGGCTGCTCGTCGTGATCGTGCCGCTGGGCCTGCTCGGGATGGAACTCGTGGACCGGGCGTTCGCCGCCTTCTGACCGGCCCCGCCGTCGTGGCCGGACACGTCGCCGGACACGTCGCCTGACACCTCGCGCTTCGGCGGTGACAGCCCGTTGTTCCTCACCCGTTCAGCGTGTCTTTTCTTGACTATGTCAAAAGAAGACGGTTGGGTGGAACCCGATGGAGACGACGACGTGGGCGCAGCAGCTGCGCGAGGCAGGGCTGCGCGTGACGCGACCCCGGCTCTCCGTGCTGAGCGTGCTGGCCGACCATCCCCACGCCGACGCGGACAGCATCGTCACCGGCGCGCGGCAGCTGCACCCCTCGCTGTCCCCCCAGGCGGTCTACGGGGTGCTCAAGGCGTTCGTCGCCGCGGGCATCGCCCGCCGGATCGAGCCCGCCGGGGCGCCCGCGCTCTTCGAGCTGCGGGTGGGCGACAACCACCACCACCTGGTCTGCCGCTCGTGCGGCGCGGTCGCCGATGTCGACTGCGCCGTGGGTGCGGCCCCCTGTCTGAGCCCCTCGGACACCGCCGGCTTCGTCGTCGACGAGGCCGAGGTCGTCTTCTGGGGGCTCTGTGCCACCTGTCGGAGCCGCGGCCGGGAGGTCGCGGCACGCACCGACGCCATGCAGGTCGAACAACAGCACCACATCCGAGGAGGAGCAGGAGCATGACCGACGTCGCATCGCAGGGCACGGCGCCCAGCCAGGCCGGCAAGCCGGTCCTGACCAACCGTCAGGGCCACCCGGTCTACGACAACCAGAACCAGCGGACGGTGGGCGCCCGTGGCCCCGCCACCCTGGAGAACTACCAGTTCCTCGAGAAGATCAGCCACTTCGACCGCGAGCGCATCCCCGAGCGCGTGGTGCACGCCCGCGGCGTGACCGCCTACGGCTACTTCGAGGCCGACGGCACCGTCGGTGACGAGCCCGTCTCGAAGTACACCCGCGCCGCGCTGTTCCAGGAGAAGGGCAAGCGCACCGACGTCGCGCTGCGCTTCTCGACCGTCGCCGGTGGCCGGGACTCCTCGGAGATGGCCCGCGACCCGCGCGGCTTCGCCGTGAAGTTCTACACCGAGGAGGGCAACTGGGACCTCGTCGGCAACAACCTGGGCGTCTTCTTCATCCGGGATGCGATCAAGTTCCCCGACTTCATCCACTCGCAGAAGCCGGACCCGGTCACCTTCGAGGCCAGCGTCGCCGAGCGCGCGTTCGACTTCTTCAGCCAGACCCCCGAGGCCCTGCACATGGTCTCCCTGGTCTTCAGCCCCCGCGGCCTGCCGGCCAGCTACCGGACCATGCAGGGCTTCGGCGTGAATACCTACAAGTGGGTCAACGCCCAGGGCGAGACCGTCCTGGTCAAGTACCACTGGCTGCCCAAGCAGGGCGTGAAGTCCTACACCGCCGAGGACGGCGCCAAGGTGCAGGCGCAGACCCTCGGGGCGCACACCAAGGACCTCTACGACTCGATCGCGAACGGCGACTTCCCGTCGTGGGACCTGCACGTGCAGCTCATGAGCGACGACGAGCACCCCGAGCTCGACTTCGACCCGCTGGACGACACCAAGGTGTGGCCGGAGGAGGTCTTCCCGCTCCGCAAGGTCGGGACGATGACCCTGGACCGCATGCCCGAGGACTTCTTCTCGGAGAACGAGCAGATCTCCTTCGGCACCGGCGTGCTCGTCGACGGCCTGGACTTCTCCGACGACAAGATGCTGGTCGGCCGGACGTTCTCCTACTCCGACACCCAGCGCTACCGGGTGGGCCCGAACTACCTGCAGCTGCCGGTGAACCGCCCGAAGGTGGACGTCCGGACCAACCAGCAGGGTGGCCAGATGTCCTACGGCCGCGACGTCGTGGGCGACAACCCGCACGTCAACTACGAGCCGTCGATCACCGGCGGCCTGCGTGAGGCCACCTACCCCACGCACGACGACCAGGGCCCGGTCATCAACGGCCGGCTCACCCGCAAGCGGATCCCGCGGACCAACGACTACAAGCAGGCCGGGGAGCGCTACCAGCTCTCCGAGCAGTGGGAGAAGGACGACCTGGTCACCAACCTGGTCGGCGCCCTCCAGCAGTGCCGCCGCGAGATCCAGGAGCGGATGGTCTGGCACTTCTTCATGTGCGACGACGAGTGGGGCCAGCGGGTCGGCGACGCCCTCGGCATCTCCGCCGACGACGTCCGTGGCCTCGAGCCGCTGCAGACCCAGACCCTGTCCGAGGAGGAGCTGCAGCGCGCCGCCAACCTCGGCAAGAACGGCCCGCGCGACGTCACGGGCCTGGTCATGACGCACTGCGTGCCGAACGAGCACGTCACCGTCGCCTGACAGCAGGCATAGCACCACGGCATAGCACCACGCGGCGGGCCGCGACCGGATCTCCGGTCGCGGCCCGCTGGCGTCGGCGGGACGCTTCCGCTGCGCGGGAGCTGCATTGGCCCGGCGGGTCCGGCGCCACCTACCGTGCGGCGCCGGCTTCCGTACGGCGATCGCGCCGACGACCCGTGAGGACGACGTGAACACTCCCTCCGCTGCCGCCCCGGCCCGCGCGGCGACCTGGGTCGCCCCGCTGTGCTGGGTGGCCGTGCTCCTCGACGGCTTCGACCTGGTCGTCGTGGGCACCGTGGTGCCCACGCTCCGGACGTCCGAGGAGTGGGCGCTCAGCGGCACCGGCGCCACCGCGGTCATCACCATCGGTCTGGTCGGCATGATGATCGGCGCGCTGGGCATCGGCACGCTCACCGACCTGGTGGGTCGTCGCAAGGCGCTGATCGGGGCGGTGGCGTCCTTCTCCGTCCTCACCCTGCTCTGCGCCTTCGCGCCCAACGCCCTGGTCTTCGGGGTGCTGCGGTTCCTGGCCGGCATCGGTCTGGGCGGCGCGCTGCCGACGGCGATCGCGATGGTCAACGAGTTCACCCGCGCCGGCCGCAGCGGCCGGGCGACGACGACGATGATGACCGGCTACCACGTGGGCGCGGTGGCGACCGCGGCCCTGGCCATCGTCGTCATCCCCGGGCTGGGCTGGCGGTGGATGTTCGTCATCGGCGCGCTGCCCGCGCTGGTCCTCGTCCCGCTGATGCTGGCCAGGCTGCCGGAATCGGCGGCCTTCCTGGTGGCCACCGGACGCCGGGCGGAGGCGGAGGACGTCGCGGCACGTCACGGGCTGGAGCTCGAGCCACCCGCCGCGGAGCCGCCGGCGACCGCCCCGACCGGCGGAGCGGCGTCGACGCTGCGGGCGCTGTTCACCGCCGGGTACCTGCGGAACACCGTCGCGCTGGGCGTGACGTCGTTCATGGGGCTGCTGCTGGTCTACGGCCTCAACAACTGGCTGCCGACGATCATGCGCGAGGCCGGGTACGACCTCGGTGACGCGCTGGCGTTCCTGCTCGTCCTCAACGTGGGCGCCGTCGTCGGCCTCCTGGTCGCGGGCAGGGTGGCCGACCGGGTCGGTGCGCGCGTCGCCGGCATGGCGTGGTTCGCCTCCGGCGCGCTGTTCCTCGCCCTGCTGTCGGTGGAGCTGCCCACGGCCGGGCTCTACGCGATGTGCTTCCTCACCGGGTGCTTCGTCTTCAGCGCCCAGGTGCTCGTGTACGCCTTCACCAGCGCGAACTACCCGCCGCAGATCCGGGCCACGGCCCTCGGCTGGTCGGCCGGGGCGGGGCGCACCGGGGCGATCGTGGGCCCGGTCCTCACCGGCGCCCTGGTCACCGCCGGCATCGCGTTCCCGTGGGGCTTCTACCTGTTCGCCGTCGTCGGGGCGCTGGGGGCGCTGGCGCTGGCGAGGACGTCGCGGACCTCGGGACCGCAGCGCGGTCAGGTGTCGTCCCCCGGCTGAGTGCCTTCCCTCGGCTGAGCCGAGCCGATCCGTCGTCCCTGCGCGGCCCTCCGGGGCGCACCCGGGACGACCCGGTCAGCCCTGGGGGCCCTTGCGGTCCTGGTCGGCGAGGAAGCGCTCGAACTCCGCGCCGATCTCCTCGGCGCTGGGCACCTCGCCGGCGCTGCCGAGCAGGTCGGATCCCTCCCGGGCGGCGGCGAACGAGTCGTACTGCTGCTCCAGCGCCGCGACGACGGCGGTGTTGTCCGACGAGCGGCCGATCTGCTCGTCGATCTCGGTCCGGTTGGCCTCGGCGGCCTCCCGGAGCGCGTCGCTGGGCAGCCGGAGCCCGGTCAGCCGCTCGAGGTGCTCGATCAGCGTGAGGGAGGCGGCCGGGTAGGTCGCCTGGGCGAGGTAGTGGGGGACGTGCGCCGCGACACCGAGGGCGTCGACGCCCGCCTCACCCATCCGCAGCTCGAGCAGCGCGGAGACGCTGCCGGGGATGCGCATCTCGCCCCAGTAGACCGGATAGGGCTCGATCAGCTGCCGCCGCGTGGCGTGCGCGGTCACGGTGACCGGGCGGGTGTGCGGAACGGGCATCGGGATGGCCTGCAGCGCGACCACGGAGGTGACCCCGAGCCGCTCGACGAGCCGGCCGACGGCGGCGACGAACCGCTCCCAGGAGTAGTCCGGCTCGGCGCCGTGCAGCATCAGGAAGGGCTCGCCGGCGTCGTCCTCCACCGCGTACAGCGCGATCTCGGGGGCGGAGAACGACTCGTAGCGGTCGCTGTTGAACGTCATGCGCGGCCGGCGGGCGCGGTAGTCGACCAGGCTGTCGGCGTCGAAGCGGGCGATCACCTCGTGCTGCAGCGCGGCGAGCAGGTGCGCGCCGGCCAGGGTGCCGGCGGAGGCGGCGTCGAAGTCGCCGGCCAGGTCGTGGACCAGCACCAGGCTGCGGCGCTGCGACGGGCCGGCGACGGCCGACTCCCGGTCGAGGAAGCGCTCGGCTGCCGGAAGCAGCTCGACGAGTTCCTCCGGTCGCTGGGGCACGGTGGTCCTCCTGGGGGGTCGGCCGGCGTGGTGCCGGGTTCGGGCCTGTGCCGTAGAGCGCCGGCGGGAGCGGCAGCATTCCCGCCGGCGGCGCCGGCCCCCGGAAGGGGCCGCTCAGCGCGCGGGCTCGCCCTGCTCCCCGTCGCCCCGCTCGCCCTCGCGCGCGCCCTCCGGGGTCGTCGCCGGCTCCCATTCCAGGTGCGCGCCGATCTCGTCCGGGGCGATCTGGGCGCGGGTGCCGTCGGGGAGGATCTCCGGGGACTTCCCGTCGAGCTGGTCCCGCGCGTAGCGGTAGGAGACGGCGATGAGGGCCGTCACCGGCACGGCGAGGAAGGCGCCGATGATGCCGGCCAGGCTGCTGCCGGCGGTGACGGCGAGGATGACCACGGCGGCGTGCAGGTTGAGCCCGCGGCCCTGCAGGATCGGCTGCAGGACGTTGCCCTCGAGCTGCTGCACGAGGATCACGATCCCCAGCACGATCAGCGCCGTGGTGATGCCGCTGTCGACGAGGGCGATCAGCACCGCGAACCCGCCGGCGACGAAGGCGCCGATGATCGGGATGAAGGCGCCGAAGAAGGTGAGCACGGCCAGCGGCAGCACCAGCGGGACGCCGAGGATCCACAGGCCCAGCCCGATGAAGAACGCGTCGACGAACCCGACGATGGCCTGCTGGCGGATGAACTCCGAGAGCGTCGACCAGGTCTTGTAGGACAGCGCGGCGACGTGCGGGGCGGCCGGCGGGCCGGTCTGCGCGGCCAGCCACGGCACCCAGCGGGTGCCGTCCTTGAGGAAGAAGAAGGTGAGGACCAGCGCCAGCACCAGGTTGATCAGCAGGCCCCCGATCGCCGTGGCGCCGGTGACGGCGTAGGCGGCGATGTTCTGCGCGTTGCCCTGGATCGAGTTGATCACCTGGTCGATCGCGCTGCCGATCTGGTCCTCGCCGAGGTTGAACGGCGGACCGGTCAGCCACTCCTGCAGCTGCTGCAGGCCGTCGCTGACGCCGGTGGCGAGCTCCTCGACCTGGCCGACGACCGGCGGGGCGATCAGCGCGATGATGCCGCCGAACGCGGCGAGGAACGTGAGCAGCACGGTGACGGCGGCCAGGGCCGAGGGCCAGCCGTGGTTGCGCAGGAACCGGGTGGGCGGCCACAGCACCGTGGTGAAGAGCAGCCCGAGGACGACCGGGAGCAGGATCACCCACAGCTTGCCCACGACGTAGCCGAGCACGATCACCGCGCCGACGACGAGCAGCAGCTCGGCCGCGGCGATGGCGACCGCCCGGCTGGCCCGCCGGAGGCGCACCCCGCGCTGGCTGCTGGGCGGGGGGGCGTGCGTGGCGGACCGGACGCCCGACCCGGGGGTCGGCTGGTCGGGCTCGACGTCGGCGGACTCGTCCGGTGGCGGGTCGGTGCGACCGGGCAAGCGGATCCTCATGCGCCGATCTCAGCACACATGCCGGGCCGGGACCGGGCACGGAACGATCATCACACCTTCGTCGTAGCGTTCGGGCATGCCGAAGATCGCCACCGCCGACCGGGTCGACCGGGATGCCCTGCTGGAGTTCCTCCGCCCCCGCCACCGGGCGGTCCTGCTCACCCGCCGCCGGGGTGGGGGCGTGCAGCTCTCGCCGGTCACCTGCGGCGTCGACACCGAGGGGCGCGTGGTGGTCTCCACCTATCCCGGCCGAGCCAAGGCGACGAACGCCCGGCGGGACGCCGCCGTGTCGATGTGCGTGCTGTCGGACGAGTGGGACGGGGCGTGGGTGCAGCTGGACGGCACCGCCGAGGTCCTCGACCTGCCCGAGGCGCTGGAACCGCTGGTCGACTACTACCGCGCGATCAGCGGGGAGCACCCCGACTGGGACGAGTACCGGGCGGCCATGGTGCGCCAGGGCAAGTCGCTGCTGCGGGTGACCGTCACCGGATGGGGGCCGGTCGCGACCGGCGGCTTCCCCGCCGACGTGGCCGACAAGCTCTGAACCTTGCTCTTGCCGGGGAAAGGTGAGAAACTTGCGGCATGCCCTTCGTGCTGACCGTCGACCAGCGTGCCAGCCGGCGCGGCCCTGACCGGGTGGCCGACGTGCTGACCGAGCTCAACGGCGAGGCCGCGACGGTGCTCGCCTTCGAGCGGACGGCCGGGGACGAGTTCCAGGGCGTCCTGGCCGGCCCGGAGGCGGTCGTCGACGTCGCGCTGCGGCTGGTCCGGCTGGGCGGGTGGAGCATCGGCATCGGGGCGGGACCGGTGCAGCACCCGCTGCCGGCCAGCACCCGTGCCGCGACCGGGCCGGCGTTCCTCGCCGCCCGCCGGGCGGTCGACGCGGCGAAGCAGCGGCCGGTGCGGCTCGCCGTCCGTGGCGCCGTGCCGCCCGACGCCGGCGACGCCCAGGCCGTGCTGAGCGCCCTGGCGGTGCTGGTGGGCCGCCGCAGCGAGCAGGCGTGGGAGGCGATCGAGCTGGTCGAGGCCGGGCGCACCCAGGCGGAGGCGGCGGCGGAGCTCGGCGTCTCCCGGCAGGCGGTGGGCCAGCGGCTGGCCGCGGCGTCCTGGGAGCTGGAGCGCGAGCTGCGGCCGACGGCGGCCCGGCTGCTCGGGCGGGCCGCCGGATGACCGTCGCGGTCCTCCTCGTCCTGGGCCTGGTGGCCCTCGCCGGGCTGTTGCTCGCCGTCCGGGGCGACCGGCCGGGCGTCGAGGTGGGGGCCGGCGCACTGGTCGGTGCGCTCGGGGTGTCGGCGGCCCTCGCCTGGCCGGCCGAGGGGACGCCCGGCCCGGTGCAGGCCGGCGCCCTCCTGGCGGTCCTCGCCGCGGTCGCCGGCGGCGGTCCGGTGGCCACCGCGGTCCTGCGCGCCGCCGACCCGGCGGCCACGGGGGTGTCCGGCGGGCCGCAGGATCCCGACATCCTGCGCGGCGGCGCCTGGATCGGCGTCCTGGAGCGGGCCGCGATCGCCGCCACGCTGCTGGTGGGCTGGCCCGAGGGGCTCGCGGTGATCCTCGCGGTCAAGGGGCTGGGCCGGTTCTCCGAGCTGCGCACCCCCGCCGCGGCCGAGCGGTTCATCGTCGGCACGCTGGCCAGCGCGCTGTGGGCCGCGGCGTGCGTCGGCGTCGCCGTTCTCCTGCGGGGGTGAGGTGCGGCGCGCGCGATGATCACCGGTGGACGACAATGTCGCCGATCCCCGTCATCGCTCCTGGAGGCCCCGTGTCCGAGTCGTCCGCCGCCGGTGCCGCCCGCAACCCCGACCTGCTGACCGTGTACTGCAACGACCACCTGGCCGCGGCCACCGGGGGCGTCGAACTGGTCGGCCGAATGCTCGGCGTCCACCGGGGCACGCCGTACGAGGGGCCGCTGGAGCAGCTGCTCGACGAGCTCCGCGAGGAGCGGGCGGCGCTGCGGACGACGCTCGGCAGCCTCGGGCTGCCGGTACGCCAGTACAAGCAGCTGGCCACCTGGGTGGCGGAGAAGCTCTCCCGCGGCAAGCTCAACGGCCGGCTGGTCAGCCGCTCACCGCTGAGCGACCTGGTGGAGTTCGAGTTCATCGCCACCGCCGTGCTGGCCAAGCGCGCCGGGTTCGAGACCCTGCGCGCCCTCGGCGAGACCGACCAGCGCATCGACACCGGGCTGTTCGAGCGGCTCATCGACCAGGCCGACCGGCAGCACCACTGGCTCTCCGAGGCCCGGCGCGACGTTGCCGCGGCCGTCTTCGGCGGGCAGGCGCAGGCCGCCAGCGACGCGGCCGACAGCTGAGCCGGGCCACCCGGCATGTGCCACGCCCACGACAGCCGCCCACCCGCCCCGCCGCGCAGTGGCGCGGTGGGGGAGCGGTCCTCCGCCACCCTGACCGCCGCTGACGGGACCGAGTTCTCGGTCGCCACCGCGCTGCCCGCCGAGGCCCCGGCCGCCGGGGTGGTCATCCTCCCCGACATCCGGGGGGTGCACCCCTACTACGTGGCCCTCGCCGAGCGGTTCGCCGAGGCCGGGCTGGCCGCGGTCGCCATCGACTGGTTCGGCCGCACGGCGGGGGTGTGCCCGGACGGGGTCCGCCCCGGAGACTTCGACTGGCAGCCGCACATCCCGCAGACGACGGCGGAGGGCATCGACGCCGACGTGGCCGCCGCCGTGGCCCACCTGCGGGACCGGGCCGGCGCCGACCTCCCGGTGGTCACCGTCGGCTTCTGCTTCGGCGGCAGCCACTCCTGGCGGCTGTCCGGCGGGCAGCTGGACCTCGCCGGGTGCGCCGGCTTCTACGGCCGGCCGGGCCTGGTCGGCGACGCGGCCGACCGCGCCGCGCTGCCGACGGTGATGCTGATCGCCGGCGCGGACACCGCCACGCCGGTCGACGACCAGCTCGCCCTCGCCGGGCGGATGCGGACCGCGGGCGCCGAGGTGGACGCGGTCGTCTACGACGGTGCCCCGCACTCCTTCTTCGACCGGTCCTACGGCGAGTGGGCCGACGCCTGCCAGGACGCGTGGGAGCACGTGCTCGCGCTGACCGACCGCGTCGCCCGCGGATGACCGGAGCGCCCGGGCCGCGGCCGCCGGAGTGGGGCCCGCTGCCCGGGCACCGGGCGGCCCTGCGGCCGGCCACCGCCGCCGACCTCCCGGCCCTGGTCGAGCTCCTGGTCGACGACCCGCTCGGGCGGCACCGCGAGTCGACTGCGGACCTCGCGCCCTACCGCTCGGCGTTCGAGCGGATCGACGCCGATCCGGCCCACCTGCTGGTGGTGGCCGCGGACGGCCCGGACGTGGTGGGCACCCTCCAGCTGTCGTTCCTCCCCGGACTCGCCCGGGGCGGCGCGCTGCGCGGGCAGGTGGAGGCCGTCCGGGTCCGCGCCGACCGGCGGGGGCAGGGCCTGGGTGGCGCCATGCTCCGCTGGGTGATCGAGGAGTGCCGCCGCCAGGGCGCCACGCTGGTGCAGCTGACCAGCGACCGGAGCCGCGCGGAGGCGCACCGGTTCTACGCCGGCCTCGGGTTCACCGCTTCGCACACCGGCTTCAAGCTGTGGCTGTGAGCCAGCCGTCGGACCGCCCGCGGCAGCCCGCCGTGCGCGCCGCCGCGCAACCCGGACCGAGGTCCCCGGCCGGGACGGCGCGGGTCTCCTAGGCTGGGCGGCGTGAGCGGCCAGCCGATCGATCCCGGAGTCGTCGAACTCGCCGGGCGGGTCTTCGACCTCGCGCGCGGCGGGCACACCGAGGAGCTCACCGCCTACGTCGACGCCGGCGTCCCGGTGAACCTCACCAACGACAAGGGCGACACCCTGCTGATCCTCGCCGCCTACCACGGGCATGCCGACACCGTCGCCGCGCTGCTCGAGCGGGACGCCGACCACGGCCGGGCGAACGACCGCGGGCAGACCGCCCTGGCGTCGGCGGTCTTCCGGCAGGCGACCGACACGGTGCGGCGGCTGCTCGACGGCGGTGCGGACCCCGACGCGGGGAGTCCCAGCGCCCGGGCGACCGCGGTGTTCTTCGAGCTGCCCGCCATGGCCGAGCTGCTGGACGCCCGCGGCTGACCGGGCGCTCCGCGGACGCCGTGGAGCCGGCGACGAGCAGGTTCGACCGAGGGGGAGGGGGTGGGCATGGCAGCGCCACGGGACACCGCAGCGCCACGGGACACCGCAGCGCCACGGGACACCGCAGCGGCACGGGACACCGCAGCGGCAAGTGACACGGCAGCGCCGCGGGACGCGGCGGCACCGCCGGACGAGCCGGTCGAGCCCGCGGACGCGTCCGGGAGCGCTCCCGAGCCGCCCGCCCCGGCCCCCGGCGCGGGCGCGGCGGCCCCGGCGCCGGAGTCCGGCCTGCCGCGCTGGCTGCTGCTCCTCGGCGGAGCGGCGGCGGCCACCATCGCCATCGCCGGCCTGCAGGCCCTCGCCTGGCTGGTGGCGCCGGTCTTCCTCGCCCTCGTCGTGGTGATCGCGCTCGCCCCGGTGCAGAGCTGGCTGCGCCGGATCGGGGTGCCGCGCTGGCTGGCCAGCACCGTCCTGCTGCTCCTGGTGTGGGCGGTGCTGCTGGCCTTCGTGGCCCTGCTGGTGGTCTCGGTCGCCCAGTTCGCCGCGCTGCTGCCCGACTACGCCGACCGGGCGCAGTTCCTCATCAACGACGTGGTCGCCGACCTCAACAACCGGGGCATCGTCTCCGGCCAGCTCTCCGACCTGGTCGAGCAGATCGACTACGGCTCGCTCGTCGGGCTCGCCACCGACCTGCTGAGCCGGCTGACCGACGCGGCCACCACGCTGCTGCTCCTGCTCTCCGCCCTGGTCTTCATGGCCATCGAGAGCAGCGGCTTCAGCCGGCGGGTGACCCTGGTGGCCGCCGAGCGCCCGCACCTGCCCGTCGCGTTCGGGCTCTTCACCCGCGGCACCCGCAGCTACCTCCTGGTGAGCACGGTGTTCGGCGCGATCGTGGCGATCGGCGACACGATCGCCCTGGCGTGGCTCGACGTCCCGGCCGCGCCGCTGTGGGGGCTGCTGGCCTTCATCACCAACTACGTGCCCAACATCGGCTTCCTGCTGGGGGTTGCGCCGCCGGCGGTGCTCGGCCTGCTGGCCGGTGGCTGGGGCGAGCTGGTGGCGATCATCGTCGTCTACTCGCTGCTCAACTTCGTCGTCCAGACGCTCATCCAGCCGCGGTTCGTGGGCGACTCGGTGGGGCTGTCGATGACGGTCACGTTCGTCGCGCTGCTGTTCTGGGGCTGGGTGCTCGGCGCCCTGGGCGCGCTGCTGGCCATCCCGCTGACCCTCCTGGTCAAGGCGCTGCTGGTGGACGTCGACCCGCGGGGCCACTGGCTGGACGCCCTCCTCCGCGAGGAACCGCGGGCGCCGCGCACCATGCGGGCCCGGCGGCGGATGGCCGACCGGCACGCGACGCTGGCCTCGATGCGCCGGCTGCACTCCCACCCGCACCGCCGCTCGGCGGGCGCCGGGGCCGCCGACCAGGTCACCGACGGGGCCGCCGACGAGGTCGACACCCCGGTGGGCCGGGGCTGAGCGCACCCGGGCCCGGGCAGGAGCTGGTCGTCCTGGTCGGGCTGCAGGGCAGCGGCAAGAGCACCTGGACCGCCGCGGCCCTGGCCGGCACGCACGCGGTCGTGAGCAAGGACCACTGGCCCAACGCCCGGCGCCGGGAGGCCCGCCAGCAGCGCGTGGTGGCCGACCTGCTGGCCGAGGGGCGCAGCGTCGTCGTGGACAACACGAACCCCGCCCCGGCGGACCGGGCGGCGCTGATCGCCCTCGCCCGGGCGGCCGGGGTGCCGGTGCGGGCGGTGTGGTTCGACACCCCGCCGGCGGTGTGCGCGCGGCGCAACGAGGCGCGTCACGGGCGGGCCCGGGTGCCGCCCGCCGGGCTGTACGGCACCCTCGCGCGGCTGGTGCCGCCCTCGACCGGCGAGGGCTTCTCCCGGGTCGACGTCGTGCGCACCGGACCGGGCTGAGCCGGGGTCGCGGCGGCTCCCGGACCATGTGACCGGCGCCGCCACCGGCGGCCGTAACGTGTCGGGCGCAGCTCGCCGCGCGCCGGGGCTCTCCGCCCCGGTGACCGTCGGCATCCGAGACGAAGGGAACGTTCATGAGCGAGGCAGGCACCACGGGGGCTCCCCGCGTGGCCATCGTGACCGGCGCGGCGCGCGGTATCGGCGCGGCGACCGCCCAGCGGCTGGCGGCGGACGGCTTCGCCGTCGCCGTCCTCGACCTGGACGAGGGTCAGGCGAAGGGCACCGTCGAGGCGATCGAGGCCGCCGGTGGCCGCGCGCTCGCCGTCGGTGCCGACGTCAGCGACGCCGCGCAGGTGGAGGCCGCCGTCGAGCGCATCGCCACCGAGCTCGGCGCACCGACCGTGCTGGTGAACAACGCCGGCGTCCTGCGCGACAACATGCTGTTCAAGATGAGCGAGTCCGACTGGGACATCGTCATGAACGTGCACCTCAAGGGCGCGTTCCTGATGTCCCGCGCCGCGCAGAAGCACATGATCGACGCGAAGTGGGGCCGGATCGTCAACCTGTCCAGCACCTCGGCGCTGGGCAACCGCGGGCAGGCCAACTACGCCACCGCCAAGGCCGGCCTGCAGGGGTTCACCAAGACCCTCGCCATCGAGCTCGGCAAGTTCGGCGTCACCGCCAACGCGATCGCCCCCGGGTTCATCGAGACCGAGATGACCAAGGCGACCGCCGACCGCATGGGCATCCCGTTCGACGACTTCATCAAGGGCGCGGCCGCGCAGATCCCGGTGGCCCGCACGGGCAAGCCGGAGGACATCGCGCACCTGGTGTCGTTCTTCGTCAGCGAGGGCGCCGGCTTCGTCTCCGGCCAGGTCGTCTACGCCGCGGGCGGCCCGAAGGCCTGACCAGCACCCCGTCCCTCGCCGGACGGGGCCGTTCCAGCACGTTCCCTGGGCCGGGCAGCCGCACCGGCTGCCCGGCCCGGTGCCATCCCACCCCCGAGGAGGCGTCATGGTCGACGAGCACACCGACGACAAGGTCCTGGTGGCGCGCCGCGGCGCCGTCCAGGTGATCACGATCAACCGGCCGTCCGCGCGCAACGCCCTCGACGGCGACGTCGCCCGGGCGGTCGCGGCCGCGGTCGACGAGCTCGACGCCGACGACGACCTGCGGGCGGGGGTGCTCACCGGCGCGGGCGGCACCTTCTCGTCGGGGATGGACCTCAAGGCGTTCCTCCGCGGGGAGAGCCCGTCGATCGAGGGCCGGGGCCTGTGCGGCATCACCCGCACCCCGCCGCGCAAGCCGCTGCTCGCCGCCGTCGAGGGATGGGCGCTCGCGGGTGGCTTCGAGCTGGTCCTCGCCTGCGACCTGGTGGTGGCCGGCCGCGGTGCACGGTTCGGGGTGCCGGAGGTGAAGCGCTCCCTGGTCGCGGCCGGCGGGGCGGCGCTGCTCCTGCCGCAGCGGGTGCCGCGCGCGGTCGCGCTGGAGCTGCTGCTGACCGGCGACCCGCTGGACGCCGAGCGCGCGGCGGCGGTGGGCCTGGTCAACCGGGTGGTCGACGACGGATCGGCGGTCGGGGCGGCCGTCGCCCTCGCCGAGGTGATCGCCGCGAACGGGCCGCTGGCGGTCGCCGCGACCAAGCGGGTCGTGCTGGAGGCGCCGTCGTGGCCGGCCGACGAGGCGTGGGAGCGCCAGGAGCAGATCGTCCGCCCGGTGTTCGGCTCCGAGGACGCCCGCGAGGGCTCCACCGCCTTCGCCGAGCGCCGGCCGCCGGTGTGGCGTGGCCGCTGACGCGCCGGTCGACGGCATACCGCAGCGGGCCACGTCGTTCCCCTCGACGTGGCCCGCTCCGCTCTCCGCCTGCTCCTCCTCGGTGACTCCCTCGCCTTCGGCACCGGCGCCGCCCGCCCCTCCGACGCCCTCGGGCCCCGGCTCACCCGCGCGCTGACCGACGACGGGTTCGACGTCGAGCTGCACGTGCTCGCCGTCCCGGGCGCCGTCTCCGCCGGGCTGGCCGACCAGGTGCGCCGCGCCCTTCCGCTGTCGGCCGACCTGGCCGTCGTGGTCGTCGGCGCCAACGACCTCGCCCGCTTCGTGCCCGCCGAGCAGGCCGCGTCCGCGCTCTCGGCCGCGGTGACCGCGCTGCGGGCCGCCGGCACCGACGTCGTGGTGGTGCCGGCGCCGGACATGTCGATGGTGCCGTTCGTGCCCCCGGCGCTGCGGATGCTGGTGCGGGGCGCCTGCGCGGTGCTCCAGCAGCGGCAGTCGCACGTGGCCACCCGCGGCGGCGCCACCGTGGCCCCGGTGGCGGCCGAGGTGGCGCGGGCCTTCGCCGCCGACCCGGCGTCGTTCTCCGCCGACCGGTTCCACCCGTCCTCGGCCGGCTACGCGCGGATCGCCGAGGTGCTCGCGCCCTACGTGCTGGGCGCGGCCCGGGCCCGGCGGGATACCGCCGCCTGACCGGTCAGGCCGGCGCGGGCGCGCGGACCAGGCGCGCGGACAGCGGCTCCACGAAGCGGGTGAGCACCGGGCCGCTCACCGCGAGCACCAGCACGTAGCCCGTGGCCACCGGGCCGACCGCCGGCAGCCCGGCGGTGACCGCCAGCCCGGCGATCACGATCGAGAATTCACCGCGGGCCACCAGCGCCGTGCCGGCGCGCAGCCGGCCGGGAACGGCGACCCCGTCCCGCCGCGCGGCGAACCAGCCGGTGCCGATCTTGGTGACCGTGGTGACCGCGGCCAGCGCCAGCGCGGCGGGGAGCACCGGCAGGATCGCCCCCGGGTCGGTGGCCAGCCCGAAGGCGACGAAGAAGGTGGCCGCGAACAGGTCGCGCAGCGGGCCGAGGATCGCCCGCGCGCGCTCGGCGAAGGACGCCGGCAGCGCCAGGCCGACCAGGAAGGCCCCCACCGCCGCCGACGCGCCCATGGCCTGCGCCGCGCCGGCGACCAGCAGGGTGAGGCCGATCAGCCGGAGCATGACCTGCTCGTCGTCGTCGTGGGTGAGCAGCCGGCCCAGCCGGTGGCCGTGCCGCTGCGCCGCCAGGAGCACGAGCAGGACGGCGCCGACGGCCAGCGCGATGCCGCCGGCGGCCTGCGCCGGCCCCTCACCGGCCAGCGCCACCACGAGCAGCGGCAGGAACAGCGCCATCGCGAGGTCCTCGAGCACGAGCACCGAGAGCACCGCCGGGGTCTCGCGGTTGGCCAGCCGGCCGAGGTCGCCGAGCAGCCGCGCGATGATCCCCGACGACGAGATGTAGGTGACCCCGCCCAGCGCCAGGGCGCCCTGCCACGGCAGGCCCAGCAGCAGCCCGGCGACGAACCCGGGCGGGCCGTTGAGCACGAGGTCCACCAGGCCGGAGGGGGCGTGCCGGCGGAACGACGCGAACAGCTCGGTGGCGGAGAACTCCAGCCCGAGGGTGAGCAGCAGCAGGACGACACCGATCTCCGCGGCCGCCTCGAGGAAGGGCGCCGCGTTGTCCACCGCCACCAGGCCGCCCTCGCCGAGCGCCAGGGCGGCCAGCAGGATGAACGGGACGGGGGACAGGCCGAGCCGCCGGGCCAGCAGCCCGAGCGCCGACAGCCCGAGGAACAGCAGACCGAGCTCCAGCAGCAGGGCGGCGACGTGGTCCACCGCGGACCTACTCCTTGCCCGCGAGCCGCCGGTCCAGCTGCTCCAGGCCCGCCGACGAGCCGATGGCCACCAGCACGTCGCCGGCGGCCAGCCGGTCCCCGGGCGCGGGGGAGGGGACGACGTCGGCGCCGCGCACGATGGCGACCACCGAGCACCCGGTCAGCGTGCGGGCGCGGGTGTCGCCCAGCGTGCGGCCGGCGAAGGGGGAGCCCTCCCGGACCGAGATCCGGGCCGACTCCAGCCCCGGCACCTCGCGGGAGAGGTCGGCGAACCGCTGGGTCAGCCGGGGCGCGCCGAGGACCTCGGCGACGGCGTCGACCTCCTCGGGGTCCAGCCGGAAGGTCTCCCGCGCCTGGTCGGGGTCGCGCCGGTCGAACACCGCGATCTCCGCGCCGCCCTCGCGCTGCACGACGATGCCCAGCAGCTGACCCGACCGGGTGCGCAGCTGGTACCGGACGCCGACACCGGGCAGCAGGGTCTCCTCGAGCTCCACGTCCGGCATCGTCGCACCTCAGCCCAGCCGGTCGGCCAGGAGCTCGGCGAGGTGCTTCCCGCGCCGGCCGGCCAGCTGGTCCAGTTGGGTGCGGCAGGAGAAGCCGTCGGCCAGGACGACCGCGTCGTCGGCCAGGTCGCGGACGGCGGGCAGCAGCTGCTGCTCGGCGACCGCCACCGAGACGTCGTGGTGCCCGCGCTCCACGCCCCAGTTGCCGGCCAGCCCGCAGCAGCCGCCCAGCCGGTTCACCGTCGCGCCGGCCCGCTCGAGCAGCGCCGCGTCGGCCGACCAGCCGAGCACGGAGGCGTGGTGGCAGTGCGGCTGGGCGACGATCTCCGTGCCGGCCAGCGACGGCGGCGTCCAGCCGGGGGTGTCGCGGAGCAGCTCGGCGAGGGTGCGGGTGGCGGCGGCCACCTGCTCGGCCTCCGGCCCGCCGACCAGCTCCAGCGCCTCGCTGCGCAGGACGGCGGTGCAGGAGGGCTCGATGCCGACGACGGGGACGCCCGCCGCCGCCAGCGGCGCCAGCGCCCGGACCGTGCCGCCCAGGATCCGCCGGGCGGCGTCGAGCTGGCCGGTGGTGATCCAGGTGAGCCCGCAGCAGGTGTCGTCGCCGGGGACCTGCACCCGGTAGCCGGCGGCGGTCAGCACGCGGGCGGTGGCGGTGGCGACCTCGGGCGCGAAGTGGTCGGTGAACGAGTCCACCCACAAGGCCACCGGGGGGCCGTCGCCGACCAGCGGCTGCTCGGCCCACTGCTGCCGGAAGGTCCGCGGGGCGAAGGCCGGCACCGGGCGGCGCTGGTCGATGCCTGCGCCCCACTTGGCCAGGCGGCCGACCAGTGCGGTGCCGAGCGCGGCGTTGACCAGCCGGGGGGCCCGGGCCACCAGGTCGGACCAGAACGGCAGCCGGCCGAGCGTGTAGTGCGAGCGCGGGCGGAGCCGGCGGCGGTAGGACTGGTGCAGCACCTCCGCCTTGTAGGAGGCCATGTCCACGCCCGTGGGGCAGTCCCGCGAGCAGCCCTTGCAGGACAGGCACAGGTCCAGGGCGTCGTGCACCTCGGGGGAGCGCCAGCCCGTCACCGGCCCGCCGGGGGCGAGCATCTCCTGGAGCACGCGGGCGCGGCCCCGGGTGGTGTCCTTCTCCTCGCGGGTGGCCGGCCAGGAGGGGCACATGACCCCGCCGGAGGACTGCAGGTCGGCGCGGCACTTGCCGACGCCGGTGCAGCGGTGCACCGCGGCGGAGAAGTCGCCGCCGTCGTGCCGGTACGCCAGGGCGAGGTTCGTCCTCGTCGCCGGCGCCACGGCGATGCGGACGTCCTCGTCGAACGGGGCCGGGCGGACCAGGACGCCGGGGTTGAGGACGTCGTCGGGGTCGAAGACCGCCTTGACCCGGCCGAAGAGCGCCAGGGCCTCGGGGGAGTACATGTGCGGCAGCAGCTCGCTGCGCGCGCGGCCGTCGCCGTGCTCGCCGGACAGCGAGCCGCCGTAGCCGGCGACCAGCCGGGCGGCGTCCTCGACGAACGACCGGTAGGCGGCGCGGCCGGCGTCCTCGCCGGCCCCGAAGGGGAAGTCGATCCGCACGTGCAGGCAGCCGTCGCCGAAGTGCCCGTAGGGCACGCCCTGGAGGGAGTGCTCGTCGAGCAGCGCCTCGAAGCCGCGCAGGTAGTCCCCGAGCCGCTCCACCGGGACGGCGGCGTCCTCCCAGCCGGCGTGCGCCGGGCGCCCGTCGGACGTGCGGTTGGCCAGCCCGGCGCCGTCCTCGCGGATCCGCCAGATCGCCGCGGCGTGCGCCGGGTCCGTGACCACCATCGAGTCGACCGCGCCGGCGTCGGCGAGCACGCCGCGCGCCTTGCCCTCGACCTCCGCGACGCTGTCGCCGGTCAGCTCCACGATCAGCCAGCCCGCGCCGCGCGGCAGGTCCGGCACCACGGCGGCCGGCACGTCCCGCAGCCGCTGCACGATGCGCTCGTCGAGGCCCTCGACGGCCGTGGGCTCGTGCGGCAGCAGGCCGGGGGTGGCGTCGGCGGCGTCGGCCATCGACGGGTAGCCGAGGACGACCAGCCCGCGGACCGGGGCGTCGGTGACCAGCCGCACCGTCGCCCCGAGGACGACGGCGAGGGTGCCCTCGCTGCCCACCAGCGCGCGGGCGACGTCGAAGCCGCGCTCGGGCAGCAGGTGCTCCAGCGAGTAGCCCGACACCTGCCGGCCGAAGCGGCCGAACTCGGTGCGGATGGTGGCGAGCTCGCCGGCGACCAGCCGGTGCAGGTCGGCGAGGACCCCGTCGCGGGGGGTGGTGCCCGGGCCCACCGTCAGGCGGGCACCGCTCCCGGTGACGACGTCGAGGGCCACGACGTTGTCCGAGGTGCGGCCGTAGCCCAGGGCGCGGGAACCGCAGGCGTTGTTGCCGATCATCCCGCCGATCGTGCACCGGTTGTGGGTGCTCGGGTCGGGGCCGAAGCGCAGCCCGGAGGGCCGGGTGGCGGTCTGCAGCGCCGCCTGCACCACCCCGGGGTCGACGGTGGCGGTCCGCGCCTCGGCGTCGACCGCGCGCACGCGGGACAGGTAGCGGCTGGTGTCGATCACGACGCCGGTGCCGACGGCGTTCCCGGCGATCGAGGTGCCGGCCCCGCGCGGGGTGAGCGGGACGCCGAGGGAGCGGCACACCTCGAGCGCGGCCACGATCTCGTCGG
The DNA here is from genome assembly GCF_008124835.1 of Blastococcus xanthinilyticus. GTDB lineage: Bacteria > Actinomycetota > Actinomycetes > Mycobacteriales > Geodermatophilaceae > Blastococcus > Blastococcus xanthinilyticus. Next base: position 93,205 of record NZ_VNHW01000001.1, on the reverse strand, counting down.
CGTCGCGGGGGCGGACGACGGCGCGCGGCAGGACGCGGTACAGCGAGGCGTCGGAGGAGTAGAGGGCCCGGGCCAGGCCGGAGTCGTCGACGTCCCCCAGACCGGCGCGGCGGAGCTCCGCGGCGACCTCCCGGCCGGCGTCCTCGAGCGTGCGGGGGGAGCCGGTGGCCGGTGCGCTCATGCGCCGAGTCTGACTGCCCGCCCGGAGGCCGGCCACCACCGGGCCCGACGACGGCGGCGGCCGGGCACCGGAGTGCCCGGCCGTCGCCAATTTCCGCGGAAGGCGCGCCGGTTCAGGAGGTCGGCGGCTCGTCCTTGCCCGACTCCTCGGCCTCGTCGGCCTCCTCCTTGGTCTTGTGCACCGCGCCGTCGGCGTGCTCCGGCGGGCCGTAGACCGTGTAGAGGACCAGCGGGTTCTGGCCGGTGTTCAGGAAGTTGTGCTTCGTCCCGGCCGGGACGACGACGAGGTCGCCCTGCGCGACGTTCTTCTCGCTGCCCGAGATGACCGCCTTCCCGACGCCGCTGACGAAGGTGAGGATCTGGTCGATGTCCTCGTGGGTCTCCTCGCCGATCTCGCCCCCCGGCGGGATGGTCATGATGACCAGCTGGGTGTTCTTGCCGGTCCAGAGGACCCGGCGGAAGTCGGGGCTCTTCTCGGCCTCGGTGGCGATCGTGTAGTGGATGACGGACGCCATGGGCGGCGCTCCTCTCGGCTCGGTGGCGCAGGCTGCCGTCCGGCCGCGGACGGGCGGCCGACGGGCGACGGGCTGCTCCTGCCCGGGGACGCTCCCGAGTAGTCCTGCGTTCGCCCGGGACGGTGACCACCCGGGTCCGGAGCGGCCCCGCGCGGGCGACATCGCAGGTCAGCGGCGCATCGGCGGAACCGACCCCCCTTGTGGTCCCCGCCACTGCTGATCTACCTTCCCGCCCGGTACCGAGCGGTACCAAGTCGGAGCACGGTCCGCCGCCGGGCGGCCGCGCTCCACCGGCGCCGCGCACCGTCGCGCGGCGCCTTCTGATGGGAGTGCAGTGACGAGAGAGCGGAATCAGGGCGGTCGCCGGTTCGCCGCGCCGGCCGCCCTGCTGGGCGCAGGGGCGGCCGCGACGGCCTTCCTGCTGCTGATGGGATCGGTGGCCGAAGGCGCGGGCGACGTCCACGACGGCGCGATGAAGCTGAACGCCGGGCAGAGCGAGTTCGCCGCCGGCTGGGAGCGGCTGGCCGGTGGCGTCCAGGACCTCGACGCGGGGGCGACCTCGGTCGTGGACGGCACGGACCGGTACGTGAGCGGTGTCCAGGAGTACCGCGCCGGGGTCGACCAGTACGTCGGCGGCGTCGGCCAGGTGGCCGACGGGTCGGGGCGGCTGGCGGCGGGCGCGGGTGAGGCGGCCGTCGGCGCGGACAGGCTGGCGAACGGTGCGGCGGACCTCGACGAGGGCCTCACCACGTTGTCCGCCGGCTCCACCACGGCCGCGCAGGGCGCCGACGACCTCGTCGCCGGGCTGGGGCTGCTGGCCGAGAACACCTCGCCCACGAGCCTCCTGCGGGAGGGCGCGGCGAAGGTGGCGTCCGGCGCGCCGGCCCTGAAGCAGGGGGCGGAGGACATCAGCGCCGGTCTCGGCAAGGCCCAGAACGGGCTGGGCGTGGTGAGCACCAATGTGGACACGGCACGGGCCGAGATCGGTCAGGTGGGCGCGGGCCTCGGAGCGGCCGGGGTGAAGCTGGGCGACCTGGGGAACCAGATCACGGCGCTGGCGCAGTCCGGGCGCATCTCGCCCACCGACGCCGCGGCGCTGGGCGCGATCGTCTCCGCCGCGGGGAGCGACCTCACCCAGGCGGGCACGGACCTCACGGCCGCCGGCACCGGGGTCGGGACGGCGCAGGCCTACATCGCGGGCATCCCGGGCACGCCGGGGCTGCGCGACGGGCTCACCGAGCTGAAGACCGGCGTCGACCAGAAGCTGCTCCCGGGCGTGACCGACCTCGCCGTCAAGGCACCCGGCCTCCCTGCCGGCGTCGACCGGCTGCACGCCGGCATCGGGCAGGCGGCGGCGGGTGCCTCGGCCCTCGCGGCCGGCACCGACCGGCTCGCCGCGGGTCTGGGCACCGCGGCCACGGGCTCGGGCACGCTGCGGGCCGGTGCCGGTGACCTGGCGAAGGGCACCGACGAGCTGGCCGCCGGCACCGTGGAGCTGGACGAGGGCGTCGGTCAGCTCACCGCCAACAGCCCGCAGCTGACCGAGGGCGGCGCCGAGCTGCAGGCCGGCGGCACCGAGCTGAAGGGCGGCGTCGACCAGCTGGCCGACGGCACCGGCGAGCTCGCCGGCGGCGCCGACCAGCTCGACGAGGGGCTGCTGAAGCTCACCGCGGGCCAGCAGGAGCTGGCCGACGGTGCCACCGAGCTCGACGACGGGGTCGGCGCGTTCGCGCCGGAGCGGCTCGCGCTGCCCGTGGGCGCCGCGTTCGTCCTCGCCGCGCTGGTCATGGCGGCGATCCGGATCCGCCGGTCCTCCCGGGCGGCGCACTCGGCGGTCTGACCGCCCGAGCGCCGCACCAGCGGCCCGTCTCCCGCCCGGGAGGCGGGCCGCTCGTGCGTGGGGGAGCGGCTCAGCGCCGCTCGAGCAGGCCCACCACGATCGCCGTCGCGTCGTCGACGTCCTCGCCCAGGCGCCCGGCCTCACCGCGCTCGACGCGGGCCAGCATGAGCTCGTTGATCCCGCCGACCGCGGCCAGCACGAGCGGCCGGCCGACCGGGCGGACCTGCTCCGGGTGCTGCCCGGCGAGGTCCGCGGCGACCTCGCAGAGCAGGTCGACGTAGCGGTCGACCACCTGGCGCCGCAGCTCCCGCGCCCGCGGTCCGGCGGCCTGCACCTCCACGAGCGCGGCCCAGGCGACGGCGGGCCCGGCCGCCAGCGTGCCGAGGTAGCTGCCGATGCCGGCCCGCAACCGCTCCCGCCACGGCGAGCCGGCCGCGCGCGCCTGCTCCTGGGCCAGCCGCACCTGGGCGAGGACCGTGTCGTTGGCCCGGGTGTAGAGCTCGAGGAGGCACTCCTCCTTGTCCCGGAAGTGGGCGTAGACGAGCGTCTTCGACACCCGCCCCTCCCGGGCGATGTCGGCGATCGTGGTCGCGGAGTAGCCCTTCGCGGCCATGCACACCGCGAGCGCCCACAGGATCCGGCCGCGGCGGTGACCGTCGTCCACGGCGGGATCGGCGGAGGGGTCGACCAGCGCGTCCATCGGGGCGGACTCTAGAGCGCCGGGCGCCCGGGGTGAGTGATCTCACGCCGCGCTCGGGAAGGAGTCGGTGCCCGGCGGTGTCGTCCCTGGGTGACCTCGGTGCCCGCGACCCGTCCCTCGGCCCGCGCGTACGCGATGTGGGGCGTGGGGCTGCTGGCCTACGCGGTCGCGGTCTTCCACCGGTCGTCGCTCGGCGTGGCCGCGGTCGAGGCGCAGGAGCGCTTCTCGGCGGGCGCCTCGGCGGTCTCCCTCTTCCTCGTCCTGCAGCTGGCGGTCTACGCCGGGCTGCAGGTCCCGGTCGGGGTGGCCCTGGACCGGTTCGGCTCCCGCCGGATGATCCTGGCCGGCGCGGTGACGATGGCCGCCGGCCAGCTGGTGCTGGCGCTGGCCACCGACGTGCCGACGGCGATCGCGGCGCGGGTGCTGGTCGGCGCGGGCGACGCGATGACGTTCATCAGCGTGCTGCGGGTGGTCTCCTTCTGGTTCCCCGGCCCGACCGCGCCGCTGGTCACCCAGCTGACCGGCATCCTCGGGCAGGTCGGCTCGATCGTCGCCGCCTATCCGCTGGTGACGCTGCTGCACGCCACCTCCTGGACGGCGACCTTCGCGGGGGCGGCCGCCACCGGCGTGCTGGTCGCGCTGCTGGTCCTGCTGGCGCTGCGCGACGCCCCCGAGGGGACGGCGCGGCCGACGGCGGTCGGGCTGGCCGAGCTGCGCCGCGGGCTGGTGGACACCTGGCGCGAGCCCGGCACCCGCATCGGGCTGTACACGCACCTGGTCACCCAGTTCTCGGGCACGGTGTTCGCGCTGCTGTGGGGCTATCCGTTCCTGGTCATCGGCCAGGGGCTCGCGCCCGGCACGGCGGCCGCGCTGCTGAGCCTCCTGGTCCTCGTCGGCATGGGCGTCGGGCCGGTGCTCGGCCGGCTCTGCGCCCGCTGGCCGCTGCGCCGCTCGGTGCTGGTCTTCGGCATCCTCGCCGCCACCGTGACCGTCTGGACCGTGGTCCTGCTGTGGCCCGGCCGGGCGCCGCTGCCGCTGCTGGTGCTCCTGGTCGTCGTCCTGGGCACCAACGGCCCCGGGTCCATGATCGGCTTCGACTACGCGCGCACGGAGAACCCGGCGGAGCGGCAGGGCAGCGCCAGCGGGGTCGTCAACGTGGGCGGGTTCGTCGCCTCGCTGCTCACCATCCTCGCGATCGGGGCGGTCCTCGACGTCCTGACCCCCGGCGCCTCGGCGGACTACGACCTGGCGGCGTTCCGTGCCGCGTTCTCCGTGCAGTACCTCTTCTGGGCCATCGGCCTCGTCGGCGTCCTGCGCCACCGCCGGCAGCTGCGTGCGCGGCTGGCCCGTGACGGCGTCGTCCTGCAGCCCCTGCACGCCGCGATCCGGGCCCGGCTGAGCGGGGACACCCCGGCGCGCTGAGCTCCCGGCGGGGCAGCGGCGGGTTGCCCTGCCGCTCCCGGGGCGGGCACGATGCGGCCAGGCCGGCACGCGGCCGGTCACAGGGGGTGGGCGTGGACGTCGTGGTCGGACTCGACTCGGGGACGACGGCGACGAAGGCGGTCGCGGCCGGTGCCGACGGCACGGTCCGGGACGTCGTCAGCGTGGCCTACCCGCTGCTCGTGCCCGCCCCGGGCCGCGCCGAACTGGACTCCGAGCAGCTCGTGGCGGCCGCGATCGAGGCGCTGACCGAGGTGGCCGGGCGGGCCCGCGAGCGGGGTGACCGCGTCGCCGCCGTCTCCCTGAGCGCCGCCATGCACGGCCTGGTCCCGATGGACGACGACGGCCGGCCGCTGGGCCCGGTGGTGACCTGGGCCGACGACCGGGCCGCGCAGTGGGCGCAGGCGCTGGTCGCCGACGGCCGCGCCCCCGACCTGCACGCCCGCACCGGGACGCCGGTGCACGCGATGTCCCCGCTGGTGAAGCTCTCCTGGGAGCGGGCGGCCGACGCCGACCGGGTCGCGCGGGTGCCGCGCTGGGGCGGGGTCAAGGAGCTCCTCGTCGCCGCGCTGTGCGGAGGCCGGCACGTGGTCGACCGCTCCTGCGCCTCGGCCACCGGCCTCTACGACATCCGGGCCGGCCGCTGGGACGCCGAGGCGCTGCAGATCGCCGGCGTGCGCCCCGACCAGCTCGGCGCGGTGCTGCCCACCACCGAGGTGCTGCCCGGGCTGCGCAGCGAGGTCGCGGCCGCCACCGGCCTGCCGGGGGACCTGGCGGTGGTCGTGGGCGCCGCCGACGGGGTGCTCGCCAACCTCGGCATCGGCGCGGTGCGGCCGGACGTCGCCGCGGTGTCCCTGGGCACCAGCGGGGCCATGCGGCTCCTCGTCCCTTCGCCGACGGTGGACCCCGGGCGCCGGCTGTTCTGCTACGCCCTGACCGACGACGCCTGGGTGGTCGGTGGGGCGATCAACAACGGCGGGTCGGTGGTCCGGTGGGCCGCGCAGGCGCTGGCCGCCGGTCTCGACGGCGCGCCGCCGCCCGAGGGGGAGGCGGCCGACGAGCTCGACGCCCGGCTGCTGGCGGAGGCGGAGGCCGTGCCGGTCGGCAGCGCCGGGCTGATCTGCCTGCCCTACCTGCTCGGTGAGCGGGCGCCGTGGTGGCGGTCGGGCATGCGCGGGGCCTACCTCGGGCTCCGCCGCGAGCACGGCCGGGCGCACCTGGTGCGGGCCGCGGTGGAGGGGGTCTGCCAGCAGCTGGCGCTGGTGCGCGACGCCTTCGCCGCCACCGGCCTGCCGGTGCGGGAGGTGCGGGCCACCGGGGGAGCGGTCGCCTCCCCGCTGTGGATCGGGACGCTGGCGGCGGCCCTGGACCTGCCGGTGCGCGTCGCCGAGTCACCGGAGGGCACCGGGCTGGGCGCCTGCCTGCTCGGCTGGCACGCGCTCGGCGAGCTGCCGGATCTGGACGCCGCGACCGCGCTGGTCGCCGTCGACGAGCCGGTCCGGCCCGATCCGGGCGCCGTCGCCGTCTACCGGCGGTTGCGCCCCCTGGTCGACACCTCCACGGAGGCCCTGGTCGAGGTCCTCACCACCCTCGACGCCCTGGACGATCCACCGACCCCACCGACCTGACCTACTGGAGGAGCCATGACAGACGTCGAACCGGCGCTGGGTGCCGGACCACTCCTGCTGATCGCCGCGGCCGCGGTCGGCGTCCTGCTCTTCCTGATCATGAAGGTGAAGCTGCACGCCTTCCTGGCGCTGGTCCTGGTCAGCCTGGCGGTGGCCCTGGCGGCCCGGGTGCCGCTGGAGGACGTGGTCACCGTGATGACCACCGGCTTCGGCTCGACCCTGGCCAGCGTCGCCCTGCTGGTCGGCATCGGGGCGATGCTCGGCCGGCTGTTCGAGCACAGCGGTGGCGCGCAGGTGCTGGCCGACAGCCTGATCAGGCGCTTCGGTGAGCAGCGGGCGCCGCTCGCCCTGGGGATCGCCGCGCTGCTGTTCGGCTTCCCGATCTTCTTCGACGCCGGGCTGGTCGTCTTCCTGCCGATCGTGTTCACCGTGGCCCGCCGGCTGGGCGGCTCGCTGCTCATCTACGGGCTGCCGGTCGCCGGTGCCTTCGCCGTCATGCACGCGTTCGTCCCGCCGCACCCGGGGCCGGTGGCCGCGGCCGGGCTGATCGGCGCCGACATCGGCCTGGTGCTGGTCTTCGGCCTGCTCATCGGCGTCCCGACCTGGTTCCTCGGCAGCTACCTGTTCGGGCTCTGGGCCGGCAAGAAGTTCGAGCTGCCCGTCCCGACCATCCTGTCCGGCGAGGCGAAGACGGCCGACGACGCCCCGGACCCCTCGGTCGAGGGCAGCTCGCCGGGGATCGCCTCCGGGCGAACGGGCACGGACACGGACACCGCGACCCGGCCCGCACCGCCCCGGTTCGCGACCGTGATCTCGCTGCTGCTCCTGCCGATGCTGCTGATCTTCCTGAACACCGGCCTGACCACGCTCGCCGCCGAGGGGGTCGTGGACGAGGGGTCGACGTTCGTCCGCTGGGGTCAGCTGCTCGGGGCCACGCCGATCGCGCTGCTGATCACCGTGCTGGTGGCCATGTGGGTGCTCGGCCGGCGGCGCGGCGACAGCGGCGCCGAGGTGGAGTCGGTCCTCAACAGCGCGCTGGGGCCGGTCTGCGCGATCATCCTCATCACCGGCGCCGGTGGCATGTTCGGCGGCGTCCTGCGGGCCAGCGGCATCGGCGCCGCGCTGGCCGACGTGCTGGGCGACATCGGGCTGCCGGTCATCGTGGCCGCCTTCGTCATCTCCGCCCTGATCCGGGTGGCGCAGGGCTCGGCCACGGTGGCCCTGACGACGGCGGCCGGCCTCATCGCCCCCGTGGTGCAGGCGACCGACGGGCTCAGCTCGGTGGACCTCGCCCTGATCGTCATCGCGATCGCCGGCGGCGCGACCGTGCTCTCGCACGTGAACGACTCCGGCTTCTGGCTGGTCAGCCGGTTCTTCCAGATGGACGAGAAGACGACGCTCAAGACCTGGACGGTGATGGAGACCCTGCTGGGCACCATCGGGTTCGTGCTGGCGCTGGTGCTGAGTCTGTTCCTCTAGCGCGGCGGGTTCCTCCAGCGCGCCGGTCCGGCTGTCGGAGCGGCCGGCCGGTGGCAGGCTGGGGGGATGAGTCTCGTCTCACGCGCTGCCGCGGCCGGCCTCTCCGCCCTGGCGGCCGTGGCCGCCCGGGACCTGCTGCAGCGGGAGCACACCCTGCTGCGGAACTTCCCGGTGATCGGCCACGCGCGCTACCTGCTGGAGTCCATCGGCCCCGAGCTGCGCCAGTACCTGGTGGCCGGCAACAACGAGGAACGGCCGTTCACCCGTGACCAGCGGCGCTGGGTGTACGCGTCGAGCAAGCGGGAGAACAACTACTTCGCGTTCGGCACCGACAACGACCTGGAGTTCACGGCCGGATACCCGGTCATCAAGCACCGCACCTTCGGGGCGTCGGTGCCGGCCACCGACGTGCACGCCGGGCACGGCGTCGCGCTGCCGTGCGCGAAGGTGATGGGCGCCGCCCGCGGCCGCGCCGGGGCGTTCCGCCCGCCGTCGGTCGTGAACATCTCCGCCATGAGCTTCGGGTCGCTGTCGGGGCAGGCGGTCGAGGCCCTCAACCGGGGCGCCGCGCTGGCCGGCTGCCTGCACAACACCGGCGAGGGCGGCCTGTCCACGCACCACCGGCACGGCGGCGACCTGGTGTTCCAGATCGGCACCGCCTACTTCGGCTGCCGTGACTCCGACGGCCGGTTCGACCTGCAGCGGCTCAAGGCCCTCGTGGCGTCCGCGCCGGTGCGGGCGCTGGAGATCAAGCTCAGCCAGGGCGCCAAGCCGGGCCTCGGCGGAGTGCTGCCGGCGGCCAAGGTGTCCGCCGAGATCGCCGAGACCCGCGGCGTCCCCGAGGGCGTCGACTGCATCAGCCCGTCCCGGCACGCGGAGTTCAACGATCCCGACAGCCTGCTGGACTGGGTGGAACTCCTGGCCGCCGAGACCGGCCTGCCGGTCGGCATCAAGTCCGCGGTCGGCGACCTCGGGTTCTGGGAGGAGCTGACCGACCTCATGGTCGCCACCGGCCGCGGGGTCGACTTCGTGACCATCGACGGCGGGGAGGGGGGCACCGGCGCCGCGCCGCTGATCTTCACCGACACCGTCTCCCTGCCGTTCCAGGTCGGCTTCGCCCGGGTGTACTCGGTCTTCGCCCGCAAGGGCCTGCACGAGTCGGTGGTGTTCGTGGGGGCCGGGAAGCTCGGGCTCCCGGACAACGCGACGGTGGCCTTCGCCCTCGGCTGCGACATGGTGAACGTCGGCCGGGAGGCGATGCTGGCGATCGGCTGCATCCAGGCGCAGAAGTGCCACACCGACACCTGCCCGACGGGCGTCGCGACCCAGAACGCGTGGCTGTCCCGCGGGCTCGACCCGGCGCTGAAGTCGGTGCGGGCGGCCAACTACATCGCCACGCTGCGCCGCGACCTGCTCAAGGTGGCCGAGGCCTGCGGAGTGCCGCACCCCGGGCTGATCGACACCGACGCCGTGGAGATCCTCACCGGGCGCACCGCGTCCCGGCCGCTGGCCGAGGTGTACGGGTACGAGCACGGCTGGGGGCTGCCCGCTGCCGCCGACCGGGACGCCGTGGCGGCGCTCATGTGCGAGCGGGAGCCGGAGGGCAGCAGTGCGCCGCCCTCACCGGAGGCCCGCGCCGAGGGCCGGGATCCCGACGACGGGACTGTTACGGATCGGTGAACCTCTTCCGGGCCCCGGGTGCACACGGCCGGGCGGGGACACATCCCCGGTGTTACGGATCCGCCCCGCCGGCCCGGCCGGCAGACCTGGAGGAGAACCGATGAGCCGCATGTCCCTGCCCACCCGTGGAAACCGCTGGCGTTCGGCTGCCGCCGGCGTCGCCATCGCCGCCGCGTCGTTCACCATGACCGCCTGCGGCGGGGAGGAGCCCCTCGAGGAGGGCGGCGTCGTCGAGGAAGGCGAGATGGAGGAAGAGGAGGACTGACCCTCCGCTCTTCCGGAGCCGCTGCTCTCCCGGACGTCCTGCGGCCGGCCCCTCCGGGGGCCGGCCGCGGCCCGGTGCGGGGCGTGCGCCCCGCTCAGCCGCCGGAGCCGCGGAGCAGGTCCTCGAAGGACGTCGCCGGGTCGGCGAACGGGTCGGCCGGGGGCGCCGGCGGGCGGCCGGCCACCAGGTCGGCGAGCTCGCCGGCGGCGCGGCGCACCCGGCTGGTCAGGGCCGGGCTGCCGGCTTCCCCACCGGCCCAGTCCTCCGACGCCGCGAACACCGCCGTCGGCGCGACGGTGGCCCGCAGGTAGGCGAACAGCGGTCGCAGCGCGTGCTCGAGGGCGAGCGAGTGCCGCGCCGTGCCGGCGGTCGCGGCGATGAGCGCCGGCTTGCCCGTGAGCACGTCCTTCTCCAGGACGTCGAAGAAGGTCTTGAACAGCCCGCTGTAGGACGCGGAGAAGATGGGCGTCACCGAGATCAGGCCGTCGGCGCCGACGACGGTGTCCACCGACGCCCGCAGCGCCGCGCTGGGGAAGCCGGTGACGAGGTTGTCGGCCAGGTCGCGGGCGTGCTCGCGCAGCTCCACCACCTCCACCGTGACGGTGACGCCGCGCTCGCCCAGCGCGTCGACCGTGGCGGCCGTCAGCCGGTCGGCCAGCAGCCTGGTCGAGGACGGGACGGCCAGCCCGGCGCTGACGACGGCGAGGGTGCGGGTGGTCATGCCTGCGCCCCCGCCTCGACGGTCCGGCCGGTCACGTCGTCCGCGGCGTGCACGGTGGCGTCCCGAGCCCCGCCCGCCGCGGCCACGCGCGAGGCGTGGGTCGGGGCGTCGGGCACGTGCGCCGGCTTGAGCGCCGCGAACTCCTTCCGCAGCACCGGGACGACCTCCTCGCCGAGCAGGTCCAGCTGCTCGAGCACCGTCTTCAACGGGAGACCGGCGTGGTCGACCAGGAACAGCTGGCGCTGGTAGTCGCCGACGTAGTCGCGGAAGCCCAGGGTGCGGTCGATGACCTGCTGCGGGCTGCCGACGGTCAGCGGCGTCTCCCGGCTGAAGTCCTCCAGGGACGGCCCGTGGCCGTAGACCGGGGCGTTGTCGAAGTACGGCCGGAACTCCGCGACGGCGTCCTGGCTGTTCTTCCGCATGAACACCTGCCCGCCGAGCCCGACGATCGCCTGGTCGGCGCCGCCGTGGCCGTAGTGCTCGTACCGGCGCCGGTAGAACTCCACCATTTTCTGGGTGTGCTCCTTGGGCCAGAAGATGTGGTTGGAGAAGAAGCCGTCGCCGTAGTACGCGGCCTGCTCGGCGATCTGCGGGCTGCGGATCGAGCCGTGCCACACGAACGGCGGGACGCCGTCGAGCGGGCGCGGGGTGGAGGTGAAGCCCTGCAGCGGGGTGCGGTACTTCCCCTGCCAGTCGACGACGTCCTCGGTCCAGAGGCGGCGCAGCAGGGCGTAGTTCTCCACGGCCAGCTCGATACCGTTGCGGATGTCCTGCCCGAACCAGGGGTAGACCGGTCCGGTGTTGCCGCGGCCCATCATGAGGTCGACCCGGCCGTCGGCCAGGTGCTGCAGCATCGCGTAGTCCTCGGCGATCTTCACCGGGTCGTTGGTGGTGATCAGCGTCGTCGACGTGGACAGCTGGAGGCGCTCGGTCCGCGCCGCGATCCACGCGAGCGTCGTGGTGGGGGAGGAGGAGAAGAACGGCGGGTTGTGGTGCTCGCCCAGGGCGAAGACGTCGAGCCCGACCTCCTCGGCCTTCTGGGCGATGGCCAGGACGGCCTTGAGCCGGTCGGCCTCGCGGGGCGTCCGGCCGGTGGTGGGGTCGGTGGTGATGTCGCTGACGGTGAAGACGCCGAACTGCATCTCGTCCTCCAGATCTAGTTGAGCGTGCAATCATCTGCCCTCGGTGAACACGCCGCACCCCGTGGCTATGCCCGGGCCCCCGAAGGGGGTGGGCAGGCCCCGGCGAATCCGCCCCGTAGTCGTTCCAGTACACCCCGGCGTGGCACCGCCGGGCCGCCCGCGACACGGGTCACGGACCCGTCACGGCCGTCCGCGCGCCCCTCGGCGCTCTGGCAGATTTCCCGTCACCTACTTCCCAGGGGGGCCATCCGGATGCTCCGGCGTGTCGAGTTCGTCGCCAACCGAGTCCAGGACGAGGGCGTTCCGCCCGAGGGGGCGGAGCACCGCGCTCCGCGCCCGGCCGGTGGGCTGGAGACCCTGCTGGCCGACCAGCCGGTGTTCCGCGGAGCCGTGCGCGGCTACGACCGGCTCGAGGTCGACAACTACGTGGCCTGGGCCGAGAACGAGCTCACGGCCGCGCAGCGCGAGCGCGAGCACCTGCTCGACCGCGTCGTCGCGTGCGGCACCGAGCTGGAGATCTCCCGGCGGCTCCTCGCCGAGCAGCCGGCCGGGCGGGACCGGCCGGTCGTCAGCGCGCGGGTGAGCGAGGTGCTGCGCCTGGCCGAGGACCAGGCGGCGCAGGTGCTCGACGCCGCCGACGCCGAGGCCGAGCAGCTGCTCGCCGACGCGCGCCTGGAGGCCGATGCGCGGCTGCGGAAGGCGCACGAGATCAAGGAGCTCGCGATCGAGGTCGCCGACCAGCTCCGGGTCAATGGCCAGCGCGACCGCGCGGAGGCGGCCGCGGTCCTGGAGCAGGCGAAGGCCGAGGCCGTGCAGCTGCTCGCCGCGGCCGCCACCGAGCGCGACCGGCTCGCGGCCGCGGCGGCGGCCCAGCGGGACGCCCTGGCCGCCGAGGCCGCGGCGGCGCGGGCCCGGGCGGACGAGCAGGCCGAGCGCGACCGGCAGGCCGCCGAGCAGGCCGCCGAGGAGGCCGCCGCGGGCCGGCTGGCCGAGCTGCGGGCGGAGGTGACCGACCTGTGCCGGCAGCGCGACCAGGCACGGGAGTCGCTGCGCTCCCTCACCGACCGGATCGGTGCCGCGCTGCAGGCGGTGGGGGTTCCCCCGGCCGAGGAGCTGGTGCTCCTGGGCGGCCGCCCGGAGCCGGTCCCCAGCTGACGTCCTCGCCGCATGGCGGCGGTGACTCGGGGCGCCCCTTGGTGAGAGGGTGATCGCGCCGGTACGCAGCAACAGGGAGGGAACCGTGGACGAGGTCCGTGAGGTCGTGCAGGTCGAGGGTGGCATCGTCGTCGGCCACGACGGGTCCAAGTGCGCCCAGGAGGCGGTCCGCTGGGCGGCGCGGCTGGCGCGGCGGGCCGACGTCGACCTGCACGTCGTGCGCGCCTGGTCGATGACCACCGCGCCGCAGCCGAGCACCTGGGAGCCCGGCTACGTGCCGCCGATGACCGATTGGGAGAAGGCGGTCCTCGACGAGCTGACCGCGCACGTCGCCGCGGCCGGGGTGGACCCGGGCGTCCGGGTCACCTGCCACGTCGTGCACCGGGCGCCGGTGCAGGGGCTGCTGACCGCCGCCGAGGGGGCCAGCCTGCTGGTGGTCGGCGCGCGCGGCCGGGGCGGCTTCGCCGGCCTGCTGCTCGGCTCGGTCAGCGACCAGCTCGTGCACCACGCGGCGTGCCCGGTCACCGTCGTCCGCACCGGTGCCGGAGGCCGCGACTTCACCGCCGCCGAGGCCGGCTCCGCCGTCGTCGGGGAGTGACGGCCCGGGAGGGAGCTCCCGCCGGGCGCGACTTCGGCGGGACGGTCGTGGTGCCGGTCGGCGAGGGCCCCGAGGACGTCGTGGTCGACGGCTCGGGGCGGGTGTACACCGGCCTGGCCGACGGCCGGATCGTCCGCCTCGCCGGCCCCGCCGGCCCGGTGGAGACCGTGGCGCGCGTGCCCGGCCGCCCGCTGGGCGTGGAGCTGCTCGGCGACGGCGAGCTGCTGGTGTGCGCTTCCGAGGCCGGGCTGCTGGCCGTCTCGCTCGCCGACGGTGCCGTCCGCACGCTGGTCGACCGGGTGGACGGCGCCCGGCTGGAGGCGGTGAACAACGCGGCCGTCGCGGCCGACGGGACGATCTACTTCACCGACTCCTCGCAGCGCTTCCGCATCCCGCAGTGGCGCGCCGACCTGGTGCGGCGCACCGCCACCGGCCGGCTGTTCCGGCGCGGCCCCGACGGCGACGTCGACGAGCTGCTCGGCGGGCTGGAGTTCGCCAACGGCGTCGCGCTGGCCGCCGACGGGTCGTGGGTCGCGGTGGCCGAGACCGGGGCGGCGCGGGTGCGCCGGGTGTGGCTCACCGGCGCGCGGGCCGGCACCTCGGAGGTCTTCGTCGACGACCTCCCGGGTCATCCCGACAACATCGCCCTCGGCTCCGACGGCCTGGTCTGGGTCACGCTGCCCAGCCCGCGGGTGGCCTCGCTCGCCGTCGTGCACCGGCTGCCCGCGCCGCTGCGCGCGCTGGTCGGCATGCTTCCGCCGGCGCTGCAGCCGAGCCCCGGCCGGACGCTCGGCGTGCTGGCCGTCGACGACGGCGGCCGGGTCGTGCACCGGTTCAGCGGCGAGATCCCGGGGTTCCAGATGCTCACCGGCGTGCGCGAGGCCGGGGGCACGCTGTGGTTCGGCAGCCTGACCGGGAGCACGGTGGCGACCCTCGCGGTCTGAGGGCATCGCGGTGCGGGGTCGCGGCCTCAGTCGGGGATCGGGCCGCCGTAGATCGCCGACAGCCAGATCCCGAGGAGCACGTCGACGACGTCCTCCTCGGCCACGGCGGGCCCGTCGCCGCTGAAGGTGGCGTAGAGGACGCGCTCGTTCATCGACGTCAGGGCCACGGCGAGCTCGCGCGAGGGCAGGCCCGGTGGCGCGGCGCCGCGCGCCCGCTCCGCGTCGACGGCGTCGGCGCACTGCCGCACCCAGCGCTCGAACACCACCGCCCACAGGGCCCGTACCTCGTCGCTGGTCGAGCGCGCCTGCGCCCAGGCGACGGTGAGCGCCCGGTGCGCCCGGAAGGTGTCGTAGTAGGCGGCGATCGCCCGCGCCCAGCCGTCCCGCGCGCCCGCGGCCGGCGTCCCGAACACCCGGCGCATCGCCGCGTCCGCCTCGGCGACGACGCGGTCGAGCAGGGCGAGCAGGACGGCGTCCTTGGAGGAGAAGTAGAAGTAGAACGTGGGCCGGGAGATCCCGGCGCCGCGCGCGAGGTCGTCGACCGAGATGGCGGCCAGCGGCCGTTCGGCCAGCAGCCGCTCGGCGGTGGCGAGGATCGCCAGCTCCCGGTCGTCGCCGGAGGGCCGGGCGGCCCGTCGGCCGCGCCCGGCACCGGGCAGCTTCCCCGTGGCAGTCGGCACGGTCCGCAGACTAGCCGCAGCACGCCGTTCTTCGACACCGTGTTGACTCCTTCGACGGAGCGTCGATAACGTCGTCGGCGACGCCGTCCTGCTACCGGCGCGGCCCCAGTTCCGGCGCGGCCGGACCAACGAACCGGAGATGCGGGCATGTCGACCCAGCACGTGGACGTCCTGATCGTGGGAGCCGGCCTCTCCGGCATCGGCGCCGCCTGCCACCTGGAGAAGGACCGGCCGGGCACCAGCTACCTGGTGCTGGAGTCACGGGCGGCCCTCGGCGGCACCTGGGACCTCTTCCGCTATCCCGGCGTCCGGTCGGACTCGGACATGTTCACCCTCGGCTACTCCTTCCGCCCGTGGAACGAGGCGAGCTCGATCGCCGACGGGCCGGCCATCCGCCGGTACATCGAGGAGACCGCACGCGAGTTCGGGGTCACCGGCAAGATCCGGTACCACCACCGGGTGCGGTCCGCGGAGTGGTCGACGGCGGAGGGCCGGTGGACGGTCACCGCCGAGCGCACCGACACCGGCGAGACGGTGCAGCTGACCTGCTCGTGGCTGTCGGCCTGCTCGGGCTACTACCGCTACGACGAGGGCTTCCGCCCCCGCTTCGAGGGGGAGGAGCGCTTCCGCGGGCAGTTCGTGCACCCGCAGCACTGGCCCGAGGACCTCGACGTCACCGGTAGGAAGGTGGTGATCATCGGCAGCGGCGCCACCGCCGTCACCCTCGTGCCCACCCTCGCCGAGCAGGCCGAGCACGTGACGATGCTGCAGCGCACGCCGAGCTACATCATGTCGCTGCCCAGCCGCGACCCCCTGGCGCAGTGGCTCCGTGCCCGGCTGCCGGCGCGGGCCGCGTACCCGATCGTCCGGTGGAAGAACGTGCTCAGCAGCACCGCGCTCTACCAGCTCAGCCGCCGCCGCCCGGCGCTGGTGCGCAGGCTGATCCGCCGGCTCACCGAGAAGCAGCTGCCGGCCGGGTTCGCCGTCAGCACGCACTTCAACCCGCCCTACGACCCGTGGGACCAGCGGCTCTGCCTCGTCCCCGACGGCGACCTGTTCCGCGCCCTGCGCGGGGGGAGGGCCTCGGTCGCCACCGACCGGATCGCCACCTTCACCGAGGACGGCATCGAGCTGGAGTCGGGGGAGCACCTCCCCGCCGACGTCGTGGTCACCGCGACCGGGCTGAACCTGCTGCCGGCCGGCGGGATGACCCTCGCCGTGGACGGGGAGCGGGTCGAGCTGCCCGAGACCGTCTCCTACAAGGGGATGATGCTCTCGGGCGTGCCGAACTTCTCGATGGTCATCGGCTACACGAACGCCTCCTGGACGCTCAAGGCCGACCTGGTCAACGGCTACGTGTGCCGGCTCCTCGACCACATGGACGCCCACGGCTACGGATCGGCGACCCCGGTCGCCCCGCCGGAGGGCGCCGACGCGCCGTTCCTCGACCTCGCCGCCGGCTACGTGCAGCGCAGCCTCGCCGGCCTGCCGAAGCAGGGCGGACGCGCGCCGTGGCGGCTGCACCAGAACTACCTGCGCGACGTCGCGCTGATGCGCCGTGGCGCCCTGGAGGACGAGGGCATGACCTTCCAGCCGCGGGCGCGGGCCGCCGCGGTGCCCGAGCGGACGGTGGCATGATGGGTCCCTACGCCTTCGCCGGCGGAACGGCCGTCGTCACCGGGGCGGCGAGCGGCATCGGCGAGGCGCTGGCCGGGCAGCTGGCCGCCCGCGGCAGCCACCTGGTGCTGCTCGACCGCGACGCCGGACGGCTCGAGGCCGTGGCCGCCCGGATCCGCGCCGCCTCCCCGGCGCTGCGGGTCGCCACCACCGTCGTCGACCTGGCCGACGACGAGGCGACCGCGCGGCTGGCGGCCGCGCTGGTCGCCGAGCACCCGGAGACGACGCTGCTGGTCAACAACGCCGGCGTGGCGCTCGGCGGCCGCTTCGACCAGGTCACCCTCGAGGAGTTCGACTGGGTGATGGCGGTGAACTTCCGCGCCGTCGTCCGGCTCACCCACGCCCTGCTGCCGGTGCTCAAGACGCACCCCGGGGCCCACGTGGTGAACGTGTCGAGCGTCTTCGGCATCTTCGCCCCCGCGGGTCAGGCCGCCTACGCGGCCAGCAAGTTCGCCGTCCGTGGTTTCAGCGAGTCGCTGCGGCACGAGCTGGCCCAGGACGGGATCGGCGTCACCGTGGTGCACCCCGGCGGCATCCGCACCCGGATCGCCGAGAGCGCCCGGGTCGGCTCCGGCGTCTCCGTGGCGGAGTACGAGCAGGGGCGCAAGCAGTTCGCCAAGCTGCTGCGGATGCCGCCGGAGGACGCCGCCGCCCGGATCGTCGCGGCGATCGAGCGGCGGCGTCCGCGGCTGCTCATCGGCTGGAGCGCGACCGTGCCCGACCTCCTCGTCCGCCTGCTGCCCGGCAGCTACTGGCGGCTGATCGCCCGACGGGCGGCACCGGCGACGCCGCCGTCGGTCTGAGCGTCGGCCTGCGCGGCCGAAAACCGGTTGCCGCGGGCGGTAGAACTCCGGATGTGACCGCCCCGCCCGCCCGCATCGTCGAGCTCGGCCCGGACGACGCGCTGTTCCCCGCCTGGTGCGAGGTCTGGGCCGCCGGGCAGCGCGCCGACCGCCCCGGTGAGCCGCCCCGGCCGGCCCAGGACCACGTGGCCCTCGGCCGGCAGCTCGGCACGCCCGGTGGGTCCCGGGAGGGCACCCACCGGGCCGCCGTGGCCGACGACGCCGTCGTCGGCGCGCTCCGGGTGATACTGCCCCTGAGGGACAACGCGTCGGTGGCGATCCTGGACGTCGCCGTGCACCCGGACTCCCGGCGCCGGGGCGTGGGCAGCGCCCTCCTGGCGGAGGGCGCCGCCCTGGCGGCCGGCCGCGGCCGGACCGTGCTCATCGCCGAGGTGGACGAGGCCACGCCGGCCTCGCCCGGGCGCGCGTTCGCC
Source organism: Blastococcus xanthinilyticus (assembly GCF_008124835.1). GTDB lineage: Bacteria > Actinomycetota > Actinomycetes > Mycobacteriales > Geodermatophilaceae > Blastococcus > Blastococcus xanthinilyticus. Next base: position 75,285 of record NZ_VNHW01000001.1, on the reverse strand, counting down.
GAGCGGCACGGCTGGACCTGCGACCTGCTGGAGACCCGCCGCGACCTCCTGCTGCCGGTGGACCCCGCCCGGCTGCGGGCGGTGGCGGCCGAGGCGGCGCGGGCCGGCGGCGGGTACGACGTCGTCACCTGGCGCGACCGCACCCCGGACGCGCTGCTCGAGGACCGCGCCCTGCTGGAGCGGCGGATGACCACCGACGCCCCGCACGGGGAGCTGCCGGTCGAGGAGGAGGAGTGGGACGGCGAGCGGATCCGCGAGTACGAGCGGTCGCACGTCGCCCGCGGCCGGACGGTGCTGTCCGCCGGCGCCGTGACCGGGAGCGGGCGGCTGGTCGGGTTCACCGAGCTCCAGGTCCCGCTGGCGCAGCCCGAGCGGGCGCACCAGGGCGGCACCCTGGTGCTGCGCGAGCACCGCGGGCACCGGCTGGGGGCGCGGATGAAGGTGGCCGTGCTGCGCGAGCTGGCCGACCGGTTCCCCGTCGTCCGGCGGATCAGCACCTACAACTCCGACGGCAACACCCCGATGGTCGCGGTCAACGAGGCGCTCGGCTTCCGGCCCGCCGGTCGCCTGTCGACCTGGTCGCTGCGGCAGTGACGCGGGCGTCCCGCCCGGCCGCGCACCCGCGTGCCCGGTGCGGTTGACTGCCCGGGTGCCGGCCGACCGCCCCGTTCCCGCGTCCTTCGTGCGCGCCCACACGAGGCCCGTCCGGCCGGCGCTGGTCCCCGAGGTGGAGCTGCTGGTGGCCGCGGACGTCGTCGCCCTGTGGGAGGCGATGGAGACCGAGCAGGGGCGCACCTCGACCGATCCGCCGTTCTGGGCCGCCGCCTGGCCGGGCGGTCAGGCGCTGGCCCGGTACGTGCTCGACCACCCGGAGCTGGTCGCCGGCCGGAGCGTGCTCGACCTGGGCGCGGGCAGCGGGCTGGTCGCCGTCGCCGCCGTGCGGGCCGGCGCGGCGAGCGTGCTGGCCAGTGACGTCGACCCGTTCGCCCTCACCGCGATCACCGTCAACGCCGAGCGGAACGGGACGGCGGGCATCACCCCGGTCGGTGACGTGCTGGGCGACGGGCCTCCGGCCGTGGACGTCGTCCTGGCCGGGGACGTCTGCTACGACCGCGAGATGACCGACCGGGTGCTGCCGTTCCTCGACGCGGCCCGCGCCGGGGGGGCCGAGGTGCTCGTCGGCGATCCGGGGCGGGTCTACCTGCCCGAGGACCGGCTGGAGGCGGTGGCCGCCTACGACGTGGCCGACACCGAGCCATCACCCGACCGCCCCGCGCCGGTGCGCCGGACGACGGTCTGGCGGCTGCCCTGAGCTGTCGCCTGGCATCCTTTTCCCGTCCGGGGATTGTCACGGCGCGATAACGGTGGTTACCGTGGGTCCCGCCCGTCGGTCGTCCACTCCCCAGCAGGGGAGGTCCGCCGGGCGCCGCCGAATCGCCCGCAGCCAGAGAGCCGCGGGGGAGCCGGGGACCCACCGCAGCACTGGGGTGAATCGCGCGCCGGGCACGTCCCGTCGCGGGTAGGGCCTTCTCCGCCCGGCACCCGCTGCTACTCGACCACCCCGCAGCAGCGCGCCCCCCGCGGCCCTGCCGTGCCTGCCCCTGGAGCAGTTCCACCCCATGAACCTTCGCGCCACCACGATCGCCCGCGCCCCGCGTCCGTCCGAGGGCCGCCGGCGGTCGGTGCCGGTCCGCCGCCCCGCGATCCTGCTCGCCGTCGCCGTCGCCGGCGGCCTGACCGTCAACGGTGTCGTCGCCGACCAGCCGCCGGCGCAGGCCGAGCCGCAGCTGGCGTCGGTCGCCGTCGCCGAGCAGCTGGGCCTCTCCGCCGAGACGCCGGCCCCCGAGGTCACCGAGCGCGCCGCCGACACCCTGGGGCAGCTGGCCGCCAGCCGGAGCGAGCGGAGCGCGGAGCAGACCGCGGCCGCCGAGGCCCGCGCCGCCGCGGAGCAGGCCGAGCTCGACCGCCGCGCCGCCGAGGAGGCCGCCCGGATCGCCGCGGAGGAGGCCGCACGGGCCGAGGCCGCCCGGATCGCCGCCGAGGAGGCCGCACGGGCCGAGGAGGCCGCACGGGCCGAGGAGGCCGCGCGGGCCGAGGCCGCCCGCGCCGCGGAGTCGCAGGCCGCGGCCGCGCGACCGGGGCGCGGCACCACCGCCGCCGCCGCACCGGCCGGGTCGTACAAGGACTACGCGATGCAGCAGCTCGGGGGCTCGGGCAGCGAGTTCACCTGCCTGGAGAACCTCTGGGGCAAGGAGAGCGGCTGGAACCCCAACGCGCAGAACCCGACCAGCACCGCGTACGGGATCGCGCAGTTCCTGAACTCCACCTGGGCCGGCACCGGCATCGCCAAGACCTCCGACGGTTACCGGCAGATCGACGCCGGCCTCATCTACATCGAGAACCGGTTCGGCTCGCCCTGCGGCGCCTGGTCGCACTCCCAGTCGGTGGGCTGGTACTGAGCGGACCCGCTCACGGCCCCACCGCTCGCCGCCCGGCTCCCGTCCGACAGGCAGGGCCCTCCGCCCGTGCCTAAGGTCGGGTGCGGGACCGAGCGGCGAGGGGGAACGATGACCGGGTCCGGGGGAGACGACCGGCCTGCGGGCCAGGGCGGTGGGGTCGGCCGGTCCGTCGACGACTTCGTCGCCCAGCTGCGGAGCTTCACCGAGCGCGCCCGCAGCCTGGCCGGCAGTGCGACGTCCCGGCTGCCGCTGCCCGCGCTGCCCAGCCCGCCCGGAACGATGTCGGCGGCCCAGCTCCGCGCGGTGATGGACATGGTGACCGCGCAGCGGGCGTCGATCGCCGCCATGCGCGCCCAGCTGGACGCCTTCGACCAGCAGCTCGCCGTCTTCGAGCGGATCCTCGACCCCCTGGTGGAGTGGAGCTCGACCTGGGCCCGGCTGGAGGACGCGGTCGGCGACCTGGTCCGGCGGGACGGTGGCGACGCCGCGGATCAGACGCCGTAACCGTCGTCGTGGTCCTCGTCGCGGGGACGGCGGCGGAGCAGGTCGGTCACCGACCCCACCCGGCTCTGCGCCTGGCGCAGGCCGGCGATCAGCGGCATCAGGTCCTCGTGGATCCGGCGCAGCGTGTCCGGCACGGTGTCGACGGCCGGGTCGTCGAGCACCCGGCCGACCCGCTCGAGCCCGGGCTTCAGCGCCCGCACCGGCTCCTCGAGCTCGGTGACGAGGTCCTCCAGCCGCTCCGCGATCCGCTGCGCCGAGGCGATCGTCTCCTTCGCGCTGGTCGTGGCCTGGGTCAGCTCGCGCACCGTGCCGTTGAGGTCGGCGAGGGTCCGGGGGAGCTGCGCCAGCGCCTCGGTCTGGGTCTGCAGCAGCGCCAGCAGCTCGCCGAACCCGGGGATGCGGGGCATGCCGAGGCCGCGTAAGGGGTCCACCCCGCCACCGTCGACGACCCGCGCCCCGCCCGCAACCCGGCGCGGCGCCGCCCTCGCGCAACTCAGGCCTGCGGCAGCTCGCCGGTGAGCACGAAGTGGCCGGCGACGTCCCGCAGCTTGGTGTTCCGCTGCATCGACACCCGGGCGAGCACCTGGAACGCCTGGTCGGCGGTGAGCTTGTACCGCTCCATGAGGATGCCCTTGGCCTGGTCGATGACCGCCCGGGACCGCAGCGCGGCCTCCAGGTGCTCGGCCCGCTCGACCGCGCTCTCGTACAGGTACATGTTCGACACCGGGCCCACGGCGTAGGCCGCCAGCCGGGAGATGAGCTCCTGGGTCCGGGCACCGGAGACGGCCATCTCGCGCGCGTACAGGTTCAGCGCGCCGAGCACGCTCTCCTGCACCGGCAGCGGGTAGGACAGCACGCTGCCGCAGCCGTCGGCGGCCGCCGCGGCGGCGAACTCCGGCCAGGGGCTGTCGGCCCGGGTGTCCGCCACCGCGGCCGGCTGCCCGGTCGTCGCGGCCTGGAGGCACGGGCCGGCTCCGGTGCGGTACTGGAACTCGTCGAGCCGCAGGGCGAGGTCCCCGCTGGTGGCGACCGTGCTGGGCCGGCCCTCGCCGACGACGGTCACCGACGCGATGGGCTGCCCGGGCAGGATGCGGGTGGCCAGCTCGGTGACCTTGCGGAGGACCGATTCGAGCGAGTGCTCGGCGAAGGACAGCTGCGCCAGCTCGTCGAAGGCGGGCTGGACGAGGGCAGCAGCGTCCTCGGGGACTGTCACGGGGGGTACTCCGTCAAGGCTTGCACCGGACGGGACGCGTGCCGGCGGGACGTGGAGCCACCCCGGGGGTTCCAGGGACGCTCCAGGGGCCGGGCGCGAGGCCCGGCCGCACGCCGGCTGTGTGACGTGCTTGTGGTCTGCCAGCATAGTCGGGCGCTCCGGGCCTCCAGCGTGGCCACGGCGACGGCGTGGCAGGCGGCGGGGCCGCCGCGGGCCGGTCGCTCAGGCCGAGGCGCGGAAGGAGACCGCAGTGCACTCGTCGAGAGCGAGCAGGTGCCACATCCGCCGGAGGAGGGCCGGCGCGTTCCACAGCTCGACGCGCACCCCGTCGCCGGTGAGCGCGGCGGCCCACGCAGCGATGGCCCGGCAGGCCGCGACGTCGGCGAAGGTGAGCTGCGACAGGTCCAGCGCGCAGGCGCCGCCGGGAACGGGGGAGGCGGTCAGCGCCCGCGCCAGCCGCTCGGCACCCAGGACGTCCACCTCGCCGGCCACGGCCAGGCCGGCCGCGTCGTGGAAGACCCGGAAGGGGGGCTCGGCGCCGGGAGCGTGCACGAGCGGGTGGACGGCCGTGCAGTCCGCCAGCGCCGCCGGGGGCACGTCGTCCCGGTAGGCGCACATCGCCGTCATACCGGGGCCGGAGGCGACGTAGGCGTCGGCCGCGTGCTCCCAGCGGGCGAGCTCGGCCTGGTGGGCCGGGTCGGCGGCCAGCGGGCTCACCTCGGCCAGCACCCGCAGCCCGGTGTACCCGTCGGCCAGCGCCTCGCGGGTGGCGGCGTCGTAGAAGGCCCGCTGCCGCTCGGCGCTGAAGGCGCCGGCGGCGGCGTAGGCCTCGGCCAGGGAAAGCGTGCGGAGAGCGCCGGAGGCGACGAGCGCCGCGGGGCCACCGAGCGCGTCCGGGTTCCCGAGCAGCCCGGCGACCACCCGGTCACCGACGCAGAGCAGCCGCTGGCCCGCGGCGAGCCCACCGGCCAGGAACTCCAGGGCCGCCCCGTCGAGCTCCTGCTCGTCCCGGTACACCCAGCAGAGGTGGTCCTGCGCGCCGGGGACCGGTACCTCGGTGACCAGTCCGTGAACGCGCATGAGCGCACCGTAACGTCTTTCCGCCTCGTGGAACAGAGACGTTCGGCTCTTCCCGCAGGTCACAGCGCCTTTGGCTCACAGCGACCGGTTCAGAGCGCCTTGAGGATGTCCTCCACCCGTTCCCGGGCGTCGCCGAAGAGCATCCGGGTGTTGTCCCGGAAGAACAGCGGGTTCTGGACGCCGGCGTAGCCGGTGTTCATCGACCGCTTGAAGACGACGACGCGCTCGGCCTCCCAGACCCGCAGCACCGGCATGCCGGCGATCGGGCTGGCGGGGTCCTCCGCCGCGGCGGGGTTGACCGTGTCGTTCGCGCCGATGACCAGGACGACGGAGGTGGCGGCGAGGTCGTCGTTGACCTCGTCCATCTCCAGGACGATGTCGTAGGGCACCTTCGCCTCGGCCAGCAGCACGTTCATGTGGCCGGGCAGCCGTCCGGCGACCGGGTGGATCCCGAACAGCACGTCGACGCCGCCCTCGCGCAGCTTGCGGGTGAGCTCGGCGACGGCGCTCTGGGCCTGGGCGACGGCCATGCCGTACCCGGGGGTGATCACCACCGACGTCGCCTCCCGCAGCAGCTCGGCGGTCTCCTCGGCGGTGATCTCGGTGTGCTCGCCGTAGTCGACGTCGGAGGCCGCGGCCGACCCCTCGTTGCCGAAGCCGCCGGCGATGACCGACAGGAACGAGCGGTTCATCGCCGTGCACATGATGTAGGAGAGGTAGGCACCGGAGGACCCGACGAGGGCGCCGGTGATGATCAGCAGGTCGTTGCCGAGCAGGAAGCCCGAGGCGGCGGCCGCCCAGCCGGAGTAGCTGTTGAGCATCGACACCACGACCGGCATGTCGCCGCCGCCGATCGAGGCGACCAGGTGCCAGCCGAGGGCCAGTGCCAGCGCCGTGACCACCGAGAGCACCAGCAGGTTCGGCTCGGCCACGAACACCACGGTCAGGACGGCGAACAGCACCAGCGCGCCGAGGTTGAGCCAGTTGTGCCCCGGCAGCATGAGCGGGTTGCTCCGGATCCGCCCCGACAGCTTCAGGAAGGCCACGATCGAGCCGGTGAAGGTGACCGCGCCGATGAAGACGCCGATCACCACCTCGCCCGAGTGGATGCCGGCCTCGGCGCCGGTGAGCAGCGGCCCGCCGTCCGCGGGATCGACGCCCTCCACCGACAGGTAGCCGTTCCAGCCGACGAGGACGGCCGCGAGGCCGACGAAGCTGTGCAGCAGGGCGATCAGCTCCGGCATGCCGGTCATCTCGACCACGCGCGCCCGCCACAGGCCGATGGCGGCGCCGATGACGACCGCGACGACCAGCAGGGTGAGGCCGACGGTCGAGATGTCGCGGGTGGCCAGGCCGACGGTGGCGACCAGGGCGATCGCCATGCCCGCGATGCCGTAGGCGTTGCCGGCCTTGGCGGTCTCGTGCCTGGACAGCCCGGCCAGGCTCAGGATGAACAGCAGCCCGGCGACGATGTAGGCCGCCGAGGCGGCGGTTACGGCGGTCATCGGGCGGCCCGCCGGGCGGGCGCGCCGGCGGCGCTGGGGCCGCGGGAGAACATGCCCAGCATCCGGCGGGTGACGGCGAAGCCGCCGAAGACGTTGATGCTGGCGACCAGCGTCGCGACGAAGGCCAGGGCCCGCACGATCCCGTCGTCGCTGCCGAGCTGCAGCAGCGCGCCGACGACGATGATCCCGGAGATCGCGTTCGTGACGCTCATCAGCGGTGTGTGCAGGGCGTGGTGCACGTGGCCGATGACGTAGAACCCGACGACGACGGCCAGCGCGAACACCGTGAAGTGACCGACGAGCTCGTCGGGGGAGAAGGCGGCCACCAGGAACAGCAGCGCCGCACCCAGGCCCACCAGCGCGAACCGGCGGCCCGGCGCCGGCGTCCGCTGCGGCACCGCCGGCGCGCCCGCCGTCGCTCCGGGCGGGGGCGCGGGCGGCGGGGCCGGAGCGGCGGAGACCGGCACCGGCGGTGGGGGCCAGGTCTTCTCGCCGTCGCGGACCACGGTGACCGCGCGCTGGACGACGTCGTCGAAGTCGACGACCAGCCGGCCGTCCTTCTCCGGGGTCAGCAGGGTCAGCAGGCTGACCAGGTTCGTGCCGTAGAGCTGCGAGGCCTGGGCCGGCAGCCGGGCCGGGAGGTCGGTGTACCCGATGATCGAGACCCCGTTCGGCGTCACGACCACCTCGTCGGGCACGGAGCCGGCCACGTTCCCGCCCTGGGCGGCGGCCATGTCCACGATCACCGAGCCCGAGCGCATCGAGGCGACCATCTCCTCGGTGAGCAGCCGTGGCGCCGGCCGGCCGGGGATCAGCGCGGTGGTGATGACGATGTCCACGTCGCGGGCCTGCTCGGCGTACATCTGCGCGGCCCGCCGGGTGAAGTCCTCGCCCATCTCCCGGGCGTAGCCGTCCGTGCTCACCGCGACCTCCGCGTCGGGCACCGCGACGTACTCACCGCCGAGCGAGCGCACCTGCTCGGCCACCTCCGGGCGCACGTCGGTGGCCCGCACGATGGCGCCCAGGCTCGAGGCCGCGCCGATCGCCGCGAGCCCGGCCACGCCGGCGCCGGCGACGAGCACCTTCGCCGGCGGCACCTTGCCGGCGGCGGTGACCTGGCCGGTGAAGAAGCGGCCGAACACGTTGGCCGCCTCGATCACCGCCCGGTAGCCGGCGATGTTGGCCATCGAGGAGAGCACGTCCATCGACTGGGCGCGGGAGATGCGTGGGACCGCGTCCACGGCCAGCACGGTGATCGGGCGCGCCGCCAGCGCATCGACCAGCTCCGGGTTCAGCGCCGGCGCGAGCAGGCTGATCAGGGTGGCGCCGGCGGTCAGCCGGTCGATCTCCCCGGTCGCCGGCGCGTTCACCCGCAGGACCACCTGGGCGCCCCACGCATCCGCCGCGGTGCCGATGCGCGCGCCGGCCTCCGCATAGGCCGCGTCCGGGAAGCTGCTCGCGGCGCCGGCACCGGCCTCCACCACGACGTCGTACCCGAGCGCCACGAGCCGGGTCACCGTCGTCGGCGTCGCCGACACCCGGGTCTCGCGGGGCCGCGTCTCGCGGGGGACACCGATCTGCATCGTCGCGCTCCATTCCTCGGGGGCCGGCCTCGTCGCCGGCCCGCCAGTGGCGGGGTCGTTCGCGGTGCTGGGGGGATCTTGCCTGCTGACCGGCGACGGCGACCGCCGACGGGGCGAGTGTGAGGCAGTGCACGTCCCGCGGCGCCGCCGCCCGGTCCCGGTGGACGACGCCCCGGCGGTCTCCCCCCAACGGGGTGCGCGGCACGAGGTCGGGTGAAGGGGGCGCCTGCGAGCGACCGAAGTGAACCGGGTGCGGCCCGAACGTCGGGATCTGCGCGGACGAGGGGAGGACCGTGTCCGTCATCATCAGCGAGCCCGACGACGACCGCGTCCCACCGGAGATCGTGGCCTCGGTCTTCTACAGCGCGACCGTCAGCGACAACCTCGCCCTGGTCGTCGCGGAGGTGGTGGCCGGCCGGGCGCGGATCAACTGGTGCAACGTCGGCGCGATCGACCTGCTGGGCTACGGCCTGGACGACCTGCGCGCGCTGCCGGTGGACCAGCTCTTCCCGAGCCTCGGTGGCGGCGAGCTGCGGCTGCTCCTGCGGCGCGAGCGGGCGGCCCGGATGACCCTCCCCGTGCGGACGGCCAGCGGCGCGACGGTGGAGGCGGTCGTCACCACGACGCCGTCACCGAGCGGACGCATGTGGACCATCCGCATCCTCTCCACCACCAACGAGCAGGAACGGGCGCTGCGGGCGACCGCCGACGCCCACGAGCGCCGGTTCTCCACGCTCACCGAGCGCTCCCCGGTGCCCACGCTCCTCTCCGAGCAGGGCATGCGCCTCTCGCACGTCAACGACGCCTTCTGCAGCCTCGTCGGCCGCCGGGCCGAACAGCTCCTGGGCACCGGCTGGATGGACACCGTCCACGCCGAGGACCTGGACACCGTCATCGAGCAGGTGTCGGACGCGCTGGAGGGCCAGGAGGTGGAGACCCAGGTCCGGCTGACGCGGGAGGACGGCTCGGTCCGCACCACCGTGATCCGGTTCGCCCACCTGTTCACCCCTGGCGTGGGCGCGGGCTTCGTCGGCACCATCGAGGACATCACCGACCGGCTGGCCTTCGAGGCCACGCTCGCCCACCAGGCCAACCACGACCCGCTGACCGGCCTCCCGAACCGGACGCTGCTGGCCCGGTACGTCGCCGACCGGTTCGTCCCCGGCACCGGCGGTCTGGCGTGCCTCTTCCTCGACCTGGACAACTTCAAGGTCGTCAACGACTCCCTGGGTCACACGGCCGGCGACGAGCTCCTCACCGAGGTCGCCGCCCGGCTGGGCGCGGTGGTCCGCCCCGGCGACCTCGTCGCCCGGTTCGGCGGCGACGAGTTCCTGGTCGTGTGCGAGCACGTCGACCAGGCCGCCGCCGTCGCCCTGGCGGAGCGGATCTCCGCGGAGCTGGCCCGCCCCGTGCGGCTCGGCGGGGTGGACGTGCGCCCCTATGCCAGCGTCGGGGTCACCGTCCAGACCGATGAGCACACCGACGCGGAGGAGCTGATCCGCGACTGCGACATCGCGATGTACCAGGCGAAGGCCGGTGGCAAGGGGCGGATCACCGTGCTGGACCAGCGGGCACGGGAACAGGCCCGCGACAAGCTGCGCCTGGTCGCCGAGCTGCGGGACGCCATCGAGCGGGGCGACATCACCCTGCTGTACCAGCCGATCTTCAGCACGCGGGACGGGCGGCCGGTCGCGGTCGAGTCCCTGGCCCGGTGGACGCACGCCGAGCGCGGGCCCATCAGCCCGGCCGTCTTCGTGCCGCTGGCCGAGGAGAGCGGGCTGATCGCCGGGCTCGGCCTGCTCGTCCTCGACGAGACCTGCCGGCAGCTGGCCGAGTGGGACCGGCTCATGGGGGACGGCGCACCCCCGCGGGCGAACGTGAACGTCTCCGCGCTGCAGCTCGACGCCAACCTCCCGGCGCAGGTGGCCGAGGCGCTCCAGCGGCACGGGCTGCACTCCTCCCGCATCTCCATCGAGATCACCGAGTCGGCGCTGATGAAGGACCCCGACTCCGCCCGCCTGGTGCTCTTCCAGCTGCGCGAGCAGGGCGTCGAGCTGGCCATCGACGATTTCGGCACCGGGTACTCCTCGCTGGCCTACCTGCGCCACCTCCCGGTGAACTGCCTGAAGGTGGACCGGTCCTTCGTCGCGGAGCTGGCGCACGGGCACACCGAGATCGCCTCCGCCGTCATCGCGCTGGCCCGCAGCCTGAACCTGAGCACCGTGGCCGAGGGGGTCGAGACCCCGGAGCAGGCGGCCGAGCTCACCCGCCTGGGCGCCACCTACCTGCAGGGCTTCAGCCTCAGCCAACCCATGACCGGGAGCGGTACCGCTGCCTGGTTCGCGACCCGGGGGGAACCCACCCGATGACCGTCACCCCGCTGTCGGCCCCGCCGCCGGCCTTCGACCTGGAGAAGGTGCTGGCGAGCATCGACACGATGGCCGCCCAGCGGCCCGTCGCGGCGCAGGTCGTCACCGTGGCGAACGGGGAGGACACCAGCGCGAAGGTGCTCTCCCGGATCCTCGCCTCCGACGTGGCCCTGGCCACCCGGGTCATGAAGCTCGCCAACTCCGCCTACTTCGGCATGCGCGGGCGGGTGACCTCCCTGCAGTTCGCCGTCACGGTGGTCGGCTTCACCACGGTGCGCACCATGGCGACCGTGGCGCTGACCGAGCTCGACGACGAGTCGCGGCTGCCCGAGAACTTCTGGGACGTGACCACCTGCCTCGCCCTGGCCGCCGCCACCCTCGCCCCGCGCTTCGGGGAGCGGCCGCCGGACGCCCTCTGCGTCGGGCTGCTGGCGCAGATGGGTGCGGCCCTCCTGCACCACAACGACCCCGACGGCTATGCCGAGCTGGTGGCCGAGCACCCCGACGTCACCGGCCGGCGGGCCGCGGAGCTGCGCCGGTACGGCGTCCACAGCGTCCGGCTGACCGCCGTCGCGCTCGAGCAGTGGGGCTTCCCGCACAGCATGACCGGCCGGCTCAACCAGATCGACGACTTCACGTCGCTGGAGGGCGGCCTGTTGCGGGCCGCCTTCGAGGTCGCGTCCCGGCTCACCGCCGACGACCACGACCCGGTGCCGATCATGCGGCTCACCTGCGGGCAGCTCCGCGAGGACGACCTGGTGCCCGTGCTGGACTCGGTCCGCGCCGACGCCGACGAGCTCCGCCGGGCGATGCTCGGCGAGTGAGGAAGGGCCCCGCGGCTCCCCGGCCGCGGGGCCCCTTCCAGCGGGTCAGCAGGGGCCGTCGGTGACGTCCTCGCCGGAGCCGTCGGCGGACACCGTGAGGCACACCGTCCCGCCTCCCGCGCTCACCTGCACGCGCTCGCCCACCGCGGTGACGGAGAGGTCAGGGGCGAGGCCCTCGTAGTAGGGGAGCACCTCCGGCAGGTACTGCACCGAGGGGAGGCCGCCGTCCTGGTCCGCGACGGACCAGAGGTCCGCGTCGACCCAGGTCGCGAGCGTGTGGGCGTCCACCTCCAGCGGCTCCCCGCCGGCCGGCGCCGCGGCGACGAGCGCCGCGAAGTCCAGCTCGACGGCGTCGTCGGGAGCGCTGATCCGGCGCTCCGGCAGGACGTCGGCCCGCAGCACCAGGGAGCCGGCGGGCTCCTCGAGGAACTGCGCCAGGTCCAGCTCGACCCGCCGCAGCTCCCCGTCGCGGAGCCAGAACGACACCTCGATCCGCCGGTCCGGCACCTCGCTCACCGGGGGCATGGAGTCGGCCATCACCTCGGCGTCCGTGCCGGCGAGCAGGCCGGGCAGCTCCTCCCGCAGCGACGCGTAGGCCGCGCGCAGGTCGATCTGGGCCACCACGTGGTCACCGATCTCGTCGCTCTCCCGCCGTTCGACGGAGGTGACGGCGTCCTCCAGCGCCCCGCCGAGCAGGTCCCGCAGCTCGTCGGAGGCCGGGGCCGGGCCGGTCGAGCCCACGGCGGCGTCCTGGCCGCCCGCCATCGCCTCGAGCTGCTCCAGGTACGCCTCGACGTCGAGGGAGACCCAGTCGCCGTCGAGGAACGCGGTCGCCGGCGCCTGCAGCTCCGGGGGAGCGGGCTCCGTGCCCTCGGCACCGGCCAGCTCGGCGCGGAAGGAGTCGATCCCCTCCTGCAGGTCGGGGAACTCCTCCACCAGGCCGTCGACGTCGGCCCGGGCGTAGACCATCTGCTCGACGACGCGGAGCTCACCCGCGGCGAGGTCGCCGATGCGGACGACGACGCTGCCGGCGTCGTCGGTCTCGCTCTCGCGGTCGGCCCCGAGGTCGTAGGAGAACTCCAGGGACGCCGACAGCAGCCGGCGCAGCTCGTCGTCGGTCATCCCGGCGCTGCTCGCGGTCGGGTCCGCGGCCGCGGCGAACGCGCGGACGTCCTCGACCGAGCTGGCGATGGACAGCTCCAGGCCGCCGGTGCGGCTCTCGGCGAACGCGCCGGCCGCGTCCCGCAGGGCGAGCTTCGGTTCGAGGGCCTCGGCGCCACAGGCAGCGGTGCCGGTCAGGAGCGCGACAGCGGCGCCCCCGGCCAGGAGTCGGGATGGGCGCACGGCTACCTCCAGGAGTACGTCCCCGGCTGGTCCCGGGGCGTCACGGACAGCGGCAGCCTGGATCCACCGTCGTCCCCGCGCCGCCAGGTCGCGACCGGTGTCGCGACGGCTGGGACGGCTGGGGCCGCTGGTGGGCCACCGTGACCGCAGCGTGCCGTAACGCCGACCGCGGCACCACCCCCCGGCTGGGTGGTGGTGCCGCGGTCGGCGGGAAGGCCCTGCTCAGCCGATGCCGCCGCCAGGGGCGTACGGCGCACCCATCGGGTCGACGGTCGCGCGGTCGGCCACGGTGCGGGCCAGCCGGGCGGCGGCGAAGTCGCCGTCGCCGAGCAGGTGGTCGATCGCGGTCAGCCGGCTGGTGTAGTGGCCGACGGAGTACTCCGCGGTCACGCCGATGCCGCCGTGCAGCTGGATCGCCTCCTCGCCGATGTGCCGGCCGGCGCGGCTGGTCTGCAGCCGGGCCCGGTCGGCGGCCGAGACGACGTCGCCGCCGGCGTCGACCACCATCGACGCCCACAGCGCGGCGCTGCGGGCCAGCTCCAGGGACACGTACATGTCCGCGGCGCGGAAGGTGAGCGCCTGGAACCGGTTCAGGGTGACCCCGAACTGCTTGCGGGTCTTGAGGTACTCCGCGGTGGTCCGCAGGGCGGTGTCCATCGCGCCGATCGCCTCGTGGCTGTAGGCGATCCGGGCCTCGGCCAGCGCCCGCTCGATGGCGGCCGTCCGGTCCTCGCCAGCACCCAGCGGGGTCGCCGGGGTGCCGTCGAAGCGCACGTTGGCCGCCCGGGTGCCGTCGTGGGTCCGGTACCCGGTGCGGGTCAGGCCCGCCGCGTCGCCCTGCACCACGAACAGCCCGGTGCCGCCGTCGGCCAGAGCCGCGGAGACCACCAGGACGTCGGCGCGGGCGCCCGTGGGCACCGGCTCCTTGACGCCGCTGAGCGTCCAGCCGTCGCCGGCCTGCGTGGCGGTGACCGCCGAGGCCGACGCGCTCCAGCGCGTGCCGATCTCCGCGTGCGCGAAGGCGGGCACGCATGCGCCCTCGGCGATGGCGGCGAGCAGCTCGCTCTTCTGCTCCTCGGTGCCCACGGCCGCGATCAGACCACCGGCGAGCACCACCGCCTCGATGAACGGCTCGGGGGCGATGACCCGGCCGATCTCCTCGGCGACGAGCGCCACCTCGATCGGCCCGGCGCCCATGCCGCCGTGCTCCTCGGCGAAGGGCAGGCCCAGCAGCCCCATCTCGGCCAGCCGCGCCCAGGTCTTCTCGTCGAAGCCCGGGTCGTTCGCGGCGACCTTGCGGCGCGTCTCGCTGTCGGGGTAGGCGCGCTCCAGCAGGCCGCGGACGGCCTCGCGGAGGTCGTTCTGCTCGCTGTCGAAGGTGAAGTCCACTGTCAGATCACAGCCCCAGGATCGTGCCGGCGATGATGGTCCGCTGAACCTCGTTCGAGCCTCCGTAGATGGAGACCTTCCGGTAGTTCAGGTAGTGCGGCGTCGCCACCCGCGCCCAGTCGGGCACGTCGGAGCCCTCGTCGGCGAACGAGGCCAGCGAGAGCGGGCCGGCGATGTCCACCAGCAGCTCGGTGGCGGCCTGCTGCAGCTCCGAGCCCTTGAGCTTGAGCACCGAGGACGCCGGGTGCGGCTTGCCGTCGGCGGAGTTGGCGACCACGCGCAGCGCGGTGAGCTCCAGGGCGACCAGCTCGTTCTCCACCTCGGCGATGCGCCGGGCCATGAACGGGTCCTCGAGCAGCGGGCGGCCGTCGACGGTGATCTCGCGGGCGTGGTCCTTCGCCTGCGAGAGCATCTTCTTCGTGGCGCCCACGCGGGCGATGCCGACGCGCTCGTTGCCCAGCAGGAACTTCGCGTAGTCCCAGCCGCGGTTCTCCTCGCCGATCAGGTTCTCGTCCGGCACGCGGACGTCCTCGAAGAACACCTCGTTGACCTCGAACCCGCCGTCGATGAGCTCGATCGGGCGGAGCGTGACGCCCGGGGTGTCCATCGGGAAGACCAGCATCGAGATGCCGCGCTGCTTCTTCTCCGCGGTCGGGTCGGTGCGGACCAGGCAGAAGATCCAGTCGGCGTGCTGACCCAGCGTCGTCCACGTCTTCTGGCCGTTGACGATCCAGTCGTCGCCGTCGCGCACGGCGGTGGTGCGCAGCGAGGCGAGGTCGGAGCCGGCGTCGGGCTCGGAGAAGCCCTGGCACCACCAGATGTCCAGGTTCGCCGTCTTGGCCAGGAAGCGCTCCTTCTGCTCCTGGTTGCCGAAGGCGGCGATGACCGGGCCGATCATGCTGGTGTTGAAGGCCAGTGGCTCGGGCACGCCGGCCAGCTGCATCTCCTCGCGCCAGATGTGGCGCTGCAGCGGGCTCCAGTCGCGGCCGCCCCACTCGACCGGCCAGTGGGGCACCGCCAGGCCGGCGGCGTTGAGCGCGCGCTGGGCCTCGACGTACTCCTCCTTCGACACGTGCCGGTGGGCCGCGACCTTGTCGCGGATCTCCTGCGGCACCTGGGTGGTGAAGAAGGTCCGCATCTCCTCCCGGAAGGCTTCGAGCTCCGGGGACAGCTGCAACCGCATCGGTCCTCATTCCTGACGGCGGCACTCGTCGTCGCGCGCGCCGTCTCGACGTGTGCCTCGGACGATCCCACATCTCCTACCGGCCAGTAGATCCGGCACCCCGGGGGAGGGGACCGGCATCCCGGCTCCCCGGACGGCGGTGGCCGCCGGGGAGCCGGGAACCGGCGCGGCCGCCTAGGCCAGCGTGGCCCAGAACTCGCAGTTCGCCTCGGCCGCGACGTCGACCGGGCCGATCCCGCCGTCGGAGGCGATGTCCAGACCCTGCACGTCCTTCGGGGCCCGGTACCGGATCCACGTCGGGACGTCCCGGCCGTTGGGGTTGCCGTGGGCCGCGAAGTTGGTCCAGTAGCGCACCATCGCCGTGGACAGCTGCTCCTGCTCGGCGGTCAGCCCGTCCCCGAACAGCCCCGGGAACAGGTAGGGCAGCTCGGCGGCGTGCTGGGCGTCCTCCGGGTAGCCCGGGTAGGGGAAGTCCAGCAGCGGGTCGGCCGTCTCGTCGCGGAACTGGTAGGCGAAGACCGGCGCGGGCACCGGCGGCCGGGCCAGCGTCTCGTAGGCGTCGACGTGCTCGCAGGTGGACAGCGCGCTGCCGGCGTCGCTGTTGACCTCGGCCAGGGCGCGCAGCGGCGAGGCGTAGCCGCCGGCCGGGTAGCGGGCGAGCACCTCGTCGGCGTCGTCGCCGAAGATCCCGGCGAGGACCGACGCGTAGTCGGCCTCGGTGAAGCCGTCGGCGGCGAGCGTGGCGACGGTCGGGTTCAGCGGCGTGAACAGGGTGTTCTCGTCGCTGAGGTTGCCGTGCATGACCGGCACCTTGGCGTGGTCGCCGGCCGCGATGGCCGCGGCCGGCTGCACCGGCAGCGCCGAGCCGCCGACGACGAAGGCCCCACCGGGCCAGGCGGCGAGCAGCTCCTCCACGGAGGTCTCCCGCAGGCAGGCCGCGACGTCGGCCGCGGAGGCGCACCCGACGGTCTCGGCGACCGCGGCGCCCTTCGCCTCGGCCGTCGCCAGGTCGTCGTAGGGCGCGGTGCAGCTGTAGCTCTGCGCGATGGCCCGGTCGAACAGGCCCCGCGCCGACGGGGAGGTGAGCTGCGCGCACACCGCCGAGCCGCCGGCCGACTCGCCGAAGACGGTCACCCGGCCGGGGTTGCCGCCGAAGGCGCGGATGTTGCGCTGCACCCAGCGCAGCGCGGCCTGCTGGTCCAGCAGCCCGGCGCTGCCGGAGGCGACGGCGCCGTTCTCCCGCGAGAGGTCCTCCTGGGCCAGGAAGCCCAGCGGGCCGAGCCGGTAGTTGATCGTCACCACCACGACGTCGCCCTCGAGCGCGAGCTTGCTGGCGTCGTACCGGTCGCCGCTGCCCGTCCGCCACGAGCCGCCGTGGATCCACACCATGACCGGCAGGTTCTTCCGCGCGGTGTCCAGCCCGGCCGGGGTCGTGACGTTGAGGTAGAGGCAGTCCTCGTCGACCGACGCGGTGGGGTTGGTGGCGCTCGGGTCCTGCGGGCAGGCGCTGCCCGGGGAGGTCGCGTCCAGGACGCCGGACCAGGGCTCCACCGGCGCCGGCGGGGCGAACCGGAGGTCGCCCACCGGCGGGGCGGCGAACGGGATGCCCTGGAACAGGCGGTAGCCGTCGGGCGCGGTGCCCTCGACGGCGCCCTCGGCGGTCTGCACGACCAGCGGGGCGGGATCACGGGGACCGGGCGGCGCGGCGCCGGCGGGGGCGGCGGTGCCCAGGGCACCGGCGGTCAGGACGGCGCCCAGCCCGAGGGCGAGCAGTGACCTTCGGGCGGGACGTGGGGGCGTGGTGCGCACGTGACCTCCAGGGGGTGCCGGTCGAGCCCGGGAGTGAGCTGGACCACAGCACCTGGGACACTAGACATCTTTGTTGCACGCCGTGTGGCGGGGGTTCCGCCGCCGGCTCCGGTGCGCCGCACGCCGGGCCGCGGGCGGCGCGCCGTTACCGGAGCCGGCCCGAGGGTTATGGGGGAGCGGTGGCCGTCCCGCTGAACGATCGCAGCCTCGCCGTGCTGGACGCCCCGGTGTCCGTGCCGTCCTACGACCGCCGCGCGGTGCGCACGGGGATCGTGCACCTGGGTGTCGGTGGCTTCCACCGCTCGCACCAGGCGCGCTACCTCGACCGGCTCATGGAGCAGGGGCAGGCCCTGGACTGGGGCATCTGCGGCGTCGGCGTCCTCCCGGCGGACCGGCGCATGGCCGAGGTGATGGCGGCGCAGGACTGCCTCTGGACGCTGGTGGTGCGGCACCCGGACGGCCGCGAGGAGCCCCGGGTGGTCGGCTCGATGGTCGAGTACCTCTTCGCCCCGGACGACCCGGGCGCGGTGGTGGAGAAGATGGCCGCGCCGGGGACGCGGATCGTGACCCTCACCGTCACCGAAGGCGGCTACAACGCCTCCGCCGTCACCGGCGAGTTCGACGGCACCGACGCCGGGGTCGTCCACGACCTGCAGCCGGGCGCCGCGCTCCGGACCTCCTTCGGGCTGGTCGTCGAGGCGCTGGTGCGCCGGCGCGACCGGGGCCTGCCGCCGTTCACCGTCGTCTCCTGCGACAACATCCCGGGCAACGGCCGGCTCGCGCGGGCCAGCTTCGCCGCCTTCGCGGGGCTGCGCGACGCGGAGCTGGGGGAGTGGGTCCGCCGGGAGGTGCCCTTCCCCGACTCGATGGTGGACCGGATCACCCCCGTCACCACCGACGCCGACCGCGCGGCGCTCGCCGGGCGGTTCGGGGTCGAGGACCGCTGGCCGGTGGTGTGCGAGCCGTGGGGCCAGTGGGTGCAGGAGGACTCCTTCGCCTGCGGGCGCCCGCCGCTGGAGGACGTCGGCGTCCAGCTCGTCGCCGACGTCGCCCCCTACGAGCTGATGAAGCTGCGGCTGCTCAACGCCGGGCACCAGGTGCTCGCCCAGACCGGCCGGCCGGCGGGCCTGCGGTACGTCCACGAGGCCAGCGCCGACCCGCTGTTCCGCGGGCTGCTGGAGGGCTACCTGGAGGAGGAGGCGACGCCCACGCTGCGCCCGGTCCCCGGCATCGACCTGGCCGGGTACCGGCGGGCGCTGCTGGAGCGGTTCGCCAGCCCGGCGATCGCCGACACCCTCGACCGCATCCGCGCGGAGGCCTCCGACCGGATCCCGCAGTTCCTGCTGCCGGTGCTCCGGGACAACCTGCGCACCGGCGGGGAGATCCGCCGTTGCGTCCTCGTCCTGGCGGCCTGGGCGCACGCGGCGGAGGGCACCGACGACGACGGCGGCCCGTTGGAGCTCACCGACTCACGGGCCGACCGGCTGGCGGCGGCGGCCCGGGACGCCGACCCGCTGGCGTTCGCCGCCGACCGCGAGCTGTTCGGCGACCTGGTTGACGACCCGCGGTTCGCCGCGGAGTTCCGCGCGGCCCGGGCCTCGCTCCGGGAGCGGGGCGTGCGGGCGACGGTCGCCGACCTGGGCTGACCGCGCACCGGCGGCGGGCGGCCGGGACGCCGGCCGGGTGGGGTTCAGGCCCCCGGCACCGGCATCGTGGTGATCCGCTCGAGGGTTTCCAGCCATGCCGCGCGCACCGGCGGCGGCCGGTCGCCGACGAGGTCCAGCAGCCCGGTCCCGAGGGGGCTGGGCCCGGCGACCACGGCCTCGAAGCCCAGGCGGGTCACCAGTCGCCGGATCTCCTCCATCGGCAGCCCGGCGTCGAGCAGGGGCTGCCAGGGTGTCTCCTGTCGCGGCGCGAGGGGTTCCACACCGGTCGTTCGCCGCCGGCGCCCCGATCGGATGCACCCGGCCCGGGCTCAGCCCTCGATCGGCAGGCCGGTGTAGTTCTCGGCGAGCTCGCGGGCCGCGGCCTCCGACGAGCACACCCGGCGCAGCTGGGAGAGCTGGAGCTCGGCGTCGAAGTCGTCGCCGGTGGTGTGCAGCATCGAGGTCATCCACCAGGAGAAGTGCGTGCACCGCCAGACCCGGCGCAGCGCGGTGTCGGAGTAGGCGTCGACCAGGTCGGTCCGGCCCTCCCGCAGCAGGCGGGTCAGCGCGGTGGCCAGCAGGGTCACGTCGGCGACGGCGAGGTTCAGCCCCTTGGCGCCGGTGGGCGGCACGATGTGCGCGGCGTCGCCGGCGAGGAACAGCCGGCCGCGGCGCATCGGCGCGCTGACGAACGAGCGCATGGGCAGGATCGACTTCTCGGTGACCGGCCCGGTGCTGACCGTCCAGCCGTCGATGTCCAGGCGGCGGGAGAGGCCGTCCCAGATGCGGTCGTCGGACCAGTTGTCGATCGAGTCCGCCGGGTCCACCTGCAGGTACAGCCGGGAGACCGACGGCGAGCGCATCGAGTACAGGGCGAAGCCCTCGGGGTGCCAGGCGTAGATCAGCTCGTCGGTGGCCGGTGCCGCGTCGGCCAGGATGCCCAGCCAGGCGTAGGGGTAGGTGCGTTCCCACAGCCGGCCGCCGGCTTCGGTCACCACCGGGCGGGAGACGCCGTGGAAGCCGTCGGTGCCGGCGATGACGTCGCACTCGAGCACCTGCGGCGTGCCGTCGGCGTCGGTGAACCGGATCCGCGGCGCGTCGCCGTCGACGTCCTCCGGCCGGACGTCGGAGACCTCGAACAGCAGCGGCGGGCCGCCGGCGAGCTGGGCGGCGACGAGGTCCTTGACCACCTCGGTCTGCCCGTACACCCACACCGTGCGGCCGCACAGCTCCGGGAAGTCGAGGGTGTGCCGGGTGCCGGGGTGCTGCAGGTGGATGCCCCGGTGCTCCAGGCCCTCGCGGCGCAGCCGGTCGCCCAGGCCGGCGTCGGTGAGCGTGTCGACGGTGTGCTGCTCGAGGATGCCGGCGCGGATGCGCGCCTCGACGTACTCCCGGGACCGGTTCTCCAGGACCACCGAGTCGATGCCGCGCAGCGCGAGCAGCCGGGACAGGAGCAGGCCGGCGGGGCCGGCCCCGATGATGCCTACCTGGGTGCGCACGCCGACGAGTGTGGCCTCGCCGGCCGCGGCGGCGGTACCCCGAGCTCCCGCTCAGTGGAACTCCGGTGACCTCGCCAGCTCCCGGCCGATGCCGCGGGCCGCCATCTCGAGGGCCGGCACCAGCCGGGCGAGGTCGCGCCGGTGCGGTGGCACCACGATGCCCAGCGCGGCCACGGCGAGCGCGCCGCCGGGCCGCTCCACCTGCACGGGGACGGCGATCGAGGCGGCTCCGGGGGACATCTCCTCGACGGTGCGCGCGTATCCGCGCCGGCGGATCTCGGCCAGCTCCCGGGTGAGCCGGGCCGGGTCCACGACGGTGTGCCGGGTGACCGGCCGCAGGTCGCGGAGCACCGCCTCGACGACGTCGGCGGGCGCGGCGGCCAGCAGCACCTTGCCGACGCCGGTGGCGTGCAGCGGCAGCCGGGTGCCCACCTGGCTGACGATCGGCACCGACTCCCGCCCGGAGACCCGCTCGACGTAGAGCGCCGAGCGGCCCTCGCGGACGGCCAGGTGCACGGTGTCGCGGATGGTGGTGTGCAGGTCGAGGAGGAACGGCGCGGCCACCTGCCGCAGCCCCAGCTGGACCGAGGCCAGCAGCCCGAGGTCCCACAGCTTGCGGCCGATCTCGTACCGGCCGTCGGCCCGGCGGGCGAGCGCCCCCCACTCGGTGAGCTCGCCGAGCAGCCGGTGCGCGGTGGTCAGCGGGGTGCCGGTGCGTTCGGCGATGTCCGACAGCGACAGCCGGGGTGCGTCGCTGCCGAAGGCGTCGAGGATGCCCAGGGCCCGGGACGTGACCGACCGCCCCGGCGTCGCGCTCCGACCAGCCATCCGCGTGCTCCCGTCCAGTGGAAGTGTGGGGTTGGGAGCCTAGCCCGCCGGTCGTACCGTCCCGGCATGACCGGGACCACATCGTCCGGCGGCCTGCGGCTGCCGCGGTACGTGCGCGAGTCCGACGCGACGCGCACCCCCCTCGCCTTCCCCGGGTACCGGAGCACGGGGCTGCGCGCCCCCCTCCGGACGCCGGTCGACCTGCCGCACCGGCTGACCGAGATCACCGGCCCCGTGCTGGGGGAGGACCGCGTCCTGCCCCGCGACTCCGACCTGACCTGGCGCAGCGACGGCGAGGCCCAGGGCCAGCGGATCCTGGTGTACGGCCGGGTGCTCGACAGCGACGGCCGCCCGGTGCCGCACGCGCTGCTGGAGGTGTGGCAGGCCAACGCGGGCGGCCGCTACCGGCACGTGGTGGACAACTGGCCGGCGCCGCTGGACCCGCACTTCGACGGGCTCGGCCGGGTGATGACCGACAGCCTCGGCCGTTACGAGTTCCTCACCATCAAGCCCGGCGCGTACCCGTGGGGCAACCACCACAACGCGTGGCGCCCGGCGCACATCCACTTCAGCCTCTTCGGGCGGGCCTTCACCCAGCGGCTGGTCACCCAGATGTACTTCCCGGACGACCCGCTGTTCGGCCAGGACCCGATCTTCAACGCCATCCCGGCCGCCGCCCGGCACCGGGCGATCAGCCGGTACTCCCTCGAGCGCACCCAGGACAACTGGGCGCTGGCGTTCGAGTGGGACATCGTGCTGCGCGGTGCCGACCAGACGCCGTTCGAGACCGACGACGACGGAGATGTGGCGTGACCGCGAACCCGCTGGAGGTCCCCCCGAACCCGGCCGACCCGTTCCAGCCCCGCTCGGGGCAGCGCGGGACCGGTTTCCTGACCGACCCCTTCCAGCTCGGGCTCACGCCGAGCGCCACCGTCGGCCCGTACCTGGCCATCGGGCTGACCTGGGAGGACGGCGAGCTGGCCGCCGACGAGGGCACCCCGGGCGCCTTCTGGATCCGCGGCCGGGTGTTCGACGGCGCCGGGGAGGTCGTCCCCGACGCGATGATCGAGACCTGGCAGGCCGATCCGGACGGCGGCCTGGCCTCGCCCGAGGACCCGCGCGGCGCGGCCACCTACCCGGGCTTCCGCGGCTACGCCCGCGCGCAGACGCTCTCCGGCGAGTACGCCGTGCACACGCTCAAGCCGGGCCGGCTGCCCGACGGCGCGGGCGGCCTGCAGGCGCCGCACATCGACGTCTCGGTCTTCGCCCGCGGCCTGCTGGACCGGGTGGTCACCCGGATCTACTTCGCCGACGAGGAGGCGGCCAACGCCGAGGACGCCGTCCTCCGCGCGCTGCCGTCGGACGAGGACCGCCGCACCCTGATCGCCACCCCGAGCGAGGACGGCTACCGCTTCGACGTCCGGCTGCAGGGCGACGGGGAGACGGTGTTCTTCGCCGTATGAGCCGGTGCGCGGCCGGCCGGTCCGGTAGGAACGTCCCGTGACCGGCCTCTTCGACGGGACCTTCGCCCGCGGCGGCGCGGCGGCGGCCGTGTCCGACGCCGCCTGGATCGACGCGCTGCTCGACGTCGAGGCGGCCCTCGCGCGGGCGGCGGCGCGGCTGGGCCTGGTGCCCACCACCGCCGCCGACGCGGTCACCCGCGCCTGCGCCGAGCCGGCCGGGCTGGACCTGGCCACGGTGGTCGCGCACGCCGCCGACGCCGGCAACCCGGTGCCGCCGCTGGTCCGGGTGCTCCGCTCGGCGGTGGGGGCGCGGGACGCGGTGGCGGTGCACGTCGGGGCGACCAGCCAGGACGTGCTGGACACGGCGCTGGTGCTCCTGGCGCGCCGGGCCGGTGCGGCCATCGACCGCGACCTCGCCCTGGCCGCCGCGGCGGCGGCGGGGCTGGCCGGTGCGCACCGGGACGACGTCGTCATGGGCCGCACGCTCATGCAGCAGGCGTTGCCCACCACCTTCGGGCTCAAGGCCGCCGGCTGGCTCAGCGGCCTCGACGGCGCCCGCGCCCGCCTGCGCGCCGTGGACGCGGGGCTGCCGGTCCAGTTCGGCGGCGCGGTGGGCACCCTCGCCGGGCTGGACGGATCGGGCACCGCGCTGCGGGCGGCCCTGGCCGCCGAGCTGGGGCTCACGACCCCGCCGGTCGCCTGGCACACCGGGCGGCTGCCGGTCGCGGACCTCGCGGGTGCGCTCGGTGCCGCGGCGGGGGTCGTGGCGTCGGTGGCGCTGGACGTCGTGCTGCTGGCGCAGAGCGAGGTGGCGGAGGTCGCCGAGGTCAGCGAGCAGCGCGGCGGATCGTCGGCGATGCCGCACAAGAACAACCCCGTGGCGGCGATCTCGGCCCGCGCCTGCGCCCGCCGGGCGCCCGGCCTGGTGGCCACCCTGCTCGGGGCGATGGAGCAGGAGCACGAGCGGGCCGCGGGTGCCTGGCACAGCGAGTGGCCGACGCTCACCGCGCTGCTGGCCACCGTCGGGTCGGGGGCGGCGTGGCTCGCCGAGAGCCTGGCGTCGCTGCGCCCGGACTCCGCGCGGATGGCGGCGACGGTCTCGGCCGCCGAGGCCCCGGTGCTCGCCGCGGCGGCCACCGACCTGCTCGCCCAGCGGCTCGGCCGCGGGGCCGCCCACGAGCTCGTCGCGGAGGCCGTGCGCACGGCGTCGGCGACCGGCCGCCCGCTCGCCGACCTGCTCGCCGAGGGGGCGGGTCTCGACCCCGCCCAGCTGCGCACCGGCCCGGACGTCGGGGAGGCCGGGGCGCAGGTGGACGCGGTCCTGGCCGAGCACCGGGCACTGACCGAAGGAGAGGCATGACCGCCGTCGAGGTCGCGTACACCGAGGACGGGCCGGCCGGCGCGCCGGTCGTCGTCCTGTCCAACTCCCTGGGCGCGACGCGGGGGATGTGGGACCCGCAGGTCCCCGCCCTGGCCGAGCGCTACCGGGTGGTCACCTACGACACCCGCGGGCACGGGGAGTCGCCGGCGCCCGCCGGCCCCTACACCCTCGACGACCTCGTCGACGACGTGCTGGCGCTGCTGGACCGGCTCGGCGTGCGGCAGGCGCACGTCGCCGGGCTGTCGCTGGGCGGGATGACCGCGATGCGCCTGGCCGCCCGGGAACCCGAGCGGGTGCGGTCCCTCGCCGTCCTGTGCAGCTCCGCGAAGGCGGACCCGCAGGGCTTCCTGGACCGGGCGGCCGCCGCTCGCGCCGGCGGCACCGCCCAGTTCGCTCCGACGGTGGTGCAGCGCTGGCTGACACCGGGCCACGCCGCGGAGCACCCCGACCTGGTGGCCCGGCTGGCGGCCATGATCGAGGGCGCCGACGACGAGGGCTACGCCGCCTGCTGCGAGGTCGTGGCCGGGATGGACCTGCGCGCGGACCTCGGCCGGATCGCCGCCCCGACCCTCGTCGTCTCCGGTGCCGACGATCCGGCCCTCCCGCCGGACCACCAGCGGCTGATCGCCGACGGCATCCCCGGCGCCGACCTGCTGACGCTGAGCCCGGCGGCGCACCTGGCCAACCTCGAGCGCACGCTCGAGACCACCGGCGCGCTGCTCGGCCACCTGGACGCGGCAGGACCCGGCCGTGGTGGCACGGCTGAAGGAGCCCGATGAGCGAGCTGCCCGACACCGACGACGCCCGCCGCGAGGCGGGCATGCGTACCCGCCGCGAGGTGCTCGGCGACGCGTGGGTGGACCGCGCCGTCGCCGGCACCACCCCGTTCACCGCCGGCTTCCAGGACTTCATCACGCGCACCGCGTGGGGCGACGTGTGGCAGCGGCCGGGGCTGTCGCGCCGCGACCGGAGCCTGCTCACCCTGGCCGTCACCATCGCGCTGCGGCACTGGGAGGAGTTCGCCCTGCACGTGCGGGCGGCGGTGAACAACGGCCTCACCGACGACGAGATCGGCGAGGTCATCCAGCACGCGGCGGTCTACGCCGGGGTGCCGGCGGCCAACCACGCGTTCAAGGTGGCCGGCCCGATCCTCGAGGAGCTCCGCGGCACCCCCACCTGAGCCGCTCAGTCGAGGGTCACCCGTACCGGGATGCTCTCCCACGCCCGCAGCGTGTTGTTGTGGTGGCGCTTCGTCGGCCCGTCGAGCTCGATGGTGCGCACCCGGCGGGCCAGCGCCGTCACCAGGGTTGCGGCCTCCAGCCGGGCGACGTGCTGGCCGACGCACTGGTGGATGCCCATGCCGAACCCGACGTGCCCGGACGGGTCGCGCGACAGGTCGAAGGCGTCCGGGTCGGGCCAGCGCCGCGGATCGCGGTTGGCCGCGGCCAGGAACATGAGGATCTTGTGCCCCTCGGGGATCACGACGTCCCCCACGCGGACGTCGGTCGTCGCCGTCCGGAAGAAGGTCTGCACCGGCGACTCCCAGCGCACCGCCTCGTCGAACGCCACCCGGGCCAGCGCCGGGTCCTGCCGGAGCCGCTGCCACTGGGCGGGGTTGGTCGCGAAGGCGTAGAGGACGGCGGAGATGCCGTGCACCGTCGTGTCGACGCCGGCCGTGAGCAGCGACCGGACGGCGAGCGGCGCCTGCTCCGGCGTGATGTCGCCGCGGTCCGAGGCGGCCCAGATGTCCGCGCCGAAACCGACCGGCGCCAGCACCTCCCGCCGGCACTGCTCGGTCACCCAGGCCGAGAGCTCCGCCACTCGCGGCGCCCCCTTGGCCACCAGGTCGTTGTCGGGCCCGAACGCGTTGAAGGCGTGGTCGCCGTAGGGCAGCAGGTTCTCCCGCCCCGCCTGGGGGATGCCGACGGCGTCGGGGAAGACGCGCAGCGGGAAGGTGGCGGCCAGGGACGCGACGGCGTCGAACGTGGTCCCGCGGGCGAGCACCTCGTCGACGAGCGACCCGGCGTCGGCTGCCCAGCCGTCCTGGAGCCGGCGCAGCGCCCGCGGGCCGAGCACCTTCTGCAGCACGCGACGGGGCGCGTCGTGCCGTGGCGGGTCGGCCTCGAGCACGATGCTCGGCGGCCGCCAGGGCTTCTCGTAGCGGAAGTTCGACAGCCCCACCCCGGCGGCCGACTGGAACCCCTGCCAGTCGACCAGTGCCGCGTGCACCTCGTCGTAGCGGGCCATCGCGTGCACGTCGTAGCGGCTCAGGTGGACCACCGGTCCGGCCTCGCGCAGTGCGGCGTGCATGGGCAGCGGGTCCTCGAGCACCTCGTGGCTGAACGGGTCGATGTCGCTGGTCGGGATGTCGCTGGTCGGGACGGCGCTGGTGGGCCGGGCGGTGGTGGTCACGGGATCCTCCGGGGTGCCGGGACGGGCGGGGCGGGTCAGAGGTCGAGGACGAGCCGCGGGTCGCGGGAGCGGGAGACGCACACGTACATGCAGTCGTTCGCGGCCCGCTCGTCGTCGTCCAGCAGGGAGTCCCGGTGGTCGGGGCGACCGGCCAGGACGCCGGTCTCGCAGGTGCCGCAGACGCCGCCGCGGCAGGAGGACAGCACCTCCACGCCGGCTCCGGCCAGCGCGTCCAGGACCGTCGTCCCCGGGGAGACGGTCACCGTGGTCCCGCTGCGGGCGAGCTCGACCTGGAACGCGCCGTCCCGGGTGGGGGCGCCGAGCTCCGCGCCGACGAAGCGCTCGGTGCGCAGGGCGTGCGGGGGCCAGCCCGCGCAGGCCCGCTCCACCGCGGCGAGCAGGGGAGCCGGGCCGCAGGCGTAGACGCGGACCCCGGTGCGCGGCTCGCCGAGGAAGCCCGCGAGGTCGAGCAGCCCGTGCTCGTCCTCCGGGCGGGCGAGCACCCGGTCGCCGTAGCCGGCCAGCTCGTCGAGGAAGGCCATGGAGGCCCGCCGCCGGCCGCCGTAGAGCAGCCGCCAGTCGGCGCCCAGGAGCTCCGCCTGGTGCACCATCGGCAGGATCGGGGTGATCCCGATCCCGCCGGCGACGAAGAGGTACCGCTCCGACGGCACGAGCGGGAAGTTGTTGCGGGGGCCGCCGACCCCGACCAGGTCGCCCACCGCCAGCTCGTCGTGGACGAACGCGGAGCCGCCCCGCCCGGACGGTTCGCGGAGCACGCCCACCCGGTAGGTGGTGGGGTCCCAGCGGTCGCCGCAGAGCGAGTACTGCCGGGTGAGGCCGTTGGGGAGCAGCAGGTCGACGTGCGAGCCGGGCGTCCAGTCGCGCAGCCGGCCCCCCGTCGGCGAGGCCAGGTCGAGGGTCAGCACGCCGTCGGCCCGCCGCTGCTTGCCGGTGACGCGCAGCGTGGCGACGTCGGCGGCGGTCACTGCGGGCGCCGGTGCGGTCATGCGGCCAGGGTGCACCGCCACACTGTGACCTGGGGAACACCTTCTCAATGGATGAGAGGTGCGGGACACTGCGGTCGTGCCCAGAGCCGCGACCGGTGAGTCCTCGCTGGCCCGCGCCGTCCGGGTGCT
This sequence comes from Blastococcus xanthinilyticus, assembly GCF_008124835.1. GTDB lineage: Bacteria > Actinomycetota > Actinomycetes > Mycobacteriales > Geodermatophilaceae > Blastococcus > Blastococcus xanthinilyticus. The sequence goes on along the minus strand of NZ_VNHW01000001.1, from coordinate 47,658 downwards.
CGAGGCGTTCACGCCGGAGGAGCCGGAGCCGACCGTCTCCGAGCTCGCCCGCCGGTCGGGGCTGCACGTGGCGACGGCGTCCCGGATCGTCGGCCAGCTCACCGCGCACGGGCTGCTCGGCCGCGGCGAGGACCGCCGGGTGCGGATCGGCGTGCGGATGTGGGAGCTGGCCTCGCGGGCCTCGCCGACGCGGTCGCTCCGGGATGCGGCGATGCCCTATCTGGAGGACCTGCACGCGGTCGTCGGCCACCACGTGCAGCTCGCCGTCCTGCAGGGGGAGGAGGTGCTGTTCCTCGAGCGGCTGAGCGCGCGGGACGCCGTGGTCAACTACTCCAGGGTCGCCGGCCGGCTCCCGCTGCACATCTCCTCGTCCGGCGTGGTCCTCCTCGCCTACGGGCCGCCGGAGCTGGGCGACCGGGTCCTGGCCCGGCCGATGGAGCGGCGCACCCCGGCGACGATCACCACCCCCGAGCGGATGCGGGCGGTCCTGGAGCAGGTGCGCCGCCAGGGGTACGCGCTGCTGGCCGGGCACGTCCACGAGAACGCCACGGGCATCGCCGTGCCGGTGCGGAACGGCCTCGGGGACGTCGTCGCGGCGCTGTCGGTGATCGTCCCGAACGACGAGCGGGCGGCCGCCGCGGTCCCGGCCCTGCTGGCCGCGGCCCGGGGCGTCAGCCGCTCGCTGCCGCCCCGGGGACCGGCGGATCAGCCGGCGTAGATCCGGAAGACCGGCTCCGCGATGCACACCGGCTTGGCGGCGCCGTCGGCCTCGATGACCGCCGCGACGGTGATCTGCAGCCCGCCGGCGACCTCCTCGACGTCCTTCAGCGTCGCGGTCAGCCGGATCTTCGAGCCGACCGGCACGGGGGAGGGGAAGCGGACCTTGTTCAGGCCGTAGTTCACCGCCATCGGGGAGTCGGTGACGGTGAGGACCTCCGACCACAGGGGGATGAGCAGGGACAGCGTCAGGTAGCCGTGCCCGATCGGCCCGCCGAAGGGGCTCTCGGCCTTCGCCCGCCCGACGTCGACGTGGATCCACTGGTGGTCGCCGGTGGCGTCGGCGAAGGTGTCGACGCGCTCCTGCGTCACCTCGATCCAGGAGCTCTGGCCGAGCTCCTGCCCCTTGAGCTGTGGCAGTTCGGCCAGCGTGGTGGTGGTGGTCATGGGGTGGTCTCCTCGGTCGGGGCGTGATCGGTCGGGGCGTTGTCGGGCGGGGCGTTGTCGGTCGGGGCGTAGGAGGTGCGCAGGTCGGGCTTGCGCACCTTGCCGGTGGCGGTCTTCGGGAGCTCGTCGGCGAACTCCACGTACTTGGGCACCTTGAACCCCGCGAGCCGCCGGCGCAGCTCCGCGCGCAGCTGCTCGGGGTCGGGGTCGCTGCCCGGCGCCGGGACGACGACGGCCAGCCCGACCTCGCCCCAGGTCGGGTCGGGCACGCCGATGACGGCCACCTCGGCGACCTCGGGCAGTTCGAGCATCGTGGACTCGACCTCGGCCGGGTACACGTTCTCGCCGCCGGAGATGATCATGTCCTTGTAGCGGTCGCGGATGTAGAGGTAGCCGTCCTCGTCGGTGGAGCCGGCGTCGCCGGAGTGGTACCAGCCGTCGACGATCGCGGCCTCGGTCGCCTCCGGGGCGTTCCAGTAGCCGGCCATGATGTTCGGCCCGGAGACCACGACCTCGCCGATCTCGTGCGGGTCGCACTCGGTGCCGTCGGGCCGCACCACCCGGACGTCGACGAAGAACTGCGCCTTGCCGGCCGAGCCGACCTTGGCGACCGCGTCGGCGCTGTCCAGGGCGGTGCCGGCCGGGGCCGACTCCGTCATCCCGTAGGCCTGCTGGACGGTGATCCCGCGGTCCAGCCAGGTGCGAAGCAGAGGGAGGGGGAGCGGTGCCCCGGCGGCGCCGATGGTGCGCAGCGCGGAGAGGTCGACGGTGCCGAAGTCCGGCTGCCGGCTGAGCGCGTCGAGCATGGTCGGGACGGCGAAGAACGATGTCACCCGCTGCTCGGCGATGACCCGCAGCGTCGCCGGCGGGTCGAAGCCGCGGACGAGCACCACGCACCCGCCGCGCAGCAGGGTCGGGTTCAGCGTGCCGTTCAGGCCGCCGATGTGGAACAGCGGCGCCAGCCCGAGGGTGCGCTCGTCGGGGGTGAAGTCGAAGCCCAGCACCTGGTTGATGCACGACCACGTCATGTTCCCGTGGGTCAGCACCGCGCCCTTCGGCCGGCCGGTGGTGCCCGACGTGTACATGATCAGGCAGTTGTCCTCGAGGGTGACCGGCTCGTCGCGCAGCACCGGCTCGGCGTCGGCCAGCAGACGCTGCCAGTCCAGCGAGCCGGCGCCGCCGGCCGTCGGGGCCTCCACGGCGACCCACTCCCGGACCCCTGGCAGCTCGGGCCGCAGCGTGTCCGCCGTCGTCCCGTGCTCCCGGCCGTGCACCACGAGGCTCGCGCCGGAGTGCTCGAGGACGTACCGCACCTCCGGTGCGGTGAACCGGGCGTTCACCGGCACCCACACCGCCCCGAGCTGACCGCAGGCGTAGAGGCTCTCCAGCGCCGCGGGGTGGTTGGCGCCCAGCCACGCCACCCGGTCGCCGTGCCCGACCCCGAGAGCGGCCAGCGCCGCGGCCGCCCGCCGGACCCGGTGCGCGAACTCGCCGTGGGTGGTGGTGGTCCCCTCGAACCAGAGCGCGGGCTTGTGCGGGGAGATGCGCAGCCGGCGTTCCGGCCAGGAGCCCAGGCCCGCGTTCCTCACCGCAGCTTCAGCGCCCGCACGGCGTTCTCCTTCATGATCAGCGGCTTGACCTCGTCCCGGATCTCCAGCTGCTCGAAGTCGCGGATCCACCGCTCGGGCCGGATCAGCGGGTAGTCCGACCCGAAGAGCACCTTGTGCTTGAGCAGGGTGTTGGCGGCGCGGACCAGCTGCGGGGGGAAGTACTTCGGGGACCAGCCCGACAGGTCGATGAAGACGTTCGCCTTGTGCTGGGCCACCGCGATGGCCGAGTCCTGCCAGGGCACCGACGGGTGGGCCATGATCATCGTCAGGCCCGGGAAGTCGGCGGCGACGTCGTCCAGGAGCATCGGGTCGGAGTAGCGCAGCTTGATCCCGCGCCCGCCGGGCAGCCCGGAGCCGATGCCCGTCTGGCCGGTGTGGAACAGCGCCGGGACGCCGAGGTCCTGCAGCTCGTCGTACAGCGGGTACACCGACCGGTCGTTGGGCAGGAAGTCCTGGAAGCTGGGGTGGAACTTGAACCCCCGGACGCCGTGCTCGGTGACCAGGCGCCGGGCCGCCCGGATGCCGGCCTTGCCGCGGGCGGGGTCGATGGAGCCGAACGGGATGAGCACGTCGGGATAGCGCGCCGCGATGTCGGCGATCTCCTCGTTGGACAGCGTCATCTGCCCGGTGGCCGCCTCCGCGTCGACGGTGAAGATCACCGCGGCCATCTTCTTCTCGCGGTAGTCGGCGGCGATGTCGTCGACGGTCGGGTCGTAGGGGTCGCCCTTGAAGTACTTCGCCGCCGCGGCGTTCAGCTCGTCGTCCAGGGCGAGGTGGCCGTGCGCGTCGGCGTGCACGTGGACGTGCACGTCGATCGCGACCAGGGCGTCGAGGTCCAGCTGCCCCGTCACTCCGTCCATGGCTCGGCTCGGGTCTCGCTCCGCTCCTCGGTCGCTGGCGCTCCCTGCGATGCTCACTCGCCTGCCGCCTTCGCACTGGGGGGCTCCGGGAACTGCTGGCCGACCTTCTGCTGCGCGCCGGCGAACTTCTCCGCCCACACGCCCGAGATGGCGTCGGCCGACCAGCCGCTGCCGTCGGCGAACTCGACGACGACCTCGCCGGGGTGGCTCCACAGCGCCAGCCGGTCCCCGCCGATGCCGATGGCCTGGCCGCTGATGCCGGCGGCGGCGTCGGAGGCGAGGAAGGCGACGAGGCCGGCGGCGTCCTGCGGCGAGCCGAGGCTGAGCTCCCGGCGGGCGAAGCCGGCCAGCGGCCCACCGGTCTCCAGCGCCTCGATGTAGGGCTGCAGGAAGGGCGCCGTCTCGGTCATGGCGGTGACGGCGACCGGCACGATCGCGTTCACGGTGATCTGCGCGCGGGCCAGCTCCATGGCCCAGGTGCGGACCATGCCCACGATGCCGGCCTTGGCGGCGGCGTAGTTGGTCTGGCCGAAGTTCCCGACCTGCCCGGTGGGGGAGCCGACGCAGATGACCCGGCCGCCCTCGCCCTGCTCGCGCATCCGGATCGCGGCGGCGCGGGTGCAGGTGAAGGTGCCGCGCAGGTGGGTGCCGATGACCGCGTCGAACTGCTCGTCGGTCATCTTCCACAGCGTGGTGTCGCGCAGGATGCCGGCGTTGTTCACCAGGACGTCGAGCCGGCCGAACTCGCCGACCGCGCGGTCGACCAGGGCCTGGGCGGCCTCGGACGTGCCGACGGGGACGACCTCGGCGACGGCGGAGCCGCCCGCGTCGGTGATCGTGCTCACCGCGGCCTCGGCGACCGCTGCGTCGACGTCGTTGACGACGACGGTGGCGCCCGCGCGGGCGAGCTCGGTGGCGTAGGCGAGGCCGAGGCCCCGACCGCTGCCGGTGACGATGGCCACCTTGCCGGAGAGATCCACTGCGGTGCTCCTCAATGTGCTGGTGCGGTGCGGACTGTGCGGGTGCGGGCCCGTCGGGAGGACGGCTGCGGTGCGGGGGAGTGCGGTCAGGGACGTGCGGTCAGGGGCGCGGCGCCGCCGTGGCCGGCCGGTCGGTTCCCGGCGGGCCGGCGAAGGCCTGGGCGAGGTCGAGCCACCGGTCGGCGTCCGGACCGCGGGCCCGGAGGGCGAGGTCGTCGCGGTGCCGGCGGCGGGTCACCCGGAGGCAGAGGTCGAGCGCGGGGCCCTGGACCCGCTGGTCGGCGTCCGCCGGCCCCCACGTCCACAGCTCCCCGCCGGGACCGGTCAGCTCCACCCGGAACTCGTGCTCCGGGACGGGCTCGCCGCGCTGCCGGAAGGCGAAGTCGCGGGTGCGGACGCCGAGGTGGGCGACGGCGCGCAGCCGGGGGGTGGCGGGGGTGTCCCGGCCCAGGGCGTCGCGCACGTCGACGCCGTGCGCCCAGGTCTCCATGAGGCGGGCCGTCGCCATGGAGGCCGCGCTCATGTCCGGCCCGAACCAGGGGATCGCCGTCCCGGCCGGCAGGCCGGCCAGCGCCGTGGCCAGCGCGGCGCGCGCCGTCCGCCACCGGTCCAGCAGCTCGGCGGGCGGGGCGGCCGCGCCCTGCGCCGCGGCGTCGTCCACCGCCCGGGCGAGATCGGGCGCCGCGTCCCGCTCGGCCCGGAACCGCGCCGGCTCCCGCACCGCGTCGGCCGCCACCTGGTCGGTCCAGGCGAGGTGGGCGATCTGGTGCGCGACGGTCCAGCCGGCCGCGGGCGTCGGCGTGGCCCACGCGCCGTCCGGCAGCCCGGCCACCAGCCCGTCGAGCCCGTGGCCCTCCTCGGCCAGGTCGCGCAGCAACCCGGCGAGCAGGGGCGCGGTCACGAGGGCCGCCCGGACGCCGGCGCGGGGTCGGCGGCGGCCATCCGGCGCAGCTCGGCCCGCTGGATCTTCGTGGAGGCGGTCATCGGCAGCTGGTCGACGACCCGCCAGGAGCGCGGCACCTTGAACGGCGACAGCCGGCTCCGGCAGTGCTGCTCGAGCTGCGCGGGATCGATCCCGGCGGCATCGATCCCGGGTTGGGCGGCCGGCACCACGAAGGCGACGACCAGCTCACCCCAGCGCTCGCTGGGTGCGCCGACGACGGCCGCGCGGGCGACCGAGGGGTGGCCGGCGAGGACCTCCTCGACCTCCTCGGGCGAGACGTTCTCCCCGCCGGTCTTGATCATGTCCTTGAGCCGCCCGACCATCCGGCAGGCGCCCGTGGGATCCATGACCGCCAGGTCCCCGGTGTGCAGCCAGCCCTCGGGGTCGATCGCGGCCGCGGTCGCCGCCGGGTCGTCGTGGTAGCCGGGGGTCAGCCGCGGCCCGCGCAGCCACAGCTCCCCGGGCTCGCCCGGCGCGACGGGATCGCCGTCGGGACCGGCGATCCGCACGTCCGTCCCGGCCAGCGGCCGGCCGACCGTCGTCCGGCGCACCTCGGCCGGATCGCCCGGCGACGGCAGCAGCGCGGAGCCGCACGTCTCGGTCATGCCGAACGTCGTGATCAGCGGTGCGCCGAAGGTCTGCTCCACCCGGTCGACGAAGGACGGGCGCACGGTCTGGCCGCCGGTGAAGACGACGCGCAGGCTGCTGAGGTCGCTCGTGCCGATCTCCGGCCGGTCCATGAGCAGGTCGAGCAGGGTCGGTGCCGCCGACAGCAGCGTCGCGTGCCGCTGCGCGACGAGGGCCAGCACGCGGGCCGGCTCGAAGGCCACCACCACGTGCTCGGCCCGCTGCCACAGGGCGCCCATCACGCCCAGCACGTTGCCGGCGGTGTGGAACAGCGGCATCGGATCGATCCAGACCCCGCCGGACGGCAGGCCGATCCGCGCCACGAAGGCCGCGGAGGTGGCGACCATGCCGGAGTGGGTGATCCGGACGCCCTTCGCCCGGCCGGTCGTCCCGGAGGTGAACTGGATCTGGGCCAGGCTCCCGGGGTCGACGTCGGGCAGGCCGGACGGCCGGTCGCCCCCGCCGGCGAGCAGGGCCCGCCAGTCCCCGGCGCAGGGATGCACCAGCACCTCGTGCGGGAGGCGCCGGGCGACCGCGGCGGCCGTCTCGGCGACCTGGCTGCCCGCCACCTCCACGGCGGCGTGGACCGACGCCGCGCCCGACAGCGCGAGCGCGTGCTCGAGCTCCGGCGCGCTGCTGCGCGGGTTCACCGGGACCAGCACCATGCCGGCCAGCGCCACCCCCAGCTGCAGCAGCACCGCCTCGGGCCCGTTGGCCAGGCAGGTGGCGATCCGCGTGCCCGGGGCGTGCCGGGCCAGCAGCCCGGTCGCGACCCGCTCGGCGTCGGCCAGCAGCTCGGCCGCCGTCCAGACGGCGTCCCCGGCCGGGCCGGGAACCCGCAGCAGCGGGTCCCCGCCCCCCAGCCGGGCGGCCCGGCGGAGCACGTCACCCACGGCGTGCTCCGCCAGGTCCGCGGCGGGCGGCGCGATCAGCTCACATCGCTCCACGGTGGACGGCACGGCTCACTCGAAGCCGTAGCTGGCGGCGCTCGGTCCCTCGAAGGTGTCGACCACGGCCAGGCCCCCCGGCGCGTCGGCGTCGGCGCGGGAGACGTAGACGGTGCGCGTGGGCGGCTCGGTCACCTCGGTGTAGTCCAGCGGGGTGGCGAACAGGCCCTGGGTCTCCAGGTCCGAGGTCTCCCGCATCGCGGTGACCACGCCCTCCGGGGTCAGGGTGCCCGCCTCGCAGGCGCCCTCGATCGCGTCGCGCAGGAGCTCTCCCTGCGCGTAGGCCAGCGGGACCTCCCAGCCCAGCTCGCCGTCCGGCGCGACCTCCTCGTACAGCTCGGCGGCGGCCTGCGGGCCGGGCTCGTCGGAGCTGTAGGGCGCGATGCTGGTGGTCGTGTAGAAGTTCTCCAGCAGCGTCGGCCCCGCGGTGGTCTCCAGCAGCGACGGGCCGAAGGTCGGCGTGTTGCCGATGATGGGGATGTCCATGCCGAGCGAGCCCATCACGCCGGCCAGCGAGGCGAGCTGGGCCGGGGCGGCGCCGAGGATCACGCCCTGCACCCCGGCCTCCTGCAGGGCCGAGACCTGGGCCGAGAGGTCGGTGTCGCGCGGGGTGATCTCCACCGGCACGATTTCCAGGCCGCGCTCGGCGGCGGCGTACTGCGCGCCGGCCAGCGAGTCGCTGCCGAAGTCGCCGACGAAGTAGACGACGCCGATCTTGTCGCCCTCCTGGAGCCCCAGCTCGTCGACCAGGTAGTCGACCGCGTTGGCGCTCTCGACGCTGTACGTGGTGCCCGGGATCTGCGCGTTCTCGTACTCCAGGGCGACGCTGGCCCAACCGTGGCCGCCGAGGTACATCCCGTCCTGCTGGGCCAGCGGCAGCACCGCCGCCGAGGTGGGGCCGCCGAGGACCTGCTGCAGGGCGATCACGTCGGAGGACATGCTGCGGAAGAGCGACACCGCCTTCTGCGGGTCGTAGCCGTGGTCCTGGACCTGCAGCTCGATGTCCCGGCCGCAGATGCCGCCGTCGGCGTTCACCCGGTCCCAGTAGCCCTGCGTCTCGGCCACCTGCACCGCGGCGCCCGCGGCGAAGGGGCCGGACAGGTCGGTGAGCATGCCGATGCCGATGGTCTCGTCGGTGACGCCGGCGCCGGTCTCCACGTCGCTGCCGCCATCGCCGCTGTCGGTACCTGCGGCGTCGGGGTCGGTCGTGGAGCAGGCGGCGAGCGCGAGCGTGCAGCTGGCCACTGCGAGGACGGTGCGGGTCCGGTGCTTCATGGAGTGGTCTCCTTCGACCTGGTGGGAACGCCGGGGGACGGGACGGTCGGGGTGGTCTCGGCGCCGGTGCGCGGAGCGGGTGCCGGCGGCAGCCCGCTCGGATCCGGGGCGGCGGCGGAGCGGAAGGCGAGCCGGTCGAAGGCCCCGGCGAGGCCGCCGCGCAGGAAGAGGAGGACGGCGATGATCGCGGCTCCGTAGAGCAGCCGGGAGACCGTCGCGGCGTCCAGCCCGCCCGAGCCGGGGGCGGCGAGGAACGGCAGGTCGGAGCTGTACTGGGTCAGGACCAGGGGCAGGGAGACGACGAAGACCGCGCCGACGGCCGCGCCGCCGATCGAGCCGAGCCCGCCCAGCACGATCATCACCAGGAAGTCGATCGACAGCTGGAGCCCGAAGACGTCCGGGGCGATCCGCCCGTAGGCCAGGGCCATGAGGGCACCCGCGATGCCGGCGTAGGCAGAGGAGACGACGAACGCGGTCACCTTGGCCCGCGCCACGTTGATCCCCATGGCGGCCGCGGCCACCTCGCTGTCCCGGACGTTGGCCAGCGCCCGGCCGGTCCGGCTGCGGACCAGGTTGGTGGCGATCCAGGCCGCGAGGAGGGCGACCGCGAGGAACAGGTACCAGAGCCGGTGCAGGCCGCCCAGCTCCACGCCGGCCACCGCGAGGTAGTCCGGGTCGCTGTTGCTGAAGCTGAACCCGGGGACGGCGAACGACTCGACCGCGCGCCCGTTGAACCCGCCGGTGATCGTCTCCGCGTTGACCATCAGGTGGCGGGCCAGGAAGACCAGCCCGATGGTCGCCAGGCCCAGGTAGATGCCGCGCAGCCGGCCGGAGATCGGGCTGAAGAGGGCGCCGGCCACGGCGGCGGCCAGCCCGGCGAGCACCAGCGCGAGCACCGGCGGCAGCCCGAGCCCCGCCGCGCGGCCGCCGCTCTCCCCGGCGGTCCACGCGTAGGTGTAGGCGCCGAGCGCCGCGAAGAACGCGTGCCCCAGCGAGAGCTGCCCGGCGCGGCCGACCAGCAGCGTGAGGCCGATGGCGCCGACCACCGCGGCCATCACGAACAGCCCGGTCTGCAGCCAGAAGTCGTCGAGCAGCAGGGGGAGGGCCAGCGCGGCCAGCAGCGCGAGGGCGCCGCCGATCCTGCGGACGGGCTCAGACACGGACGGCCTCCTTGCTGCCGAAGAGACCGGAGGGGCGGACCAGCAGGACGAGGATCATGACCAGGTAGGGCACGACCTCGCCGAAACCGCTGCCGAGGACGTGCAGCTCGGCCTCGTAGCCGACGGCCAGCGCGGTGGCCACGCCGACCACCAGGCCGCCGACGATGGCGCCGACCACGGAGTCGAAGCCGCCGAGGACCCAGGCCGGGATCGCGGCGAAGGCGCTCAGCGCGACCGTCGGGGCCACGCCGGGGGCCGGGAAGGAGGCCAGGAAGATGCCGGCGATGGCGGCCAGTGCCCCGGCCAGGGCCCAGCCGGCGGCGCCGGTGCGGGAGAGCCGGATGCCCATGAGGGAGGCGGTGTCCCCGTCGGCCGCGGCGGCCCGCATGGCGACGCCGGTGCGGGTCCGGGCGAAGAGGAACCACAGCGCGGCGAAGAGCACCACCGCCACCAGGGCGGCGAGTGCCCGGCTGGTCGGCAGGCTCACCCCGGCGAACTCCACCCGGTCGGCGCCCCAGGGGGCGCCCATGGGGATCACCCGGTTGCCGATCCGGCGGGTGAGCTCGGTGAGCAGCAGGATGTCGACCCCGAGCATGAGGATGGCCGCCGTCCCGGGGTTGGCCTCGGCGAGGTTCCGCACCAGCACGGCGTTGATCAGCACCCCGAGCAGGGCGGCGCCGGCGATCCCGACGGCCGCCGCCGCCCAGAAGCCGACGGTGGGCTGCAGCACCGCGACCAGGTAGGCCCCGGCGAGCAGCACCGAACCGTGCGCGAAGTTGAGCACGCCGGTCGCGGTGAAGACGATGACGAACCCGACGGCGATGAGGCCGAGGACCAGCCCGTAGGACAGCCCGTTGGCGAGCTGGGTCAGCAGGTAGCTCACGCCGCCGCCTCCGTCCCGAGGTAGGCGCGCAGCACCTCGGGGTCCCGCTGGACCTCCCGCGGCGTCCCCTCGGCGATGCACCGGCCGAAGTCGAGCACGGTGACGCGCTCGGCCAGGCCCATGACGAAGGGCATGTCGTGCTCCACGAGGATCACCGACAGGCCGAGCTCCTGCTGCACCGCGCGGATCGCGTCGGCCATGACCGTCGACTCCCCGTGGGTCATGCCGGCCACCGGCTCGTCGAGGAGCAGCAGCGTGGGCTCGGCCGCGAGGGCCCGGCCCAGCTCCACCCGCTTGCGGTCGCCGTAGGACAGCGTGTGCGTCGAGCGGTCGAGCAGGCGCTCGATGCCGAGCAGGGCGGCGATGCGGCGGACGGCGTCCCGTTCGGCACGTTCCTCCCGGCGGGCGCGCGGCAGGCGCAGCGCCTGCGACAGGGTCCCGGCGCGCATCACCCGGTGCCGGCCGACCAGCAGGTTGTCCTCGACGCTCGCGTCCAGGGACAGCGAGATGTTCTGGAAGGTGCGGGCGATCCCGAGGTCGGCGATGCGGTGGGCCGGCAGCGTGCTCAGCACCTGATCGCCGTAGTGCACCGTGCCGCTGGTGGCCCGGTACGCCCCACCGAGGACGTTGATGCAGGTCGACTTGCCGGCGCCGTTGGGCCCGATCAGCGCGTGGATGCTCCCGGCCTCGACGGTGAAGGAGACGTCGGCGAGGGCGGTGATGCCGCCGAACCGGACGGTGAGGTCGGCGACCCGGAGCTGCCGGGCGTCAGCGGCCGAGGACCGCTGGAGGTGGACGGCGCCCGGTGCCGGAGCCGGGGGCGCCGGAGCGTCGGGAGCGGCGGGAGCGTCGGCGGCGGGGGGAGCGTCGGCGGCGGGGGCGGCGACGCTCACCCCGAGGTAGCGGTCCCGGATGTCGTCGGTCGCGGCCAGCTCGGCCGAGGACCCCTCGGCCGCCACCGCACCGACCTCGAGGACGTAGGCCCGGTCGGCCACCCGCAGCCCCATCGCGGCGTTCTGCTCGATCAGCAGGACCGAGGTGCCCTGGGCGTGGATCTGGGCGATGATGTCGCCGATCTGCTCGACCAGCTGCGGCGCCAGGCCGAGGGACGGCTCGTCGAGGAGGAGCAGCGTGGGCGAGGTCATCAGCGCCCGGCCCATGGCGAGCATCTGCTGCTGGCCGCCGGAGAGCAGGCCGCCGCGCTGGTGCCGCCGCTCGGCCAGGATCGGGAAGAGGTCGAAGACCCGGTCGGCGGCCTCCTTGCGGGCGACCGCGTCGCGGACCGTGTAGCCGCCGGCGCGCAGGTTGTCCTCCACGGTCAGGTCGCGGAAGATCCGCCGGCCCTCGGGCGCCTGGACGAGCCCGGCGCGCACGACCCAGGAGGCGTCGCGCCGGGCGAGGTCCTCGCCCTGGAAGCGGATGGTGCCGGCGGTGACCGCGCCCCCGACGGCCCCCAGCGAGCGGGAGATCGCGCGCAGCAGGGTGGTCTTGCCCGCTCCGTTGCTGCCCAGGACGGCCACCACGGAGCCGGTGTCGACGCGCAGCGAGACGCCGCGGAGCGCCTGGACGGCGCCGTCGTACGCGACGGCGAGGTCGTCCACGGTCAGGATCGGATCGGGCACGGGGGAGCCTTCCAGACGGTGGTCCCGGACGGACCCGCAGGATTGCGGCCGCGACGCCCCTTCGTGTCGGGCGTCACAAGAAAGGTAGAGCCGGTAGTGACGTACGTCAAGAAGGTGTCTAACGTCTATCTCGAGGCCCATCGCCTCGACAGGAGGCAGAGATGACGGCAGTGGACGACCTCGCGGCCGGCGGCCGGGGCGGCGGGCCGGACGGCGCGGGGGCGGACCCGGAGGGTGCCGGCCCCCACCGGCCGCAGGCGCTGGTCTTCAGCTTCTTCGGCGGGGTGGTGCTCCGCCGCGAGGACGCCCCGCCGATCCCCTCGTCGGTGTTCCTGCGCGTGCTGGACGGGCTGGGGGTCGCCGAGGCGGCGGCCCGCGCCACGCTGGCCCGCATGACCCGCAAGGGCCTGCTGGAGCGCACCCAGGTCGGCCGGGCGGCGTACTACCGGCTCAGTCCCGAGACGAGCGCGCTGGTGGAGCGGGCCGGGGTCCGGGTCGCCTCGGCGACGCCGTTCGAGCACCCCGACGAGACCTGGACGCTGCTGAGCTACTCCATGCCGGAGAGCCGCCGGGACCTGCGGCACCGCGTCCGGGCCGCGCTGACCTGGGCGGGCTTCGGCGGCCTGCGCGACGGGGTCTGGATCGCCCCGGGGACGGTGGACGTGGCCGAGGTGTTCGCCGAGGGCGGGCTCGAGGAGGTCACCGAGCTCGCGGAGTGGTTCGCGGCCACGCCGCTGCCGGGCGTGCGCGTGGACGAGCTCATCCGCCGGGCCTGGTCGGTCGACCGCATCCGCGAGCGGCACGACCAGTTCATCGCCGCCTGGTGGGCCGGCCCGCACGAGGGCGACCCGCTGGGCCAGATCACCCGGCTCGGCGCCGACTGGCTCCAGCTGCTGCGGACCGATCCGGGGCTCCCGGCGCGCCACCTCTCCGCCGACTGGCCCGCAGCCCAGAGCACCGCTGTCTACCGCCGCTGCTACGAGGCGCTCCTGCCCGCGGCCGCACGCGGTCTCGACGACGAGCTGGGCCGCGCGGTGGCGGGCTGACACCCCGCCGTCACTCGCCGTCGCGCTGACGCCCGTCATCGGTGCGTCCAGCGTGACGCGCCGGCGGCCCGGCTACCGCAGCGGGCGGAAGAACCCCCGGATGTCGCGGACCAGGACGTCGGGCTCCTCCATGGCGGCGAAGTGCCCGCCCCGGTCGTGCTCGTGCCACATGCGCAGGTCGCGGTAGTGGGCGCGGGCCCACTCCTCGGTCGGCTGCAGGATCTCGTGGGGGAACAGCGAGACCCCCGTGGGGACGTCGACGGTGGGAGCGCGGCTCGCCGGGTCCTGCGCCATCTCCCAGTACATCCGCGCCGACGAGCCGGCCGAGCCGGTGAACCAGTACGTGGCCACGTGGTCGAGGATGCGGTCGGCCCCGAGGACGGCGACCGGGTCGCCGCCGCAGTCGGACCAGGACCAGAACTTCTCCAGGATCCACGCGCACTGCGCGGCGGGGGAGTCGGCAAGGCCGTAGGCCAGCGTCTGCGGCCGGGTGCGCTGCTGCATGTGGTACGCGGAGTCGACGGTGCGGAAGCGCTCGGCGGCCCGGTTGGCGCGCTGCTCCCGCTCGCTGAACTCCGTCCGGCCGGCCGGGGGTGCGCCGATCGCCATGTTGAGGTGGATGCCCACGACGCGGTCGGGGTGCCGGGCGGCCAGGTTGGCCGACACGAACGAGCCCAGGTCCCCGCCCTGCGCGCCGAAGCGCTCGTGACCGAGCCGGGACATGAGCTCGGCCCAGGCGTCGGCGACCCGGGGGATCCCCCAGCCCGGCCCGGTGGGCTTGCCGCTCCAGCCGAACCCGGGGAGGGACGGCGCCACCACGGTGAACGCGTCGCGCGGGTCCCCGCCGTGCGCGGCCGGATCGGTCAGCGGGCCGAGCACCGCGAGGAACTCGGCCACGGACCCGGGCCACCCGTGCGTCAGCACGAGGGGCAGCGCGCCGGGGTGGGCCGACGGCGCGTGCAGGAAGTGCACGGACAGGCCCTGCACATCGGTCGTGTACTGCTCGACCGCGTTCAGCCGGGCCTGCCGGCCCTGCCAGTCGTAGTCCTCGGCCCAGTAGCGGCACAGCTCCCGCAGGTACTCCAGCGGAACGCCCTGCGACCAGTCCCCGACGGTGGCGGGGTCCGGCCAGCGGGTGGCGCGCAGCCGGCGCCGGAGGTCCTCGACGTCCTCGTCGGGCACGGAGATCGCGAAGGGGGTGACGCCGGGGATGGGCACCCGGTCACCGTAGCGGCGCGACCGGCGCAGCTGCCCGGATCGCCGTCCGGGAGGCCGGGGCGGGAGCGCTGGTCAGCGCAGGGTGCGGGCCCACGCCATGAGCTCGGTGAAGGCCGCCCGCGCGGACGGCTCCAGGGCCTCGGAGGCGCTCCGGTGGACCGCCGCGGACCGGGCGGCGGGCCAGTCCTCGCCGAGGTGGACCTGGGGCAGGACCGGATCCTGGCGCAGCAGGCGGATCCAGTGCGCGCCGAGCAGCGTGTAGGCGGCGACGGGGTCCAGGTCGCGCGCCGGGGGCCCCTCCCAGCGCGCGATGAAGGCCTCGTGCTCCCGGCGCAGCGCGTCGAGGTCCCAGGCGCGCCGGACGAGGCGGCCGACATCGGTACCCGGTGCCGGGCGGACGACGAAGCCGTCGATCTGCACGCTCTCGTCGGTCACCGGGAGGGTGAGCACGCGGTCGAGCGGCACCTGGCCGGGCGCCATCCACAGCCCGTCCCGCACGCACCCGAAGCCGACCCAGGCCAGCCGGGAGCGCAGCCGGTGCCGGACGTCGCGGTGCGCCTCCGGCAGGGAGAAGCTCAGCAGCGTCCAGTCGCTGCTCTCCTGGTGGAACGGGGCCTCCGCCCGGACCCGGTCCCGGCCCTCCTCGAGGAGCCGCCGGGAGGAGGCGGTGAGCGCGTAGCTGACCACCCGCCCCTCCTGGCTGCGGGCCAGGAAACCGCGCTCGGTCAGCCGGGTCAGCGTCGCCCGGGTGGCTGCCTGCCCAACCCCGAGGTTGCCGAGCACCTCCAGGAAGACCCGCGTCGGCACGGGCTCGTCGAGGTGCTCCAGGACCAGCGCGCCCCCCAGCGCGAAGAGGAGGTCCTGCGGCTTCGGGGACGCCCCCGCACCGCGCTCCGTCATCAGCCCTCCGCCGTGCCCTGGAACGGCGCGCCGCTGGTGGGCCCGGTGCGGCCGCGGTCGTTCCCCGCCCGCATCATGCCGTGGCCGGAAGGGCACCGCCCCGGCGGCCGGGTGCTCAGACCGACGCGGGCAGCGGCATCTCGCGGACGTCGTCGGCGACGGTGAGCGGGGCGCCGGTCGCCGCCACCACCTCGTCGACGGTCACGCCGGGGGCGGTCTCCCGGAGGACCAGGCCGTCGGGCGTCACGTCGATGACGGCGAGATCGGTGACGACCCGGTCGACGCACGCCTTGCCGGTGAGCGGCAGGGTGCACTCCTCGACGATCTTCGGCGACCCGTCCCGGGCGACGTGCTCCATCATGATGATCACGCGCCGCGCGCCGTGGACCAGGTCCATGGCGCCGCCCATGCCGTTGACCATCTTGCCGGGGATGAGCCAGTTGGCGAGGTCCCCGCGGGGGTTGACCTGCATCGCCCCCAGGACGGCGACGTCGAGGTGCTTGCCGCGGATCATCCCGAACGACAGCGCCGAGTCGAAGAAGCTGGCGCCCGGCAGGATCGTCACGGTCTCCTTGCCGGCGTTGATGAGGTCGGGGTCCTCCTCGCCCTCGAAGGGGTACGGGCCGACCCCGAGCACGCCGTTCTCCGAGTGCAGGACGACGTGGACGTCGTCGGGCACGTAGTTCGGCACCAGCGTGGGCATGCCGATGCCCAGGTTCACGTACTGGCCGTCCTCCAGCTCCAGCGCCACCCGGGCGGCGAGCTGCTCACGGGTGAGACCCATCAGGCACGTCCTCCGAAGGTCGGGTCGGTCGGCCCCTCGTCGCCGGCGGCGGCGGGGGCGTCGAGCTGGGCCTGGCTGCGCGGCCGCGTCGTCCGCTTCTCGATCTTCTTGTCCGCACCGCCCACGACCACGACGCGGTCGACGAAGACCCCGGGGAGGTGCACGTCGCCCGGGGCGAGCTCGCCGGGCTCGACCAGCTCCTCGACCTCCGCGACGGTGACGCGGGCGGCCATGCCGGCCAGCGGGTTGAAGTTCCGCGCGGACTCGGCGAAGACCAGGTTGCCGTGCCGGTCGCCGACCGCCGCGCGCACCAGCCCGAAGTCCGCGGTCAGCGCGGTCTCGAGCACGTACTGCTCGCCGTCGAAGACGCGCACCTCCTTGGGCGCGCTGGTCTGGACGACGTTTCCCTCGGCGTCGTAGCGCACCGGGATGCCGCCCTCGGCGACCAGCGTGCCGACGCCGGTGGGCGTGTAGAAGGCGGGGATGCCGGTGCCGCCGGCGCGCAGCCGCTCGGCGAGCGTCCCCTGTGGAGTGAGCTCCACCTCCAGCTCGCCGGAGAGGTACAGCCGGGCCAGCTCCGCGTTTCCGCCGACGAAGGAGCTGATCGTCCGGCGGATGCGGCCGGCGTAGAGCAGCACGCCGAGGGCCTGGTCGTCGACCCCGCAGTTGTTGGAGATGGTGGTCAGCTCGTCGGCGCCCTGCTGGAGGAGCGCGTCGATGAGCTGGAACGGCACGCCGCACAGCCCGAAGCCCCCGACGGCGAGCACCGATCCGCTGGTGATGTCGGCCACGGCATCGCGGGGAGTCGCTACGACCTTGTCCACGTCAGGCCTCCCGGGTGGGCGGAGCCGGGGGAACGGCCACCCGGGGCGAGTGCGTGTGCGTCCGATCCACCAACTGCTCCCATCGGTCCGGCTGCGGTCCGGCCAGTATCTACGCCGGGATCGGCGGTGACGACGCGGAGGCCCACTGGACGGAATGCGCCCGGCGCCCGCCCCGGGAACTCCGGCGGACCGGAGCCCGTTGCGCGGGCATGGAGCTGACCTGCCCGAAGTGCCACGGGGCGATGCGGACCTACGAGCGCAACGGCGTGCACGTCGACCAGTGCGCCGACTGCCGGGGGATCTTCCTCGACCGGGGGGAGCTGGACCGGCTGATCGACGCGGAGAACGCCTGGCACGGCGACGACGCCCCCCGGCGCCCCGAGCACGGGGAGCGGGACCACCGGGAGCGGGACCACCGGGAGCGGGACCACCGGGAGGGCGAGTACCGGGAGCGCGAGTACCGGGAGCACGGGGAGCACGGCCGCCAGCACACCGGCTCCCAGCCGGGGGCCGGGTCCGCCGCCGGGCTGAGCGGCGTCGTGGGCGAGGTGCTCCGGCAGGTGCAGGGCGCCTCGCACTCGTCGCACTCGTCGCCGTACTCGAAGCGGCGGAAGAAGGAGTCGTTCCTGGGCGACCTGTTCGGCTGAGGCCCCGGTTCAGGGCAGCAGCGTGGTGAGCCGGACGCCGACCCCGCCGTCGCCGGGGTGGTGCCGCCCGCCGGAGATGTCGACGTGGTCGCACAGCTGCCGGGCCAGCCACAGGCCCATCCCGCCGCGGGAGAGGTCCGCGCCGTGGGCGGGGCCGTAGCCGGCGAACGGGTCGTCCCAGCCGGGGCCGCCGTCGCTGATCGTGCAGACGATCCGGTCGGGCGCGGTCCACAGCCGCAGCCCCACCGGCGGCACGCCGTGCCGGACGGCGTTGGAGGTCATCTCGTCGACGGCGAGCAGGAAGTCCTCGACCAGGTCGGCCGGCGCGGCGACCGTCGCGAGCGCCGCGCCCACGGTGTGCCGCAGTCCGATGAAGTCGGCGACGTCCGCGGCGGCGAGCAGCGGGGGAGTGCGCTCCAGCGGCTCGTCGGGCACCGGCAGCGCCCGCAGGTACGAGGCGGGATCGGTGAAGCCCGGGCTCGGGAGGTGCCCGTCCGGCGTCGCCAGCCAGCCGTGCGTTCGGCCGGCGGACTCGACGACGGGCCCGGGTAGCCGCTGGGTGTCGAACGCGCAGACGCCCCAGAGCTGCCAGCCGGAGAGCGCCACGTTGATGACCGACTCGTAGCGCTCCCACTCCAGCCACTCGCGTTCGGTCAGGCCGTAGTCGACCTCACCCAGCACCCGCACCCGCGGGGCGCCGGCAGCCGTGCACCGCGCCGCCAGCCGGCGGAAGGTGGTGATGGCCTCCGGGGTGCGCGGCCGGTAGACCTCGTGCCGATCGACGACCAGCAGCCGCGGGTCGTCGTCGAGGGCCTCGCGCAGGGCGGCGGCCGAGTCCGGCCGGGCGGCGACCACGGCCGCCTCACCGCGCTCCAGCCCCTCGCGCAGGAACGGGGCGGCCATCGCGACCAGCTCGTCGGTCGAGTCGTAGAGGAGGGCCTCGTGCGGGAACTCGTGCGGGAACTGGTGCGGGAACTCGTCCGGAGCCGGCTGCCCGGCTCCGCCCGTCGTCGTCCCGTCCACGTGTGCTCCCGCTGTCCGCCCCCTGCTGGACCGTGGCACCACGGTAGGCCAGTCCCTGCCCCGGGTCTCCCCGGGGGCGCCGCCCGCCGGGCACCCGGGCCCCCGGCGGGCGGTTTCGGCGGGCCTCGTACGGGCAGGGCACGGACCGACCAGGAGGGGAGAACACCATGGCCATCGCCACGATCAACCCGGCCACCGGAGAGACGCTCGCGACCTTCGAGCCGCTCACCGACGAGGCGCTCGAGGAGAAGATCGCCCGGGCCGACCGCGCGTTCGCGAGCTACCGCACGACCTCACCGCAGGAGCGGTCCGGGTGGCTGTCCGCCGCCGCCGACGTCCTGGAGGCCGACACCGACTCCGTCGCCGAGCTCATGACCACCGAGATGGGCAAGACCCTCGCCTCGGCCAAGGCCGAGGTGGGCAAGTGCGCGACGGCGCTGCGCTGGTACGCCGAGCGCGGCCCGGCCTTCCTCGAGCCGGAGGAGAAGGACGCCGGCGCGGTCGGGGCGCAGCGCGCCTACGTCGTCCACCAGCCGCTGGGCGTGGTGCTGGCGATCATGCCGTGGAACTTCCCGCTCTGGCAGGCGATGCGCTTCGCCGCCCCGGCGCTGATGGCCGGCAACGTCGGCCTGCTCAAGCACGCGAGCAACGTGCCGCAGACGGCCCTGTACATGGAGGAGCTCTTCCGCAAGGCCGGCTTCCCCGACGACGTCTTCCAGACGCTGCTCATCGGCTCCTCGACCGTGGAGAAGGTGCTGCGCGACGACCGGGTCGTGGCCGCGACCCTCACCGGCAGCGGCCCGGCCGGGCAGTCGGTGGCCGCGATCGCCGGGGACGCGCTGAAGAAGACGGTGCTGGAGCTCGGCGGGTCCGACCCGTTCATCGTGATGCCCTCGGCGCACCTGGACCGGGCCGCGGAGGTGGCCACCACCGCCCGCAACCAGAACAACGGGCAGAGCTGCATCGCCGCCAAGCGGTTCTTCGTGCACCGCGACGTGGCCGAGGAGTTCACCCGGCTGTTCGCCGAGAAGATCGGTGCGCTCACCGTCGGCGACCCGATGGCGGAGGACACCCAGGTGGGCCCGCTGGCCACCGAGTCCGGCGTGCAGGACGTCGAGGACTACGTGGCGGACGCCCGCGCCAAGGGCGCGACGGTGGCGGTCGGCGGGCAGCGGCTGGACCGGCCCGGCTGGTTCTACGCCCCCACGCTGCTCACCGGCGTCACCCCGGAGATGAAGGTGCACTCGGAGGAGGTCTTCGGGCCGGTCGCCGCGCTCTACTCGGTCGACTCCCTCGACGAGGCGATCCGGATCGCCAACAGCCACGTGTACGGGCTGGGCTCCAACCTCTGGAGCGAGGACGAGGACGAGCGGGCGCAGTTCGTCCGCGACATCGCCTCGGGCATGGCCTTCATCAACGGGATGACCGCCAGCTACCCGGAGCTGCCCTTCGGCGGGATCAAGCAGAGCGGCTACGGCCGGGAGCTGACCGGGGTGGGCATGCGGGAGTTCATGAACGCCAAGACGGTGTGGGTCGGCGGCCCGAGCAGCGAGCAGGCCGAGCGCAGCACCGCCGGGTCCGCCGCGGAGTAGGTGCCGGCGCCCCTCAGTGCAGCCGGGTGGCCCAGTCGGCGGGCACCCGGCCGCGCGGCCCCGGCGCGGGCTGGTCGTGGGGGTGGTGCTGGGGCGGGGCCAGTGCCGCCCCGGCCACGGCCCGCTCCTCCCCGAAGTGCCAGAACCAGTCCTCTCCCGGCTCGAAGCTGCGGATGACCGGGTGCCCGGTGGACGCCGCGTGGGCCCGCGCGTGCTGCTGGGGGGAGGAGTCGCAGCACCCGATGTGGCCGCAGCGCGCGCAGCGGCGGAGGTGGAACCACCAGCCGCCGGTCTGCTCGCACTCGACGCAGCCCGGGCCGCTGGGGAGGGCCGCGGGATCGATGGGAGGTTCGGTCATGGCTGGACTCCGGGGAGAGGGGCGAGGTCGACGGGGACGACGCTACGACCGCTGTCCAGGTGCACCGGCCGGTCCGGAGGCGGGGCTGTGCCGGGGGACCACGGCCGACTAGCGTCCTGCCCGGCAGCTGCCGAGGGGAGTCGTGATGGGCAAGCCGGTGCTCCTCAGCGTCGACGACGACCCCGGGGTCTCCCGGGCCGTCGCGCGCGACCTCCGGCGGCGGTACGGCGAGGAGTTCCGCGTGCTGCGGGCGTCGTCGGCCGCGGAGGGCCTCGAGGCGCTGCGCGAGCTCAAGCTGCGCGGCGACCCGGTGGCGGTGCTGCTGGCCGACTACCGGATGCCGGAGATGAACGGCATCGACTTCCTCGAGATGGCGATGGACCTGTTCCCGCGGGCCCGCCGCGCGCTGCTCACCGCCTACGCGGACACCGACGCCGCCATCTCGGCGATCAACGTGGTCGACGTCGACGCGTACCTGCTCAAGCCGTGGGACCCGCCGGAGGAGAAGCTCTACCCGGTCGTCGACGCCATGCTGGCGGCGTGGCGGGAGACGCCCGACCCGGAGGTCGAGGGCGTCAAGCTCGTCGGCCACCGCTGGTCGGCGCCGTCGTTCCGGGCCCGGGACCTGCTCGCCCGCAACGCCGTGCCCTACACCTGGTTCTCGGTCGACGAGCCGGAGGGCCAGCGGATCCTGGCCGCCGCCGGGGCGGGCAGGGAGGACATCCCGGTCGTGGTCACCCCCGACGCGCAGGTGCTGCTGCACCCCACCGAGTCCGAGCTCGCCGCCGTCGCCGGCCTGGCCGTGGACCCGCGGGAGGTGTTCTACGACCTGGTGGTGGTGGGCGGCGGGCCGGCCGGCCTGGGCGCCGCGGTGTACGGGGCGTCGGAGGGCCTGCGCACCGTGCTCGTGGAGCGCGAGGCGACGGGCGGGCAGGCCGGGCAGAGCAGCCGGATCGAGAACTACCTCGGCTTCCCGGACGGCGTCTCCGGTGGACAGCTGGCCGACCGCGCCCGCCGGCAGGCGGTGCGCTTCGGCGCCGAGCTGCTGCTGACCCGGGACGTCGTCGCGCTCGAGGCGCACGGTCCCAAGCGGGTGGTGCGCTTGGACGACGGCCGGGTGCTCGCCGCGCACGCCGTCGTCCTGGCCACCGGGATCTCCTACCGCAGCCTCGGGGTGGACGGCGTCGACGACCTCACCGGGCGCGGCGTCTACTACGGGTCGGCGATGACCGAGGCCGTGGAGTGCACCGACCGCGACATCTTCGTCGTCGGCGGCGCCAACTCCGCGGGGCAGGCCGCCGTGTACCTGTCCCGCTTCGCCCGGTCGGTGTGCCTGCTGGTCCGCGGTGGATCGCTCGAGGCCTCGATGTCGGCGTACCTCATCGAGCAGATCGCCGGCATCCCCAGCATCTCGGTGCGGACCTGCTGCACGGTCGCCGGCGCGCAGGGCGACGGGCACCTCGAGGCGGTCACCGTCCAGGACTCGACGACGGGGGAGCGGGAGACGCTGCCCGCCAGCCACCTGTTCGTCTTCATCGGCGGCGCGCCGCGGACCGGGTGGCTCGACGGTGCCGTCGTCCGCGACCAGCACGGGTTCATCCCGACCGGCCCGGCGCTGCTCACCGACGGACGGCGGCCGGCGGGGTGGGCACCGGACCGGGACCCCTACCTCCTGGAGACCAGCCTGCCGGGCGTCTTCGTGGCCGGCGACGCCCGCTCCGACTCGGTCAAGCGCGTGGCCTCCGCCGTCGGCGAGGGGGCCATGGCGGTCACGCTGGTGCACCGGTACCTGGGGGAGCGGTGACCACGACGGAGCGGCGGCTCCCGCCCGAGGAGCTGCGCGAGCTGTTCCTGTTCGAGGACCTGGACGACGACCAGCTGGCCTGGGTGGCGGCCAACGGCGACGTCGTGGACTGCCCGGCCGGCTCGGACGTGTCGGTCGAGGGCGAGCCGGCCGAGTGCTTCTTCGTCCTGCTCGACGGCACGATGACCATGTCCCGCCTCGTCGGCGGGGCCGAGGTGGAGACCGTCCGCACGTCCGCCCGCGGGGTGTACTCCGGCGCCGTGCAGTTCTACTTCGAGGACCGGCTGGAGCAGCGGTACCCGGCGACGGTCCGCGCGGCAACCGACTGCCGCTTCCTCGCGCTGCCGGCCGGGCCGTTCGCGGCGGTGTTCCGGCGGTGGTACCCGATGGCGGTGCACCTGCTCGAGGGCATGTTCGTGGGCCAGCGCAACGCCGCCGAGCTGGTCGGCCAGCGGGAGCGGCTGCTCGCGCTCGGCAAGCTCACCGCGGGCCTGACGCACGAGCTGAACAACCCGGCCGCCGCGGCCGCCCGGGCCACCGAGGCGCTGCGGGACCGGTTCGCCGGCATGCGGCACAAGCTGGCGCTGCTGTCGGAGGGCACGCTCGACGGCGAGGTGCTGCGGTCGCTGACCGGGCTGCAGGAGGAGTTCGTCGGGCGCATCGCCGGGTCCCGGGAGCTGTCCGCGCTGGAGCGCTCCGACCTCGAGGACGCGCTCGGGGACTGGCTGGACGGGCACGGCGTGGCCCGCCCGTGGGAGCTGGCCGGCGTCTTCGTGGCTGCCGGGCTGGGGTCGGTGGACCTCGACCGCGTGGCCGGCGCCCTCGCCCCGGGCTTCCTGGAGCCGGCGCTGCGCTGGCTGGCCTACACCGTCGAGACCGAGACGCTGCTGCTGGAGATCACCGACAGCACCCGGCGGATCTCCGAGCTCGTGGACGCGGCCAAGCAGTACTCGCAGATGGACCGGACGCCGCACCGGCCCACCGACCTGCACGTGGGCCTCGACGCGACCCTGGTGATGCTCGGCGGCAAGATCGGCCCGGGCGTCACCGTGGTCAGGGACTACGACCGCGGGCTGCCCGAGGTGCCGGCCTACGCGGGCGAGCTCAACCAGGTGTGGACCAACCTGGTGGTCAACGCCCTGGACGCGATGGCCGGCTCGGGCACCCTCACCGTCCGCACCGCCCGGGAGGGCGACCGCGCGCTGGTGGAGATCGCCGACACCGGCCCCGGCATCCCGGCCGAGCTGCGGCCCCGCGTGTTCGAGCCCTTCTTCACCACCAAGCCGGTCGGGCAGGGCACCGGGCTGGGCCTGGACGTGTCGTGGCGGATCGTCGTCAAGCGGCACGGCGGGGACCTCCGGGTGACCTCGGTGCCCGGGGACACGCGCTTCCAGGTCCTGCTCCCGGTGACCGAATCGACAGGTGCCACCGGCTGACCGGTCGGGGACAGTGGAGCGCGTGTTCGACGTCGACTGGATGGGACTGCTGACCCGCGAGGTGCTCCGCGAGCGCGGGGCGGCGCTGATCGCCGAGAGCTGCGCCTGGGCGGTGGGGCTCTCCGACCGGCCGCACTACCGGCGCCGCTCCGGGCGGGTGGTGCCCAGCGGGCTGACGGTGGGCGAGCGCGCGGCCGGCGGGCAACCGCTGGGCGGCGAGGAGGACGCCCGGGTCGACCTCGAGGACGCCCGCCCGGGCAGCTTCCTGGATGCGCTCACCATGATCGGCCCCGACGGCCGGCTGGAGGCCGAGCGCTTCGACGACGAGGTGCTGGTGCCGTTCGTGGCCGAGACCTGCCGCCTGGCCGGGGAGCGGGCGCGGGCGGACCGGCCGGCGGACTGGGCGGAGCTGGCCGACGACCTGGGGGAGGACCCGGCCGACGTGGCCGACGTCGTGCGGGCCGGCGGCTGGGCGGCGCCGCTGCGCATCGACGCCGAGCACCTGGTGCTCGCCGCGCTCCGCGACGCCCCGCTGATCGCGGTGGAGGCCGAGGGGCTGCCCCTGTCCCTGGTGCGCGCCGCGGAGGCGGCCACCCGCGCCGCGGAGGCGGCCACCCGCGCCGCGGCACCGCAGCCCCCGCCGGGCCCCGACGAGAGCCTGGCCGGCGCGCTCTTCCTCGCCCGCGCGGCGCTGGACTCCTCCGGCGCCACCGTGCCGGTGCCCCCGGAGGAGGCCGACCTGCTGCTGGCCGCGCTCGGCGACGCGGGGCTGGAGCCCGACGAGGTGACCAGCGTGCTGCCCCACCTGCCGGTCGAGGAGCCGACGATCACCCGGATCGAGGCCACCCTCGCCGAGTTCTGAGCGAGGGTCAGACCTCCTCGACCGGGAACGAGCGGGACGGCGCCACCAGCTCCTCCTGCGCCGCGATCAGCAGGATCTCCCGGGAGCGGGCGTCCTCCGTGCGCTGGAGCAGCCCGAACACCGAGGCCGCCGCCCGGCCGAGCGCCTCGGCCGGCGAGCGGGTGTCCAGCCAGTGGGCGAGGAAGAGCGCCGCGATGGCGTCGCCCGCCCCGTTGACCGAGACCCCCAGGCGCGGCGTGCGCACCCGGAAGTGCCGGCCGCCCTCCGACGCCAGCAGGTCGACCGCGTCGTCGGGGGTGTCCTCGGCGACCAGCGAGGTGGTGAGCACCGCCCGCGGGCCCAGCGCCTGCACGGCGGCGACGGCGTCCTTCACCGAGGCCAGCGAGCGGGTGGTCGCGCCGGAGAGCAGGTCCAGCTCGTAGTGGTTCGGCGTCACGACGTCGGCGGCGGGGACGGCGACCTCCCGCATGAACTCCGCGATGCCCGGGCGGACGAACACCCCGCGGCCGACGTCGCCGATCACCGGGTCGCAGCAGTAGACCGCCTGCGGATTGGCCTCCCGCACCCG
This sequence comes from Blastococcus xanthinilyticus, assembly GCF_008124835.1. Taxonomy (GTDB): domain Bacteria; phylum Actinomycetota; class Actinomycetes; order Mycobacteriales; family Geodermatophilaceae; genus Blastococcus; species Blastococcus xanthinilyticus. Next base: position 22,525 of record NZ_VNHW01000001.1, on the reverse strand, counting down.
CGCGACGGTGCCCACCACGGCGTGGCCGATGTCGGCCGAGCCCAGGTAGCCCGACAGCACCGCGTCGCAGCTCCCCAGCACCCCGCGGTCGGCCACGCCCTGCACCAGCTCGTCGATCGACTGCCCGTCGTAGACCCGGCCGGTCCACGCGCCGTAGCCGGTGTGGTTGGAGAACTGGACGGTGTGCACCGGCCACACCTCCACCCCGAGGCGCTGCAGGGAGAACACGGCGGAGGAGTTGCCCACGTGGCCGTAGGCGACGTGCGACTGGATGCTCAGGACGGCGGTCACGACAGGCACCCTGGCACATCCGCCGCCCTCCTCCGGCAGGTCGGTGCGGTGGACAGGGCGCGACGGGCCGTCGGACACTGCCCGCGATGCGGACAGCGGTCCGCTCGATCCGGACGACGAGGGGTGCCGACCACCGATGACTGCCGACGGAACCGGGCCCGACGACACCGGGGCGGCCGCTCCCGGACCGCTCGCCGGGCTGCTGGTCGCCGACTTCTCCCGCATCCTGGCCGGGCCGTACGCGACCATGCTGCTGGCCGACCTCGGCGCCGAGGTGATCAAGGTCGAGGGGCCGCACGGCGACGACACCCGCACCTGGCAGCCTCCGGTCCGCGACGGGGTCTCCACGTACTACATCGGGACGAACCGCAACAAGCGGTCGATCGCCCTCGACCTCGCCGACCCCGGCGACGTCGCCGTCGCCCGCGAACTGGCGCGGCGGGCCGACGTGCTCGTGGAGAACTTCAAGCCCGGCGGCCTGGCCCGGTTCGGCCTGGACTACGACACGGTGGCCGAGACGAACCCGGGCGTGCTGTACGCCTCGGTCAGCGGGTTCGGCAGCGGTCCCGGCGGGGCCGCCCTGCCCGGCTACGACCTCATCGTGCAGGCGATCTCGGGCTTCATGAGCCTGACCGGCGACCCCGACGGCTCGCCCTACCGGGGCGGGGTCGCGCTGTTCGACGTCATGGCCGGCCTGCACGCCACGGTCGGGATCCTCTCGGCGCTCAACCACCGGCACCGCACCGGCGAGGGGCAGCACGTCGAGGTCAACCTGCTGTCCTCGGCGCTGTCCGGGCTGGTCAACCAGACCAGCGCGTACGTCGCCGGTGGCGTCGTGCCCTTCCGCATGGGCAACGGCCACCCGAGCCTGTACCCGTACGAACCGCTGCCCTGCGCCGACGGCGACCTGATCATCGCGGCCGGCAACAACGGGCAGTTCCGCCGGCTGGTCGAGGTGCTCGGCGTGCCGGAGCTCGCCGACGACCCGCGGTTCAGCCGGAACGAGGACCGCACGGCCCACCGCGACGAGCTCCGGCCGCTGCTCGCCGACCGGCTCCGGACCCGCAGCAAGCAGGAGTGGTTCCGCGACATCATCGCCGCCGGGGTGCCGTGCGGGCCGATCAACACCGTCGACCAGGGGGTCGCCTTCGCCGAGGAGGTGGGGCTGGAGCCCGTGGTCCCGGTGGGGGAGGGCGCGGCCGCCGTCCCGACGGTCCGGAACCCGATCACCTTCTCGGGGACGCCGCCGGCCTACCGGCTGCCGCCGCCGGGCCTCGACGAGCACGGGGCGGAGCTGCGCCGCTGGCTGAGCGCTCCCGAGGAGTCGCCGTGACTCTGGCGTGAGCCGGGCGCCGGCCGTCCCGGTTTGCTGCCGGGGCCGCCCGGCGGGAGGCTGCCCGGAGGGCTGGCACCACCGGAGGGGGCGACGATGGCGGCACGCGATCCGCAGGAGATGGCCGAGGTCGCGGTCGCGACCGGGGCCAAGAAGGTGCACCGGACCTGGGACCGCGTCCTGGTCAGCGCCTTCCTCGCCGGGGCCTACATCGCCTTCGGCGGGCTCGTGGCCATCACCGTCTCCTCGGGGCTGGACCCCGCCACCTGGGGCACGCTGCCGACATTGTTCACCGGCGCGGCGTTCACCCTGGGCCTGGTGCTGGTGCTCATCGCCGGCTCCGACCTGGCCACCGGCAACATGCTGCTGGTCCCGCTGGGCGCGATGCACGGCAAGCTGGGGCTCGGCGACGTCGCGCGGAACCTGACCCTCGTCCTGCTGGGCAACGTGCTGGGTGCCCTGGTGGTCGCCTACTTCCTCGCGGTGCAGACCGGCGTCATCGGCGACGCGGACGCGACCGGCACCGCGGCCCTCACCTTCGAGCGGCTGGCCGGCATCGCCGAGGGCAAGGCGCTGGGGGAGTCGCCGTGGCAGACCTTCCTGCGCGCGGTCGGCTGCAACTGGCTGGTGTGCCTGGCGGTGTGGATGTCGCTGGCGGCCACGTCGGTGTCGGGGAAGATCCTGGCGATCTTCTTCCCGATCATGGCCTTCGTCGCGATGGGCTTCGACCACGTCGTGGCCAACATGTTCTTCCTCCCGGCCGCCATCTTCGCCGGGGTCGACGACATCGGCTGGGGCGACGTCGGGCTCAACTGGCTGCTCGCCGGTGCCGGCAACCTGGTCGGCGCCGTCGTCTTCGTCGCGACGTCGTACTGGTACCTGTTCCTGAAGGACCGGCCGGAACCCTCGGCGCAGGAGGCCGCGGCGGAGCCGGCCGAGCGGGGCTGACCGCGACGGGGCCACAGGGCGGTCGTCACGTGATCGTCATGGAGAGCCGGCGCGGACCCGGGTAGGGGGCCGGGAGCGCAGCCCCGGCCGCACCCGCGGACCGGGCCGATCGACCGGAGGAGAACCCGTGACCGTCGCCGCACAGATGCTCGACACGTACCCGAAGGACCTCGGTGGGGTGGACAAGCAGAAGCTCCTCGAGTGCATCGAGGCCTGCGTCGAGTGCGCCCAGGCGTGCACCGCCTGCGCGGACGCCTGCCTCAGCGAGGACATGGTCGCCGAGCTCACGACGTGCATCCGCACCAACAGCGACTGCGCCGACGTCTGCGACACGACCGGCCGGGTGCTGTCGCGGCACACCGGCTACGACGCCAACCTGACCCGCGCCGTCCTCGAGGCCTGCGCGGCCGCGTGCAAGGCCTGCGGCGACGAGTGCGGGCAGCACGCCGAGATGCACGAGCACTGCCGGGTCTGCGCCGAGGCGTGCCGCCGCTGCGAGGCCGCCTGCCGCGACCTCATCAGCTCGCTGGGCTGAGCCGGATGAGGTCGCTCTCGCCGACGCCGGGGGAGCGACGGTGACCGTCGACATCCTGCTGACGGCGGCGGGCGCGCTCGCGCTCGTCGCTGCCGCGTGGTCGGAGCGGATCCGGCGCATCCCGGTCAGCGAGCCGCTGCTCGCCCTGGCCCTCGGCGTGCTGCTCGGCCCCGCCGTGCTCGGGGTGCTGGACCTGCCGGAGCTGCTCGAGGACCACGCGTGGCTGCACACCGCGGCCCGGTTGCTCCTGGCGGTCTCGGTCATGTCCGTCGCGCTGCGGTACCCCTTCCGGACCGCCCGGGGGCGCTGGCGGCCGGTGCTGCTCCTGCTCGCCGTGGTCATGCCCGTCATGGCGGTCGTGACCGCGGGCCTCGCCGCGCTCGCGCTCGGCGTCGGCCTGGGGGCCGCGGCCCTCATCGGCGCCGCCCTGACGCCCACCGACCCGGTGCTCGCCTCCACCGTCACCACCGGGGAGCCCGCCGAGCAGGACCTGCCCGGGCGCGACCGGCAGGTGCTGTCGCTGGAGTCCGGCGCCAACGACGGGCTCGCCCTGCCGCTGGTCCTCGTCGCGGTGGCCCTGGCCGGGCCGCTCGCCATGGGGGATGCACTGCTCGAGTCGCTCTGGGACGTCGCCGGAGCGGTCCTGCTGGGCGCGCTGCTCGGCTGGCTCGGCGGCCAGGCGCTCCGGGCCGGCGCCGACCACGGCGCGACCGACCCCGGGCCGGAGCTGGTGTTCACCGTCGTGCTGGCGTTCGCCACCCTCGGCGTGGGCGGCCTGATCCACGTCGACGGCATCCTGGCCGTCTTCATCTGCGGGCTGGCCTTCAACGCCGTGAGCACCGGCCGGGAGCGGTCGGCCGACGTGCGGATCGACGAGGCGGTGAACCGGTTCGTCGTCCTGCCGCTGTTCCTGGCCTTCGGCGCGATCCTGCCCTGGGCGGAGTGGCACGCGCTCGGCTGGGCGGGGCTGCTCTTCGCGGTCGCCGTGCTGCTCCTCCGACGGCCCCCGGTGGTCTCCCTGCTGCGCCGCCCGCTGCACCTGGACCGCCCGGACGCCGTCTACCTCGGCTGGTTCGGCCCCATCGGGGTGTCGGCGCTGTTCTACCTGACCCTGGAGTCCGAGCGGCTGCCGATCGACCCGGTGGTGCTGGTGGCCGGCTCGCTCGTCGTCGCGGTGAGCACCGTGGTGCACGGCCTGACGGCGACGCCGGGGCGGGTGCTCTACCGGAAGGTCGCGCGCCCGAAGGGCAGCGACGAGGACGGTGGCGGCAAGGAAGGCGGCGACGGGGGCCCGGATGACGATCGGCAGCGTTCCGCGTCATCGCCGGGTGCGGAGGGGTAGGGGCCCTGCATGTGGTTCGACACGTGGTCCGATGTCATCCGGGTACTGCTGGTGGGGGCGGCGGCCTACGCCACCGTGGTGGTGATCCTGCGGCTGTCCGGCAAGCGGACGCTGACCAAGCTCAACGCCTTCGACCTGGTGGTCACCGTGGCGCTGGGCTCCACCCTCGCCACCATCCTGCTCAGCAGCGACGTCGCCTGGACGGAGGGTGCCGTCGCCCTGGGGCTGCTCGCCCTGCTGCAGGCGGTGGTCGCGTGGCTGACGGTCCGGTGGCCCGGGCTCCGGACGGTGGTCACCTCCCGGCCGACGCTGGTGCTGCGGGACGGCGAGCCGCTGCACGACCGGATGCGGGAGGTGCGGGTGGGCGTCAGCGAGATCCACCAGGCGGTGCGTTCCTCGGGTGCCGGCGACCTGGCCGACGTGGCGGCCGTCGTGCTGGAGAGCGACGGCTCGCTGAGCGTGATCCCGGCGAAGAAGTACGGGACCGGCTCCGCACTCGAGGGGGTCATGGGAGCCGAGGACGTCTCCCGCGGCGCCCAGGCCTGAGGGGCCGGGGTGTTCGCCACGGTCGACCGGCCGCCGGTGGAACCGACCGCCTCCTGCAGCGTGCGGAGGGTCCGCATGCCGTCGATGTCGACCTGCCGCACCCCGCGCAGATCGAGCAGGACGGTCTCGTGACCACTGCGGCGCAGCGCCTCGACCGTGCCGCGGACCATGTCCGCGGCACGCGCGGGGAAGCCCGGCGCGCGGCCGTCATGCACCGGTCGGAATGTCGGCCCGTGTCCACCGGGTGCCCGGCAGAACATGACGAAGTTGTGTCACGCACCGGCTTTCTCCGACGGGGGCGGTTCGAGCCGGGGCGGCCGGGGGCACGGAGGCACCGCTCGCACGACACCGATCTCCTGGAGGAGGCACTGTGGCGCGCACCGACCGGATCGCGGAGCCCTGGGGCACCCGCACGCCGTACGGACCGGGCGAGGAGTGGCCCACCCGGGTGGACGTCCATCTCGCCGACGGGCTGACCGAGGACGACGTCGACCGCTGGGAGCAGTCGGCGTCGATCCTGCACTCGAACGGGGACGGCCTGGACATCGCCGTGAAGGACGACCGCATCGTCGGCGTCCGCGGCCGGGCGGTCGACCGGGTCAACCACGGCCGGCTGGGCCCGAAGGACCTCTTCGGCTGGCAGGCCAACAACTCCCCGGATCGCCTGACCACGCCGCTGATCCGGCGGAACGGCAAGCTCGTCGAGACCGACTGGGACACCGCGATGGACGCGGTCGTCGGGCGGGCGAAGGAACTGCTCGCCGAGCAGGGGCCCAGTGCGATCAGCTTCTACACCACCGGGCAGCTCTTCCTCGAGGAGTACTACACCCTCGGCCTGATCGCGCACGGCGGCATCGGCACCAACCACGTCGACGGCAACACCCGGCTGTGCACCGCCACCGCCGCGGCGGCGCTCAAGGAGTCCTTCGCCAGCGACGGGCAGCCGGGCTCGTACACCGACATCGACTCCGCCGACGTCATCGCCCTCTACGGCCACAACATGGCCGAGACGCAGACGGTGCTGTGGACCCGCATCCTCGACCGGCTGGCCGGGCCCAACCCGCCGAAGGTCATCTGCGTCGACCCGCGCCAGACGCCGGTGGCCCGGCACGCCACGGTCCACCTGGCCCCGCGGCCGGGCACGAACGTCATGCTCATGAACGCCCTGCTGCACGAGATCCTCGCCAACGGCTGGATCGACGCCGAGTACGTGAAGGCGCACGCCGTGGGCTACGACGAGCTGGTGCAGCGGGTCGAGGACTACCCGCCGGAGCTCGCCGCCGAGATCTGCGACGTGCCCGTGGCGCAGATCCGGGAGGCCGCCCGCATCATCGGCACGGCCGAGCGGCTGCTGTCCTCGGCGCTGCAGGGCTTCTACCAGGCCAACCAGTCCACGGCCGCCGCGGTGCAGATCAACAACATCCACATCCTGCGCGGCATGCTCGGCAAGCCGGGCTGCGGGATCCTGCAGATGAACGGCCAGCCGACGGCGCAGAACACCCGCGAGTGCGGCGCCGACGGTGACCTCCCGGCCTTCCGCAACTGGTCGAACGAGGAGCACGTCGAGGACCTCGCACGGGTCTGGAACATCGACCCGATGGACATCCCGCACTACTCGCCGCCCACCCACGCGATGCAGATGTTCCGGTATGCGGAGGAGGGCTCCATCCGGTTCATGTGGGTGCAGGCCACCAACCCCGCGGTGTCGATGCCCGAGCTAGGCCGCATGCGCGAGATCCTCGCCCAGGACCGGCTCTTCCTGGTGGTCCAGGACATCTTCCTGTCCGAGACCGCCCAGCTGGCCGACGTCGTCCTGCCGGCCGCGACCTGGGGGGAGAAGACCGGCACCTTCACCAACGTCGACCGCACCGTGCACCTGTCGGAGAAGGCGGTCGAGCCGCCCGGTGCGGCCAAGCCGGACCTGGACATCTTCCTCGACTTCGCCCGCCGCATGGGGCTGAAGGACAAGGACGGCCGGCCGCTGGTCAAGTGGTCGACCCCCGAGGAGGCGTTCGAGGGCTGGAAGGAGTGCACCCGCGGCCGGCCGTGCGACTACACCGGCCTCAGCTACGACAAGCTGCGCGGCGGCTCCGGCATCCAGTGGCTGTGCAACGACGAGCACCCCGACGGCACCGAGCACATCTACGTCGACGGGCAGTTCTGGTCGGCTCCGGACTACTGCGAGAGCTACGGGCGTGACCTGGTCACCGGCGCGCCGCTGTCGCCGGTGGAGTACAAGGCGATGAACCCCAGCGGCAAGGCGGTGCTCAAGGCGGCCGAGTACCTGCCGCCGCACGAGGTGGTTAGCCAGGACTACCCGTTCCAGCTGATGACCGGGCGCACGCTCTACCACTTCCACACCCGCACGAAGACCGCGCGGGCGCCGCAGCTGCAGAAGGCGGCACCGGAGGTCTGGGTCGAGATGTCCGCGAGCGACGCCGCCGACCGCGGCTTCGCCGAGGGCGACCTGCTCGAGGTCAGCACCGCCCGCGGACGGGTCGAGGCGAAGCTCCGGATCAGCGGCATCCGTCCCGGCGCGATCTTCCTGCCCTTCCACTACGGCTACTGGGACGAGCCCTCCGGGCACGAGCCCGACGGCAAGCGCGGCCGAGCGGCCAACGAGCTGACCATCACCGACTGGGACCCGGCGTCCAAGCAGCCGATCTTCAAGACCGCGGCCGCCGCGGTGCGGCGGCTGGCGAAGGCCGACGGCCCGTCGGCGGCGCCCACGACCACCGGTTCCCGGCCGGTCGTGGACGGGGTGCCGCCCACCACCGGCGGCCCGGCCGCCATGTCCACCGAGACGCTGAGCACCGAGACGCTGGGCACCGAGGAGATCGCGACCGTGGCCGGAGGTGCCCGATGAAGCTGGACCTGGCGATCGAGGAGCTGCACCGCTCGGAGAACCACCTGGCCGGGGTGCTGCTGGCGATGTCGGACCGGCACAAGGCCGACCACGAGGTCTTCCACGTGGCCCGGGACATCGCCCGCTGGTCGCAGGACCACGTGCAGCGGCTGGCCGCGGCCGGGCAGGAGTTCGGTCTCGACCTGGACCCCGAGCCGAAGGGCGACCCGACGGTGCTGGAGAAGGCCCGGCAGAAGGCCTCGGACCTGATGGGCCGCAGCAGCGCCCCGGGCCTGCTCCTGCTGGCCGACCTGCGGCACGTCTACCGCGAGGCCTCCGGCGTCTCGCTGGACTGGGAGCTGCTCGCGCAGGCCGCCCAGGGAGCGCGGAAGCAGGAGCTGCTGCAGCTGGCGAAGCGCTGCCACCCCGACACCCTGCGCCAGGTGCGCTGGGCCAACGGCAAGCTCAAGGAGTCGGCCACCCAGGTGCTGGTCGGTTGACCGCCGACGGCGCAGCCGGCGCGGCCGGGACGCGGGTCGTCCTGCGGCCGCTGGCCACGCCGCTGCCCCTGGGGTTCCTCGCCCTCGCGCTGGCGACCACGATGTTCAGCGCGGTGCAGCTGGGCTGGATCGACGCCGACCAGGGACGGGTGGCGAGCTACACGGCGCTGTTCGCCACCGTCCCGCTGCAGCTGCTGGCCTCGGTCTTCGGGTTCCTCAGCCGCGACCCCGTCGCGGCCACCGGGATGGGGATCCTGAGCGGCACCTGGGCGATCGCCGGGCTCACCACCCTGACCAACCCGCCCGGCGCCGCCAGCCAGGGGCTCGGCGTGCTGCTGATCGTGGCCGGGGCGGCCATGTTCGTCCCGGCCGTCGTCGCGCTCAGCAGCAAGATCGTGCCGGCCGCCGTGATGGGCCTGGCCGGTACGAGGTTCATCGTGACCGGCGTCTACGAGCTCACGTCGTCCTCGGCGTGGAAGGCCACCGCGGGGTGGGTCGGCGTGGCGCTCGCGGCGCTGGCGCTCTACGCCGCGCTCGCGCTGGAGCTGGAGGGCGGTCAGGAGAAGACGGTGCTGCCCCTGGGCCGCCGCGGGCCGGGCCGGTCCGCGATGGCGGGGGAGGGGCCGCTGGCTCCGGAGGAGCTGGTCGAGGAGGCCGGGGTGCGCCCGCAGCTGTGACCGCCTGCGCCGGCGTTCAGCCGGCCGGCTCGCCCGATGTCGGCGATCGGGGGCTGAGCCGGCGCGCCGGTGCCCACGTGCCGGTGAGGGCGTCCTCGACCGCCGACCGCCAGGCGTCGGTCTCCCGCGGCCCGATCGACGTCGTCTCCAGGGCCTGCTCCACGGCCCGGTCGAGCAGCCCGCGGAGCACCTCGTCGAGGCCCTCCCCGCGCACCCGCCAGGCCACCTCCTGCAGCAGGCCGGCGATCCGGCGCAGCACCGCCGGCTGACCGGAGGCGTACTGCAGGGGCTCTTCCAGCCCCACGGTGATCAGCTCCTCCGCGGTCCAGCGGGGCAGCAGCACCCGCACCGCCCCGGCGTCGTCCCGCCAGGCCCGGACGGCCGTGCGGCGGGGGAGGAGGTCGCCGAGGATCGCCGAGACGTGCGAGAGCGCGTGCACCGCCGTCGTCGGGTCGTTGATGCCCGGCGAGAGGGCCCGGCCGGCGATGTCCACGATCTTGCGGAGGCTGTACGCCGCGTCCTGGTCGGGCGTGCGTTCGTAGGACAGCCGCACGCTGCGGTTGATCGCGTGGTGCAGCGAGGTCGTGTCGGGCACCGGGCCGTCCCCGGCCGGCCACACCTCGGCCAGCGGGGTGCCCACGACGACGGCGTCCCCCATCCGGGGCGACAGGGCGATGACCACGCCGGCGTCCCGGGCGGCTCGCAGCAGGCGCTCGACGTCCACGTCGACGACGAACCCGCTGCGGATCGCCTCGACCGGGGTGCCCGGCTCCCTGGGGATCTCGCCGCTGTGGCGCGGCTGGTCGTCGTCGATCTGCCGGACCGCCTGCGTCGCCTCGTCGTGGACGTTGCGCAGCATGGTCTCCACCCGGAGCGAGCGCGCCAGGTGCCCGAGGAAGACCACGAGGGCGGCGACGGAGCCGAGGGCGAAGAGGAAGGCCAGGGTGATCGACAGCCGGGGGACGAACGTGCCGCCGCCGCCGGACTCGTCGGCCGTGCGCACCGTCCGGAGCACGGTGAGCGCGTAGACGAACGTGCCGACCAGCTGGGCCAGCGTCACCTGCACCACCCGGTCGGTGACGAACGTCTGCAGCAGCCGGGGCGAGTACTGGCTGCTGCCCAGCTGCAGCGCGACCACCGTGAGCGAGAAGGTCACGCCGGTGACCGAGATCAGCGAGCCGGAGATGGCGGCCAGCAGGTCCCGGGCCGCGGCCGGCCCGCCCCCGAACAGCACGGAGACCGGGGAGGCGGTGCCCGCGGTGCCCAGCAGCGCGTCGGCCAGGGGCATCAGGATGCCGAGGGCGACGGCGGCGGTGACGCCGGCCAGCGGGATCGGCCACAGCGAGCCGCTGGCCAACTGCCAGACCCGCCGGAGGGCGCGCGTCACTCGGGCACCGGGACGACGGAGGGGAAGTGGTCCCGGCCCACCGGGTCGTTGGTGAGGCCGCTGTCGGTGGGCACCTCGACCGGCACCCCGTTGAGGAGGAACCGCACCTGGTTGGTGTCCTCCAGGCCGGTCAGCGTCCAGACCACCTGGGCGACCGCGAGGAGCTGGTTACCGCCGGTGATGCCGGTGAACTCCGGGGTCACGTCCACCGAGGTGATCCCGCCGGGCAGGCCCACGTCGACCGTCAGCGGCTGGGGTGCGAGGGCGGTCCGCAGCCCGGCGATCACCTCGCTCCGGGTGGGGCCGGCCGTGAGCACGGCCAGCGCCTCCGCGGGGGTCACCCGCTCGACCGGGCGCTCGACCGGCACGAGCTCGGCGCCGCGCACGAAGAAGACCGTCACGACCGTGCTGGTCTCCCCCTCGGGCAGCCCCTGCTCGGGCACCGGGGGCGCCGGGATGGGCAGCGGCTCGGGCACCGGCTGCGGCTCGACGCCGCACCCGGCGAGCACCACCAGGCCGCACAGCAGCGCGAGGAGGGCCCTCACGGGCCTTCCTCGATCGGCAGCTCGACGACGAACCGGGCACCGCCGGAGGAGTTGTCCTCCACGTGCACCCGGCCGTCCATCGCGCGCACGTGCCGCGCGACGAGGGCCAGGCCGAGCCCCGACCCCTCGGTACGTGTCCGGATGCTCCCCGCACCCCGGGCGAACCGCTCGAAGATGCGGGTCCGGTCGGCCTCCGGGACGCCCGGTCCGGCGTCGTCGACCAGGATCCGTGCCACCTCGCCCGCCCGGAGGACGGCGACGGCGGTGACGCCCCCGGCGTACTTGTCGGCGTTCTCCATGAGGTTGCTGAGCACCCGCTCCAGGCGTCGCTTGTCGGCGCAGACCAGCACCTCCTCGGCATCCGGTGCCACCGTCAGCAGTGCGCCCCCGGCGCCGTCGCCGCGGTACCGGGACATGACCTCGCGGGTGAGGGCGGAGAGCCGCACGGGCTCCACCGCGGCGTCGTTGCTGCCGGCGTCGGCCCGGGAGATCTCCAGGAGGTCGGCCACCAGCCGCTCGAACCGGACGACCTCCGAGCGCAGCAGACCGAGCGCCTCGGCCTGGTCGGCGTCGCCGGGGGCGGCCGTGGCCTCCACCAGGTCCAGCGCGCCGAGCATGGTGGTGAGCGGGCTGCGCAGCTCGTGGCTGACGTCCGCGGCGAAGCGCGCGTCGCTGCGCACCCGCTCCTCCAGCGTGTCCGCGGTGTGGTTGAACGAGGTCGCGATCGGGATGAGCGAGGGGTCGCCGCGCGGGTCGATGCGGGTGTCCAGGGCGCCGCCGGCGATCGCCGACGCCGCGGCGGAGATCCGGTCCAGCGGGCGCAGCGTCGGCCCGGTGACCCACCAGCCGACCACCAGGGCGAGCGGGACGGATCCGAGGACGGACACCGCGAGGACGGTGGCCAGCACCCGGTAGGTCTTGTCCAGCTCCTGCAGCGGGAAGACCTCGACGTAGGCCTGGCGGAGCTCGGCGAGCGGAACGGCGACGGCCATCATCGTCTCGCCGTTCACCTCGATCCGCTGCCGCACCGGGGTGCCCGCGACGACGGTCTCGCGCAGCTCCTCGGGCAGGTCGTCCCGGCCGATGCGCAGCGAGGTGGTGCTCCAGGCGCCGTCGTCGACCAGCAGCGAGGTGGAGCCGGTCTCGCGCGGCAGCTGGCTGAGCAGCTGCGGGATGCTGAGCCCCTGGGTGGCCAGCGACCGCTGCACCTGCGCCGCGTTGCTGGACGCCTGGTGGAGGGTGACCCGCTCCCGCTGGCCCAGCAGGTACTGGGACACGGCCACCCAGACGGCGACGGCGAGCACGGTGGACAGCAGCAGGGTGACCGCGGCGAAGGCCACGGTGGCGCGGGCGCGCAGCGTGCGCACCCGGAACGCCGGGGGGCGGGCCCGCGTGCCGGACGTGGCCGCGGCGGCAGGGGCCGCCGACGACGTGCCGCGAGGAGCCGCTCCCGCGGCGGCCGGCGGCGCCCCGTCGGCGGGCGGAGCCGGAGCGGTCACCCCGGGACCCGGTAGCCCATGCCGCGGACGGTGGTGACCAGCGTGGGGTTCGCCGGATCCGGCTCGATCTTCTTCCGCAGCCGGCGGACGTGGACGTCGACGAGGCGGGAGTCGCCGAAGTAGTCGTAGCCCCAGACCCGCTCGAGCAGCTCCTCGCGGCTGAGCACGCGGCCGGCCTCGGCGGCCAGCTCGCACAGCAGCCGGAACTCCGTGCGGGTCAGGTTGAGCTGCTCGCCGTCGCGGACGACCGTGCCCTCGGTCGGGGAGACCTCGAGGTCGCCGACGGTGAGCCGGACCCGGGCCTCCGGCGCCCGGGTGCGCCGGGCGAGCGCGCGGATGCGGGCGGAGAGCTCCTTCACGACGAAGGGCTTGGAGACGTAGTCGTCGGCCCCCGCCTCGAGCCCGGCGACGACGTCGTGGCTGTCCGCGCGCGCGGTCACCATGATGACCGGGGTGTTGGAGGTCTTCCGGATCTCGCGGCAGACCTCGAAGCCGTCCTTGCCCGGCAGCATGAGGTCGAGCAGGATCACGTCGAAGGTGTGCTCGGCCAGCCGCTCGAGCGCGTCCTCCCCGCTGCCCGCCTCGGTCACCTCGAGCCCCTCGCGCTGCAGGGTCAGCTGCAGCATGCGCCGGATCCGCGGGTCGTCCTCGATGATCAGCACAGACCGCGACATGTCACCAGTCTGCCGGGTCGCCGCACGGCCGTCACGGCGGGCGGAACGCAGATGACGTTCCGGTGACATCCGGGTGGTCGCGGGCGGCACCGGCTACCGGCCCCGAGGACGCCGGCCCCGTCCCCGGCGCCCAGGAAGGAACCGTGCGCACGCCCCCCGTCGTACCGCCCAGCCCCTCCGCGCGGACGCCCGCGACCGCCGTCCGGCCGGCCCGAGCCGGGCGGGCCGCCCGGTGAGCTCCGCCGTCGCGGCGCTCTGCATCGTCCTGGGCGCGGCGGTCGTCGTCCTGGTCGCCTGGGACGTCGTCTCCACGACGCTGACCCTGGGCGAGGGCGCGGGGCCGCTCACGCGGCGGGTGCTCAGCTCCGGGTGGCGGCAGCTCATGCGGCTGCACCGGGGGCGCGCGGACGGGCGGGCGTCGCTGCTCACCGCCGGGGGCCCCGTGCTCATGGTGACCACGGTGGTCCTCTGGGTGGGTGCGTTCTGGACCGGCTGGTCGCTGGTGTTCGTCGGCAGCGGCTCGGTGGTCGAGTTCAGCAGCGGCCGGTCGGCGTCGGTGGCCGACGTCTTCTACTACGCCGGCTTCGCCGTCTCGAGCCTCGGGGTCGGTGACTTCGTCTCCACCGTGCCGGGCTGGCGGGTGGCGACGGCGGTGGCCAGCTTCAGCGGGCTGGCGCTGCTGACGCTGTCCATCACCTACCTGTTCTCGGTGATGTCCGCCGTCGTCACCCGGCGCGCCCTGGCGACCCAGCTGCACGCTCTCGGCGGCAGCGCCCAGGACCTCCTCCTCGGCAGCTGGGACGGCGACCGGTTCGACCCCGTCCTCACCCAGCAGCTGCTGGCCCTCCCCGGTCAGCTGGCCACCGTCGCCGAGCAGCACCTGGCCTACCCGGTGCTGCACTTCTTCCGGAGCCGCCGGGCCGAGGCGGAGGCGCCGCTGGCGATCGCGCGGCTCGACGACGCCGCGCTGCTGCTGCGGTTCGCGGTCGCCGAGCACGTGCGTCCGCCCGGGCCGGCGGTGGACCAGGTGCGGCGGGTCGTGGACCGCTACCTGGCGACGGCGACGGCCGGGCACGACGGGCCCGCCGAGGAGGAGGAGCCACCGCCGCCGCCGGAGGTCGGCCGGCTGGCCGCGGCGGGCATGCCCCTGGCCGACGCCGGCAGCTGGCGGTGCGCGGTCGAGGAGGCCGCGCCGCGGCGGGTCCGGCTGCGCCGGCTGGTCGAGGACGCCGGGTGGGACTGGGAGGCGTGACCGCCGTGGCTCAGGCCCCGGCGCGGAGGTCGAAGAGCACGAGCTGCGGCGGTGCGTTGATGCGGACCGGCACGGTGCTGAAGCCCAGCCCGCAGGAGACGTACATCCGGTTGCCCTCCGCGCCGTAGCCCTCGGGGGCCCAGCCGTCGGCGACGATCTCCTCCTCGGCCGTGAGTCCGAGGTAGGACCAGGAGGGGGTGCCGGGGAGAGCCACCTGGCCGCAGTGCGTGTGGCCGGCCAGCACGAGCGGGGCGGTGCCCGCCGGGAAGTCGGGGAAGGCCGTCGGGTTGTGGCTCAGGACGACGCGCGGGGCGCCGTCGGGCACCTCGGCCAGGGCGGCGTCGATGTCGGTCTCGCCCGGCCACACCGGTCCGACCCCCACCACCCAGAGCGCGTCGGCGCCCTCGCCGGTGCCGGGCACCGGGGCCGCCTCGTTGCGGAGCACGGTGATCCCCGCCTCCTCGAAGGCGGTGGTCAGCTCCTCGGCGGCGCCGACCGCGTAGTCGTGGTTGCCCAGCACCGCGTAGGTCGGGATGCCCGACTCCAGGAGCGGGTCGAGGATCTCCAGGACGGTGTCCACCTGCTCGGCGATACCGGGTTCCTCGCTGTACACGTAGTCGCCGCCGAGCAGCGCGATGTCCGGCCCGGCGTCCACCAGCTCCTCGACCGCGCGGTTCATCATCCCGTCGTTGGACCACCACATGCCGACCTGCAGGTCGGCGATCATCCCGAGGCTGGTGCCGTCGGCGGTCTCGTCGAGGCGGGGGAGGGGCACGTCGGCCCGCTCCACGTCCAGGATCAGCCGCGGCTCGATCCGGACCCCGTAGACGAGCAGCAGCACGACCAGCCCACCGAGGACGGCGGCGGCGCGGCGGATCCAGTGCTTCACGGTGGGCGGGCCTCCGGGGGTCGGGGTGAGGCGCCTGGCATGCCCACCGCCCGGGCGGTCGGACGCGGCGCCGCGGGCCCTGTCATCGGTTCGCAACGCCCGGCGTCCGGGGGCGCTACCCCTGTTGCGAAGCGGTGACGAATCCGGCCGCGGAGGGGGACCGGCGTGCTATCGGGGCATGGACCGGCGAACCCACCCGGCTGCGCGGTTCCGCGGCCGGGACCACGGCACGGAAGGAACGACGGCGATGACGACCAGCCGGCGATCGACCCAGGCAGCCGCCACCGGCATCCGCCCGCCCGCCACCCGGCGGCCGGCCATGGCCGGCGCCCTGCTGTCGGCGACGCTCGGGCTCGCCGTCCTGACCGGGTGCGGGGAGGACGACACCTCGCCGACCACGCCGGCGGACGTCGACGTCCGCCCGGCCGAGGACCTGGAGGACCCGTACGACGGGGCCTACACCGAGGAGTTCCGCGACGACCTCGAGGGCTACAACGGGCTGGAGGTCTCGCTGGTGGGCGAGGTGGAGCGGATCGTGTCCCCGATCGCGTTCACGCTCGCCGGGACCGACGGCGTCGAGCCGATCCTCGTGGTGATGCAGGAGGAGCCGGGGAACCTCGCGCCGGGGCAGACCGTGGCCGTGGCGGCGCAGCCGTGGGAGGAGTTCGAGCTGGCCGAGGTGGAGGAGGCCATCGGGGCCGACCTGCCGGACGAGGCCTACGCGGACTGGGAGGGCGAGCCCTTCCTCGACGCCACCATCGTCGAGCCGCAGGAGTGAGCCGGCTGCCCGGCCGGGCGCGAGGGGGCTGACCGGCGGCGCGCGCCGGTCAGCCCGTGCCCGAGGTCAGCGGCGGGCGCCGAGGACGGCGATCTCGTGGGCGGACTCGAGCGTGGGGGCCGCGGCCAGTGCGCGGGCCAGTGCGCGCTCGTCGCGCAGCTGGGTGCGGGCGGCGTGCCGGCGGGCGAGGGCGGTGCGGATGCGGGTCATGACGGGTTCCTCTCCGGAGCAGCGGGTGGTGCGCGAGCGCTGCAGGGGGCCGGGCGGGCCGGCCGGAGACCGTCCGCCTCCTGGGTTCGCAACCTGAACTCTGTTCCGCCGAGCAAGGTTCGTCAAGCGAACCCAGCATGGCTATGCTCACACCTGTGAGCCAGGACTCCTTCGACCGCTCCCGGTGCTCGGTGGCCGGCACGCTCGCGGTGGTGGGGGAGAAGTGGAGCCTGCTCGTCCTCCGCGAGGCCTTCCTGGGGGTCCGCCGGTTCGCCGACTTCCAGCAGGCCCTCGGTGCGCCGAAGGCGGTGCTGACCGACCGCCTGGGCACGCTCGTGGCCGAGGGGGTGCTCCGCCGCGAGCCCTACCAGGCCGAGGGGGCGCGGCTGCGGCACGAGTACCGGCTCACGCCGAAGGGGCGGGACCTGTACCCGACGCTGGTCGCGCTCATGGAGTGGGGCGACCGCTACCTGGCCGACGGCCCGCCGCCGCTGGCCCTCGACCACCGCGGGTGCGGAGCTCCCGTCCGGGTGGCGCTGCGGTGCGACGAGGGCCACGAGGTCGCCGGGCCGCGGGACGTGCACGCCCGGCCCGGGGGCCCCGCCGCGCTGCCCGGCTGACCCGGTGTGCCGCGCGGGCGGCACGCGCCACAGCACCGTGGAGCCCCGTGGCGGCACGGCACCGTGCCACCGGAGCACCGATGAGTTCTCCGTGGACCGCCGGTCCCTCCTGCTGACCGCTCCGCCGCCGGCGGGCGGTGACATCCCTCCCCGAGGAGTCCTCGTGCGCATGATCTTCGTGAACCTGCCCGTGTCCGACCGCGACCGCGCGGACGCCTTCTACGGTGCGCTCGGCTTCCGCCGCAACGAGCAGTTCTCCGACGAGCGCTGCGTCTCCTACGTCGTCGAGGAGAACATCGTCGTCATGCTGCTCACCCGCGAGCGCTTCGCCGACTTCGTCACCGGCCCGGTCGGCGACCCGGCGCAGGCGACCTCGGTGCTCAACTGCCTGTCGGCCGGCAGCCGCGAGGAGGTCGACCGGCTCGTGCAGGCGGCGATCGCGGCCGGCGGCAAGCCGTGGCTCCCCGCCCAGGACTCCGGCTTCATGTACGGCGCCAGCTTCGCCGACCCCGACGGCAACGTCTGGGAGGTCATGTGGATGGACCCGGCGGTCACCCAGGGCTGAGCGGCCCGGGTTCGGCCCGGCAGCCGGCTCCGGGTTGCCCGGGAGCGGCGGCAGCACGACGCTGACGGAGGAGGACCGCACCACGACGTTCCGTGAGGGTGCGGCCGCCACGTCGCCGAGGGGGAACAGTGGACGATCCGCGCCGACCGGCCGTTCCGGAGGCCGGGCTCCCCGGCGGCGGAGCGCTGACCACCGGCCGCCGGGTCGTCGTCTTCGGCGACGCGCCGGGGGGCGACCAGCAGGTGGACTGGGCGCGCGCCGGGGTCCGGGACGTCGCGGACTCCCGTGACTTCACCGACGGCGACGTGCCCCCCGAGACGCTCCGGGGAGCCGGTGCCACGGTCTTCGCCGCCCTGGGCATCGCCGTGGTCGCCGCGGACGACGGGCAGCTGCGGGCCCTGGCGGCGGCGTCGTCCCGGCCGGTGCTCTCGGTGTCACCGGAACTGGTCCATCAAGCGCTGGACCCCGAACCCGGCTATGTACTCGGGTACCGGGACGGGGTCGCCGACCTGACCGGGCGGTTGCTCGCGCCGGGCGGCCCGGCGACGGAGCCGGCGGCCCGCTTCGCCGACACCCCCGAGGCCACCTGGGGGATCCAGGCGGTGCGCGCCGACGTCTCCCCGTACTCCGGCCGGGGCGTCCGGATCGCGGTGCTGGACACCGGCATGGACCTCGCGCACCCCGACTTCGCCGGCCGCACGGTGACCGCGCGCTCCTTCGTCGCCGGGGAGGACGCCCAGGACGGGCACGGGCACGGCACCCACTGCATCGGCACCGCGTGCGGGCCGCGGACGCCGGCCGGCGGCCCCCGCTACGGCGTCGCGCCGGAGGCGGACATCTTCGCGGGGAAGGTGCTCGGCAACGGGGGGAGCGGGACCGACGCCGGCATCCTGGCCGGCATCAACTGGGCGGTGACCAGCGGCTGCCCGGTGATCTCGATGTCGCTCGGGGCCGACGTGATGACGGTGCACCCGCCGTACTCGGCCGCCGGGCGGCGGGCGCTGCAGCAGGGCTCGCTGATCGTCGCGGCCGCGGGCAACAACGCCGACCGGCGGTCCGGCGACCCCGGGTTCGTCGGCACCCCGGCCAACAGCGTGGAGATCTTGGCGGTCGGGGCGGTGGACCAGGCGCTGGAGATGGCCTACTTCTCGGCGCGCAGCCTTCCGGGCCGCGGCGGGCAGGTCGACGTCGCCGGGCCCGGCTGGGAGGTGTTCTCCGCCTGGCCGCTGCCCGACCGCTACCGCACCATCAGCGGCACCAGCATGGCCACCCCGCACGTCGCGGGGCTGGCCGCGCTCTGGGCCGAGGCGACCGGCCGGCGCGGGCTCGAGCTGTGGGCGACCCTGTGCCAGGAGAGCGAGCGGCTGCTCCTGGCGTCGGTCGATGCGGGCAGCGGGCTGGGCGTGGCTCCGGGAGAAGCGGTTCCCGCGACGCGCGGCGCCGCGTAGCCTCCCCGGGCATGACCCACGTCAGCGTGACCGTCGACGACGGGCACCTGGCGGCCCTCGACGGCGTCGTGCAGGGCCTGCGCGCCCGCGGCATGCAGGTCGACCAGGTGCTGGACGCGCTCGGCATCATCACCGGCTCGGCCCCCGACGGTGCCCTGGGTGCGCTCACCACGGTCGCCGGGGTCGCGTCGGTCGACGAGCAGCTCGTCCACAGGTTGCCCCCTCCGGGCGCGCCGGTCCAGTAGCGCGCCGGTCCAGCAGGCAGCCCTCCGGCCGGGCCGGCTCAGCCGGTGGACTCCTCCGGGGGCGGCGTCGTGGCCGGATGCCGGTGCTCCCGGACGGAGGCGAGCGTCCGCACCGTCCGCCGGCTCGCCGCGACGTCGGCCAGGACCGCCGCCGATGCGGGTGGCACCCGCAGCAGCTGGTCGAGGCCCACCATGAGCACCAGCCGGTGCATGCACGGGCTCGGCAGCACGGCGAGCTCCTTGCCGCGGCTGAACGCCCGCCGGTGGGCGGTGACGAGCACGCGGAGGCCCTCGGCGTCGCAGAAGGTGACCCGCCGGGCGTCCAGCGTCCAGCGGGCACCGGGGCTGTCGGACAGGGCGGCGAGCGCGTCGAGGACGAGCGGCGCCTGCTCCCGGTCGAGCTCCCCGGCCACGCACACCCGGCCGGCCGGGAGATCGACCGAGAGCTCGAACGGGGGCAGCTCCGATGGCGCGGCATCGTGCGGATCCATGCGGGTCTCCCACCTGGGGCGGGTGCTGCCCGGAGCACTCCGGCGCACTCGGGACCCTGACGGCGCAGGTCGGGCCGTAACCTCGACCCGGCGCGAGGCTAGCAGTTCCGGGCCGGATCCGGCCTGATCCGCGTCCCGGCCCCGACCCGGCGGCGCCCGGCCGGGCCGTGGTGGGATGGGGCCGATGAGCGAGAACGCCAGCCGGCTGCGCGAGGTCCGACCCGAGGACGCCTTCGACGTCGAGGCCGTGCACGCGTGGCTGGCGCCGCGCGTGCCGGCGCTGGCGGGGCGGTCCGCACCCGGGGTGCGACAGTTCTCGGGCGGGGCCAGCAACCTGACCTACCTGCTGGACTACGGCGACCTGGAGCTGGTGCTCCGGCGGCCGCCGCACGGGCACAAGGCGGCCTCGGCGCACGACATGGGCCGGGAGGTGCGGGTGCAGCAGCGGCTGCGACCGCACCTGGACGTCGTCGCCGAGATCCACGGCTTCTGCCAGGACCCGGCGGTCATCGGCAGCGACTTCTACGTGATGGAGCGGCTGGAGGGCACGATCCTCACCCGCAGGCTGCCCGAGGGGGTGCAGCTGCCGCCGGAGCGGGCGCGGGTGCTCGGCGAGACCGCCTACGACACCCTCGCCGACCTGCACTCCATCGACGTCGACGCCGCCGGCCTGGCCGACCTGGGCCGCGGCCCGGGATACGTGCGCCGCCAGGTGGAGGGCTGGTCGCGGCGGTTCCGCGACGCGCGGACCGACGACGTGCCGGCGGCCGAGGAGCTCATGGGCTGGCTGGCCGAGCACCAGCCGGCGGACGTGCGGGCGAGCCTGCTGCACGGGGACTGGAAGCTGGACAACCTGGTGCTCGACCTCTCGGGGGCCCCGCGGATCACCGGCGTCCTCGACTGGGAGATGGCGACCGTCGGCGACCCGCTGATGGACCTCGGGTCCTCCCTCGCCTACTGGGTGACCGCCGACGACGACGAGGAGTTCGGGCTGGTGTCCACCCAGCCGAGCATCCTGCCGGGGATGCCGACCCGCGAGCAGCTGGTCGAGCGGTACCTGGCCCGCACCGGCCTGCGCACGGACAACTGGACCTTCTACGAGGTGTTCGGCCTCTTCCGGCTGGCCGTGATCATCCAGCAGATCTGGGCGCGCTACAGCTCCGGGCACAGCACCAACCCACGCTTCGCGAACTTCGGGATCGCCGCCGCCGTCCTGCTCCAGCGCGCCGAGAAGCTGTCCGGATGCCGCTGATCTGCCTCGTCCGGCACGGCCAGGCCTCGTTCGGGGCCGACGACTACGACGTGCTCAGCGACCTGGGCCGGGAGCAGGCGAGCTGCCTGGGCGAGGAGCTGCGCCGGCGGGAGCTGCGGAACCCGCTGGTCGTCTCCGGCACGCTGCGCCGCCAGCGGGACACCGCGGAGCTGCTCGCCGGAGCGGCCGGCTGGGCGGTGGCGCCCGCACCCGACCCCCGCCTGGACGAGTACGACCACCTGGACCTGCTGAAGCGGTACCCCATCGAGGCCGGGGACGCCGCGCCCGGGGCCGCCCCGGCCGGGGAGTCCCGGTCGCGGCAGGTGCAGCGGCTGCTCGATGCGGCGCTGCGCTCGTGGATCGCCGCCGGGGACGCGGACGGCTGGCCGGCCTTCTCCGCCGGGGCGCTCGCCGCCGTCGACGACGTGGTCACCGGCCTGGCGCCCGGGCAGGACGCGGTGATCGCCACCTCCGCCGGGGTCATCGCCGCCGTGACGGCCGCGCTGCTCGCCGCGCCGGCCGACGGCGTGGTCGCGCTGAACCGGGCCGCGGTCAACGTCGGGATCACCTCGGTGGTGGCCGGTGCCGGCGGGCTGTCGCTGCTGTCGTTCAACGACCACGCGCACGTCACCGGCGCGCGCCGGCACCTGCTCAGCTACCGCTGAGGCGGTCGCGGGAACGGTCGGGTCAGAAGGGCGGCGGGTCGTCCGCCGGGTCCGGCGGTGGTTGCGGTGGTCCGGTGAGGACGCGGTAGCCGGGTGGTCGGCTGATCCGGGTGACGCCGGTGGGGGTGATCACGGTGAGCACGCCGTCGTCGCTGATCGTGTGGGTCCAGCCGGGGGCGAAGGTCTTGAGCCGGTGGTGGCGGCGGCACAGGCAGCAGAGGTTGTCGCAGGCGGTCTCGCCCCCGTCGGCGTGCGGGATGACGTGGTCGAGGTCGGCCCGGGCGGCGGGGGCGGTGCAGCCGGGGTGGCGGCAGGTGCGGTCGCGGGCGGTGAGGAAGCGCTGCTGGGCTGCTGAGGGCCGGTAGCGGTCGACCGGGTCGGGCACGCCGATCACCGGGCAGCCGCAGCCGTGGTCGGGGGCGTCTGTGCTGTCGGGGTGGGCTGCGGCGTCTGGGCGGGCTGCGGTGTCGGGGTGGGCGGTGCAGCCGCGGCGGGCGAGCCGGGCCGCTTCGCCGGGGGTGGTGAGGGCGAGCAGCTTTCCGGTGGCGTCGGTGATCGCGAGCTCGAGGCTCCCGCCGGCCGGGGCGCGCACCCCGAGGGCGTCGAGTTGGGCGAGGAGTTCGCGCAGGTGGGCGGCGGTGATCGGCTCCCCGTCGACCTCGCCGACCGGCGCCGCCGGGGCGGGCGGTGTGTGGGCGCCGGAGTCGGGGGCAGGGTCGGGGCCGGTGAAGGCGGCCGGCAGCGGCGCGCCGGCGGCGAGGAAGCCGGCGGGGGTGAGCGCGGTCAGCGGCGCGACGACGGTCAGGTGTGCGGTCACCGACGGCCGCTGCTGCCACGGGCGCAGCAGCAGATCGGCCAGCGCTCCGGCGCGCAGCATTCCGATCGGGCGGGGGTCACCGGCGTCCTTGGCGGCGCGGGCGTACCGGTCCACGGCGTCCCGGCAGGCGGCGGCGTCGGGATGCGGGAGGACGGCGCGCAGCTCGCTCAT